>CAVROF010000001.1:0-37411 GCA_963722775.1 uncultured Gammaproteobacteria bacterium
AGAAGATCCTCATATTTGAAACCTGCCGTCGACTAGTCTACAAAGACGCAATCTTATTTCATGGCGCAGGCGCGGCGCTCGCGGTGCCGGTGCTTTTCGGTTTGGGAAACAATCAATGAAATTAGTCACAACGTTGGTCCTGCTCTGTATTTTTGGATCTGCATTCGCTGGAGTTTCGTCCTGGGTACCGGTGGAGATTGAGAATGGTCTCGTGATCCTGCCAATTACCTTAAATGGGGAGCCTGCCAGAGCAATGCTCGACACGGGTGCCGGTGGCAATTCTATATCGCAGTACTATCTGGACGCGCATGAGGGCGAGTACTCGACAGGCCAGGGGGTCATAGTTACGAGCCACAGCGACCAGCGCCGTACAGCCATGGCTAACAACATCATGCTGGGGATATTCGGCACGGAATTCGAGATAGACCAACTGGTGCCAGCCTACTATGACGATTTTGATTTCATTATCGGGCTTCCTTTCTTTGAGCTGTTTGTCGTCCATATTGATCACCCGGCAGGTGCATGTGCATTATGGATCACGCTCTGATCGACATGAAGAAGTTGGCTGAACGTAAAATGCGACGTGATGGTGATTCCTGGGGCTGCCGCAAGTTCGCGTTCTCTAACCCAACGGTGAAGTTAATACCTGGCTGATGCTGATATGGGTAACGCCGGACGACCTGATGTACGGGCGCGCCAATGCTCAGCGCCGGGTGGGCCGAAAAATATCCGGTTATGCAGGGCGAGGTCGTGGGTATTAACAACGTTTCGTCCGAGATTGACTTGTTCCGCCTCCCGACGGTGACCATCGGTCCGTTCGAGATGGAAAACGTGCTGGTTGGCGTTTCCGCCGGTGATTTCAGTATCGAGAGAACACGGCGTGATAATCGCACGACAGGGTTTCGCCTCAAGAAAGGTGGTTCGAAGAAAACCGACGGTATTCTCGGCTCTACGTGCTCCAGCATTACATCGTTACGATCGATGTTAAAGGCGCAATCGCCTGAATCTGGATGTTCCCCGGTAATTGCCGCCACTTTGAGATCGACCGTCACACTCCTTGCAGTTCTCTGGTCGACGGCTGCCGGTGCCGGGGGTTTCACCGATGGATCCCGTTTGCGAGTGACCGCGGACATATCACCATCCCCGTAACGCGAACGGGGGAAGAAACGCGGGCGACACCCGACTCAGGTGCCCACCGGGCAATGGCATTTGAATGCTTTTCTGGCTGCCCATGAGGGCGAGTACAAGTATGGCCGGGAAGATTCGCGTGACGGTAATGGACGCGCGATGTGCGTCTCGCCGACGGCATCGACATCGGCATGTTCGGGGCGAACTTCACGATCGGCGAACTCATGCCAATGTGCCTGCATAGCTTCTACTGGGTCGTAGGGCTGCCCTTTTTCGAGAATTACATCTTGCAGATCGACTATCCGAACAGTCGTCTGCGCATCATCGACCACGGGTCGTTTGACCTCAAACCGCATGCGAACGTCAAGATGAAACGTATCGGTGGGCGAGGGGCGCCGGTCGTAAGAGTGCGCCTCAACGACCAGTGAGTTCCTGCTGCTGGACAGGCAGCAATGGTGGCGTGTTTATCCAACGCGGCGACGCTGAGCGATTCGACTGGCTGGAGACCTTTGCGACTGTCGAAGGGCGTGTGCGCGGGGTCAATACGGTAGGGCAGACGGAACGGCTCAACCTGCCACTCATGATGATCGGCCCGTTTACGCTCGAGAACGTCATAGTGACCGTGCAGGCTGAAGGCGAAACGACCAATGTAGGCCTGGAGTTACAAATGCAGACGGGCACGTGTCTGAAGAAGACAGATTCGGATGGCCTGCTCGGTTACGATGTGCTCAAGCACTTTATCGTGACCATCTATTTCAAGCGGTCGCTGCTGAACTTCGAACCCGCGCCGGGAGTAGCCGGTACTACCAGACGACGGTCGTTGCGTCGAATACCGGGCCGTCTACACAGACCCGCTTCATCGCTTCGCCATCTGGCGTGCTGATCTTCACCGCACACCCGGCACAACCGCCAACGGCGCAGGCCATGTATTCCTCGAGTGAGACCTGACACGGCAGACCGTAGCGAGCGGCGAGCTCCGCGACAGCCTTGAGCATGGGCGTCGGGCCGCAGGCGAACACCTCGACTTTTGTGAGTTCATCGGCCCCAAGTGTCGACAGCCAGCGATCGGCGAGATCCGTCACGTAGCCGTTGTGGCACCCCTCATAGCCCTGCAGGCTCGTAAGTCGCGTGGGCGTACCCCAGCTCTCGAGTAATGGCATCGTGCTCGATACGCCATCATCTATGCCGCTGATGGCGATGGACGATTTTTTCAGGTCGAAAGGAAAGGGGATTTCAGAACCCAGAATGGCGAACGGTTGCCACTCGCGCGCGTCCTGGCGCAGCCAGTCCGCGATGTAGATCATCGGTGGGATACCGACGCCGCCGCCAATCAACAGCGTGTTGGGGCGTTCCGTCGACATGCGAAACGGCTGGCCGATGGGGCCAAGAACACTGACTTCGTCGCCCACTTTTTTTTGTGACAGCAGGCGCAGGCCCTGGCCGACAATCTTGTAGAGGATTTCGATCCAGTCGTTACCAACGCGCATGATCGACAATGGTCTGCGCATGGGCAGCGATGTGTCACAGGTGATGTGCACGAAACAACCTGGCTCCGCGGCAGCGGCACACTTTGGCGCGTGAAGTCGCATGATGAACTGGTCGCCCGCAAATTCGTCGACCGAGAGGATTGCTCCGTCCTCTACAAATATCGACCCGCGATTTTCCTGGGCTTTTTGCTGTGCTGCTGTCAGCGCCATGCTACAGACGCGCGGCCATCGTCTTGCCGACGCGATCAAGTACCGCCATGCGCACGGCGACTCCGTTGGTTACCTGCTGAGTAATGACCGACAGCGTGCCGTCGGCAAGTGAGCTCTCGATCTCGATACCGCGATTCATCGGGCCGGGATGCATCACGATGGCATCGGGCTTCGCCAGTTTCATCCTCTCGTGGCTAATGCCATAGTTCGCGAAATACTCGTCGATACCCGGGATGCCATCGAGATTACCGATGCGCTCACGCTGGATGCGCAGCGCCATCACCACGTCTGCATCGGCAAGCCCCTCGGCGAGGTTGTGGAGAATACGAGCACCCGGAACCCGGTCTTCGTCCGGGGCGAGTACCGGCGGCGAGATCAGGCGCAGATCGCCAACCCCGAGTGTCGTCAGTGCATGTGTCGCCGACATCGCGACACGCGAGTGGCGTATGTCCCCGACGATCGCGACGACCAGGTTTTCAAAGGCACCTTTGTGCTGGCGTATCGTCAAGACGTCGAGCAAGCCCTGCGTCGGGTGTGACACGTCGGATTCACCGGCATTGAGAATGCTGACATGCGGCAATACGTGTCGTGCGATGTAGGCGGGCACGCCTGCGCTGGCATCGCGCACAACCAGGATGTCGACATGCATGGCCTCAAGCGTGTAGATCGTGTCGAGAATGCTTTCGCCTTTCTTGCGCGATGAGGTGTTGACGTCGAGATTGAGCACGTCAGCGCCGAGGCGTTTGCCGGCAAGATCAAACGATGCCCGCGTGCGGGTGCTGGCTTCAAAAAACAGGTTTGCGACCGAGCGTCCTGCGAGCGACTGGCTGCTTGCGGGCAGCACGCCGGGCTCTGTCAGGTAGGCCTCGGCATCGTCGAGTATGTCAGTCAGCAAGGTCTTGTCGAGACCGTCCAGCGTCAGCAAGTGTCGCAAGCGACCCTTCGCGTCGAGCTGCAGTGACGCTTCGTTTTCGAGTACTTCTTTGGGATCGGCGTTCATCGCGGCCGCATTTTACTCGCTTGCCAGATATCTTTCAGCGATAAATACGGCTGCGGCGCTGTCAATCATTTCCTTCGAGATGCGGCCTCGTGTTCCAGCCGCGCGGGCGTTCTTGAGCACCCGCTCCGCCTCGACCGACGTATGGCGTTCGTCAACCGTATCGATCGGCAGTCCGAAGGGTTCGAGGTCGGCAATGAAAGCATCCACGTGCTCCTGAATATCGCTCGGCGAGCCGTCGGCATGCGCAGGCATGCCCACCACGAGCATCGTCGGGCGCCACTCATCGATGAGCGCCGCGACGCCATCGAAGTCGACACCGGTTTCCCGATTATTGACGACGCCCAGAGGGCTGGCTGAGCTCGTGATGTCCTGACCAACCGCGACGCCGATGCGTCGCAATCCGAAATCAAACGCGAGAATCGTGCGAGGTTGGGACAACTCAGGCGTGCCCGGCGTCCGGTGACATGCGGGCGATATCGATGCCCAGGGTGCGCGCGGCTGAGTCCCAGCGGTCTTCAAACGGGATGTCAAAGACAATTTCGGGTGTCGCCGGAACGTTCAGCCAGGAATTAGCGAGCATTTCGTCTTCAAGTTGCCCGGGCTCCCAGCCCGCATAGCCGAGTGCCACCAGCGACTGCTCGGGGCCCTCGCCCGTGGCCATCGCATCGATAATGTCACGTGACAGCGTCAGGCAAATACTGTCCGATACGGCGACTGTATTTTCGTAGCTCTGCTCCGGACCGTGCAGCACAAAACCGCGCTCGGTGCCGACAGGACCGCCAAATAGCACCGGGCTGCCGGCCGCTCCGGGATCCGGGTCATCGACTGAGAGTTGCTCGAACAGGCCGCCGAGCTTCAGGGTCGTAGGACGATTAATGACGATGCCAAGCGCACCTACATCGTTGTGTTCACAGATAAGAGTTACCGTGGTGCTGAAATTGGGATCCAGCATGCCGGGCATTGCGATAAGTAGTTGATTTGTGAGCGAACCGTCCGTTTGCATAAGCACAGTATCTGCCCATCAGTCGCCCTGTACAAGCTGCTCCGTGAACAGGAACTTGTACTCGAACGCGACGGTGTCGTACTCGCTCGCCATCGGCGCCGGGAACTCGTCGAATGGCGATGCCCGCTGAATGATGTCGACCGATGCAAGATCCAGAATCGCAGAGCCGCTTGTTCTACTGACAGTGGCTTCAATCAGGTCGCCGCTTTCGTTAATGCGTACCAGCAGGGTTGGGCTGCCCGTCAGACTCTCCAGCCTGCCGAGTTCAGGCAGGTATGCAGCACCGACTGCCTCGATGCGACGCTTCCAGGAATCCAGATAAGCCGCCGCGACGGATTCGCGCGTATCGGCCGAGATGATGAGTTGCTGCGGGTCGTCGTCGGTCAGGAGAAAATTCGCTTTGTCTTCCTGCGGCAACGGCAAGGTGAGTCTGCTGCCAGCTTCCATCGCAATGGCTACGCTGTCCTGTGCCTGCGGATCGGTTCGCGGGTCGATGGGTACCTGCCGGTCACTCGCGTTCTCGGAAGCGAGTACCTCGTCGGCAGACCGCTGGTGAGCTCTGGCGTCGTCCAGCGCGGTGCCGTCCTCGACGCCCTGGTTGTCCGCCGGCAAAGCGCTTTCCAGTGGCGCGGACGGCCGGATCTGGTCGGTGATGTTGCCGCCACCTTTCTGGCTCGCCTGCGCCAGGTAGGCCGCTTCGTCGGGTCGGTCAATTTGCTGGTCGGGTGCCGCGACGATCGTGACCTCAAGCGAGATCGCATCGGCAAACTGATCCGTTAATGCGGCATTAAACGTGACGCCGATGATCAGGATGCCGTGGACAAGCGCAGCCAGGAACAGCATGGCGGGCAGCCTGTCCGGAATGACCGGGGCTACAAGCCGTAGCTCATCGAGAGGGTCGACAATAACTGCTGGATTCGCCATATTCGCGCGAATGTTCCGTCATTTCCTTTACATAAACAAGGGATTGGATCACAGACGACCAGGGGACAGTCACCTTTTCCCGAAAGGTGACTGTCCCCTATGGTTGCTACCGGAGTCTTGCCACGATGGCGTCGAACATCAGGCCCGCAATATTCAGGTCGAACTGTTTGTCGAGTTCCCTGATGCCGGTCGGGCTGGTGACGTTGACCTCGGTCAGGTAGTCGCCGATGACGTCTATGCCGGCGAACAACACGCCCGCGTCACGCAGGGCAGGGCCGACCTGCTCGCAGATTTCGAAGTCGCGCTTTGACATCTCCTGCCCTTTGGCGACCGCACCCGCGACCATATTGCCCCGGTTGTCATCACCCGTGGGAATGCGTGCCAGCGCGAAGGGTACGGGCTTGCCTTCTATGAGCAGGATGCGTTTGTCTCCAGCGGTAATTTCCGGAATGTACACCTGGGCCATGGCGAAATTCCTGCCATAGTCGGTGAGTGTTTCGAAAATGACGTTCGCGTTCTTGTCGCCCTTTTTGACGACGAAGATCGAGCGGCCGCCCATGCCGTCGAGCGGTTTTGCCACGACTCGGTCATGCTCAGCGAGAAACGCTTTCATTTCGTCCATCGAACGTGTGATCAGCGTCGTCGGTGTGCATTGCGGAAACCAGGCCGTATAGGCCTTCTCATTCATATCCCGGAGCGCCTGAGGTGCATTGACGATCAACGCGCCATCTACCTGGGCACGATCGAGAATGTAGGTCGTATAGACATATTCCATGTCAAACGGCGGATCCTTGCGCATCAGAATCGCGTCGAGGTCTCCGAGTTCGATTTCCTGGCGGTCGCCAAACTCATACCAGTCGTCGTTATTGTCACGAACATGCAAAAGTGTGGACTGCCCCAGCGCCTTACCCGACAACAACCTGACATCCTTTTGTTCGAAATAATGAATTTCGGCGTTGCGGCGCTCCGCTTCCAGCAACATGGCAAGCGACGAGTCCTTGTAAGGGGTTATCGAGCCAATCGGGTCCATTACGATGCCGATTTTCAGGGATTCTTCTGCCATCTCTCGCCGATATTCCGTGGATCTGCTTAAGGGCGGCCCACTATACAGCGAAATCGCGCGTAAGCGCCCGAATTCACGCGATTTTGCGCAACGCGGCGGGCGTCATAGCGGGAGTTATGTCAATATGGTAAAAGTCGGTTTTCAACGTGGGGAAATTTGGTGTCCAGTAACGTGTCCAGGTCCTTAAATGGGCTCAAGATTCTTGTAATAGACGACAGCAAAACCATTCGCCGAACCGCCGAGACCCTGCTCTCCAAGGAGGGGTGCCAGGTGTTCACGGCCATTGACGGATTCGATGCGCTTTCCAAGATCGCCGATCACCAGCCTGACCTGATCTTCGTGGACATCATGATGCCGCGCCTCGACGGCTATGAGACGTGCTCGCTTATCAAGCACAACAAAACATTCCGCAAGACGCCTGTGATCATGCTGTCTTCCAAAGACGGCCTGTTCGACCGCGCACGAGGGCGCATCGTGGGATCCGAACAGTACCTCACCAAGCCGTTCACGAAAGATGAACTCCTTGGTGCAATCTCCAACCAGATCAACTAAGGACTACAGGATGGCAGTTGTTCTCATCATTGATGATTCACCGACGGAACTTCACTTGTTCCAGAGCATGCTTGAGAGAGCCGGCTTCGACACTCTCGTTGCCGATAGCGGTGAGGAAGGAATACGGCAAGCCGTAACAGCGCGGCCGGATTGCATACTCATGGATGTCGTCATGCCGGGCATGAACGGCTTCCAGGCAACACGCAAGCTGACCAAGGATCCGGCCACGGAGTCCATACCGGTCATCATGATCACCACCAAGGATCAGGAGACGGACAAGATCTGGGGCATGCGCCAGGGCGCGGTCGAGTATCTTGTCAAACCGGTAGCCGACAAGGAACTGGTGGCCAAGATCAACTCGGTGATGGCTGTATAGATGGGCGGATCCGCTGATCTTGCGGCGCTGGTCGAGCATCCGTTTGAGTTGCTCCAGGAAATCGAGCGGCGCAGTCGCGCCGTGCACTCGGGACAAGGGGCAGGCGCCTCACCTGATGAGTGGGTTGGCGTCGGGTTTCGTATCGGTGAAGAACAGTTTGTGGCGAGCCGCGAGCAGGTTCGCGAAGTTTTGATGCTGCCCGATGACATGACACGTGTGCCCGGTGCAAACCGCTGGTTGCTGGGCATTGCCAACCTGCGTGGTCAGCTGTTGCCACTGATTGACGTTAAGCTGCTGTTGGGCAGCGGCAGAACTACGCTGCGCCGCACAACGCGCGTTATCTCGGTAAACCATCGTGAAGTGCCGGCCGGCCTCGTGGTTGACGAAGTGCTCGGGTTTCGCCGCTTCATGGATAATGAATTTACAAACGAGGCTGCGGAAACCATTGTTCGCTGTGATCGTTTCCTTGGCGGGACTTACCAGAGGGGCGATGAGTCCTGGCCCGTTTTTAATTTATTCGACCTGGTCGAAAGCAACATGTTTCTGCAGGCTGCTGCGGAATAGAAGGTCTGAAGAATTATGGCCAACAAAACTGACAATGCGTCTACATTCAAACTTGTTGCGGGACTGGCCGCGCTCCTGCTGCTCGTCGCAGGCGCGCTGGTTTACCTGCAGGCAACCGATGGCGGCGACTCGTCCGCGTCCGAACTCGCGGCACTGTCACAGGCGATTCCGTCGCAGGCGGCGCGTGCTCTAAACGGCGAGGCCGGGGCATTCGATCAGCTCGATGCAAGCATCAGGAAAGTCGCGTCGCTGAGACGCGGCGTATCGTTGGGACGCTCGGCCGACTGGCAGCAGCTTGAATCACAGGCGTCCGCCATACTGGCGAAACGGGCAGACGTCGAAGCCGTGAACGCGGCGGCCACACAGGCCGCGACGGATGCAACGGCTATTCTCGAAGGTTCCAATGGACTCCTGGACCGTTCCGGTGCGACGGCTATCATGCAGGAGTTCCAGCAGCGCGCCGACCGCATTCGCCAGACAACCACCGCATTGCCAGCGGGCGGCAACACGGCAGCCTCTGCAGTTGCCGAGGACGTGGCTTTCCTGCGGAACGTTGCGAACGGTTTGGCGGGTGGTGCCAGTAACCTTGACCTCAGGCCGCTGAATGCCGCAGACCGCGAATCCCTGCTCGAGCCCCTTTCGGGCAGCATTGCGAGTCTTGAGGAACAGTCCGCAACGATTAGCGCCAACCTGAGCCAGGTCAACGATCTGGTTGCTACCCAATCGCAGCTCGCGGCGAGCGCCAACCAGCTGCTTGGATCCGCTTTCGACTCATCGGTTGGCCGCATCCTGCCGGGCGCGCTCAATATTCCATGGATCCCGATCGGATTAGTCGGTCTGGCTTTGTTGCTGGTCATCGGTCTGCAGGTCTTGCACAGCAAGAGCGCTATCTTCGAGCGTAAGGCGCGCGAACAAGCCGAACAGAACGAACGCAATCAGCAGGCCATTCTGCGGCTGCTCGACGAGATGGGCAGCCTTGCTGATGGCGACCTGACCGTCGAGGCGACGGTGACCGAAGACATCACCGGCACCATTGCAGACTCCTTCAACTTCGCTATTGAGGAATTGCGTAAGCTTGTGGCGACGATCAACGATACGGCCCTTATGGTTGATATGGCGACCAAGCAAACCGAAAACACCGCCGCGCATCTTGCGAAAGCGGCCGACAACCAGGCGAGAGAAATCAACGCAGCAACAGAGTCGATCGTATCGATGGCCGCTTCGATCGAAGAGGTGTCCGGCAATGCCGAGCGCTCGTCTGATGTTGCTCGCCATTCGGTTGAAGTGGCGCATAAGGGCGGCGAAGCTGTGCGGCGTACGATCGACGGTATGAACGCGATTCGCGAGACAATTCAGGAAACGTCGAAGCGCATCAAGCGCCTCGGTGAGAGTTCGCAGGAGATTGGGAACATCGTTGAGCTGATTAACGATATCGCGGAGCAAACCAACATTCTCGCGCTCAACGCGTCGATCCAGGCATCAATGGCTGGCGAAGCGGGACGCGGATTCGCGGTGGTTGCTGACGAAGTACAACGACTCGCCGAGCGCTCGACCAATGCCACCAAGCAGATTGAGGTACTGGTGCGCACGATTCAGGCCGATACCAATGAAGCGGTCGTTTCAATGGAGCGCAGTACGACCGACGTTGTCGGTGGTGCATTGCTTGCCGAGAATGCCGGCGCGGCCCTTGACGAAATCGAGCAGGTTTCGAACCAGATCGCGAGCCTCGTGCAGAACATCTCGAGCTCGGCTCGCCAGCAGGCGGGATCGGCTGCCGACGTTACGAGGCGCACGACACGCCTTCGGGAAATTGGTGACCAGACCGGCAAGGCAACGACCGCAACGGCAGCTTCGATTTCGAAACTGTCCGAGCTTGCGACGCAGCTCAGGAAGACCGTCGAGGGCTTTGCACTGCCGGCGGACATGATGCAGCCGAGCGCGTTGACGCGCACAGCATCCAATGCGGTTCCGCCCCAGGCGGCGCCGGCGAAACCGCAGGTGAAAGCGGGATAAGGCTCTTGGAGCTGGATTCGCGAGCGACACGGACGACCAGATGACGGGCGACACGGGTATTCATGAGCACATGATCGGCGACGCCGATGGCCAGGGCGCCGTTAGCGCGCTTGCGATCGTCAGTGTCGAGCTCATGGAGACGATTCGCAACGCGCATCTCGCGCTGGAGGACTGCGTCGACGGCCGCGGTGGCACAGCGGCGCTAACACGTGCCGGCGAGTTGCTGCACCAGGCTACCGGCGCATTGCGCATGACCGAAACCTACGGCGCGGCGCTGCTCGTCGAGGAAATGGAGCTGACGTGCAGCTACCTCTCGGCGTTGCGATCAGGCAAAGGACGAGAGGATGGACTGGACGCGCTGACGCGTTCGATGGTCCAGCTGCCGATTTATATCGAAAGACTGCTTGGCGGCGGTCGTGATATTGCGCTCGTATTGCTGCCGATGCTCAATGACCTGCGGGCTGCGCGTGGCAAGCCGCTGCTGTCTGAAGGCACGCTGCTGCTGCTCAACCTGTCGCCGAAGCGCTCCGAGGACAGAGCCGGTAAACGCAAAGGTACCGGCGAAGATCCTATTGTCGTTGCCAAACGGCTACGACCGAAGTTCCAGCTGGCGTTGCTTGGCTGGATCAAGGGGGGCGAGAGCAAACGTCACCTCGAGACGCTGACCAAGGTTGCGGCGGCGGTGGAGCACTCGTCGACGCGCGACGACATGTACCAGTTGTGGTGGGTCGTTGGCGGCGTGCTCGAGTCCCTGCAGAATGGCGGGCTCGAAACATCCGTCGCCCTGAAGCGCCTGCTTGGCCAGGCCGACCGGCAACTCAAGTATGTCATCGACGAAGGCTTGCTCGCGTACGAGAAGCATCCGATTGATGACCTGCTGAACAACCTCCTTTACTACGTCGCCCGTTCGTCCAGCACAGGTGAGCGCATTGGCGATATTCGAGCGGCGTTCAACCTGGCGGAACTGTTGCCGGGCGACGAACAGGTTGAAAGCGCGCGCGAGGCTCTGTCGGCGCCGAGCGCCAAGCTCATGGAAACGGTGGGTTCCGCGATTCGCGAGGACCTCGGAAAGGTCAAGGACGTTCTCGATATCTTCGTGCGCACGGGGATGAACAAATCCTCGGAACTTGTGCCGCAGCTCGTATTGCTGAAGAAGATCAGTGACACGCTCGGCGTGCTGGGGCTCGGTGAACTGCGTGGCGATATTGACGGCGAGATCGATCGCCTGAAGTCTGTTGTTGAACTGGGCGGCGTCGCCAACGATCACATCATTCTCGATATTGCTTCGACCCTGCTGCGCGTAGAGGATCGACTCGAGCAACAGCTCATCCGTCTTACGATGCCAGCTCCGGTGGATGCTGAGGAAGCGCCGGAAGACGACGGAGAATTCCGCAAGGTGGCGGAGTCGGTCATGCGCGAGTGCATCATCAACCTCGCGCGTATCAAGGAAACGATCAGTCAGAGTATTGCGGCGCAGGCGCCATCTGCCGGGCTCGATAATGTTCCGTCGCTGATCCACGGCATCAAGGCCGGCCTGCTCATGCTCGACAAGACGCGGGCCATGGAAGTGGTGGACCGGATCGGCAACCTGGTGGCAGCGATGCTTAACGCCGGCGGACCTCTGGCGTTGACGCAGAAGGAAACGGACCGGCTCGCCGATGCCATTGTCAGCATTGAGTACTACATGGAAACGGTCAAGGCCGGGCGAAGCGAGCCCTGGTACATGCTCGACAATGCCGAAGCGTGTCTGGCCGTGTTGCGAGACGTCGAACAGCGGCTGCGGGAGACGACGTTCACGGCACCGGAGCATGCGGCCGAGCCGACGCAAAAACTCGAAGCACTGGATATCGAGGCTGTCGGGCAACGCGCTCTGGCCGAAGCGGCGGCAGGTGCGGCGACAGGCGAACCGCAAATGCAGGCGACGGAGGTCATGCCTCTGCCGGTCGTGGCTCCGGACGCCGAGCATCTGGATCCCGAGCTCCTCGAGATATTTATCGAGGAAGCCAAGCAGGAAATCGCATCGATCAAACGGCATCTTCCGCCGTGGGCCGCCTCGCCTGACGACATGGAGATGCTCATTACGGTGCGGCGCTCGTTCCACACGCTCAAAGGCAGCGGCCGCATGGTGGGTGCCGAGCGCATTGGCGAATATGCCTGGGCGGTCGAAAATCTTCTGAACCGCCTGATTAATCGCACGCTCAAACGTACACCGCCGATGGTTGACTTCGTGCTGGAGGCAGCCGGGGCGCTACCCGAACTTATTGAGCAGCTCGAGGTTGGAGCCGAGCCACAATCGGATATCAGTCTCCTGATCGCGAGGGCTAATGCCTTTGCAGAAGGCGACCCGAATGCGGCGGTGCTGACAATCAGTCGGCCGGAAAGCGACGCACCGGTCGCTGATGAGCGTGCGCTTGAAATGGATCCGGTTCTGCATGACATCTTCTCCAAGGAGACGGCCGGGCACCTCAAAGTCATTACGGATTATCTTGAGGCTTGCGAGGGCCATGAGCCGCCGTTCGACGTCACTGACAAATTGCATCGTGCCTGCCACACGCTGCACGGCAGCGCGAACATGGCGAACGTCGATCGTGGTGTCGCCGTGGCGGCTGCGCTGAATCGCTTCGTCAGGCACATCTACGACCACAAGATCGGGTTCCAGAAGTCCGGACTCGACGCTCTGCGCGCTGCTTCGCGTGCTATCAATTCAATAGTCGGCGATATCAATAACGCCGATCGTGATCGGGCTGACTACACGGCGCTCATTGAGCACATTACGCGGCTGACGAATGCCGTTCAGGCAGCATCGAGACCGGCGCACACCGCCGAAGAAACCGGCGCCGCCCGCCGCGGTGCCCGCGCCGCAACCGCTGGTCGAAGAGGCCGCCGAGGACGCCGAGTACGATGCGGAGATCGCGGCGATCTTCACCGAGGAATCGGCGGAGCTGCTCGAGTCCGCGGACAAGGCGCTCGTCGAGTGGGTCAAGGAGCGGTCGGCGCAGCCGATGGACGAACTCAAGCGTCACCTGCACACCCTGAAGGGTGGCGCACGTATGGCCGGCATCACTTCGATGGGCAACCTGAGCCACGAAATCGAGACGCTCCTGATTTCGGTGGATGACGGTCGCGTCAAGGCGACCCCGGCAGTCGAAGACCTGTTGCAGCGGGCCATCGATGAACTGCACCGCATGCGCGATCTCGTGATCGCAGGCAAACCGGTGCGTGCCGCCGCAGAGCTGGTACAGCGCATCCAGCAGGCCAACGCCGGATTCGAGGTTGCCGACGACACGGATGTGGAAGTGGCGCCCGACGATACGCGTGTCGAAGAGGCGCCATCGGTAGAATTCACGATCGAACCGGATGATACGGTCAGCATGGTGATCGTGGATTCGCCGCTGGCCGATGAGCTTGCCCAGATCGGTGTCGGGAAAGAGGCGCCTGCGGAAGAAACCCTGGCCGCGGTCGAGCCCGAGCCCGAGCTCGAGCTCGAGCCCGAGCCCGAGCCCGAGCCCGAGCCCGAGCCCGAACCTGAGCCCGAGCCCGAGCCGGAGCCCGAACCTGAGCCTGAGCCCGAGGTTGTCGACGAGCCCAAAGTGACACCGGAGCCACTGCCGGCCGAGCAGCCCGCGGCAACGACGAAGGCGCCAGCCGACGTCCGTCCGCTGAGAACCGCCGATCAGCGCCAGGAGTTTGCGCGTGTCGATGCGGACCTGCTGGAAGATCTGCTCAATGCGGCGGGTGAGATCAGCATCTATCACTCGCGCCTGAATCAGCAGGTTAGTTCGTTCGAATTTCATGTCGATGAGCTCGAACAGACTGTTGCGCGGCTCCGTGAACAATTGCGCAAGCTCGAGATCGAAACGGAAGCGCAGATCATGCATGGCCATCAGGACACGCTGGTGGCACGCGACTTTGATCCGCTGGAACTCGATCGATATTCGAATATTCAGCAGCTGTCACGCGCGCTGGCTGAATCGGCCAATGACCTGGGCAGTCTCAAGGACCTGTTGAAGTCGGTCACCACTGAGGCTGAGGGTTTGCTCGTACAGCAGTCCCGAGTAACGGCAGAACTGCAGGATGGCCTGATGCGCACGCGCATGGTGCCGTTTGATCGGCATGTCCCGCGTCTGACCCGGCTCGTGCGGCAGGTAGCGCAGGAGGCCGGCAAACGCGCTGACCTGGCCGTGGAAGGTGCATCAGGTGAGCTCGATCGACAGGTGCTCGACAAGATGTTGCCGCCGTTTGAGCACATGTTGCGCAATGCCGTCGTGCATGGCGTAGAAGATGCCGGCGCACGGCAGAAGGCCGGCAAGCCCGCTGTCGGGCGTATCACCATCCGCCTGCATCGCGAGGGTGCCGAGATGGTCATCGATGTGTCCGACGATGGCGCAGGTCTCGATGTTGAGTCGATTCGGCGCAAGGCCTACGAACTGGAATTGCTGAGTCCGGAAAGTAAGGTTACTGACGAAGAGATTATGGACCTGGTATTAACGCCGGGCTTTTCAACGGCCACTACCGTGACACAGTCTGCCGGTCGTGGTGTAGGCATGGACGTTGTCGCCAATGAGGTGAAGAAACTCGGCGGCTCGTTGCGAATTTCTTCAGTGACCGGCCAGGGCACCAACTTCACTGTGCGGCTGCCGTTCACTCTGGCAATCACCCAGGCGCTCATCGTGCGCACGGGTGAAGAGGTCTATGCGCTGCCATTGCCGACCGTAGAAGGTGTGGCCCGAATTCCGCGTGGTGAGCTCGAGAGCCTGTTGAGCCAGAGCGAACCGAGTTACCAGTACGGCGAGCAGAGCTACAAATTCCGCCACCTCGGAATGTACCTTGGTGGACAGGCAGCGAAACTGCCGGAGGAAGAGGCGTCTGTGCCCGTCATCCTCGTGCACGCCGGCGAATACTCTGCTGCATTGCTCGTCGACGAGATGCTGGCGAGCCGCGAGATCGTCGTGAAGGCGGTCGGTCCGCAGCTCGCGAGTATTCGTGGTGTCTCGGGTGCCACCATTCTCGGCGACGGTCGCATCATTCTGATTCTCGATATTCATGCGCTGGTGCGGACCGGCGCGCCCGTGGTCGAGCTCAAGACAGCGGCGCCGACGCCAAGCGATGATCGCCCGCTTGCACTGGTTGTCGACGACTCGATTACCGTGCGCCGTGTTACCGAGCGTTTCCTGCATCGCTGCGGTCTGCGCGTTGAAACGGCCAAAGACGGACTCGATGCAATCAGCGTTATGCAGGATCATAAGCCGGACGTCATCCTGCTCGACATCGAGATGCCGCGCATGGACGGTTATGAATTCGCCTCGCACGTACGCAACGATCCGCGCGTCGCCGATGTACCGATCATCATGATTACGTCGCGCGTCGGTGACAAACACCGTGCGCGTGCCATCGAGTTGGGTGTCAACGACTACCTCGGCAAGCCGTATCAGGATTCGCAGCTGCTCGAGGCGATTCGCCGGCAACTGGAAGAAAGAGGGATTGAACTGGCGTGAGCAGCGAAACCGAAGAACTATATAGCCTGCTCGTTCCGCTGGCCGAGGATCGCCTGATCGTGCCCCGCGCCTGCGTAGCCGAAGTGGTGCGCTTCTCGTCGCCCGAGAAGGAAGCGGGCGCACATGACTGGATGCTGGGCAGTGTTACCTGGAATGGTCGGCCGCTCCCGGTCATCTCGTTCGAAGGCGCCTTGGGCAAGGACGTACCTGCCATTACGGGCCGTACGCGCATCGTTGTGTTCTACGCGAGTACCGGGCAACTCAAGACAGGCTATTTCGGCGTGTTGACGCAGGGCTTCCCGCAGCTGGTGCGTGTGAACAAGGACGTGTTGCAGCTGCACACGACGGAAGGCTGGCCGCAGGACGCGCCCGTACTGTGCCGCGTAAAAATGATCAATGAGTTTCCGCTGATTCCCGATCTCGAGAAACTCGAAGCCATGCTGGCCAGAGAATCCCTGCAAGCCTGATCAGGCGAGGTCACCCCAGCGCGACTGCAAAACGGACAATGCGGCAACCGCTGCGGTTTCCGTCCGCAATACTCGCGGGCCCAACGACACGGCGCTGAATCCGGCGATGGCCGCATCTTCGTATTCTATTTCGCTGAAGCCACCCTCTGGTCCGATTAGCAGGCATACCTTGGTGGTGGGTGTGTCGATCGCCGCCAGGGAAGAGACCGCCCCCGGCATGAGAACCAGCTCGGCGTCGACTTCGGCAGGCTTGTTGCCAAACCAGTCCTTGAGCGTCATCGGTGCGTCGATGAGCGGCAGGCGCGTGCGCCCGGACTGCTCACAGGCGCTGGCCGCGACGCTCGCCCAGTGATCGCGTCGTTTTTCGCCGCGAGCCTGATCGAGTTTCACGACGCCGTACTCTGTCAGTACCGGGGTAATGCGCTTTACGCCAAGTTCGGTCGCTTTTTGTACAACGAAATCCATGCGTTCGCCGCGCGATATGCCCTGGACGAGGTGGATCTTGAGCGGTGATTCGGTGCCGGCTTCATAGCTCTCACCGACATGCAGCGTAGCCGTGTTCCTGGTCATGGCGCCTATCGTTGCGGCCCATTCCGGCCCCTCGCCATTGAACACCATGATCTCATCGCCAACCCGCAGTCGCAGTACGCGACCCAGGTAACGGGCGCGGTCGCCCTCAACCAGCAGTTCGGCGCCGTTGATCAATTGCCCGGAAACAAATAGCCTCGTCTTCATGGTTTCGAAATCATGCCTTTTCACCGTAGACAAAGCCACCGGCCTGCTTGAGCAGGCGACACGCTGTGACAGTCCCAACTGCGACGCACGGCCTGATGGAGTGCAGCCCTCAATGATCGTCGTCCACGGCATCAGCCTGCCGCCGGGGAAGTTTGGCGGGCCGGAGATCGAGGCGTTGTTCACGAACCAGCTCGATTGGGACGCCCATCCTTACTTCGAGGAAATCCGGGGTCTCGAGGTGTCCGCGCATCTGCTGATTCGTCGCGACGGTAGTGTGGTGCAGTTCGTGCCGTTTACGCAGCGCGCATGGCATGCAGGTGAGTCCTGTTTTCGCGGACAACAGCGTTGTAATGATTTTTCGATCGGCATCGAACTCGAAGGTGAAGACGACACGCCGTATGACGATCGCCAGTACGCGGTGCTGCAGGGCGCAATAGCAGCCTTGTGTGTGGCCTATCCGGACATTTCGCCACGCGAAATCGCGGGCCATTGTGATATCGCTCCAGGTCGGAAAGACGATCCCGGCCCTGCTTTCGATTGGCTCAGATTGTATGATGGGCTCAACTCCACAAACTGACGCGCTATGAACCTGATCGCACTCCTCATTGGACTCGTAATCGAGCGGCTTGCAACGCAACTTTTCCATTGGCGCCGCATGCGCTGGATGGATCGATTGATCGATTTCGGCTTCCGCCAGGTGGATCGCCTGGCGGCGTGGCCGGCCATCATCCCCGTCACGCTGCTGGCAGTCGTTCTCGTCCTGCCCGTGTTTGCCGTGATCTGGTTCCTTGGCAGCACACTGGCAGGATTCACCTACCTGCTCCTCGCGGTCGTCGTACTGTTTTTCTCGCTGGGTCCAAGCGACATCGGTGAGGAAGTTGGCGAATACTGCCGGGCACTCGAGTCGGGAGAAGAAGAGCAGGTCAATATCGCCGCGAAGGCCATCGTGGAAGACGCTGTGCCCGAGGATGCGGACGAGCGCACGAGCTGCGTCGAGGCGGCCGTTTGCGTCCAGGCGAACAATCGCGTGTTTGCCGTCGTTTTCTGGTTCGTCATCCTTGGCCCATTGGCCGCGTGGGCCTATCGCGCCACCGACCTGATTCGGCGCCGGGCTGTATTTACCGCCGCGCGGGACGAACAGGCTGAAAGCAATTCCGCGCGTGTTCGCGATGCAGCAGAGATGTTGCATGGCTGGCTTGCCTGGATTCCTGCGCGTTTGACCGCGGTCGGTTATGCCGCAGCAGGACATATGGACGAAGCGCTGGCTGCACTACGTGCGCCGACTGAAGACAAGGATGCGACCACATCGGAACGTAGCGAAAACCTGCTGGCACGGGTTGGAATTGCAGCGTTGGCGTTGCAGAGCAGGCCCGACGAGACAGCTACGGAGCGCGCAATTCGCGGTGCGCAGGCGGCCAACCACCTCGTGTTCAAGCTGCTCCTGATTTGGGCCGTAATTATCGCTGCCATGACGTTGTACGGCTTCACGCAGTGATCCGTGCGTTCACGCTCGCGTGCCTTTGCGCCGCGCTGTGTGCCTGTTCAAAACCCGCAACGGACTCGACCGACACTGACACGGTCCGGCGCGTCGTCACGTTTTCCCCGCACCTTGCAGAAATCATGTTTGCCGTCGATGCAGGCGAACAGCTCGTCGGCGTCAGTGCCTGGTCGGATTACCCACGTGCGGTCCTCAAGCTTCCGGAAATCGGCGACGCCTTCTCGATCGACCAGGAACAGCTGTCACTGCTGCAGCCTGACTTGTTACTCGTCTGGGAGAGCGGCATGCCTGCGCACACGGTTGACGACCTGCGACAGCGTGGCTACCGGGTTGAAGCGATTCGCTCGCGCAATCTCGATGATGTAGCGAAAGCCGTGGTCCGCGTCGGTGAGCTGACGGGTCGACAGGAGACCGCGGCCGCAGTCGCGAGCCGGTTCACGGGTGAGTTGGACGCACTGCGCGCCCGCTACGTCGATGCCGAGTCCGTTGACGTTTTCTTCCAGATTTCTGCGCGGCCGTTGTACACCGTCAATCGTGAACATTTCATCAGCGAGATCATCACGTTATGCGGCGGGCGCAACATCTTTGATGATCTCGAAGAATTCGCGCCCTCGGTGTCAGTTGAGGCTGTCCTGGATCGTGATCCGGAGGTGATGCTGGCCGCGGCCAATGCCGGTGACGACGCTTTCGTTGAGTGGGCGCGCTGGCCAGGCCTTGCGGCGGATCGTTACAGCAACTACTACCTGCTGCCCGAAACGATCGGGCGCGGCACACCGCGTCTGGCCATGGCCGCGCGTTCGGCCTGTATTGCGCTCGACCAGTCGCGGACTAATCGCGCGTCGAATCAATGACGCAGCGGTAGCGTCTACCTTTCGCGGTTCCAGAGGACTTCCTGTCCGTTTTCGGCGCGTGCCAGTACGCGGGCAATAACGAACAGCAGGTCGGAAAGCCGGTTGAGGTACTTGATGGCTTCTGGTCGAACATCCTCGGTCCGGGACAGCGTGTACACGCGGCGTTCCGCGCGGCGCGCGATTGTCCGCGCGAGGTGGCACGCAGCAGCGGCAGGTCCGCCGCCCGGCAGGATAAACTCCTTGAGGCGCGGCAGGTCTTCGTTGAGTTTATCGAGGTCGCTTTCGAGACGATCGATAAAAGCCTGGGTTACGGCGCTATGACCGGGTATGCAAAGCTCGCCCCCAAGTTCGAACAGGTCGTGCTGCGCCTCGGTCAGGCTGCTGCGAACATCCTCCGGCACCGTGTCGTGGGCCAGCACCAGGCCGATGGCGCTATTGGCTTCGTCGACCGTGCCATACGCTTCCACTCGTACGCTGTCTTTTGGAGTACGGCTGCCGTCGCCGAGGCCTGTTGTGCCATCGTCGCCGGTGCGTGTGTAGATCTTGCTCAGTCGATTTCCCATGGCGCGACCATAGGTAGCGGCAGCAACACTGTCAAGATTGCCGCTTGTTTCCGGGCGCAGTAGCCGCCATAGTTTCGTCCGTGAAAACTTTTGACAAAAGCACGACGTCGGCCTATCTCGGGATTGCCCTGGCGGCGGCATCGAAGGCGGCGGATATCAGCCGTTCGTACTATGCCGGTAATTTCACAGTTACCACCAAGGCAGATATGACGCCTGTAACGCAGGCCGATGTTGAGTGCGAGCAGGCCATACGCGAGCTTATCCTCGACGCATTTCCGGACCACGGTTTCTATGGTGAGGAAACCGGCCGAACGCAGGAAGACGCCGAGTACCTGTGGCTCGTTGATCCGATCGATGGCACCAAGGGATTTGTTCGGCAGTACCCGTTCTTTTCCACCCAGATCGCGCTCATGCACCACGGCGAAATAATCCTCGGCGTGTCCAGTGGCACGATGATGGACGAGCTCGCGTGGGCTGAAAAAGGTCAGGGCGCCTGGCTTAACGGTTTACCGCTCAAGATCAGCGGGATCGATAACCCGGACCGGGCGGCGGTGTCGGTTGGCAACCTGAAGTCGCTGGCAGGCAGTGAAGGCTGGGCATCGCTGGGCAACATCGTCGAGCGTGCCGATCGCATTCGCGGCTATGGCGATTTCTATCATTATCATTTGCTCGCATCAGGCAAGATCGAAGCCGTCATCGAGTCGGATGTGAATATTCTCGATATTGCGGCCTTGTCGATCATTGTGACCGAGGCCGGTGGCGTGTTTACGAACCTGAATGGCGAGCAGCCAAACCTGGAAATACGGTCCGTGTTAGCGGCAAATCCGTCGCTGCATGCGAAGTATCTTGAACAGCTGCGCGGTTACGTTGCCTGAGGCGACCCGGTTGCGACGAAGAGTCGAGTCGAGCGCCAGGCTATAGATTCCATCGGTGTTGCGTAGAGCTCGGTGAGCCGTTGCTCGTCGAGCACGTCGTCGGTCGCGCCAATATCCCATCGTCCGTCCCCGTACAGCAACAGGCAGCGATCCGCATAGCGAACGGCGAGATTGACGTCGTGCAGGCTGGCAATGACGGCTGCTCCGTCATCGGCTCGCTCGCGAAACAGGCGCAGAGCGTCGAGCTGGTGTTGCGGATCGAGATGGTTGGTGGGCTCGTCGAGCAGGTAAATATCAGGTTGCTGAGTCAGGACCTGTGCAATCGCGAGCCTGCGTCGTTCGCCGCCTGAAAGTGTCAGCACATCGCGGCGAGCCAACTCGCCGAGGTCAACCGATGCAAGCGCGGCGCGCCCAATATCGACATCCTCGCTGGATTCCCATTGAAAACGGCCAATATGCGGGTGGCGGCCGATCATTGCGGTATCGAGGACTGTCGCCGGAAAAATGTCGTCGACATGCTGTGGCAACAGCGCAAGCTGGCGCGCAATGTTCTGGCGCCCGGTGTGCGACAGGTCTTCACCGCTAAGGAGTACCTGGCCGTTGGCAGGGGGGCGCAAGCCGGCCAGTGTGTGCAGCGTCAATGACTTGCCTGACCCGTTCTGACCGAGTACGGCCAGCAGCTCGCCACGGCCAACGTCGAACGCGAGTGCTTCGACGAGCGTACGTCCCGATACATCGACACGGATATCCCGGCAGGCGAAAAGAGTGGGTGCAACAGCGCTCATGGGGTGAGCGTAGCTCAGCACGACGAGCAGAAAAAGCGGCTTCAGTCGGTCAGGTTGATTTCACTGGCGGTCAGCGCGCCGATCATCGCGTACTTGAGGCTCGAAGGAATCTCCGAATCGTCCTCAGCAAGTGCAATACGCCCGCCCATGATCTCGGCGAAACGCTGCGGGTACAGCGGCTTGCGGTCCGGCTCGGCGATGCCATCCGGGCCGATGGGGTGACCATTCAGCGGACTGTATTTATCGGTGGCCCCCAGCGTGTGGAGGAATTCATGCGCAATGATGACGTTGTTCGTACCGCGGTGCCGCCGGCTCGCATACCCGTTGACGATGCCGACCATACCCTTCTGCAGCCCGACCGAGTTTTCCAGCGTGACGGCGAAGTCAGGCCGGTGATAGCGCACGAATATGCGCACGTCCGGTTCGATGTCGTCCTGACGGTCGGTGACCGTCGCAGCCCACCAGCGCATCTTCAGCGACCATGCCATGATCGACAGCAGCTTCGGCTCGGCGGGTAGCTCGGGTGGTTGCTCACGAACCTCCGTTCCGAGCTCGATGCGAACCGGGCGATCTACAGTACTGCCGTAGCGCTCGGTTTCGCGCGCCAGGAAGGTCTCGATGCCCTCGAAGTGACGCAGCTCGAGATCCTCGATGTACTTTGTCGATTCGGCGCTGCCGTCAGCATTGATCGGGTAGATCTTGACCCACAGACTGTTATTCCAGTCGGTGCTGCGCGCCTGGGTCAGCCAGGTGCTGACGGCAACAAAGAACAAAATAAACAGCAATATCGAAATGCGAACTGCTTTGAACATCGGCCTGCCTGCGGGTTCCGGATTCCCGGTCTATAAAGCCGGGGCACGTCTTGCTCCCATAGCTTGCTCAAATGCGTACGCTATCTCTATGAGCTGTTTCTCATTCCAGGGTTTTCCCATGAAGGACAGGCCAATTGGCAGATCCGAGGCGAAGCCTGCGGGCACGGTGATGTTTGGATATCCCGAGATGGCAGCCAGCGAGGAACTGCCGATGTGAAAGGCGTCTCCATTGGCATGATCGATCACCCAGGCGGGGCCGTTGCTAATCGCAATCATGGCGTCGAGTCCATGCTCTTCAAAAGCCCCGTCAATACCGTCGCGCGAAATGCGTTTGCTGTCTGCCAGGGCGTCGAGATAGGCCTGCTCGGTCAACGGACCTTTCTCTTCGGCGGCGAGAAACCTCTCCTGGCCGAATATCGGCATTACCGTCGCGGCATTGGCCTCATTAAACGCGATGACGTCGGCAAGTGACGCCACTGGCGCAGACGAATCGACAAAATACTGGTTCAGGTCCGCCTTGAACTCATAACGCAGGACCTCACCTTCGGCCGCGGACATGCCGCTGGTATCAATCTCAATGTCATCCACGATCTCGGCACCCTGTTTCTTGAGTGCAGCGATACTCGCCTCGTAGATCGCTTCGACGTTTGGGTTTGTGCCGGCCCCGTAGAACGAGCGGAGCACACCAATGCGTTTGCCTCGCAGGCCGTCTGCAGTCAGGTTGGCCGAGTAGTCGTGGTGAATCTCGGCGTCGCTGGTCGCGGGGTCGTCCGTATCCACCCCGGTCATCACGGTAAGCAGGATTGCTGCGTCCCGCACCGAACGAGCCATCGGACCCGCCGTGTCCTGACTGTGCGCGATCGGAATTATGCCGCTGCGGCTTACGAGGCCTAACGTCGGCTTGATGCCCACGATGCCATTTATGCCCGCCGGGCAGACAACGGAACCGTCTGTCTCGGTGCCAATCGCGACAACCGTAAGATTCGCTGCCACAGCCACGCCCGAACCGCTTGACGAGCCGCAGGGCGAACGCGCGGTATCGTAAGGATTACGGGTTTGCCCGCCAACGCTGCTCCAGCCGCTCGATGAACGCGACGAGCGATAGTTCGCCCACTCGCTAAGATTGGCTTTACCCAGTATCACCGCACCTGCATTTCGCAGGCGCTTCACGATGAACGCGTCTTCCGGCGGCACGTGGTCTGCGAGCGCCAGGGATCCCGCACTGGTGTACATCTGGTCGGCCGTATCGATATTCGCCTTGAGCACGACCGGGATGCCGTGCAGCGGACCGCGGGGTCCTGACGATTGCCACTCCCGGTCCAATGCTGCGGCAATGTCGCGCGCGTCAGGGTTGATCTCGATGATTGCGTTCAGCATCGGTCCCGACTGGTCGACCGCCGCGATACGATCGATATACCAGTCAACCAGTTCTTCCGAGCTTATATCACCGCGCTGTAACTGATCATGCAGGTCGGCAATACTCGCCTCCGAAAAATCTCGCGTCTCGCCGCCGCAGGCGGCGAGCACGAACAGGACGAACACGTGCAAAACAACTGTCGCCTTATTCATTGTGAGCCCCTGATCAAACGATCATTGTAACTGACGCGGCCGGGGCACAAAGAAAAAGCCCCGCGGCGTTAGCGGCGGGGCTGGATTCTCTTTTTTTCAAAAGAGGTAACTGCGAATCAGGTAACCGGAGACAGATGCTTTCTTATTGTTATTGGATTTTGATCTTCTTTTTTTTGTTTTTGTTGTTCTTCTGGCGTCTAAATCCTGTTTCTGACCGATTTACGTACCCGGGCGCAGCTACACTTCGCTTGGGCAGGGTATTAAAAGCAAGACCTGTGCCAACCAGTCCCGGAGCAGCAGGATTTCAATGATTTAGCGATTGCTCAATGCTTTCGGACCGTCGCCAGCGCCTGGTTTTGTAAAAAAATCCGGCAGTTCGGGGCCGAATGACATTAGCCTTTCAGACAAGTCCACAGCCTAAATCGCTGATAAGTGAGAAATTACGGTGTTTTCACCACGGGCTTAAGCAGATTTTGTCAAATTATTCGACGGTTTCAGCGGTCGCCGCGCGGTCGATCAGGCCGGCCACACTAAAAAATCGTCCATTGCGCACAACGGCCACAACATTCAGCGCTGTCGTGATGTCGGTGAGCGGATCACCATCCACAAAGACCAGGTCGGCAACGGCCCCCGTCGCCACGCGGCCCAGCGTCGGATCCACGCCCAGTTCCGCCGCGGCATTGACGCCCGCTGCACGCAGAGCCTGTTCGGGTTTGAGTTGCGCCGCGACCAGCGCCCGTAGCTCGGCATGGAGCGCGATACCTGCCGGCATGCCGTTCGGACGGCTGCCGAGTACCACGCCGGTTTTTCCTGCGTCGAGTGAGGGGGGTTCGCTAAATCGCCGCGCAATCAACTCACTGAATCCGATCAGTCGGGCAGGTCGGGATTGCAGCAGCGACTGCAGTCCGGGCGTCATGCTGTCAGCCAGGCCCGAATAGTCACGGACCGGCCAGTCGGCGGCGGGTAAAATGCGCGGGCCAGGGAGGTCCTTTCCGGACCAGACGGTACTGAGATGCTCGGCTTCCGGGTGGTCTGCGACTATCGTGGTCACGCCGGCGGCGAGGAGGAGCGGGCCGGTCGTCTCGTCTGCTGTAAGCGGAAGTCGCGCCTGTACATCGACATACCCGGGTAATACCGTCAGATCACCCATGTCGATCACAATCATGCCCGGGCGATCCGCATGGGCTTCAACCGATCGTATGCGACCGCCTTCGATGACAATGTCCCGGTCGCGCTGATAGCCGCTGCCAATCCCGTCGAAGAGCCTCGCGGCATGTATAACGAGCATGCCCTGTGGTTCGCCGCCGCGTGGCAGCTTGCGCCGCTGCTTTTCGACAAGCATTTCCGGCGCGGTTTCAATCGTCGCACGGAACGGTACGGTGCGGGACGACCACGCGTTGAACAGCCGCTGGCGAATGACGCCGCCCGCAGAATAGAACATGCGGTGTTTGTCGAGCCAGCTAACGGGGCTGGTTACGTAGTCTTCGCCATCCATATAGCGTCGCACCAGCCTGGGTTGCGACAGGATCACCATGTCGAGGGTCGTCCCGTCTTCGCCGTCCCGCCAGAACGTGATCAGGCTTCCGTCCGGTCGCCACGACGGGGCCCAGAGGCGGTCGGTGCCTGAAACAAGAATCTCCTCGCGTTTGCCGAGGCGTCGCAGTACGAGAGACCATCGATCCTCGGTGCCGTGGATGTAGACAAGGTGTTTGCCATCGGCAGACCACGCGGGCTCCATCTCGTCGCCGGGGCGGCTGCTCAGGCGCCAGTGAAGCCCGGTCGGCAGATCGACTTCCCAAAGGTCGAATCCCTTGCCGGTGCGATCGGATGCATAGGTCACGCGCTGGCCGTCCGGATGCCAGGTCGGATACAGGTCGAAGTGCGAATTCTCGCTGATGGAAAGGGTTTGCTGGCTAGCGGTGTCGTACACCCACATTCCCTGTTTTTGATTGGCGATCGCCGTGTAGACAACTCGCGAGCCTTCCGGGGACCAGCGTGGCCGCCGCGCCGAACCGACCCCTTTGGTCACTTTGGTGGCATCACCGCCGGCCTGGGGTATCGCCCAGATGTCGCCCGCAAGATCGACGACGAGCCGGCCGTCCGCGGCAACATCCACGGACAGGTTGCTGCCGCGCGTGATGGTCTCGTCAGCCTGGCTGGTGACGCTTAGCAGGCACAGTGACAGGATTGAGAGGGTGGCAAGTCGCTGGATCATCATGCGTCCGGGTTAAAGACGCCACCTTCGCGGCGTGGATCAGCGGCGACAGAAAAGCCATCGTTGTCATCGAATACCGCTGCGCCAACACCTCCGAAGTACATGACCAGTCCCGGGAACAGGGTGACGGGGAGGTCGACCTCCGGCAGGTCAAGACCGGGTTCCGCCTTAAGCTGCACTTCGTCGCCGCTCGTATCGACGTGCACGCGCGGGTGTGCGATCGCATCGGCGAGCGGCATGCCGAGCTGCATGTAGTTAATCAGGAACTGCTGCATGGCCGTCGTAATGCGGTCGGCGCCCGGTGAGCCGACGGCCAGTACTGCGCCATCCCGGCGTGCAACGGCGGGCGTCATATTGGAAGGCAGGCGTGCTCCCGGCGGTCCGGCGTCGAGGCCGCGCCTGTTGAGTTCGATCTCGCCCAGGCAGTTGTTGAGCCACAGGCCTGTACCAGCCGGCATCTCGCCGGAGCCGTAGCCCGACGATGCTGTAATTGCGCAGCCGTTGCCGCTGTCGTCTACAACGGACGTGTGAACGGTGGATGCAGACGTCCAGCGTGATAAGAGTTGTCCGGTGCGTGCGGCTTCGACCAGACGCGCCGCCTCTGCGCCAACGTCCTCCGCCAGGTCGAGATTTCGTTGCCGGAAATCGAGACAGGCGCGTTGCGAATCAATAAGGCGCGACAACGACGTCGAATCCCAGTGGTCAGTACGGAGGTCGGCACAGGCCAGCAACATTGCAGCCAGCACCGAACCGCCAACAGCCGGCGGCGGGTTGCTTGCAAGCTGCCAGTCGCCGATGTTCGTCATCAGCGGCTTGCGCTCAACAGCGCGGTAGCTGCTCAGGTCCTCAAGCGTCAGCATGCCGCCGCCATCACGGCAGTGACCCGACAAGGCCTGTGCTATCTCGCCCTCATAGAAAAGCCGTGCACCCTCACGAGCAATGGCGTCGAGCGTGTCGGCAAGATGCGGCACGTGCACCGTGTCACCGGCATCGAGAAGTGAACCGTCATCACGATGCAGGGCTTTGTGGCCATCCGCACTGCGGCCAAAAATAATGTCGCCTGAGTAACCGAGGTAGTACCTGCAGGCCCCCGACAACGGGAAGCCCTCGCGGCAGGCTCGAATGGTCGGTTCGAAAATGGCACGCCACGGTACACTGCCGTAGTTCTGCCAGGCATCTTCCATCGCCGCCAGTGTGCCCGGGACCGATACCGATCCCGGTCCGACCAGCGTCGCGATGCCGCCGCCATAGGCAACGGAGATTTCGACGGCACCGTGCTTGCGTTCATTGTCGGAGAGCCCCTTGCCGGGAACCGCGACGTTACCGTCAACCGTGACGGGATCCGTGCCAGCGCTCCAGATCGTGATAAATGCACTACCACCCAGCGCGCAAACCCCGGGTTCCGTATTGATCGTCAGCAGGGCGGCGGCCAGTGCGCAGTCAACGGCGTTCCCTCCGACGTCAGCAACTTCACGGGCCGCATCGGCCGCCAGCTGCGACGTAGTTGCGACAGCGACTCTTGACACGGTCTAGAAGTGAATTACCGAGCGAATGCTCTTGCCTTCGTGCATGAGATCAAATGCCCTGTTGATGTCTTCGAGCGGCATTGTGTAGGTAATGAACTCGTCGATCTTGATCTCGCCACCCATGTACTGGTCAACCATACCCGGTAGCTGCGACCGGCCCTTGCAGCCGCCAAATGCCGTGCCGCGCCAGACGCGACCCGTGACGAGTTGAAACGGGCGAGTCGAAATTTCCTGGCCCGCGCCGGCAACACCGACGATAACCGATTCTCCCCAGCCCTTGTGGCAGCACTCAAGTGCGGAGCGCATAAGATTGACATTGCCGACACACTCGAAGGAATAGTCGACTCCGCCGCCTGTCAGCTCAACGATCACATCCTGAATCGGGTCGTCGTAGTTATTCGGATTGACCGTGTCGGTCGCGCCCAGCTGTTTGGCGAGCTCAAATTTGTCCTCGTTGATATCGACGGCGACGATGCGCCCGGCTTTTGCCATCACGGCGCCCTGGATTGCGCTGAGTCCGACGCCACCAAGGCCGAAGACGGCCACTGTGTCTCCCGGTTCTACCTTGGCCGTATTGAGTACGGCGCCGATGCCCGTCGTGATGCCACAACCGAGCAGGCAGACCTTTTCGAGCGGTGCTTCCTTACTGACTTTTGCCACGGCGATTTCGGGCAACACGGTGTATTCGCTAAACGTCGACGTACCCATGTAGTGATAGACCGTCTTGCCGTTGTGTGAAAAACGCGAGGTACCGTCCGGCATCAGTCCCTGGCCCTGCGTGACGCGGATAGCCTGGCAAAGATTCGTCTTGCCCGATGTGCAGAAATTGCACTCTCCGCATTCGGGCGTGTACAGGGGAATGACATGATCGCCGACCTGAACCGAGGTGACTCCAGCGCCAACCTCTTCGACCACGGCGCCACCTTCGTGGCCGAGCACGCTTGGAAACAGGCCTTCGGGATCTTCACCTGAAAGTGTGAATGCATCGGTATGGCAAACGCCGGACGCGACGTTCCTGAGAAGGACTTCGCCCTCTTTCGGGCCCTCCAGGTCGAGCATTTCGATTTCAAGTGGCTTGCCCGCTTCCCAGGCTACTGCAGCGCGTGTCTTCATAAAGAGTTCACCCCGTGTTCATTTTTCTGCTGCCGCATGTTCTCACGAATTCACTCCGGGTTCATGTGCTCAGACTTACTCTGGAGCTGCACTGGGACAAACCGGAGGACGTTATGAACAAAGTAATGACAGCAGCGCTTGTGGCCGGTGGCCTCATGCTCCTGAATACGCCTGAGGCCGCAGCGCACACGGAAGTACGGTACTCGTACGAATCGCCGCCGTACTATGACAACCATCGTGGTTACTATCGCGGCACCGACATGCGCCGATCACAGCACATGCCACGCTGGCTGAAACGCAATGAGTCGTTTCGAAAGTGGTACAGGCATTCTTCGTTGAAGCGCCATCAGCGACTCGCCTGGGGCGAACTCTTCGATATTTATCGCTGGGAACGCCGTTATGGTAATCGCTACGACAAGCGGTATGACCATGACGATCACTACCGCAAGCATCACCGCGATAACAAGCGGCGCGACGGTCGTCGCGAAGGGCGCCGCAACCGGCGCTGACACCACCCTGAAACCGTGAAAAGCGCAGGCCGGCCCGAAATTCCTCGGGCCGGCTTTCGTTGTGATCGCGTCTGCTGTAAAAGACGTGTTTATGAATCTCGATGAACTGCGAACCCGGCTGTCGGCTGTCGACAGGAAACTGGTGGACCTCATCGCCGAACGGCAACAGATCGTCGGCGAGATTGGCAAGAGCAAGCTCGTGGCGGGTACCGGTACTCGCGACTATGCTCGCGAGAAGGACGTGCTCGACATGGGGCGCGCGCAGGCAGTCGAGGCTGGCGTGGATCCGGACCTGGTTGAGAACCTGCTGCAACTTCTGATTCGTACCTCACTTGAGAGCCAGGAGCGCGATCGAGTGATAGCCGAAGGCAAGGGTGACGGTCGCCGCGCACTTGTTATTGGTGGTGCCGGCAAAATGGGCCGCTGGTTCGTGGACTTCTTCGCGTCGCAGGGATTCGCCACCACCGTCGCCGATGTCACCGTCGACGACGGGCCCAACCAGTTCAGGAACTGGACCGATGCGGGTGTTGATTTCGATGTTATTGTCGTCGCCGCACCGCTGGCCGTCTCAGGCCGCATCCTTGCGCAGCTTGCTGTGCTGAAACCCAAAGGTCTGATATTCGATATTGGCTCGCTGAAATCGCCTCTTATCGACGGCATCGGGGAACTGCGCGCTGCCGGTTGTCGCGTGACATCGCTGCACCCGATGTATGGCCCGAACACGCGCCTGTTATCCGGTCGGCACCTGATCTTCTGCGACGCCGGGGATGCTCAGGCAACGGCGGATGCGAAGGAGTTATTCGCTGCGACAATGGTGGAGCAGCTCGACATGGGGCTCGACGATCACGATCGCCTTATTGCTTACGTTCTCGGTCTGTCCCACGCGCTCAACATAGCCTTCTTCACAGCGCTGGCTGAGAGCGGGGAAGCGGCACCGAAACTGGCAAAAATGTCATCGACGACATTTGATTCGCAGCTGCTCGTATCCGCAGCGGTGGCGCAGGATAATCCACGCCTGTATTTTGAGATTCAGAACCTCAACAAGTTTGGGCTGGGTCCGCTGGATGCGCTTTGCGACGCAGCCCGGCGAATCCGGGAAACGGTCGCGGATGGCGACGAAAGTGCATTCGTCGAACTCATGGAAAAAGGACGTGACTATCTCGCACTAAGGAGCTGACGACATGACGTCCACGGAAGAACTCGAGGCGCAGCTTGAAGCAACCCGGCGCCAGCTCGAAGAGCTGACTGCCGAAGTCGCAAGGAACGACGAAATAATGCGGCGCGCTCAGATGCGCGAGCTGCGACTCCTGCAGGCTGAACACCTGGATGGGCTGATACGCGCCCTGATTGATGGCTTGCGCGTCAGCTACGGCGTGGATTACGTGAGCCTGGTCCTGTGCGACCCGGACCACGATATCCGTCATCTGCTGCTCGCCAACGGCACGCCGGCCGAAGAATTTCGGGACCTGCTGGTCGTCGAATCCATCGCGGGTCTCGCGCCACAGTACATTGCGCTGCAGCAACCCTGGCTTGGCAGCTTTGCCGCCTGCGACCACCAGCTTATTTGCCCGGACGCTGCGAATGCCAGGAGCATTGCGATGATCCCGCTGTCGCACCGCGGCAAGTTGCTCGGCAGCATCAATCTCTGCAGTAATGACCCGATGCGCTTTACGCACGTTCACGCCAGCGACTTTCTCGCGCATATGGGCGTTATCGCATCGTTTTGTATTGAGAATGTGGTCAACCGCGCGCGCCTGTTGCGCAGCGGGTTCACGGACGTCCTCACCGGTTGGCACAATCGCCGTTACCTGACCGTGAGGATCGGGGAAGAGCTGGCGCGTGCCCGTCGCGACAGGAATCGCCTGGTGTGCCTGATGCTTGACGTCGATCACTTCAAGCAGGTTAACGATACCTGGGGCCACGCCGCTGGCGACGTCGTGTTGCAGGAACTTGCGCAACGCATAGAGTCGCAGGTCAGGGCCAGTGACGTCGCGGCTCGCTATGGCGGCGAAGAGTTCGTCGTGCTGTTGCCTGGAACCGACGTCGAGTCGGCGTCGAGACTGGCCGAGCGTATTCGCACTGAGATTGCCGCGTCTCCGATTGTCTTGCCGGGCGGCGAGGAGGTGACGATCACTGCGTCGATCGGGATAGCCGAGGTTACCCCGGGGCCCGATGACAAGGATCTCAAGACCCTGGGTGATTCGCTGATCGCCAGGGCAGATGTCGCGCTGTACGCCGCGAAGTCGGCCGGGCGTGACCGGGTTGTCGTGGAGGCCGCGTGAAGCGGTGGGTCTGCATCGTCGTTGGCGCGATAGTGTTCGCTGGCTGCGGTGGGCCGAGCGCCCCTGAAGGCCCGCCGCTTTTGGTGCTTGCAACAGGAGAGGAAGGCGGCGAGCTATCTGGCGCGATTGCGGAATTCACCGATGAAACGGGCATTCCTGTCTCCGTCGAGTGGGGTACATCGTCTAACAACGCGACCCGGCTAATAGAAAAATTCGGACGCCCGGTAGACGTGCTGTTGACCGATAACGTCGTAGACATTTGGCGAGCAGCGGAACAGGGTGCATTACGTCCAATACAAAGTCCGGTATTTGCTGAAGTCGCGGCGCAGTGGAAAGACCCGGACAACCTGTGGGCGGCGATTGACGTACGACCCTTCATAGTGATCTATCCGCCGGGCGAAGCTCCGGGCGCAAGCTACCAGTCGCTGGCCGACTCTGCGCTCAAGGGTGGCCTTTGCCTGACGTCGTCGGAGTTGACACAGAACCGGGTGTTGATAGCAAACCTGATTGACGATCTCGGCGTGCGTCCTGCTGAGCGCGTGGTGCGGGGATGGGTGAGAAACCTCGGCGCAGCGCCGTTCTCCCGCCAGGATGAGCTGCTTGATGCGCTGCGCGACGGACGATGTAAGTACGGTATCGCCTCGTTGATGTCCAACCCAAAAGGCCTCCTGTCATTCGTTCCACCAAACGCCGAGTACTACGAAGTCGATGCGATCGGCGTGGGACGACACGCACAGCAACCAGACCGCGCGCAACAGTTTGTGAGCTGGATGCTTGAGTTCAAGACGTGGCAAGCGGGGACAGGAATTTCGACGCGCAACGTCGGCGTTGCCGGCTGGCGAGCTGAAGAAGCGCGCCTGCTCGCCGAACGGGCAGGCTACTGGTAGCGCTCCGCCCGCATCCTGTTCATAAGCATAAGAAACAGCGGTACGCCGATAGCCGCGGTCAGCGCGCCGACGGGCAGTTGGCGGGGTGCCATGATGGTGCGCGCAAGCGTGTCCGCGATGACGAGCAGGGCACCGCCGGCCAGGGCCGACGCTGGCAGGACGACGCGGTGGTCACTTCCCGCAACGAGCCGTACCAGGTGTGGGACGACAAGACCGATAAAGCCAATTACGCCGACGGTCGTTACCGAAAACGCCGTCGCAAGCGCCGCAGCGGCAAAAATCAGGTAGCGGAACGTGCGCACCGGCAGGCCGACGATAGCCGCCTGCAATTCACCGCGGGAGAGAACGTTGAGATGTCTCGCACTGAGCGTGCCGGCGACGACCAAAATGGCGAGCAGGACGAGGCAGCGCACGGGGTCAAACGCAAAACTCAGGTCGCCCATGAGCCAGAACAGCATGCCGCGAAGATTCTGGTCGGGGCTGAGCGCCAGCAGCAATGTCGTCGCAGCGCTGAATCCGGCGGCCAGCACGACGCCGGTTAGCAACAGCCGGGTCGGTGTCCAGCTACCTGTGCCCTGGGCGATGGCAAAAACCAGAAGGGTGGCCGCCATGGCACCACCGAACGCGGAGAAATCAACGACCAGGCTGCCCATACCGAGGCTCATGGCGAGCAGCGCTGCAACGGCGGCGCCGCCCGAACTGCCCAGGATGTACGGCTCCGCCAGCGGATTGCGCAGCAGTACCTGCATCAGGACGCCGGCGACCGCCAGCAGGCCACCCACGGCGAACGCTGTCAGCGCTCGAGGAAGCCGCAGTTCGGTGACCAGCGACCGGACCTTCTCCGGTCCCTCGCCGCGCAGCGCCTGCAGCGCTTCGACGAGACTGATATCCGCACTGCCGAGCGCCAGCGCCAGCGTGAATGCGGCGGCAACGATAATCAGCAATACGGCAAACAGGGCTGCGGTGCGACCTGCGAACAAGGACAATCTCCTGGGGCGAGCGGCGACGGATAGTGTAAAGTAATCGGCAGTTAGAGTTTTAGTACGGTTGCAATGAGCAACGATTGGATTGACGCCGAGGGCTTTCGGGCAAACGTCGGCATCATTCTCGCGAATGCCGACAACAAGCTGATGCTGGGCGGTCGCGTGGGTGCCAAAGGCTGGCAATTTCCGCAGGGCGGAATGCTGCAAGACGAAGAACCCGAACAAGCCATGCTTCGTGAACTGCACGAGGAAGTCGGGCTGCGGCCCGAAGACATCGAGGTGCTCGGTGTAACCAACGACTGGTTACGATACCGACTGCCCGACAAGTTCATTCGCCGGCATAGCAAGCCGCTGTGTATCGGCCAGAAACAACGCTGGTTCATGCTGCGGCTCGTATCCGGCGACGACTGCGTGCGTTTCGATTGCGGCGACAAACCCGAATTTGACCGCATCCGCTGGGTGCCCTTCTGGCGTCCCGTAAACGAAGTGATTTACTTCAAACGCCGCGTCTACGCGCGTGCTCTGCATGAATTGGGGCCCTGTGTACATCCGGATGGTTTGCCGGCGCAGCCACGCTGGTGGCCAAGGCGCTGGCGCGCGGTCTTCGAGAAAGACATGGCCAGGGCCAGAAAAGCGGTCGATGAAGGGCCAAAATCGTGACATGGCGCACTTCTGCTGGGCCCGCCCTCCGCGTAACATAACGTCTTTAACTTAATAGAGAGCGACTCGAGTGGCGGCTAGTTACCACCTGCAAAAGCATGGCGCAGGCCGAACCTGGTTATTCAGGCTCGGCATGGTGGCGCTTGCGCTGGTCGCTACCTACCTGGTGTTTGAGTATGGTCGCATCAGCGCCGGCTACGACGTGGTCGACGTGCGCAATGAACGCGCCGCTTTCGAGGAGCACATTCGCGCCCTTGACGACGAGATTGCCGAGCTGGAACAGGAGATTGCTGTTTTGGAGACGCATCGAGAGATTGATCGCGAGGCATACAAGGAAGTCGAAGGCAGCCTGATTTCATTGCAGGCGAAGATTCAGGAACAGCGGGATGCGATCGCGTTTTATCGTGGCATCGTATCGCCGGCCGATGGCAAACCGGGCCTGCGAGTCCAGGACCTCAAGCTGACGCGCGGTGGTGAAGAACGGGAATTCAACCTGCGCGTGGTGCTGGTGCAGGCGATGAAACACGATCGCAAGGTGTCGGGTGACGTCGCTGTGACTGTCGAGGGCAGTGAAGGCGGCGAGGCCAAGTCCTACGCTTTGACCGAGTTGTTGCCTGCAGATGCCGAGTCGGCCTGGCCGTTCTCGTTCCGTTATTTCCAGGATTTTGACCGGCAGCTCATTCTGCCGGACGGTTTTACGCCGGAGCGCATTCGAGTTGAAGTGCGTTCCAGGACCCGCTCGATCTCGAGCATAGAAGAAAGTTATGCCTGGGCGATGAGCCGGGGTTGATTGGAGAACCAGATGTTCGGTAGGAAACAACGCAGACACACGGTCGTTGAGACGCTCATTGGCCCCAATAGCAAGGTCAATGGCGATCTGCACTTCCAGGGCGGCTGCCACGTCGACGGTGTCGTCAACGGCAGCGTCTCCGCCGATCCCGATACCGAGTCGGCGCTGAGCATCAGCGATATTGGTACGGTCGACGGCGGTGTTACGGTGCCTTATGTCGTGTTGAACGGCATCGTCAAAGGCGATGTATTCGCTGGCAAACGTGTGGAACTCGGACCGACCGCGCGGGTCATTGGTAATGTGTATTACAATCTGATCGAGATGGCGATTGGCGCCGAGATCAACGGTAAGCTTGTACACCAGCCCGAAGGGAAGGTACCTTTGCTGGAACAGACCAACCGCATCGACGAAGCGGCGGCCGCGGTTAACGACTAGTCGGCCCCCTCCATAACGGACAAATACGAATGAATATGGCTACAGCAACTGAAAGCGCTCCCCAGATCCCGAACGGCATCGTGTTTACTGATGCCGCGGCGGGCAAGGTCGGTGAGCTGATCGCAGAAGAGGATAATCCGAACCTCAAGCTGCGCGTATTTATTTCGGGCGGCGGGTGCTCGGGTTTCCAATACGGGTTCACGTTCGATGAGGATGTTGAGGACGGCGACAGCCAGGTCGAGAATGGCGGTGTCACGTTGCTGGTTGACCCGATGAGCATTCAATACCTCATGGGCGCTGAGATTGATTACAAGGAAGACCTGCAGGGAGCGCAGTTCATCATCCGGAATCCGAATGCACAAACCACGTGTGGCTGCGGATCGTCCTTTACCGTCTGAGACTCTCCAGCCGGAAATCATCGCGGCCGTAGATCTCGGCTCGAACAGTTTCCATATGATCGTCGGCGAGCTGCGCCATGGCCAGCTTGCGATTCTCGATCGCATTCGTGAGACGGTGCGCCTGGCCGAGGGACTCTCGGATAGTGGCGATATTTCACCCGACGCCCGCGTTCGCGCGCTCGATTGCCTGTCCCGATTCGGCGAGCGCCTGCGTGAAATAGAGGCGGACAAGGTCCGCGCGGCCGGAACGAGTACCATTCGCCGCGCCCACAAAGATAAGACCTTCATGGCCGAAGCCGAGGCGGCACTCGGCCACCCGATCGAAATTATTTCCGGCATTGAAGAGGCGCGCCTGATCTACAAGGGCGTGACGCACAGCCTTCCTCCGACCGATGGCTTGCGGCTCGTCATGGATATTGGTGGCGGCAGTACCGAACTGATCCTCGGGCAGGCCGCAAACCCCAGTGCGCTGGAAAGCACGCATATGGGTTGCGTTTCCATGACCGAGCGGTTTTTCCCCAACGGCGAAATTTCGCGTGCGGGGTTCAACAAGGCGCGACTGGCTGCACAACTCGAGCTGCGACCGGTTAAGGCTTTTTTCCGCAACGCGCTGGGCGTCGAGGCGATCGGAACGTCGGGCACGATTCGCTCGACGGAAGCCGTCGCCCGGGAACTTGGTATGTCCGAGTCAGGATTGACGCCGGGCGTTGTCGAGCAGCTTATCGACAAGGTTCTCGAATTCGACTCCGTGGCCGATATTGCACTGCCCGGCCTGTCGGACCGTCGTGCACAGGTCTGGCCCGGCGGCCTGTCGATTCTTGCGGAGCTGCTTCGCGTCCTGAACATCGCCAATCTGAAGGTTTCGGATGGGGCGCTGCGAGAAGGGTTGTTATACGACTTGCTGGGCCGATTGCAGCACGAGGATGCCCGTGAGCGTTCGGTGCAGGCGATGGAAGCGCGCTATCACGTTGACGAACAGCAGGCCGCACGTGTCACGCGCACCGCGGCCGAGTTGTATGCGCTGTGCAAGCAGGATTGGGGGTTCTCCGGCCAGCTCGACGGTAAGGTCCTTGACTGGGCTGCGCGCCTGCATGAGATCGGGCTTGATATTTCCCACGACGGTTACCAGCGACATGGCGCTTATATTGCCGAGCATGCGGACATGCCCGGATTTCCTCGTGCCGAACAACGGTTTCTGGCCCTGCTCATCGGCGGTCAGCGTCACGGCCTTGATAGATCCAGCTTCAACGTCCTGCCAGATTCGTGGCAAGAGACCGGATTGCGTCTGCTCATACTGTTGCGTCTTGCCGTCTTGCTGAATCGCAGCCGCAAGGAAACCGAGCACCCGCCCGTCCGAATGCAGGTGGCAGGAAATACAATTGCTATTGGCTTTGATGAGGACTGGCTGGCCGAGAATCCCTTGACGGTCGCGGATCTTGAGCGTGAGCAGGATCTTCTGGAACAGATTGGCTACGACTTACGGATTTAGAGAGTGAAGTTCGGCCAATACTTACCGCTCGGCGCTTCGTGCTGATCCCAAAACTTGCCGCTCACGAGTGGCCGCTATCAGCGAATGGCGACAGGCCGGTTTGCGCCGCAACCGGCCGTTCAAATGCTAGTATTGAGCGCATTGGAAAGGGCTG
>CAVROF010000002.1:0-203760 GCA_963722775.1 uncultured Gammaproteobacteria bacterium
AGAGCCGCTGCCTGCGGCGATAAGGCTCGAAATCGCTTCTGGCTCAGAGATTCCACCCGATCCACATGCGTCCTGGGTGATGCGTGGAATAACAAGTAATGAGCGGTATGTCGATCGCGAGGAAAGACGTCAAATCGTCGCCGAGCTGCTCGATCTTGGGCGCCCGGAGGCAACGTGCGCGGCGCTGATCCTAATTCGCAAGAACGAGGCCTGGTGGGCACTCACACAAGAGGAACGCCTGAGCATTTTCAAGAAGCAATCTCGCCACACCAAAATCGGACTGGAGCATTTTCCCACGCTGGCTAGAAGGCTCCATCACTGCCGTGATCTCTCGGAGAACGAACCGTTCGATTTCATCACTTGGTTCGAGTACGCGCCATCTGATGAGGTGAGGTTCAACAATCTCCTTGCTGCATTGCGAGCTATACCGGAGTGGCAGTATGTTGAACGAGAAGTGGACATCCGGCTCGAGCGTGATCAGGTCTAACCTTTCGTTGCAGCGGCACGGCCTTCGACCGCCGCTGAACTCGATCATTACGAATGACCGGAGTTGCTGCGTTCCTGCGACGTTCGCTGGAGTCGTCCGGGAATGTCGCTTTCTGGCCGGAAGCCGCCCCTGACCCTGGCTGAGAGTGAACAACTGGTAAGCGCTCGAAAGCAGCCTATCGAGTGATAAACTACTCAAGGACCGCTACTTACCCATTGCGGACGTTCGCATTCCCTGCGGTCGATACGAATTGTCTACACTCCAGGAAGAGCGTAAGCGTTTAGCCATGGGATTGATGTCAGAGCTCAGGCGTCGTAACGTCCTTCGCATGGCGGCGCTCTATGCGGTTGCTGCGTGGCTGATTATGCAGGTGGTCGAAGTTGTCATGACGCTTGCCGTGCTGCGGACTGGACCGGTCGGCTAACGCTGATCCTTCTCGCCATAGGGTTTCCGATCGCTTTGGCGCTCTCTTGGTTTTCGAGTTGACGGCGGAGGGCCTGAGCCTCGAGAGAGAAGTCGAACCGGGAGCGTCCATAACTCCCAAAACAGGCCGACGTCTGGACTTTGTCGTCATTTCTCTTCTGTGTGCCGCACTAATCGTTTTCGCCTACGACAAGTGGTGGATCAGTGGATCATCGGTCACTTCAATCGTAGTACTGCCCTTCGAAGACTTTGGCGCCGGTGTGGACCAGGAGTACCTCGCCGATAGCATGACCGAGGTGCTGACTGCCGAACTGGACAGATCAAGAGCTTGCGGTTATCTCGCATCTTCGCCATGCACTACAAGGATACGGAGAAGCGGCTTCCCGAGATTGCCGCGGAACTCGGCGTGGACGCCGTCATTGAAGGCTCAATACAACCGGCCGGCGATGAAGTGCGGTTTACGATGCAAATGATCGACGGACGCACGGATCGGCACTTGTGGGCACGGAGTTACCACCGCGAACTGGGAGATATCCTGACGTTGCAGTGCTGAGATTGCGCGAGCGATCGCGGATGAGATCCAGGTCGTCGACGCCACAAACTGAAGCCCATTTCGCGCGTGAGCGCCCCACGGACAGCGAGGTGCTCAGATTCTGGGTAATCGGCAATCATCATCTGAAAGGAGCGGATCCCGACTCGTTCCAGAAGGCACTGCGGGCATTCAATGAGGCCACCAAACGAGATCCCGAGTTTCCGGATGCGTACGCTGGGAATCGCCCAGACGTATCTGTCATTGGGGTGGCACGGCTCGGAGCAAGTGGAAACCATCCTGCCGCTCGCAAAATCGGCGGCCGACAAGGCGCTCAGTTTGAACCCGGATCTTTCGGCCGCTCATTTCTCGCTCGCGACGATTCGACAGGTATAACCGCGCATGGGAGGCTGCTGAACGCGCATACAGGCGTGGCGCCGAGCTAAACCCGAGTGACTCAATCGGCCTGCTCGAATATTCCAATTACCTGACGCAAATTGGTCGAGCCGACCAGGCGATCCAGGTCGCACAGCAGGCTGTGGAAATCGATCCGCTGGAGCCCATCGCCTACAACGAGTTGGGGTTCGCGATTCTGTGGGGTGGTGGAGAAATCGATGCAGCGTTGACCCAGTGGGAACAAATCGCTGCAATTAAACCCCAAATTCTGGCAGACACATTTTTTGCTTGCTGACCTGTTTCTAAGCAAGGGGCAGATTCAAAAAGCGATGCCACATCTGGAAGAGATGGAAAAGACCGTCGAGTCGCAGTCGCCGACTATGCACTAGTCTTGGCCATCCATGATGGGTGGAGACCGTGACAACAAGACCAGCAGGATCTTGTCTCTGCTACTGGAGAGGATGGAATCGGAGCACGTGCCGGCGATTGCGTTTGCCTATCTCTACATTGGTCTCAAGGACTACGACGAAGCCTTGAAGTGGCTTGATGCTGCCTATGAAGAGCGGGACCCCTCGCTGGTATGGCTCGAAGAAATATTGGGCATATCATTGTCTCCGCGGTACGACGTGAGGTTCCAGGATCTTGTGGCCGAGCTGCGTTTCCCCGACCAGTGAGACGGCCCGACCCCGCTTGCGCTTGAGGTAGGCGTATCCCCGAATTGACCGTCCCGGCCGGATCATCGACAAATGGTGTCGGAGGCTTTCGGTGGGTGATCGGTCATTGTGTCTGAGATCCGCCACGCTGGGTGCTAGCTGTCGCGCTCACCGGCTCGCATACATTCGCACTTGCCCAAGAGCATTTGGACGATGCCTCGGCGCCGGCACAAGAATGGTCGGAGACGGTGATCGAAGAGATTATCGTCACGGCCACGCGGCGCGAGGCGGAACTCCTGTCGGTACCGCTGAGCGTGGCCGTCGTGACTTCGGAGGAGCTGGAGCAGCTCGGCGCGACGGGCTTTGCCGGCTATGCGCGAACCGTGCCCGGACTATCGCTTACCGATCAGGGCTACGGCGGCGAGAAACACACGATCCGCGGTATCAATCTGAACGCGAATTTCCCCGAGATCAATCCCCTCACCGCGCTTTATCTTGACGAAGTCCCGATCATTGGGAGCGGTGTTCTTGCGAACGACCATGCAGACCCCATGCTGGTGGACATCGAGCGCATCGAGGCTTCGCGCGGCCCGCAAGGCACTTTGTTTGGAGCCAGCGCCATGGCAGGGGCGATCCGCATCATCACGCGAAAGCCGGATGTCTCGCGAACGGAAGGATTCGTAGATGCGGCTGTGTCGACGACCAAAGGTGCGGGCCAAGGATACGAGCTCCACGGCATGTTCAACATGCCGCTTCTCCAGGATAAGGCGGCGATTCGCGCCGTCGGGTATCTTCGCAACCACGATGGATTCATTGACAACGTTGCGACCGGCGACAATGACGTGAATAACAGCGAGGTGGTCGGCAGCAGAGTATCCGCTACATATCGCTTCAACGATCGAGTTCGCTTGTCAGGGCGCATTGCCTACCAGGAGAGACAGAGCGACGGCACGAACTTCGAGGACGTGGCTTTGCCGCCGCGACAGCAGAGCCACCTGGCCGAATCGACCGAAGACGAATGGACGAACTACAACCTGGTAGTCGATGCGGACCTGGGCTGGAGTACATTGATGTCGTCCACCTCCTGATCTCGATCGATCACTCGACGCGACACTGGACATCAGCCCGTTCGTGGATGCCGCCTTCGGCTTCAGCAATCCGCTGATGACCAACAGCAACCGTGGATGACGTGAACGAGCTGATCCAGGAGTTTCGTCTGACATCGAAGGCTAACGGACAGCTGTTGTGGGTACTCGGCGCGTTCTACCAGGATATGGACCAGAACCTGTTCCAGGACATGCCAGCTCCGGGATTCGATGCGCAAAGCGGCGGGCTCGCGGCGAGCGCCGGTCTTCCGGACAACCTGTTCGTCGGCGAATACAACTACACACTGGAACAAATCGCCTTATATGGTGACGTGTCGGATACGCGTTGACACACTCACTCGAGCTCAGCGCCGGCGCGCGCTGGTTCGACATTGACCGGAATTACACGTCGGACACGCGGGGACTTTTCGCAGCGGACCCGTTCGCATCGGGTGCGGCGCAGGAGTCCGGCGTAACGCCGCGCTTGGCGTGCGTTATGAGGCGACAGACACCCTGACTGTATACGCCAGCGCAGCCGAAGGTTTCCGGTGGGGCGGCGTAAACACCTCCGAGGGATCAAACTTGCCCGAGTGCCTCGCCGAACTCGCGGCGGACGGGTACAGCGGGTATCCCGTCGGTTATGACTCGGACAGTCTCTGGAGCTACGAACTCGGCGCCAAAGCGCGCTGGCGCCACGGACGCGTGCAACTCAACACCGCCGTCTACCATATCGACTGGTCAGACATGCAGACGACCAAGTTCCTGGACTGCGGCATCTTCTTTGTTGTGAACGCCGGAAATGCAAACAGTGACGGCATAGAAATCGATCTGGCGATGCATCCAACGGACGTACTCGCCGTCAACCTGGCCCTGAACTACAACGAAGCTGAACTGCGGGACGATGTGCCCGGTATCGGTGGCAGTGCTGGGGACCGAACTCCGGGCGCGCCCCGATTCACCGGGAGTCTCGGCGTGAGCTACGACTTTCTGGCATTCGGTCGCGAGGGATTTATCCACGGTAACTATCAGTACGTGAGCAAGTCGACAATGTGTTCGATCCCGCTATCCGCCGCGAGCTACCAGCCTATGACCTGACAAACCTGCAGGTCGGCCTGGACGGTGGGCAATGGTCGGTCACGTTGTTCGTGAACAACCTCTTCGATGAGAGAGGCGTCGTCGGCCTCGAGGAAAGCGTCATCCGGTACTCGGTGACGGCGACCCGGCCGCGCACGATTGGTATTGGTGCCCGCCGGACTTTTTAGGCATATAAGGAACCTTCCGGTCGCCGGACCTCTTGTACGCCTGCTGTTGAGGCGCAAAGCGGATAGTCAGGATGCTCTGTCGGATTTTCTGACATGTCAGAATCGATAGTCGCAATGTTCCAGGGGTCGGCTCCTCGCCAATCGCGTTTAACCAGAGGCATCGGAAATCGACTACCTGAACGTCTGCTGCTGGCCGTTAGCAGACGGTCACCACCTCCCAAAAGCAGACATTTGAACGGCAGGTTTCGGGAAAAGCGGACGCTTAGCCTGAAAGTGGAGTCGCATGCGCAGAAAGCGCTACGCCGAAATCTTCATCTGCTTAAGAACGGGCGCCGTCTCGGGCCGGACGCCGCGCCAGATATGAAAAGACTCGGCGGCCTGCTCGACGAGCATGCCCCAGCCCATAACGGACCTTTCGGCGCCCTGCGCGCGAGCCCACTCGCTAAAGGGCGTCGCTTTAAGGCCGTAAGACAAGTCGTAGCACAGTGTTCCGGGCGAGATGGCTGCAGCCGGGTATGGCGGTGTATCGCCTGTTACACCGGCGGACGTAGCGTTAATGATGAGATCGTACTTGTCCGAGACCGGAACCTCGTTGAAGCTGCACGCCGTCACAGGGCCGGACCGGGCGAAGTGATCGGCAAGAACCTGCGCCTTGTCGAGGGTGCGGTTCGCGATGCGCAATGATTCCGGCTGCATCTCGAGCAGCGGCGATACAATTCCTCGCGTTGCGCCGCCCGCACCCAGTATGAGGATGTTGGCGCCTTCGAGCGTAACGCCGAGATTAATAACCAGGTCACGCAACAGGCCGATGCCGTCCGTGTTTTCTCCGTAGATTTCGCCATCACGAAACGTCAGCGTGTTGGCGGCGCCCGCAGTGCTCGCACGTTCGCTCAGTTGGTCGCAGAGCTTTGTGACTTCTGCCTTATGCGGAACCGTAATGTTCAGGCCCTTACCGTCGGTGCGCTGGAACTGGCGCACGGCCACGCTCAGCTTTTCGGGCGTTACCTGGAGAAGTTCGTACTGTAAATTCTGATTGGTCTGGAGTGCGAAGAGCCGATGAATGACGGGAGATCGGCTGTGTGATACCGGGTAGCCCATCACTCCATAACGGTCAGTCGTCGTCATTCGCTCTCCGCAAGCCAGCGTGCAGCATCGATAGCGTAGTAGGTCAGTATCGCGTTTGCGCCGGCGCGCTTGATGCCGAGCAGTGACTCTAACACGACTGCCTTCTCGTCGAGCCAGCCGTTCTGTGCGGCGGCTTTGAGCATCGCGTACTCGCCGCTGACTTGATAGGCGAGAGTCGGCACCTCATAGGCATCTTTCACACGCCGCACGATGTCGAGATACGGCATCGCCGGTTTGACCATGACCATGTCAGCACCTTCGTCGAGATCGAGGCCAACTTCGCGAACCGATTCGTCGCTGTTTGCAGGTGATACCTGGTAGGTGTGTTTGTCGCCGCCCTTGATGTTCTCGGCCGACCCGCAGGCGTCGCGAAACGGCCCGTAGAAGCTGGAGGAGAACTTCGCCGAATACGCGAGGATCACGGTGTTGATGTGCCCCTTGTCTTCGAGTGCGACGCGGACAGCGCCGATGCGCCCATCCATCATGTCGGATGGTGCAACGATGTCCGCGCCCGCATCGGCGTGCGATACGGCCTGGCGCACGAGCATGTCGACCGTGACGTCATTTAGCACGTAGCCCTCATCATCGATGATGCCGTCCTGGCCGTGGGTCGTGTACGGATCGAGTGCAACGTCGGTCATGACGGCAAGCTCAGGCAGGGCTTCCTTGATTGCGCGTACCGTGCGCTGCACCAGGCCATTCGGATTGGCGCATTCAGCGCCATCGAGGCTTTTCTTGTCCTGGTCGATGACCGGGAACAGGGCCACGGCCGGGATGCCCAGATCACGGACTTGTGCCAGTTCCTTGAGCAGCAGGTCGACGCTCTTCCGTGAGATACCGGGCATCGACGGGACATCTTCCGTGCGTCCTTCGCCCTCGAGGACGAAGACCGGGTAGATGAAATCGGCGCTCGATAGCGTGGTTTCCTGGACCAGGCTACGCAGGGCCTTGGTACGGCGGTTGCGTCGCATTCGAATCCAGGGGAACTGTCCGGGGGACGATACACTCATAGCTATTCAGAATAACGAAAAGAAGTACTTATTTTCCCTGTATTTAGGTACGGTTTCCATGGCTAGGGGCCAGTTTTATGGGGTTCCCGTAATAAATGTTCGCAGGAGTGGGTCATCTCGAATGAACAGTAGTAGTGCCGAGGGAAAGCGCCGGCAGAGGTTTGACAGCCTTGTGACGGTATTTCACCAGGACATGTATCGCTTCGCCGCCTGGCTCAGCCGGGATAAGGCCCTAGCAGAAGATGTCGTCCAGGAAGCGCTTTTGCGCGCCTGGAAGTCCCTCGATTCACTGCGAGACGATGCTGCTGCCAAACATTGGCTGCTGACGATCGTCCGCAGGGAGAATGCGCGCCACTTTGAGCGGCGTCGGCTGGAAACGGTCGATATCGACAATCTGACAGCGTCTCAGGCGGCATTGCTGGCCGAGACGCCGGACGAAGAGATCGACGATTTGCGTGAAGCAATTTTCGAACTCGATGACGATTACCGCGAGCCGCTGGTTCTGCAAGTCCTCATGGGCTACAGCACCAGCGAGATCGCCGAGATGATGGGTTTGAAGCAGGGTGCCGTACTAACGCGCCTGCATCGGGCCCGACACAAACTGATGGATAGCGTTGCGGAAGAATGACTAGCGAGCAAGACAAGAAACTCCAGGCTCTGGACCTGAAGATCGCGAAAGCGCTTCAGATCGATGTGCCCGAGTTGCGCATGCCCGAGCTACCCGACATCGATGACACAAATGTCACATCGTTGCCGGTACGCAAGCGCTCCACGAAGCCGGTCTGGTTTGCGATCGCAGCGACGGTGGTCCTCGCCACCTCGATTTCGCTGCGCACCTCCAGCCTGTTCCAGAGTTATGACTCCCTGGCTGAGGAAGTGCTGGCACACCTCGATCACGAGCCCGGCGCATTGCGTATTACAGACGTCGCTGTGAGCGACCAGCAGTTTGCGCGTGCTGTGCCGGCCTCGCTGGCGACGTTCGATCGTGGTACGTCACTCATCACTTACGCACGAGTCTGCGTCATCAACGGTCACGACGTGCCGCACCTGGTCATCCAGGGGCAATACGGCCCGGTTACGATCCTGTTGATGCCGGAGGAACAGGTCGCGGAAGAAACACCAATCGATGGTGATAAGCGTAAAGGGGGTCATTCTTCCCGTTGGCAAAGGCAGCATTGCGATCATTGGCGATCGTGAAGAGCAGCTCGAGCCAATACAAAAGAATGTGGTGAACTCGGTAACGTGGACGACCTAAAGTCCCGAACCGAATTAAAAGCGCCCGGTTGCGGGCATCAATCCTGGTAGGAGAGAAGAAGATGGCACAGAAGAAGATAATTAAGCCGGTAGCACTGGCTGTAGGCGCGGCATTGGCCGGTTCGTTTGCAATTGCAGGTGCAGTAAACGCAGCGGATACGGCCGCAAGCCCGTTCTCGATATCGAACCTCGAAGTCGGCTACATGCTGGGTGAAGGCGAAGGTTCTTGTGGCGGCGACAAAGGCGACAAAGGCGACAAAGGCGACAAGAAAGGCGAGGGTTCCTGCGGTGAAGGTTCCTGCGGCGAAGCTGGCGACAAGAAAGGCGAAGGCTCCTGCGGTGAAGGTTCCTGCGGCGAAGCCGGTGAAAAGGAAGGCGAAGGCTCTTGCGGTGAGAAAGAAGGCGAAGGTTCCTGCGGCGAGAAAGATGCCGAGGGTTCTTGTGGTGAGAAAGATGGCGAAGGCAAATGCGGCGAAGGTAGCTGCGGCGGCTCCGCTTAAGTTTCTTCACACATGAAACAGAAAAGCCCGCGCCAGTCGCGGGCTTTTTTGTGTACATTTATTGGCTATGAGCAAATCCATTACACGCTGCATATGGGCTGAGGGTGTAAGCCTCGATTACATTCGCTACCACGACGAAGAATGGGGCGCACCGGTTCACGACGATCAAACCCAGTTCGAGTTCCTGATACTCGAAGGCGCGCAGGCGGGCCTCAGTTGGTCAACAATTCTCAACAAGCGAGCCGGTTACAAAAAGCTGTTCGCCGACTTCGACCCTGAAAAAGTGGCGCGCTTCACGAAGAAGCGTGTGGAGAAGTTACTGCTCGATCCCGCGATCGTACGCAACAGGCTCAAGGTCGAGTCCACCGTTAGTAACGCGAGGGCCTTCCTGAAAGTTCAGGACGAGTTCGGCAGTTTCAGTGATTACATCTGGGGCTTTGTCGACGGCAAGCCGATCCAGAACAACTTCAAAAAAGACGCTGACGTACCCGCTACCTCACCCGAGTCCGACGCCTTGAGCAAAGATCTCAAGAAGCGTGGATTCAGGTTTGTTGGCAGTACGATCATCTACGCGCACATGCAGGCAACGGGCCTGGTCAACGATCACGTGACCGGCTGTTTCCGCCACAAGCCGTGTGCCATGCTGGGCAAGTAGTTACTCCAATTGAGCTACAATCTTCCTTTAGGGAGGAGTTGCCTGCTGCCTGAATCATGAAGAGCTTCCTCGCAGAATGCCGTCGCCGTCGAGTATTCCGGCTCGCCGGAATGTACGTGGTCGGCTGTTGGGGCGTGCTACAGGTTGCCGACCTTGCATTTGAGAATTGGGGAATAGCGCAATTCACGATTCGTTACGTCTGGGTCGCCGCAATAGCCGGCCTGCCGGTGGCGTTATTCTTTGGGTGGCGCTTCGACATTGTCGGCGGCCGCATCATTAGAACCGCCGCCGGCGCATCATCCGACGATCCGTCACTTCAGTTTGTCGACTACGCGATACTGACGGCGGTTGTAGCGATCGTGATCGCGGCGATTTATGGGATCGGCACCGAAATGGCAGGCGTTACGGAACCAGATTCAGAGCTGGTATCGGGGCAGGCGGACGCCGAGGGCGCCGACCCCAGATCGATTGCCGTCCTGCCGTTCTCGATCGATAGCGCGGGCGAAAGCGAAATCGAGTTCCTCGCGGACGGAATACAAGACGAGCTGCTCACACGCCTGTCCCTGATCAGCGCGCTGAAGGTGACATCTCGCACGTCTGTCGAAAGATATCGAAGTACAAAGGCCGATATTCCGACGATCGGCAGAGAGCTGGGCGTAGCGAAAATCCTGGAAGGGAGAATTCAACGGGCAGGTGACCAAATTCGCGTCAACGTACAGCTTATCGATGCCGAGAAAGATGAACACGAGTGGGCACACACATTTGATCGGCAGTTTACGGCGAGCAACGTCTTCAATATACAGTCCGAAATCGTTGAGTCGATAGCAGCGCAACTTGAGGCGACTATTACGCCGATGGAAACGCGACAGCTCACGTTGACGCCAACAGAGGATATGCCGGCCTACACCGAATACCTGAAAGGTAGACGACTGGCCGAATCGGAGTCCGTCGAGTCACTGACGACATCTGTTCTGCACTTCAAGAAAGCGATCGAATTCGACCCCGGGTTTGCGCTGGCACATGTTGGTCTCGCCGATGCATACCTGACGTTAAGCGCTAATTTCCTGGCAGGTATGGAAGCCTCGGAAAGCACCGTGCTCGCGGAACCGTTGCTGATGCGTGCTCTTGTTCTCGAGCCTGACCTGGGAGAGGCCTATGCCTCACTCGGACTGGTCAGACAATTGCAGAATAACGACCAGGCCGCCGAGGAAGCCTATCGCAAGGCGATGAAATTGCGGCCTAACTACTCAAGAGTTTTTCGACTTCTTGGAAGACTCAAGTTGCGGCAGGAAATGCAGCAGGAAGGCTATGACTTGTTGATGAAAGCACTGGCGATCGATCCGTACTCGGTCCCGGTCAACTTCGATATTGCGCGATATCACAACAGCATCGGCAATTTCGAGAGCGCGCTGACTCGATACAGAAGGATAATCGAAGTCGATCCGGACTATGCTTTTGCTTATGTCTACATCGCTGCCATGCATTTCCTGGTCTATGGGCAAGCCGATGAATCGTTGGTCTGGTACCAGAAAGCAGTCGAGCACGATGCACTCAGCCCGAGCCTGGCATCGGCACAGGCGATCGCCTATCTTGAATTAGGCGACCCCGATGCCGCGAGTGTGTTTGTGGAGCGCGCGCTGAAAATGAGCCCGCGGACCTACTGGCCGCTGTGGACCAGTCTGCTGCTTAACCTGCATGTGGGCAATGACGAGGCGGCAGAACGAGACGCTCGAACTTTGCTCGAGGTTTATCCCGGGAACTGGGGTGCGCTCAAGTACCTGCGCAATGTCGATATTGCTGAAGGCCGGTATGAAGCCGCCGCATCAAGATATGCGAGGGCATTTCGGGAGCTCACCGAGAATGAAGAGCCGATCGTTGATCGCAGTAACTACGTTTCGGCCGTGGATCTGGCGCTCGTTTTGATGCACCTGGACCAGCCCGAACGGGCCAACGACCTTCTCGAAGGAGCGCTCGCCGTCATTGAGTCAATGCCGCGGCTGGGTACGGAAGGTTACCGGATCCTCGACGTTGAGATTTATGCATTGCAGGGCCGTCCGGAAATGGCGCTGACGGCGTTGCGCGAAGCGATCGATCAGGGTTGGAGGGTGTTTTCCTGGCTCTACCTTGATCACGATCCGAACCTCGATTCGCTCCGTGATGAGCCCGAGTTTCAGCGCCTGCGGCAGATCATCCGTGACGATATGGCCGCCCAGGCTCTGCGGGCTGAGCAGCTGAGGGCGAGCGGCGACCTCAAGCCGTGACTGTGCGTGTTGGCACGAAATGCAAAGTAGCGCACGGCAGGTGGCGGCCGCCATCATTTGCGTTCCCGGTAGAATTACCGATTACAATCCAGTATAGAAACTAAGGGCTCGTTTTGCTGAAGGGGAAGAAAATGACAGAAGAATCAACAACTAAGCCGTCAACCGCTTACTGGGTTATTGCTGGCGCCCTGCTGGTATGGAACGTCATTGGCCTGATGTTCTACTATCAACAGTCGACCCTGACGCCGGAAATCATGATGGATCTGGGTCTCACGCCACAGCAGATGGCACACATCACGAACACACCCGCCTGGGGACATTCTGGCTACGCGTTCGCGGTTAACGCAGGCGTGCTCGGCGCAATTCTAATGTTGCTGCGCAAGGCGTGGGCGATGCCGCTATTCGTGATCTCGCTGGTCGGGGTGCTGGTTCAGGATCTCGACGCGATCATACTGCGCGATGCCATCGAAGCGTGGGGTCCTTCCGGGTTAGCGCTTCCGATAGTCGTCATCGTGATCTGTGTATTCGAGATCTGGTACACGCGTGCCGCAAAAGCGAAAGGCTGGCTGAGCTAGTTGCCGATCGTGATCAGGGTCAGGCTGGACAGGCCCTGCGGCGTGTTGTGCGAGATACCGCCGAAGTAAATCGTATTCGCGCCCAGGTTTGACCAGTTGACGGTCACCGTATCGGAGGTACCGGCACTGACAAACGCCGGGCCGCTGGCCGTCATGTTGCCATTGTCGTCGGTGATGCCAATGGACCATCCCAACAGCTGGTAGTTCGAACCCGGTCCGCCGCCGACCTCATCGGTTTCGAAGCCGTGCACGAATACGGCATAAAGTCCCTCGGCAGGCCGGTACACATCGAAGCGCTCCTGCGAGGTCGGCTCGCCGCTTTCGCCAATTTTTGTGCAACTGGCGCCTGTGGTGCCGCAGTAGTAGACGTACATGTCGAGGTCGTCGTCACCGTCCGTCAATGCATCGAACAGTGCGAAGCGGGCGTATAGCTGATCCGCGGGCACAGAAATTATGTGTCGCGTAACACCGGAGTCTCGTGCGGAACGAGAATGTCTTCGTCAGATCGTTGTCGACGAAGCCGTCGATAATCAGAGGCAGGTTCAGCCCGTGAACCTGTGGCGAGTAGCCGCCCGAATAACCGAACTCAACATCGAAGTTCAGCGTACCGGTGCCGCCAAAGGTCGTAATTTCCTCAGGCGCGAGAATCGATGTCGGTTTTACCGCTAGCGGACTGTATACGTCATGCGAGTCGGATCGCCATGTAAACGAACCGAAGCGCCAAAGGTCGAGCGGCCCCGACAGATACGTGACTGTCACCTCGAACGTTGTCGAGTCACCGGGTGCCAGCGAAATGCTGTTTGGCACAACAGCGACGTCCAGGCCCGGCGGGGCGGAAATTTCCACCGTATAGGCGCCCGCCTCATCGCTGACATTGGTCACGCGTCGCGTGACGGTTTGTGTGCTGGCCAGCTTCGACATCGCGATCGATGGCAGATTGAGGTTCCTGGCGAGCCCGGACATGTCCGCAACGTACGCGTCGTACTCGGCGTTTGTGACGTCATAGACGAGACCCGGATCGAACGCGTCGTTCGGCACGATATGACCTGAACCGAAGTCGAACGGGCTGGCGTTGCTCAGGCCGGCTGAACTTGTGATGTCCTGGCGAGCGGATGTCATGAGCGCGGACTTGATAGCGGCGGGCGACCACTCGGGGTGCGCCTGGCGGAGCAGCGCGGCTACGCCGGCGACATGTGGCGTCGACATCGATGTGCCGCTCAAGTACGCAAAGAACTCGCCCGGCGTTGAATGCGCCGAGTCCGGGGTAAAGCCGGCGAGAATATTTACACCTGGTGCGGTCACATCGGGTTTCAAGATGTCCGGCACCGGCCCGGGACCGCGCGCGGAAAACGTCGCCATCGTGTTGCCGGCATCGTTCGACGTCAGCAGGAAGCCCTTGTCGAGCACGGCGGTAACGGTGATGCCTTCGTCGAACTCGGCAAGAATCAGGTTGGCATCGGCCTGCCCGATCATGAGCGCCGGAATGTCCGAGAGCCCGGAATCCCCACTCATCACGATGGGATCACCGCCGATGTTGTAGACAATGGCAGCAACGGCACCGGCATCGGCAGCGTTCCTGACCATCTCGTCGAAACGGCAACCGGTCCGCTCAAGGAGCGCAATATTGCCACTGACCTCGTCGCCGTTGAGCAGTGGCTGGCAGCCGTCGGCTTCGGTTCCGGTTTCCCCGGTATCGAGCGAGGTGTCGCCGTCATCAACAGCCACCAGATTTGCCTCAAGCGGATCGACGTCCTGCAGTGGTGGCGTGAAGTTCGCTTCCTTCACGGCGTACTTGCCGGCAATCCGCGGTGGCGCAGTGATCTCCATTGCCTCTACATTGGACTCGCCGTCGCGCGTGGAGGCAGCCGCGGTAATGACCCAGGGACCGCCGGCGGGAGAGCCGATGGTTCCGAGGTTCGGGCCCTCGTTACCCGCCGCCACGACGGCGAGCACACCCGTCTTGGCCGCTGCGAGCAGTGCGAGGTCGTCCGGCGCAGTCGTTCGTGCCAGGGAGCTGCCGACTGAGTAGCTAATGACGTCGACGCCGTCGGCGACAGCCGCATCGATGGCGTTGGCGAGGTCGGAGGTATTGCAGCTGGCTCGTGTAGCACCCGGGCGGAGCCAGCACGCCTTGTAAACGGCTAGCCGGGCCTTGGGAGCGATGCCCTCGACATCGCCAACGAGCGTTCCGAACAGCGACGCGCTCGTACGATTGCCTGCCGCTGTTGTCGCCGTGTGAGTACCGTGCCCGTCCGCATCGCGTGGTGAGCGAATTTCATCAGCGTCAATCGGGCCGGTTTCGAGTGCGCCGTTGATATACCAGCGCGCTCCGATCAGCTTGTTGTTGCAGTCGGTGGCCGCGAATCGGTCGCCGGCAATGCAATCACCATTCCAGCCTTCCGGCGGCTCGAAGGCTACGACGTCGGGTAGCTTCTTGTACCGACGGCAGAGCCACTTACCGAGAATCGTTGTCTCGCCCCAGCTGCTCCGACAGGCGCGCGGCTTGTCGGCCTCACGCGTGTCCTGCAATGCGGGGTGCTCGGGAGCGACACCGCTGTCGATGACACCTATGACCACTCCGTCACCATCGAGCCCTTCGACGCTGCGCAGGCCGGCGTCGGCATCGAACAGACCGAGAAACGTCGGGCTATAATTGGTGGCTAACGGGCGTACCTCGTCTTCCCAGACGTGGAGCACCTCGGGCAGATGTTCGAGCTTCTGCGCCTGCGCGACACTCATGCGGGCGGCGAATCCGTTCAGACCGAATCGATAGCTGTAGATCTGTTTTACGCCGGGTCCGGCCTTGGCCAGCACCCGCTCCTGCTCCGCCTCAATGTCGGCAACCCAGGCTTTGGCCGATGCACTGGTTTTGTCGAACTTCATGCGCGGCATCGCCAGTGACGCCTGGCGCTCCGCAGCCGATGGTGATTGCAGCTGTACGATATAGACCCTGGTCTCGTCAGCGTTATCCTCACCCGCCAGCTGCACCGGCACATTGCCCGCATCGCGCAGCGCAGTCTCGGTTTGTGCCAGCCCATCGACGGACATCGATAGCAGGGCACTCAGAAGTATCAGGCGAGTAAGATTCATGGCGCTATTCGTTGTGGTACCCGCTCAACTCGTCCGCTGAATAGTCGACGCCCAGCCCCATCGCAATGCGGTTCACGAAATTGAAGTAGCCGACGATCAGGGTGAGGTCGAGGATGTCCTTGTCGGACAGGCCTTCGGCACGCAACTCGTCGAGGTCGCTCTCGGTCATGGCGCCCGGCGCGGAGGTGAGTTTCTCGGCATGTCGAACGATATTACTGAGCCGCGGCTCGAGCGTCTCGAGGCCATCCGCTGTCGCCAGCATTGTCAGTGTTTCCTCGTCGTCGATGTAATGGCGCAGCGATTCGGTGTGGTGATTGACGCAATACTCACACTCGTTGTTTGCTGACACGACAACGGCAATCGCTTCCCGCTCCATGCGGCTGAGTCCGGACTTGCCGAACATCAGCGTCATGTACAGATCGAGATGGTTACCCAGCGCAGCCGGGTTCAGGCTATGAACCTTGAGTATGTTGGAGACCTTGCCGCGCTGCTTCTCGAGCTGCGCGTACATTTCCGCCAGGTTTCCGTCAGCTTCGCTGACCTCGATTTCTTCGATCCAGGACATCGTCTTCCGCCACCGCAGTTGGTGCGTCGTCCATTGCGCCGGCCGGGTGTTCGACAAACTCGAACGTCGCACCGTCATCGCCGAAGACGAAGACGCGGCAACTGCCCCATTCTGGCGCCAGCGTCCATTGGGTGCCGACTTCAACCGGACCCTGGACGCGCTGGTATTCGCACCGTGCTTCAAAGCGTTCGACGTTACCACTCAGGTTGGCAAAAGAGAATGTTCGTCGCGCCGGCTTGTAGTACCAGAGTGGTGTACCCGCATCGCAATCGCAGGGATTGTAGACGGTTGCCTGTGCGACGAGATCAGCTTCGCTGTCGACAATCGCCTCGATTTCCGCGGCACGCGCTGACAATTCTTCGTTCACCGGGGTCTTGCCGCTCGCCGTTTTGAGCGTACGGAAGGTCTGCAGCGCCGCTGAGTAATGGCCGAACTGGTCCTCGAACTGGAAAATCTTCGCAAGCAGGCCGAGCCGGTTCTCGACGCGCAGGGTGCTGGGCGTGCTAACCGCAAGGGCTCGGCGATAACATTCGAGCTTGCCGGCGTCGTTATTCTCGACGCCCTCAACACGACCCATCATGAGCCACAGCATCGTGGCTTCGTAGGTATTGAAGCCACCCGCCGCGTAGAGCTCGTCCATCCTCTTGCGCGCAGCCTCATTGTTCTCGTGGACGAGATCCAGGACGATGCGCTGGTGCTCGCGACGGAAGCTCTTCGTAGCGGAGTCACGGCTACCGCTCACCTCGGAGCGAATGTTGACGAGGTTGTGTGCGTCCTCTTCACCCGACACAGGTGGGGCGAATCGCCAGTTGGCGGCGGCCTTCAGGGCCTCTGCTTCGAAGGCGGGACCACCACTGGAGTCGACCACGATCGGATCGATGGCGTCGCCTTCAGCAGAAACAACGAAATGCATCCTGACCCAGCCTTCCTGGCCGGTTTTCATCTGCCCGTCGGGGTACGCGGGCGCCGGCTGTTCGACGGGCGTCGCGGTCGCACCGCTGTTCCAGATATCAACGTCGTATTTTTCAGCAAGAACGGGCATTGATACGGCGACGCCGGCAATAGCGGCAATAATGCGGTGATTTAACAGGTGCGCAGGTCTCATTCCCTATTCTCCCCTCAACAAGGCGGTTTTTGTGCTTATATTGTTGGATGCCTGCGGGGCACGAAAAGTTGCGTCGAATCAGGTGTTTTCCAGGCCAAGCCAGTCGCGCGCGCGCAGGTATTCGGTATACAGGACTTCTTCGGGGGATCCGGGTTCCGGTGCCCAATTGTACGCCCAGCGAACAGTGGGCGGCAATGACATCAGGATCGACTCGGTGCGTCCTCCGGACTGTAGACCAAACAACGTGCCGCGATCGTACAGGAGATTGAACTCGACATAGCGGCCACGTCGATACTGCTGGAAGTCGCGCTGCCGGTCGCCGTATGGATGCGTCACGCGTTTGTCGACAATCGGCCTGTAAGCTTTCAGGAAGTTGTCCCCGGCGGAGCGGATGAACTCGAAGCTCTTTTCAAAGCCCATTTCGTTTACGTCATCAAAAAACAGGCCGCCAACACCGCGTGGCTCATTGCGGTGCTTCAGGTAAAAGTACTCATCGCACCACTGCTTGTAGCGAGCGTACAGATCCTCACCGAACGGATCGCACACCGATTTCGCGACGGTGTGCCAGTGCACGACGTCATCGTGGAATGGATAATAAGGCGTAAGGTCGAAGCCGCCCCCAAACCACCAGACAGGGTTGCGCTTGCCGGCTGTGAAGAAGCGGAGATTCGCGTGCGTTGTCGGCACGTAGGGGTTACGCGGATGCAGAACCAGCGATAGCCCGACGGCCTGGAAGGCCTTGCCGGCGAGTTCCGGGCGGTTTTTTGTCGCCGATGGTGGCATCTGCGTGCCAAACACATGCGAGAAACCGACGCCGGCCTGCTCGAAGACTCCGCCATCCGACAGTACCCGGCTTTCGCCACCACCGCCGCCCGGTCGCTCCCAGGCGTCCCGGGCAAACATCGCTTTGCCGTCCACAGTCTCGAGCTCGGCACAGATGCGGTTCTGCAGGCTCGTGAGGTAGGCTTTTACGTCGTCAATGTTGCTCATGAAGTTCGCGGTCGCAGGATGTCGCCAGTTGTGAAGTCCCGGATCTCGGACGGGCCGGATGCCGGACCGCAGTCTCCGGGGACAACGTAGTCTACTACGGCACCGAATTGACGCTGCAGGATGTTCCGGTTGCGTGCCGTGGGCCTGCCACTCAGATTGGCGCTCGTCGAAACCAGCGGCGAGTCGACCGCCAGGCACAGGGCAACAGCGGTCGGGTTGGTGGTAATGCGCACGGCGAGGTTTGCATGCGTGCCGCGCAAAAGTGGTGTCACGCGAGGACCCGGTGGCACGATCCAGGTTACCGGGTTCGCCGGATCAGGGTCAGGTAGCGACGCGCTGTCCGGAAGGCTTATCCAGCCTTCGAGCTGGCCGGCGTTTGCCGCAATCAGGATCAGACCCTTGGCGGCATCGCGCTGCTTGATATCGAGCAGTCGCTGGATCGCGAGCTGGTCGTCGGGCAGGCAGCCGAGGCCAAAGACGCCCTCCGTAGGGTACGCGATAACACCACCGCGCAGCAGGACATCCGCAGCGAGCGACACGGACATCATCGTTTAGCTGCTCTTTTTCCTGGCCGCTTTCTTTTTCGTGACCTTCTTCTTGGCGGTTTTTTTCTTCGCTTTCTTCTTTGCCTTTTTCTTGGTGGCTTTCTTCTTGGTCGCAGCCTTGGTAGCCGCCTTCTTGGCGACCTTCTTCTTGCCACGGCGACCACGCTCCGGCGCTGCCGCAAGGAATTCGACGCACTCTTCGAGCGTCAGTGTCTTAGGATCACGATCCTTTGGCACACGGGCATTCTTCTGCTTGTCCGTGATGTACGGGCCGTAACGCCCGTTGAGCACCTGAATCCCCTGTTCCTCGAAATCGAGAATGATGCGGTTGGCATCTACGAGCTTCTTCTCTTCGATGAGTTCGAGCGCGCGCGGCAGCTCCACCGTGTATGGATCGTCTTCCTTCATCGAAACGTATTTATCGCCATAGCGAATGTACGGACCGAAGCGACCCACGCTGGCGGCTACGGGCAGGCCATCGGCCGTCTCGCCGAGCTTGCGCGGCAGCTTGAACAACTCCATCGCCGTTTCCAGATCGATGTCGTTCATCTTCTGACCGGGGCGCAGTCCGGCAAACTTGGGTTTCTCTTCGTCGTCCTTGGTACCAATCTGGACGAACGGTCCGTAACGGCCCATGCGGACGGTGACAGGCTTGCCGCTCTTCGGGTCGGTGCCGAGCTCACGGGCCTGTGCAACCTGCTCCCGCGTGACTGACTCTTCCTTCTCTTCACAGAGCTTGCTGAACGGGCGCCAGAAAGCGTCGAGCAACGGCACCCAGTCCTTGTGACCAAGGGATACCTCATCAAGATCGTCTTCCAGCCTGGCCGTGAAGTCGTAATCCACGTACTGCGTAAAGTGTTCGGTCAGGAAGCCGATCACGATGCGGCCGATGTCCGTCGGAAAGAAGCGCTTGGCATCCATCTCGACGTATTCGCGATTCTTGAGCGTTGCAATGATGCTCGCGTAGGTCGAAGGACGGCCGATGCCGTACTCTTCGAGCGTCTTGACGAGGCTCGCTTCGGTGAAACGTGGCGGCGGCTCAGTGAAGTGCTGCTCGGGACGCAGTTCTTCGAGTTTGATCGTGTCGCCTTCTTCGATCTCGGGAAGCAGGCGATCGCCGTCGTCGTCTTTTGAGTCGTCCTTGCCTTCCTGGTACACGGCCATGAAGCCGGGCTCGACGAGCACGGAGCCATTGGCGCGCATACGATGTCCCGCTTCTTCAGGACCGACCGCCATCTCAATTGCGACCGTATCGAAGACAGCCGGGACCATCTGGCAAGCCATGGTGCGCTTCCAGATCAGGGAGTACAGCTTGTACTGATCTTCGTCGAGCGAGCCTTTGATCTCGTCAGGGACGAACGCAACGGAGGTAGGGCGAATAGCCTCATGCGCTTCCTGGGCATTCTTGGACTTATTCTTGAAAGTGCGCGGCTCATCCGGAACATTCTGCTTGCCGTAGCGCTCGGCAATAACGTCGCGGATTTCGGCCACGGCAACGTCGGCCAGGGTCACCGAGTCGGTACGCATGTAGGAGATCAGTCCGACCTGGCCCTCACCGGGAAGCTCCATACCTTCGTAGAGCTTCTGCGCAACGCGCATCGTGCGCTGTGTGTTGAATCCGAGTTTCCGCGAGGCTTCCTGTTGCAGCGTGGATGTTGTAAACGGTGCTGCAGGATTGCGACGACGCTGACGCTTGGTCACGCCGATAACATTAAACTCGCCACCCGCTGCATCGAGCAGGGTTTTCTCTACTTCGCGCGCGGCGTGTTCGTTCTCGAAACTGAACTGTTCAACCTTCTCACCCTTGTAGCTGACCAGTCGCGAGGCAAATGGCTGCTCTTTCTTGCTGACGTCAGCCTCGATCGTCCAGTACTCGCGCGCCTTGAACGCTTCAATCTCGAGTTCGCGCTCGACTATCATTCGCAGCGCCGGGCTTTGTACGCGTCCCGCGCTCAGACCGCGCTGCACCTTCTTCCACAAGAGCGGTGAAAGGTTGAAGCCCACGAGGTAGTCGAGGGCGCGACGTGCCTGCTGGGCGCCAACGAGATCGCCGGACAGCTCGCGTGGGTTGTCGACGGCATCGCGAACAGCCTGCTTGGTGATTTCATGGAATATCACGCGGTGCACTTGTTTCGACTCGAGGGCGTTTCTTTCCTTGAGCAACTCGATCAGATGCCATGAAATGGCTTCACCTTCGCGATCCGGGTCAGTCGCGAGGTACAGGGCGTCAGCCTTCTTGAGCGCACGAATTATCGCCTTGACGTGCTTTTCATTGCGTTCGATAACCTGGTACTTCATTGCGAAGCCATTGTCAGGATCGACGGCGCCTTCCTTGGGGACGAGATCACGAACATGGCCGTAGGAGGCCAAGACATCGAAATCCTTGCCCAGGTATTTGCTGATCGTGCTGGCCTTGGCTGGCGACTCAACAATTACAAGATTCTTTGACATCTGTCAGGTACGACCCTTTGGGTGTAGGTGCAAAAAAAGAAAAACCGCGGTCTGTGCCGCGGTTGAATTACATGCTTGACCGCTGAGTGTCAAGGAATTCGGGTTTGGACGTCAGTGCAGCAGGTCCGAAGTTTCCTCGAAAACAAGGTCTTCCATGCGCGCATAGGCAAGCTCCTGTCCAGGCTGGCTGAACAGGACCATCAATACGACCCATTTGATCTGCTCAACGTCGATGTCGGTCGTCTCAAGCGCCAGCAGCCGGTCCACGAGGATCTCGCGCTGCGGTGGCGACAGGATGCCGATTTGCTCGAGGTAAGTGATGTAACCGCGGCAATTCGCATCGAGCCGTTCGTGTTCGAACTCGTTATATATGCGGGTGCCGTGCGCCGTCTGGTTGCCGTAATTCAGGCTTTCCTGCTGGTCGGTCAAACCGTCCAGCCACTCGAGCGCGCGCTCGATTTCCGCATCGCCAAAGCCGGCACGCGAGAGTTCGATGCGCAGTTCGTTCTGATCGGGTTCGGGGTCTTCCTCTGCGTCGACGTATGTTTCGAAGAGATACATAAGCACGTCGAGTACGTTTTCTTTCATGCCTGGAGCGGCTCCTTGCACATTCGAGATTCAGCTGTCCGGCCTAGCCCGCTAGGGCATATCGTCCGCCGGACAAGGACTCCACTTCTCCATGGAGCTCCAGGATCAGAAGCATGGAGGAAAGCTGGTCGATCGTCAATCCGGATCGTTTTTCGAGTTCGTCGATGCTCACAGGATCATGGCTGAGGACTCTGCGCAGTTCCGCGTAGTCGTCATCGGGCAGGTCGGGCGAGGTCTGGTTTGCCGTTGATTCCTCTGCGGTTTCCAGCATGTGTCCGGTTAATGGACTCAGTTCGGCGAGAATGTCGCCAGCCGTTTCAACGAGTTTCGCACCTTGCCGAATGAGTTCGTGGCAGCCGCGGGCCAGTGGATTATGGATAGAACCGGGGAGCGCGAATACCTCGCGGCCCTGTTCGGCGGCGAGTCGCGCTGTAATCAGAGAGCCGCTGCGGCGAGCCGCTTCGACCACCAGCGTTCCCAGGCTCAAGCCGCTGATCAGCCGGTTGCGCTCGGGAAAGTGCCAGCGCTCGGGTGCTGAGCCCAGGGGGTATTCACTCACCAGCGCCCCGTTGGCCGCGATAGCGTGCGCGAGATTGCGGTTGCTAGCCGGGTAGACGCGGTCGATACCGGTGCCGAGAAACGCGACCGTCTTGCCGCCTGCATCGAGTGCGCCCTCGTGCGCGGCAGCATCGATACCCTGAGCCAGTCCGCTGACGATGGCAAAGCCGCGGCCCGCCAGGTGCTGCGCAAAGTTGTGCGCGTTGCGGCTGCCGCCCTCTGTCGGGTTGCGGCTGCCGACGATGGCGAGGGCAGGCAGGTGCAGGGCATCGATATCGCCATTAACGTACAGAAGCAGCGGTGGCCCAGGAATTTGCGCGAGCATCTCGGGGTAAAGCCCGTCACCCCAGGCAACGAGATGGTGCCCGGCGTGGTCGAGCCAGGACAGGCCTTCTGCCACGGCCCGTTCGTCCGGCGATGTGATGGCGGTGCATTTCTCGTCAGAGAGCCCCGTTTCGGTAAGCCGGCTGCGCGGCTGGCCGACGATGGCCTCTGCCGTACCAAACAGATCGAGCAATGCCTGCAGGTCAGAAACACGAACGTGTGCGTGAGCGAGTATCAGCCAGGGGCGGCGGTCTTGTTGCATCACAAAATAATACCGCGTCGGCGCATAGCGCCGCGCGGTATTAATTGCGAAAGATAAGAGTTTTAGGTCGGGTTACGAACCGTGTCATGAACATGGATAGCTTGCGTAGCTTCCATGACAAGACCGTAGCTGATGCGATCATAGGTCTTGAATATCATTACGGTACCGGCTTCTTCTTCCGGCAGGCGCACGGTGCCGCCACCGAAGCGGTCCTTAATCTCTTCGCCCGCCTGGAATACAGTCAGGACATCGCCAACGGACAGGCCGTTATTCGAGCCGCGGTTGATCACGATAACCATGTACTGGCCGATCTGCGTTACACCCCCAACGACCGAGATGATGCTTCCGTCAATGGCGCTGCTCGGTGAGCGTGGGAAGAAGTTCAGCGGGATGTCGACTTCCTCAGGAAGCAGGCGGTCGCCCGGCTTGGCTTCCATGCTCGTGTCTGTCAGAGCGACTGTGGCCGGGTCGCCACCGCGACGCAGACGCCCGTCACCAACGGGAATACCCTGGTAACCGATCAGTCGATTGTCATCGGGATCGTAGAGCGGGTCGCCAATATGAACGACGCTGAAGCGAGTTCCCGGTGTGTCCTGGGTGATGCCGCGAACATAAATTTCGTTGCCCGCTGATGCAATCAGGTGATCACCACGAGTTCGCAGAAGGTACGGCAGCGAATCCGCCTGGTTCTTCTCGAGAACGACGCCGGAGCTCAGGAATGCGGCGACGTCTTCGTAGGGAATGCTGCTGATCGCTTCCGTCAATGGCGTTACGCGCGCCTGCGGCGACATGCGATAGGTCGATGCGCGGACGTTTGTGATACGCGGTTGGCCGTCGATGTACACGAGGCCAAGCACATCACCCGGGTAAATAAGGTGCGGGTTCACGATGTCCGGATTGACATACCAGATTTCGGGCCAATACCAGGGGTCTTTGAGGAAAGTCCCTGCGATGTCCCACAGCGTGTCGCCTACCTGAACGACATACTCGTTAGGATGGCCTTCGGCGAGCGGTACCGGCTCGTTGATGCGCTCGATAACGGGCTCGTAGGCCGCGGGCTTGGCATAGCTGCCCTGCGCCGGTTCCAGCGAAGTGCCTCCGGAGGTTGATGCCCCAGCGGCTTGGCTGCTTTCGTAGGCGGGCGGGTTACCCCCGCAACCGGCCAATGTCAGGGCCAGTGTGGCAGCGATCAGCCGAAGGCTGGGTTTCAGGCTAGTGTTGCTGAGTGACATGTCGCGAGGACTCCCTACATACAATTCGGTTTAGGCCCGTACTTTCAAGGCGTTGCTATACTATGTCGTGCCGGTACTGCCGAGGCTGCTAATTACGTCACATTTCCGGCCCCAAATGCCGTCCGGAAGGCTACATTTAAGGCGGCATTGTCCGACATCTTATTCAATAAAGTCAAACATTTAGGTCGCATTTATAGGAATTTACGCGAAAACGACGCTGGTTTTATTATGTTGCAAAACAGCGATAGTGCGCCGTTGACGGGCCGAAAGGCTCAATGGAAATTATGGCAAAACTGAAGATATTGGAGTTTCCTGACCCACGGTTGAGGAAACAGGCCGCCCCCGTAGAGGTGGTGGATGACGCGCTGCGTGCGCTGATCGGGGACCTGTTCGAGACCATGTACGACGCACCGGGCATTGGCCTTGCCGCGACGCAGGTCGACGTACACAAGCGCCTGCTCGTAGCCGATGTGTCGTCGGACAAATCGGAGCCCTTCGCGCTGATCAACCCGGAAATCATCGAGAAGGACGGCGTGACCGTGACGGATGAAGGGTGTTTGTCCGTGCCCGGGTACTACGAATCGGTGGAGCGCGCGGAACATATTCGCGTGCGTTTCCTGGATCGCGATGGCGAGGCGGTGGAGATGGAGGCCGAGGGCCTGCTCGCGGTGTGCATCCAACACGAGATCGATCATCTCGATGGCAGGCTGTTCGTGGATTACCTGTCCGAGGCGAAGCGCCAGCGCATTCGCAAAAAGCTTGAAAAAGAACGGCGCCTCTCGGCAGTCGCACTCTAGGCGGGCGCCACTCCGGCAAACAGACCAATGACTGCTCCCAGGATTATTTTCGCCGGCACGCCGGATTTCGCGCTCGCGTCGCTAACGGCGCTTGTCGAATCCGGGCGAGTGCCGATTGCCGTGCTGACACAACCGGATCGCCCGGCCGGCCGCGGCAAGAAGCTCACGGCAAGCCCGGTCAAGCAGTATGCACAGCGGCAGGGGATTCCCGTTATGCAGCCGGTCACGCTGCGCGACGCTGGCGTGGTGGCGGAGCTCGAGGCCCTGCGGCCCGAGCTGATGATCGTCGCTGCCTACGGCCTTATCCTGCCGCAAAACGTTCTGGATATTCCCGCACAGGGTTGCCTGAATGTGCATGCATCCGTCCTGCCGCGCTGGCGCGGTGCAGCCCCGATCCAGGCCGCCATACTCGCAGGCGATACGCGCACCGGCGTGAGCCTCATGGCAATGACGGCCGGGCTGGACTGCGGCCCCGTGTTTCACGTTGAAGAGATAATGATTGGCGTCAATGAAACCGCCGGGGAGCTGCATGACCGGCTCGCCGCACTCGGCGGCGCTACGCTGATAGCGCACCTGGACGATATCCTCGCGGACAAGCTGGCCTCGACAGAGCAAGACGAAGCCCGGACGACCTACGCGCCCAAGATCGAGAAGCAGGACGCGGCTATCGACTGGTCGTTAGCGGCGGCCGAACTGGCACGACGAGTGCGCGCCTACAACCCGTTCCCGGGTGCCTATTGTTTTGTGGGAGCGGCTTTCGCCGGTCGGATTCGGGCCTGAAGGCCCGAATTCACGTCAAAGCCGCTCCCACAGGGTTGCAGACTTAAGGTCTGGCGAGCCACGGCGGTCGATGGGTCGGCCGATCCCGGCACGGTCCTGCAAAGCGATCGCGACGGCGTCGTCGTGGCTACCGGTTCCGGTGCTCTGCGCCTTGACGAACTGCAGTTGCCCGGCAAGCGCCGCGCGACGGCGCAGGAGTTCGCGGGCCAGCTGGATCTCTCGGGAAAAAGGCTGGTTTAAACATGGCGAATTCGGGGGCGAGGGCGCGAGCAGCTGCTGCAGAAGTTGTCGACGCAGTGGTCAGCGGCGGACAGTCGCTGGATGCGGCCATTGCCGAGCGCGAGGGCCGTGTCTCTGAGGCGGACCGTTCGCTGCTGCGCATGCTGTGTTTCGGCACCGTACGTAAACACTGGCAACTGCAGCACTGGATCAGCCAGCTACTAAGCCGCCCGCTGAAGAAACGGGACAGTGTCATCAACGCACTGCTCGCGGTGGGACTGTTTCAGCTTTGCGAGACACGCATTCCCGATCACGCGGCGGTGTCGCAAACGGTGGAAGCCGCGCGTCAGTTACGTCGCCCGAAACTCGCGGGTCTGGTGAATGCCTGTATGCGGCGCTTCAGCCGGGAGAACATTGCCGAGCAGGTCGCGGCTGACGAAGAGGCCCGCTGGAACCATCCGCAATGGCTCATAGACAAGCTGCACAGCGACTGGCCCGACGACTACGAAGGTATTCTCGAAGCCAACGATTCACGTGCACCGATGTGGTTGCGGGTAAATTCTGCGCGCCAGTCTGCGGCGGAGTATCTGGCGCGCCTCGCTGATGACGACAAGGCGGCTGATTTGCTCGAGGGTATACCGGATGCCGTGCGACTCACCGAGCCCTGCAGCGTTGAAGAACTACCCGGATTCACGGACGGTGACGCGTCCGTTCAGGATGCGGCGGCGCAGATTCCTGCGCGCTGGCTCATGGCGGACAGCCCGATGCGGGTACTTGACGCCTGTGCCGCGCCCGGCGGCAAGAGCGGCCACCTGCTGGAGTTGGGCGGTGCCGGGTTCGAACTCACGGCCATCGACAGTGATGCCCGGCGCATCGAGCGCGTTCGTGAGAATCATGAGCGCATTGGGCTGGATGCAACGATTATGGTCGCCGATGCATCGAAACCTAAAGAATGGTGGGATGGCACACCTTTCGACGCGGTTCTGCTCGATGCGCCCTGTTCGGCGACAGGAGTGATCCGCCGTCATCCCGATATCAAATTGCTGCGGCGAGCCAGCGATATTGACGATCTCAGCGCCCTGCAGGGGGCTATTCTGAGCGCGTTATGGCAGGTGCTGGCACCGGGCGGACGGCTGTTGTACGTCACGTGTTCGGTTCTCGCGGCGGAGAACGATGGCGTGGTGCAAGGATTTCTCGAGACTCATGACGACGCGGTGGAAGATACCGTGTTGCCAAATAACAACATCCGCGATCTAATGCGGAAGAAGGCGTGTGGCTATCAGGTTTTGCCTGGGAACGGCAGGACTGGATGGCTTTTACTACGCATGCCTTGTCAAGAAGGTCTCCTGAAGAAGACGATGTCACTCAAACCCGCTGGAACACTGAAAACAGGCAACAAGTACGCTTTGCTCGTACTGCTGGCAGCGCTCGTCCTGGGTACGGGGCTGGCGCAGGATGTTGAGCGCGAGGGCTATTTCGAAGTCCGCTCGGCATCGGCTGAACTGGTCGATGGCGTGCACCGGCTGGACGCCCGCCTGCAACTGGTCCTGTCCTCCGAAGCGCTCGCCGCGCTGGAGAGCGGTGTCACGCTACTCATCGAGCTGCAGTTGCAAGTGATACGCTCGCGTCGTTTTATCCCCGACGATATCGAGGCGGAACTCGCGCTTCGTTACGAGCTCGAGTACTCGCCTGTCAGCCAGCGCTACATTGTTCGCAACAACAACAGTGGAAATCAGGATTCCTTCGCGACGCTCTACTCCGCGCTAAACAGCCTGGGCCGTGTCCAGGGATTGCCCGTTATTGACGATGCCTTGCTCGCCGCCGAAGCAGAATACCGCGTGCGGCTGCGGGCCATGCTCAATACGGAACGCTATCCCGCCGCACTGCGTGTGTTGTTTTTCTGGCGCGGCCAGTGGCAGTTACAAAGCGAATGGTTTGAATGGTTGCTCGAACACTAAAACGAGCCTTCTATATCCTGATCGCGACGCTGGGTGTCGGCATGGCCCTTGCGGCGCTAATCCTGCTGACCCAAACAGTGCAGAAGTCGGCCGACTTCGATCGCATGCAGGAAATTATCCTGTGGATCAATATTATCGGCGGTGTGCTGCTGTTCGCGCTGCTGATTGGCAATCTGTCGCGCCTGTTCAGCGACTATCGCAAGAACGTACCCGGTGCAAAGCTCAAGGCACGCATGGTGGGTATGTTCGTCGGGCTTGCGGTGCTGCCGCTTATCGTCGTCTTTTACTTTTCTACGCAGTTTATCAACCGTGGCATAGACAGCTGGTTCAACGTGGAAGTCGAAGAAGGCCTCGACAACGCCCTGGCGTTGAGCAGGGCTGCGCTTGAGTTCCAGAAGCGCCGTAACCTGCAGTCGACGCAGGTGGCCGCACAGCGCCTCGCTGTGGCCAACGACCGACAGCTGGTTTTCGAGCTGGGCACTGTTGCGCCGGGAAAGCGGTGCGAGCGAGCTGACGCTCTACGGTGAAAACAACACCGTGCTGGCGACCAGTACCGACAGCGCAACGGCAAGCCTGCCGAAACCGCTGACCGAAGAGGTCGTCCTTCAGATGCAGCAGGCACGGCCGTTTGTCAGCCTGGAATCGATGTCCTCAGGTCGCGTCGAGGTGCGTACTGCAGTCGTGTTCACCTATCGCGGCAGCCGCCCGCAACAGGTGCGCGTCTTGCAGGCGCACTACCCGGTGGCCGATCGGCTCGGGAAGATGGTCGGCAGTGTCGAACGCTCTTATCAGGAGTACCAGCAGCTGGTGTTCTTTCGGGAGGACCTGAAAGACCTCCTGACGTGGACGCTGGCGTTTGTGCTCTTGCTTAGCCTTTTGGCGGCGATTGCCGGCGCGTTCGTCCTGTCCCGCCGGCTGGTGGCGCCGATCCAGGATCTCGTGGCCGGTACGCGCGCGGTCGCAATGGGTGACTTTGACACGCGACTGCCAACGCCAACGCGCGATGAGATTGGCTTCCTGATCAGTTCATTCAACGACATGACGCAGCGCCTGGCCACGGCGCGACGCGAGGCCAGCCTGAGCCAGGCGCTGGTTGAAGCAGAACGCACCAACCTCGAAGTTATTCTCGCGCGCCTGTCGACGGGTGTACTTGCGCTGGAGTCGGACCTGCGGATTCGTAACGCTAACCAGGCTGCCGGATCGATCCTCGGCGTTGATCTTGAGCATCGCATCGGAGAGCCACTGGTTGAGGCGGCCAGGGGACACGCGCTGCTGGAACAATTTGTCGACGTTGCCCGGGTGCATATCGACGCCGGTGAAACAGAGTGGCGCGAACAGATTGTGTTGCGCGGCGAAGTCGGCAGAAGGGTCCTGACCTGTGCCTGTACAGCGCTCCCGGGTGATGAAGATCATGCCGCTGGTTACGTGGTCGTCTTCGACGACATTACCGCATTGCTGCAGGCGCAACGCGACGCAGCCTGGGGCGAGGTGGCACGCAGGCTGGCGCACGAGATCAAGAATCCGCTTACGCCGATTCAATTGTCGGCAGAGCGCATGCGCCACAAATACCTGCACACGATGCCCGCGGAAGAGGCGCAGATTCTCGATCGTGCAACGCACACCATCGTGCAGCAGGTCGAGGCGATGAAGGAGATGGTCAACGCGTTCAGTGACTACGCGCGCGCACCGGACATGGATTTGGATCTGTTCGATCTTGACAAGCTCGTGCACGAGGTCGTCGACCTGTACCGCGCACAGGAGAGCACAATACGGATCGTGCTTACATCAGATCCGACCATGCCGATGATCGAGGCGGATATGGGCCGGGTGCGGCAGATTTTGCACAACCTGCTTCGCAATGCCGTCGAGGCGCTCGAAAACTCGGCTGACGGGCAGATTGATGTGCATGTGAGCGCGGCCGAGATCGACGGCGTCGATGTCGTACAGATCAAAGTAGAAGACAACGGGCCGGGGTTCCATACGGGCTCGGTCAGCCAGGTTTTCGATCCCTATGTCACGACCAAGCCGAAAGGTACTGGTCTGGGCCTCGCGATCGTTAAGAAACTCGTGGAAGAACACGTCGGTTCGATCAGGGCCGCAAATCGTGAAGACGGGGGAGCGATGATCAGCATACGACTGCCACTTAATGAAGCGTCACGCGAATCGATGATATCCAAGGCGCCTGGACGCGCCGAGAAAAGGAGGGAACAAGCATGAGTAATCCTCATGTACTGGTGGTCGACGACGAGGCGGATATTCGCGCGTTGATCAAGGATATTCTTGCGGACGAGAGTTACGGTGTCACCGTTGCCGCCAATGCGGCGGAAGCGCGCAGTGCCCGGACCGACCAGAAGTTCGACCTGATTCTGCTCGACATCTGGATGCCGGATACCGATGGCATCACGTTACTTCGGGAATGGTCGGACAATGGCGAGCTTAATTGCCCGGTCGTCATCATGTCGGGTCACGGCACGGTTGATGCGGCGGTTGAAGCAACCCGACTCGGCGCGTTCGACTTCGTTGAGAAACCATTGTCCCTCGCCAAGCTGTTGCGCACAGTGGAGGCCGCCCTCGAGTCAGCGGGCAAGCAGTCCAGGGCGGCGCGCAACCTGTTGCCATCATTACTCGCGCCGGTTGGCCGCAGCGCACTGATGCAGGGCCTGCGTGAGCGCGTTCAACAATACGCGCGTCATGATGGCTCGGTTCTCATGAGCGGCGAACCCGGAACGGGTCGTGGCGCATTCGCCCGCTACATGCACGGACTCAGTCGTCGTGCCGACGAACCGCTGACGACACTGACGGCCGCGTCGATAACGGACTCAAATTGCGAAGAGCAGTTGCTCGGCAGCGAGCGCGGTGGCGAAGTGATTGCAGGAGCCCTTGAAAGAGCATCGGGTGGCACACTGGTTATCGACGAACTCTCAGATCTTGGGGTTGCCGCGCAGAAGGTACTGTTCGGTATTCTGGAGAGCGGCAGGTTTACGCGTATCGGGGGAGGGTCGCCAATCAGGGTCGATGCTCGTATCGTTGCAACCGTGGGACCCGAGTACGAGGCGCGCATTGTAGCCGGCGAGTTACGCCGCGATCTCATTTCGCATCTGAGCGAGTTGTCTCTGCGTATTCCGCCATTGCGAGACTACGCTGAAGACGTTCCGGAGTTGCTGACGTATTACGTTGACAAGCTGGTTGATGCGGAAGGGTTGACCTTCCGGCGCTTCAGCGTTGCCGCTCAGAACAGGCTGCGCAATTATCCGTGGCCGGATAACGTTCGCGAACTGAAGAACCTCGTGCGTCGACTGCTCTTGTCAGGCAGCAGTGATGACATTGCGCTTGAGGAAGTAGAGGCTGAAATTTCTGCTGCTGCTCCGATCAATGAACCACTCGTCAAGCAGGACCTGCTGGCGTTGCCGCTGCGTGAGGCCCGCGAGCAGTTTGAGCGGGCCTACCTGCAGCAACAACTGGTGCTGTGCGGTGGCAAGGTGGGGCAACTGGCGAAACGCGTTGGTATGGAGAGGACGCACCTGTACCGGAAGCTCCGGTCGTTGGGCGTTGACTTCAAATCGGTTAGTTCGGACGACTAGGCGCCAACTCGTGGTGCGGTACTTCGGGCCGATCGACCGGAAGCACGCGTCCATCTGGAAGAAACGCCAGGCCCGGTTCGCCGAAGTCGTCAATGGACAAACCGCGAATCAGGTTCAACGCCCGGTTCTTCGGGTCGATGCTCGGACCGTCGGGCCGTAGCTGGATGGTTGAGACAATGTCTCCTTCAATGAACTTCCCTTCACCATCCAGGGTCGTGGTCAAAATGGGTGCGATGCCCTTGATGCCCGCGACGCTGATGCCGTAGTACGTGGCGAAGTTGCCCAGGCTGTAGGCAATCAGCCTGTCCTTGTAGCGTTCCATGCCGCGCACGACATGCGGGCCATGGCCGATAACAAGATCTGCGCCCGCATCGACAACACCCCGGGCAAACCAGACGATGTCTCCGCGCGGCTCGGCGTAGTACTCCTCTTCAGCGAATGGCACGTGCGTGACGTCCGCGCCTTCCGCGCCGCCATGAAACGAAACGATGACGATGTCATGCGTCGCGGCAAACTCCGCCACGGTTGCGAACGCGAGCTCATAGTCGAGCAACATGTTCGAGTTCTTGGTGACCGCGTAAGCGAGCACGGCGATTCTCAGGCCACCCAGTTCCATGCTCGCAAAATCATCCACCCGACCGGAGTGGTGCATGCCGGCCGCCGCAATGGCCTCCATGCTGCTGGTGCGCCCTTCTTCGCCAAAATCCCGTGCGTGATTATTTGCGAGGCTGAGGACATCGAAACCCGCATCGCGGTAATGCTGTGCATAGCGGGTTGGTGAACGGAACAGGTAACACGCGCTTGGGTTGCTGCACTTTTTGGCGGGTTCGCCGCCATCCATCAGCACGCCCTCGAGATTACCGAAGGCAATATCAGCGGCAGACAGTATCGGTGTAACGTGGGCGAGGAAACTGACCCCATCGTCGTCGGGCAGATGGTTCTGCGGAAAATCGGTGCCAATCATCATGTCGCCAACCGAGGCGATTGTAATAGTAGCGTTGTGGGAGCGGCTGGTGTGGGAGCGGCTGGTGTGGGAGCGGCTTCAGCCGCGACGCCCTTCAGGCCTGAAGGCCCTCCCACAGGGTCGGCCCTCCCACAGGACCGGGCCTTCCCACAGGTTCGGGCGGTGTGGCGCAGGCCGCCAGCAACGACAGCGCGAGAAGGAGAAATGTCGTGCGGGCGCTAATCACTGAGCCGTATACGAAGAACGTCTATCTTGGCCGCGCGCAGACGGCTGCGCAGCATGTTCAGTTCATCGAGATCGTCGGTCGGACCAATGTAGACGCGGTGGTAATTACGGTCATTGACCTTGACGCGCTGGGTTATCGATTCAATACCATGCAACGCGAGTTCAGCGCGGCGACGATCGGCATCGGCATTCGTCGAGAACGAACCGGCCTGCAGCACGTAGAGGCCAGGTTCGACCACGGCCTGTGGTGCCGCATCGGTTTCGATCTCGGGTGCTTCGTCGGGCGTCACGATTTCGACGTTTGGCAGGATGTCGTAGAAGGTGAAGCGCTTTTCTTTTTTCTCGTTCGGGCCTGAAGGCCCTCCCACGGTGTCAGGTCCTCCCACGGTTTCACCGTTATCGTCGAGTGCGTCTTGCATGCTCGCCGGTGTGGGCGCGGCTTCGGTCACGGCGGGATTCTGGCCTGAAGGCCCTCCCACAGGCTCCGGGCGACGGTCCTTGACGTACACGGCCACAGCAACCGACAGGCCGACTGCGAGGCCAAACAACATGGAAACGACGGGCGATGTTCCCGACTTGGCGGGCCTGCGCGTCGAGCGGCGTGTCTTTTTCCTCTGCGCCACTACATTTTCTCCGGCGCCGACACACCGAGGATGCCAAGACCGTTGGCGATGACTTTGCGGGTCGCGGAGATCAGGTAGAGGCGAGCGTCGCGCAGCGCCGCGTCGTCAACGATAAATGCATGCGCGTTGTAATAGGTGTGAAAATCATTCGCGAGGTCGCGCAGGTAATGTACGAGATGTTGCGGCGCGCGATTGTCTGCCGCGAGCTCGACGACCTCGGGATAACGACTCAGCGACGTCATCAGCGTCTTTTCCTGCGCCTCGCCGAGCAGCCCCAGTTGCTGTCGTCCATTGGCCTGGTCCCACTGCAGCGACTTCTCGTCGAGCTGGCGGAAGACGCTCGCAACGCGTGCGTGTGCGTACTGAATGTAGTACACGGGATTGTCACTCGACTGCGACTTCGCGATGTCCAGGTCGAAGTCGAGGTGCTGGTCGTTCGAGCGCATCACGTAGTAGAAGCGCGCGGCATCGTTCCCGACTTCCTCCCGCAGCTGGCGCAAGGTGTCGAACTGGCCGCTGCGTGTTCCCATCTGCACGCGCTCTCCGCTGCGATAAAGGGTCACGAACTGGATGAACTGGACCTCGAGGTCGTCGGCCTCGTAACCCATCGCCTCGAGACCCGCGCGCACACGCGTGACATAGCCGTGATGGTCCGCGCCAAGGATGTCGATCAGGTGGTCGTAACCGCGTTCACGCTTGTCAAAGTGGTAGGCGATGTCGGACGCGAAGTAGGTCTTGACCCCGTTGTCGCGCACGACGACGCGATCTTTATCATCGCCGAACTGCGTCGACGGGAACCAGGTTGCGCCGTCTTTCTCATAGAGCATGCCACGCTCCTCGAGTACGGCCAGTGCATCGTCGACGCGATTGGTTTTCGTCAGGCTTTGCTCGGAGAACCACGTGTCGAAATGCACGCCGAACTGCTCGAGGTCGTCACGGATTTCGTCACGAATCGATTCGAGCGCCTGCTGGCGAATCTTGTCGAAGCCGTCTTCACCATGCAGTTCCTTGCAGCGTGCAACGAGGGCGTCGACGTAGGCGTCGGCATTCTCGTCGGTGTTTTCCGGCAGCCCGTCTGACACAGCATCGGCGGTAACCGGCTCGATGCCGCGCGTGTCGATGGCCCTGGCAATGTCGCGAATGTACCCGCCGCGGTAACCGCCCTGTGGAAAGTCGACGTCGACTCCATTCGCTTCAAGCCAGCGCAGCCAGACGCTGGCGCCGAGAATGTCCATCTGGCGGCCAGCATCGTTGACGTAGTATTCCCGGTGCACGGTGTAGCCGGCGGCCTCGAGGAGGTTGCCTACCGTGGCGCCGTAGGACGCACCGCGTCCATGGCCGACATGTAACGGACCGGTTGGATTCGCCGACACAAACTCGAGCAGGATCTTCGGGCTTTCTTTTGGCGCCTGCCGGCCGTAGCGCTCACCGGCAGCAAGGATGGCCTCGAGTTCGGCATGAAAAGCGGCAGGGCTCAGGTAGAAGTTGATGAATCCCGGGCCCGCGATCTCGATCTTGTCCACAACCGGGCTGTCGCCCAACGCCTCCACAATAGTCGCAGCAAGGTCGCGCGGGCTCTTGCGGGCCGGCTTTGCCAGGCGCATAGCGACGTTGCTGGCGAAGTCACCGTGACTGGCGTCACGCGTGCGCTCCACGGTGCCTTCGATCGCGAGATCGGCAGCAGCTTCGGAGAGTTCCGGCAGGCCAGACAGCGCGGTTTGTACAAGTTCGGCGACGATGTGTTTCATGGCGCGCATTGAATCAGAACAATTCGATCGGGTCCACGTCGATTGACCAGCGAACCTTGCGAGCAGCCGGGTCCTGTTCGAGGACCAGCCGGAGCTCGCGCAGCAGGACGTGCAGCGTGCGGCGATCGGTGGATTGCAGCAACAGCTGCGCGCGATGGCGTCCCGCCTTGCGCGCCATGGGCGCGTCGACGGGCCCGAGAACACGCAAATGGTCGCCGCAATGCTCCTGCAACGAGCGTTGCGCGACCTCAAGAAAACGCATCGCGTCATCACGCTGGTGGGCAGCAGAACGAATCAGGGCAAGGCGTGTGTACGGTGGCCAGTGTGTTGCCTCGCGTTCAGCCAGCGCCTCTTCGGCGACTCGCTCATAACCGCCGTTGATCAGCGTGGACCAGAAAGCGTGTTCCGGGAACGCGGTCTGGATCAGAACCTCGCCTGCCCGACGTTCCCTCCCGGCCCGACCGGCGACCTGCACGATCGACTGCGCCATACGCTCGCTGCTGCGAAAATCAGTGCCGAAAAGGCCCTGGTCCGCATTGACGATGCCAACCAGCGACAATTTCGGGAAATGGTGCCCCTTGGACAGCATTTGCGTGCCGACAAGAATCTCGGCCTGTCCCTCTTTCGCCTGATCGAGGGCGTCGAGCATCGCGCCCTTCCTCTGTGTGCTGTCGCTGTCGATCCGCATGATGGTGCGGTCGGGAAAGTGCTCGCGCAGCGCTTCTTCGAGCCGCTCGGTTCCTTCTCCCAGGGGCTTGACCGTTTCTCCGCATTCGCTGCAGGCAGGGCTAAGTGGGCGCGTGAAACCACAGTGATGGCAACGCAGCTGTCCCTGGCGCGCGTGCACCGTCAGGCGCGAGTCGCAGCGATCGCAACCCGCGATATGACCGCAGGCAGAGCAAATTAAAGTGGGCGCGAAGCCGCGCCGGTTGAGGAATATCAACACCTGGCCATCGGTCTGCAGGTGGCTGCGGATTGCGTCGATCAACGGCTCGCTTAGTCCGTCGTTGGCCTGTGTACGTGCCATATCGATAAGGCGCAGGGACGGGGGTTTGGCACCGCCGGCCCGGCGCGGCAAACGGATGAGTTTGTAGGCGCCGCTGCGACAATGGTGCAGCATCTCGAGCGTTGGTGTTGCGGTGCCGAGGATGACCGGAACATCAAGGTGCTTGGCGCGCACGATCGCGAGGTCACGCGCGGAGTAACGCAAGCCTTCCTGTTGTTTGAACGAGTGATCGTGTTCTTCGTCGACAATGATCAGCCCCGGCTTCTTCAGCGGTGTAAATATCGCTGAGCGCGTACCCACAACGAGTCGCGCTGCGCCCGAGCGGGCTGCCCGCCAGGCGCCAAGCCGCTCAATATCCGTGAGGCCCGAATGCAGCAATGCCGGCTCAATGCCGAGCCGCCTGCGCAATCGTGAGACGAGCTGCGGCGTCAGCCCGATTTCGGGAACGAGCACGAGCACCTGCTTGCCCTGCTCGATGATGTCCTGCATGCGCTGCAGGTAAACCTCGGTCTTGCCGCTGCCGGTGACACCCTCCAGCAGAAACGCCCCAACGTTGAGGTCGCTCCGCAGCGTTTCGAGCGCCTTGCACTGGTCGTCGTTAAGTTCGGGTCCGGGCGTTGCCGCGGGCGCGAGCGTCTCGTCGAATTCTGGGCAACGGGCCTCAAAACGCTCGATCAGGCCCTTTGCGAACAGCGACCTGGCCACGCGGCGCCAGTTTGGCAGCAGTTCAGTCAGCTGGTCAGCTTCGAGGCCGTCACCACCGGCATCGCACAGGGTCTCGAGCAGTTCTGCCTGCTTCGGAGCCCGCTTGGTGAGGGCCTCGATATCGGTAGTGCCACCAAGATCCGTAATCGCAGTCATCTCGACAACCGGATGCAGGGCCTTGCCTTGCCGCAGGATGGCGGGCAAGGCGGCGGCGACGACCTCGCCGACAGGGTGGTGATAGTAGTTGCTCGTAAATCGAACAAGCGCCAGATCGTCCTTGCCGAGCAGGGGCTCGTCGTCCAGCACCTCAATACAGCGCCGAAGCTTCTCGCGCGGCAGATCCGAGCCGTCCGAGTGCGCAACGACGAGGCCCACCTGGCGGCGCGGCCCGAACTGCACAAGTACCCGGCACCCCGGTACAGGTACCGGCCCGCCCGACGGGGGCAGGTAATCGAACTCGCGGGACAGCGGTACGTTGACCGCGACCTTGAGTACCGGCTCCTGCTTATGGGGAATATGGCTCATCGATTTAACATATTGCGCCAGATGCGCCCTTGATTCGTGTCAACCGGGCGTTTCCTGGGCCGTTAGAACAGGACAGACAACTTAGATGACCTTGTGATGGAGTCAAGGGATATGAGCACCGAAACCGCTACATATGCGGTATCGTGGGTCAGCGAGCAATCGACAGGGACGCGAGCACTGCAACAAGAACAGCAACTCAACCGGTTTCTGGCCGATGTGGAGCGACGCGCCCTGCGTATCGCCGAATTCGGCGTGCGCGACCGGGATGATGCGCTGGATCTTGTGCAGGACGCGATGATCAAGCTGGTCCGCAAGTATGGCGATCGCTCGAGCACCGAGTGGGCGCCGCTGTTTTACCGGATTCTGCAAAACGGCGTCCGGGACTGGCACCGCCGCCAGGCCGTGCGCAACCGCGTTATGGTGTGGTTTGGCCGTGGCGCCAGCGGCGATGACGAATACGATGTCGTTGCAGCCGCGCCCGATCCTATCGGTCGATCACCGGATGAAGAGCTGCAAAACAGCGAGGCGATGCTTAGCCTCGAAGCGGCGGTACAGGCATTGCCGGCGCGCCAGCGCGAGGCGTTCATGCTACGTACGTTTGAAGGTCTGGATGTTGCGGGGACTGCGATAGCCATGGGTTGTTCGCAGGGCAGCGTCAAGACGCACTACTCCCGTGCGATACACTCGCTCAGGGAGACATTGGGAGAACACGGGCCTGAGGGGTCCGAGGATGGATGAGATGAAAAAGTCCGACGAACAGATCGCGCGGGAGGCGAAAGCCCTCTTTGACGCATCGGTCGACGAACTCGATGCTGCGACCTTGTCGACCCTTAACCAGAGTCGCCATCGCGCGCTGGAAGAGGCGCAAGCGCCACGCGGCGAGCTGCTGCGGTGGGTGCCTGCCGCCGGCGTCGCCGCTGCGGTGCTGGTCGGCGTCATGGTGACCCTGCCCGGTCCCGGAAGTATCGAGGTTATGCCGACGGCCGTGGCAGACATGGAAATCCTGCTGGGCGAGGACAGCTTTGAGATGTTCGAGGAGCTTGAGTTTTACAGCGTGCTCGACGTGATGGACGAAGGTGACGATGTCGGCTGAGCGGGCAATCGTACTGGTCGCCTGCGGTTTGTGCCTCGGCACTGGGGCAATGGCTGAGGAGGAACCGGCCCCTGATGCCGACTTCCTGGAGTACCTCGGCATGTGGCAGGAGTCAGACGAGGACTGGCAGCTGCTCGAAGAAATACAAATGACGGATTTGGATGAACGGAGCGATCCCGTGCCGGAAGGTGAAGAATCGACGGAGATGAACGATGAGAGCTAATTGGATCGCCGCAATGGTCTGCCTGCTGATGTTCGGCACCGCCGTTGCCGATAATCACGGCGTCAGCTGGGAATCGCTGAGCGAGGGACAGCGTGAGGTGCTGGGCCAGTTCGCGGATACCTGGGACGGCTTCCCCGAGGAGCGCCAGGCAAGGCTGGCGCGCGGCGCCGAGCGCTGGGCCGGTATGACGAACGAGCAACGCCAGCAGGCCCGGGGCCGCTTCCGGGAATGGCGCGAGCTCGATGACGGCCGGCGAGATGCCATTCGAGAACGCGCCGAGGCATTTCGCAATCTCTCGCCCGATGAGCAGCAGCGCATCCGTGAAAATTACCAACGCTACCGGCAGATGAACCAGGATCGCCGCCAGCAGCTCCGCGACCGCTACCGGCGCATGACGCCCGAACAGCGGCAGCGCCTGCGTGACCGCGTGCACCAACGGCCGCCGCCACGCCCGCGAGACGGCCGCTAGGTTGCGGAATGTCCTTATGAAAAGGCCCCCAAATGGGGGCCTTTCCTCTTTGTGCCGACGGAGGCGCTCCGATACACTTCCGCAGTCCATTTGGAGGGGTTCCTATGAGAATCGGAGTACCAAAAGAGATCTACGACGGTGAGTGCCGCGTTGCGACAACGCCGGACGTAGTTGCCCAATTAAAAAAGCTCGGCTTTGACGTAGCGGTCGAGTCCGGAGCTGGTGAAAAATCCAGCTATTCCGACGACGCATACCGGGAAGCCGGGTGTGAAGTCATCGGCTCCGCCAGCGACCTCTGGTCGAAGTCCGATATCGTCCTGAAAGTCCGGGCGCCTGAGAGTGACGAAGCCGCGCGGCTGCGATCCGACCAGACCCTGATCAGCTTCCTCTGGCCCGCCCAGAATCCCGAGCTGCTCAAGCAGCTGACGGATACCGGCGCCACGGTCATGGCCATGGATAGCGTGCCTCGCATATCGCGTGCACAGAAGGTCGATGCGCTCAGTTCGATGGGAAACATCGCCGGTTATCGTGCGGTTGTTGAAGCGGCCCAGCACTTCGGACGTTTCTTCACGGGCCAGATTACGGCTGCCGGCAAAGTGCCGCCGGCCAAAGTGCTCGTCATCGGCGCCGGTGTTGCCGGTCTTGCAGCCATTGGCGCAGCCAAGAGCATGGGTGCAATAGTCCGTTCTTTCGACACTCGCCCGGAAGTCAAAGAGCAGGTCGAGAGCATGGATGCCGAATTCCTGATGCTCGACTTCGAGGATGACGACGACGGCGCCGGTGAAGGCGGCTACGCCAAAGTAATGAGCGAAGCGTTCATCAAGGCCGAAATGGAGCTGTTTGCCGAGCAGGCCAAAGATGTCGACATCATCATCACGACAGCGCTGATCCCGGGCCGGCCGGCTCCGAAACTGATCACGGCCGAGACGGCTCGCTCGATGAAGGACGGCAGTGTTATCGTCGACCTCGCCGCCGAACAGGGTGGCAACTGCGAATTGACCGTGCCCGGCGAAGTGGCACATATCGATGGCGTGACGATCATCGGCTACACAGACCTGCCGAGCCGTCTCGCGGCCCAGTCAAGCCAGTTATACGGGACCAACCTGCGCCACCTGCTGACCGATCTCACCCCCGAAAAAGACGGCAACATCGTCGTCGACATGGAAGACGAGGTCATTCGCGGGACAACCGTTTGCAAGGACGGCGAGACAACGTGGCCACCACCGCCACCGAAACTGTCGGCCGCACCGCCGAAAGCGGCGCCTGCGCCGGCACCGGCGCCAAAGGTCGAGAAAAAGCCATCGGTCCTGGGGTCGGTTGTGGGCATGGTCATTGCGGGCCTTGCACTGCTGGGACTCGGTGCCGTTGCACCGGCGTCGTTCATGGCGCACTTCACCGTTTTCGTGCTGGCCTGCTTCGTGGGCTACATGGTGATCTGGAACGTATCAGCAGCGTTGCACACGCCGCTGATGAGCGTTACCAACGCGATCTCAAGCATCATCGTGATCGGCGCCCTGCTGCAGATCAGTTCGGACGTTCCCTTGATCAAGTGGGTCGCGATAGGCACCGTGCTGATAACTTCCGTCAACATATTTGGCGGTTTTGCGGTCACTCGCCGCATGCTCGAAATGTTCAGGAAGTGAGGTCGTGATGTTTGAGGTAAACGAAGGAATTATCCAGGTCTCGTACATAATCGCGACCATTCTGTTCATTCTTGCCCTCGGCGGGTTGTCCAACCAGGAGACCGCGAGGCGCGGTAACTGGTATGGCATCAGCGGTATGGCGATTGCGCTCGTTGCGACGCTCGTGGGCGATGTCACGCAGAACATTGAATACCTGATCGTGGCGCTCCTGATTGGTGGCACCGTCGGTATCATCGCAGCCCGGCGCGTCCAGATGACGCAGATGCCGGAACTGGTTGCCATCCTGCACAGCCTGGTCGGCATGGCCGCGGTGGCCGTTGGCTTCGCCAACTTCATGGATCCGGACAGGCTGTCCCACTACGTCGGGGTTGAACTGACGATTCACGATATCGAGACGTATCTCGGTATCCTTATTGGTGCCGTCACCTTCTCCGGTTCGGTCATTGCCTTCGGGAAGCTGTCGGGCCGCATCAGCGGCAGCCCGCTGGCCTTACCGGCGCGTCACTGGCTCAACCTGCTGCTTCTGATTGGCGCGATCTGGTACGGCTATCAGTTCGTCGTTGAGTCGGCCGCAGGCAGCGGAATCGTCCCACTCATAATTATGACCGTCATCGCATTGTTGTTCGGCATTCATATGGTCATGGCTATCGGCGGCGCTGACATGCCGGTTGTCGTTTCGATGCTCAACAGTTATTCGGGTTGGGCGGCGTCGGCGACGGGTTTCATGCTCGGCAACGACCTGCTGATCGTCACAGGCGCGCTCGTCGGCTCCAGCGGTGCGATCCTCTCCTACATCATGTGCCGCGCCATGAACCGCAAGTTCCTGGCCGTCATCGCCGGCGGTTTCGGTACCGGTGGCGGTACACCCGCAGCTGCCGGGGGCGAAGACCAGGGCGAAGTCATTCCAGTGGATCCGCTGGAAACCGCGGAGCTCCTGCTGGACGCCAAAGAGGTCATGATCATCCCGGGTTACGGCATGGCCGTCGCCCAGGCGCAGCACACGGTATTCGAGATCACGCGTACCTTGCGTGAGAAGGGCATCAACGTGCGCTTCGGCATTCACCCGGTTGCGGGCCGCATGCCCGGGCACATGAATGTGCTGCTGGCCGAGGCAAGAGTGCCTTACGACATCGTATTCGAGATGGACGAGATTAACGAGGATTTCCCCAAAGTCGACGTATCCGTCGTTATCGGCGCGAATGACATCGTGAACCCGTCTGCGCTGACAGACCCGAACAGCCCGATCGCCGGTATGCCGGTTCTCGAGTGCTGGAAAGGCAAGGTTTCGATCGTATTGAAACGCAGCATGGCAACGGGATATGCCGGTGTGCAGAACCCGCTGTTCTTCGAAGACAACACACGCATGTTGTTCGGCGATGCCAAGGCGACGCTCGACGAGGTTTTAAAGAACCTCTAAATGCTGTAATAATGCGAGCATAAGCTCTGGAGATGCTTATGCTCGCAGGACTCGCACGCGACATTTCGCAACAGGTTCTTCGAACCGATGTTGCAGGTATGCCCCTTGAGTGGATTGACTATCGTGAAGCGGTACGTCTCTACCACGCGGAGCAGGTTGCGTATGACTGCGGCACACGGCTTTACTCCGTCTTTGGGGGCTACAGCTCGATTGACGGCACCCGCAGCCGCATCGACGTCAATTCCATTATCGCTACGCATGGCACGAGCAAGAGCCTGGCTCGCAATCGCGATAAATACACTCCGCCGCTGAACAACCGCACGCTGTTCAAGCGCGATGCCAACCTCTGTCTTTACTGTGGTATGCGCTATATGACGCGAGACCTGACGCGGGATCACATCACACCGGTGTCGCGGGGCGGCCTCGACACCTGGACCAATGTTGCGACGGCCTGTCGGCGCTGCAATAACTACAAGGGCGGGCGAACGCCGGAGCAGGCCGCGATGGAATTGATCGCCGTACCGTTCACGCCGAACTACGCCGAGTACATTTATCTCAAGGGCCGGCGCGTGCTTACCGATCAGATGCAATACCTGCTTGCGCACATCCCGCGGTCCAGCCCGCTGCATGCCCGCCTGAGCGGACATCTTGCGAATGGTGAAGAGATCGTGGAAGTCCAATTCCATGATTAGGACCCAGTGCAGTACCTGATCGACGCGAGCGTCTATGTCTTTCGGGCCTACTACTCCATGCCCGAAGACATGGTCGACGATGCCGGCAATCCCATTAATGCGCTTTACGGGTTCTGCCGTTTCCTTGGCGATTTCATGGAACAGGTCACGCCGGAGTACGTTGCGGTCCTGTTCGACGAGAGCTTGTCGAAATCGTTTCGCACGGAGATCTACCCTGAGTACAAGGCAAACCGCGACCCGGCACCGCCCGAACTCAAACGCCAGTTTGGCCAGTGCCGCCGCTACGTGCGTGCGATGGGCCTGCTCGAACATGCAAGCCCGCGCTACGAAGCGGACGACCTGATAGGAACGCTCGTCGAACACGGCCGGCGCCTGGGGCGTCCCTCGACCATAGTCAGTCGCGACAAGGACCTCACACAACTCCTGACCAAAGACGACATATTTTGGGACTTCGCGGGCAAAGGCAAACTGGGTTACGCAGAAATCCCCGGTTCATTCGGCGTCTGGCCCGAACAGATTGCGGACTTTCTGGCGCTTGCCGGTGACGCCGTCGACAACATTAAGGGCGTCCCGGGCGTCGGTAAAAAGACGGCCGAAGGATTACTCAGGCATTTCGGCAGTCTCGACGATATCTACAACAACCTCGATCGCGTTCACGAAGTGAATATTCGCGGCGCCAAGACGCTGGCGATGAAGCTGGAAACGCATCGCGACGATGCCATCCTGGCGCGCAGGCTTACGGGTATTGCCTGCGATGCCCCTTTCGAAGATGCGGAAGCCGGAATGCGACCTTCCGCTCCGAAGCTCGGTGAAATCAACGCACTGTTCGATGAAGCCGGCATCGGGACGGCGCTAAGGCGCCAGGCCGAACGCGTTTCGGACATCTACCGTCACTGAGACACATCGTGCCTGACTGGGCTGCAATCACCGCCGAACTCGGCCTCACCAACGAGACACCTCGACCCGTCAGTGGCGGCGATATCAGTGCCGCATGGCGCCTCGGCAACCTGTTCTTAAAGACAGGTCCGGCATCGTCGAGCGACATGTTCAGTGCCGAAGCGGAAGGGCTAAGCGAGCTAGCGGCACCGGGTGCGATACGGATACCGCAGGTCGTCGCCTGTGGCGTACACAGTGACACGGCATTCCTGGCTACCGAATGGCTGGAGTTGGGCCGGCCGACACGTGACACCGAAGCACGACTCGGGGAGCAGCTCGCGTCATTGCACGAAACAACCCGGGATCGGTTCGGTTGGCACCGCGACAATACGATCGGGTTGACGCCACAACACAATGACTGGTCGGATGACTGGGTCGATTTCTTTCGCGAACGGCGTCTTGGCTTTCAGCTGCAGCTTGCGGCGGAGAATGGTTTTTCAGGCGCTCTGCAGGAACAGGGTGCGCGGCTGCTCAAGCGTCTGCCGGTGTTCTTTGAAAATCATGAGCCACGTCCTGCGTTGCTGCATGGCGACCTGTGGGGCGGTAACTGGGGGAGTTGCGAAGGGGCTCCCGTGATCTTCGATCCGGCGGTCTACTATGGCGACCCGGAATCCGACCTCGCCATGACAAGGCTGTTCGGCGGTTTCGGGCCGGCGTTCTATGACGCCTACGCGGCGCATACGCCGCCGGCTGCGGGTTCCCACGATCGCAGTGATTTGTATCAGCTGTATCATGTGCTCAACCACCTGAACCTGTTCGGGAGCGCTTACCTGGGCCGGGCGCAGGAGTTGATCAACAAGCTTTTGTAGGAACCGGTAATGAACACTCGTTTGATCGTCGCGGCCATCGTGCTTGCGATGTGTGCCGCCTGTCAGCCACCGCCTGTCGACTATAAAGCGAGGGGTGCTGAATTACTCGCGCCTTTCAAGACCAACCTGAAGTCGGCCCTCATGAAGGGCATGGAGTCGGGCCCGGTCGAGGCGGTCAGAGTCTGCAGCGTCGAAGCGCGACAAATTTCGGCGGCGTTGTCCGTGGACGGAGTCGTTATGGGACGGAGCAGCCACAAGCTGCGTAACCCGGAAAACGCAACGCCGGAGTGGCTCGCACCTGTTCTTCGTAGCATCGCGGATGGATCGTCGGACCTCTCGCCGGTCGCCCTGGCAATTGATGGTGGCCGCATGGGCTATGTCGAGCCGATCATCGTGCAGCCAATGTGCCTGGTGTGTCATGGCGAAGCACTGCAACCTGAGGTGGCAGCAAGAATTGGTGAGAGCTATCCGGAAGATCGCGCAACCGGATTCAAGGCCGGTGATTTTCGCGGCGTATTCTGGGTGGAGTTCCCGGAGCGTTAGCGCGGGAAAGTCGGCGGTGTCGCCAGACTCGTCGACTTCGTAGGATTCGCCCAGGAAGTCTTCTTCGAAGACAAACAGCGTGGTCCCTTCGGGCGCCTTGATCGCAACGAAGGCACCTTCGTAACCCGGATATTTTTCGTGATCAAACCCGCGCTGCTGGATTAATTCCATCAGGCCGTGGCGATCGGGGTTGCGAAAACAAAGCGACGGCGCCTTCAGCGCGATGCTTTCGGACAGGCCAAGGGCCACGCCTGTCGCGTCGAAGCGCATGTGCATGGTTGGCTCTTCCCGCACCTCCAGCACTGTCGGCGCCACGGGAGCCCAGAACTGCGCCGCGCGAACCGTATCGCGTACAGGCAAGGACAGCTCAAACCAGTTGCCGCAGGCCGAGTCATTTTCGGCGTCTTCACTCATGTGGAACGTGCGTGCCTCAACCATCATGATGGCGTGGCCGTCACGGTCGGTGAAGCCAAGTTCGTTAAACGCGTCCTCATGGAGCTGCAGGAAGTCGAAGTCGTACCCATGGTCGGTCATGGAGCGCGCGTGGGTCGCAAGATCCTGCTGCACAAAGGTAACGGCGGGCGACTTGAACTCCCTGTCGTGCAGGCCGATGTTTAATTCGCCGTCACTGACCACTGCGTACTTGTGCGTGAAAACTTCGGCGCACTCGAGCTCGGTGAAGCCGAGGGTTTTGTAGAAATGCAGCGACTCCAGGATGTTCGGCGTCTCGATCGCGAACTCCAGGAAGCGGCCGATGGTGCTCATTTTGATGCGCCCATGGCGACCGCGCGGCGACGGCTGTCGGGATTCTCCTCGGCGTTCGTCCAGCCTGACGCATGTTGCTCGAGCAGCGCGCTCAGGAACTCAACATGGTCATCCCGTGCATTCAGTGCTGGTATGTATTGCAGTGACTTGCCGCCGGCCTCTTCGAAGAATTCTGCGTTCTGCATCGCGATCTCTTCGAGGGTCTCAAGGCAATCAGTTGAAAAACCGGGACAGGCAACGTCGAGTCGCCCGAGGCCCTTGCTCCCCAACTCGCGTACCGTTTCATCGGTGTACGGGCGTAGCCATTCTTCGCGGCCGACGCGCGACTGGAAAGACAGCGTCCACTCGTCGTCGCTGAGCTCCAGAGCCTCTGCGACGAGACGCCCGGTCTTCTGGCACTGACAGTGATACGGATCGCCGCCCATGAGTGTGTATCGCGGAACACCATGAAACGAGAACAACAGGTGCTCGCCCTTGCCGTTCTGCTGCCAGTGCTCTCTTATGCTCGCGGCGAGCGAAGCGATGTAGCCTGGCGCGTCGTGGTACTGGTTTATAAAACGCATTTCCGGAATCCAGCGCATCGAACGGAGCTTGCTGGTCACTCCATCAAAAACAGAAGCGGTCGTCGTACCCGAGTACTGCGGGTATAACGGCAAGACCAGCAGACGACGTGCGCCCGCTGCCTGGAGCGTGTCGATGGCCGACGCGATCGAAGGGTCACCGTAGGTCATGGCGAGTTCCACCCGGTACCGGCCCGGTGAGAGGGCCTCAAGCCGCTTGCGGACACCTTCTGTAAGTTTCTTTGAAAAGAGCATCAGCGGGGACCCATCGTCGGTCCAGACCTTGCGGTAAGCCTCGGCGGACCGTGATGGCCGTATCCGCAGGATGACGCCGTTCAGTATTAGCCACCACAGTAGGCGCGGATACTCGACGACTCGCGGGTCGGACAGGAACGGCTTGAGAAAACGCCTTACAGCTCCGGTCGTTGGGGCTTCCGGGGTTCCGAGGTTGACGAGGAGAATCCCCGTGCAGTCGGATGATCCGTGTTCGAATTCGGGCGTGGACTGGTATTTCGGCATTTTTCCGGCGGGCGGTTATATCGGGGTCAACAGTACTGCAAAGGTCCGCGTCGTTCCAGACAAGCGGCTATAATTGCTTGTCTTAATTGTAGTTATCGCGTGAATTGCTATGAATGAACTACCCGGCTCGCCGCAGGAAACCAATGTGCGCTGGAACCTCGTGCGGGATGTCGCAGTATTCCAGGCCAAGCTTATCGTCGACGGGCTGCGCGATCTGCTGCTTCTCCCCGCATCGCTGATCGCCGGCATTATGAGCCTCGCCTCCGGGTCCGACGGCAAGCCGGGAACGCAATTTTATCGACTACTGGGTGTCGGTAAGCAGAGCGAGAAATGGATCAACCTGTTTGGCGCATTGCGCAACGCAACGGCCGATTTCGAACACACGCTACCGTTTCCGGAAGCTGACCTGGACGATATTGTCGGCAAGATCGAGGACTTTGTCGTCGACGAGCAAAAGCGGGGCGGCATGACGACGCAAGCGCGGGAGCACTTTGAGAAAGCGATCGATGCTATGAAGAAGAGAAGGAATCGCGGCTAAAGCCGCTCCCACCTGGCCGCTCCCTGGCCGCTCCCGCTAAGCGGCTTCAATAATCGCTGAGACGCCCATCCCGCCGGCCGTGCAGATGGAGATGAGGCCGCGCCCCGAGCCTTTTTCGCTGAGCAACTTGGCAAGCCCGCCAACAATGCGCGCACCCGTTGCCGCAAAGGGATGACCCATCGCGATGCTGCCGCCCTTGACGTTCAGGAGAGACAGGTCGATCGGTCCCATCGCTTCGTTACGGCCGAGCCGCTCGCGGCAGAACTTCTCGGATTGCCAGGCCTTGAGCGTTGCAATGGTTTGCGCCGCGAAGGCTTCATGAATCTCGTAGAAATCGAAGTCCTGTAAGCGCAGGTTGGCTTGTTTCAGCATGTCTGATACCGCGTACGCCGGTGCCATGAGCAAGCCCTCATCGCTAATGAAGTCCACGGCTGCAGCCTTGACGAACGTGAGGTAGCCGAGGATGGGCAGGTTCTTCTTGAGCGCCCAGTCTTCGGATGCGAATAACACCGCGGCGGCACCGTCGGTTAGCGGCGTGCTGTTGCCGGCGGTCATCGTCCCTTCCGCACTGCGGTCGAACGAAGGCTTGAGTGACGACAGCTTTTCGAACGTGGTGTCGCGACGAATATTGTTGTCTTCCTCCACATCTTCGAACGGGATGACGAGATCGTCGTAGAAACCCTCATCGTAGGCGGCGGCGGCTTTCATGTGGCTGGCCAAAGCAAGCTGGTCCTGATGCTCACGCTGCACATCCCATTCCTTGGCCGTTATTTCGCAGCTCTCACCCATCGACAAACCGGTGCGCGGTTCTCTAACGCCCGGAAGTACCGGTTTCAGGAAGCTCGGACGAAAACGCAATATCGGCTTGATGCGATCGAGGGCAGAGTGCGCCGCATGCATGTCGAGAAGCATGCGACGGTATGGGTCTGAGTACACGATAGGTGCATCGCTGACCGTGTCGGTACCGCCGGCAATGCCGGACTCAATCTGGCCGAGCGAGATCTTGTTGGCGATCATGATGGCCGCCTCGAGACTGGTGCCACAGGCGCGCTGCATGTCCACAGCCGGTGTGCGTATCGACAAACTGGACTCGATAACGCTCTCGCGTGCGAGATTCCAGTCTCTGGAGTGTTTAATAATCGCACCCAGGGCGACTTCACCCAGGGTCTGTCCCTTGAGGTCGAGTTTATTGACGAGGCCATTTAGCGCGGCCGTCATCAGGTCCAGATTTGAACAGTGCCGATATGCCGAATGTGACCGACAAAATGGAATTCGCGATCCACCAACAATGGCAACTCGAATTGCTCGCCCGTCATGCAACATACGTAAATCTCCAATCTGTCCGGTTACTCTGATATGCGACGCAACTTTACACCATTCAAAGACTTAACCGTAGGTTAAGATACGCGCATGCCAGCTCCCTCCGAACTCTGGCGGCCCCAGGCAAGATCGATTTTGCGCCTTGGCGGCCCGCTGATCGTTAACTATCTTGCTGTCGCAGGAATGGGTCTTGCCGACACGCTGATGTCTGGCAGGCTCGGCGCATCGTCACTGGCAGCCGTGGCTGTTGGTCACAGCGTGTGGATGCTCAATTTTACGGCTTGCCTGGGCGTCCTCATGGCGATCTCCCCAATCATCGCGCGGCTTTATGGCGCAGGACAGTCGAGGAAGATTGGCCGGTACACGCGACACGGAATGTATCTCGGAATGGTACTGGGTGTCGCTCGTGCTGCTGGTCGGCCGAGCATTGATGCACACCATACTCGACGTGATGAGTATCGATTCAGGGTTCCGGGGCCTGACGCTCGATTACACGCGCGCTGTGCTGTTCGGCGCTCCGGGCATTTTTGTTTTTCTTGCGCTGCGCTTTACGACCGAAGGCGTGGGCTATACACGACCGATTATGTTCACGTCGGTGTTCTCGCTAATCTGTAACGTGTTCCTGAACTATGTGCTCATGTTTGGGCATTTCGGCGCGCCGGCGCTGGGCGTCGAAGGTTGCGGCTATGCGAGTGCCATAACGATGTGGATAGTTGCCATAACGCTGGGTCTGTACATGTCGTTGAGTCCGCGCCTGCGCGGACTGAAAATCTTCTCGCGCATTGGCCAGTTTCGACCGGCGCTGTTCCGCGAGATCATCGTTCTCGGTGTGCCGATATCGATAACGATTACAGCCGAAGTCGGGTTGTTCTCCGCCGTCTCGATACTTGTCGGCACGCGCGGCGTCGAGATCACGGCGGCCCATCAGATCGCACTCAGTTACGCGTCGTCGATGTTCATGATCCCGCTTGCGCTGAGCTCAGCGACGACCGTGCAGGTTGGCCACATGCTGGGTGCAGGCAATCCAAAGGAGGCCCGGATTGCCGGAATAACCGGCATCACCATGTGCGCAGCCTTCATGGCGGTGTCCGCGATCGTGCTACTGGTCTTCCGTGACGTGATCGTGACGTTGTATACAGATGACCCTGTCGTGACGGGAATCGCACTGAGTCTGATGCTGGTTGCCGCAATCTTCCAGGTCGCGGACGGCATTCAGATCGGCGCCGCAGCGGCGCTACGTGCCTATAAGGACACGGCGTTTCCGATGGCGATCAACATCTTCTCTTACTGGGTGGTGGCGTTTCCGCTTGGCTACCTGGCTGCGATTACCTACCGGCTGCCCGCCAACCAGATATGGGCGGCGTTCATCGCTGGTCTGGGCCTGGCCGCGATATTCCTGACCTGGCGCTTCAACCGTTTGTCGCGAGTCTAACCCTGCCCGAAGTCCGGGCTGTCGCTGGCAAGGTACTCGTTTTCCTCGCTGGTATTCGCGCGGCCCAGCAGCCTGTTACGGTGCGGAAAGCGGCCGAACTGATCGATGATGTCCTTATGGAGTTCAGCGAATTGCGCCACCGTCAGGAAGGTCTCCTGGTAAGTCGGTGATACTGATTCGGCGAGGCGGTTGTACACTTCGAGGGCCTTGGCCTGAACCTTGGCGGACTCGGCGTGTTGCAGCGGCATATAAAAGAACACGCGCTGGATTGGCGTCAGGCTCTTGTCCTTCTTCTCCACCGCGCCCTCGACGCACAGCTTGAGGGCCAGCCTGTCCTTGGAAAACGCCTCCGCGCTGTTGCGATAGATGTTGCGGCGAAACTGGTCGATGAGAATGATCAGTGCGAGACGTCCATGCGGCTCGGTAGCCCAGTGGTCGAGCTTGCCCTCACAGGCGCGCGCAACATCATCCGCAAATTCCTCTTCGATTTCGCGGTCGAACACCGGGTCTTCGCCAAACCAGATATCCATACGCCGGTCTATCTGCGGTGCCGATAGCTCCTGTTCCTTGAACCAAAAGGAGAGGATGGTCTCGATTCGGCTCAGATCTTCGTCGGTGATCGTGGCACCCATGCTTTCGCTTAACAGTTTTACGGACATTGTTGCGTTCTCAGCTGTGGCTGCGCTGGCCAAAGTGCGAACTGAGTCACAATTTGGGCGACTTTGACCACACAGGCCGTGGTTGTCAGTAGACTTTAGCAGATGATGAATCAGCTCACTCGAACGCTGTGCACAGTTAGCGTCGTCCTGATGACCCTGGCCGCCTGCGGCGAACCACCCTCCGAGCCAGAGGAGGAGCTGCGCGCGTGGGTCGCTGCCGGTGTCGAGGCGGCAGAGAGTAAGGAACGTCGTAGCCTGGTCGGCATGATTGCGGAGTCGTATGCCGATGGTCGAGGCAATGAACGCGGTGACATAGAGAACCTGTTGCGCATCTATTTCCTCAGGCAGAACAACATCGCGTTGTTGCCGAACCTCGAAGAGATTGTGGTGTACGGTGATACGGCAGCAAAGATCGTCATGACGGTCGGCATGGCTGGCACCAATGACGGGGTCCTGGGTTTCAGCGCTGACGCGTACCGCTTTGAGCTGGAACTCGAAAAGGATGGCGACGACTGGCAGCTGATTGCCGCGCGCTGGGGAGAATTGGGTGATGAGGTCAGGTAGACGATTGGCGATCATGGGGCTCATGCTGGCGCTCGCTGGCTGTGCGTCGCTTCCGAAGAACCTCATCAGCACGCCCGAGGTCCAGCTGCGTGATGTGAAGGTGGTCGGCCTGGGCTTTAATAACCAGACATTCCTGCTGTCCTTCGATATCCACAACCCGAATCCGTTTCCACTGCCGGTTAACCATGTTAGCTACGGTCTGCGGCTCGATGGTCAGCGCTTCGCAAGCGGTAAGACCGCGAGCGACATATCCGTACCCGCCAGCGGTGATGCCCAGTTCGCGATCAGCGTGGAGCTGGACCTGCTGACGACGGCACCGCAGCTACTTTCCATCGTGCGCGATGGCACACGACGTGAGGTTCCCTACCAGCTCGATGGCCAGCTCGGCATCGACATACCGCTGACGCCGCCTGTTGGCTACCGTACGCAGGGCACCATTCGGCTCAACTAAAGTCCGCGTTTGGTTGCGAAAGCAACAGATGCGGGGCACTGGTTCGTAACCTATACTGAGTGGTTCGCGGCGTTCTACGCCAACTCAATACATTACAACCTCTTTCGGGGACTGCCAGCGAGCGATCCTCGCGGTGCGAATGGCGGAAAATTCACGAAAAAACCTGCTGGACCCGGAGCTACATCGCGACAGTTGCGGGTTTGGACTCATCGCGAATCTCGATGACCTGCCGAGTCACTGGGTCATAGATACCGCGATCGAGGCACTGGCGCGCCTGACGCACCGCGGTGCTGTGGCCGCCGACGGCAAGACCGGCGATGGTTGCGGCCTTCTTATCAAGTTCCCCGAGTCGTTCCTGCGTGCTACCGGCAAAGAGCTCGGCTTCACGCTCAACAAGCGATTCGCAGCAGGAACCGTGTTCCTCAGTCAGGACACGGCATCGTCTGATGCGGCACGCGCTGCTATCGATGCCGCGCTCGTTGATTTTGGCCTGGAGCTGGTTGGCTGGCGTGAGGTGCCTGTCGAGCCGTCCGCGTGTGGCGCCCAGGCCCTGGCGACGTTGCCACGTATCGAACAGGTGTTCGTCAACGCGCCCAACAGCATGGCGCGAGGCTCGTTTAACCGCCGTCTGTTCCTGGCTCGCCGCCGCGCCGAGAACAGAATCAACGACCACGAGACCTACATTGCCAGCCTGTCGTCGGTCACGATCAGCTACAAGGGCATGATCATGCCGGCGGCCCTGCCGGAGTTCTACCCGGATCTCCGGGACCCGCGCATGGAGTCGTCGGTGTGTGTTTTTCACCAGCGATTCTCGACCAACACGCTGCCCGAGTGGCGCCTGGCACAGCCATTCCGCTTCCTGGCGCATAACGGCGAGATCAATACGATCCAGGGCAACCGTAACTGGGCGATGGCGCGGTCGAAGAACTTTGTTTCCGAAAAGCTCGATGACATCAGCGACCTCAATCCGATTATTTCGCTGACTGGCTCCGACTCGTCGAGCCTCGACAATATGCTTGAGGTCATGCGTGCGGGCGGGATGGATGTGCTCCAGGCCATGCGCATCCTGATGCCACCGGCCTGGCAGACAGTCGACAACATCGATCCGGACGTGCGGGCATTCTATGAGTTCTACGATTGCCAGCAGGAGCCGTGGGATGGGCCGGCGGGCATTGTCCTGACCGATGGGCGCTACGCGGCCTGTTGTCTCGATCGTAACGGACTGCGACCGGCACGCTACGTCATCACCAAAGATCGCCACATTACCGTTGCGTCGGAGGTTGGCGTCTACAACTACGATGAGAAAGACGTCGTTAGCAAAGGTCGCCTGGGCCCGGGCGAGATGCTCGCGGTCGACCTCGTCAACGGCGAACTGCTGGACACAGACGATATTCACGACATTCTCAAGACGCGAGCGCCGTACAAGAAATGGCTCAAGAAAGGCGTTCGCTATCTCGACTCCCTGCTTATCGATACACGTATAACCGCCGAGCCTTTCGACGCAGAAACGCTCGCGACCTACCAGAAGATGTTCAATCTCTCACGTGAGGAGATTATCGAAGTTATTGCCGTGCTGGCGAAGGCCGAAATGGAGGCAGTCGGGTCGATGGGTGACGACACGCCCATGGCCGTGTTGTCACAAAAAATCCGTTCACCGTTCGACTACTTTCGTCAGCAGTTCGCCCAGGTTACAAATCCACCGATCGATCCGCTTCGCGAACGCATCGTTATGTCGTTGCAGACCAATGTAGGCGGCGAATCGAACCTCTTCGATATCGGGCCGGCGCACGCCGAGCAGGTCATCATTAATTCGCCCGTGTTGTCGCAGGCGAAATTACGCCAGCTGCTTGGCCCTGGCATGTTCGAAGACAGCCATGTCTTTATCGACCTGAACGTCGACGATAGCCTGAGCCTGGCCGAGGCGCTGGACAAGATTTGCGCAGAGGCCGAGCAGGGAGTGCGCGACGGCAACCTGATCGTCATGCTCAGCGACCGTTACCTCGTGAAAGGCAAACTGCCCGTACATGCGCTGCTCGCAACGGGCGCCGTGCATCACCACCTCGTGCAGACGGGCCTTCGTTGTGACGCCAACATTATTGTGGAGACAGGCGTTGCCCGCGATTCGCACCACATTGCGTGCCTTATCGGCTATGGCGCGACGATGGTGTACCCCTATCTCGTCTACCAGTCGCTGCATGACGTCGCGAAGCGCGGCAACATCGACCGGCAACAACAGCTGGGTCGAGCTTACCGGCGCGGTATTCGCAAGGGACTGTTCAAGATCATGTCGAAGATGGGCATCTCGTCCATCTCGAGCTACCGCGGTGCGCAGTTGTTCGAGATCGTCGGTCTCAATGATGAGGTTGTGGACCGCTGCTTTAAGGGTACGGCGTCACGCATTCAGGGGTCGAACTTCGACGACCTGCTCTACGATCAGAAGCAGCTCGCGCGAGCGGCATGGGAACCGCGCGAACTGATCGAGCAGGGCGGTTTGTACAAGTATGTGCACGGCGGCGAATATCATTGCTATAACCCCGACGTTGTCACAACACTGCAGGCCGCGGTACGCACCGGTGATTTCGAACGTTATCGAGAGTATGCGCGGCTGGTTAACGAACGTCCTGTCGCAACATTGCGCGACCTGATGGATATCAAGCCCGCCGGCAAACCCGTGCCGCTTGACGAGGTTGAGTCGATCGAGGAAATCCTGCCGCGCTTCGACAGTGCCGGCATGTCGCTCGGCGCACTGTCGCCCGAGGCTCACGAGGCGCTCGCGATCGCGATGAACCGGATGGGTGGCCGCTCGAACTCAGGTGAGGGCGGTGAAGATCCGTCGCGCTACGGCAACGAGCGCATGTCGAAGATCAAGCAGGTCGCGTCCGGCCGCTTCGGCGTGACGGCCGAGTATCTCGTCAATGCCGAGGTCATCCAGATCAAGGTCGCGCAGGGTGCCAAGCCTGGCGAAGGCGGACAGCTGCCGGGCCATAAGGTCAACGAGATGATCGCGAAGCTGCGTTTCGCGAAACCTGGCGTGGGTCTTATCTCGCCACCGCCGCATCACGACATCTATTCCATCGAGGATCTTGCTCAGCTGATCTTCGATCTCAAGCAGGTGAACCCGACTGCACTGGTATCGGTGAAACTGGTTGCCGAGCCCGGTGTGGGCACGATCGCCGCGGGCGTCGTCAAGGCCTACGCAGACCTGATTACGATCTCCGGCTACGACGGCGGTACCGGCGCAAGCCCTTTGAGTTCGGTCAAATACGCGGGCAGCCCCTGGGAACTTGGCTTGTCCGAGACCCACCAGGTACTGCGATCGCAGGGCATGCGTCACCAGGTGCGACTGCAAACTGACGGCGGGCTCAAGACAGGCCTCGACGTTATCAAGGCCGCGATGCTCGGCGCCGAGAGCTTTGGTTTCGGTACGGGTCCGATGGTCGCTCTTGGCTGCAAATACCTGCGCATCTGTCATCTCAATAATTGCGCGACAGGCGTTGCCACGCAGAACAGTGTATTGCGCAGCGAATATTTCATCGGGTTGCCGGAGATGGTGATCAACTTCTTCCGCTTCATTGCCGAAGAGGTTCGCCACCTCATGGCCGGGCTGGGCATTCGGAAGTTCGAAGACCTGATCGGTCGTTCGGACCTGATCGACCTCAAGGAAGGCGAAAGCGTGCGGCAGTCGCGTCTCGACCTGTCGCCGATCATTTCGATGGACGGCCTTGCGAAGGATGCGCCGCAGTTCTGCACCGACCTCCGAAATGAGCCCTTCGACAAAGGTGAACTCGCCGAGAAGATGCTTGAAGAAACCCTGCCGGCAATAAAAGCGAAGAGCGGCGGGCGATTTGGGTTCGAGGTACAGAATTTCAATCGTTCGATCGGCGCAAGACTTGCCGGGGAGATTGCACGACGGCATGGCAATGAAGGGATGGCCGATGCGCCGCTCGACATCGTTCTGCGTGGTACGGCGGGACAGAGTTTCGGTGCCTGGAACCTCTCGGGCCTGAATATGACCCTGGCCGGCGATGCGAACGACTACGTTGGCAAAGGGATGGCGGGTGGTCGCATCGTTGTGCGACCGCCGGCAGAGGCAGGCTACGTGGCGCGCGCTACGGCTATCGTTGGTAATACCTGCCTTTACGGAGCAACCGGTGGCGAGCTGTACGCGGCGGGCCTTGCTGGTGAACGCTTCGGGGTGAGGAACTCAGGGGCAACCGCCGTAATCGAGGGTGCAGGCGATCACTGCTGTGAATACATGACAGGCGGTGTTGTCGTCGTGCTCGGCAAGAGCGGCCTCAACTTTGGCGCGGGTATGACCGGCGGCTTTGCCTATGTACTCGACATCGATCGCGACTTTGTCGACCGTTACAACCATGAGCTCATCGATATTCACCGGATTACGCCGGAGAGTATGGAAAGGCACCTGCACCACCTGCGCGATTTGATCGTGGCTCATGTTGAATACACGGGTAGCGTTTGGGGCACAGCGATCCTTGAGGATTATCGTACTTATCTACCGAAGTTCTGGGTGGTGAAGCCGAAGGCCGATGAACTTAACTCGCTGATCGAGTCGCTGAGGCAGGCGGCGTAATGGCGAAGCATCCACTGCAGTTTCTCGAGGTGCCACGGCGCGATCCGGAAAAGGAAGACGTAGAGCAGCGCGTCGGGCACTACGGCGAGATCTATGGGTCCTACGACGGGGCCAGTGCGGCCGCGCAGGCGGGGCGTTGCCTGGCGTGTGGCAATCCATACTGCGAATGGCAGTGCCCGGTTCACAACTACATTCCGAACTGGCTCGCCCTCATCGAGGAGGGCAAGTTGTTCGAGGCCGCTGAGTTATCGCACCAGACGAACTCGCTGCCAGAGATCTGTGGACGGGTGTGTCCGCAGGATCGATTGTGCGAAGGCGCCTGCACACTCGAAGATGCAAACGGTGCGGTAACGATCGGCAGCATCGAAAAGTACATTACGGATGAGGCGATCAGTCAGGGCTGGCGGCCGGACATGTCGCACGTCAGCGATACAGGCAAGCGCGTCGCGATTGTTGGCGCGGGTCCCGCAGGATTGGGTGCGGCCGACGTGCTCGCACGTAACGGTATTCGATCGGTCGTCTTCGATGCATACCCGGAGATCGGCGGCCTGCTGACGTATGGCATACCGCCGTTCAAACTCGAGAAGCAGGTCGTGCGCCAGCGCCGTGAGATTCTCGAGGGTATGGGCGTGCAGTTCGTTCTCAATACACGCATCGGCGACGACAAGCCCTTCGAAGAGTTGCTCGATGAGTTCGACGCGGTGTTCCTCGGTATGGGCACCTACGAGTACGTCACCGGTGGCTTCGATGGCGAAGACTTACCGGGCGTATACGACGCATTGCCCTACCTGGTAGGCAACGTGTACCGCGAGCTTGGACACGACGAAGCGGATACGCCGTACATCGATCTCGAGGGCAGGAACGTCGTTGTGCTTGGTGGCGGTGATACGGGCATGGACTGTAACCGCACCGCAATTCGCCAGGGCGCAGCGAGCGTTACGTGTGCGTATCGTCGTGACGAAGAGAACATGCCGGGCTCCCGCCGCGAAGTGGCCAACAGTAAAGAAGAAGGGGTGACTTTTCTTTTTAATCGCCAGCCGGTTGAGATTATCGGAGATGACAAAGTTACGGGTGTCCGGGTTATTGAAACGAAGCTGGGCGCGCCGGGTTCAGACGGTCGCCGTCGCCCCGAACCGATTCCCGGGACCGAAACCATCCTGCCGGCCGACGCCGTGGTTATCGCCTTCGGTTTTCGCCCGAATCCACCGGCGTGGTTCAAGGATCATTCCATCGACACGCTCGACAGCGGCCGCGTCCTCGTCAAGTCCATGGGCGTCGTTCCCTACCAGACGAGCAACCCGAAGGTCTTCGCTGGTGGCGACATGGTTCGCGGGTCCGACCTGGTCGTAACCGCTGTGCACGAAGGTCGTGAGGCGGCAAAAGGGAGTTTCGACCGGCGCTGTTCCGCGAGATCATTATTCTCGGTGTGCCGATATCGATAACGATTACAGCCGAAGTCGGGTTGTTCTCCGCCGTTTCGATACTTGTTGGCACGCGCGGTGTCGAGATCACGGCGGCACATCAGATCGCACTTAGTTACGCGTCGTCGATGTTCATGATCCCACTCGCACTGAGCTCAGCGACCACCGTGCAGGTTGGCCACATGCTGGGTGCAGGCAATCCAATGGAAGCCCGGATTGCCGGAATAACCGGCATCAGCATGTGCGCAGCCTTCATGGCCGTGTCCGCGATCGTGCTGCTGGTCTTCCGTGACGTGATCGTGACGCTGTATACGGATGACCCTGTCGTGACGGGAATCGCACTGAGTCTGATGCTGGTTGCCGCGATATTCCAGGTTGCGGACGGCATTCAGATCGGGGCCGCGGCGGCGCTACGTGCGTATAAGGACACGACGTTTCCGATGGCGATCAACATCTTCTCTTACTGGGTGGTGGCGTTTCCGCTTGGCTACCTGGCTGCGATTACCTACCGGCTGCCCGCCAACCAGATATGGGCGGCGTTCATCGTTGGCCTGGGCCTGGCCGCGATATTCCTGACCTGGCGCTTCAACCGTTTGTCACAAGTCTAGCCCTGCCCGAAGTCCGGGCTGTCGCTGGCAAGGTACTCGTTTTCCTCGCTGGTATTCTCGCGGCCCAGCAGCTTGTTACGGTGCGGAAAGCGGCCGAACTGATCGATGATGTCCTTATGGAGTTCAGCGAATTGCGCCACCGTGAGGAAGGTCTCCTGGTAAGTCGGTGAGACTGATTCGGCGAGGCGGTTATACAGCTCGAGCGCCTTGGCCTGAACCCTGGCGGACTCGGCGTGTTGCAGCGGCATATAAAAGAACACCCGCTGGATGGGTGTCAGGCTCTTGTCCTTCTTCTCGACCGCGCCCTCGACGCACAGCTTGAGTGCCAGCCTGTCCTTGGAAAACGCCTCCGCGCTGTTGCGATAGATGTTGCGGCGAAACTGGTCGATGAGAATGATCAATGCGAGACGTCCGTGCGGCTCGGTAGCCCAGTGGTCGAGCTTGCCCTCACAGGCGCGCGCAACATCATCCGCAAATTCCTCTTCGATTTCACGGTCGAATACCGGGTCTTCGCCAAACCAGATATCCATGCGCCGGTCTATCTGCGGTGCCGACAGCTCCTGTTCCTTGAACCAAAAGGAGAGGATGGCCTCGATTCGGCTCAGATCTTCGTCGGTGATCGTGGCACCCATGCTTTCGCTTAACAGTTTTACGGACATTGTTGGGTTCTCAGCTGTGGCTGCGCTGGCCAAAGTGCGAACTGAGTCACAATTTGGGCGACTTTGACCACACAGGCCGTGGTTGTCAGTAGACTTTAGCAGATGATGAATCAGCTCACTCGAACGCTGTGCACAGTTAGCGTCGTCCTCATGACCCTGGCCGCCTGCGGTGAACCACCCTCAGAGCCAGAGGAGGAGTTGCGTGCCTGGGTCGCTGCCGGTGTTGAGGCGGCAGAGAGCAAGGAACGGCGTAGCCTGGCTGGCATGATTGCGGAGTCGTATGCCGATGGTCGAGGCAATGCACGCAGTGACGTAGAAAACCTGCTGCGCCTCTATTTCCTCAGGCAAAATAACATCGCGCTGTTGCCGAGCATCGAAGAGATTGTGGTGTACGGTGATACCGCAGCAAAGATCGTCATGACGGTCGGCATGGCTGGCACCAATGACGGGGTCCTGGGTTTCAGTGCGGACGCGTACCGCTTTGAGCTGGAACTCGAAAAGGATGGCGACGACTGGCAGCTGATTGCCGCGCGCTGGGGAGAATTGGGTGATGAGGTCAGGTAGACGATTGACGATCATGGGGCTCATGCTGGCGCTAGCTGGCTGTGCGTCGCTTTCCGAGAACCTCATCAGCACGCCCGATGTCCAGCTGCGTGATGTGAAGGTGGTCGGCCTGGGCTTTAACAACCAGACATTCCTGCTGTCCTTCGATATCCATAACCCGAACCCGTTTCCACTGCCGGTTAATCATGTTAGCTACGGTCTGCGGCTCGATGGCCAGCGCTTCGCAAACGGCAAGACGACGAGCGACATATCCGTACCGGCCAGCGGTGATGCCCGGTTCGCGATCAGCGTAGAGCTCGACCTGCTGACGACGGCACCGCAGTTACTTTCCATTGTGCGCGATGGCACACGAGGTGAGGTTCCCTACCAGCTCGATGGCCAGCTCGGCATCGACATTCCGCTGACGCCTCCTGTTACCTACCGTACGCGGGGCACCATTCGGCTGAACTAAAGCGCGTGTTTGGTTGCGAAAGCAACAGATGCGGGGCACCGGTTCCTAACCTATACTGAGTGGTTCGCGGCGTTCTACGCCAACTCAATACAATACAACCTCTTTCGGGGACTGCCAGCGAGCGATCCTCGCGGTGCGAATGGCGGAAAATTCACGAAAAAACCTGCTGGATCCGGAGCTACATCGCGACAGTTGCGGCTTTGGACTTATCGCGAATCTCGATGACCTGCCGAGTCACTGGGTCATTGAGACCGCGATCGAGGCGCTGGCGCGCCTGACGCACCGCGGTGCTGTGGCCGCCGACGGCAAGACCGGCGATGGTTGCGGCCTTCTCATCAAGTTCCCCGAGTCGTTCCTGCGCGCTACCGGCGAAGCACTGGGTTTTAAGCTCAACAAGCGATTCGCAGTGGGAACCGTGTTCCTCAGTCAGGACAAGGCATCGTCTCACGCGGCACGCGCGGCTATCGATGCCGCACTCGGTGATTTTGGCCTGGAGCTGGTTGGCTGGCGTGAGGTGCCTGTCGAATCGTCCGCCTGTGGTGCTCAGGCCCTGGCAACGCTGCCACGTATCGAACAGGTATTCGTCAACGCGCCCAACAGCATGGCACGAGGCTCGTTTAACCGCCGTCTGTTCCAGGCTCGCCGCCGCGCCGAGAACAGGATCACCGACACCGAGACCTACATTGCGAGCCTGTCGTCGGTTACGATCAGCTACAAGGGCATGATCATGCCGGCGGCCCTGCCGGAGTTCTACCCGGATCTTCGGGACCCGCGCATGGCGTCGTCGGTGTGTGTTTTCCACCAGCGATTCTCGACTAACACGTTGCCCGAGTGGCGCCTGGCACAACCCTTCCGCTTTCTGGCGCATAACGGCGAGATCAATACGATCCAGGGAAACCGCAACTGGGCGATGGCGCGGTCGAAAAACTTTGTTTCCGAAAAACTCGATGACCTCAGTGACCTCAATCCGATCATCTCGCTGACTGGCTCCGATTCGTCAAGCCTCGACAATATGCTTGAGGTCATGCGTGTGGGCGGGATGGATGTGCTCCAGGCGATGCGCATCCTGATGCCACCGGCCTGGCAGACTGTCGATAACATCGATCCGGACGTGCGGGCATTCTACGAGTTCTACGATTGCCAGCAGGAGCCGTGGGATGGACCGGCGGGCATTGTCCTGACCGATGGGCGCTATGCGGCCTGCTGTCTTGACCGCAACGGACTGCGCCCGGCGCGCTACGTCATCACCAAGGATCGCCATATTACCGTTGCGTCGGAGGTTGGCGTCTACAACTACGATGAGAAAGACGTCGTTAGCAAAGGTCGCCTGGGCCCGGGCGAGATGCTCGCGGTCGACCTCGTCAACGGCGAACTGCTGGACACAGACGATATTCACGACATTCTCAAGACGCGAGCGCCGTACAAGAAGTGGCTCAAGAAAGGCGTTCGCTATCTCGACTCCCTGCTTATCGATACACGTATAGCCGCCGAACCTTTCGACGCAGAAACGCTCGCGACCTACCAGAAGATGTTCAATATCTCGCGTGAAGAGATTATCGAAATTATCGCCGTGCTGGCGAAGGCGGAAATGGAAGCAGTCGGGTCGATGGGTGACGACACGCCCATGGCCGTCTTGTCACAAAAGATCCGTTCACCGTTTGACTACTTTCGTCAGCAGTTCGCACAGGTTACAAATCCACCGATCGATCCGCTTCGCGAGCGCATCGTGATGTCGCTGCAGACCAATGTGGGCGGCGAATCGAACCTCTTCGATATCGGGCCGGCGCACGCCGAGCAGGTCATCATTAATTCGCCCGTATTGTCGCAGGCGAAGTTACGCCAGCTGCTTGGTCCCGGCATGTTCGAGGACAGCCATGTCTTCATCGACCTGAACGTCGACGAAAGCCTGAGCCTGTCCGAGGCGCTGGACAAGATTTGCGCAGAGGCCGAGCAGGGAGTACGCGACGGCAACCTGATCGTCATGCTCAGCGACCGTTACCTCGTGAAAGGCAAGCTGCCCGTACATGCGCTGCTCGCAACGGGCGCCGTGCATCACCACCTCGTGCAGACGGGCCTGCGCTGTGATGCGAATATTATTGTGGAGACAGGCGTCGCCCGCGATTCGCACCACATTGCGTGCCTTATCGGCTATGGCGCGACGATGGTGTACCCCTATCTCGTCTACCAGTCGCTGCATGACATCGCGAAGCGCGGCAACATCGACCGGCAACAACAGCTGGGTCGAGCCTACCGGCGCGGTATTCGCAAAGGCCTTTTTAAGATCATGTCGAAGATGGGCATCTCGTCCATCTCGAGTTACCGCGGTGCACAGCTGTTCGAGATCGTTGGTCTTAACGATGAGGTTGTGGAGCGCTGTTTTAGGGGCACGACGTCACGCATCCAGGGAACGAACTTCGACGACCTGCTTGACGATCAGAAACAACTCGCGCGAGCGGCATGGGAACCGCGCGAACTGATCGAGCAGGGCGGTTTGTACAAGTATGTGCACGGCGGTGAATATCATTGCTATAACCCGGACGTCGTCACAACCCTGCAGGCTGCGGTACGCACCGGTGATTTCGAACGCTATCGAGAGTATGCGCGGCTGGTTAACGAGCGGCCTGTCGCAACATTGCGCGATCTGATGGATATCAAGCCCGCCGGAAAACCCGTGCCGCTTGACGAGGTGGAGTCGATCGAGGAAATCCTGCCGCGCTTCGACAGTGCCGGCATGTCGCTCGGTGCGCTGTCGCCCGAGGCTCACGAGGCGCTCGCGATCGCGATGAACCGGATGGGTGGCCGCTCGAACTCAGGTGAGGGCGGTGAAGATCCGTCGCGCTACGGCAACGAGCGCATGTCGAAGATCAAGCAGGTCGCGTCCGGCCGCTTCGGCGTGACCGCCGAGTATCTCGTCAATGCCGAGGTCATCCAGATCAAAATCGCACAGGGCGCCAAGCCTGGCGAAGGCGGACAGCTGCCGGGCCATAAGGTCAACGAGATGATCGCGAAGCTGCGTTTCGCGAAACCTGGCGTGGGTCTGATCTCGCCACCGCCGCATCACGACATCTATTCCATCGAGGATCTTGCCCAGCTGATCTTCGATCTCAAGCAGGTGAACCCGACCGCACTGGTATCGGTGAAACTGGTTGCCGAGCCCGGTGTGGGCACGATCGCCGCGGGCGTTGTCAAGGCCTACGCAGACCTGATAACGATCTCCGGCTACGACGGTGGTACCGGCGCAAGCCCCTTAAGTTCGGTCAAATACGCAGGCAGCCCATGGGAGCTTGGCTTGTCCGAGACCCACCAGGTACTGCGATCGCAGGACATGCGTCACCAGGTGCGACTGCAAACTGACGGCGGGCTCAAAACGGGCCTCGACGTTATCAAGGCCGCGATGCTCGGCGCCGAGAGTTTTGGTTTCGGTACGGGTCCGATGGTCGCCCTTGGCTGCAAATACCTGCGGATCTGTCATCTCAATAATTGCGCGACAGGCGTTGCTACGCAGAACAGTGTGTTGCGCAGCGAATATTTCATCGGGTTGCCGGAGATGGTGATCAACTTCTTCCGCTTCATTGCCGAAGAGGTTCGCCAGCTTATGGCCGAGCTGGGCATTCGCAAGTTCGAGGACCTGATTGGTCGTTCGGATCTGCTCGACCTCAAGGAAGGCGAAAGCGTGCGGCAGTCGCGTCTCGACCTGTCGCCGATCATTGCGATGGACGGCCTTGCCAAGGATGGACCGCAGTTCTGCACCGACCTTCGAAATGAGCCGTTCGACAAAGGCGAACTCGCCGAGAAGATGCTTGAAGAAACCCTGCCGGCAATAAAGTCGAAGAGTGGCGGGCGATTTGGGTTCGAGGTACAGAATTTCAATCGTTCGATCGGCGCAAGACTTGCCGGAGAGATTGCACGACGGCATGGCAATGAAGGGATGGCGGATGCGCCGCTCGACATCGTTCTGCGGGGTACGGCGGGGCAGAGTTTCGGTGCCTGGAACCTCTCGGGCCTGAATATGACCCTGGCCGGCGATGCCAACGACTACGTTGGCAAAGGGATGGCGGGTGGTCGCATTGTCGTGCGACCGCCGGCCGAGGTGGGCTACGTGGCGCGCGCTACGGCTATCGTTGGTAATACGTGCCTGTATGGAGCAACCGGCGGCGAGCTGTACGCGGCAGGTCTTGCCGGCGAACGCTTCGGGGTGAGGAACTCAGGCGCAACCGCCGTAATCGAAGGTGCAGGCGATCACTGCTGTGAATACATGACGGGTGGTGTTGTTGTCGTGCTCGGCAAGAGCGGCCTCAACTTTGGCGCCGGTATGACCGGCGGCTTTGCCTATGTACTCGATATCGATCGCGACTTTGTCGATCGTTACAACCATGAGCTCATCGATATTCACCGGATTACGCCGGAGAGTATGGAAAGGCACCTGCACCACCTGCGCGAGTTGATCGTGGCTCATGTTGAATATACGGGTAGCGTCTGGGGCACAGCGATCCTTGAGGACTATCGTACTTATCTACCCAAGTTCTGGGTGGTGAAGCCGAAGGCCGATGAACTCAATTCGCTGATCGAGTCACTGAGGCAGGCAGCGTAATGGCGAAGCATCCACTGCAGTTTCTCGAGGTGCCACGGCGCGATCCGGAAAAGGAAGGCGCAGAGCAGCGCGTCGGGCACTACGGTGAGATCTACGGGTCCTACGACGGGGCCAGTGCAGCCGCGCAGGCGGGTCGGTGCCTGGCGTGTGGCAATCCGTACTGCGAATGGCAGTGCCCGGTTCACAACTACATTCCGAACTGGCTTGCCCTTATCGAGGACGGCAAGTTGTTCGAGGCTGCTGAGTTATCGCACCAGACGAACTCGCTGCCAGAGATCTGCGGACGGGTGTGTCCGCAGGATCGACTGTGCGAAGGCGCCTGCACACTCGAAGATGCAAACGGTGCGGTAACGATCGGCAGCATCGAGAAGTACATTACGGATGAGGCCATCAGTCAGGGCTGGCGGCCGGATATGTCGCACGTCAGCGATACAGGCAAGCGCGTCGCCATCGTGGGTGCGGGTCCCGCAGGGCTGGGTGCGGCCGACGTGCTCGCACGCAATGGTATTCGATCGGTCGTCTTCGATGCATACCCCGAAATAGGCGGCCTGCTGACGTATGGCATACCGCCGTTCAAACTCGAGAAGCAGGTCGTGCGCCAGCGCCGTGAGATTCTCGAAGGTATGGGCGTGCAGTTCGTTCTCAATACACGCATCGGCGACGACAAGCCCTTCGAAGAGTTGCTCGATGAGTTCGACGCGGTGTTCCTCGGTATGGGTACCTACGAGTACGTCACCGGTGGCTTCGACGGCGAAGACTTGCCGGGCGTATACGACGCATTGCCCTACCTGGTAGGCAACGTGTACCGCGAGCTCGGACACGACGAAGCGGATACGCCGTACATCGATCTCGAGGGCAGGAACGTCGTTGTGCTTGGTGGCGGTGATACGGGTATGGACTGTAACCGCACCGCAATTCGGCAGGGCGCAGCGAGCGTAACGTGTGCGTATCGCCGTGACGAAGAGAACATGCCGGGCTCCCGCCGCGAGGTTGCCAACAGCAAGGAAGAGGGCGTCACCTTTCTTTTCAATCGCCAGCCGCTGGAGATCATCGGCGACGACAAGGTTACGGGTGTCCGGGTTATTGAGACGAAGCTGGGCGCGCCGGGTTCAGACGGTCGCCGTCGCCCCGAACCGATTCCCGGGACCGAAACCATCCTGCCGGCCGACGCCGTGGTTATCGCCTTCGGTTTTCGCCCGGATCCGCCAGCGTGGTTCAAGGACCACTCTATCGATACGCTCGACAGCGGCCGCGTGCTCGTCAAATCCATGGGAGTCGTTCCCTACCAGACGAGCAACCCGAAGGTCTTCGCAGGTGGCGACATGGTTCGCGGGTCCGATCTCGTCGTGACGGCTGTGCACGAAGGCCGCGAGGCGGCAAAAGGGATCGTTCGATATCTTGAGGATTGACTAGGCGCCGCCGGTTGACGACACTCGTAGCATGCAACGGCGCAGCGTTTCCAACACCATTCAACTGGACCAGTCTCTGCGATCGGCGCGGAATTTCTACTTCGTCTTGTCCGTGATTTCCGTCCCCGCCGCCTTATTTTCCTTGGCGTGGCTGATCGCAGATATTTCCGCGCTTTTCTCCGGGTCGGAGAGTCCCGGCCAGGCGGTCTGGAATATTCTCCTCGATGCGGCGGTAATAGGTGTTGCATACGTCGCTGTACTGCAAGTGGCCGAAGCAAACAGGCGGATAAGGAGACTCGCTAATGACCCGTCGGCCAACGTGAAGCCAATGTACGTTCCGAGCTTGTTCAGGAGCCCTTAGGCTTGTCACCAGATCCGAAGCGGTGGTCTGTCAGGAGGCGGGTTGTGTTGTCACTCCTCGCTGTTCTTGCTCTTGGTTACCTGGTGCCGGAGCGCCTGGTGATTCCAGTGGCCGGCGCTACGACCTCAGACTGGAACGACGCGACCTTCTGGTACGAGCCCTGGGGTGCATCGGGCGTTCACAAAGGGATCGATATCTTCGCCCCAAAAGGAAAAGATGTTCTGGCCGCAACCGGGGGGCTGGTGGTCTTCAGCGGCAACAACCGTCGGGGGGAAACGTCATTCTTGTCCTCGGACCAAAATGGCGACTGCACTATTACGCGCACCTGGAAGCCTCAACGGCATCTTTCGGTGAGTTTGTATCTCGTGGCGAGGCCATCGGCCTCGTCGGCGATAGCGGCAATGCAGTTGGCAAACAGAGCCATCTCCATTATGTGATCCTCTCCATATTCCCTTACCCCTGGCTCATGGATACTGGGACGCAGGGGTGGAAGAAGATGTTCTACCTGGATCCGAATGGGAAGCTCAGGGCGCAGTGACGTGGCTCTTGCCCGCGTTGTCTTGTCGAAGATATGCTGTCGTTCGTGTGTTCGTAGAAGGTAGATAAGCAGGCAGGAAACCATGCCAAAACTCGCCGGATTGCTCCTGTTCACAATACTTGGTGGAAGCACGCAGGTCGTTTCCGTGACTGTGTCGCCCTACGAAACCTCGATTACCGTACCTGCGGACGTCATGGAAAAACACCAGACATCTCCGCTAACCCGAGACCAGTGGGCAATGCGACAGGCGCTGCGTTCCACGCCGACCTTTGCGGCGGGCACGGACATCGAGCTTGTCCGGGCCGAGCTGATTGAGCAGAACTTGCTGGTTCTGGCCGAGTCACCGGGTTTCATGGTCGTCCGCGAAGGCGTGCCGTTGATTGACACGACAGGCCCCATACGCGAGAAATTTGTTTACGGGTTTCAGGATGGCAAGCTCAATCTCGGCCCGGTTACCTTCCAGCAAATAGTTTCGCACTTCGTCAAGGCGGGGCTAAGGGACGATCATCTGCGCGTCTTGCAGATGATGTCTGAGGCTGACCTGTCCGACGCGACAAACCTCAATGATCTGGCGTGGCTATTGGCGACATTCCCTGATCCGGATCTACGCCGTCCGGAGCTTGCTGTGCGGTACGCGGCCCTCGCCGTAAGCCTGGGTGATCCAGTGAACTGGATGCACTTAGATACTCTCGCAGCTGCCTATGCGGCCCGCGGTGATTTCAAGAGCGCCATTTATGAACAGCAGCGTGCCATTGACCTGCATTATGAGAAGGACGACGGCGCCGGGCAAAGGTTGAACCTGTATCGCAGTGGGCGAAACTATGTCTCGCCGCTGACGGACTGGCTGCCTTCTGATACAGATGACGAGGAACCGGATCTCAGGCCGAAGCCGCAGCTACTTGCCGATGCTGCGGCGGGTGACCAGGGGGCGCAGTGGCGGTTGGCTGCTTTTTACCTCGAGAACAATATTTATGAGGGTGAGGGTATCATCAATCCCGGTCTGTTCTGGATGGAGCAGGCTGCCCAAAATGGTCATCCGCTGGCCCTGAATGAAATGGGCTTTTGTTACCTCATGGCGTCTTGTGGAAACCACCAGGACGACATGGTGGCGGTCAGGTGGTTTGAGCGTGCCGCCGCGGCAGGCGACGCTACAGGAGCCTTCAACTACGGCCGCATGCTTGCTAACGGTCAGGGAACGCCCCGGGACGATCGAGTCGCTACGCGGTGGCTGGAGATCGCGGCAGACAACGGTATAACAGCAGGAGCCTTTCGCGCCGCCTTCAGGCACCGTGAAGGCGTCGGGCAGCCGCCGGACCTGCGGGCATATCGCAAATACCTGGAGCAGGCGAAGTCTGCCAGTTACGGTCCCGCTGATTACTTGCTCGACGATGCGTTTTTCCAACAATTCAATGGCGCGGCGGCATTCGCGGCAGCGCTGGATCGCAATGCGATTGCACCGTCTGAAATGGCTGATGCACTTCTTGTTCTGGTGGCGCAAATCGAAAATGCAGAAGCATCTGACGATGCGCTGATATTAAAGTTCGATAGTGGCGCACGCTTTAGCTACGCTGGCGACTACGGGCCGGCATTGGTCCTCAACCTGACGCGTATTGCCGCCTCACTGGGATCGAAGCGCGCGCAGCTGAAATATGCTGCCTTTATCGAGGAAGGGACAATCGCGCCAAGGTCACTTCCGGAAGCCCATTATTGGCGCCAGCGCGCCGCGAACTAGACACCAGACAACCCTAATGCGTAGAAGATGTCCGCACTGCTTCAGCGAGTCGATACAGATCAATGAGATACTGTTTCGCAATGTCCGTTGTCCCGAGTGTCGGACAGTCGTTGGGGTCCGGTCGGAGCCGGGCCTCCCGCGAAGAACCTCCGACGGCTAGCCGTGGACCGTGCTTTCCTGTTGCTATTGGCCGCAGATGCGCTGCTTTTCGGCCACGTGCTGTTCGTTGCATTCGTGGTTCTGGGCCTGGTGCTTATTCTTGCAGGTGGATTCTTCGATTGGGGCTGGGTTCGAAACCCGTGGTTTCGGACTGCACATCTCGCCGCGATCGGGGTAGTTGCGTTGCAGTCCTGGTTCGGGATGATCTGTCCGTTGACCACCTGGGAAATGGCCCTTCGCGAGCGCGCCGGAGATACCACTTATGCAGGCACATTCATCTCACATTGGCTCGACGCGATTCTGTACTACCAGGCTCCCGCGTGGGTATTTGCGGTTTGCTATACGGTATTCGCCGCTGTCGTTGTCGCCAGCTGGTTCTGGGTTCGTCCGCGCCGATTTGGGGATCCGATTCAGTCGTAGCCCCTGGCTGAGGCGACCTTCCAGGCCCAGGTGAGTTCGTTGCCTTTGTAGTGGACAGTGAACCTGGTTTCCACCGATTCCATCGGGGCAATCATTACTTCCTGCGGATACTCGCGCAATGAGCTTGAGTTGGAATCGTCCCAGACCGCAATGGTCACTTCGGTAACTGTCAGGTTCTCATTCTTGTTCTGAATTGTAGCGGTGTAGCTACTGCCAAACGCCTTGATCCTGGCGCGGAGTTTGTCGAGTTCCGCCGCTGTCAAACTCCTGCTTGGTCCCGTAGCAACCGGGACCGGCTGCGGAATGGGCGTATTGGTTTGCGGCGGAGCAGCATTTTCTACCCGGGTGGCGGCTTCCTTCTGCTCGGAATACAGGTTGCGACAACTTGAAATTATTGCCTGGGCAGCGATGTCGCTCGAAACACCCTTCATCGATTCGAGAATGCATTCATCGTAATTGGAGGGGACGGCGTGGCCGACGCCAGGAAACATGAGAACCGCGACGACAAGCAAGGAAGAACCGGTACGCAACATCATTGTTTTGCCCCAGACGAGATCCAGGCAATATTTTATCGCTTTGTTGCACCGAGATTGCAACCGGAGGGTATCGATACGGTGAAGCAGACGCCGCCCTCGACGTTGTCCGCGCTGATATGGCCGCCGTGTCCCTCGGCGATCAGGCGGGCGATGTAAAGGCCCAGGCCGAGATGGCGCGAGTCATTGTCGCTGCGCATCGAAACCATCGAGTCGAATAGTTGCGAGCGCATGCGCTCCGGAAGCTCGGGCCCCGGATTGGTTACGGTAATGAGGAACTCATCATCCTGCTTTTCCAGCGACAACGTGATGGTGTCGCCGTCCTCGCTAAAGTCGACGGCATTATCAACCAGTTTGTCGAGCATCTGGATCAGCAGTTCCGGTGAGCCGGTTGCCTGCGCCGAAGCGATGCTGCTGGTGAACTCAAATACCCGATGCTTGTAGACGTCGCGATAGGCCCTCGTCGTCGAGTCGAGAACAGCCCGTAAGTCGAACTGTTCGGGTTCGGCATGCTTCATCAACTCCTCAACCCGGCTTGCCTCGCTCATAGCGCTGAGAATGCGTCGCAAGCGATCGGCACCTTCGCGCGCTCTCGCCGTGTAGCCGAGCGACGCCTCGTTGAGCTCTTCATGCTCGAGGTTCTCCAGCGATGAGGTCACTATTGCGAGCGGCGTGCGTAGTTCGTGCGACAGCTTGGATGCGAGCGAGCGCAGGTATTCGTTGTACTCGCCCAGCTGCTGCAACACCGAGGAGAAGCTTCGCGACAAATCACCAATCTCGTCCTCGGCGAGGGCGCTCGGAAATGCCGACGCCAGGTTTTCCGTTTCCAGCGCATCTTCGGCGGCAATCGATAGCGCTCGAATGCGACGCGACAGCCAGGTCGCATAGCCGAGCAGTGCGCCCGCGACCACCAGTGTGGTGATCAGTGTGACGTTGATGAGGCGGGACAAGCCCTCGTTTCTCTGGCTCAGGATGGCGTCTGTACCACGCTGTAACACGACTGTGCCGATCACCTCGACGCCATCGCTTATTGGCGCAGCAACGGCAACGATGGCCGTCCCGGTGTCGGCGCTTCTGAACCACGCCCCTCGTTCCCGGCCCGCCAGCGCAGCGCTTACATAGGGTTGCTGCTCGCGCCCCAGCGGATCGGGCTCTGCGAAAGCCGCCTCCTTGCCTCGCTCGACAAGCAGGTCGTATAGGCGTCGCGCGAAGCCAGTGCCCAATGGCTCTCCCCCGCCCGACCCAAGCTCACCGGCCGCAGCAACACGCCAGCCATCAGCGTCTGTGAGGATCAGGCGCATGTCGGGCCCTACGAGTTCTTCCGCGACCTGCTCCAGCTCGGCAATCTTGCTCATTGCCAATCCCGGCATGCGACCCGAGAATGACTTGCTGCGTGTGCCTGCCTGCAACGGGTCGGCTGTATTTTGAACGATCAGGCCGAGGCGTGGACCGAGCTGTCCCGATGGAATACGGGCCTCCACACGATACCCGCCGGGAATATCCTGCCAGAACGCCGTGATAGTGGCTTGAGCTTCAAAGCCAAAGGGCGATTGGCGATAGCTTATTATTCTGCCGGGTGCTTCGGCCGCGAACGTAAATGCCTCGTTGAATTTGGATGGGCTGTTGCTTACCAGCGTAACCCGATCGGCATATCGTGATGCACCATCGACCAGAAGCGACTGCGGGGTTGCGTAGATAACATCGCGGTCGGCGACTTCAACGTAGAGATAGGTTGCCTGCGCATACGACGCAACGGCAAAACGGATGAGACCATCGCTGCCTCGTAATGAACGCAACGACGCGGACGGGAGTGTCCAGTCGTCAAAATACCCGTCGATCTCGGGCCGCGAATCGAGGCGGTATATGTACAGCTGATCACCGACGCTATAGGACCTGTCTCGGACGGGAAATTTGTCGCGGTACTGAACCATTGAGCCGGCAATCGCTCTGGCCGTTCCAGCCAGCATCTGCTCTTGACCCGAGCGCAGTGCAATCTCGGTTTCACGAATGAATTCACAGCCAGCCCAGGGCAACATCAGGGTCAGCAGGCTGACGAGTAGCAGCTGGCGCCGAAGATTCACTAATTGCTGATCCAGCGATAGCCCATGCCATAAACGGTCTCAATGGAAGCGAAACTCTCATCGATAGCGTGGAACTTGCGACGAATACGTTTGACGTGGGATGTGATTGTGTTGTCGTCGAGCACGGCCTGGGCGGCATCCATAAGCTGCTGCCGATTCTTCACATGTCCCGGGTAACGCGCGAGAGCATGGACTAACCAGAACTCGGTCAATGTCAGCCCGACAGGCTGGTCCTGCCAGTGGATCGTCATGCGCTCTGTATCGATGCTCAGGTCGCCGCGCGTTATGCGGCTCTCGGTACCCTGGGGCTTCTGCATCGCGTCGAGGCGACGAAACAGCGCGGCAACGCGCGCCATCAGATGCGGCAGGCTGATGTCTTTCGTGAGGTAGTCATCGGCGCCGAGGCGCAGGCCTGACACCGCATCGAATTCACTGTCCCTTGCTGTCAGGAAGATGATCGGCAGATCGGCAGCGCGTGCCCGAAGTTCGCGGCATAGCTCAAACCCGCCTTCCACATCATCTTTCAGATTGATGTCAATGACGACAAGATCGGGCAGGCGGCTTTCGAACGCATCAAGCGCCGGCCGTCGCGCGTCGTAGCCGTCGACGACATAGCCTTCCCGGCTGAACGCTGCCGCATAGTTTTCCCGTATTGCTGCTTCGTCTTCGATGATTGCTATTCGTTTGGCCACCTGGGTCCCCTTGCTCAACCGTCACAATTTGCCACATTCCGCCCGTGCATTGCCATGACACAGGCTGCTGTCCGGCCCATTGCCCCCTTTTAATGGTTATCACGCCAAAGGGAGGCCGTCATGCAAACCATCAAATCCGATCTTCGATCCTGGCTATGGATTCTCGCACTGTTGTTCGTGCTGCAGGCGTTTCCGGAGCCTGTATCTGCCAATGAAGCCACACCCGGAGCTGCACAGGCCGGCAGTCTTTTGTGGCGCATGGAACAGGGGTACGCGACCGCCACCACGCTTAACACCGACGTCCGTATGGATATCAGCGGTCTCGTGGCGCGCGTGAAGGTTCGACAGGAATTCCGCAACGAGGGTGGCGAGTGGGTGGAAGGCATCTACGTCTTTCCGTTGCCCGACAAGGCGGCTGTTGATCGCATGCGCCTGCACATAGGTGATCGCTTCATCGAGGGAGAAATTCGTGAGAAGGAACAGGCAAAAAAGGAGTACGAGCAGGCCAAGCAGAGCGGCAAGAAAGCCAGCCTCGTGCAGCAACAGCGTGCCAACCTGTTTACAACGTCAGTGGCAAATGTCGCACCCGGCGAACTGGTGGTTGTCGAAATCGAGTACCTGGAAGATCTTCGCTACGAAGATGGCCGCTTCAGTATCCGATTCCCAATGACACTGACGCCGCGCTATATCCCGGGACAGGCCCTGCCGGACAAACAGGGAAACGGCTGGTCGGCAGACACCGATCAGGTCGCCGACGCATCGCTGATTACGCCACCGCAGGTCAGCCGTTCTTCGAACCACAAGATTTCACTGACCGCCCACGTGAATGCCGGCATGCCTCTCGAGATCATCGCCAGCCGTTACCACCCGGTTAGCGTTTCGGAAAAGGATGGGCAATACACCGTCGCCCTGTCCGACCAAAAAACCATCATGGACCACGACTTCGAACTCGTGTGGCAGCCCGTACCCTCCGCTGAACCGCGAGCGATGGCATTCGCCGAGACGATCGATGGCAAGCCATATCACCTGCTCATGGTCATGCCGCCAAATCAGGAAGATACGCTGCCGGCACAAATGCCGCGCGAGACGATATTCATTGTCGATACGTCAGGTTCGATGCATGGCGTGTCGATGTCGCAGGCAAAGCGCGCTGTGGATCTCGCGATCAGGGCGCTGAAGCCGGGCGACCTGTTCAACGTCATCGAGTTTGATTCCTACACGACGGCGCTATACCCACACAGTATGCCGGCGTCGGCCGGCAACGTTGCGAACGCGCTTAACGTTTGTGCAGCAGCTGCAGGCGGACGGTGGCACCGAAATGCGCCCCGCGCTCAAGCTCGCCTTAAGTTCACCGGCCCAGGAGTCCCATCTTCGGCAGATCGTCTTCATCACGGACGGCAGTGTTGGCTACGAGGACCAGATGTTCTCGATGATCGAACAAAGTCTTGGCGCGGCGCGCCTGTTTACGGTGGGCATCGGTTCCGCACCGAACAGCCTGTTTATGCGCAAGGCCGCGGAGGCCGGACGAGGTTCCTACACCTATATTAGCGCCCTGCACGAAGTCAGCGAAAAGATGGAAGCGTTGTTTCGGAAACTCGAGCACCCGCAGGTCACCGACATAACGATGCATTGGCCGAGCGGCGTGATCGTGGACAGCTATCCGGCCACGGTACCCGACCTGTACCTGGGCGAACCGGTGTCAGTCAAAGTACAGGCGTCGAACGAATTTCGACGTGGCGACCAGGTGCGAATTACCGGCAACTCGGTGGCAGGGGCCTGGGCGGCCGACCTGGCGCTCGACACGCCCGTACAGAGCGAGGGTGTCGGCGCGCTGTGGGCGAGAGCGCGCATCGGCGAGCTGCTGGACCAGGAGCGGCGGGGCGGTGATGCTGAAGCGTTACGCGCAGGTATTCTGGAGACGGCGTTGGCCCACCATCTGGTCAGCAAGTACACGAGCCTGATCGCGGTGGACAAGACCCCGGTGCGTCCAGCCGGTGATCCGTTGTCCAGCGAGCAGGTACCCAACCTGATGCCGTACGGACAAAGTGCGAACGCGATCTTCGGTTTCCCGGCGACGGCCACGAGCGCGCCGGCGATGCGCATCATGGGTGCCGCCTGGCTGCTCGCCGCGTTCCTCTTCATGGTCATGCTTCGAACCGGAAGGCGGCGGTCACATGGCCGGCGTTCGTAAGCTCGGGGTCTGGGTTGTGTCTGCCCTCTTGTGCCTGGGCTTCTGGCAGCTCGGCCAGGGCGCGTATATTCCTGCCAAGGCATGGCTTGCGCAGGAACTGATGCAACGTGCCTGGGTTCGCGCCGGCGGCGGCGAGGAGCGCGCCACGCCGTGGCCCTGGGCTGATACCTGGCCGGTTGCCCGGTTGACGGCGAAGCAGCGTGACGTGGATCTAATCGTGCTCGCCGGTGGCTCGGGACGAACGCTGGCGTTCGGGCCAGGCCACCTGAGTGCGAGCGCGATGCCGGGCCAGGCAGGCAATACGATTATCGGCGGACATCGCGATACGCATTTTCAGTTCCTGAAGAAAGTCGAGGTCGGTGAGCTGCTCGGCATGGAAACCACGCGTGGCCAACGTCATATTTACAAGGTGGTCGGTGTCGATATCGTCGACTCCCGCAAAGGCAGTCTCGTTCTCGATACGGATGCAGCGATGTTGACGCTGGTTACGTGCTATCCCTTCGATGCGTTGGAGGCAGGTGGGCCGCTTCGCTACGTGGTTACAGCAAAGATGGTGTTTTAGTTGCATACAGGCGAAGCAAGGCAGCAGCACTCATCGCATCGGTAATGGCGCCATCGATCACCATTTGCACAGCCTCCTGTAAAGGGAGCTTGCGAATCGCGAGATCCTCTGTTTCCTCAAACTCGGTTTTGCCTTCTGTTAGCTCAGTAGCCACGAACACATAGCCGACCTCATCTGTTATCGAGTTGCTTGGGTGCAGTCGCATGAGTTCCGACCACTGCATAGCGCTTAAGCCGGTTTCTTCTTTGAGTTCACGGCGCGCGGCCGCGAGTGGGTTCTCATCGAGCGGCGCACCGCCCATCGGCAGTTCCCAGGAATACTCGCCAAGCGTGTAACGCTCCTGTCCGACCAGCCACGTGTTGCCGTCGTCATCCAGCGGAATAATCGCAACGGCACGATTCCGGAAATGAACGTGCCCGTATTGATTACGACCGCCGCCCGGGTTGATTACCTCGTCCTCGAGAACCGTCATCCAGTCGTTCTCATAGATGACCTTGCGGGAGAGGCGCTTCCACTTGAGTTTCATGGCTGTTACCTGTATTCGTCCCTTCTGATCTTAACGCAACGAGCGCGAATGAACTCACAACCCGCCAGGCTGACGCAGGGCCCCGTAGGCCGCCACCTCATCAACATGACCTTGCCCGTGCTTTTGGGCATCACCATGTTGATGGCTCAGTCGTTCATCGACACCTACTTTCTCGGCATGGTGGGTGACCGCGCGCTGGCGGCTTACAGTTTTGGTTTTCCAATCCTGATGATCGTCACGAGCGTGGCGATCGGGCTCGGTGCTGGTACGTCATCCGTGGTCGCGCGCGCGATCGGCTCCGGAGATCACCGGCGAGCCAGGCGGCTTGCGACCGACAGCCTGCTGTTGTCGTTCCTGGTAACGGCCTCGTTGTCGTTGATCGGAATTCTCACGATCGATCCGCTCTTCCGCCTCCTCGGTGCGCCGGATGACATGATCTCGATGATCCGCACGTTCATGACGATTCTTTACTGCGGCGTACCCTTCCTCGTCATCGGCATGGTCGGCACAAGCAGCATGCGAGCAACCGGCGATACGGTTTTGCCCAGCAAGCTTATGGTTGCGGGTGCGATATTGAATGTCGGTCTTGATCCGATATTCATTTTCGGTCTCGGGCCGGTCCCGGCCCTGGGTCTCAATGGTGCGGCAATCGCGGCACTGATCGCGAGGGGCGCGATGTTCGTCGGCACGATCTATTTCCTGGCTTACCGCCTGGACATGATCAGCTTCAAGGGTGCGAAGCCTGGTGAGATACGTCGCTCATGGCGCGACATTCTTCATGTTGGCCTGCCAGCGGCAGGGACAAACGCCATCGTTCCTGTCGGTATGGCGTTGATCACAGCGATGATTGCTCGCTTTGGGCCGGAAGCCGTTGCCGGCTTCGGTGTCGCAAGTCGGGTTGAGTCGATGGTGCTCGTCATCTATTACGCCATGTCGTCGATCATCGGTCCGTTTGTTGGCCAGAACCTGTCTGCGGGCAGGGGCGACAGAATCCAGCATTCGCTACGACTGTGTGCGAGCTTCTGTCTCATGAGCGGTCTCGTCATCGCAGTGGTTCTGGCCCTGTTGTCGGGTGTCGTCCCGGCACTCTTCAGCGACAACCCCGCTGTAACGGATGTAACCCGGCTGTTCATGTGGATTGCGCCAATCAGCTACGGTGCCTACGGTCTCGTCATGGTGGTCAATGCGGCGTTCAATGGCCTCGGCAACCCAATGCCTGGCGTGGTGATCAGTGTCACCCGAATCCTGGTTCTCTATGTGCCGCTCGCTTTCATCGGTAAAGAACTGTTCGGTATTGCAGGTATCTTCGGTGCCTACGCTTTGGCCAACATTCTTTCGGGAGGCCTCGGCTATTTCTGGGCAAAAGCTAACGCGCGTCGACTTTTCGAGAAAGCGGCCTAGAACCTCTTGTATACGATGTGCATGCCGATGCCGCGGCTTGCGAAAAAGAGCATAAACGCAAACCACAGCCCGTGATTGCCGAATGACTGCGTGAGATACCAGGCGGGCAGGAACACAGCGAACGCCGAGAAAATCATGATGTTGCGCATCTCACGGGCTCGGGTCATGCCGACGTAGACGCCGTCGTAGAGAAAACACCAGACAGAAATTACGGGTGACACGATGAGCCACGGAAGGTAAGTCATCGCCGTTTTGCGAACGTCCGGCAGATCGGTGAGGATGCGAACGATGAGTGGTCCGGCTATCAGGTAGGCGACGGTGAAGCCGACGGCAAAAATCAGCGACCACTTCAGTGTGAGGCGCACCGTATGCTGTAGTGCGTCTCTGTCCTTCTGTCCCACCGCTTTGCCGACCATGGCCTCCGCAGCGTGCGCCAGTCCATCCAGGCCCAGCGACGTCAGGTTCTGGAAGTTCAGCAGGACGGCGTTCGCCGCGAGTATGGCCGGGCCAAGTCGCGCGCCCTGTGCAGTGACGAATGCGAACGTGAACATCAGCGCCATCGAGCGAACAAACAGGCTCGCATTCACAGAGAAGAACGCTTTGTATGCCGACAGGTTGGTCAGCCGCGCGAGTGGCCAGTGGCCCTCACGGCTTCGCAGGGCGTCGATCGCAAACGCACCACCGACCAGCAGACCGGAGTACTCGGCAATGACGGAGGCCAGCGCCACACCGTCGACCTTCATACCGAACACAAGCACGAACAGCAGGTCGAGCAGGATGTTGGTGATGTTGATCGTGAGGAAGATCAATAGGGGCACACGTGCGTTCTGCAGGCCGAGGAACCAGCCGATCAGAGCGTAGTTGGCGAGCGTGCCTGGAGCGCTCCATACGCGTATCGAAAAATAGGTCGTTGCATGCTGCTGCGTTTCCGCATCGCCACCCAGAAGCGCTATAGCGATCCTGCCGACCGGAACCTGCAGGAGAAGAATGGCGAAAGCGATTGCGAGGCTGACAATGAGCGCCTGCCCCAGCGACACGCGTAATCCATCGTTGTCTCCGGCACCGTAGCTCTGTGCGGCTATGCCGGTCGTTCCCATGCGCAGGAAATTCATGCCCATGTACAGGAACGTAAAGATTGTGCCGCCGATCGCGACCGCACCGAGGTACGCGGAACTCTCGAGATGCCCTGTGACGCCGGTATCGACCATGCCGAGCAACGGCACGGAAATATTCGACAGGATCATGGGCGCAGCAATGCGCCACATGTCCTGGTTGGTTGGCGTCATCCGAATGCGTTGACGCCGGTCAGTTCCTTACCGATGACGAGCTGGTGAATCGTCTCGGTGCCTTCATAGGTAATTACGCTTTCGAGGTTCAGCATGTGACGAATGGGCACGTACTCCGCACTGATGCCTGCGCCGCCGAGAATGTCACGTGCGTCACGAGCAATGTCGAGCGCGGCCCGGCAGTTGTTCCATTTCGCGAGCGATACCTGTGACGGTGTTAACTCGCCCTTGTCCTTGAGACGTCCAAGACGCAGCACGAGTAGCTGCGCAGTCGTGATGCGCCGTGCCATATCAGCCAGGCGAATCTGCATGGACTGCGTGTGGGCAACAGGCTTGCCGAACAGCACGCGATCCTGCGAGTAGTTTAGCGCCTCGCTGAGGCACGCCTGGGCGGCACCAATCACACCCCAGGCGATACCGTAACGTGCCTGGGTAAGACAGCTCAGCGGTCCCTTGAGTGTCGAAACACCCGGAAGAACGCTTTCCTTGGGTACGCGCACATTGTCAAAGAACTGAGCACCGGTGACCGATGCGCGCAGGGAAAATTTGTTTTCGATTTCCTGCGTCACGTAGCCGGGCATGTCCTTCTCAACGATAAAGCCCTTGACGCCCTCGTCTGTCTTTGCCCAGACAACGGCAGCGTCTGCAATCGTCGCATTGGTGATCCACATCTTGGAGCCGTTGATGATCCAGTCGTCACCGTCCCGCTTGGCATGCGTTTTCATGTTGCCCGGATCGGAGCCGCCATGTGGTTCGGTCAGTCCAAAGCAGCCGATCGCCTCGCCGCGCGCCATGGCGGGCAGCCAGCGCTCTTTTTGCTCGTCGGAGCCGTAGGCGTGGATAGGGAACATGACCAGGCTCGATTGCACGGATACAAAGCTGCGCAGGCCGCTGTCGCCACGCTCAAGTTCCTGGCAGATCAGGCCGTAGCTGACGCCGTTGAGGCCGGCGCAGTCGTAGCCCTCGATAGAGCTACCGAAGAGACCGAGTCCGGCGACTTCGCCGACGAGTTCCATCGGAAATGTATGTTGCTCAAATGCCTCGCGCATGAGCGGGATGACCCGATCATCGACAAAGCGGCCAACGGTGTCTTTGACCATGACTTCGTCTTCGGCAAGTTCGGAGCGAATATCGTAGAGATCGAGCGGATCGAGTGCTTTTGCGCCCACGGGTTTCTTCCTGGGAAATGGGGTTTCGGGCCGTAGATTCTAGACGAGTTTCACGCCCGCGGCACTAGCTCTAGAAAGGTATGCGGAAGCGCTTGTACATCACCGACAGAAGCCAGGCCGGGCCGATCATCAGGAGCTGGAAATCCTGCAAAACACCGCGCAAGCTGCCCGGGCCACGACGGCCCAGCCACAGCCCGATGGTGCCCGCAGCCAGAAGGCCGACCGAAACGCCCAGCTGCGGATAGGGGGACTGCGCCAGCCACAGCTGGAGCGCGGCGACGCCAAGCAGGAACGGCAGCATCCCGATCGCGAGGGACAGCGAGATTATGAAATAGTAGATGGCGGTCGCCATCAGGAAAGCGCTGCCCCAATTAAGTAGCGGCGAGATTTCATAGAATTCAACCGGGACAGGCAGGTACCAGAGCAGGCCTATCGTGCCGAGCACCACCATCGGGACGGCCGCCCAGTACACGACCGGGTTGGTAAGCCCCTGGTGGCCCTGTTCGTAGCGCTCCAGCCAGTTGTCGATATCGGTCATACGTCACAGTTTACGCGGTTTCTGTGACTTCTCTCGACATAACAGCGTCAATTAAGCATGCGTTCAGGTAGGCGCGTACTACAATGCGGCCTACAATTCGCAAAACCCATGTAAGCCAAAGGAAAGATCATGAACAAGCGATCTGCAAAGATTATTCTCGCAATGACCGTCATGACGGTCTTTGTCAGTGGTTGTACAACACTCGACGCATACACTCGCGAAGAGCAGACAAGCAAGACGACCAAGGGTGCCCTGATCGGTGCCGGTATTGGTGCCGTCGTTGGTCTGATCTCGGGTGATGACGCGGTAGAGCGCCGTCAGCACGCCTTGATCGGTGCCGGACTGGGTGCATTGGCCGGTGGTGCCGTTGGCGCCTACCAGGACAAGCAGGAAGCCCAGCTCCGCGCAGAACTCGAAGGAACCGGCGTCAGCGTCCATCGTGTTGGCGACAACATCACGCTGAACATGCCCGGAAACGTCACGTTCGCGACAAACAGCTCGGACCTCAGCCCGGCATTCTTTGATGTGTTGAACTCGGTGGGCAAGGTGCTCGGTGAATTCGACAAGACCGTTGTTGAGGTTGCAGGCCATACGGACAGCACGGGGACTGACGCGTACAACCAGAGCCTCTCTGAGCGTCGCGCCGGATCGGTCGCGTCCTATCTGCAGGGCCGAGGTGTTATCTCCCAGCGCCTGATCACGGTCGGCATGGGCGAGTCGCGCCCGATAGCTGACAACAGTTCAGATGCGGGCCGCCAGGCCAACCGTCGCGTGGAAATCACGATGGTGCCGGTTACCCAGGGGTAGCTCTCAGCAAAGAACAAGGAAGCACGGTGGCCAGGGACGGCCGACCGTGCTTTTTTATGAGCAGAGCATTCACAAAGCGCGATGATGGCGAGTGGATTGAAGTCACTGGCTTCGTGCGGCGCCTGTTGTCGGATGACGACGACGGCTCACGCCACCAGCGCTTCATCATCGACATCGGCGATCGCCGGACGCTGCTTATCGCGCACAACATCGATCTCGCCACACGCGTCCCGCTCGGGATGGGTGACCGGGTGCACGTGCGAGGCATGTACGAGTGGAATGATCTCGGCGGGCTGGTGCACTGGACGCACCATGATCCACAAGGCATCGAGGACGGCGGCTGGGTTCGCTACCGGCGCAAGAACTACGCCTGAGCGGCTACCCGTCTTTCAGCGGCCAGTTGATCATGGGCTCAGTTGGCCTTACACGGCCATCGCGTTGCGCAGCTTCTTGATCGCATTGGCCTCGAGCTGGCGAATGCGCTCAGCCGAGATGCCGTATTCGTCGGCGAGTTGGTGCAACGTCATCTTGCTCTCTGTCAGCCAGCGAGCTTCGATGATGTGACGGGCACGGTCGTCAAGGACGTCCAGCGCGGCGGTCATCCGTGTCGTTGCATCATGGTTGAAGTCCGCGGTCTCGACCTGCTTGGCCGGATCGGCATCCGGTGCCGGCAGGTAGGCCGCTGGCGTGTAGTTACGGTCGTCATCGAGATCCGGGGTTGGGTCGAAAATTGCGTCGCGTGAGTGCAGGCGTTTTTCCATCTCCGTGACTTCCTTGGCGCTTACGCCGAGGTCATCAGCAACCGCTTTCGTTTCGGCCGCAGACAGCCAGGCCAGTGTCTTTTTCTTCTTGCGAAGATTGAAGAACAGCTTGCGCTGCGCCTTGGTCGTTGCAACCTTCACGATGCGCCAGTTCTTGAGTACGAACTCGTGAATTTCGGCGCGGATCCAGTGCACGGCGAACGAGACGAGTCGTACGTCGTAAGCCGGATCGAAACGCTTGACGGCTTTCATGAGACCGACGTTGCCTTCCTGGATGAGGTCATTCAGCGGCAGGCCATAGCCCGTGTAGCCCTTGGCGATATGCACAACAAAACGCAGATGCGCCATAACGAGCTCGCGTGCGGCGTCGAGGTCTTCTTCTTCGCGATAACGCGTTGCGAGCGACTGTTCGTCCTCTTTGGACAGGACAGCTATCGAGCCGACCGCCTGGATATAGGCGTCAAGACTGCCTACCGGGCCTGCCAGTGCGAGATCGTGATTAGTCATGGCTAATGCAGTGGTCATCTACTACCTCCGTTATGGTGCCCAATTTTAGCACTCGGCGGGTTGGAGTGCTAATAAGTACCATAAGTTCCCGATATGAAGAAGCAATATTGTTATACAAACCGGCTATTTAGCGCCTTGGCGGGTCGGTATTATGTTCAATGCGGCTCGATACGTCGCATATGCCTTGCCGTGGTGAACCAGGACCCGAACAGCCCGAGGAACACGGCAACGCCAATGATCGCCGCCGCTTCCCGAAAGCTCATGGCAGCAATGGCGATGTTGCTCTGGTACAGCCCGGCGAGACGAGCAACAGGCCCTTGCAGCAGGAACAGGCCGTAGTACACCAGGCCAAGGGCCAGGAGCCCCCCAAACAGGCCATACCAGAATCCTGTCCAGAGAAACGGCCGCCGCACAAACGCATTGCTCGCGCCGATGAGTTTGGTGACTTCGATTTCATTGCGACGACTTTCGATATCAAGGCGAATCGTGTTGCCGATAATCACAACGATCGCGATGCCGAGCAGCGCCGCACCAATCGCAATGGCCTGCCGCACGATATCCAGGATCGCATGAAAGCGTTGCACCCACTCTGTATCGACCTGTACGTGTTCTGTCTCGGGAAGGTTGCCGAGCTCTTCATGCAACAAAATCATCGACGCGCTCGTATTACCCGCGCCCGGCCTGACGACAAGCGTGTGCGGCAACGGGTTATCGGGGAGCTGATCGAGTGCAGCCCCAAACCCGGAATGCTCCTTGAAATCTGCCAGTGCCTGCGATGCACTGATAAACAAGACCGCATCGACATCCGCTCGTTGTTCGATCAGTCTGCCGAGCGCCCTCGCTTCGTCTTCGGGCATGTCCTGTTTCAGGAACACAGAGAAATCCAGCGCATTGTCCCAGCTGCCGCTGACCGAACGCGCGTTCTTGACGATCAGGTTGATCGCCGCGGGCAGAGCCAGTGTGACGGCTATAACGAGGACGATCATCAGGCTGGAGAACGGGTGGCGGGCCAGGCGTCCGAGTGAGCCGATCGAGATGCTCATATGCCGGGAAAACCAGATCGCCAGTGGGCTGGATCTACGGACCGGGGCAACGGCGTCGGCGTTGCGCGTCAGAGCCACGAATCGACCTCCTCTTCCGGGTCCTGCTGCAGCCGCCCTTCCTCGAGTGCAATGCGCCTGCAGCCAAGCCGATCAATCAGGGCGATATCATGGCTGGCGATCAATAGCGTCACGCCGACCTCATTGAAGCGTCGAAAAATGCGCATGACCTCGAGCGACAGGTCCGGGTCGAGGTTGCCGGTGGGCTCATCCGCGATAAGCAGCTTCGGCCGCGAAACGATCGCGCGTGCGATTCCCACTCGTTGTTGCTCACCCGCGGACAGTGTCTCGGGATGCTGTTTCTCTTTATGTAACAGTCCGACCTGGTCAAGCGCCGCACGTACTTTTCGGCTCGCTTCCCGATGACCGACGCCGGCAATGACCAGTGGCAGAGCCACGTTTTCCGCGACCGGCCGGTCGTACAGCAACTTGTGGTCCTGAAAGACCATGCCGATCTGGCGGCGGTATGCGGGAATCTTGCGTCGTTTGACGCGGCTCGTATTCTGCCCGTCGACGATGACCTGGCCACTGGTCGGTCGCTCGATCAGCGCGATCAGGCGCAGCAATGTGCTCTTACCGGCACCCGAGTGCCCCGTGACGAACACCATCTCGCCTTTGTCGACGGAAAGGCTGAGGCCCGACAGGGCTTCCTGTCCGCCGGGAAACCGCTTGGTGGCGTTTTCGAGTTGAATCATCAAGTCGTGAATCAGCCCTGGTGTCCCGATGAGAGTAGCGCGTCCACAAAGTCCGTCGCCGAAAATGGCTGCATGTCGTCGACCGCTTCGCCGATACCAATAAAACGAACCGGCACGCCGATGCGATCGGCAATGGCGAGAAGAATGCCACCCTTCGCGCTGCCATCCAACTTTGTCACCGTCAGGCCGGTCAGGCCCAGCGCCTCGTGGAACTTCTCTGCCTGCACGAGGGCGTTCTGGCCCTGGCTGGCGTCGAGTACGAGCATGATTTCGTGCGGCGCGGTCGCGTCACGCCGGGAGATGACGCGCTTAACCTTGGCCAGCTCATCCATAAGGCCTGTCTGGCTCTGCAGCCGGCCCGCCGTATCCGCAAGCAGGATATCGATGTCGCGAGCGCGTGCCGCGTCCATGGCGTCAAAAATGACAGCCGCCGGGTCTGCGCCCGCCTGCTGGGCAATGACAGGAACATCGTTACGCTCACCCCAGATTTGCAGCTGTTCGACCGCAGCGGCACGAAAGGTGTCTCCGGCCGCGAGCATTACCGAATAGCCCTGGTCCTTGAAGCGGCGCGCGAGTTTGCCAATCGTCGTCGTCTTGCCTGCGCCGTTTACCCCGACCATCAAAATGACGTAGGGGCCCTCAGGCCGCTCTATGATCAGTGGCTTCTCGACTGGCTCGAGAATGTCGCACAGTGATTTGTGCAGGCCGCGTTGCAGTGCCTCCACATCCTTGAGCTCTTTCCGCGCCAGGCTTTTTTGCAGATCCGAGATGATTCGCTCGGTCGTGTCCACGCCCACGTCGGCCATGACAAGCAGGCTCTCAAGTTCCTCGAGCACCCCTTCATCGATTTTGCCGCCCGGCGCGAGATTAGCCAGGTCGTAAGTGAGCCAGCTGTCACCGCGGTTGATGCGTGCCCGCAGGCGCTTGATAAAGCCTTCGGGCTTTTCGGGCTTTTCCTTTTTCCCAAACATACGTTTACGATTCAGATACTCAGGGTGAGGCGGCGATGGCCAGAAGAAAACAAAGTGCTAATTCCCAGACGGGACGGCTGCGTATTGTAGCCGGAAACTGGCGCAGCCGCCTTTTGGATATTGCCGATGTCGAAGGCCTGCGGCCTACCTCGGAGCGTATTCGCGAAACCCTGTTCAACTGGCTGTCGCCCCACATCCATGGAGCACATTGCCTCGACCTGTTTGCGGGTACCGGTGCCCTGGGGCTTGAGGCGCTGTCACGAGGAGCCGGCAGCGCGGTCTTTGTGGAGCGGTCCAGCGTTGCCGCCCGACAGTTGGAAAAGAACATAGCGGAGCTGGGCGCGACCGCCGCCACCGTCCGGATACAGAATGCGTGTGACTATCTTTGCAGTGCGCCCGAAGCCCGTTTTGACCTCGTCTTCCTCGATCCACCGTTCGCTGCCGACTTGCTTGAGGAAACGTGTAGACTGTTGGCAACGCAGGAACTACTGGCGGATGGCGCGCTTGTATATCTCGAGCAGGACCGATCGAGCCCGGAGCCCGAATTACCGGACGGCTGGCGGATAATAAAAAACAAAACCGCAGGCATGGTTCGTTACATGCTGGCGGAGGTCGAGAAGGACGACTGACGATGGGTATTTCAGCAATGTATCCGGGGACCTTTGATCCCATCACGCTAGGCCATGAAGATTTCGTCCGGCGAGCGTCGAAGCTCTATGACAAGGTCGTCGTGGCCGTTGCGTCAGACACCGGTACAAAGAAAACGATGTTCTCATTCGAGGAGCGCGTCGACCTCGCCCAGCGCTCGCTGGCCGACATTAAAAACGTTGAGGTGGCTGGCTACGAAGGCCTGACGATCGACTTCGCTGTCGATAACAAGCTTGCAGTCATTGTTCGTGGCCTCCGGGCGGTTTCCGATTTCGAGTACGAATTTCAGCTTGCCAGCATGAACCGGGTTCTCACCAAGGCTGTCGAAACCGCTTTTCTCACGCCGACCGACAAGTACACATTTATTTCGTCGACGCTGGTGCGCGAGGTGGCGCAGCTTGGTGGCGACGTCACGGAGTTTGTGTCGCCGCTGGTCAAGGATGCGTTATTGAAGAAAGTTGGGCGCGCCTGATTCGCGCTGATTCGCCTGATTCGCGGCTGAAGCCGCTCCCACGGGAGGGCCTTCAGGGCCCGATCAGGCCCGATCAGGTCTGGCAGGACTTGCAGTAATACGTCGACCGCTGCCCCTGCACGAACGCCCTGATTATCGTATTGCAGCACCGGCAGTGTTCGCCTTCCCGATCATAGACTTCAAGCTGCTGCTTGAAGTACCCCGGCTCGCCATCACCCCCATAGAAATCCCGTAGCGTTGTGCCGCCGGCTTTAATAGCCCGGCTCAGGATATCCTTGATGGCGTCTGCGAGCGCGTCGTAGCGATGGCGCGCAGTGCGCCCGGCGGCTCGCTTGGGATTGATGCCTGCGAGAAACAGGGACTCGCTCGCATAGATGTTCCCGACACCCACGACGATCTGAGCATTCATGATGAACTGCTTGATACTGACGGTGCGGCCTCGTGACTTGCGCCACAGGAATTCGCCGTCGAATTCGTCATCCAGCGGCTCGGGTCCAAGTCTTGATAGCAGAGGATGTGCCAGCGGATCGCTGCTGAGGTGAAACGAGCCAAATCGACGCGGATCGCGAAAGCGCAGCACCTTGCCGGAGTTGAGTTCGAAGTCGAGGTGATCGTGAATCCCGGCAGGCGCACCCTGGTCAACGATGAACAGGCTTCCGGTCATGCCGAGATGCAGGATGATCGTGCCGCCACTGGTTCGGATCAGCAGGTATTTGGCACGGCGGTCTACCGACTCAACGTCCTGACCTTGCAGCTTGTGTTCAACGCCCTTGGCGACAGGCCAGCGCAGACGGCGATCACGCACGACCACCTTGTTGATGGTCGTGTTCAAAATCCACGGTTCGATACCGCGGCGGCTGGTTTCGACTTCGGGTAACTCGGGCATGGCTTATTGTAATCGGCGAGCGGGATCGCCGGGCACAAAAAAACCCGCACAAGGCGGGCCCTTCTGGAACAGCGCCGAGCGCTGCTACTTGATCTTGGCTTCTTTGTAGATCACGTGCTTGCGAATCGTCGGATCGTATTTCTTGGTCTCCAACTTTTCGGGGTGCAGGCGCTTGTTCTTCGTAGTCGTATAGTAGTGGCCGGTTCCGGCACTGGATACGAGTTTGATCTTGTCGCGCATCTCAAATTCTCCGCTTAAACTTGCGTGCCGGCAGCGCGCAGGTCTGCAATGACCTTTTCGATACCGTGCTTGTCGATGATACGCAGGCCCTTGTGCGAGACGCGCAGACGTACGAAGCGCTTCTCGGCTTCGATCCAGAATCGCTTGTTCTGCAGGTTGGGCAGGAAGCGACGGCGAGTTCTGTTTTTAGCGTGAGAAACGTTGTTGCCGCTCATCGGCCGCTTCCCAGTCACTTGGCAAACCTTGGACATGACCTTAAGTCTCTGATTTTATTAAAAGTCGCCCGCGAGTGGCGGGCAGAGAGCGAGACTTTATACCAGTGACGGCCATGCAGTTCAAGCGCTCATTGACCGATATTAGCGCATACGCTCCGGCCGGCGTCAGATAAGGCCTCGGCTGGCCAGCGAGGTGGTCCGGCCATCGCCGATAATCAGGTGATCCAGTAGCCGGATATCGACCAGTTCAAGGGCCGATTTCAGGCGACGGGTGATGCGTTCATCGGCCTGGCTGGGTTCGGCCACGCCACTCGGGTGATTGTGGGCCAGAATGACAGCCGCAGCGTTGACGGCCAGCGCCTCCTTCACAACCTCCCTCGGATAGACGCTGGTGCCGTCGATGGTGCCCCGAAACAGCTCGTTGAAGCTGAGCACCCGGTGCCGGTTGTCGAGAAACAGGCAGCAAAACAACTCATGGCCGAGATGCCGCATGCGAGCCTGCAGGTAGCCTTCAGTGTCAGCAGGGCTCCGAATGGACTCGCCGTTGGGCAGGGATTCAGCGTAATAGCGACGGGCCAGCTCCGGCAGGGCGCGAAGAACGGCAAGGCGGCCCCGGCCGATTCCGGGGCACGCCATGATGTCGCCGGACGGCGCCTGCAGGAGCGACCGCAGGCTGCCGAAGCGGCTCAGAAGTTGCGTGGCAGCGGGGTTGGTCACGACCATGGTCAGCAACTCTGCATCGCTCTTGTCCGTGAGCGGTTCTTCATCCATGCGGAAATACTGAGTGTCAGGCACATATCCATACAAGCAACGAATCTATGGAAACCTTCTGGATTTGATCCGGACGCGATAAGCTTTCATGTATGAATATCGTTCTTGGCATCACGGGCGGCATTGCTGCCTATAAGGCACCTGACCTGGTAAGGCGCCTGCGCGAACGCGGCGGCGACGTACAGATCGTCATGACCGCGTCGGCGGAGCAGTTCGTGACGGGTACTGCATTGCAGGCCGTGTCCGGAAGACCGATCCGCTCGAATCTGTGGGACAAGGAAGCCGAGGCGGCGATGAGCCACATAGAGCTCGCACGCTGGGCGGACGTTGTCCTGATCGCCCCGGCTACGGCCGAAGTGATGGCGCGCATTGTTAGCGGCGGAGCGCCCGATCTGCTCACAACGATCTGCCTGGCGACAGAAGCGCCCCTCGCGGTGGCCCCGGCAATGAATCACGTGATGTGGAGTAATCCGGCAACACAGGCGAATCGCAAGGTCCTTGAAGAGCGCGGCATTCACATCCTTGGACCGGATGTCGGATCGCAGGCCTGTGGAGAGACGGGAGCGGGTCGCATGCTCGAGCCGGACACGATTGCAGCCGCGGTTTTCGACCTGGCTGTTGGTAAGGGTGAGGGCCTGCTGACGGGCAGGAAAGTTGTGATCACGGCGGGGCCGACTCGGGAACCTATTGATCCGGTGCGTTACATCACCAATCGCAGCTCCGGAAAGATGGGTTATGCGATGGCACGTGCAGCGGCAGCGCAGGGCGCCGAGGTTGTCCTGATCAGCGGACCGGTCAATCTTCCCGAACCGCCGGGCATCGAAGTACGCAAGGTGTTGTCAGCCCAGGATATGTACGACGCTACGCACGAGTGCGTCGGCGAGGCCGACATCTTTATTGCAGCGGCAGCCGTTGCGGATTACCGCCCGGCAGAATTGAAAGAGCAGAAGATCAAGAAGAACGAAGAGTCGATGAGTATCGATCTCGTTCGCTGTCCGGATATTCTTGCATCGGTAGCGGCTCTCGCGGCCGGGCCATTCACGGTCGGTTTCGCCGCGGAAACCGAAAAGGTCGACGACTACGCACGTTCGAAGCTCGAGAGAAAGAATCTCGACATGATTATCGCGAACCGGGTCGGTAGGGATTGCGGCTTCGACACTGACGATAACAGCGTAAACGTCATCTGGAGCGACGGGGAACAACGCTTCCCCGAAGCACGGAAGTCCGAGCTGGCACGTGATCTCGTTGAACTCATCGCGCGACGCTTCTATGCTGCTCGCGGTACCGACACGCAGCCACGGCTTACGGTCATTTCGAACATCGAGTAAACGGACAGGACACCAGATGCGATCCATTGAACTGAAGATCCTCGACTCACGCGTCGGGGACACGATCCCTTTGCCGCACTACGCCACCGATGGGTCGGCCGGACTCGATATGCGGGCCTGTATCGATGAGCCGCTGACGGTGAGTCCTGGAGAGACGGTTCTCGTCCCGACCGGCCTTGCAATCCATGTCGCGGATCCTGCGCTGGCGGCGGTACTGTTGCCGCGTTCAGGACTGGGTCACAAGCACGGACTCGTGCTGGGCAATCTCACGGGACTGATCGACTCGGACTACCAGGGGCAGGTGTTTATCTCCTGCTGGAATCGCGGCAGCAACAGCTACGAAGTCCAACCCGGCGAACGTATTGCACAAATGGTCTTCGTCGCGGTCGAGCAGGTCGAGTTTACGGTCGTAGAAGAGTTTGATACCAGCGACCGGGGCGCTGGTGGATTCGGGCATTCGGGGACGGCCTGACGGCCAGGGAATCTACTCGATTCCTTTCAGGTCTTTGAAGCGCATGATGTCGCCGTCGAAGCGATCGATGATGTTCTTCTCATCAATTTCGTACTTCTCCAGGTTACGCTGGTGGCGCGCGATGGTGTCTTTTGTCTTACGCAGCTCTTCGCAAGGTCTTCGGCAATCATCGGCGCATTGGGATCCTCACTGTACGGCTGGTACCTGGAGGCTTCGTTACGCAATTCCTGCAGCCGGCGATCGAGGTTTCGCAGGTAGAGTTCGGTAACTCGCGACTGTGCCTGGAAGAGCTCCACACGGCGATCGCGGTGCATCCGGATCTCTTCGACTGAAAGATAGGTTGACAGCAGGGCGCGGTCGGCCATCATCTGCTGTTCCTGACGTTCGCGGCGCTCCTTGTCGATCTGCTCCTGCGCAAGTTGCTCCTCGGTCTTTCGGCCTTCGAGCTCGGCAACCGTAACGCCGTGTTCGTTCAGAACCTCTTTCGGTCGCTCGGCGAAGCGCTGCGGAACGCTGTCTCCGTAATACACATTGCCCTCTTCGTCTTCCCACTTGAAGACTTTCTGTTCATCCCTGGCCATGGCCGAGGAGGCCAGTGCGAGGAGTGCAGCTGTGAAGATTAATTTGTGCATGAGCAAAATATGCCAGTAAAAGTGGTTCAACGACCGGGACTGGTTCTCGTTATTGCAGCTTAGCTCCCTTTCTGCACGCTGTAAAATCAGCTCGAACGCTCAAATTTCAATAGCTTACGAAATAACGCCGTATTGCTTCCGGTAGGCCAGCACAGGCTCCAGGTACTGTTCGTACTCGCTTGATTCTTCAAGAATATCGATAAGATCATCGAGCTGCACAATGCTTATGACCGGGATGCCAAGCGATTGTTTCAGTTCCTGCACGGCCGAATAGGCGCCCTGGCCGCGCTCCTGTCGGTCCAGCGAGATGACAAGGCCCGCAATTTCGGCGCCAGCGCCCGAGATGATCTGGTAAGCCTCCCGGACGGCTGTCCCGGCGGTGATGACATCGTCGACAATCAACACGTCGCCTGACAGGGGCGCACCGACGACGCTGCCGCCTTCGCCATGTGCCTTGGCCTCTTTTCGATTGAAGCAATAGGGCACATCGATGCCGTGGTGTTCAGCCAGTGCGGCAGCGGCGAGCGTAGCCAGGGGAATGCCCTTGTAGGCAGGTCCGAACAACATGTCGAAACGCAGGTCCGCTTCGGCGATGGCTGCGCCATAAAATCGACCGAGCTTCGCCGCGGCATAGCCCGTATTGAACAGGCCGGCGTTAAAAAAGTACGGACTGACCCGACCGGATTTCAGTGTGAATTCGCCGAATCGAAGCACGCCAAGTTCGAGTGCCAGTTCGATGAACTCTCTTTTGTAGCCACGCATAAGATGGGTCTTCTGTATGATTGCCGCGACGGATCGGAGTATGACACAGGAGACCGCATTTGTTTCGCGTTATCAGCCTGAATGCAAATGGTATTCGGGCAGCAGCCCGCAAGGGTTTCTTCGAGTGGATGGCGGGGCAAAATGCCGACGTAATTTGCATCCAGGAAACCAAGGCACAGGCACATCAGCTGGCGGATGAGATCTTCTCCCCCGAGGGCTATCACTGTTACTACGAAGATGCCGAGAAGAAGGGCTACAGTGGTACCGCGATCTACTCGCGGCACAAACCAAAGAAAGTCATTCATGGTTACGGCGATGCCGAATTCGACAACGAGGGACGCTACCTGGAAGTCCAGCTTGGGGGGATCAGCGTTGTGTCGTTGTATCTGCCATCGGGGTCATCGAAGGAAGAGCGACAGATCGCCAAGTACCGTTGCATGGATTCATTTTCCGAGCACCTTAAAACGCTCAGGCGCCGACGGTCTGAATACATCATCTGCGGCGACTGGAACATCGTGCACAAGGAAGGCGACATAAAAAACTGGAAACAGAACCAGAAGAATTCCGGTTGTCTGCCCGAAGAACGTGCCTGGCTGGACAAAGTGTTTGGGGACTATGGCTGGGTCGATGCGTTTCGCGCAATCGAGCAGGAGCCGGAGCAGTACACGTGGTGGTCCAATCGCGGTCGTGCCTGGGACAACAACGTCGGGTGGCGTATCGACTATCATGTCGTGACGCCGGGGCTCGGTGAAAAAGTCCGGCGCACGGAGATTTACAGAGATCAGCGCTTCTCTGACCACGCACCGTTGATCATGGATTACGATTGGGTTCATGACGGCTGACGCATCTCAGGACCGCTCGCGCCGGGAGACCTTTAGAGAGGCAGTCCTGAATCGGCGCATGCTGATCTGCGTATTCACCGGGTTTACGTCGGGACTGCCCCTGTATGTGCTGATTCAGCTGGTGCAGGGCTGGCTTCGAACAGAAGGCGTTGGTCTGGCGGAAATCGGGTTCATGGCGTTGGTTGGACTTCCCTACGCGTGGAAGTTTGCCTGGTCACCTCTCATGGACCGCTACACGCTGCCGTTTCTTGGTCACCGCCGCGGCTGGATGCTTGTCACGCAACTCGCATTGTTTGCGTCCATTGCGGCGATGGGGTTCCTGAAGCCCGAACAATCGCTTTGGACTATTGCCTATCTCGCTACTGCCGTCGCTTTTTTCAGCGCAAGCCAGGACATCGTGCTTGATGCTTACCGACGTGAACTTCTACCCGACGTCGAGCTGGGGCTTGGCAACTCAATTCATGTTCAGGCCTATCGTCTCTCCGGGCTAATCCCCGGGGCACTCGGCTTCATACTTGCTGATCTTTTCGCCTGGAGCGTCGTATTTATTATCATCGCGGGGTTCATGCTTGTTGGTATCGTGCTAACGCTGGTAATCGACGAGGCGATTACCGAGCCGACGCCACCGCGGACGTTGCGTGAAGCAGTTATTGAGCCGTTTCGTGATTTCATCGGGCGAGCGGGCCTGAAGTCCGCTCTATTTGTGCTTGCGTTCCTGTTCTTCTACAAGCTCGGTGACAACATGGCGACTGCCCTGCAAACCGCGTTCTTTATCGACGTGGGCTTCACCCTGACACAGATAGGTGCGATTGCGAAAACAGCGGGACTTGCCGCAGCCATCGGCGGCGGATTGGTAGGTGGGCTGGTTATGGTCAAGCTGCCCATCAATCAAGCGCTCTGGGCGTTCGGGTTCGTACAGATTGTCAGCATTCTCGGCTTTGCATTGTTATCGGTCGTTGGCGCGAACCCATGGATGCTCGGTTTTGCGGTTGCATTCGAATATCTTGGCGTGGGCCTTGGCACGGCGGCCCTCACTGCGTTCATCGCGCGAACGACAAACGTTGCATTCGCGGCGACGCAGTTCGCGTTGTTCACTGCGCTTGCCGCGACGCCGCGAACTTTGGCCAATGCGGTAACCGGAGTCATTGTTGAGCACGTCGGTTGGACCCAATTCTTCCTGCTGTGCACGGCACTTGCGATCCCCGGCATGCTGCTGCTCCTCAAGGTCGCACCGTGGAATGAGGACAGTGTGTGAGCGAGCAGGAGGTCGCAGTCGGCCGGCTGGACGAACTCGAGAATCCCGGCTGTCGTGAGTTTGAGATCGGTGACGGTGATTGGCCGTTTCGCGGCTTCGTCGTTCGCAAGGCCGATGACGTGTTCGCCTACCAGAACTTCTGCGTACACGTTGGACACCCCCTCAACTGGTCGCCTGACAAATTCCTGACCAAGGACAAGACGGCGCTGATTTGTGCGTCGCACGGCGCGACCTACGACATCGAGACGGGTTACTGTTTCGCCGGACCAGGGAACGGGCGCGGTTTACGCAAAGTGGACGTGGACGTTCGCGACGGGGTTGTCTACGTGACCGGACCTACAAGCATGTAGAAATAAGGTGACTGACACCTTTAGAGCTTGTCGAGGAACGCCAGCGGGTCGTGAAAACCGTTCGGCATATCGGAGTCATTCTTGCCGACGTAATCCTCCGGGTCCATGTCGACCGAGCCCGACCAGTCTTCGGGGGCGCTGACCTCCCGCAACAGGAGTTCCGGCCAACGCTCTATATCAATCTCATCAATAGTCCCGTCAAACTGCTGAATCTCGACAGTAGCTTCTGCCTCGTCCACGGCGACCACCTCAAACAACGTGCCATTGGGTCTTCTAAACCACTGACCGATTACGGGGTACTGAATAGCCATAACCTGTAGTCCTCATAAAACGCTGCCCTACTACTACTTATAGATCATCGCGGGCGGAGCGCAAGGCACGAATCCTTATTGATTCTTCTGGAAACACCAGTCGCAGATGCGGTGTCCTTTCCTGAGGCCCCGGCGCTCGAACTTCGTCTGTGGCCGGTCCAGCGGCTGTTCGCCGTCATGCTCGCGACGTTCGATGCACGTGAAGCGATCGGACCAGAGAAAGAACCTCGTCGATGTGCTCCGCATAGTTGGCCCAGTCGGTCGCAATATTCAGTGTGCCGTCATCCGCCAGCCTGTCTGCGACCAGCTCCAGGAAGGGCGGTGCGATGATCCGCCGCTTGTGGTGCCGCTTTTTCGGCCAGGGATCCGGAAAGTAGAGATTCAGTCGCGACAGTGAGCTGCGAGGTACCTGGTTCGTGAGCACCTCGATGGCATCGTGATTGATGAGGCGCAGGTTCGTGGCACCCGCTTCTTCGGCCTTAAGCATGCAATGTCCGATGCCGGGCTCATGTACCTCGATGCCAATGAAGTCTGTGTCGGGATTTGCCCCGGCTTGCTCGACCAGCGTCTCACCGTTGCCGAAACCGATCTCCAGAACCACCGGCGCGGACCTGCCGAAGAGCTGTTCGAATGCCAGTAATTCCGTACGGTACTCGACGCCATACACCGGCCAGAGTGTCTCGAAAGCGCGTTGCTGTGAGGGCGTGATTCGGCCCGCCCGGCGCACGAAACTGCGAATCGTGCGTTTGCGTGTGGTGGTGTCATTCATAACGGCGGGGGGAGGATGCTGGATGAGCACCGAAATCTCAACGTCGGCATCGTACCTGGTGCTCAAGAAACCGCTTCCGGAGGTTGGCATATGCATGCATACAACAGTATGCTGGTTTTCTTCAGAGGGGAGAAGGAGGGGGATACTGTGTCTTTTAATCTGAAAATCATAAACTTGAGTGCTTTTCTCGGTGCCACGGCCACAGCCGTGTCAGCCATTGTTGCTTTTTCGCTACCAAATATTGCGATCGCTCAGGAGGGTTCTGCCGGAGCGCTTCTGGAGGAAATCGTAACCACGGCTCGCAAGCGCAGCTCGGCAGAGGCGGTTCAGGACGTGCCGGTCGCGGTCTCGGCGTTCGGGGCGGCGCAGCTGGACGCATTGTTCGTGAAGAAGATCGAAGATCTGAGTTACACGATGCCGAATGTCCAGCTCGAGTCTGTTGGAACGTTCCCGGGCGTGCAGAATTTCTCGATTCGCGGCCAGGGTATCAACAGCTCGATTCCATCGGTTGACCCGACGGTGGGCGTTTTCGTTGATGGCGTGTTCATGGGAACGACCTATGGCGTCGTCATCGATACCTTTGACCTGGAGTCAGTCGAAGTCCTGCGTGGCCCGCAGGGTCTGCTGTTTGGTCGCAACGTGACAGGCGGCGCAGTGGTGCTGCGTAACGCACGGCCAGACGGTGAATCAGCTGTCCGGGTCCGTGTTGGCGCGACCGACGAAGATCAGTTCAACCTCGCTGGTTCGATCGAGGGTTCGCTCGTTGAAGACAAGCTGGCCGCCAAAATGGTCATGTACTACGACGACGATTCGGGCTATTTCAAGAACACCAATCCGCAGGCAGCGAATCCGGCGCCGCATCCGTTTCAACCGTTCTATGCGAACCCCGCAGACGGTTCGAATGTGGGTGCCCTGGAAACGAAAATGTTCCGCCCGACGCTCGTCTTTACGCCGAACGACACATCTGACGTAACGCTGATCGTTGAGCACGGCGAGACGAAAGGCGACGGTGCTGCGTGGACTAATGTGACGGCACAACGCGCTGGCGTACAGCCCGATTTCTCCACCACATCGGACGAAAACGGTTTCACCGAGATTGAATGGACGCAAGGCACGCTCGAAGTCAACGTCGGGGAGGTTGGCTCCGGAACGCTGACCAACATCATGGGCGTTCGACGCGTTAAGGCCAGTTCCGCTGCCGATATCGATGGTACGGACTTGCCGATCTTCGCAGCGCCCGGCAATACCGACCAGAAGCAGTTCAGCAATGAGTTCCGCTGGGCCGGCACCTTCTCGGACAAGTGGGACGCGACCCTCGGGCTGTATTACTTCAAGCAAGACATCAGCTACCGCGAAGCACGCTACATCTGGCTGCCGCCGCCGCTTGGCCCGGCACCGTTCGGCGTTAACCTGCAGCGCGCTCTTGGTGGTGACATGGAGGCGAAGAACTTCGGTGCCTTCTGGACCAATGACTTCCACCTGAACGATAGCTGGACCGTAACAGCCGGCCTGCGCTACACCAGCGAAAGCAAATCGGGCGGTGTTATTACGGGTGGTTGTTCGGACAATGCGACCTTCAATTGTTCTGTCACGCCGCTGTCCGGCGACTGGGACAACATCACGCCGAAACTGGGCGTGCAGTTCCGGATGAATGACGATACCCAGTTGTACGCATTCTGGACGAAAGGTTTCCGTTCGGGCGGCATCAACTTCCGTAACGCCAAGCCCAACGTAATTCCGCCGGGCCCGACGCTCGAGGAAGAAAACAACACGATCGAAATTGGCATGAAAGCCGACATGATGGACGGTCGCATGCGCCTGAACATCGCCGCATTCCACAATTCGATCGACGACATGCAGCGCGAGCTCAACCTGGGTGATCCGGACGTCATCGTGCTCCAGGGTACGATCAATGCCGGCGACGTCACGATCAAGGGCGTCGAGGTCGATTTCGTTGGCCTGATTGCCGACAACTTCTCGATCAACGCGTCGTACGGTTGGCAGGATGGCGAGTACGATACGGTCAACCCGGCCTTTGCGTCGTTCCTGGGTTCCGAGTTGCCGCGCCTGGCACCGACGAACTACAGCGTCGGCTTGTCATGGGATATTCCGGTGGGTTCGAACATGTTCAACTTCATGCTCAACCACAGCTACCGTGAGAGTCATCCTTACGACGATGCGAATCTGCAGTTCTTCGATGACCAAAGACGCACGAGCGCGAGTCTCAACTGGTTCTCGTCAGACGACGTCTGGAACGTGTCGCTGTATGGCAAGAACCTCGAAGACGAGGCGAACTGGGGTAACCTGACATCCATCGCAGGACTCTGGGTCGCCGGCCCCATGAAGAAGGGGCGCGTGCTGGGTCTTGAGATCAACTACCGTCGATAGAGTCGCGTCACAATGCAAAGAAAGGCCGCCTCAGGGCGGCCTTTTTTGTGGGCCGGCGAAGGCTCAGCGGAAGACAATCGGGCTGGCCTTCTCCGGCCACCGGCCCTTGATGCCTTCGTAGTGTTTGCGAATGACAGCCAGGTCAACATCGGGATCGCCGGTCAGCTCCACTTTCGGGCCGATACCGATACGCTTCCTGCCGAAATCGAGGAAGCCGATGTAGACGGGTACGTTGGCACCTTGGGCGATTCGATAAAAGCCGGACTTCCACCCGGGCTTCTGGCTGCGCGTTCCTTCCGGGGCGAGGCCCAGGTAGAACGTCTCGTGGTTCTCGAATTCATCGATCGCCAGCTGCACGGCGTTCACTGCACGGCCGCGATCGAGCTCGATCGCACCGAGCCAGCGCAGCAGGTTACCGAGCGGGAACCAGAACAGTGACTTCTTGGCGAAGAATTTGACGTCGAGGTCGACCGCTACCTTGTACACCAGCGCCCAGAATCCATCCCAGTTCGATGTGTGGGGCGCTGCAACAAGCACTGCCTTGGGATCGTCCAGCACGCCGCCAACCGGCGTCCAGCCGCCAAGACGCAGGAGCAGGTGGGCAAATTTCCTAAGCACGGGTGTTGTTATCCATGAGTATGCGAGAGGTTACAGCAATGTCACCTGCCTGCGCACCTGTCGTGATAACGTTGCGCTGTTGACGACCACAAGCAAAGGACCCGCATGAGAACGTCCGGATGGATGAAACGCCAGCCCTGGTTCTGGCCGATCAAACTATTCCTGAAACGCATCAGTGGTAAGGAGCTCTGGCTGCGGCCGGAGATCAAATACGATGTCCTGCAAAGCGATAGCTGGAAATACATTCCAGCGCTGCTGAACGAACAGTCGATCGTCTATTCCCTGGGTGTGGGCGACCTGATCGACTTTGATCTCGACCTGATCAATGACTACGGATTGACCGTGCACGCCTTTGATCCAACGCCTTTCGCCGAAGAGTGGATTCAGGGGCAAACACTGCCCGACGGATTCGTGTTTCATCCCTGGGCGGCAGCGGGCGAGGATGGCAGTCTGCGTTTGTATCGGCGCGTCAATACGCGTGGCAAGGCGTCGGGAGTGATGTGGACCGCCGGGAGCGATGCCGGGGATGCCGAAGACTTCATCGATGCGCCCGCCTATACGATTCACACGATGATGGAGAAGCTCGGGCATCGCCACATCGACATGCTGAAGATCGATGTCGAAGGCGCGGAGTACCTCATCCTGGATGGCCTGCGAGAAGGAGACAGCCTGCCGAGGCAGTTGCTCGTTGAGTACCACCATCGATTCCCGGGAGTGGGGAAACAACGCACAGCCGACAGCATCAGCAGGTTGCGCCAGCTTGGTTACAGGATCTTTGCGATTTCGGAAACAGGCCGGGAGGTCTGTTTCGTCCTGGACCCGGGCTAAGCGGCTAGCTGTTTTTGCGCGGCGGCAAGCCGGTGTGCTGGGACAAGACCTTGCCCTTGCGGATGCGCCTGGCATGCGCTGCCGCAGTGTTCTTCCTGCGCGCTGATCCGCGCACCTGATCTTCCGGCGGCTGATCTACGGGCACCAGTTGGTCCTCGCCCGACCCAATCAGGCGACCAAGCCCCATCTCTCGCAACGACTCACGAATCGTCGGCCAGTTGTCCGGGTCGTGGTAACGAAGCAGCGCCTTATGCAGGCGCCTCTTCTCGGGGCTTTTGACTGTTTCGACCCTGTCACTCTTATAGGTGACTTTGCGCAACGGGTTCTTGCGCGAGTGGTACATCGCCGTCGCGGTCGCCATGGGTGACGGATAGAACGCCTGTACCTGGTCCGCCCGGAAGTTGTTCTTCTTCAGCCACAGCGCCAGGTTGACCATGTCCTCGTCCGTGGTGCCTGGATGCGCGGCGATGAAGTAGGGGATCAGGTATTGTTCTTTGCCCGCCTCTTTCGAGAATTGTTCGAACATCTCCTTGAAGCGGTCGTAGGTTCCGATGCCCGGTTTCATCATTTTGTCCAGTGGACCCTTCTCGGTATGTTCCGGCGCAATCTTCAGGTAGCCGCCGACATGATGTGTCACGAGTTCCTTGACGTATTCGGGATCCTCAACGGCCAGGTCGTAGCGCAGGCCGGATGCGATGAGCACCTTCTTCACGCCCGGCAGCTCACGAGCCTTGCGGTAGAGCGTGGTGAGTGAGGAATGATCGGTATTCAGGTTACTGCAGATACCGGGGAAGACGCAGCTCGGGAGGCGGCATGCGGCCTCGATCTCGCTGCTCTTGCAGGCAAGCCGATACATGTTCGCCGTCGGTCCGCCGAGATCGGAAATCACGCCGGTGAAGCCTGGAACGGTATCGCGAATTTTTTCGATCTCCTCGAGGATCGATTCTTCGGAGCGATTTTGAATGATGCGGCCCTCATGCTCCGTAATTGAGCAGAACGTGCAGCCACCAAAACAGCCGCGCATGATGTTCACCGAGAAACGAATCATTTCGTAGGCCGGAATGCGCGCATCGCCATAGGATGTATGTGGTACTCGCGTGAACGGCATGCCGAAGACGTAATCCATTTCCGCCGTAGTCAGTGGCTGTGCCGGTGGGTTCAGCCAAAGGTCCCTGTCTCCATGCGCCTGGACCAGCGCGCGCGCGTTACCCGGGTTGGTCTCGAGATGCAGCACTCGATTCGCGTGTGCGTAGAGAACGGCATCGTTACGCACCTTCTCGAACGATGGCAGTCGAATAACGGTGCGATCCCGGTTGCGTCTGGCATCCGGAACGAAGCGCAAAACATTTTGCTCGTCGACGGGTTCGCTTTGCTTCGTTTCGCAGGCCGCACTGTCCTGCGTGTTCACGTAGGGGCTGACGATCTGGTCGATGCGGCCTGGTCTGTCGATACGCGTCGAATCGATTTCCCACCATTCCTTCGGTTTATCGTTGCGAAGAAAAGCGGTGCCCCGAACGTCGGTGATGTCACGAATCTCTTCCCCGCGGGCAATGCGATAGGAGAGCTCGACGATGGCGCGTTCCGCGTTGCCATAAACGAGGATGTCGGCACTTGCATCCAGCAGAATCGAACGACGGACGCTATCCTGCCAGTAGTCGAAATGCGCGACTCTGCGCAGCGACGCTTCGATACCGCCGAGAACCACCGGCACATCCTTGTACGCTTCTTTGCAGCGCTGCGAGTACACCAGTGAGCAGCGGTCGGGGCGTTTGCCGCCGACGCCATGCGGCGTATAAGCGTCGTCATTCCTGACTTTCTTGTCCGCTGTGTAGCGGTTGATCATCGAATCCATGTTGCCCGCGGCAACGCCAAAGTACAGATTCGGTCTCCCCAGCTGCTCGAAGTCGTCTTTCGAATGCCAGTCCGGCTGCGCGATGATGCCGACCCGATAACCATTTGCCTCAAGCAGGCGGCCGATAATCGCCATGCCGAACGACGGGTGATCTACGTAGGCATCGCCCGTCACGATGATGATGTCGCAGGAGTCCCACCCGAGCGCGTCCATTTCTGCACGCGACATCGGCAACTCCGGCGCCGTGCCGTAGCATTCAGCCCAGTAGTTGTTGTAGCTGTAGAGAGCGGTGGAAAGTGCTGGCATGAGGCGTTCTTGGGCGGAGGGCCGGCCATTATAGCCGGTCGAGCTGATATGTAAGCGGGGAGTCGACGCAAAGTGCCTATTGCGGGGACAAAAAAAATCAGGACATATTTGGTAAAGAAGCGCCGAATTGCGGTTCCCCGGGCATTAGAATACACAAACCGTTCTCAATCTCATTCAGTCAATAATCAACAAAAGGAGAGCTCAATGAGTCGTGCAGGGGCCGCTGTCATTCTGGGAGTCTTGTTCCTCAATGGATGTGGTGGCGGAGGTGGCGGGACCGACACAGCGCCTCCTACCAATCCACCCCCAGGCCCAAGCGCTATTACGATTGCTGGTCAGATCCAGAAGGGACCATTTGTTACGGGTGCGAGCGTGACCATATCGTCTGTGAGTTCCGGTGGGGCGACAGGTGCACGACTCGCCAGCACAACGACAAGCGATGATCTCGGCAGTTTCCGTGCGAGCATCAGTCCGAACCAGCTAGTCCTTATCGAGGGCCAGGGCAGGTTTTTGAACGAAACCGACGGCACTGTATCTGCGACAACATTGTCGTTGAGTGCAATCGTCGACATTTCATCGGCGTCGTCGCAAGTAGCAAATATCAACTTACTAACTCACCTTTCCGTGCCGCGAATCCGGAATTTGCTGGCTGGAGGGGCGTCCAGCCAGGGTGCGGAATCGCAATCACATGATGAGTTGCTCACCGCATTGGCAGCTGTGGTTGCGCCCCCGCAAATGTCAGCTTTCAAGTCGGTGGATTTATTTTCTGCTACGCAGGGCGATGTCGAAAGTGCGTACCTGGTAACAGTCTCTGCACTCTTCGCGCAGAGGGCACAGCAAATTTCCGATTCATTTGGGACAAATCGCACCGACGAACTGCAAGTCCTGATTGATACCATCGCTGAGGATCTAAGTGATGGTGTGCTCGACTATCCGAATTTCTTGCTGGCCGTCCGCGATACGGCCTATCACATAGAACCAGCCACTATAGAAAGCAGTCTCACCGACCTGGGCATGCAGCAGGGATCCAGCGAGTTCGCCGGCGACATCTACCTGTTTCTGGACAGCGACCTTGACGGTGTGCTCAATATAGATGATACCGACGACGACAATGACGGCATCGCCGATGCGGATGACGCGTACCCGACAGATTGGAGTTGTTTCCTGGCCGCGGATGGTGACGGATCGGTTTGCACGGTTGAGTCACGAATTCCGGCAACCTTCATTCCAAGGGCGATCGACACCGACAGCAACGGTGTCCTGCACATGCTCGATCCCGACAACCAGCAGGTTATGCGCTGGTCCATAGCTCGGCAGCAATACGGTTTCCCAATAGACGTTCCCTTCGGCGCAACCTCGCTTGCGTTTTCGCCCGTTCACAATCGTATATTCGTCGGCATGGGTTCAACGGGCGATGTGCTCGCAATTGAACCTGCGGGTGAACATACGACAGCTCTGTTTTCTACCATCGGGGTCACTGTTGGCGGAATATCACGAGCTGGCGACTACCTGGTGGTCATTGACAGCATCGGCAACTGGTACTCCCTGGATGCGGATGGGATGGTTGTTGATCAGCGACGAGTTATCCCGGCAGGTTTGGTCGAGGGTCTCGCGTGGAACGATACGACAAGTCGACTATATACGCTGATCGAAGAGGGCAGCGGAGCACGGTTCGAGTACTTCACCGTCGACCAGCAGACGGGTGCGTTAGGCGTGCCGCAGAGTGCGCCGGAAGTCGACACGTTTGAGCATGACGGTCGTATCTACCTGTCTGGCGACGGGAGCCGGATCGCGGTAGGTAACGGTGACATTTTTGCGGCCGATGATCTTGAATGGGAGTTATCGCTGCCCGGTTACTACTCCGACGTTGCCTGGCTCGAGGCCGCCTCAATCGCGGCAATCAGGTCCAAAGATTCAAATGAGACGCGACTCGAACGTCGCGGAGTGCGTGGAGAACTGATCGAGTATGCAGAGTATCCTGGGGACCCCTTGCACGTGATTGCCCACGAGGGTCGCCTTGTCATCATGACGCTGACAACAACGACGGAGTTGCACAGTTTTGTTATCGGCGGTGATCAGGATAGGGATGGTGTCGTGAACCGGGAAGACGCATTCCCGATGGATCCTGCCGCCTCAATCGACACCGATCGCGATGGCTACCCGGATAGCTGGAATGCCGGCAAAACCATGGTCGATAGCACGACTGGGCTGGTGACAGATCCGTATCCACTCGATTCCGCTTGCTCGGAGGACTGGCAGGGTGACGGGACGACGTGCGACATCGCGCTTGGGCTAGGGTCGATTGACCCGTTCTTCACACAAGTAGATGCCAACGGCGTCGTCTATATGTTTGAGCTGGATACGAGGCGAGTTGTCCGTTGGGATTCTACCAACGGATATGCCAATCCACTGCGACTTGGCGAGGCCAGCGACGATTCGGTGATAATGATGCGCTACTCACCCGAGCAGCACAGGCTCTACCTGGGTTACCTGCAAGGCAAGATCACGTATTTCGATCTTTCAGATCCTGGGCAAGAGCACTACTTTGCGTCGACGCCGACGATTCTGAGGGCTTTGCAGCCCGCGGGTAATTTCCTGTGGGCCGGCGGACACGACGGACGCGCTGTAGATACGTATTCACTGACATTCGATGTGGCCGGTAACTGGGCCGGCCTGGATGCTGCTGGCAAGTACTCATGGAATTCCGCCTGGAATCCGGTTCTCGATCGCGTCTATTTCATCGAAGAACGGACTGGAACTGAACTCCACTATCAGTATGTGGACCAGGTAACCGGCCAGCTGAGCGCTGCAACTGACTCGCCGTACGAGGCGGATCAAAAGTACGTCGGGCCTGTGCGTGTCTCGCCAGAAGGTGACAGGGTGCTAATCGGCAGTGGTGACATATACAACGCCACTGATCTGACATGGGTGGGCGCGATCCAGCCTGGTTTCGAGGACATACAGTGGGGCGAGAATGGTGACATCGTCTATGTCCACAACGATTTTTCCTATTTTCCTGTGCATACTCGAATCGCCCGCAAGAGCATCGACGGCACACTGCAAGAGCTCGCATGATCGAGTGTATCTCGGTTACGGTGGTCTGGACGTCAAATACATTGACCCGCGTGAGGGCCCCGATGAGCACTATTTCGTGACGCTCGAAAGCTCAGCGAGCGGACTGGCGCCGATCGGGCGGTTGCTGCTTACGGTCGATGATCTGACCGGTGCCGTCCATACGCTAGTTGATGCCGACGGATTGGTCCTGGACAGTCAGCGGGCCGAACGTTCGCTTGACTACACCTGGGATCCGGTGCTCGGGCGCCTTTACTTCTTCTATGGCACAGGATCGACCTCCGAGTTGCGGTACGAAACGATCGACCAGGCTTCAGGGCAGTTTACCGGTAACGGATCGCCCGGCATTTCGTACGACTACGCGGCGATGCCCCCGATTCGGGTTTCCATCGACGGCGCCCGAATTATTACCGGCGCCGGCGATCTTTATGACTGGCAATACCTGTATCGAACCGGTTCGTTACCAGGTGATTTCGCCGACGCACGCTGGCTCGCCGATGGCGGTATTGTCGCTGTGCGTGATGCGGGTGGGGACACAAGCTTCGAGCGGCGCGACAGTGCGGGCGACCTTATTGAAGTCGAGCGCTACTCTGGCGCGCCGCTGGCGATCCTCCCCTACGGCCAGAATTTCGTCGTCGTTACCGACGAGGGTAGCCCTAGTTTCCGTCAGCACACTGTGTCCGATGATTCCGATGGCGATGGCATAGTAAATACAGTCGACGCGTTTCCGCTCGATCCCGCGGCGTCCGTCGATACGGACGGCGACGGTGCCCCGGATGTCTGGCATGCCGGGATGAGTGGCGCCGATAGCACCACGGGACTGACCATCGATGCCTACGCGGCCGACGCTGCTTGTCAGCTTGTCGAGCATGGGGATGGTGTGGTCTGTGATATTGCGTCGACTATTCCGGACTATACGCCTGACAAAATAGAAATCGATGCTAACGGTATCGTCTATCTGTTCAGCCAGGCGAATCGTCGCGTGTATCGCTGGGATGTCACAACGCAGCAACACCTCAACCCGATTCTTGTCGGGTCGGACCAATGGGTCGACGATACAGCGCCAGTGCAGATGACCTACCATCCCGGGCACACCCGCCTGTACTTTGGGTATGACGATGGCAATGTCACATTTGTCGATCTCACGGGTGGCGGTGAGCAGCGATTGGCGTCATTGTCTTTACCGGTCGGTGGTTTGTCGGAAGCCGGAAATTACCTGATGGCGTTTGGTCGCGAGGACATCACGGGCATCGCCAATGTCCTCGACAGCAGCGGCATTCTGGCTTTCGTTCGGGACAACACATATTGGTCGAGCGCATACGCGTGGAACCCTGTGCTCGAACGTCTCTACCATTTCCGTGATGCCTATCAGAATAACTACCTGATGGCGAAGCTGATCAACCAGGTGACCGGTAGAATTAACGGCACATTGGAGCCGACGAACGATGGCACACTCGGAATAGCGCCACCAATCCGAATTTCTCCCAACGGTAACAATGTGGTGATCGGCAGTGGCAATATATTTAATTCGGCTGATTTGACGTGGCAGTTCGGACTCGACCAACCCGTCGTAGATGCAGCGTGGCTAAATGATGGGCGCCTTGTGACTATTTGGGCCAATGGTGCAGACACCATTGTCGAGGTGCTCGACGCCAGCTACCAGAGCGAGTCGACGAGTGCTCTGCCAAATTCACCAGTCGCGGCCTTGCGCTACGGCAATGACGTCGTCGTTGTTACATCCGCCGGGCAGCCGGAGTTCACCGTTGTGACGCCCTAGCCGCGGTGGACCGAATGAATCGGACGCGTGGAAAGAGCCCGACCACGAACTCTATGTGATGCTCATCGAAATGCGCACCAGCTCCGTCCAGTAGATAAGTTTTGACTTAATTAAGAAATCACTTATTATAGGCGCATGGATACATTTACTGCTCTTGCTGACCCCACCCGTCGCCAGATCATCGAGTCGCTGGCCGGCGGCGAAATTTCGTTTGGCGAACTGGCCGACAAGTTCGAAATAAGTCGGCCTGCTGTCTCGCAGCACCTCAAGGTGCTGCGAGATGCCGGCATTGTCGTGGCGAGAGCCGACGCTCAGCGCCGGATCTACCGACTCAATGAAGAAAGTCTTGACGAAGTGGAGGCCTGGCTCGGCAAGGTGCGCGAATTCTGGTCGCAGCGGCTCGACAAGCTCGAACAGCTGCTTGCGAAGACGGATTAGAGGAGAACAAAAATGAACGAGTACGGCGAACTACTCGACGAAAGTACCGTGAAATTTGAGCGCATGCTGCCCGGACCTGTGGAAAGAGTCTGGGCCTATCTGACCGAAAGCGAAAAGCGCGCCCAGTGGCTTTGCGGCGGTGATGTGGAGACGGCTATCGAGGGAAATGTCGACATGCACTTTCATAACGTGAGCCTGTCAAGTGACGAAGACATTCAGCGCCCTGACAAGTACAAGGACATGCCAGAGAAAATGTCATTCACTGGCAGTGTCACCCGCTGTGAACCACCGCACGTTCTCGAACACACCTGGAATTTCGGCGACGAATCGTCCCTGGTCTGTTACGAACTCACCGAGGAAAGTGACAAGGTACGACTCGTCCTCACTCATCGCCGCCTGGATTCGACGGACACGGTGCTTAGCGTCAGCGGTGGCTGGCATACGCACCTCAACCTGCTGGTAGACGTGCTCAACGGCAGCAAGCCACGACCTTTTTACAAGATGCAGCTGCAGTACGAGTCGGAGTACCGCCGGAAGCTGGGTCTCACCTAGGCGCGGCTACGGTCGCGCGATATAGGCGGCCAACGCGCCGGCGCCCAGCAGGGCCCAGCCGACCCAGGGAACAGCGCCCAGCGTCATGATTAATGAGCCGGCGACCACGCTGGTGGCTGCGGTGGTCAGCCAGTAGCGCTGGCGGCGCTGTTCGTGCAGTTGCTTCTGGATTTCCTTGAGCTCTGGTGACTGCACATTAAAGACCATGCGGCCCTCAGCGACCTGTTCGCCGACGTGGTTCAGGATCGCGGGCAACTCGCGCAATGCATCGCGCAGCTGCGGCAGGTTTTCTCGCACGTCCTTGAGCATCGCGCGCCCGCCCACCTGTTCGTCCATCCAGCGTTTGAGCACCGGATGTGCTGTCTTCCACAGGTCGAGCTGTGGATAGAGCTGGCGACCGAGTCCCTCGATATTGAACAGGGTTTTGTGCAGCAGGATCATCTGCGGCTGGATCTCGACATTGAATCGCTGCGCGACCCGGAACAGACGCATCAGCACCTGCGCAAAGGAAATTTCGGACAGTGGCTTGTTAAATATCGGCTCACACACCGTCCGAACAGCGGCTTCCAGCTGATCGACCCGTGTGCCTGCCGGTACCCACCCGGAATCGAGGTGCAGCTTCGCAATGCGGTGGTAGTTACGGTCGAAGAAAGCGAGGAAGTTCTCAGCAAGATAGCGCTGGTCCTCGGGGCTCAACGTGCCGACGATGCCGAAGTCGACGGCCGCATATTTGGGCCTCTCCGGGTCGTTATGGAGTACGAAGATATTCCCGGGGTGCATGTCCGCGTGAAAGAAGTTGTGCCTGAACACCTGGGTGAAGAATATCTCCACGCCGTTCTCGGCGAGTACCTGGATATTGGTGCCGGCCTCGCGCAACGTGTCCATATCACTGATCGGTGTGCCGAAGATGCGTTCCTGCACGAGCACCTCAGGGCGACAGTAGTCCCAGTAGATCTCGGGTACATACAGCATGTCCGAGTCCTGGAAGTTGCGCTTCAGTTGCGCGGAGTTGCCGGCTTCGCGCATGAGGTCGAGTTCATCGAGAATCGTGTGTTCGTACTCGTCGACAATCTCGAGCGGCTTCAGGCGCTTGCCGTGTTCCCAGTAGCGATCGGCAAGCCCGGCAATCATACGGAGCACGCTCAGGTCGCGTTCGATCTGTTCCAGTACGCCCGGGCGCAGGACCTTGACGATGACCTCGGTGCCCGCCTTCAGCTTGGCCGTGTGAACCTGAGCGATGGATGCAGCGGCCAGGGGTTCGGTGTCGAATCGCTCAAATACTTTTTCGACGGGTTCGCCGTAGGCCTCGTTGATGATCCCAATGGCCACCTCGGCCGGGAACGGGGGTACCGCGTCCTGGAGCTTGGCGAGCTCATCGGCGATGTCGGTTGGCAACAGATCCCGGCGCGTCGAAATCGCCTGGCCAAACTTGACGAAGATCGGGCCGAGCTCCTCCAGCGCCAGGCGAATACGTTCGCCGACGGGTGCCGAGCTGTCGCGACGCCGCGGTGCGAGATAGAAGAGGAAGCGCAGCGGCCGTAGCAGGTGCGTCTCCTTGATGATGTCGTCCAGGCTGTACTTAACCAGTACGCGCTGGATTGCGAGCATGCGGAATATTGTGTGGCGGCGAGCCATGCTAGCGATCGTCCTGCAATCTGTTGATGCGCGCTTCCAACCTGTCCACGTCATCACGCAGTGTGTTCACATTGCCGGCGAAACGATCGACCTCATAGCGGCTGGGCGCATCACGGCTTTCTTCCTGAAGATACTCGCGAATGTTTGCACCCATGGTGGAGCTCGCGTTGCGCGTCCAGTTGCTGACGCCTCTTGCGATTTCGCCGAGCCGGTGTGCAGCCACGTCGCCCACGACACCCGACAGCTCTTCCTCGATATCAGGTTTCGCATACTCCAGCAGTTGCTGGAAATCGTCCGCGAGATGCGCGTCACCGCTTAGCTCCAAAGAGCCGTCCCTCAATGCACCGACACCTGCGTCGCCGGCCATGCGTGCCAGCGTAATCAGTGAACCCGTGATGACAACATCGGGCTCGGCGTCGCACTCTGTGGTGAGCTCGAGGCAGTCGGTGTGGACGACAAACCAGGTAGCCAGTGACGTGCTACGAACGCGAACCGCCACGACGGTGCCGTCGAGTTTCCGGCAGAGTTCACGAGCCGGCGTCGTTGCACGGATGTTCTTGTTGAGCACATTGGCAACGGGTCGCAGTGCGGCTTCGAGCGGATTCATGACAGTCAGATCCGGTAGCCGATATGCAGAGCCACGATGCCGGCCGCGAGGTTGTTGTAACGGCAACGCTCGAAACCGGCGTCTTCCATCATCGTCTTCAGTGTTTCCTGGTCCGGGTGCATGCGGATCGACTCGGCAAGGTACTGGTAGCTGTCTGAGTCGCCGGCGACGAGCTTGCCGATTGCGGGCAGCACTTTGAACGAATAGAGGTCGTACGCAGGCTTGATGGCTTTGCTGGGTGCTGAGAACTCCAGGATCATCGCCTTACCGCCTGTCTTGAGTACACGGAACATGGCGCGCAGCGCCGCGTCCTTGTCGGTGACGTTGCGCAGGCCGAAGGCGATCGTGATGCAGTCGAACGTGCCGTCTTCGAAGGGCAGGTCCTGGGCGTCTACCTGCGCGATCGACAGGTTGCCCGCGACTCCGGCATCCACGAGGCGGCTGCGTCCCTGCTTGAGCATGGCGGCGTTGATGTCGGCGAGTACGACATGACCGGTGGGGCCAACCTTCTTCGAGAATTGGCGTGCCAGATCGCCGGTGCCACCGGCAAGGTCGAGTATCACGTCCCCGGGTCGAACGGCCGCCTGGGCGATCGTGTGGCGCTTCCACAGACGATGCAGCCCGGCCGACATCAGGTCGTTCATGATGTCGTAGCGGCTCGCTACGGAATCGAAGACGCCGCGAACGAGGTTCGCCTTGTCGTCGGCGGGCACGTCCTGGTAGCCGAAATGCGTCGTGTTATCGGAGTCCTGCTTGGCCATGGTTCTTGTTCTCCTCCGGCAGGCGAGGATACCGGAAATAGGGTACCGGACACCCTATTTCCAAGTCCAAGTATTGAGTACCCGTAGTTTCCGCAGGAAATAGGGTGTCCGGTACCTTATTTGCTACAGGATGTACCTACTGAGGTCCTCGTCCTGTGCCAGTTCAGCCAGGTGATCGTCGACGTAGCCGGCGTCGATCATGAGCTTCAGCCCGCTCTTGTCAGACGCCTCGAACGACACCGTCTCGAGCAGGCGCTCCATGACCGTGTGGAGTCGTCGTGCGCCGATATTCTCGGTGTTTTCATTCACCTGGTAGGCGATTTCGGCAATGCGTCGGACGCCACTCTCTGCAAACTCCAGCGTGACTTCCTCGGTATTGAGCAGTGCGCTGTACTGCGAGGTCAGCGAGGCATCGGGTTCGGTCAGGATCCGTACAAAGTCTTCAGTCGTCAGCGACTTCAGTTCGACACGGATGGGCAGTCTGCCCTGCATTTCGGGAATCAGGTCCGATGGCTTGGACACATGAAACGCACCCGAGGCGATAAACAGGATGTGGTCGGTCTTGACCATGCCGTACTTGGTATTGACGGTTGAGCCTTCGACCAGCGGCAGCAGATCGCGCTGTACGCCTTCACGGGACACGTCGGCGCCCTGTGTACCCGAGCTGCGAGCGACCTTGTCGATCTCGTCGAGGAAGACAATGCCTTGCTGCTCCACGGCCTGAAGCGCTTTGGACTTGAGCTCATCCTCGTCCACGAGCTTGGCGGCTTCTTCGTCGGTCAGCATCCGAAAGGCATCCTTGACCTTTAGCTTGCGGGTCTGCGAGCGGTTGCCGCCGAGGTTCTGAAACATGCCCTGGAGCTGGTTCGTCATCTCTTCCATGCCCGGAGGCGCCATGATCTCGACGCCCATCGGCATAGCCTGGATTTCGATCTCGATCTCCTTGTCGTCCAGCTTGCCCTCGCGAAGCATCTTGCGGAATTTCTGCCGCGTCTCCGAATCGGCAGGCGGCGCTTCGGATTCGTTCGTGAAGCCGACGCTGCGAGAAGCCGGGGGCAGCAATGCGTCCAGCACACGTTCCTCGGCCGCGTCTTCGGCGCGGAAGCGGACTTTGCTCGTGGCGTCTTCGCGAATCATCTTGATCGAGACATCCATGAGATCGCGGATAATGCTGTCGACCTCGCGCCCGACGTAACCGACTTCGGTGAACTTGGTGGCCTCGACCTTGATGAACGGCGCCTTGGCCAGGCGTGCCAGCCGTCGGGATATTTCCGTCTTGCCGACACCGGTCGGCCCGATCATCAGGATGTTCTTGGGTGTGATCTCGCTGCGCAGCGGTTCATCTACCTGCACACGGCGCCAGCGATTGCGCAGGGCGATCGCTACGGCGCGTTTGGCCTCATCCTGGCCAACGATATGTTTGTCCAGTTCCTGGACGATTTCACGGGGGGTCATTTGTGACATATTTGAATCGCGGCTGAAGACCGCTCCTACAATTCTTCGATGATGATGTTCTGGTTCGTAAACACGCAGATTTCGCCGGCGATCAGGAGGGCCTTTTCGGCGACCTCTCGTGCCTCGAGGTCTGTGTTGTTCAGCAGGGCGAGTGCGGCCGCCTGGGCATAGGGGCCGCCCGAGCCAATGGCCATCAGGTCGTTTTCGGGTTCGATGACGTCACCGTTGCCGGACACAACGAACGAGCTTTCCTTGTCGGCGACGCAGAGCAGCGCTTCCAGCCGCCGCAGGCGCCGGTCGGTCCGCCAGTCCTTCGCCAGTTCGATCGCGGCGCGTGTCAGGTTGCCGTACTGCTCGAGCTTGGCCTCGAACAGTTCGAACAGGGTGAACGCATCGGCCGTACCGCCGGCAAATCCGGCGATTACGCGGCCGTCAGCCAGGGGTCGCACCTTGCGGGCATTACCCTTCATTATGGTGTTACCCATACTGACCTGGCCGTCACCGGCGATGGCGACTTTGCCATTGCGGCGGACTGAGACAATGGTTGTCCCTCTGAACTGTTCCATTCTGGTTCCTGCTGTTATTCCGTGGGAGCTGTTATTCCGTGGGAGCGGCTTCAGCCGCGATTCGGGCCTGAAGGCCCTTCTACCCGTCGCTCTTCTTGCGGGCGCGCGGATGTGTCTGGTCGTAAATTTGGGCGAGATGCTGGAAATCAAGGTGCGTATACACCTGGGTTGTCGAGATATTGGCATGCCCAAGCAGCTCCTGAACGCCGCGCAGGTCGTGGCTGGACTCAAGGACGTGCGTGGCAAAAGAGTGCCGGAACAGGTGCGGGTAGACGTTGGCATCCAGGCCCTGCTGCTTTGCCCAGTGCTTCACCCGGGCCTGCACCGAGCGCGAGCTGATGCGCGTGCCTCGATTGCTGACGAACATGGCTTTTTCATCCGCATCGGCCAGTTCACCGCGCGTGATGCCCCACTGGCTCAGTGCCTTCAGCGCGTGGCGGCCGACGGGCACGATCCGATCCTTGTTGCCTTTGCCGGTAACGCGCACCGTGGCGTCATGCATATCGACGTCGCCGAGGTTCAGGTCGACAAGCTCGGCAAGACGCAGCCCCGACGAGTACAGCAGTTCGAGGATTGCCCGATCGCGATCCACGAGCGCGCCGTCACCGCGAATATCCAGCAAACGTGCCATGCGATCGGCATCGAGGTTGCCGGGCAGTCGCTTCTTGCCCTTGGGGGCCGACACGGACGAGACCGGGTTCTTCGTTACCTCCTTCTCGCGAATCAGGTAACGATAGAACGTGCGGTAAGCCGACAGCCGGCGCTGGATGCTCCTGGCGCTGAGGCCCTTGCGAAAACAGGAGGCAGAATAGGCGCGGACATGCTCGCTATCGAGCTCGCCCCATTGGCCGACGCCCGACGCGTCGCACCAGGCGGCCAGGTTTTGGAGATCCCGGCGGTAGTTCTTGCAGGTGAGCGGAGACAGGCGCCGCTCATACTCAAGGTGCCGGATGAACCGATCAATCCAGCCAGCGTCATTCACCGGGAGGTCTCTAGTAGCGCTTCAGGGACCCTGCAACCAGGTCGCCCAGGCGGGTCAGGAAATCGATGCTCATGCCCGGATGGAATCGATCGCTGTCGACACTGCCGACCGCCAGGAAACCGATCTCCGCACCTTCGCCGAGTGGCACGAGCGCCGCTGAGCCGACCTCTTCGGCGTCGTGCTGAAAGAGGTACTTACGTTGTGAGTCGCGAATCTTGCCGCAACGTGCGCCGCTGCCGTTCAGGAACGTACTGAAAGGCTTGAGGCTCGGATCGTCCTTCTTCACCACACGGAAGAAACGGCCGACCTTGATGTCGTCAAACTGGTCGGGCTCTCCAAACAGAACGAGCACCGCCTGGTCGGCCCCGAACCCGGAGCGCAGCGCTTCTTCAACAACGACAATAGTCCTGTGGAGGTCCGTCGCCGCGAGCAACTGCAGTGTCAATTCATGGATTTTCGAGGACAGGACGTCGTTTTCGCGAGCAACCTGAATCAGCTCCCTGAGCTGGCGTTCGAGCTTCAGCTCCTTCTGCCGCAATACGGAGACCTGCCGTTCCACCAGGGAAACAGCGCCACCGCTGGCATGTGGAAGATTGAGCGAGCTAAGCAGCGTCGAATGGCGCTCGAAAAAGTCCGGGTGGGCCGCGAGGAAGTCATGAATCGACTGTTCCGACAGCCCTTCTTCGACGAATTCCTCTTTGCGTTGCGTGCTCATAAGTCCATGATTCCTTCAGAAATAAACTCGGCGTTTCCCGTTAGCCAGACCGGCTCCGAACCACCGCGCCAGCTTACCACGACTTGGCCGCCGGGCAGGCGCACATCCACAGCTTCGTCCAGAAGCCCGAGCGCCTGGCCCGTGACGACCGCTGCACAGGCGCCTGTCCCGCAGGCCGCGGTTTCGCCAACCCCGCGCTCGAACACGCGCAGATCGATGTTCCCCCGGTCGCGAATGCACGCAAAGCCTATATTGGCGCACTGGGGAAACCGTGCATGCCGCTCCAGAATCGGGCCCAGTTCGTTGACGGGCGCCGCGTCGACATCGTCAACGTGCAAAACACAGTGAGGATTGCCCATTGAAACGACACAGGCTTCGAATGCCTGGCCGCCACTTTCGAGCGTGTAGCGATCTGCTCGCTTGTCGGCCACGAAAGGGATCTGGTCGGGTTCAAACTCGGGCGTACCCATGCTGACCGTAACCAGTCCGTCGTCATCGACGCGTGCCTCGATCGCGCCGGCCGGGCTAAGCAGGGAGAAGGCCTGTGGATGTCCGCTCTGATTAGCAAGCACGCTGGCTACGCAGCGAACGCCGTTGCCACATTGCTCGACCTCAGAGCCGTCATTGTTAAAGATGCGATAGCGGGCCGCAAACGCGGGATCGTCGGACGCGGTTACCCACATCAGCTGGTCGAATCCCGGTCCGGTTGCGTCATTGCCGAGCATGCGGAGTTGTTCCGGCGACGGTGGCACTGCCGTTCCTTGGCGTTGGTCGACGACGAGAATCTGGTTACCCGTGCCATGCATTTTTGTGTAAGCAACGTTCATTAAATTAATTTTGCGCCGCGTTTCCTTGTCGGATGGACTTTTGTGGTCGGCGTCTGTAGTTTACATAAACCTGTTAAAGGTCGAACGATAACCAATCTAAAAACACTGCCCCTGGAGAGCGTCATGCGGCACATAATGGTTATGAATGCGAAGGGTGGTTGCGGGAAAAGCACCCTCGCTACAAACATAGCATCCTACTTCGCTAACGAAGGCGCCACCGTCGCGTTAGCTGACTACGACCCCCAGCGTTCGAGCCTCGACTGGCTCGAACGGCGTCCGGCCAACCGCCCGGAAATCGCCGCCGTTGCTGGCTTTGAAGACGGTCTTCGCCGCGTGCCACGCAATGCCGACATTCTCGTCATCGATGCGCCGGCGCGGTCGCATGGCAAAGAACTGATAAACCTCGTGGCGCATGCCGAGACGATTCTTGTGCCGGTTTTGCCGTCGACGATCGACATGCAGGCGACGACGACGTTTCTGAATGAACTCAGAAGCGTTGCCAAGATCGAGCGCAAAAAAGCGAAGCTGGGTCTGGTTGCCAACCGCGTCCGCGATAACACGCTGATCTTCGACGACCTGGATGAGTACCTGACCAACGCGAGGGTGCCGTACATTGCCGCATTGCGAGAGGCGCAGAACTACGTGCGTGCCTATACGCGCGGCCTCGGCATTTTCGAGTTGCCGGAGTACCTCGCGTGGCCTGATTGGGATGAGTGGGAGCCGGTAACCGCCTGGCTCAGAAGCAAGCGCTCACAGCCCTAAAGGCCCTCCTACGGGAGGCTGGCCCTGATACCGTCCTCAGGATTCGCATAGCGTGGGGTGACGCCAAGCACCTCGCGCATCTTCGTTGTGTCCACGATTCGCGATGAGGACAGGAATGCGAGCCTGACGGGCGAGAATTCCTTCTGTGCCTGCGCACGGCTTATCAGTCGCGGTTCGGGCAGCGCTGCCTGGCGCGCCACTTCGTGGGCAAACCACGTTGCGCTGCGGTTGTCCCCGTCGCCCACGTTGTAGATGCCCGCCGGGGTATCCTCACTGAGTGCCGCAATACAGCAGCTCGCAAGATCATCCACGTGGATACGATTGCCAGGACTGGCATCTTCCTCTGTCAGAAATGCACCGCCTTCCTCAAGGCGCTGCAGCGGGAGGCGACCCGGCCCGTAAATACCCGGCGCGCGCAGTATCACGAGCTCATACCCCGCGTTCATCGCAGCATCGGCGAGCAGGGTTTCGGCGCTGATGCGGGCCCTCGCCATGGGGTTGTTCGCGGCCACGGCCGCATCCTCTCCGACGACAGCGCCTTTGCAGTCTCCGTAGACGCCGGTCGTGCTGATATAGACAAAACGAGTCGGGACAGGCTCCAACAGCGACAGGAAACGCTGCAAACGTTCATCGTCTTCGCCATCAGGCGGGCAGGTGTAGAGCACCGCGTACCGGTCCGGCAAGTCCAGCGGCAGCGACTGTGGCTGGTCGAAATCAAATCTGTGGAACGGGCGCGCGGTGTCCAGCGCGGAACGACTCAGGCCCACCACCTCGTCCTCAGGCAGGCGCTCAAGGACGCGGCGGCCCGTGTATCCGGTGCCTGCGACGATCGTGAACACGAGTTACTCTTTGTCGATATGCGGAATGGCCGGCAGCGGTTTCGCAGCCACCATGCCGAGACCATCGCGGTAGGCATCAGCGGCAGCGTTGGCCTCGCCCATCTGTGCAAGCAGGGCGCCGTACTCCTGGTAGGCCTCTGGCGTCGGCCGCATGCTGATTACAGTTTCGAGGTAGCTGCGTGCTTTGCCCCAGAGTTCGTTGCGCAGGCACAGGCGGGCGGCGGCCAGCAGCAGGTCGGGGTCTTCGCCATGGCTCTTCAGCCAGCCCTCAGCGCGTTTCAGCTGTTTCGTCGTATCGGTGGCTTCCACCAGGCCGAACAGGCGCACCAGCGGGCCGCGCCAGTTCGATTTGAGCGAGGCTGCGAGCTCTTTCTCGGCGCGATCGTTCAGGCCGGCGCGCATGAGTCCGTTGTAGTAAGCCTCAAGCAGCGTTATATCTGTTTTCAGGCCGCGAGCGATCTTTTTCCAGATAAGGCCGAGCTCCTCGGCATCGGCCGCCTTGTCGAGCGCCTCCCTGTGCACGCGGATGGTCCACTTTTCGAGTACCTCCGGCTTGATCTGCGTGTTCTTGCGCAGGCGGGGCAGGAGCTCCCCAAGGGCGGTCCAGTCTTCGAGTTTGAAGTAGAGCCGGCCCATCAGCGCCAGGGCATGCACATGGTTCTTCGAGTCTTCTTCGAGTCGCCGCAACGTCGCGAGCGCCTGCTCGTACTGATCACGGTCGAGTTGGAACTCGGCCTGCGTCAGCAGCACGGCATTGGCCGCCTCGGGCGTCTCCTGGAACGCGAGCCGCAGCCACTCGTCACGGCGTTCGTCGCGCCCCTGCAGGTGTGCCGCGCGGGCGGCCTGCAGGTAGTTGAAGAGCGGCGAGTCACTGGTGCTTGCCGCACGGCCCAGCATTTTTTCACCGCGCGCCAGGTTACCTTCGGCGACGGCGATCATGCCCTTGGTCATTTTCTGGCCGGAGCGGGCGGAACGAATTCGCCCCGCGGCTTCGCCCAGCCGTCGCGGCGCGATCAGGATCTTGCGGATTAACCAAACACCGACGACCAGTAAGACGAGCAAGACCGGTCAGGACCGGAACATTCATCTCGATGACGTAACCGCGGAAGTTGATCAGGACGTAGCCCGGGTCACCAAAAAGAAATACGTCGCAAATGCGCTGACGAACAGAGCAAGAACAACGATGATGCCAAATTTCACTGCGTCGTCTCGTTAAGCGTGCGGAACTGGCGCAGCAAGCTGGAGCGATTCGGAAATATTGGGAACAGCTGTCGCGAATACATGCCCACGAATTTCCGCGATGGTCTTCTGCGCACCAATAACCTGCGAACTGTCGGTGTCGAAATAAGCACTCAAGAGAGCACTGCTGTCGTGCAAGCGACTGTTCGAAAATAGCCTGCTCACCGCGCAGCAAGGCCAGCCTTGCTGCCTGGAGTTGCAGCGCTATGTTGCTGCGCAGGAAGAACTCGCCGTCTGGGGACAGTGCCACGAGCCTGGCCTGCTCGGGCGGTGTTACTTTGACCAGCCCCGACATCGCATTCTTGACCGATGCCCACGCACGGCCCGTGCCGCTGAGTTCGGGGTCGATCTCGTCAGTCTCTTCTTCCGCTACAGCGGCACTGGCCAGCGGCAGCGACTCAACAACTCGCGCGAGGCTGGCAAGCGTCAGCGTTGCACCCTCGATATCAGGTTTTTCCATGGCGTCGAGTGCTGCGAGCTCGTCAGAAATCGCACGACGCACGTCGGTCAGCGCCGGGTTGGCGAGCTGCACGATGCGCTCATCCGCCATCCTCAGCGCCAGCGACGCGAGGTGTGGGTTGTTGGCGAGCTGCAGCTGCGCATTGGCGATCTGCATGTAGTACTCGGACTCAGCAAGTATCCACGTATCGCGCGCACCCTCCGAGACGCCGGCGAGTGATGCAACCGAGCCCTCAAGGGTAGCCATACGAGTCGGCAACGAACTCAGCAGCCGTACACGCTCATCCAGCTCCTGGCGTATCGCATTCAATTCGGCATCGATGGCCGGGTCGCGGCCGCCGAGATCGGTAACGCGTGCCTCAAGCTCAGCGAGCGACTTCTCAGATGTGGCAACCCGGCTGTCGAGCCGGGCGACCGCGTCATCGGCACTGGTATCGCGCGAGCCCTGCCAGTTGTGCCACACGGTGTAACCGGATGCCGCCACGGCGATGATCGCAAGCAGAAATGCCAGCCAGGCAACGGAATTGCCGGAACGAGCACGTCGCGGTTTCTCGGCAACGACCTCATCGGGAGTGGTGTCCTCGGCCGCAGTCTCTTCAACAGGCGCGAGGTCGTCTTGGTTGTCTGTGTCGCTCATGATGCTATTCCGGAGTCGGTACTCTGTAGTGCGATGATCGCCCGGACCATATCGTCAGCGCCCGGCCCTGGTGCCAGAATCGGCCGGGACGCCGGATAGCGGTCCAGAGCCTCTTTTAACACACGACCTGCGGGCGTCACCAGTGGCGTTGATTCGAGTTGCCGGGAACACCAGGCAGGCAACAACTTGGCGAGATTTGTCAGGGACTGCACGCTCATGATCGTAATCACATTTATCTGGTGCTGCCGCCAGCGGGATTCAAGGTCGGCGAGGGTTTCGGCACTGATGACGGGCAGTCTGCGCTCGTAGACGGACAGGTAATCTACCTTGGCGCCGCGCGACCGCAACTCGTCGGCGAGCAGTTCCCGGCCGGCCGGCCCGCGAATAATTCGAACGCGTTTGCCGGCGACGTCTCGCAGCGGTGGTTCTGCCAGCAGGTGTTCGCTGTCATAGCCGTCGGCCGACTGGATATCCACAATACGTCCGGCTGCCTCGATAGCCTTTGCGGTGGCCGGACCGATCGCAGCGACTTTGCCACCGGCTGCATAGCTGATGCCGTATTCGACGGCGTTACGACTGATGAAAATCACGAAATCGGGTTCGTCGAGGGCCTCCGCGGCAGCGCGCACGTCAATTTCGCCGAGGGGCGCGATGTCGATCACAGGCAAGCAGTATGCGGTGCCGCCCTGCGCTTCTATGGCATCCACGAGTTCGATCGCCTGCGTGCGTGGTCGCGTGACGAGCACGCCGACGCCATGCAGCGGACGATCAGCCATGTGTGGCTCCGGCCGCCTCGAGTAGCTCGGCAGCGCCCTTGTCGAGCAGGCGAGCGGCGAGCTGTTCGCCAAGCGCTTCGGCATCGGTGGCTTTGCCACTGACGCTGTCGCGAATCGCCTCGCTGCCATCGGGCATGGCGACCAGCGCTGTAACGGTCAGCAAGTCTTCGTCGATGACCGCGTAGGTTGCGACCGGCGACTGGCAGCTGGCTTCCAGCACGCGTGCGATGGCCCGTTCCGCCAGGGTCGTCTGTATCGAGGTCGCATGATTGAGCTGCGCCAGCACAGCACGAAGTTCGGTCGCTTCCTCGAGGCACTCAATGCCAACAACGCCCTGTGCCGCTGCCGGCAGCATTTCGTCGGGAATGAACAGCTGGCTGATACGGTCGTCGAACCTGAGACGCTCGAGACCGGCCGCCGCGAGAATGATCGCGTCGTAGTCACCGTTGTCGAGCTTGGCGAGTCGTGTGTTGACGTTGCCGCGCAGCGGTTCGATGCGCAGGTCGGGGCGCATCATCTTTAACTGGGCCTGGCGCCGCAGGCTGGAACTGCCAATCAGGGCACCTTGTGGCAGATCAGACAGCTGCTCGCCATTCGGCGACACCAGCGCATCGGCATGATTGGCTCGCTCGAGCATGGCCGCGAGGCAAAAGCCTGCGGGCATCTCGGCGGGCACATCTTTCATGGAGTGGACGGCGATGTCCGCCGCGCCGGCCTGCATCGCGACCTCGAGTTCCTTGATGAACAGACCCTTGCCGCCGATCTTCTGCAGGCTGCGATCGAGGATCTCGTCGCCCCGAGTCGATAGTGGAACCAGTTCGACGGCGTCGACCTCGGGCATTTCGGTGAGCAGGGCGGCGACATGTTCTGCCTGCCACAGGGCGAGGGCAGACTTGCGGGTGGCAATGCGGATATTCATGATTCTTTAAGGCGGCGCTTTACTTCGGCAACATGCCGGCGGCTGATTATCAGCTCTTTGTCCTCGACTTGCGAGTGGTCTCGCAGGACGACACGGCTCTTGCCCTCGGCATTTCTTTCAATACGGTCGATTCGCGCGACAGCAATCAGCGCGCCGCGATGGATGCGCACAAAGCGGTCGCCGAACTCGGCCTCCAGTGACTTCAGTGAATCATCAATAAGGTCATGACCGTTATCGTGGTCTACCGAAACGTATTTCTGGTCTGCGATGAGGGATGTGATCTCGTCCACCGGGATCAGCTTGAGCTCACCGTGCGCGTGTGCGCAGACATGCCTGCGCTGCATGTCGAGGTGCGCTTCCGCGGCGGCTGCAGTCAGCGCGCTGCCAACAAGGCGTGTTGCCTGTTCCAGGGCCCCTGTCAGCCGTGAGCGGCGCACAGGTTTCAGAACGTAGCCGATGGCCCGCGCTTCGAACGCATCGATTGCGTACTCGTCATAGGCGGTCGTGAACACCACGGCAGGTGGGGTGTCCATCGAATTGAGATGGTGTGCGGTTTCTATGCCGTCCATGCCGGGCATGCGGATATCGAGGAGAACGATGTCGGGTGACACACGGCCGGCAACATCAAGGGCGTCAATGCCGTTACCGGCTTCGCCCACAACATCGTAACCGTCTTCATCAGCAAGGATCTGCCGCAAGCGGTCGCGCGCAGGTTTTTCGTCGTCGACGATCAGGACCTTCATTGTGCATCCTCATCGACGGGGAAGCGCAGGGCTACGACAAAGCGGTTGTCGCTATTGTCGATTTCAACCGAGGCGCGCTTGCCGTAGGCGAGCTCGAAACGCTGCCGGATGTTGCTCATGGCCATGTTATTGCCAATTTTGGCGCGCGACTTACCCGGCGCGACAGGATTGGACACGGTGATTTGCAGGTAACGACCGTCCCGTTTGCCGGAGATCAGGATCTCGCCGCCTTCGGGGAGCAACTCAATGCCGTGGTAGATAGCGTTCTCGACCAGCGGCTGGATGGTCAGACTTGGAATTCGGGCACGCATCGGCAGCTCATCGATGTCCCAGCGAATCTGCAGGCGATCCCCGAGCCGCAATTTCTCAATGCGCTGGTAGATCGCGGTGATTTCGAGCTCTTCTTTGAGGCTTGTCCGGTCCCGAGTGGTCGACAGGCTGGCACGCAGCAGGTCCGACAGGTCTTCAACCGCTTCCTCGGCCTGCTGCGGGTCGGTGCGGGTCAGGGACGCAATGGTGTTCATGCTGTTGAACAGGAAATGCGGGCGGATCAGCGCCTGCAGTGCGCTGATGCGCGCCTGCGCCTCGAGAACAATGCTGCGTCGCCACTCACTGGAGATATAAAGATAACGCATCGCCATGGCGATGATGATTGAGCTGATGGCAAACGTGTGGAGCAGGAAATACAGGTGCGAGCTGTCGATGATGGATGCGCCGGTAAGACGCCAGGGCAGTTGCCAGGCCAGCTCGGCGACGACCAGCGACATGAGCTCAAGCACCAGGAAGCTAATGACAAATGCCCGGGTCTTGCCAGCGCGCTCAAGGCGGCGGCGTAACTGGCACATGATGGCCGAGCCCAGGAGGGCCAGCCACAGGACGAAGAACGATGTCTTGGAAAGGAGGATCAGGAATTGCCCATCCCCCGTATCTGCAGCCAGCGTCAGGACAATGGCAACGAGCTCAGCGACGAGCAGGACAATGAACAGCGTGCCCGCTGCGCAAAAATCAGGCAGGTATACCTGGGTGTCCTGGCTGGTTGAGTCCGGTGCAGCCGTCATGCACGCGCTCCTTCAAACGATGCGGGCATTGTAACGCCCGGGAGCGCGCGTCGCTCGGACGACTTCCGGATCCGATCAGGAGCAGAATTTCGAGACTTGTTCTTCAGCCTTCTGGCGTGCTTCCTGGCGCTGCTCTTCGTCGAGGTAGACGCGTTCGCCGTTCTCGTCGGTGCGATATACACGACGTGCCTGCAGGTAGCTTTCGAGACGTGCGCGTGAATTTTCGCATTTTTGCGCGCGCTCGGCGGCAACGGCCGCGCTATCCGCGGCTTCTTTCTGAGACTCTGCGGCTGCGGCCCGCGCGTCTTCGCGAGCTGTCCTCGCATCAACACGCGCCTTGACGCGTTGCTGTACCGCATTGCTGTCAGTGCGGCTGTACGTCATGTAAAGGCGTTCTTCCGTAGCGGCACCGGTCGGGCGATCTTCGTAATGCACATTGCCGTCTTCGTCCGTCCACTTGTAGATTTCGTTAGCCACAGCACCGCTGGCGATGGTCAGTGCGACTACCGCGCAAGAGAGAGCTAGTCGTTTGCCTTTCATCGTGGTCCTTCCTGGCACGCTCGTGCCGTTGGGTTGTACATTGGAGCGGTAAAAATATTAGACCATGAAGGGGCTGAATTTGGTGTGAACGCGATCACAGCGAAATGTGGAATTTTGCACGATAGCAAAAAGAAAAGCGGGCCTTGCGGCCCGCTAAGTCCTTGCTTTTTGAGGGGGAATTCAAAATTGACGCAAGGATCGGGGCATCACCTTCATTGCACTTATGGCAAATCAGGTGACACCCCGATGGGGGAATTACTCGGCTGAGGTGAATTCCGGGTAGGCTTCGAGACCACATTCTCCGATATCGACGCCCTCGTATTCCTCCTCCTCGGAGACCCGGATACCCACGGTCTTCTTGAGGATGAACCAGACCAGGAAGCTCGCCGCGAATACCCAGGCGAAGATCGAGGCGATACCGAGTCAGCTGCCACCCAGCGTTGCTTCTTGGTTTGTAATGCATACGGCAAGCAAACCCCAGATACCGACAACACCGTGGACTGAAATGGCACCGACCGGGTCGTCGATCTTCAGTTTATCGAGCGTCACGATGGCGCTGACCACGAGCAGACCACCGACCGCACCGATAAACGTTGCAGTTAGGGGTTCTGGTGTCAGCGGTTCGGCGGTAATCGCGACAAGACCGGCCAACGCACCGTTGAGCGCCATCGTGAGATCTGCCTTGCCGAACCAGAAGCGTGCCAGCAACAGGGCCGCGATCAGGCCACCGGCGGCAGCCATGTTGGTATTGACGAAGATCAGGGCAACGGCATTCGAATTTTCAACGTCAGATACGACAAGTTGCGAGCCGCCGTTGAAGCCGAACCAGCCGAGCCACAGGACGAGGGTACCTAATGCTGCGAGGGGCAGGTTGGAGCCGGGGATCGCATTAATTCGACCATCCTTGCCGTACTTGCCCTTACGAGCACCGAGCAACAGGACGCCCGCGAACGCTGCGGCGGCACCACAGAGATGCACGACACCTGAACCGGCAAAGTCGAGAAAACCCGCTTCCTGAAGAAAACCGTCGCCCCACTTCCAGAAACCCTGCACCGGGTAGATGAAACCGGTGAGAACAACGGCGAAGGCGAAGAACGACCAGAGCTTCATACGTTCGGCAACAGCACCCGAGACGATCGACATGGCGGTGGCCACGAAGACGACCTGGAAGAAGAAGTCCGACAGGCCCGAGTAGTAGGTGTCGCCACCGCTCGCGACGACGTCTGCAGCCGTGTTATCGCTGGAGGTCAAAAGACCACGTACCGATTGTACCGAGGCTTTGGAATACGCCGCCTTCGAAGCCGCCCGGATACATGATGCTAGTAACCGCAGAGCATGTACATGATGCAGGCAATTGAATACAGGCCAACGTTCTTGGTGAGAATCTCTGCCGTGTTCTTGGCGCGCACGAGACCGGCTTCGAGCATGGTGAAGCCCGCCGCCATCCACATGACGAGCGCACCCATCACCAGAAAATAGAATGTGTCCAGCGCGTAGGCGAGTTCTGTGACCTGCGCTGCTACTTGAATGTCTTCCACGATTATTTCTCCCTGTCCTTAAACGGCTTCGCTACCGGTCTCGCCGGTACGAATGCGAATGGCCTGTGCCAGGTCCGTGACGAAGATCTTTCCGTCACCAATCTTGCCGGTGCGCGCCGTGTTGGCGATGGCCTCAATGACCTGCTCGGCTACGTCGTCAGCGACGGCAAGCTCGATCTTGGCCTTCGGCAGGAAGTCCACGACATACTCTGCGCCGCGGTACAGTTCCGTGTGGCCGCGCTGGCGGCCGAAGCCCTTCACTTCGGTAACGGTTATTCCCTGAATACCGATATCGGCGACGGCCTCGCGAACGTCGTCCAGTTTGAACGGCTTAATAATCGCCGTAATCATCTTCATGCTTATTCCCCTGTGTAAAAAACGGGCGGCCGGGGCCGCCCGGTTAATCGATTACTTGATGTCGAATGTCTTGCCGATGGTGAAGACGAGGGATTCGTTGGAGTCGCCTGTGATACTCAGGTCCTTGTCGGCAAACAGCAGCGCCAGGCCCACGTCGAGTTCAGCAACAGTGGTGCCGTAGCCGAGTTCGATATAGTCACCGGAAAAATCCTGCGAGAAACCGGCGTACTTGCCGTAGAAGCCGTCTTTTTCGAGGGTCAGCGCGTAGTACGTGTAGTCGAGCGTTGGGCCGGTGAAGTTGTCGTATTGACCAATGGCGACATCGACGGTGGCGATGCCGTATCCGCCACCCAGGTTGATTTCCTGGTAGGTGTCGTCAAAGTCACCCGTGTAGAAATAGCCGGTGTAGCCGATGCTGTAGCTGAAGTCACCAGCCTCTCCGCCATAGCCGAAGTAGCCATCAACCTCCAGTCCGTCGTAGACATCAGCCGCCCAGGTGCCGACGTAGAAGCCGTTGGACTCGTAGTCGAGACCGCCGCTCGGCGAGGTCGGTGACTGCAAAATGCCGCGGAAATAGTAGTCACTTGCCCAGCCGACATTGGCTGTGAAGTCAGCCTGTGCCGTGCCCGCTAGAAGTATCAGTGCCAGACCTGTTTTTACAAATTTCATTGTTCCTGCTCCAAAAGATAGGTGAGTTACTTGCGTCACCCCCCATAGAGCAGGTTCTGTGCCAGTTTTCCGATTCGCTGGTTTTTCAACGCGTTGCATGAACCACAAAAAAGAGCATGCACCGGGCTGGTGCATGAATTGCCGGCAATGCTCCATTTCGGACCCGGACTTTGTGGCGAAAGTCCACGGAAAGTGCGACTGGCCTTTTGATGAAGGCTCAGGTATCACTTCGTCATGACTGACGAATCCATCGAAAATATTGCCAGGAAACTGGCCGAGGCCGTGCCGGAAGGACTGCGGTCGGTACGCGAGGACCTCGAGAGCAATTTCCGTTCGGTTCTGAGTGCCTCACTTGCCAGGCTCGACCTGGTCACCCGCGAAGAGTTCGAGGTACAGGAAGCGGTGCTGGCGAAAACGCGCGAGAAACTCGAAGCACTGGAAGCTCGACTGGAAAAACTGGAGTAGGGCGGCGTCAGCCGCGAATTCGGGCCTGAAGGTCAATTCGGGCCTGAAGGCCCTCCTACTGTTGTTTATTTGGCCAAGGAGGGCCTGATGAGTCTCGCGATTCTCCACTGCCGTGCTCAGTACGGAACGGCGGCGCCCCCCGTCACGATCGAGGTCTTCCTCTCGGGCGGGCTGCCTGCTTTTACCATCGTGGGCATGGCCGAAACCGCGGTTCGCGAGAGCAAGGACAGGGTCCGTGGCGCGCTCATGAGCTCTGGCTTTGAGTTTCCACAACAGCGCATCACCATCAGCCTTGGTCCTGCCGAGATGCGCAAGGCGGGCGGCCGCTACGACCTGCCTATCGCACTGGGCATCCTTGCCGCTCGCCAGCAGTTTCCCCTGGCCGCCCTTAATGATGTTGAGTGCTACGGCGAACTTGCCCTGAACGGAGAATTGCGACCCGTTTCAGGCTTGCTGCCCGCTGTGCTCAAGGCTCATGAGTCCGGCCGCAGTGTCATTGTGCCGCGAGACAATGCGCCCGAAGTCGCCCTCTCTGGCGCGGCCGTCGTTCCGGCAGCGTCGCTGCTTGAAGTTACTGCGCACCTTGCAGGTCGGGAACGGATCGATCTCGCACGGCCCGCGAAACCGGAGTCCGGTGCGTGCCATTCTCCGGACCTTGCCGACGTGAAAGGCCAGCAACACGCGAAGCGTGCTTTGGAGATAGCGGCGGCGGGCAATCACAACCTGCTGCTGATCGGTCCTCCCGGGACTGGCAAGAGCATGCTGTCGCGGCGACTACCGGGCCTGCTGCCACCCATGTCAAAGAAGGAAGCGCTCGAAACGGCGGCCGTCAAATCTATCGCCGGTATGCCGACCATTGCAGCGCAGTGGCGCAGGCGACCATTCCGTGCGCCACACCACACGGCATCGGCTGCCGCGCTCGTCGGGGGTGGGCCAACGCTCAGTCCCGGCGAGATTTCCCGCGCGCACAACGGCGTTCTGTTTCTGGATGAACTCCCGGAATTCAATCGCAATGTCCTTGAGGCTCTCAGAGAGCCGATGGAGACGGGTTCCATTACGATTGCACGAGCCGGTATGCAGGCGGAATTTCCGGCGCGCTTCCAGCTTGTTGCCGCGATGAATCCCTGTCCCTGCGGGTACCTCGGCGACAGCAAGTCCGACTGTCGCTGCAGCGGCGACCGTGTGGTGAGTTACCGGAACAAGATCTCAGGACCGTTGCTCGATCGCATCGACCTGCATGTCGAGGTAATGCGGCCGTCTACCGAGATGCTTCGCGACGGTGACCCTGACGGCGAAAACAGCGCCACAGTGGCGGCACGTGTCGCTCATGGTTGGCGCCAGCAGATCGAGCGCTCTGGCGTGGCGAATGCCCGGCTGGAGGGAAAGAAGCTTGCCGCCGTGTGTGAGATCGATGACCGGTGCTGGTCGCTGCTCGAAAGTGCTGCAGAGCGCTTCAACCTGTCGGCACGCGCGCACCAGCGTGTCCTGCGCGTGTCGCGGACGATTGCAGATCTGGCCGGGGATAGAAAAATAGCGTCCCCGCATGTTGCGGAGGCGCTATCTCTACGGTGTCTTGACAGACGGCCTTAGGACGATTCGGAGACCATGTAGTCGACCGCGTTAGCCACTTCTTCGTCGGACAGGTCCAGTCGGGCACCCTTGGCCGGCATGTAGCCGGCGGTGCCCTGGTAACCCTCAATCGCGTGCCGGACCAGGACGTCCATTCCCTGGGCAATACGATCGGTCCATTGTGCTGCGTCACCGACCTTCGGTGCGCCGGCGACACCAAGGCCGTGGCATGCGTTACAGGCTGAGTTGTAGACCTGCGGTCCGGTCATAGCTGCTGCAACCGGTTCCGGCTCAACGGTGGCCGCGACGACCGGGCCACTGGCTTCGCCTTCCTCACCGGGCAGGTACACCTTGCCAACCGGGGCGATGCTCTCTGCGATGGCGGCCTGGTACTCCGCAGTGTCGCGTGTGTAAACGCCCTGCGTCAGATCGGACATCTTCATGGCCAGCACGAGAATCGCGAGTGCGATCGCGGCAAGTACACCGATAACGAGGGAATACATGTCAAAAAATTTCTGGTCCCGACTCAACTTACTGCTCCGGAGCTTGAATTAAAGAGTTTCAGCCGGACAGGGCGTCCGGCTGAGGCGGGCGATTATATAACAACAAAGCGCCCTAAAGGGCAGTATGAGAACTGATTGGTATCTCTCCCTGTTCGGCTGCCGTTACAATCAGCGCTCATGAATATTTTCAAGACATCGATCCTCTGTTTGCTCTGTTTCGCCCCACTCGTCGCAGCCCAGGGCCTCGACGATTACGCCACCAGGGCCGGACAGCGGGTCGAGGTCTTCGAGCACGAGGCGCTGAACTATAAGCTGGATCTCGGTGGCGAGGCCTATACCTATATCGACTTCTCGGACCAGGTTCCCGACGCCAGTTTCGCGGCGATCCGATTCAAGCCGAATGCATTCTCGCTGGTCGTCGTTGAAGACCTGGGTACGTCAATAAGCGCGGAGGCGTACGCCGATCTTGTGTTGATTACGATGCAGGAAAAGCTCGCCGGCGAAGGCGGTAACGAGTTCAAAGGGCATACTGATATCGGCCTGCGCGATGAGCGCGGCATGCAGGTGTTCCAGAAGTTCGTCTATGCCAAGGCTGCTTCGGTGCCGATCACCTACGTCATATCGGCTTATGTTGACGGGCCGCGCGCGTATCAGTTGCTGACCTTTGCCTCGGGAGAGGACGACGAGGTTGTCCGTGCCGAGGCGGACTCCGTGCTCGCCGGTTTCTCCCTGGTCGATCCCGAAAAAAACCAGCAGGTCGTCGTATCAAACGATGACGTCCGGGACTATCGCTCGGCAACGTTTGGCTACCGTTTCAGGGCACGAGATCGAGGCTGGTACGCCTGGACTGACCTGCGTGAGACCAATGCAGGTGCTGATTTCGGTGCGCTCGCAACCCGCGACTATGGGGTGGTCGTAATGCCGGCGTGCTGGGAAGGCACGCGGCCCACGGATAACGCAATTTACCGCGTCATGATGCAGCAGTTCGGCGAGGATTATCCGTCGCCGTTCATTTTCGATGAACAGGATATTAAGAAAGACGGTGCGACGGGCAAGTTGTTCCTGGGACGCGAGGAATCCGACGGCGAGATGTACCTCTATTACCAGTGGATCGTCGCCAACGACCATTGCTCCTACACGCTGGCGGCCTGGGGTGCCGAAGACGGGCGGACGATAAAGAAAGACCTGGAGACGATCTGGAAGGACTTCGAAATTACGGGTGAACCAGGCGCTCTGCGAGGCGAGTACCGGAATCAGGCGGAGCGCGTCGTAAATGCCTATCTCGTGAACGCCTACGGACTGCATTACTACGAGGCGCGCGCGTACCGTGATGCGTTTAATTACTTCGCGCAGGCCAGTTCACTGGTGCCCGATGACGAGGCATACGTGGTCAACGCTGTCCGCGCGCTCGTCGAGATCGACGCGTTTGCAGAAGCCGCGGAATGGATCGTGCCGCGGATGGAGCCGTTCGCCGCTAACCAGGTCGTTCAAAGCTGGGACGCCTGGCTGGCGTACCAGACCAATGACGTTGCGAAAGCGATGAGCATCTATGACGACCTGTTTGCCACGGACTATCGTGACAATGACGACTTCTCGGCGTACATGAAGATGCTCGCCGATGCCGGTCGCTGGGACGACCTGGATCGCGTATTTGCGAGGTACACGGCGGACCAGGTGGATGACGCTACCCAGACGTTACGGGTGGAATTGTTGACACGTCGCGAGCGCTATGACGAGGCGCTGGCGATTCTCGAGAACCTGGCTGCCGGACGGCCGTTCAACATAGACCTGGCTTATGAGCGCATGTCGATCCTGGACCAGGCCGGCCGACCGGCAGAAATCCTGAAGATCGCCGACGAGCTGATCGCGAAAGGCTATCGTTCGCTGCAGAGCTACTATTACAAGGGCGACGCTGAATTCCAGTTGCGCTCCTACCGCAAGGCGCAGGAGTCCTTTGAGGAGGCCCTCAAATTCTCCCCGGCCAACACCACGATCAAGGAATACCTCGACGCTATCGACCACATGCTGGGCGAAGGCGATACGACCACGATCAGCCAGGAGATCAAGGCGGTTGCGATGCCGAAGCAGCTGCAGCGCATTTTCGACGCGTCCGATCTCGGCAGCACTCATGAGGGCTATGGTGCCGTGTTCCTCATGCGCGCAACCGGCTACGATTTCGATGGCAGCGATATCCTGCGCAAGAGTCGCTATCGAAAGATTCGCGTTCTCGACGATAACGGCGTCACGCAGTTCAGCACGCTCGAGTTCGACTTCGATCCGAGTTACGAGCAGTTGTACGTCAACAGTCTTGTCGTGCGCGATGCAAAAGGCGAGGTGATCGCCGAGGGTGATCTGAACACCTATTACATTACGAACAGCGAATCCGGGTACGAGGCCAGCACCGAGAAGACGGTGCACCTGCCGGTACCCAGCCTGGCACCGGGCACCGTTATTGAGGCGATCGTTACCAAGCGATCGTCGGTAGCCGATGGCACCTTCCCGCTCGAGACGGAGTACCTGTCGAGTGATCGCCCGATCGAATACAGCGCCCTTTTTGTCAACGGTAAGCACGATCAGCTCAAGTACCAGCTCAGCGGTATGCAGGCGCCACGTACTACCGGCAAGTCACTCGTTTTCGAAGTGCAGCAGCCCGTCGCGTTTCGCTGGGAGCCTCTGCAGCCATACGTTGACCAGATCCTGCCCTGGGTTCAGCTCGGCACCGTCAACGCAAGCTGGGCCGACGCCGGTATCGAATATCTCGGCAAGATCGAGGACAAGCTCGATGCGTCGAAGGTGGCGGATCGCGCGCAGCGACTGATCGAAGGCGTGGACAGCCCGGCGCGCAGGATCGAGATCCTGAGCGCCTATGTGCAGGACGAGATTCGCTACGAGGCCATCGAGTTCGGCCGTCGCGCCTATATACCGAAGACGGCCCGCGAAACAATGCGCGACCGCTACGGTGACTGTAAGGATCACGCGGTGCTCCTGTACTCGCTGCTGAAGTCGTCCGGCTTCGATGCGTCGCTCGCGCTCGTGAACCTTAACCAACAGGTTTTGCCTGGCCTGCCGAACACCGATCAGTTCGATCATATGATCGTTGCGGTGAATACCGGGCAGGGCCGGGTTTTTATCGATTCGACCGACAAGGACCTGCGTCTCGGGCAGCTCGCACCCCGGTCCATGGCGGGCAATTTCGCACTGGAGCTCGGCGAGACGCCAGAGCTGATGCAGATACCAGAGTACGAGTCGAGTCTGACAGGTATCGATCTGGAGCGCGTCGTCGAGCCGCGTGGCGATGGCTATATGGATGTGACCGAGACGGCCCGCTTCACGGGTTACCAGGCTGCGGACCTGCGCGGCCAGCTGCGCACCATCGAAACCTCGGAAATGCAGGCATCGTTGCAGCGCTGGGTCGCTACGCGGTATTCGGATGCGGAGCTGACAGAGTACTTCGTCGACAATATCTTCGATGCGGGCTACGACCTGATCGTCGAGATTCGCTACACCTTGCCCGTCGACAATGACGGTTCCTTCGATCTGCCGGGGTTTCTCGAGGGCTACTACCTTGAATTCGATCGCGTCGCCGATCGCCGTTTTCCATTCGAGCATTTCTTCCCGCTGCGACTGAGCGCCGTAACGTCAGTCAAGGTGCCGTCGGGACTGCGTCTCGATGAAGCGGTCAGCAAACCGAATGTTGGGGAGTCGAAGTTCGGCAGCTGGCGTCGTGAAGTCAGCCGCGAGAGCGGGGGCTGGCAGATTCAGTTTGACTACTCGGCTTCCGGGGACCGCTTCGCTCCGGAGGATTATCGCGAATTTGCCGAATTCCAGCGCAAGGCCGTCGACGCTATCGAGCAACCCCTGATAATCCAGTAAACGCTAAATTATGGACTTCTAATATAATATTCCTTATATTAGGAGCCTATGAACGTCAGAGACAGCAAGACGAGTCCGGCCAGCGATATGCAGCTGCACGCTGCGGACGCAGCCGGCCTGATGAAAGCGCTCGGCAACGAAAGCCGGCTGATGGTCCTGTGTTTGCTGGCCGAAGGAGAGCGGTCAGTCAGCGAGCTGAATACGATGGTGCCCCTGAGCCAGTCAGCCCTCTCGCAACAGCTCGCACGGCTGCGCCAGCAAGGCCTGGTTGATACGCGCCGCGAGTCACAGACCATTTATTATTCATTGAATGCAGGGCCTACCGACCGGGTAATCAATCTCCTGCACGATATCTATTGCGGATCCGCAGACTGCGCGTCCGGGGAGTAAATCATGAGTTCAGAATTCGGCTTCGGCAAAATTGTCGAGGAATCCTTTGATGGCGCCATCCAGAAAGTAACGGCGGAGCTTGAAAAAGAAGGTTTTGGCGTTTTGTCGGATATCGACGTTGCCGCCAAGATGAAAGCGAAGCTCGACAAGGATATGCCCGGCTACCGAATCCTCGGCGCCTGCAACCCGGCGCTCGCCTACCAGGCCATTTCGGCCGTCGATGACATCGGTCTGCTGCTACCGTGCAACGTGCTGGTGCGCGAAGATGCGGACGGTAAGGTCCATGTCGATTTCATGGATCCGGTGAGCGTCCTGGCGCTGGTCAAGGATCCTGGCGTAACGCCGCTCGCGCAGGAGGTCAAAGGCCGCCTGCAACGTGTAATGGCGGCCCTCTAGGTCTTACCTACCAGCAATTGTCCGAAGCGCCCGTTTTCCCCTTTGTGCCTGCGTGGGTAACAGACAGGCTGCCACAGTAAGAGTCGCGGCTGAGCTGACCGTTCAGGGGTGCAGCCGTTATCGTCCAGGTCGTTGCTGTTACGTTCGATAGCGACAACGAGTAGACGGCCTGTGAATCGCCGGCGACCGTCGTGTTGCCGTCATCGTCCACCACGTGAGGATCGGCCGGAAAGCCGAGTTCCGTCAGGTCCGCGGTAAAGCGCTTGTTGTCCATAAAGAACTGCTGCTGCCTGTCGGCGATCTGCAGCAAGGTGTTCTGGGCTACCGTCCGCTTGGCCTTGATGACGTATCGCTGGTAGGACGGATACGCGAACGCTGAAATGATAGCGATGATCGCGACGACCACCATCAGCTCGATCAGTGTGATGCCGAACTGACGGCGCGGGTTTGGCGTGAGTGAATTCTTCATTGTTGTTACAGATCCTCGTCTTCGGCCAGGTGCCAGAAGGTACGCCAGCGAGTGGTTGCATCCAGATTATCGATCTGCAGGTCGGGTCGCAGGATCTTATTAGGCGGTACCGATACCACCTCGGCAGGAATGCCCAGCGACTGGAGCTCTACACTCCTGTCCGAATCGGAGTGCGGCTGGTCCGGATTGCTTGGGTCATCGTCACTCGTATCGTAGTTAATGACTGCGGTGGCATCCTGCAGTGCGACGGCGTACAGACGGCCCGCACCTTCGCTCGGCGCACAGGCAGTTGCGCCAGCGCCGGACCTCGGCAGATAGGTCGTGAAAAATGTCTTGCCGGTAATCGTGAGCGCCGTCGCGAGTACCTTCTCACCAGGTTCTGTCAGCATCAGGGCCCAGCCTTTACTCAGGTCGATCGAGCAGGGGCTTGACGATTGCAGGCAGTTGCTCGTGACGTCGCCCAGCTGCGATACCAGGATGTTCTCGTCCACACCGCTGCCAGGCGCTGTGTGCCGGTCCTTGATCATGAATGCGTAGTTGGAGGTCAGGCCACCCTTGTCGAGCGGGTCCGGGCGGTTACCGGAGCCGATCACAACGGCGTCGAACATGCCATCACTGTCCTTGCTTGGAACAAGATCAGGCCGATGGAAGAATCGCCGGTCGTTCACGATCCCGCCCGTCGCATGGCGGCCGAGGGATGCGAGCTGCGTCAGCTTCCAGAGCGACGTGTCCGTGCCGTGAATGTCCGCGCGCCAGACGTTGCCGCCGGTATCGCCAACGACGATGCGATCAGTGAAGCCATCACCGTCGGTATCACCCACTGACAGCGTGGAGGGAATGCTGTCGGTCAGGCGAGCGTGTTCGAATACAGTCGAACCCGCACCGCCGCTGCCACGAATGGCCTTCCAGATCAGCTGGCCGTTCACGGCGTTGACAACGTAGATGGCATTGCCTTCCGAATCATCAGTGCCCACTGCGCCGCGGCTATCCTTGTTCAGATCGTAGCCCCCGGCAAACATGATGACCGGGGTCGGACCGCTCGGCGTATTGACGAGACCGACACGGGGATTGGAGAACGTGTAACCAAGTTCGGCGAAATCGCCGCCCTTATCAATCGTCCACATGAGATTTGGCGTCTCGGGGTTCGTAATATCGAAGGCGTAGTAGGCCTTGCCACCGCGCCGCATGCCGACGTAGAGATAGACCTTGTCACCGTCGCTCGCAATGATTGAACCGTCCTGATTCACGTCAAGCATGAACGCAACGGGCGCGCCGTCGACGGTATACGGATGCGTCATCCCTGTGCCATTCGCACGCAGGATGCTCTGTGCCGGCATGGCACGACGCGGCATGAACGCCCAGACTTCCTGGCCACTTTCCGCGCCACCGCCGGTGGTATTGCGGATCATGCGTAACATGCCGTCGTTCGACGCTACCGCGAGATAAATTGCCGGGTTACCGGGGTTCGAATAGCCGCCAATTGAACCGTAGTTTAAAGGCAGCGGTCGGGAGTGCAGGGCGTCACCGAAGATCCATTCCCGCGGCTCGTCCGTTGTACCGTCGCCATCGAGGTCATCGATGTCCAGGCCGCGCGCGTAGGCGATGAGTTCGGCGGACTCCGTGACCGTGGCTGCGTTGAATTCGGACTGCAGGTTCGCTGCTGTAATAAGGTCAACGTTGAGGTTGGCCAGCGAGGAGGTTGTCAGGTCGTAATAGATCGTGCGTCCGCCAAGACCGTTCGCTTCCTGCGGGCTGCCCGACATGAAGCCAGGAATGCGCTGGCCGGCACCGCCGCGAGCCACAACTCGCCCGTCACGCCCGGCGACTTCGCCCTCATCGAGATCGGGCGGCGGCAGTGCGCCTGAGACCGTCCAGCTGGTTAGCGCGTCAAACCGTATTCGACCGTCTGCAGCGATCGCAGGTGTTCCAGTCGCGTCGACTAAAGCGCGCATCGGCCGTCGAATCGTTGGCACCAGCGAGCTTGAGTTTCTTGACGTTGCCCACCCAGTACGGCCGTGCCTGTGCCGTCTACCTGGAACAGGGCGATGTAAACATTGTCTGTAATCTCGGCGCGGTTGAAGACGTTCACAGGAACCGACGCCGCAACGAAGGTGGTGCTGACACTCAGGATCTGTTTGAAAATCTCCTGCAGCGTCGCGACGAGTTCATCGGGGTTCTCGGACAGGACCAGGGGAACGCCGGTGCCGCCAGCGCGCGCGTAGCCGCGCGTCGTCGTGTTGACCTTGCTGCCGTCAACAACGAAATAGGAGACGACATTCTGTTTGTCATCGATGTTCGGGGCCGAGCCATAGTTGCCGTCGGCCAGGTCGGCATCATTCAGGTACTGAACGACGTCAGGGAACTGCCGCTGCGATGAGCCGAAGCCACCCGACGCCACGGATGCCTCAATGGCATCATCTGAGTCATCTTCCTGGTTTGAAACCTGGAACATGAAATTGACCGTGTAGATCTTCGAACATGCACCGGCCGCGCTGATTGGAGTGACGTAGCTGGGCTTGGTCTTGGCGCCCTGCTCGATGGTCGTATCCCAGGAGATCGCGGGATCATCGACGTCGAGGTTTGTCTTGAAGTCCGACCCATAGTCACTGTAACCATTGTGGGCGTTGTACACGCCCTGTCCGGTCAGGTAGCGGAAGAACTCGAAAAAGAGTTCCTTGCCCTGGTAGGAATGACTGGTGTTGCCTTTTGGCGTCGGCATGGAGTCAATTAGTGTATGGAATCGTGCCTTGGCACCGTTGGCGTCGCCCTTGACGAAGGAGTCGAAGCCCATCGCGATATAGCCGCCGTTGCTGCAACGGGTACGGCCGAAGCCTTCGCAGTTGTTGTTATTGTCGTGATTGAGCATCAGGCCGACGCGAACGCCTTCCAGTGGATCAAAGACCTTGCGCAGCGCGCCTTTCAGGACGTCGAAGAATGTGTACGACGCCTGCAGGGGCATGTAGCCTTCATTGATGAGCGTGTCACACTCATTGCCGTTACAGGCCGTAGAGCCCAGGTTCGGGCGATAGTCGATCGAGAACATGACCATGGGCTCGCTGCCGGCTGGCAGGCCGGCACCCGGATTCATGTAGACATCGGTGTCGTCGGCATGAGCGGATCCAATCGTCAGAATCAATGCAGCTAACGATGTCGTCAGTGCGGCTTTCAGTGGCTTGATATACATACCGGTATCTCTACTCAATGAAATCTATAGCTTCGGCACAAGAACGAGGACACCTTCGGTAACCTGTTCGTGGCCGAGCCCTTCGTCTGTTCGGTCATACGTCGTGATAACGCGAAATGAAGCGCTGCTGAATTTATCGATGCTGGTTTCGACCACGCGCGGCGGTGGACGGAAAATGGTGCCGATCCTCTCGACGCGCGCGCTAATATGGTCGTTCGCAATAGCGCTCGCCAGAATCGCGTTGGTGACAGGCAGGTCATTGCGGTTACAGCCTGTTTCACCCGCCGTACATGCGGTGTAACCCGTTTGACCAACAACCGGCGTGGACGCAGGGCTGGCAACGATCGCATCGGCCAGTGCCTGCGCGGCCTGAGTGGCTGCAACACGGGACTCCTCGTTCTGCGCCATGAACAGGCCGATGTTGCTGGACCGCATTGACGAGATCGTGAATAAGGTAATTGCAACAAGGAACATCAGTGCGACGACGAGAATCGCGCCACCCTGTCTGTGTCTCGATATCAAGTAGGAATTTTTCATACTAGAAGCCCATCATGTTCATGGTGCGAATGTTCTGGATCGACACGCTGGTCGAGAACACCCGGCGGTGAAAGCTGTCGCCTGGCACGAGATCCGGCGAGTTACTGACCGAGTAAGTTTTCGTGTTCGTGTAGCGAGTGTCGATCTCGGTCGTGCGGGAAACGATAAAGATCCGAGCTGCGACACGGTTTGCATCTGTGCCAGCGTCGGATTGGTTATGTACACGTTCGGGTGACCATCTTCCGTTGTATCAATGCCGTACTCGATCTGCAGGTTCTCGATACCGGTCGCAATGCACTCGGTCGTCATGCCCGGGCCGGCAGCGCTCAGCGCCTTGCGGCACAAGGTCGGGATGTTGTCCCCCGGAGTATTGGCGAACGGGCGGATGTAGTAGATGCTCGGTCGGAACGCCCAATCAGCGCGCGGCAGCGCAACCGTAACCGGCGGTGCCGTTGGAACCACACCACTGAACAGGACGCCCACCGTGCCGTTCGTCCGCAGGTATGCCCCATCGGCGGACAGCACACCGGCCGCGGCGCCGGCAACGCGTTTGATAGACACGATATCTGTGCCGTCCAGAACCTCACCACCGGCGAAGCAGGAGTGAGCAGCCGCGGCCGTCGCACTCGTTGCATTGTCGATCGCCATGAGCGACAGGCTGTTGCCGGTGCCGGCCTCTGTTGTCCGGTACATCCAGTTGACCTGACCGGCGGGTCCGCAGTCCTGGCCGATGGTCAGGCCACCGTCATAGGACACCGTGCTCGGAATATGCAGATCCGCGTAGTGACCGGCCATGCTGAGGTCGAAGGCAATTTCGCGTAACGCGTAACGCGCATCGTCCTGCATGCGCCCGACATTCTCGTCCTGTTTGAAGCTGTAGCTGTTGTTTACGAAGACGGAGATGATGGCGCCGGCCAATGCCATCGACAGGAGCATCGCGATCATCAGTTCCACAACGGAGAAGCCAGCCTGGAATTTTTTTGGCGTATTCGTCATCAGGATAAGACTCATTGGGTCGGATCAATGTAGGTTGGGATTTGCATGATGCGGCGGAACTCGTTGTTGGCGCCGTAGTTGCCGCCAGCTGTGCCACAAGCGCTGACATTGCCGTTACTCAGCGACGCTGATCCGCGCCACGCGATTGTGACCGTGTAGATTCCAGCGCCACCGAAGGCAGGACCGTCCACACACATTGTCGGCATTACGAGGCCACCGGCTCCGGTGTTACCGCTCATCTCCAGGTTACCGTCGAGCATCTGCTCCCAGAACCACAGGTCAAGGGACGCTTTTTGTGCGGAGTTGCAAATGGCTGTGCCCGAGCAGTTGGGTGCGGGCTCGGCCCCACGGTTTCCACCACCCAGTTCGCCGGCAGCAAGGTAGACGTTAATGGCGTCGCCATTGACGCGCATATCTTCGAGAAGCCCATGCGCAATCTGGGAAGCAGCGGTGCGTTGCAGTGCTTCGAAGTTTGACTGCTTGGATACCGTTTGCAGGCCGGCCACGGCAAGCAGGCCGACGCTAAAGACAATAAGGGCAATCAGCAGTTCGATCAGCGAAAAACCACGTTGTGTGATGCGAGTCGACATGTTGAATCCTAGGAGCACGACGGTGAGCTGCCGTCGACCATTGTCTTGCTGAGGCGCGGGCGGCCCGAGAGGTCGAGGATCATGACCTTTGCGTTGTCGGCGCCCCGGCCGTCGCAGACCGTGAACGAGCCGGAGCTGCCATTAAGGGAGGCGTTCATCACGCGTCCGTTCGGGCGATACATCAGGAACGTGCCGAACTCGGCAGACTGGATCGTGAGACCATCGATCGACCCGGCCGTGGCAATGATCCTTTCGCCAACGTCGACCGAGCGATCACTATTTGGGTCGGAGAAAACAATCCAGCCTTCATTCCAGCCAACGGCTTCGCAGTTGGTGCCGCCGGAGCTGGGACAAATCGTGACGCGCGTGTTGGTTGTTACCGCCGTGCTGCGAGCCTGGTGAATGGAAGATACGAAGTCGTTGATCGCTCCGGTCTGGCGAGCGTTGGATACGAATATGTCGAGTGCGGGCACAGCCATGGACAGCAGCAGGCCTGTAAGCCCAACCGCTATCATCAGCTCGATAAGCGTAAATCCGTTTTCTCTTCGCATCTCAAATGTCCAGATAAGCATTGCTGTGGAGTCGATATTTTCGGGTGTCACGAATTACCGACAACCACGACGCAATCGTAGTCGTTACGCGGTCTGGGCGATGAGACTCAAGTCTGGTTTGCGATCAAACGGGCCGGATCTGAAGGCGCTTTTGTGAACTGTGCACGGTCTTATGTCGGTTCGGGCGACAATTCGTAAAGGCCCCCATAATTTGGGTGGCACGGACCCGTTTTGTGACTTCAGTCAAAGGATTTGCCGTGAATTACCACCATACTGCGGCTTCTTAGGGAGCACACGCATGAAAAGTCTCATTGCCGTACTGGTAATTGTTTTTGGCCTCGTGTCCGTGGCCGACGCCGACGTGTGGAGTTGGGTCGATGCCGGTGGCAAGACGCATTTTGTCGATACGAAGACCGCGATCTATACCTGGGTTGATGAGAGTGGCGATGTGCACTATAGCGATACACCGGATCACGAAGATGCGGTCGCGGTCGTACTGGTCTGGGTTTCGAGTGGTTCGCTCGACCAGGTTAAGGCGAACGACGACGCTGGCTCGACCGGGTATCTGCCGGGCGAAACTGCGGAAGACCGTGCTGAGCGTGAAAAAGCGGAGGCCTACTACTGCAAACGCGCGACTGAGATATACGACTCCTACGTCAATGCGCCCCGACTCTACAAGACCGGTGCGGATGGCAAACGTGAATTCCTGAGCAAGGAAGATGCTGCGAAGACCATCGCAGAAACCCGCGCCCAGAAAGACGACCTCTGCCGCTAGGCAGCAATGAATACTTAAGGCTTAGCTATGTACCTACCGAATTCTGTCTACGAGCGCGCACCGTATTACTGGCTCTCAATTGGCCTGCTTCTTGTGATCCTCGGGGTCTATCTCGGCATTGAGGTGAACAGCAAGTTCCTGGTAGTGGGTGTGTTACTCGGGTTGGCCTCCTGCGGGTGGGGCGTACGCGTGCTTCTGCGTCGCTCGCGCCGCCCGGGTGAAGTTGATGTGGCCAGTTCGCCGGTATCGTCGGACTAGCCCGACGCTCTCAAAGGTGCACCCACCTGCCAAGAGGCAATAAGAATTAACTAAATTAGTAACGACTACTTTAGTAGAATCGGGCGTGATGAGACTCTCCAGCATTTGCTGGCAATGCCGCCCGCAGCAGTTATAGTCCGGTGCCAATGAAGATTTCCCTTACGATGCGCGTTTTTTCGGTGCTGCTCGGCACTGCGCTCCTGGCTAATGCCTCCGCACAGGAGGCCGAGAGCGACATGGCTCCGGCGGTGCTGGAACTGTCCCGGATTGAAGCCGACGCCTGGTCCTACTTCGAAGGTTCTCGCGACGAGATCGAGCCCCGCGTCTCTGCCTTCCTCGCTGCCGCGGAAGAAGACATCGCGAGCCTGCAGGCAAGCAATGTTGAGACCGGGCAATCGCTGCTGGGCGCGGTGCGAGACAACCTGTCTGCCTACCTCGCGTTGCTCGGTGATGACGAACTCGAATTGCAGGCATTACCGCAAGCGCAAATCAGTTATTCGCTGGACGAGATGCTGAGACTCGCGGCGGTGTCACGCGCCGCGCGTGACGGCGCGACACGGGAAAGGCTGGAGGTCGAACGCGAACAGCGAGTCCTGGGTGGCGCGACCCGGCGCCGTGACCAGGCATTCAAGGAATACGTAGACGCAGCCGCAGGTGATGAGAAGATTATCGCGGGATTGCGCCTGATGCAGACACGCTCGGCACAAGCGATCTCCGCGAGCCGCTTACGCTTGCTCACGCAGAGCCTCGAACGCGCCACCTCGTATGCCAATGCAACGGCGGAACGCGTTGTGTTTGCCAGCGAAAACCTGGCGATCCGGCCGGACCAGGTGAGTCTTGAAGGCCTGATCGAGATGGTTGGCATCAAACAGGCGGCCGCCGACACTGCTCGGGAAGCGCTGCGCACGGCCGAACTTCAAGCCTCGTCACTGGACCTTGAAGCGCCTGATGGCCGTTCGCAGCAGCGATTGCTGCAGCAAAAACTGATCGACGCAGAAGTTGCAGTCGCTATTAGCGACCTTGAACTGGCCAAGAGCCAGGCGCGTCGCTGGTGGACCGAACTGCAACTGGATACTGACTCGGACATGGACGAACTGCAGGAGCAGGCCCTCTCCTGGTCGCAGCTCGTTCGAACCGCACCGCTCAATGTTCCGGAATGGCAGCAGGACAGTCAGGACGAATTGCTTGCTGTACAAACGACCAACCAGACCGGGCTTAATCGCGCCTCACGACGATTGCTGGACCAGCGTCTGGCCATAGTGCAAAGCACGCTGGCGCATATTGGTGAAGTCGAAGCCGCCGCCGCGGACCTCGAGCTGCTCTCGTCGGTTGTCGATAGTGCCGTTGCGGAATCATCCGGAGCGCTGTCGTCCTGGTTCCAGTCAACCAGCCGATATATTCAGGCCGCCTATCAGCGCGTCAAAGGCCTGGCCGACGTGACGCTCTTTCATGTTAGCGAAACACCGGTTACCGGCAGCGATATATTCCGGGTTCTGATGATCCTGCTTGTTGCGTTCCTGTTGTCACGAGGTATTCGTTATGCGATCAGGCGTGTCAGTGACAGGGACTCGACCGGGACCCAGGCATCCCTGTACACGCTGAGCCGCCTCTCGCACTACACGATTATCATCATTGCGTTGTTCATTGCGCTGTCATCCATTGGACTTAATTTAAGTAGCCTGGCGCTCGTCGCAGGTGCGCTGTCCGTTGGTATTGGTTTTGGTCTGCAATCCATCGTCAGCAACTTCGTATCCGGCCTGATCATCCTGTTCGAACACACGCTGCGAGTCGGCGACTACATTGAACTGGACACGGGACTCACGGGCACGGTCAAGGCGATCAACGTACGTAGCACGTTGATTAACACCAACGACAATATCGATATCGTCGTACCAAACTCGGAGTTTGTAACGACGCGGCTGACCAACTGGACGCTGGGCGAACGCGTGCTGCGTGTACGCATCCCGTTCGGCGTGGCCTACGGCAGCGACAAGGAAGTCGTGCGTCAAGCGGCCATTGAAGCCGCCGAGGAAGTGCCCTATACGCTCACCCACATAAAGCGGCGCCGTCCTGATGTCTGGCTCGTGGATTTTGGCGACAGCAGCCTGAACTTCCTGCTGACGGTTTGGGTAAATCGCGAAGGTGCGCGTCGGCCGACGCGTACCCGTGCGGCCTATTTATGGGCGCTGGAGACGAAGCTCAGAGAGCACGGTATCGAAATTCCGTTCCCGCAGCGCGACCTGAACCTGCGATCAGGCTGGCCGGGAGTCGTGCTTGAGCCGCATGACGCGACCACGACTGACGTGTAGCAGGTCGCTGATTTTCAAAACGAGCGAATCCTCGTACTTGTCCAGCTGACCGTCCGCGTACGCTATCTGCCATAGCAGCCCGACGATCTTCGCCTTCTCTGCTTCATTGAGATTGTTGTGCAGCAGCTGCGTGAACTCGTACAGAGATACCAGGTCTTCGGCTTGTTCATCGGCGACGTTTACGAGGCTGGCTGCCTGCTCCGTCGTCAGACCGAAGTGCTGCTCCATGAGTTTCAGAACGCGATCGAATTCACTGTCTTCAAAAACGTGATCGGCGCGTGCGACGTCAATCATGAGGACCGCGGTTGCCATGCGTATTGCTTCTTCGCGCGCGACCGGCTCGGTTACCGTTGTGGTGGATACCGAGATCGACTCGACCACCTGCGTTATCAGTCGTTTGATCATGGCAAAACCATATCAGGAGTTGGTGGGATCAGTGAACCCGTGTAATCGCCTGGGCAGCGTCGTATCCGGTGGCACAGGCAAGCGTCCAGCCCAACATGCCGTGACCGGTGTTGACGTACAAACCCCTTGATCGGGTTTGACCCACCCGTGGCTGGCCGTTCGGGGTCATCGGCCGAAAGCCTCCCCAGGGTTTGATGTCTTCCGCCTCATACTCGGCTGCCAGCGGCGCGTAGCGTCGTGCAAGGTCAAGCAGGAGCTGCGTCCTTTTTCCGTCCGTGCTCGTATCGAAGCCCCTGAAGTCGGCAAAACCGGCGATGCGTATCAGCCCGTTGAGACGGCTGTAGACCATCCGGTACTTGAGCGCTGTCATGCTGACCGATGGCGCGGCCTCGCCCGGCGGCAGCGTGATGCTGTAGCCGCGGACGGGAAATACGTGCGGGTTGATTCCCACAGTCCGTAGCAGCTCATGACTCCACGCACCGGTGCAGACAACGAACGCATCGGCCTCTAACGTGTCAGCGTCGACGACGACGGCATGCGTTCGGCCATCGCGTGCGACGAGCTTCGTGGCATTGGACGACAGCCGAAAATCCACGGAGGCATTTGCCTCGAGCCAGTCTCTGAGGCCCGCCGTAAACTTCTGCGAGTCAGCAACCTCATCGCTTCCTGAGTACACGGCTCCGGGGATGTCTTCACTGACATGCTCCAGCGTCGGTTCGACGGATACCGCTTCAGATCGCGACAGAATTCGCACGTCGCAACCGTGCGCTTGCTTCAGCTCCACGTTCGCCTTCGCGCCCTCAAGTTCGGCCTGGGTGGAGAGGAGCACCAGCTTGCCCGCGCGGCGATGCCAGAAATCGAACGGTAATTTTTCGCGAATTTCGGCGAGAAGCTCGGCGGAGCGCATAGCCATCTTCAGTACGGCCAGCGTGTTTTCCTGCGCGTGTTTCCTTGTGCACTGGCCGACAAAGCGCATACCCCAGGCGACCAGTTCGGGAGACAGGCGCACCCGCGAGCCGGAATCGCGGCCCAGCACCAGTGCCGGTAGGTGTGCCAGGAACTCTGGCTTGGCGAGGGCATCGGTAAAACTATAGGAGAGCTGCCCCGCGTTGGCGAAACTCGCGCCGTCGCCGACTTCGCTCGCACGATCGACGACGGTCACTTCGCAGCCAAGCTGTGACAGGTAATAAGCAGTGGTGACGCCGACAACACCGGCACCCAGGACGACAACGTGCATCCGAACTTCCTTGCAGGATCTGTCGTCGATAGTACTGAGCGGTCTGCCGAACGCTCAAATGACCATTGTTCCGGCACCTATAGCTTTGGGCTATGGACCGGCGACTAGGTGTCGGGCAGCACTTCCTTCATCAATTTGCCGAGGTGCGCGGCAAATCGTTTCGTCGCAAGAGACAGTGGCATGTCTGCCAGCTGCAATAAGGTCACGTCGAACCTGATCGCTGGCTCGAGCGGTATCCTGACGACATCGCCACCAACGGCGGACCGGGCCGTAATTTCATCGGCGATCGTGATTCCCGCCCCCGAAGCTACGAGCGCCCTGGCGATATGGTAGGTCTCCGTCCACGCAACCACATTGGGCTCGACATCGATGGACTCAAGGCACTTCGACAGCAGCCGTCCCAGCGGGCCGCGACCGTTCAGTCCAATAAAAGGCCGGCCCCTGAGCTCGTCAATCGACACGGACGCTCTGCCCTCGAAGTCCGATGCGACGGGCGCGAGTACCAGAAAGCGGGCACGGGCCAGTCGCTTCTGCCGGATGCCGGGATGCCCTGGCGGATCAAATGCCAGGCCGACATCGATGCGGGACTCCTGCAAGGCATGATGTATCTCATCGAGATGCAGGGTTTCGATCTCAAAGACCGCATCCGGGTGTTGTTCGCGAAACGTCGCAATGGCTCGTGGCAGGATTTCGAGGCCAAATGCCGGGGTGCCGGCCACGCGAATACGGCCGGCGCTGCTTGCCTTGAGGTTCTGGGCGACATGCCGTAGCCGGTCGACATCCTCGTAGACGTCGCGAACGTGCTTGAACAGCTGGTGTGCCTCAGGCGTCGGGATCAGCTTACCTTTGACACGGTCGAACAGCCGATAGCCCAGCTGCTGCTCCGCGTGAGCGAGCACCTTGGATACCGAAGGCTGGGAAACATTGAGCTTTGCGGCCGCATTGGTCATCGAGCCGTTCGAATAGACGGCATGAAACACTTCGATCTGTCGCAGGCGCATGGCGGCTCCTTTTCATCTAGTATAACCTTGGTCTATGGGGCCCGGAAACGTTGCTATTGGCGACGGTATCCGGGGATTGATAGTTTTAAAAAAGTGCTGCGTAATGCGGTATCGGAATCCTATCGGGGGAGAGGTAATGAAGAACAATAAATACGATCTGTTGCGGACAGGTCTGCTCTCGGCAACGACAGTCTTGTTTTTGAGTTCAGGAATAACCCTGGCCCAGGAAGATGAAGATGAGGTCGTTGACGAGATCACGGTCACAGGTACCCAGATCAAGGGCGCCAAGATTTCTGACGCACTGGCAGTCTCGGTCTTCAGCTCGGAAGACATCGAGATCATGGGTATCGAATCGGGCGATGAACTCATCGACATGATTCCCGAGCTTGGCCAGAACTACTTCAGTGAGACGGACACAGCCGGCGGCGTGAACGCGGCGCGTGGCGATGTTGGCGCAATCAACATGCGTAACCTCGGCACAGGTAACACGCTCGTGCTGCTGAACGGACGACGCATGGTGAACATGGCGACCTACCAGACTGAAGAGGTCGGAGGCAGCTTCGTTCCCGTTAACTCGGTGAACTCGAATCACATCCCGGTCTACGGTGTGGAGCGTGTCGAGGTCCTGCGCGACGGCGCTTCCGCTATTTACGGCGCAGACGCCGTTGCCGGTGTTCTCAACACCGTGCTCAAGAACGACTTCGAAGGCTTCACGATTCGGGGACGCGTCACGGACTATGACAACCTGCCGCGTAATGACAATGCACTGTCGATCGAGTGGGGCAAGAGTTTCAATGGTGGGGCGACCCATGTCGGCGTCTTTGCCCGGCATTATGAACGCGACCGCGTGAACGCACAGGACGACCCGCGCTGGGCCAATTCGGATTTCCGTTATCGCTTCGAAGGGCTCGATCCGAGCGACCCGAATGCGATCTACGCGACGAACACGCAGTTCAGGAACGACAGCGCGAACTCCCTGTGGGGTCAGTTCGATATCGTCTCGAGTGTCGGCAGTTCCCACAGCCTGCGCCAGAATGAGCTGGTCGATAATCTGGGCGAATTCGAGATCTACCCGATCGGGGACGCGCGATGCGCGAACAACCAAGCAAATGCGAGCGCGCCGGTTTTTGACCTCGGCTACGGCACCTGTCTGCACGAAGACGGCCAGGGAACGATTCGTTACAACCTCAACGACAATCGCGACCTCCTGTCGGAGCTGGAGCGCACGACGATCTACGGCTACCTCAATCATGAGTTTGATTCCGGCCTCGAGTTTTTCAGTGACTTCTACTTCTACGACTCCAAGACGAATCGCCTGAACGCACCAGCGGTCGACCTGGGCGCCGTAACGCTCCGTGTCGGCGCCGAGAACTACTACAATCCGTTTGGCACCGGTTGGTTCGCCAAATCGCCTTCCGGACGCAATCATCGGTACCGACGTGCCGGCGGGTGGCTACGAGTTGCGGATGGATTTCTACCGTTTTGCCGAGTATCCCCGAATCGTAGATAACGACGGTGACGCATACCGTGTGCTGAGCGGCCTGCGCGGCTCCGTCCGCGACTGGGACTGGGAATCCGCGTTCGTCTATTCAAAGGCAACGCGCGAAGACGTTACGCACAATCGACTCTCGAACACCCTGCTTACGGAGGCACTGTTTGATCCAACCCCGGCGGCTTACAACCCGTTCAGTGGCGGCGTTGATTCAAATCTCGAGCGCGCATTGATCGACGTATACCGCAAAGGCGAAACGACACTCACGTCGTGGGACGCTAAGGTCTCGCGAGCGGAGCTGTTCGAAATGCCGGCCGGCCCGGTTGGTTTCGTGGCAGGTTACGAGTACCGCCGGGAAGACCTACGACGATGATCGTGATCCACGCCTGGACGGGACCATCAACTTCACCGATTTTGAAGGGGATACCTATCCTCTGACATCGGATGTCGTCAATTCGAGCCCGACACCGGATGGTGCCGGCGACCGGACGACGAACTCTCTGTTTGCCGAATTGCAGGTACCGCTGCACGAGACGCTGGATGTCCAGCTTGCCTACCGATTCGAAGACTTCGATGACATCGGCAGCACCGGCGTTGGCAAGGTGGCATTTGGTTTGCGTCCGCTCGAGTCCCTGCTCTTCCGCGGATCGTGGTCGGAAGCATTCCGTGCGCCAAACCTCATAACGATCAACGAAGCGTTTGTGGCGCGTTCCAATACCCTGAACGACTACGTCTGTTTTTACGGAGAGGACCAGGGAACGCTGGCCGAGGACTGCGACTACGCCATCCAGCGCCAGGCGACCGGCAGTACGACGCTCGTAGCTGAAGAGTCTACCAATACGTCGTTCGGTATCGTGTTCGAACCGTTCCAGAACCTGACACTGACCGCCGACTACTGGACGATCGAAAAGGACGGCACCGTCGGTCTCTTCGGCGAAGAGAATCATATTCTCTACGACCTGGTACTGCGGCTGCAGGCGGGTACGTCGAATTGTGGAAGCGTCGTGGGTAACCCCGAAGTTGTCCGCTCTGCCGTTCGACCCGGCCGATACCGACCTGATTGATGGCTACCTGGCGGCTGGGTTGTGTCCGTGTCGGTGAGGTCGATTTTGTAACGGACACGTATACGAACCTCGATACTCGACGCCTCGAGGGCGTTGATGTCGGTATCTACTACAACTTCGAAACCGCGATAGGCATGTTCGATCTCCGCTACAACGGCTCGTTCTACGGGAAGTTTGAGCAGACGGCATCCGGCGAGCTGTCAACGGCCGTGCTGGCTGCACAGGAAGCTGATCCGACCATCGTCTACCCGCTCAGGGGCCTGGGCGACCTGCTCGGTATCGATGGCAACCAGGATGAACGTCATTCTGCGAGTGTTGCGTGGCGTGAAAGGCGACTGGGCCGCCTCGGTTCAGGGGTTCAAGATCGGCGGATTCGACCAGATTCTGTGCTAGCGGCGCTGCTTTCCGGATTCCGTCAATGACGACGTACAACGCCAAGTTCGATTACGCGTTTGATATCGGTGATACGGATATGCGGATTCGCCTTGGCCTTAATAACCTGACAGACGAACGTGCGCCGCTTGCGGACTCATCGTATGGGTTTGCCCAGGATGCGCACCGCGACTGGGGTCGCTACTACTATGTTGATCTGAAGATCAGCCTGTAGCGAAACCTGACTGAAATACGCGGCGAGGCAATCTTCGGATTGTCTCGCCGTTTTTTTATCCGCGCACACAAGCAGCCAGTGAGCTGACGTCGCTTTGGGGCTCGTCTTGCTGTAAAACAGGTCGGATGAAAACGCTGAAAGTACTGGCAACTGTCTGCCTGATTCTCATGTCGGGGAGTGGCGTCGCAGCGTCACTCAGCTACGACGATTTGCTCACCCTGTTTGCCGACTGGCGAGAGTTTGAATCACCGCCGATGACAGATGGCGCACCTGATTACACTGCGGAGCAATTCGCGGCCAGGCGCGGCGACTTCGAGGCTCTGCAAGCTCGTCTGCAGGCATTCGAGACAGACCAATGGCCGATTCCACAGCAGGTGGACTGGCACCTGGTGCGTGCCGAGATGAATGGCTACGACTTCAACGAGCGCATTCTCAAGCCATGGGCGCGCGACCCCGCTTTCTATAACACCGTCTGGACATACCGCAGCGATGTGCCCGGACACGAAGGCCCAACACACCACGCGCTCGTCGAGCTCTGGGCCTACGACTTCCCGCTGTCCGATTCACAAGAGCAGCGGTTGACGGCGGAGCTGGGCGTTGTGCCACCCTTGATGAAGCAAGCGCAAGAAGAACCTCACCGGTAATGCGCGTGAGCTATGGATTGCGGGAATACGAGACATTCGTGGTCAGGGCGCTACGCTGCGTGAACTCAAAGACCAGGGTCGATGATTCGGCGAGTGATGCACTGAAGGACGTCATAGAGAGAAGCATTGTCGCCACCGACGAACTGGTCGCCTGGCTGGAATCAGAGGCGAAATCAAAGACAGGGCCATCGGGCCTCGGCAAAGAGAACTACACGTGGTACCTGAACAACGTGCACCTCGTGCCAATGACCTGGGAAGACGAGGTTCGGCTGATGCAGCGCGAGCTGGCGCGAGCGTGGTCGATGCTCAAGCTGGAAGAACAACGCAATCGCGAGTTGCCGCCAATGGTCGCCGCGAGTTCGCCGGAAGAGTATGACGAGATGGCGAGTGACGCCATTCGGAGGATCATGGAATTCCTGGAGCGCAAGGAAATCGTCACGATCGCCGACTACATGGAGCCCGCGCTGCGCGAACATGCCGGCGCATTCGTGCCCCAGGAGCGTCGCAACTTCTTCTGGATAACCGCGCACTACGATCCGGCGCCGCTCTTCACACATTTCTACCACTGGTTCGAGCTTGCGCGTATGGATCTGGAGCCGCACGCGAGCCCGGTCCGGCAAGGCGCGTTGCTCTACAACATCTTTGACAGCCGCAATGAAGGCACTGCGACAGCTGTCGAGGAGATCTTCATGAACGCCGGGCTATACGACGACAGCCCGCGTTCCAGGGAGCTTGTCTGGATTATGCTGGCGCAGCGTGCGGCACGAGGTCTCGGCTCGCTGTATGCACATGCCAATGAGATGACCATGGAAGAGGCCGGTGGTCTGCATATCGAGTGGACGCCGCGTGGCTGGATGAAGACCGAGGAAGATCTTGTGAAGTTCGAGCAGCACCTGTATCTGCGGCAGCCCGGGTATGGAACGAGCTACGTGACCGGCAAGTACCTGCTGGACGAGACCCTGAAGGACTATGCCTGGCAGGTTGAGCAGCGCGACGAGGAGTTCCGGCTGAAGGATTTCTTCGACCAGCTGAATGCGATCGATAGCATTCCCATTTCACTGGGCCGCTGGGAGCTCACGGGACTTCGTGACCCGAAGGTTCACTGAGCAGGAAAAGGCCGGGCTCGCCAGTATCGTCCGTCCTCGGTATCAACGGCCTCAAGGGTCGGGCGCTCGCTGGCGCCGAGCCGGTCTTCCAGGAGGTAGTGCAGGTCGGCCTGCACGTTGCCAATTTCCACGATGGCGTCATGGCTGTTCATAAACGTCACCACATCGGAAAAGACGACGGTTTCGATGCCTTCTTCGATGAAGATTTCGGTGCTTGCATCGCCAAGTCGATCGTTCCTGTTGACCCTCTGGGACGCCTGCAGGGGCACGTCGTTCTCGGTGATATATAACGTGGTTCGTCTGCCAACGCGGCGCAGCATGGGCAGGTATTCGCGTCGAAATAACCCCGTGTCGATATCCGGCGACGCGAGGATCACTTCGCCGATTTTATCGATGCGCGCCTCATCGTCTTGCGACAAACGCTCGAGTGCATCCAGCAGTCCATTGCCGCCGAGACTATGCGCGGCAATGTGTACGGTATCCACCGATGGCTGGTTTAGCAGGAGCTTTAATGTGTCGCGCAGGTCATTGGTTGCCCAGCGTGCGTTCGTTGTATCGCCGGCATAACCGAGGACCGAGTTTCCGGACGGCCAGCTGAAAAACACCGGCACGCTGCGCAGATCCGCTTCGTAGACGACGAGTGCCAGGTCCATAGCAGTGATATCGAAATCGCGCCGGAAGCCGTGAACGTACAAGATCACGGATCGACCCAGTCGATTATTAAATGATCCAGGATCGAGTGGGGCCACGGTCAGTAGCTCGTTACGGTTGTATGCGGCGTCACTGCGCGGCTGCCAGCGCGACCAGTCGGCAAATGGCGAGTCGCCTTCTTTCCTGGGGCTCAGTGCGACGGTCGCCATGCCAAAACTCAATTCGCCCCGATCGCTGCCATAGAACGAAGACGCGTCGTCGGACAGGTCGACATTTCGGTCGGTTGCATACAGCAAGGGGATCAGTACCTGTTTTGGCGCATCGTCAGGCAAGGTGGTTGCGCAACCGGCGATCAAAGTCAGGCAGAGAAGGAGAAACAGTGGTCGATGGCGTAGTGACATAGAGGAAGTGTAAATGAATACCGCCTGCATCAGTATAATGTCTGGCCTCGAATACTCGCTCGTCGAAAGGAAGACACATGCTTCGCAAAATCTTCAAGTGGACCGGTATCCTGGTGCTGGTCATCCTGGTGGGCGGAGGCTCGTTTGCCGCGCACGAGTGGTACGCTGACAAGCCGTTCATGTTCCGTGCGTATCTGGATCGCACCCCGGTCAAGGTGGCTTTTCAGGACCCGGAGACACTGACGTCGCTGGGCTTTCTCGAGTCCATGGGCATCAATGGCCACAATGCACATCTCGATGACGTCCATCCGGACCGGACGGACGAGTTCTTTGCTGAAATGAGAGCCTATGGCGAAGGGCTGAGCCAGTATGACGACGAAGACCTCGATGCCAACGAGCGACTCAGCAAGGAGATCACGCAGTACCTCGCGGGTATGCTGGCTGACGTAGAGCCGTTTCGCTATCACACCTACCCGGCCAATCAGATGGGCGGAATCCAGAGCGCGTTTCCCAGCTTCATGGATTCGAGCCACCAGGTTCACTCGCTTGAAGATGCGGAGAACTATCTCTCGCGCATGAGCGAGTTACCCCGCAAGCACGAGCAGTACCTGCTCGGCCTCAAGATTCGGGAAGGCAAGGGAATCATCCCGCCACGTTTCGTCATCGATCGCGTCCTCAACCAGATGCGGGAATTTGTGGCGACGCCAGCGCAGGAGAATATTTTGTATACGTCGCTGGCCAAGAAGATGGATGAGGCCGAGGACATCGACGAAGCGCAGGCCGGAGACATCCTGGATCGCGTGGAGACGTCGATCAACGACACTATTTATCCGGCCTACGATTTGTTCATCAACTACTTCAGCGAGCTGGAAGCGAAAGCCGGTGAAGAGGATGGTTACTGGCACCTGCCGGACGGGCCGGCGGCATATACGCTGGCGTTGCGACTGTTTACGACAACGAACTATACCGCCGACGAGATTCACCAGACCGGGTTGTCCGAGGTGGCGCGAATTCAGGCTGAGATGCTGGAGATCTTTGCGGCGGAAGGTATCGATATTTCGCAGGGCTACACTGAGGCCATGGACGCTTACTCGTCGAAGCCCGAGTTCTATTATGAGGACAGCGACGAGGGTCGGGCGCAGATACTCGAGGACTACCAGACGATGCTTGACGAGTTCAACGCGAATCTGGACGGAGTATTCAACATCCGTCCGAAAGCGGGCCTCGAAGTCGTGCGTATTCCAGAGTTCAAGGAAGAGACAGCGCCGGGAGCGTACTACGAACAGCCTGCACTCGACGGAACCCGGCCGGGACGTTTCTACGCGAACCTCTACGATATCAAGGCGACCCCCAAATTCGGCATGCGGACCCTGGCAGTCCACGAGGGCATTCCCGGACACCACTTCCAGGTAGCTATCGCCATGGAACTGGAGGGCATGCCGTTGCTGCGTCGTTTCTCACTATTCACGGCTTACGTAGAGGGCTGGGCGCTCTATGCAGAGCGCGTGGCGTGGGAGCAGGGACTGATGCCGACGCCGGCCGACAACATCGGCCGCCTGGGCGCCGAGTTATTCCGGGCCGTGCGCCTGGTCGTCGATACGGGCATCCATCACCAGCGCTGGACGCGGGAGGAGGCCATCGACTACATGCAGGCGAACACCGGCATGGCCGAGAGCGATGTCGTGTCCGAGATTGAACGTTATATTGTGATGCCGGGACAGGCCACGGCCTACAAGGTGGGCATGATGAAGATCCTCGACCTGCGCCAGAAGGCGATGGACAGCCTGGGGGATCAGTTCGATCTTCGGGATTTCCACGATGTCGTGTTGAAAAATGGTGCCGTACCGCTCGACATCCTGGAGCGGATTATCGATGAGTACATAGCCTCGACACTGGCGTCCGGTCAGGGTGGTGCGCTCAGCTTCAGTAGTTCGTGGCCCTCGGGCAGCTCGTGCGTTACCCACATAGCAAGACGGTGCCGGATCTTCGGCAACGATTCCTGCCCATTGGGTAGCGGACTGATCTTCTTGTCATGCACAAGGAGACGGTAGACGTATTGTGTCTTGAGGTCGTGGGAGTCGGTCGGCTCGATTTCCACTACCCCCCGTTTCATTGCATCTTCCAGGACCATCTCGAGCGCCACCTTCAGCAGCTCTTTCTCGTTTTTCAGTTTTTTCGCCATCAGCGATCCGTGGTCTGTTACCAGACTGTAGAATACCTGACCCACGAAGCGATCGTAGCTCGGCGTTGCGGTTAGCCTGATGCGCCTGGAACGATAAAGAGGGGACATTCCGCGGGGCAAGCGTTTCAGCCTGCCGATTCGGGAATGTCCCCGAGGTGCTTCAGAAGCTGATCTTCACACCAATCGATGGGACGTCGAGCCACTCATTCAGCTCGTAGCGTTCCCACTCGGCGACAAGTGACCAGGCCGGATCGATATGCCATTCCAGCCCGAACCCGTACATCAAGTCGGTGCCGCTTTTGCTGCCGTCGACACTGCCGATCCCGCCGCTGATGACGCGGACATCGAGATCCGACTTCCAGGAAAACGCGCCTGTTCTTACATGCAGAGTAATCACGTCGGGATTGACGGGCCATCTCAATACGACCGCGCCAAACCAGCCGTCGCCCTGATATGGGATGGACGCTGTACGTGTCATCCAGAATCGCGTCTATGTCGTTCGGCGAAATGGATGTGCTGTATTGCGTAACGACTTTGCCCAGGTCGGCATACCCGACTTCGAAGGCAAAGAACTCGTTGAGCGCGAAACCACCATAGGCTTTCCAGGCTGTACCGGAGCTATTCACGCTGACGTCGTTGATGGTCCAACCGAGACTTGCCAGATCCTGTTGCAGCTCACCGACGCTGTAATCAAGGTCTGCTTCTCCAATGCTGGTGCCGAGGTACCAGTCATCGCCGGCCTGGACCTCTCCCACTGGCAGTATCAACCCGATCGAGATAATGCCAATCAGGCCAACAGCCCTGGCATGCCTGCGAGTCGCGGCAAACGTTGCTGCTGCAATCAGGAGCAAGAGAGTCGGCCAACCAATGCTACCGGACCCTTCGCTAGTACCCTGGATTACCAGGTCGATCTGGTCAATCACCGTTACACCCTCAGAGTCTGTGTTGTTATCCATCACCGGGTCAGCTACGTCGGCGGCGACTGTGGCGGTAAGCGTTATCGTCACCGGTTCGCTTGGTGCCGTGACGACAATGGAGCCACTAACGGTCGCACCTGCGGCCATATCTCCGATCGTGCATATCAGCGATCCGTCCGATACCTCACAGGCTCCCTGGTCAATGGTGCCCGATACGAACGTTCCGAAAGCTGGCAATGTCACCGTAACAACGACACCCGTGTTATCGCTGGGTCCGTTGTTGGTAACCGTCATAACAAACGTGATGGGTTCGTTAACCAATGGAGTTCCAGACGATGAGCTTGTGACAACGCTCATGTCGGCACCCGGCGGATTCACGGTAGAGAATGCTGATGCCGTATTGTTCTCCAGGTTCGGGTCTTGTTCCGTTGCGCTGACAGTTGCCGTATTTGTAATGCCGGTCGGTTCAGTGACCGTTTCCGGTGTAACGACCACGGTGACGGTCATATTGTTACCGCTTGCCAGACTACCGAGCCTGCAGGTGACTGCTCCATCTGTTGCCATCTCATCGCAGTCTCCTGTACTGGGAGTAGCGGTATCAAAGGTAACCCCGGCCGGCAGCGTGTCGACGAGGAGCACATTCGTTGCGTCGTCCGGGCCGTTGTTGGATACCGTGATCGAGTAGGTCAGTTGCGGTCCGCCAGACAGCACCGGGTCGGGTGTAGCCGTCTTCGTAACGGCCAGGTCCGCCATCGCCGGACCTGTGGGTACGACTGTTGTCTGTTCCGTTGCACTGTCGTTGCTGCCAACAGGGTCAGTCTCGGTGCCCGAAACGGTCACCGTGTTAGTGATCTGCATCGGTTCCGCCACATCAGGTGTGGTGACAACGACAGTCACGGTTGCGGTGGCACCGTTCGCGAGACTCCCGATAGCACAAGTCACTGTGCCCGTGCTCTCAGAACAGGTGCCCAGAGACGGCGTCGCTGAAACGAATGCAACGAGTTCGTCAAGTGTGTCTGTCAGCGTCACGTTTGTGGCGTCGCCCGGGCCATTATTGGTAACGACTATCGTGTAGGTCACGTTGCCACCTTCGGTGACCGGATCCGGGGAATCGGTCTTGGTGACGCCCAAATCGGCATTTTGTACCTGTTCACCAGTGAACTCGTCCATGCCGATATCGATAATGTCATTGAACGGCCGGTCATCGCCCTCGAAATCAACGAATGGTGCGCCCGGGGCGTTATTGTCACCGGCATCAATCGCCGGAGAACCGGGTTGCAGGCGCGGGTCTGGTACTGGCCGAAGTGTCATGTCGACGAGCAACGGTGCTGCATTGATGTTGGTTGCAACGCCAGTGGGTGCGACAGGCCCTACGTCATAATCGGTGATGTCGTTGTGAAACAGTTCAACGGGCGCACCAATGTCGTTGAAGAACCGGTTGTTCACGTACAGGTCATCACCAGTACCTTGCTGCGCCGTATTTCCGTAAATGATGTTGTTGTAGATTGAAGCGATGCTGCTTGAGCTATCAATCAACACGAAGGCGCCGCCGCCGCGGTTAGTTGCGACATTCTCGATGAATGTGTTGTTGGTCAGAGTGAGCTCATTGAAAAACGACTCCCTGATGGCCATGCCGCCACCATCCTCACTGGCCGTATTGGCAGCAAACCCGGTGTTGATCATGTTGATACTTGACCAGCTTGGGCGGATTCGCACGCCGCCGCCTTCCTGGGCCTGATTGTCGACGACCCCGACCGTATCGATCATTGTTGTCAACGCCGAGATGTCAGCGCCACCACCGCCGCCGGTCGTGCTTTGATTGTTATAAAAATGGATATCGTAAAGCCTGACACTATTGGCACGATCCTCACTCGCCGTGGCCGAATCAAAACCTTCGACGACCAATCCGCCGCCGTTGCCCTGCGCTACGCCATTGTAGAAATCAATATTGGTGAGTTCGATTGGTGTCGTAAACACACCGCCAGCCACAGATGCAGAGCCACCATCACCTCCCGCTTCGTTACCATCGAATGTCAGATCGTTGAGGTACATTCCTTCCACCGCATGCGCCCGTACATACACGGCGCCACCGTCACCGGTAGCAATGTTGTCAAAGAACTCACTGCCGTTGATCGCAACAAACGTCGCATGTTCATTAGGCTGCTGATTCTCGTCGGTCATGATCGCCAACGCCCCACCGTCATCGTTGGGGGCACTACTGGCGTTGCCATTGCGGAAGGTCAGATAATGCACTTCGAAGAACACGCCGCTGTCATTGATCACCGCGGTCGAGTCGATCCTGAGTATTGGTACCTGCATTTGGCCATTGAGCTCGGTAAGAGCCGTAGTGCTGCCGGTTATAGTCAATCCGAAGTTCTCGTCCTCTGCAGCCGTATAAGTCAGCGTCCCGTTGGTCGAGACGTTGTAGCTGCCCGCGGCAACATTGATTGTGTCATTCTCGCTATTGGCTTGCGCCGTGGTGAGTGCCGTTTGAAATTCAGTAGGATTGTTAACGTCGAAATTGGCCGCCATAGAAAAAAGTGGCGCGCAGCCGAGCGCCACAGCACAAAATGCGCTGAGTCGTTTGCTCAACATTGTCCTCTCCCAGTGACTGTGAAGTCTGCGATCGCTGGGCGCCGTTGCGGCGCTGACCTGCTTCTATCGTCGACCCGTTTCTGGGAACCGGCGGCGTACAGCGAACGCCGGACTTATCAGAGTATTCCTAGTTGATGGTTCTTTCCAAGTTACGGAAAATACGTACTTTCCATGGCATGTGAGCTCGCAATGCTTGTCGAAAAGTGACCCCAACAAGCACCCGTAGCTCACGTCAGCCAGTACTCATAATCCACCCCATGGCCGCCCTCGAGTCTCTCTTGTAGAGCAAGGCGAGGAGGTATACTGAGACGGCGCGTACTGTCATTGTCCCGAGAAGACGATAATACGCAAAGTCGATCGCAGCACTCGCAGAAGGGATGTCCGTCTTGGATGATCTGTTAACAAGCATCAACAGCCTGAATCTATTATGGCGGATCGCAGCCTTTGCCGGCCTTGCCATCGCGACGCACCTCGTCGTGATTCTGGTTCGGCAGTTGGCCAGCACCGCGACTGTGAGCCGGCAGGTAAAGCGCCATCAGAAACTGCGCTCCATTGCGACACTGACGACAAGTGCCGTGGTGTTCACGCTCTATTTCTTTGCACTTGGATTGATCTTGCGAGAATTTGGTGTTTCGCTCAAGGCATACCTCGCAAGCGCATCGGTTGTTGGGCTTGCAATTGGTTTTGGCTCGCAGGGCATTGTGCAGGACGTCGTAACGGGACTGACGTTTATCTTCTCCGATCTCATTGATGTTGGAGACCTCGTGCAGGTTTCGGGTCAGACGGGAATGGTCAAGGCTATCACCATGCGATTTGTTGAACTCGAGGACGCCATGGGCGCAGTCGTGTTCATACCCAACCGAACGATCAGCAATGTCACGAATTACCCGCGCGGCTACATTCGATGCATTGTTGATGTAACGCTGCGCGGCGACGAAGAGCATCGCAATGCTATTGAAGCGACCACATTGCGTCAGATGAACGTGTCGCAGCAGCAGTTTCCCGGAATAAACCTGACCGCGCCTTCGAGCGAGGGTCGCATCAGGCTCGACGCGGGAAAAGAGATACTCAGAGTCAAATTTCGCATTTGGCCGAATCGCCAGCAACCCATAGAGACGACCTTTCTCCAGGAGCTGCTCGCCGAAATCACCGCGCTTGATCCGGATTACAAGCCATGGATGGTCTCGATCAGCTACGAAGTCGAGGAAAAAACGGTACAGACCACGCACACCTGGCTATGGCGCACACAGCGCGAAAAAAATCCGGAAGCGCCGCCGCCGATCGCCTGACACCGTTTAACGTTAGGGCATGCGTTTAACGGGCGGGAAGCGCATCGTAATTTGAAGGCCTCCACCAGGGCGGTTGGCGGCCGTCACTTTGCCGCCCAATTGCTGAAGTACGCGCTTCGTTATTGCCAATCCAATCCCGGCACCGGGCCGGTTCGTATCAATGCGATAGAACGGCTCAAAGATCTTGTCCAAATCCTTGGCGGGAACGCCGGGCCCGCCATCCGAAACTGTAACGATACCGGGAGCGCCTTCATTGATGGTTACCGATACTTCACCTCCGGACGGAGTGTGCTGAATCGCGTTACGAACGACGTTTTCAACGGCGCTGGAAATAACATCGGGGCTTCCCTTAATCATGGTATCGGCGCCGGGATCTGGAAACTCTATCTTGATACTGCGTGCATCCGCCTCAAATTCCGCATCCGAGATAATGTGTTTGACGACCTGAGTTAGCGAAGTGGAATCGGCAGCATCACTGAGCCGCTCCGCACGGGCAAGCGCAAGGACCTGGGAAGCAAGCGCTTCGACACGTTCTATTTCATAGCGAATGCGTTCGAGTTGTTGAGGGGAGCTGTCGGGTTTTCGCTCCAGCAGTTCAGTCGCAATTTGCAGGCGTGTCAAAGGTGCGCGCAGCTCGTGTGCGATGTTGCGAAACATCTCAAGGCGCGTGCGTGACTGCTGGTCGAGCTCTTCAGCCATCCGATCAAACTGAGCGGCGAGCTGGCCGATTTCGTCCCGTGTATAGGCGCTCTCACCAACGCGCGATGACATGTCGCCGGCCGCTAACTGGGCGGCAGTTTCTGAAATGCGGGCGACTGGACGTGCGAGGGATCGGCTCAGCAACCAGAAACTCAACAAGCTGATCGCCGCGGCCAGCCCGAGTACTGCCCAGCGGCCGCTGCCGGCGAGAAGAAATCCGAATCGCTCTCGCGGAGCGGGTCCCGGCATGGCCAGCAGCATTCGGCCATCTGCCGTGACAAGTAAAGACTGACGCAGCCGCCGCGAATTTCGATCCGAATCGCGCCGGTCGCGTCGACGTTCTGAAATCGAGGACCAGATACGTCGGGCACGGCTGTGCACGCGCTCAGGAAGCGGGCGATCAAGCAGGTCTCTGCCATTGCTATCAATAAGATACACCGTTTGCCCGGGCGGGAAATTGTCAGGATCGGAAATATGCTCTTCAAGACCCTCGACACCTTCAAGCTGCAAAATGGCCTGCAGCAGTTGGTCGATCTCGCGTGGATCGGCGAAGGAATAGGGAGACTGTTCATCCGCTATCTTGAAACTGATAAAGATGCTGACCGCAAGTATGGCCAGTGTCGTCAGCCAGAATGCGCCGAATAGTTTCCAGAACAAAGAGCGCATGTCAGTCGATCACCAGGCGATAACCGGCGCCGCGTACACTGCGGATGGCTATTGGCGGGCTGCTTGCCTTGCCCAGCTTGTTCCGCAAATGACTGACGTGTGTGTCCAGCGCCCGGTCGTAGGGGCTTAACTCACGTCCCAGCGCGACTTGTGTCAGTTCTTCGCGACTGACTATTTCGCCTGGGCGAGATGCCAGTGACTCGAGAATGCGCAACTCCGCGCCGGTAAGAGGCAAGCTTGCTCCGTCGAGCTGGGCTCGTTCCTTTGAAGGCTCGATGGTGAGCGGTCCGGCTTGAATCGTCGATCCGGCGTCAACGGGCTTTGCCTGCGCGAGCCGGCGCAGGATTGCCTGAATACGAAGCACAAGTTCGCGGGCGACAAAGGGTTTGGCCAGGTAATCGTCCGCGCCGGCTTCAAGGCCCAGCACGCGGTCATCGTCATCGCCCATTGCCGTCAGCATTAGCACAGCTACGTCGGACGTCTCACGAAGTTTGCGCAGCGTCGTAATGCCGTCGTCGCCTGGCATCATCACGTCCAGGATAACCAGGTCCGGTCCTTCTTCGCGCTCCTTTACCAGCGCCTCAGGCCCGTTGTCTGCAATGGTACAGTCATAGCCCTCCGTCTGAAGCAGCTCCGAAAGCATTTCGGTCAACGTACGATCGTCGTCAACGAGTAAGATTTTCGAGCCTCGGGTCATAAGGCGATCTTATACAAGCATGTGCCACGAATCTCGCCTGAAAAGCATTCTTGGCGGTCTCGAATCTTAAGAATTATTGAGTTCCGGGCCAAAACACCGCAACTTGAGCAAACTTAAGACTTCTCCCAAAACATCTCTGGCAGTATCTCGTCTCAGTTAGTGCACAGTCTATAAACGACAGGAGATACACATGAGAACCAAGACAGTTTTCGCAATAGCCACCCTTGCCGCGCTCGGCGCGACAGCCGTGTACGCGGACAAAGGTGTGAAGGATGCTGATGCAAGCGGTGACGGTTTCGTGTCACTGGATGAATTTAAATCGGCACACAGCGCCCGGATCGAAGAACGTTTCGTGCGTATGGATGCCAATGCTGACGGCCTGCTCTCTGAGGAGGAGATGAAGGCAGCAAGGAGAGATCGCCGAGGCGCTCGCGACCAACAGCGCGGTGATCGACCCCATGGGAAGAGAAACCCGGAGGAGATGTTTCGAACGACTCGACGCTGACGGTAATGGCAGCCTGTCGTTAGAGGAACTCGACGGCAAGCGCTTCAGCCCGGATACGGCTACGTTCCAGGCGGCGGACCTGGATGGAAGCGGTGAACTCGATGCGGCAGAGATGGATGCCATGATGAAGGCCCGACGGGAAGAGCGTCGCGGAGCAGATCGAGGCAAGAACGACTAGGCTAGTCGATACGCTTTTTCACACAGAGCCCCGCACACCGCGGGGCTTTTCTTTTGGGCGTGGTCGCCCTCAGCCTGTTACTCGTGGTTGAGTACTTCTCTCCGAAGGCAGTATTATTTCGACAGCGCTTGCTGCACGGCGCGATAACTTTCGGTGATCGCGGAGTCGGTGTTTGATGCTGCGCCGGCATCGGAGTTTGCGATGCTGATGCGTCCGAACGGCTGCCGCCCGATAACCCAGGGTTTGTCTGCCTCGGAGTCGTATTCGGGCTCCCACAACAGGTCCGGACTGTAGGAATAGCCGTGCGCCCAGCGATTGACGGTTATCGCCGTGATGTCCCGGTCCGCGTCAAAACCTGCACCCGACAGCGCCTGGTCGAGCTGATCGCGAACGTGGTGTTCAAAGGTTGAAAACGGCGTCTCGAGGAGTTTGCGTCGACCTGCTCGCCACTGTTCGGGCCCCTGAATGTCGTCGAAATAAGGGACATGACATAGGTGCAGCGCCATCGGCTGATCGGGGTCGGCGCCAAACTTGTAATCGCCGATCGAAACCGGGTAATCGAGTTCTACCTGCTTGTAGAAATCGTTTGTGTAATAGACAAAGCGAACCCCCAGATCAGCGAATGCGCGCCAGTTCGGTATCATCACTTTCGTGTAGGTCAGCGGTATCTTGACGTTGTACGCGAGCCCGGCTCTTTGCTTTTCTGACAGATCAGGACAGATATAGGGGATTGCGCTGTTATAGCAGGCCATGACGCATTTCTTTGCCCGCACCGTGTGGCCGTTGCCGGAATGCACATAGGTCACGTGGACCGCTTTCGAGTTAGCTGTGTGGGCGACGTTGACCGCGGTACTGTTCAAACGAATCCGCAGCGGCGCGCCTTCCTGGTCGAGCTTGTTGTAGTCGAGGCGTGCGGTCACGCTATCTTCCATTGTTGAACCTGGCAGAGCCTCGGGAATAAGGCCTCTGACGAGGAGCCTGGCAACCGACGCATTGCCGTCCGGAAAGTGAAAAATGTACGGTTCGGTGCCACGCCCACCTTTTCTTGGCAGCGTGTGCTCGAGCCCCGGCATGCCACCGCCGTCCGTATAACCGAGAATGTAAATGGCGGGGACCTCGTCCATGCCCACGCACCAGTAACTCATGCCCCAGCGCTGGTACATTTCGAGCACCTGCTCGTCAACTCTGACGTAGTCCCGAAGGTAACTGCGGTAGCTAATCCGACTCAGCTTCGCCACCTTCTCCTCGCGACTCATGCCGGGCAGATAATCGCGTTTTTCGGTAAATGCACGCACGAAGTCAGCCTTCGCTGTTTCACTCATCGGCGTCTCTGCCGCAAACTCCTGCCACGGCCTGCTGCCATAACCTGTAACGAGCTTTTGCCTGCCGTAGGTCTGCTGGTCAAAGGCAATCGCGTAGGAGAGATCCATCTTGTCGTACAAGTCCTGATCGAAATAGCCGTAGAACTTCTGCACATCGATACCGATGTCCTCGAGCAGCGCTTTGGAGATATCGGAGTAGCCGGAGGGTGTGTCGATCGATTCGGTGCCGCCATAGGCAATTCGTGTTTGTCCATTGACCTGGAACTCATTGCGCTTGGCGTGGCCGCCGAAGTCGTCGTGGTTGTCGAGAACCAGGATGCGTGCCGATGGATGTTCGCGGCGGTAAAAGTGCGCGGCAGAAAGGCCGCTTATGCCACCACCCACGACGACGAGGTCATAGTCTTCGTCAATCGGTCCCGCTGGCCACGTGGCGCCGGCGACGCGCGCGTGCATGGTTTCCCATGAGCCATTATGGCTGCCGCGCAGGCCGGTCTTCGCGGGCGGGTAATAGTCGGAGCCTAAGCTGAATTTCGAGGTATCCGTGCCGAACACTTCAGTCCAGCGACTGAGGAGCGAGGCACCGATCGCGACCTGCGTGCCGTTCAGAAAGTCGCGGCGAGTGATTTTACGCTTCATCTGGTAATCCCGAAAACACAGCGGATACCACTGTACGAAATGTGAGCAGCCTTGCAAAGCGCACTGGCAAGTAGTGAATAAGTTCGTAGAATACGATCCACGAAGCGCCCGTATCATCAGTAGCCATTTACTCGCATAGGGAAAGCCCCAGATCATGCAATACAAGGCCATCAAACTCGTCAAGCGCCCGGAGCTGCACATCACGCCGGATTTATTTGAAACCGTAACGCTGGAAACGCCGGCGCTCGTGGACGGGCAGATCCTGCTGAAGCAGACGCACATGTCACTCGACCCGGCGATGAAGGGCTGGATGACCGATGACCGGAACAGCTACATCCCGCCCGTGGAACTCGGCGACATCATGCGTTCGAGCGGGGTCGCCGAGGTGGTCGAATCGCAGCATGAAGGCTTTGCCGTCGGCGATCGCGTGGTCGGCATGATCGGCTGGACCGAATACGCGGTCAGCGACGGAGCCGGCCTTAACAAGTTACCGCCGGACATTTCGGCCGAGGCCGTCCTGTGCGTGTTGGCGCTGCCGGGGCTTACTGCCTACCAGGGCCTCATGGAAATCGGCAAACCCAAAGCCGGCGAGACACTCGTGGTATCGGGCGCGGCCGGGTCGGTCGGCAGCATGGTGGGGCAGATAGCCAAAGCCGAAGGCCTTACCGTCATCGGCACGGCGGGAAGTGACGAGAAATGCCGCTGGCTCGAGGACGAGCTGGGTTTCGACAGGGCGATCAACTACAAGTCGGACGATCTGGCCGAGCAGATGGCCGAGGCGACGCCGAAAGGCATCGATCTCTATTTCGAGAACACGGGTGGCCCGGTCCAGCACGTCGTGTTCAACCGGATGAACGCGCACGGCAGGATCGTTGTTTGCGGCATGATCGCCGACTACAACACGGCGACGCCCGCCCCCGGGCCAAGCTGGGTCAACATCATTAAGCGGCGGCTGACGATCACCGGCTTCACGATGCCGGATCACTGGGACGAGGTGCCGGGAATGATGCAGAAGCTCGCGGCCTACCTGGCGGCGGGCAAGCTCAAATACCGTGCGCACAAGCTCCAGGGGTTGGAGAGCGCGATCGAGGGCATCAACCTGCTGTTCACGGGCGGCAATACCGGCAAGCTCATGGTGGAACTCTGATTCGAGCGGCTGCGGGGCCAGATTAAAGGCAGGTTTTTAAGCAGGGCCTTCGGCCCCCTTTTTCATTGTCCTGCCTCGAACACGCTGCGTCCGCCGACCACGGTATGCAGCACACGCGTGTCCCGGATGTCGTCGACGTCGATGGTGGTCAGGTCGCGATCGAGGACGACGAAGTCGGCAAGCATGCCTGCCTTGAGCATGCCGCGGTTGTCTCCGTCGTAAGACGCGTAGGCTCCGGCAATGGTATAGGCGCGTAGCGCTTCCTCGACCGTGATCTTCTGTTCCGGTATCCAGCCTTCCGGATGCGCGCCGTCGAGGGTGCGCCGCGTGACCGCGGCGTAAATGCCTTCGATGACGGATGCCGGCGCGACGTACCAATCGCTGCCGAAAGCCACGTGAGCGCCGTCGTCGAGGAGCGAACGAAACGCATAGGTCGTGGCGGCTCGCTCTGGGCCGATGACGCGCTCTGCCCAGCGACCATCGTCGATCGCGTGATAGGGCTGCACGCTGGCGATAATGTCCTGTGCCGCAAATCGCGGCAGGTCGTCGGGATGGATGTGTTGCGCATGCTCCATGCGGAAGCGGCGGTCGCGCGGCCCGTTCGTCTCGGCCGCGTCGAGGAAAATGTCGAGCAGGTCGCGGATAGCGCTGTCGCCGATGGCGTGCACGGCGACGTGCAGGCCCACGGCGTCGGCCGCGGTCACCCAGGTCCGCATATCGTCGACCGGGTTGATCAGCATGCCGAGGTCGTCCGGCGCATCGCTGAAAGGCTCGAGCATGGCCGCTGTGTGCGAGCCCAGGGACCCGTCCATGAATCCTTTGAGGACGCCCGTCGTCAGCATCTCGTCACCGCGCCCGTTCCGCGCAATGTCGGCAACCAGGTCCTGCCACTCGGCGAGCGGCACCGCGGCGTAGATGCGTACCGTGAGCGCATTGCGCGCATGCGCCCGGCGAAACACGGCGAGATTGTCGAAATTGCCCATGTCGTGCACGGTCGTCACGCCGTTCGCCGCGAGGTATTCGAGCGCAGCGTGCAACTGCCGGTCGCGGCGCGCGTCTGGCGCGGGCGGCACGGCGGCGTAGACCGGGTTCATGGCGTTGTCCTTGAGCAGGCCGGTGGGTCGGCCGTCCGCGTCGCGAACGATCTCCCCGCCTGGGATATCGGGAGAGTCGGCGTCCATGCCGGCGGCCGCAAGGGCCAGCGAGTTTGCGAGCGCCATGTGCCCGTCGAGCCGAAACACCCAGACCGGGTTGTCGGGCGTCAGGTCGTCGATCCAGTCACGCGCAGGTAGCTCGCCCCCCCAGGCCTCGTGGTCCCAGGCGCCGCCGAGGATCCATTCGCCGGGCTCGATCGTCTTAACGTGGTCGGCGAAGCGCTCCCTGAATTGCTCGCGGCTCGTAACGTCACGGAGCTGCACGGATTCGAGCGCCTCACCGCCGTCGAGAAAGTGCACGTGGCTGTCGATGAAGCCCGGCACGACCAACGCGCCCCCGCCGACGAGCTCGGTGGATGCCGTCACGTATGGCGCAATATCCGCGTCGGAGCCAACGGCAAGGATGCGCTCGTCGTCCATCGCCATCGCTTCCGCCCACGGCTGTGCATCGTTGCCTGTCCAGATGCGTGCGCCGGTGACGGCTAGCGTCGCGGTCGGCTGTTCCGGCGCGCAGCCGGCGAAGGTCGAGAGGATGAGAAGGGCGAGGATCGAAAACGAGCGCATGACAGACTCCTGTGTCGCATCGCCGGCCTGGCGAGTTCCAGTGCACACTTTAGCCGATTACTGCCCTCGGCGGATGAGCGGCCTATTGTCGAAGACGTTGAAACCCGGACGGACAACAAGGACAATGGCGCACCTTGAAAGCGCCCGTAGCTCAGCTGGATAGAGTACTGCCCTCCGAAGGCAGGGGTCACAGGTTCGAATCCTGTCGGGCGCGCCAATCTTTTCAATGGGTTACGTGGTATCGGAGCAATTGCAGAAGCGCGTTGTGACCACCACGTGACCATGTTGTGACCATTTCTGACACCGAAATTAGCTCCTGGACTGATTTAGACGTGCTCCTGTCGGTGGTTCTTAGCCCCTTGGAAATATGTCAGTCATGACATATAATCATCTGTACGATGAGCCCAAAGGACAAGCCACTTGTATGGATGCACGGAGAGGTAAAGACACCTCCATTCTCCAAGCTGGCGAGGCTGCAGGCCGGCTTCCTTTTGCGACTTTTGCAACGGGGCGAGAAGATTGCCTTGCCGCATTCCCGTCCGATGCCGTCAATCGGTCGGAGGTGCCACGAACTGCGTGTTTCGGACGATAAGGTAAGTTGGCGGATAGTCTACCGAATTGATGAGGATGCGATCGTGATCCTCGAAGTCTTCTCCAAGAAGACCGGCAAGACGCCAAAGAGCATCATCGAAATTTGTAGAACGCGACTCAGAGAATATGACCATGGATAAGCGCAAGAAGGACAAGTTGGCGAAGAAAGGCTGGAAGACCGGCTCTGTTGCCGAGTTCCTGGATCTGTCGGACGAAGAGTCCGCGTACATTGAGATGAAGCTTGCGCTGAGCGAGAAACTCAAAGAACGGCGACGGCGCAACAAACTGACTCAAGCGGAGTTGGCCAAAGCGATTGAATCCAGCCAGTCTCGCGTTGCCAAGATGGAGGCCGGTGATCCGAGCGTGTCCATCGATTTGCTCGTAAAGTCGTTGCTTGCGCTGGGCGTCTCGAAGAAGGAGCTCGGACGAACAATCTCCTAGTTGTCGAGCGACAGGTTAATCGGATGCCAATTGATACCGATTGTCGCCGCTATTCTGGGTCGTCCTCCGAAGGCAGGGGTCACAGGTTCGAATCCTGTCGGGCGCGCCAGTAAACAGAAATTGGGCCCCTTGCGGGCCCAATTTCTGTTTACAGGTGTGTCCCGCCCAAGGAGGCGGACCTCGTTCGATAAAACGCGCCAGCGTTTTAGACGCCGAAGGCGCCCAGCAGGGGTGAGGATCGGCCTGAGCCGATCCGAATCAATCCTGTCGGGCGCATCACTTACCCTGGCCGCTCGATTGGCGCACGACCAGCTCGCTCGGCAACGTAGTGTCGTCTGCTTGCTCGCCATCGATGATCTTCAGCAAACTCTCAACCAGCACGCGTCCGGCTGAACGGATGTTCTGGCGGATGGTCGTCAGTGAAGGATTGCCATAACTTGCGAGACCAATGTCATCGTATCCAACGACAGCAACATCGCCGGGGACCTCCCGGCCAGATTCGTTGAGAGTCGCGATAACACTAAGCGCCATCACGTCACTACTACAAACAGCCGCATCGAAACTGGCATCGCCAGCCAGGAATTCATTGATCGATTCACGCGCATGCTGCATCTCGAACGGAACGTCAATCTGGAGCTCAGGGTCGAACGCGATTTCCTGCTCCTTCAAAGCCTTTTGGTAGCCTGAGAAACGCAACGCGATTTCCGGAAGCTTGATATCGCCGAAAAACGCGATCTTGCGACGTCCAGTTTCCAGCAAGTGTTTCGTGGCGAGATATCCACCGGTGACATTGTCGCCGCCCACTCGGCAGTAGGCCTGGCCGGGCATCGGCGCGCCCCATACGACGATGGGTTTATCCGATTTTGCAACGACGTTCAGTTTCTCGTGCTGCCTGCCTTGCCCGATAAATATGACACCGTCTGAGTTCTGAAATACACGGCTATCCCGTAATTGCAGCACATCGGCCACCGGCGCATGCGCGAGGAACAGGTCAAGATCATGCTCCGCGAGGCAATCGGCTATGCCGCCCAGCATCTCGAGAAAGAACGGGTCCGACATATGCTGCTCAGACTTGACATCAAGCATGAACACGACGGAAATCACGCCGGTTCTACGCAAACGAAAGTTCCTTGCCTGCTGGTTCACGCGGTAATTGTGCTTTTCAGCGAGCTCTCGAATGCGCGCCTTGGTCTTTTCGTTGACGCGCGGGCTGTCGCTTAAAGCTCGCGAAACGGTGCCGCGGGTGACGCCGGCAATATCCGCGAGTTCCTGCATGGTCGTCGCCGCTTTCTGCTTCTTCTGGCTCATTACTCTGTCCCGGGGCCTATCGTTCGCTCACGCTCAAAATCGCGCAGATTGTTCCTCAAGGGTGGCGGCATGGAAACTAGAAAAACTAAGTATTACAGAACCTTAGCACTTTGTACAATCGATTGTCTGCACAGAATTAGACAATCGATTGTATTTTTCATACTCTGCTGGCGTGAATTATTGCCCGTTCTGGGGCACCAAATGTAGATGGGGGATAGACCAAATGAAAACGGCAGATTTTAACCGCGTATTAAGCGGCTTCTTGGTGGCGGCATGTGCCACAACAGCACTCTCAGGCGCAGCCCTGGCTCAGGAAGAAGAAGAGGTGATCGAGGAAATCATGGTCACCGGTGTTGCACGGCCAACGACCAAGTTCGAATCGTCCGCGTCCGTGACGTCACTCGGCAGTGACGACATGGCGAATTATGCGCCACGCTCGACGGCCGAAATATTTCGGAACATCCCTGGCATTCAGTCGGAATCGTCTTCCGGTGATGCAAACGCCAACGTTAAGGTGCGCGGCATGCCGATCAGTTCAGGCGGCTCGCGTTACGTCTCTTTCCAGGAAGATGGTTTTCCGACCTTGCTGCAGGGTGACGTCGCGTTTGCGACTGCCGACACATGGCTTCGTGCGGACACGACTATCGCAACCGTGCAGTCGATCCGTGGCGGTACCGCGACAACACAGGCATTCAACTCACCCGGCGGCATCATAAACTTCATTTCCAAAGATGGCTCACAGGCGGGCGGTTCCGTCGGCCTGACGGCAGGTCTGAACTACGATGCAATGCGCCTCGACGGTGAATACGGCGGTGACCTGGGCGCCAGCGAGTGGACGTATCATGTTGGTGGCTACTTCCGGAATGGCGAGGGCCCGCGCGACGCGCGCTCCGACCTCGAAGACGGCTACCAGCTCAAGGCGACGGTGGCACGAAACTTTGACCAAGGTTCCGTGAAGTTCCACTTCAAGCGCCTCGATGACACCGTACCGACCTACCTGCCAATTCCAGCTCAGGCAACGGGAGGCTCAGGCATTACAGAGTTTGGCGTTGATTTCGGCGACGGCACGCTGTTCGCAAATACGAACGACTGCGCGCCACGCAGGAACAATGCCATCGAATGCACCAACGATGGTGTCGAGGCTGAAATGACGTCCCTAGCCGTAGTTGCAGACTACGACCTGAGCGAAACCTTCACGGCCAGTTTCAAGCACAGGACGGCGGCCATCGAAGGTGGATTCGCGGCGCCGTTCCTGACAACGCCATTTGTCGATGGTGTAGATGGTCCGTCCAATGAGCTCGTCTATTTCAACACCAAAATAAATGACATGGACAACAGCTTCACCGAAATCGCACTCAATGGCGACTTTGAGGCGGTCCAGGCAAAAGTTGGCATCTCGTTCGTCAACCAGAACGTGAGCACGACCTGGAACTTCAACCAGTATTACGTACGCCTCGATGAAAACCTGACGCCGTTCGATTCCGGCAACTCGGTCGGCGGTGTCCTGTATGGTAATCCTGCTTTCGGCAACTGCTGCACGCGGCTCTATGACTTCGAGATTGAAGCAATGGCGCCATATATCGCCCTGTCCGGCACGATCGGCGACAACCTCGGTTGGGACGTCAGCTACCGGAACAACGATTACGACGTCAAAGGGACGTACGCAGAAAGCACGGTCCTCATACCGCTGGACGTCAACGGTGATGGTACTGTCGGCGCTAACGAGCAGGAAGTTCCGACCATCGGTGCGATCAGCAATGCGGACTACAATCAGGACTTTGATTCGTGGTCCATTGGTGCCAACTACGCCATCAACGACGAGATGGCGATCTTCGCGAACCTGTCAGAAGGTGGAAGCCTTGCGTCACCGGATCGTGTAACCGGTAATCTCGATGCAGTTGGCAATATGGGCAGTGAGGCTGGCCACGCGATTGTCACTCAGGCAGAAATTGGCCTGAAATGGCAGTTCGCAGACGGGTCGTTCTACATCACCTATTTCAATGCAGACACCGACGAAGAAAAGGCGTTCGAGGTGACCACCCAGGAGTTCCTGCAGAACTCTTACGAATCGTCCGGTTTCGAGATCGAAGGTGACTATGACTTTGGCAACGGGTTCGGAATTCGCGGCAGCATGACACTGACCGATGCAGAAATAGTGAAGACGGCGAGTGGCGCTAACGTCGGCAATAAGCCACGTCGGCAGGCGGACTACTTCTTCAACATCACACCGTCGTACACGGCTGACAACTGGGACATCGGCCTGAACTTTGTTGGCACAGACGAAGTTTTCGTGCAGGACAACAACGACCTGAAGTTTGATAGCTACGTCGTTACAAACATGTTCGTCAATTACTATGTCAACGACAATTTCTCCGTTAGCCTGAATTCAAACAACCTGTTTGACGAAGAAGGCTTTACTGAAGGCGAGGAAGGCTCAGCGGTATCGGGCGACTTGATCCGGGTTCGCCCGATCAACGGTCAAACGACATCGCTATCTCTGCGATACAATTTCTTTTGATGAAGCCATACTGCATAAAGCAGTCATAGCTCAAGAAGAATAAGATGTTGCACGCGGTGCGGGGAAATCCAATCCCTGCACCGCGACGCAACCTGGCCTTAGTCCGGAGTTCTGGACAGGTCTCCGAAAACAATGCCGACGGGGAAACCAGTGATGGGTAATGACGTCGCACTAATCGCCTATGCTGACCGACTCGGCGGCGATCTTAGCGGGCTGCAATCGTTGCTCGACAACGAGTTTCGCGATCTTTTCAGCGGAGTGCATGTCCTGCCGTTCTTTTACCCGATCGACGGCGCGGACGCCGGTTTCGATCCTGTCGACCATACCCAGGTCGATCCCCGACTTGGCAGCTGGGGCGACGTCGCCGCATTGTCGGCCCGGTATTCGTTCATGGCTGACCTGATCGTCAATCACGTTTCTGCAGACTCCCCGCAGTTCCAGGATGTCCAACGTCGCGGCCGATCGTCGGACTACTGGGAGCTATTTCTCCGCAAAGGCGACATTTTTCCGGATAACGAACCTGCCTCGGTTATAAGGGACGAGATCGAGCGTATTTACCGGCCACGACCGGGCTCACCCTTCGCAGCAATTAGTCTCGACGACGGCAGCAGCTTTGATTTCTGGACGACGTTCAGCACTAATCAGCTCGACATCAACGTCGAGGCACCGGCAGGGCGTGCCTACCTCGACTCGATTCTTGAACAATTCGCCGAGGCCGGCGTTCGCGAGATACGGCTCGACGCAGCCGGATACGCCATCAAGCGTAGAGGCACACCTTGTTTCATGTTGCCGGAAACGTTCGACTTCATCGGGACCTTATCGGAGCAGGCACATGCGCTCGGAATGCAGGCATTGGTTGAGATTCACTCCTACTACCAGACGCAGATCGCAATTGCGTCACAGGTTTGCAGTGTTTACGACTTCGCGCTGCCGCCGCTCGTGCTGCATACGCTTTACCATGGCGACGCCGCTGCTCTCAAGAATTGGCTCCAGATTGCACCGAGAAATTGTGTGACCGTGCTCGATACCCACGACGGTATCGGTATCATGGACGCGGCCCGCCAAGGCGATCTCGAAGGGCTTCTGGCGGATGACGAGATCGATGCGCTCGTTGAAACTATTCATACGAAGACCGGTGGCAGCAGTCGAAAAGCCAGCGGCCACGCTGCATCGAACCTCGATATCTACCAGGTCAACTCGACGTACTACGATGCCCTGGGACGAAACGATTGCGATTACCTCATCGCGCGTGCGATTCAGTTTTTCTCGCCAGGAAAGCCGCAGGTCTACTACGTCGGGCTCTTGGCCGGTGTGAACGATATGGATCTTGTCGACAGAACCGGTGTCGGCCGCGATATTAATCGACACTACTATTCTCGCGAAGAGATTCACGAAGCGCTGCGGCGACCCGTCGTAATGCATCTCATGCAACTCATACGCATCAGGAACTCAGAGCCCGCGTTTGACGGCACATTTTCGATGCCGGCATGCGAGCGAGATGAGCTCGTTCTAAGGTGGGACAATGACGACGCACATGCCCAGCTGCGTGTCGAACTGGACCGGCGGTGCGCGACGATCGATATTCGGACGGCAGGCAAGGATCGACATTACATTATCAATGAGGATCTGCTGAACACGGCAGCAGATCATGGCGGTAGCGAGATGGAGCGAAACACATGAAAGGACCGTCGGACACGGCACCGCTGACATTCGGGGAAAAAGTCGGCTACGGCCTCGGCGACATGGCCTCGAACTTCTACATGGGGTTCTTCGGGCTGTTCCTGCTGTACTACTACACCGACGTGTTCGGTATTTCGCCGGCTGCCGCCGCGACGATGCTGTTGCTGACGAAGATCGTCGATGCCATCAGCGACCCCGCGATGGGCCTTATCGCTGACCGAACCCAGTCACGCTGGGGCAAGTATCGTCCGTACCTGCTATTCGTCGCCATACCCTACGCGCTGCTGGGCTATCTGCTGTTTCTCGGGCCGGACCTTTCCGTAACAGGCAAGCTGATATTTGCCTACGTGACCTACACGCTGGTTATGCTGGCCTACACGGCGATCAACGTGCCTTACTCGGCGCTGTTGGCCGTCATCTCGCCGGTTGCGGAGGAGCGCACGAAAGCGACCCAGTTTCGCTTCGTCTTCGCATCGCTGGGAACCTTGAGTGTCGGCGCGTTTGCGACCCCGCTGGTTGGATGGCTTGGTGGCGACGATGAAGTTGTAGGGTTCCGTCTGACGATCGTTCTTTTTGCAATACTGTCTGTCCTGCTTTACTGGATTACGTTCGCGACTACCCGTGAGCGCGTGCAGCCAAAGCCTCACACGTCCAGCGTGGGCGAAGACTTCTCTGCACTGCTGAAAAATATTTCCTGGATTGTTCTGGTCATAACCGGAATCCTCGTCGTCGTGGGATTGATAGCGCGCTTTGCATCAATCGTCTTCTACCTCAAGTACTACGTTGTGGACGATGGTCTACCGGTGTTCCTGATTTTCGATCGGACCGCATTTCTTACCTCCTGCGGTTTGATCGGGCAGCTGATTGGTGCGCTGATGACGCCTATGCTTGCGAAGCGTTTTGAAAAACATCATCTCGTCTTGGGGATGAACCTGCTGCACGCAATTTTATTGGCCGCCTGCTACGTTATACCGCCCGATCAATACGCACTGATCGTCGTTGTGCATAGCCTCGGTATCCTGACATTTGGTGTGATCATTACGCTGCTGTTTTCGATGTACACGGACTGCGCTGAATACGGCGAATGGAAAACCGGTAAGCACACGGCCGGGCTCATTGTGTCGGCATCGATGTTTTCGTTGAAGTTCGGCTCTGCGGTCGGCGGAGCGCTTCCAGGCTTTATGCTGGCGTGGTTTGGGTTCGTTGCCAACGAAATCCAGACCGACTCGGCAATTGCCGGAATTCGGCTGATGTTCAACGCATTGCCGGCGGTCTTTTTTCTGCTTGGCGGACTGATGATGTTCTTCTACCGAATCGATCGGGCGACCTTGACCCGCGTCGAGACCGAGCTGCATGAGCGTCGGGCGGCGCCCGAGGGTTAGCGCATTGACGGTTGCAGTCCTCGGCGAAGCACTGATCGACTTTATTGTCGGTGACGACGGCGCGTACCGGCCGCATCTGGGAGGCTCGCCGTACAACGTCGCCATTGGTCTTGCTCGTCAGGGTGTAGCGGTAAGCTACTTGTCACCGTTCTCAGACGATACGTTTGGCGACCAGCTGCGAGACTCTTTGATTCGTGAGGGCGTCGCAGTGCCGCAGGCGCGACGCTCCCGATGGCCGACGTCGCTGGCGCTCGTGACGATTGACGAAGCCGGCCTGCCAACCTACCGGCTCTATCGTGAGGGTATTGCCGACAAGGACGCATCGTTCGAGGAAATTGTGGCCAGCCTGCCGGATGACCTGCAGGTGTTCCACACGGGCTCGCTGGCTATCACGCCGAGCCAGCTGCCAAAAGTCCGCAAGCTCTTCAAACTGATGCACTCCCGTGGTGTCATCGTCAGCGTTGATATCAATATTCGCTTGCGGGCCAGCCTGAATACGAAGGCGTATCTGGACGGCGTGCGGTCGATCATGGCGCTCGCAGACATAGTTAAAGCCAGCGACGAGGATATTGAAGCGCTGCAGCTGGATCCGGATCCGCGCCGCAGCGCCGAGCTGGCATTCGGCGCGATGAAGTCTGGCATGCTGGTTTTTACCGAAGGACGTGGCGGCGCGGTGCTGATTAACGCCCATGGCAACATCGAGAAAAGCGCCTATCCGATCGCAAATATCGAAGACACGGTAGGGGCCGGAGATACGTTCCATTCAGCATTTCTGGCGGCGCTTCTGAGGACCGGTCAACTCAACAAGGCGCTTGACGAGATATCACAAGACTCGCTTGGAGATGCCGTGGACTTTGCCTGCGCCGCAGCCGCGATAAACGTGTCGCGAAAGGGCTGTTCTCCGCCGACCCAGAAAGAAGTCGAGGACTTCATCGAATCAACCCATCGACAAACGTAACCTCACCGTAAGTCGACCGATGCTCGTTTCGGCGAAATACAGGAAAAGAGATGGCCCGAATTCGCTCCTTGTTTTGTGACCAGTTTCAACAGTGACCGATACAAGAGAGGTCGATCGGCAGCAATCGACCTGCGAGCAAAAATCTTCTCATAATTTATGTATCAATAAGATACCGATTAGCGCCGATCGAGACCGTTTCGCACATTAGACGGGTTAAGTTCTCCGAAGGCAGGGGTCACAGGTTCGAATCCTGTCGGGCGCGCCAAAATCAAACGGCCCCTTTATGGGGCCTTTTTGATTTTGCTGCCGAACAGTGTTCGAACCTTAGGTTCGATCCGAGGCCGACGCAGTCGGCCGACAGGCGGAGGAGCGTAGCGACGACGAGGCGGCGAAGCCGCCGTCCAATCCTGTCGGGCGCGCCATTAAACAAAAGACCACGCACGGACTCCCGCCATGGGAGAAATATGTTGCTCCCATGGCGGGAGAATGATATCGTGTGTCGATGAGGGTTATCGCGAAATCCAGACTGCGTAAGTTCTGGGACAGCAGCCCGAAGTACAGGGATGCGAAAAAGCAGATGACGGAGTGGTACAACTTTTGTGCATCGGCCAAATGCAATACACCGCACAAACTGAAAGCCGATCTTCGCAATGCGAGCATCCTGAAAAATAGCCGTGTTGTTTTCAATATTTGCGGCAACAAGTACAGAATCGTGGTTCTAATGGACTATACCCGTCATGGCATGCTGATTCGTTTCGTGGGAACACATGAGGAATACGATCAGATTGAAGACATTGAGAATATCTAGTGATGAAATTGAGACCTATCAAAAACGACCGTGAGTTAAATCGTGCTTTGAAACACATCGATGAGCTGTGGGGTGCAAAGTCAGGTACGCCGAAAGGCGACGAACTGGATGTCCTGATGCTTCTCGTTGAGAAGTATGAAGATGAGCAATATGCAATTCCTGTATCGGATCCAATCGAGGCAATAAAGTTTCTGATGGAGCAAAACAGCCTATCGCGGAAAGACCTGGAGCCTTACATTGGAGCAAGTGGGCGCGTGTCTGAAGTGTTAAACAGGAAGCGAGACCTGACGCTTGTGATGATCAAAAAGTTGCACAAAGGCCTGAATATCCCTTACGACTGCCTCATTCATTAGCTCCTCATCTTACCGTACCGTGTAACCACGCCCTTCTAGGCAGGCCGTTAGGGCACGCCGATAGTTGGATTTTCGGAGCGCCAGTTCGGCCTTATCTTGCGCGATCTCGTCGGCTTCGCGCCGCGCTTCGGCCCTGGCTTTTTCTTGTGCCTCTCTTTGGCCCTGGTCTTCAATCGCAGCACCCGCCATCGTGCCCAGGACGGCGCCGATTACCGCACCTTGCGCCGCATCGCCATCGTTGGAACCGATAACGCCGCCAATGACTGCTCCTGTGATGGCACCTTTGCTTGCCGCTCTTTCTGCTTCGTTTCGAGGCACCGGTACCCTGACCGTTCTTAGCGGGGCGACGTCGTCGAACAGGCTCGGGTCAAAGCTGCTTTCGTCTACGGCCCAACGATGACACGCGTAACGGTCCTCGGCAAGCTGTTCATCGGTTTGTCCCTTTGCGGGGTATACGTAGATGTCCTGGGCACTCGCCGGTTGGCTAAGCAAAACAAGCAGGACGACGAGACCGCAGGAACTGAGAATCCGATTTGTCGTTTCCATGAGATCTTCCTTCTATTTTACGGTATAGCCGCGGCCTTCGAGGCAGGCTGAAATTGCACGCCGATAGTCGCTGGCGTTGTCAATGTTGGGATCCCCGGCGCCGGGTTCGTAGCCTGTCTGTTCGGAAGACCAGACGTAGCACTCGTATCGGTCGCGATCCCGCTGTTCGTCGCTTTGCCCCTCGTTGGGATAAACGAATAGTTCACCGGACGTCGTTTCACTTGCCGGGACGAGCGCTGCTTCGGCACCTTCAGGCTCGTCTACAACGATGTACTCGGTCCTGTCCCTGTCCCACAGGTAGTAGGTGAAGTTCGCGTAGAAATAGTGGCGCGGGCCAATACCGAAACTGACGTAACCTGGCGGTAACGTTCGAACCCGAGCACCGATTGGCGCGCGGACGACCACGTAGACGCCATCACGCGCCGGACGATAAAAGCTGCCGTTGTAGTATCGATAGCTCTGACGATTGACCCGGACCGCCCTGTGTCCCTGGGGAAGCGTTCGGACCTGGCGTCCAACCCGGGGATAGTGAGCCGCCCGATCAGGCGCCTTTGCCGAGGCCCGGTCAGGGGCCCTGTTTTGGGCCTCAGTATCGACAGGCAGCACCATCGCCGCCAGACCAATCGTTGCCGCTAGCAAAACGCTGGTTGCAATGGATCTTTTCATGATCGCTCCTTTGAAGTTCGGCTGGTTACTGCTTTAACAACGCCGCACTTTCATCCGGGTGCACTCGACAATGTAGAAGAAATGTGGAGATTTCATTCGCCACCAAGCTATTGTTCGCTCAGGTAGGTATCAACGGCCGTATCACGGCTGCTGGCATGTGCCTTCAATTCAGAGATAGCATTGTAGAAATCGCTGGCTCCATTCAGGAAGGAATACCCGGCCACCTCTGTTGTCGCCCAGGGCTCGACCAGAGTCGAATAGGTGTCGTAGAGCGCTTGAGTAGCGCTGGTTTCAAAGGCATCTCCTATAACCTCCATGAGGTAGTAGTCGTATTGCGCCTTGTACATTTCGTCGGCATACAGGTTCTCAATCAGCGGCCAGCTATTTGCTTCCATATTTGCAAAGTCCAGCGCCAGTGCGCCGCCTTGTTTACCTTCCTGAAGCGCTTCGTTGTGGTCCCACGGGATCCAGGTGAGCTTTGATGTTTCCGGGTCGTTATACAGGTAGTAGTTCTGCGTCATCTTCCCGTAGGAATCCCAGTTCTGAATGATACCGTTGACGGCCAGGTACTTGAGGAAACCGTCGACATCGAAAACAGATTCCAGGTTCGCTCTCCAGGTCGCAGGATCGGTGAAGGCGGTATCGTCATGCAGTGCTGCGAACAGGGCCAGGATGTCTGACCAGTCTTCTTCGTCCTCGTTGGTCTTTTTCTCGAAGTATTCTTCATCGAACGATCCGTCAATAAAGCTCGCGCCGAACCCCTCGGGTTTGTAGAGGTTCCCATCGTCGCTGGTGAATTGGGTGTCGAGTACTTCCCCGTCGACTTCCTCCACCAACGTGTACAGCCCGAAATACTCAGGACCATTGCCGTGATCAACGTAAAGCGTGTAGAAGGCCGTATGTGATACGGGCGCGCCGGCTTTCCTGAATACGTCAGACGCGACCTTTTCCCGCAGCAGGGACTGGTCATCGTAGTTGTTCTTCAGGCTGAACTTCTTGAAACCATAGAAGCGCTGATTGTTAATCTGCGGGTAGTCATCTTCGAACTCATCAAAATCCATCTTGAATGAGAGCTTCAGAATCCCCTGTTGCCAGGCGCCTTGCAGAGTCGAGTTTCCCTTGAAGCGAATGCCGACCCGATACCACTGCGCACCGTTGTAATAGACCTCGGCCGGAACAAAGATTGGGTCTTCATCGGTATCAATTAGCCCGGGTCCTGAAGGTCGACCGAATTCACCATATGTAGCGGTCATGTCATCCAACATGCTCTGCCAGCGCTCCGCGGTGACGACGAAATCAAAACGCTTGACCAATGTATCGTCGAATACCTCGTCATAATTTGGGTCAACATCGTTGCTGTGAGTTGCCTCGGTCCAATCGGCGGCCTCGAAATCCGCATCAGTCACAGCCGCGACTTCGGGTGTCACCGACAGCGAGGACGACGAACTACTGGTTCCGACGCTGTTGGTCGCTGTTACCGAGCAGTCATAAGTGGTGTCGTTGGTCAGGTCAGTTACTGTGATGGGACTGCTGGCACCTGTCGCACTCGCGGAATCGGTTCCCGCGACGCAAGTTGCTGCATAACTGGTGATCGCCGCACCGCCAGTATCGGCGGGCGCGGTGAAAGCGATGTCAGCGCTGGCATCACGGGGCGTGGCCGAGTCTATCGTTGGCGCATCGGAGACCGTTGCCGATGTATCGTCATCACTATTGCTGCTGCACGCGGACAGCAAAGCGACGATTGCTATAGTAGCGAGTAGCTTGGCTGTGGATTTGCTGTTCATCATGATTCCTTGTTTGGGCGGTACGCTGTTCACAACGCCCACATTCGGTTGTGGGCGCCACTTAACCTACTGGTCTTCCGGGTCGTTCTCTCGCCCTTCCTCGGGTGGGTGGTTCTCCGGCATGCAGGCGAGGATCTCCTCGTCGCGCGGCGAAACCACACAGGCGCCTTCCGCCTCGCCTCGACGCCCTGAGAAACTGCAGGCATCGCCCTCGATTTTGCCAACACAAGCATCCAAGGCCTCCTGCGGTGGGCCTCCGCGTCTGCCGCCTCGCTCACCTGGCTCGGCATTAGCCAGCGGGATCGACAAGCAGGACGTGAGTATCAACACAAGGAATGTGTTTCGGCTGATTTGAGAGATTGACATTTGATGCTCCTGGCTCGCTTTGGAATGCTCGTAGTGTTGCCAGAGAGAAAGGAGCGGGTATGAAGGAACTGCGGAGAAATGGAGGAGTGATACGCCTGGTGGGACGACTCGACGTTGGGTCGTGCCGCCGCTTTTGAAAAAGAAGGGCCGGGTTGCCCCGGCCCCTAAGCAAGAGGAGCTGAGCGGGGGGACTCAATTTCCTCGACTTTCGTCCACTCAAAGAAAACCGGGGTGTTCGCTTTGAGCTAGGGTCAGTGTTGCAAGAGAAAAAGGAGCCGGTATGAAGGAACGATGAAGAAATCGCGTAGCTGGAATTACCTCACTCTTTGCGTTCAGGCAGCGCGATGCGCATCTGAACTACTCGACCTTGTAGCCGATGCCGTAGATCGAATGGATCAGTTCTTCGTCATTTATGGCCAGAGACAGTTTCTTACGGAGGTTCTTGACGTGCGTGTCAATCGTCCGATCACTAACGATGCGGTTGTCATCGTAAGCGAAGCCCATCAGGTTATTCCGGGAATAGACACGCCCCGGTTGAGACAGAAGTGCTTTTAGCATCCGGAATTCGACAGGCGTGAGGTCAATGCGTTGGCCCTCGGCAATGCATTGAAAACGATCAATGTGCAGTGTCACGTTCCGGTAGGTGATTTCGTTATCCTTAATTTCGGCGGGAGGCCCCTGAACACGGCGGAGGATCGTTCGCACACGCGAAACGACTTCGCGTGGGCTAAACGGCTTGCAAACGTAGTCGTCTGCGCCTACCTCCAGGCCTATCAAACGATCGATCTCGTCCGTCTTCGCCGTGAGAATCATGATCGGCAGGTTTGAAAACTGTCGAACCTCTTTGCAGATCGTCAGGCCGTCTTTCCCAGGCAGCATCAAATCGAGAATAAGAAAGTCAGGTTGACGAGCCTTGATCGCTTCCACTGCAGATGAACCTTCATTCAATATGGTGACGTGGAAACCATCGTTCTCCAGATAGTCGGCAACGAGTTGGGCGATTTTGGGTTCGTCTTCGACAACGACAACGTGCGTGGTGCTCATGTTTTTCTCTCATCGGCAATCGGCAATTCAATTCGGATGTGTAGACCGCCAAGCGTTGAAGGCGAGGCCGTGATTTCGCCTTGATGCGCGCTAACGATGTTGCGGCAAATTGCAAGACCTAGACCTGCACCGCCAGTGCGCCGATTTCGGGACATTTCCCGACGATACAAGGGGTCAAACAGCCGCTCACATTCAGACTCACTGGCGCCAGGCGGAGTGTCATCAATCTCGACTATGGCCAGATCATCGGTTCGAGACAAAGTTACTGCGACTTGACCCGGTCCGTCAGTATAAGCGAGCGAGTTTTCCAGGAGATTCTGAAACAACTGGTCCATACGATTGACATCCGCGTTGACGAATACATGCTTAATGTCGTTGGTCATCAGTTCAATGCCACGATCCGATGCCCGTTCGCGCGTCGCTTCGACTACGGAATCCAAACAAGCCTTGAGGTCAACCGCCGAGAACGTGTAGCGAAGGCCACCAATGTCAGATACCGATAGCTCGTAGAGATCGTCGATGAGGTAGCGCAACCTCCCAAGTTCCTGTTCCAGGGAATCGAGCTGCTGCCGATCGAAGGTGCGGACACCATCTTTTAGTGCCTCGATTTCCCCGGTAAGGACGGTCAATGGCGTGCGCAGCTCATGGGAAATGTCTGCCAGCCATCGGCGCTGGGAGGATCGGTTTTCCTCCAGCGTTACGCCCAGACGATCAAGATCGCTCATCAGTTCACCCAGTTCATCACTTCGCCTCTCCTGCAACCGTGCCGAGTAGTCGCCGCTCGAGAGCTGGGCAACATTACCGATCATTCGTCGAATTGGTGCGAGCAGCCCTCGGGCCAGGCCCAGTGACAGGGTCAGGGCAAGTCCCATCGCCAATACACCGATGATCCAACTCGTCGTCAGTTGCTGCTTAGAGAACGCGGTGTCCTGGAGCGAAGATAGCCGGCGGTGCGTTTCAGTTCTCAACTCGCCGATTGGGGTACCGTCAAGGACGATCGGTACGCGGATGAGTTCGAGACTACTGTCAGTGAGCCGATCGCCAACAATCTGGCGATTGTTGGCGTCGTACAGCGCTGTTGGCGGGCCCCGTTCGGGAGGGAGGCGCTCACCAGGAGGTGGGCCCTTCGGGCCTGGACGCCGGTCAGGTGGCGGAGGATTGTCGCTCGCGGCAGCACCCGGTCGATCATCTGTGCTTCTCAGAAGGTCCCCAAACCGGGAATGAGTCAGAGATTCCCAACTGTTTCCCGAGGCCACGTACTCGTCGACCAGATCATCTCGAAGCGTCTCCAGGCGTGTCTGTTCGATGGCGTTTACATAGTCCAAAAAACCCTGCTGAAAACTCCAGCGGGCGAGACCCAGCGTGGCAATGAGTATAAGCAACGTCAGACCCAGAAAGGCGAGGACGAGCTTCTGTGAAAGTGACAGCCGCATGACTGCAATATATCGGCTCAAACGGGTACAGCCCACTGATTCTGTGAAAATTCAAGAGAACTGCACTGAATCCACACGCTGACTTCACCATTCGGCGATGAAAATTCGGCTATCCTGTTGCGGTATTCGGACACTCCCGATACCGAGGGCTAGTTCTTGCTGCAAGAATCATGGGTAGACTGCGAATGACCCGTGGAGCGGAGGTAAGTCAATGACAATTGAGAGTATCAACGGGTGTATCGGCTGCGAGGAATGCGTCAAATCCTGTCCCTGTGATGTCATTCGCATGGATCCCGACAGTGGCAAGGCGGTGATTGCCTATCCGGCCGATTGCCAGATTTGCCATCTGTGCCGCATGTATTGCCCGGTCGATGCCATCGAAATGGCGCCGGAAAAATCCATCCCCGTCGTAGTGTCCTGGGGGTAGCAATGAAACTCAGCGCCCAGGCTTACACAATCAGCGCCGCACTGGCCGTATTCATCGGCCTGCCGCTCTTGTTCTATGCCCTCGGCGACGTGCCTCGTCGATCTTTGTTGAAAGAGTCGATTTCGGTCCTGACTCTGCTGTCCTTCACGCTGATGCTTGGCCAATATTTTCTTGCGCGCAGCAACGAAACGATTCTTAGCCTGTTCAAGCCGCTGCACATCCAGAAAGTACACAAGGTCATAGCCTACGGAGCGGTTGGTGTCATCCTGGTGCACCCCTTTCTGGTCGTGATGCCGCGCTTTTTTGAGGCCGGGGTAAAACCGCTGGACGCACTTATCACGATGCTGACGACATTCGACAGTCTCGGTGTCCTGCTGGGCCTGGCCGCTTGGGCTCTGCTGTTGGTGCTCGGGGTCACCGCGATGTTCCGGACGCGCCTGATCAAGCGGTTCAAGATCAAGTACCGGAGCTGGCGTTATTTCCACGGCTTCATGGCTGTCACGTTCACCGTGCTTGGCATTTGGCACGCAATTGAACTGGGGCGCCATACCGACACGGCGATGGCCGCGTTCTTCATTGTTATTGCCCTGGTCGGGGGTTTGCTCCTGGCCAAACTCTACTCGGGAACGGCGCCAAAGAAGACTACCGCTGCTGTCCCCGCTTCTGAAGGAGCAAGCTCATGACGCAATCGCATGACAAATCTGCCTTGAGCCGCCGCGAGTTTCTCGCCCTGTCTGGCGGCGCGATGGGGCTTGCCTCGATGGGCCTGGGGGCCGCCTGGGCGCAGAACAATGTGGAGCTTAACGCGGAGGCAATCACCAATACCGATCATGCAACCGACGTGCTCGTCATCGGTGGCGGCATGGCCGGGCTGTTCGCTGCGGTCAAGGCCCATGACGCGGGCGCGCGCACCATGATCGTTTCCAAGGGACGGCTCGGCTCTTCCGGACTTACGCCATTTGCCAAGGGCTTCTTCGTTCACGACCCAGATACTGAAGCGATGTCTGTCGATGAATTCGTCGATACCGTTTCGCGGTCGGCACTCGGCACCAACAATCCGGTGTATACGCGTCAGTTGGCCGAGCATTCGCTGGCCCGGGCGCAGGAACTCCGGGAATGGGGGTTCTTTGAACAGACACTGGCTAACCGCCCGTTCATGGCGCCAATCACAGATCGCGGCATCCCCCTGCTGGAGCGAGTAGTCATCACCCACCTGATCAAGGAAGATGGTCAGATCGCCGGGGCCGCCGGGTTCCGACTCGATGCAGAAGAGACGGTTACCATCCAGGCTAAGACCGTGATTCTGTGCACTGGTGCCGGCGGGTTCAAACCGAGCGGCTTCCCGGTTTGTGACCTGACGCATGATGGCACAGTAATGGCCTACCGAATCGGCGCCAAAGTCACCGGCAAGGAATGGAACGACGGCCACGGGACCCGCACTATCAACCCGGCAGCTTGCTACGACAACTGGGGTGACATGTTTGACCGAATTCCGTCGACCAACGGTGTCGAGGTGCATCACGATCTGGGTGTGGACATCAACTACCGCGCCTATGTGTTGGGGAACCCGGTCGAAGGCGGGCCGGGCGCACCGCAGCCGACGCAAGAGGTCGCGGGCGGGCCATATGTCCCCGATGAATTCAGGCGCTCAGCCGAACCGGCCCGGGGCGCTCCCCCTGGGGGGCGCGGCGACCCGATGGGTCCACCGACCGGAATGGGCGAGGGCGGCAGACCTCCCGGTCCGCCACCTGGCGGTGGCGAAGGCGGTGCGCCCGGTGATGCGCCACCGGGCTTTCATTCCGGTGCGACCATGGGAGGGGCTTCGGCAGGGATGGCGATCCATAAGTCGGAGGGGCTGGTCCCCGTCGACGACCGTTGTGCGTCGAACATCCCGGGTCTCTACGCGGCGGGTGACGCTTTAGGCAGCCACATGGCAGGTGGCATTTATACCCAGATCGGTTCGTCGTTGGCGGGCTCCGCCGTGCAGGGTGCTATCGCCGGCGAAGCGGCAGCGGAGCATGCGGCCGGCCTCGAAGTGCCATCGATTCCCGATGCCAAATTGGCCGAAGTGATCGACGAGATGCTCGCGCCGCTGAAACGCAAGGCTGGCTACGGCCCGGCTTGGGTCACCCAGACCCTGCAGGGTGTAATGATCCCGAATTTCGTGCTCTACATTAAGAAGGAGAGCATGCTGAAAGCCGCGCTCGCCTATGTCGAAGAGCTGCGAGACCATCATATGCCGCAACTGCGCGCCGCCAATATGCACGAACTGCGGCTAACGCACGAGACAAGCAATATGATTCTCAGCGCTGAGATGAAATTGCGAGCTTCGCTGATGCGGACAGAAAGCCGCTGCAGTCACTATCGACTCGACTATCCAGAACTCGACGACGAGAATTGGCGAGCGTGGATCAATATCTACGAAGGGTCTGACGGCAGCATGCGGCTCGAGAAGCAGCCGTTTGACAGCTGGCCTGCATGAACGATTCGATCTTGCAGACTACGCCGCCGATGGGGTGGATTAGCTCTTCGTCCGGAATAGACACGCCTGGAGAGTCACCGGGTTGTTAGTATCCGAAACTCAACGAGTGACGTGCGAGCAAAAATCTATGCCGATATGGCACATAAATATGTGACCAAAATTGACGCGTGCCCGACAAAATCTGTATCAGTCGGGGTTAAGTGTTGTCATATTGATTTCAATGGCGGGCGGCGAAGACGATGAGGCCATTGCCTGGACGAACGACGTGCGCGCGCGTAATGCGCTTCTAACCCGCGAGGATTTCTTTCGGGCGTTTCCAATGAAGTCTGACGCCATGCGAGCACGCATATCGACAGCGTTACAGACGCTCGGCTTCTTTTAATCACTTATAGTTACTCCTCGCACCCACGGAGATCCAAAAAATGTCCCGACTATTACGATTGTGTGCAGTTGCCACGTCCGTGGCTTGTGCTTTGCTCGCCGCCTGCTCAGCGAGCGAAGACGAAAGCAAGGTGAACGTGATTAGCGACGAAATTGACTATCGTATTTCAATGACGACGCAAATCCTCGTGACCAGCGAGGCCGGCGACAAGCTTGAGACGCAGGAAAACGTATCGTTCCAAGTGGGCAAACCGGCCGGAACGACTGTCGTAATCAGCCCTGAAATCATCAAGCAGACTATCGTCGGAATCGGATCGTCATTTACGGAATCGTCGGCTTTCGTCCTGGCGCACCTTGATCCTGAAGCGCGGGCAGGAGTCATGGATAAGATTTTCAGCGAACGAGGAGCCAATTTCTCATTAGCACGAACGCCAATCGGTTCTACCGATTTTTCGGTGGAAGGCAAATACAGCTATGCAGAAGTCCCGGATGACCTCTCGCTGGAGCACTTCAGTATTGCGCCGGACAAGGACGGCTTTTCGACGACCGATTATCCCGGCATTCGCGACGAGACATTCGATCTGTTGCCGATGATCAAGCAGGCCAAGGCGATCAAGAGCCGACAAGACAAAAGCGATCTGCAAATCGTCGCGTCGGCGTGGACGGCACCGCCATGGATGAAAGATATAGAAGGCTGGTACGTGTCCGGCGCGCCCGAGAACAACTTCCAGGGAACGGGCGGCACGCTTAAGCCGGAATACGTGCAAACCTATGCTGACTATGTTGTTCGGTACCTAAATGCTTATCGTGACGAAGGTGTAGATATCTGGGGTCTGACGCCAGTCAACGAACCCCACGGCAATAGCGGGAACTGGGAAAGCATGCACTTCACTCCGGCAACCCAGAATGAGTTCATCAAGAAAAATCTTGGGCCGGCGCTTAGGGCAGGCCAGTTTGGGGACGTTAAACTTCTGATATACGATCAGAATCGCGATGACCTCGAGCACTGGGCGGACGAAATATTCGGTGACCCGGAAACGGCGGACTATGTGTATGGCGCCGCCGTGCACTGGTACTCGAGTACCTACAAAGTCCATGAGGATGTTTTCGACCGTGTACATGAGAAGTTTCCCGAATTCGCGATTATCCATACCGAGGGCACTATCGATGATTTGGGTAAAGATGCACCTGGCGGCATAGGTGACCCGGAGCGTTTCAAGGAAACCGATTGGTTCGAAAACGATGAGTTCTGGTGGAATGATAACGCTACCGACTGGGCCTATACGGCCGAGTGGGCACCTAACAATGAAGACCATCCGATCTATACACCGGTACACCGGTACGCAAGAAATATCATCGTTAGTCTCAACCACTGGATGGAAGGGTGGATAGACTGGAACGTGGTGCTGGACAAAAATGGCGGGCCTAACCACGCTGGCAATTTCTGTGGCGCGCCGATCATGATCGACACGGATACGGGCCAGGTCTACTACACCCCTATCTACTACGTACTGGCACAGTTGAGCCGCACAATTCGGCCGGGCGACAGCGCTGTGCAGGCTGACAAGAACCCGGTCGATCTCGATGATGATGCGCTGCACGCAAGTGCGACAATTAACGACGACGGTTTGTTGAGCGTGCAGTTGCTCAACACAAGCAAGGAACCAATTCAGTACTCACTGCAAATCGGTGTTCAGTACGCGGTGGTGGAAATCACAGCAAACTCTGTTCAAACAGTTCGGGTACAGCTGGCCGACTGAGCGGCACGGACTCGTGAGAAATGGCGAGGTCGCTAGAATTACAGGATCAGAAATAGCTCGAATCCGATTAACGTATTAGACAGGTTTAGTTCTCCGAAGGCAGGGGTTGTCCCTATAGACACTTCGGCGCTATCGAGTGGCATCGAGTTCTAATAGTACGGTGGGATCCGAGGAGCGCGCAGCGCGACGACAGGCCGACCGCAGGGAGGCCCATTTTGTCGGGCGCGCCATTTTTCTAGTACGGCTTGCCCTTTATGTGGCTCCGCACGGAGGCCGCTACGTCTTTATCAATCAGCCGGAGACCGGACATGAAGTCAGCAACAAACGACTCTCCCTGGGATTTTGCTGCCTCAAATGCGAGCGTTATGTCGGCAGGTCTACTGTCAAGCAATACCTCGAATATCTGTGCCGCCTGGCTTTGGTCCTTCAGTGTCTTTGCAGCGAATGCGGCCGGCCTTTTCTGACTAATTGCACATTTATGTATTGCAAAGCGACCTGGCGCCGGGACGTTAATCATGATTCCATGCTTGTAAAGCAAAACAGCAGGCTGGAGATCGTCCAAGAGGTAGTCGATCAATTAGGGGAAATTAACATGACCGCCGATCCTCAAAGACACTTCGCACCTGTTCCACGAGGCGCGGAATGTCTTTTCCATCCAGACCGTCGACGCGTATTGGCTCATCAATAATGAGACGCGCCTTTCCGGGCAAAAGATCGAGGCTATCTGAAGGAAGAATGTCCCGTGTACCAACGATCGTCACCGGCAAGATCGGCAAGTTGAGATCAAGAGCAAATCGAAATGCGCCTTTCTTAAATTGTCGGAGCGCGCCATCGCGACTACGAGTTCCTTCAGGAAAAAATACTACCGAAGTTCCGTTACTGATCTTGCTTTGAGCGGCCTTAATCGACGCCAAAGCAGCCTGACGGTTCGACCTGTCGACAAAGATGTGGCCCACTTTTTCGCAGCCAATACCGAGGCCAGGAACGCTTCGCATTTCTTGCTTCATCACCCATTTAAAATCAATGCCCAAGAAACCATAAAGCACAAAAACATCGTAGAGACTCTGGTGATTCGCAACAACTACATAGGATTGTTGAGGATCAATATTTTCCCGACCCGTGACATTCACAGACATCGGTGTCAGCCAGGCGTTCAACCGCGACCAAAAGGTGCCACAAATCAGACTCACCCATCGTGACGGCAAGAAAATCGACAGTACGACCGTCGCCGAACCGAAGAATAGAGTGGTCAAAACAAAAAAGGGCGCGAAAAAAAGCCACTTGTAGGGCTGGTAAAGCATCCAGCCTAACCAGCCTAGTTGACTCAGTTTACGACTTTTGGAGACAAGAACACCCATGTCGTCCGGTAATCCTCCCAGTTGCAGTCGTTCGACACGGTTGCTGCCTATCCAAATCACTCAGATTGTTTGGATTCCTCAAAAGAGAAAATACGCTGCCAATCATGTTTCATGCTGACCACGTGCCATCCTCCGGATTCGGCCGCATCAAGTGACGCGTTATCCGATTCAGCATAGGCAAACTCGCGTACCTCGTCGTCGTGATTTATGAGAAGTTGGAAGTTCGGCAACTCATTCGTTTGGCTATATGTGAGTTGACCAATGTCTCCTCCCGACCGAACATTTCCACCAACAAAAATCGGGATGCGCCCGATGCGCAAATTGATACCTACTGGCTTGCTCACATTATCATGCATGAACATGTTCTTCGTACCTTTGCCGTCATCCCAGCATGAGTCGCCAAAACGAGTTCCTGCAATCCCTTTCCATGATTATTCTTATGGTCGTTGATCAGGTAATCTTTATCACCTTCAAGTACTGCCTTATAAGGTTGCTGACTCTTCCACTCCGGATGTTGACCTGACATTTTCTTGATTTGATAAGCGACGTATTCAAGCTGCACCACGGGATGCTCAGCCCAAAGCGTACCGTCATTGTCAAACGCAGCGATGCGTTGTGCAGAAGGGACGAAGTCTGGGCTTCCTTCTGTTGTGACATTCGTGACGAAACGAGTGATCGCCGTCTTAGTCTCGCCTTCACTCCAGGATGGCAGTGGATCAGTAGGCTGAACCGCGCCACAAGCTGTAAGAACGGCGGCAAAACCAAGAAGCAAAATCGCAAGTAGTGCTCGATTCATCATATTCGCACCTATTTGTTAAATGATTTGAATTAGCAATCGTATGATTTGCTGTCCTGCTCCTTGATCATTTTCACTGCGAACGCAGGCAAATGTCGGGCCATATCGCGCCAAGAGACCTGCAGGCATCGCCGGTCAGAAATTGGATGAAAACAGATGGACAAGCGGAGGGCGGACTGTCATTCTAAATTGGATGTAAATGGAGGTATAAACGGATGCCAATCCGAACCGGAAGCCTGACAATCAGCCATACAGTTCTCCGCCTGATCGCAGAGATCGATCAATTCAAGGGTGCGTGGGCCGCCATCGGGCGGATTGCGCCTGATCGCCTGAATGCGCTCCGCCGGGTTGCGACGATTGAAAGTATTGGCTCCTCGACCAGGATCGAGGGGGCGAAGCTGAGTGACAGGGAAGTCGAGGCACTACTCAATAACCTGGAAATCGAGACCTTTGCATCGCGCGATGAGGAAGAGGTCGCTGGCTACGCCGAGACTATGGAAACAGTCTTCGCTCATTCCGGCGAGCTTGCTTTGACCGAGAATCACATCAAGCAGCTACACCGTGACTTGCTGCAGTATTCAACGAAGGATGAGCGCCACCGGGGCGCATACAAGACACAGCCTAACCATGTCGAAGCCTTTGGGCCCAATGGCAGACGTCTTGGCATCGTTTTTGAGACGGCGCTCCCGTTGGACACGCCGCGCCTGATGACTGAACTCGTTGACTGGACCTCGGAAAACCTCGACGGCGGGGAGCTGCATCCCCTCGTTACTATCGCGCTATTCGCTGTTGTCTTCCTCGACATCCACCCGTTCCAGGATGGTAATGGACGGCTTTCGCGAATCTTGACGTCGCTGCTACTGCTTCGAGCTGAATACTCGTACGTACCCTATTGCTCCCTTGAGCGTGTTATCGAACAGACCAAGGACGCGTATTATCTGGCGCTTCGGCGAACCCAAAAAACCATCCGGACGGACTGCCCTGATTGGCAGCCGTGGCTGGACTATTTCCTGGAGTCGCTTGCAGAACAGAAAAACCGGCTGACGAAAAAGCTCGAGCAGGAGCGAATGATCCTCGGTGATCTGCCCGAGCTCTCAGCACGGATTCTGGAACTTTGTCGTGAGCGCGGCCGTGTCACTGTCGCCGAAGCCGCCAAAGTAACCGGTGCGAATCGCAATACGATCAAAGATCACTTGAAGGCTCTGAAGAATGCAGGGCATATCGAAAAGCACGGAGCGGGACGCGGAACCTGGTACGCGCTTGCTTAGACGAGCTTCTGCTGCTGAGAGGGGAAAATCTGTGCCACAGCGGCACAGGTTATGTGACCAAAACTGACACGTGACTGACAAGATGGAACGGTGGCTACGCCACCTCGCCTGTGGCGTCTGTCCTCGCGCTGTGCGCTCGTCGGTTGGTGTTAGTCGAGGTTGAACGTTGCCTTTGTATTTTGAGTTGCGTACAAACAAACCTATAGCCCAGGCGGGTTGTAGCTCTCAGGGGTTCTTTGCCCATGGGACCCCGATTGACACCACGAATCTGGGTTGCCCTCCGAAGGCAGGGGTTTCAGGTTCGATCCGACGAGCGTAGCGAGGACAGGCCGAAGGCCCATCCTGTCGGGCGCGCCATCCCCCAGGTGCTACAAATTTCTGGATGCACAAAACAACCGTCCAATCAGCTTCCAGTGCCGGACACGACCGCTCGCTGCTTGAGTGGTTTGCCACGCTAACTCCCGAGCAGCGGCTTGCTGAACTGGAGTCAAGAATCGGTTTCTTCCTCTCATTGCAGCCGCACAATGAATCCCAGCTTTCGCGAGATACTCGAGCTTCTCAATAAATACGAGGTTGAGTACATCGTTGTTGGTGGCGTAGCGGCTGTAATTCAGGGTGCGCCCATCACAACGTTTGATCTCGCCGCGCTGGTTCGGATCAGCGATGACAACGCCAGCCGCCTGTCCCTCGCCCTCGACGAGCTTGATGCCCATTATCGAGAGCATCAATCTCCGATCAAGCCTACCAAGAAAGATATCCTGGCTGGCGGGCACTTATTGCTCCTGACTCGAGCAGGACCGTTGGATGTGCTGGGCCTTATTGGCGATAAAGATCGATACGAAGATCTGGTGCACCTGTCTTCGGAAGTCGCTATGACGATCGGGAGGTTTCGCGTTCTCGATCTGGAGGAGCTGATTCGGCAAAAGAAAGCAACAGATCGGCCGAAAGATCGAGCTGTCATCGAGCTATTGGAAGAGGCTCTGCGTCACCATGGGCAAAAGGACTGCTGATTATCTTCAAGTCGTCGAACACTTTTGCATTCGGACAGAAGTCATTATCGCCACATCGATCGCCGGCGAGCCATTGCTCGCATGAATCCACGGCCACGCAATCCCGGCATCGCTGACGCGCTTCTTTCATGCTGGCGTCGATGACACATTCGAGAATAGTGTCACTCTGAACGGGCAAAGCGATTGAAGGATCAAGTCCAACACACTCCAGCATCGTCAGCATGCGTCGCTCGGCGGCGGCGGACATCTCGATGCTTGATGATGTTGCTACGATCATGGGGCAAGTATACGACAAGTCGAAAGTGATCACAGTTACGGCAAGCTCTGTATTTCACCCCGTTACTACGGACGGACCGGTACTAGCTCGAAGTCCCTTTAGTTGCAGCTCAAGTAGTCGTTCGCCTTCTTTGACAATGCTGAAACGTCGCTCGTTCACAGACCAGCGCACGGCGAGGCCCTGTACGAGTCCAATCAGGAGGTACGCAACATCGTCGGGGTCAATGTCCGAACGAAAATATCCCGTGCTTTGAGCCTCCACCACGCTTCTTGTCAGCCGCTGATGAAATTGCCCTAACAACTTCGCAAAAGTATTCCGCAGCCGCACGTTCTCGACCAGCAGCTCCCGCGAGAACAACAAAGAGGGTATTGCCGGGAACGCCTGGATCAGGCGTAGCTGACCAAGCACCAGGCGGCGGAGCCGTTCTTCGGGTGCATCGCCTTGGCGTCGTTCGGTGCTGGCCCAACGTTTTTGCATTTGTCCCCCGATGTAGTCCGCCACCGACTCCCAGATGTCCTGCTTTTTCGGAAAGTGGCGAAAAATACCCGGTTGCGTCAGGCCCACAGCACCGGCCAGCGTTTCGGTGGTGACCCGATCGGGTCCTATTTCGTCGGCGAGCTTAAGCGCCGCGGCAACGACCTCCGCCTTGCGCTCGTCGGCAGATTTTCGTACGCGCATACAGATCTGGTCCTTATCTTTAGTAAGTATCTACTCGCTAACATATCGCGCCGGCAGCAGCATGGCAAGCTTGTTAGCCTCCCGATACCCGCGTGGTAGAGCCAATAATTATAGGGGTCAGAGCGCACCACCGTGCCGATGTAGGCGAGCCAGGACGGCTGGAGAAACGGAATAACACTATTGACACGGGGCAATATGTAACTATTATAGTGAGCATGTACTCACTAATTAATTCAGCTGGGGTCGTACCAAGGTGGGGGTTGGCATGCCGATCAAACCTGTAGATCCGATGATCGGGGCTCCGAGGCGGCCATGGGTAACCTGGTTACTGCGACTGGCGCTTGTTGGACTCGCCGTACTGGCGATCGCCTTCCTGGCGAGCCGATTGCTCGGCCTGCGCAGCACGGAAATACCGGAGGCGCCCGTGGTGCCCGTGGTACGCATTGAAACGGCGACGGCGCAACCGTTGGAGATCTATCAGCGATACACCGGAACGATTACGGCCCGCGAGCGATTTGCGGTGGCCGCGCAAGTCAACGCTACGGTATTGGCGGTCCCAAAACGCGAAGGGGAACGCGTCCTGCGCGGTGAGCTGCTTGCGGTTCTTGACGCCACAGAGTTCCGCGCCGAGGTGGCGCGTCAGCAGGCTTCCGTGAAGCGGCTGCAGGCGGAGTTGACGTACTGGAAGGCGCAACTGGTCCGTAATCAAACGCTGTATACCAGCGCCGCGGTATCGCAGCAGGCGCTGGAGGACAGCCAACGGCAAGTACGAACCTTACAAGCGTCCCTCACGGAGAATCGCGAGGGGTTGGCCCAGGCACGAACGAAGCTCGGTTACACGGAAATTCGTGCACCGAGCGATGGATTTGTGCAGTCAGTTTATTCGCTACCGGGCGATCTGGCACGGGCAGGCGCGCCCTTGCTCGAGTTGCTGGATGATCGCTCGCTGAAGGTCACTATCACACTGCCGCAGGGTGATCTGGCGACGCTTAACGTCGCGACTCCGGCGATCGTGGAGATTGCCGGGCTCGACTATCGGGCGAACGGTGTCCTGGATCGACTCTATCCCGCACTCGACGTGCAGACACGTACTGCCACTGGCGAGGTGTTCCTGGCTGACACCGCTGAAGGCCTGAGGCCCGGCATGTTGGCATCGGTTTCGTTGCGACTGCTGTGGCTCGATACGGCCATCACCGTGCCGATTCATGCCATCCACTACCGTTCCGGCATGCCCGGTGTCTTTGTAGATAGCGACGGCACAGCCGAGTGGCGTGCCGTGCAGACAGGTCATGCAATTGACGATCGCATGCACATTGTCGGCGGTGTGGAGGCCGGTGCCGCAGTAATAGTCACCCCCGACTCGCGACTCGCTGATGGTGTTTCGATTAATCGCGCGACGGAGAGCGTTGTCCAATGAGCTGGCCTGCGTTCTCACTGCAATACCGTTATACCGTCTTTGCGGCGCTCATCGCTGTCGTCGTACTCGGTATCTACGCGCGCGTCGAACTCCCCGTCCGATTATTTCCCGATACCGACCCGCCGGTTGTCACCGTCATTACCCCCTACCCGGGCGCAGCGGCGAGCGATGTTGCCAAGGCGGTGAGTAAGCTGCTGGAGGAAGAGATTGCCGGTATCGACGGCACCGCCAAGGTGACTTCCACCAGCCAAACCGGCCTGAGCGTGGTCAAGGCGGAGTTTCATTACACGCGTAACGTCGAGACCGCGGCGGTGGATGTCCAGAATGCCATCAGCCGCATACGCACCGCATTGCCGAGTGAAATCGGCGAGCCGCAGGTGCTGCAGTTTTCCTCCGCCGACAAACCCATACTCACCGTGGCGCTTAGCAGTGCGACGTTAACGCTTGATGACGTGCGCGAGCTTGCGGATAACGCGATCAAAGACCGACTGCAAATGCTGGCTGGTGTTGCGGCGGTGGATGTGTTCGGCGGACACAAAAGGCAGCTCGAAATTGCTTTGCAGCGAGACCGACTCGCTGCGTACGCCGTTGAAGCTGACGCCGTTATCGCGGTACTAAAGGCCTGGAATCTCATGGCTTCCGGTGGCCGCGTCGAGCGCGGCGAGCAGGAGGCGGTAGTGCGATTTTATGCGCCACTCAACAAGCCGAGGGATGTCGAAGCGCTGGTCGTTCAGCAGCAGGGCGATCGAACGGTTCGCATCGGTGATGTAGCGGACGTGCGTCTCGCCACAAAAGAAGCGCGCTCCGCGTACCGCTATAACGGGCGGGATGCGATTGCGGTACAGGTAATGAAGCGCGACGAGGCCAATACGGTCGTCGTTGCCGAGCTCGTTCGTGATGCGCTCGATGAACTCAGCGTGTCGCAGCCCGACATTCAGTTTGCGATCGCCGATGACGACTCGGTCTTTACCGAACTGGTGATTGCCAACATGACCAGTTCAGTGATGATGGCCATCGCCTTAACCATTTTCGTGGTGTTCTTGTTCCTGGCCGATTTTCGGCAGGCGGCGATCATCGCTGTGTCGATACCCATCGCCTTTTTGGCAACCTTCGCCTTGATGTACCTGGTCGGTATTGACCTAAACATGGTCACCATGTCCGCGGTGATTTTGTCCATCGGCTTGTTGGTGGATGACAGCATCGTTGTCATCGAGAACATTGCTCGCCATCTTGGGGAGGGCAAATCTCGCGTACAGGCCGCGCTGCAGGGCACCGAAGAAATTTTCCTGGCCGACCTTTCCGGTACCGTCACAACGATGGCGGTGCTGGTACCGCTGCTGTTCCTGGGTGGGTTCGTCGGCAAACTGTTTGGACCACTCGCCTGGACCGTGCTGTTCGCGCTCGGTTCGTCTTTTGTGGTGTCGGTCACGCTGATCCCGTTGCTGGCGGCACTGTGGTTGTTACCGGCTGAGAATGAGACCAAACATTCGAGGTGGCGCGCTGGGTTTCATAATGGCTTGAACGGGGTGCGTCAGCAGTACCTTCAACTGCTGCAGTGGAGCATCCGGCATCCGTGGCGACTGCTCGGCACTGCCGTAATACTGCTTGTCTTGAGCGCCCGCGTGATGGGCTGGGTCGGCAGCGAAATGTTGCCGAAATTTGACTCGGGCAGCTTTGAGGTATCGATTGACATGGCGCCGGGTACGCCGCTCGAAATCACGCAGGAGGCAGTTGGCCGAGCAGAGACTCTGCTGCTCGCCGAGCCATCGGTCACCGATGTCAGCAGCCAGATCGGTTACGAGGCCGGAGGCCATTTTCTGGGGTCACGCGGTGCGATGGACACGAACCAGGCACAAATCACCGTGACGCTGACCGCGCGTACGGAGCGCGATCGAACCATCTGGGACGTAATGGCGGAAGTGCGTGGCGCGCTGACCCGGCACCCCGGTGTGGTACTCGCGATCACGCGTGAGAAAGGTGGCACCGCACGTTCAACAACGGCCGCACCGATCGATGTTCGCCTCAGCGGTCGCGATCCCGAGGTCCTCGATCGCCTGGCACGAGACGTCCTCGCAAGAATCACGGCCATTCCCGGACTCGTCAATCCCTATGCCAACTGGTTGGTCGATACGCCGGAACTCCATGTCAATGTGGATCGCATTCGCGCTGCGGAACTCGGTCTCACCGGGCAACAGGTGGCCGATGCTGTGTATCGTGCCATGGAAGGTAGTGCCGTGACCCCGTACCGCCAACCCTATAACCGCGACCTGGACGTATTCGTCCGCTACACAGAGAGCGACCGCCTGGATCTGCAGGCTTTAAAAAACATCATGCTACCCACGGTGCACGGCGTCTCCGTGCCGGTACGCGAGGTCGCCGACCTGACATGGCGCCTGGGGCCGCGGATCGTGACGCGTGAGGATTACCGTCAGACTCTGGATGTGCTCGGCTTTACGCGTGGTCGACCGCTGTCACAGGTGATCGGCGATGTTCGTGCGGCACTCGATGAGCTGGCGCTGCCGGCAGGCTACGAGCTCGATATCACCGGAGAACAGACCGATTTCGAGTCGGCACGCTCACGCATGCTGCGTGCACTTGCGTTCGGCATCTTCGCCGTTTACCTGGTGCTGGTTGCACAATTTCGTTCTTTCAGTCACCCCGCCACCATCATGGTGGCGATACCGCTGCAGTTTGTTGGGGTCAGTCTGGCGTTGCTGGTAGCCGGCAAGTACCTGTCGATGCCCGCGCTGCTCGGCATCATCCTGCTGACCGGCACGGTCGTTAACAACAGCATCGTACTCATCGATTACATGCTGCAACGACTGCGCGGTGGTGCGACGCTTGATGAGGCCGTGACCGAGTCGGTAGCGGTGCGGTTTCGTCCCATCATGATGACGGCGCTGTCGGATGTCGCCGGCATGTTGCCACTCGCCCTGGAGCTTGCGGTCGGCGCCGAACGCTTCTCGCCGATTGCGACCGTGGTCATCGGCGGCATTCTGGCAGCAACACTGCTGACGTTGGTGGTCATCCCGGTGTTATTCCGACTCATTGCCGCAGCACAGCAACGCCGGTACGGCGTCGATGTATTTTCACAGGACGAGGCGCTGCTCGCGCAGCCCCGCCAAGCGTAATCGAGCGTGATGCAAAGAGGTGACAACGATGGGTAAGAAAAATTTGAGTGCGGGATTTCTGTTCATGGCCGGCTTTATGGTTTACGGATTCGTATTGATCTATCTGCGAGACTTCGCGCCCGGAAAAGAGGAGTGGATAGCAGCCTACGCAATCGGCGAGCATTTCGAAACGCGTCTAGCGCACGTGCACGGCAACCTGTTTGCGTTCCTAAATATCCTCATAGGTTATCTCTTGTTAAGACTGCCGATCCAGGATCGCACGGCACGCACGATTTCGTGGCTGGCACTAGCCGGCATGTTGATGCCGCTCGGTATCTTGTCGGAACTGTGGTTTGGGTTGCCCCCGCTCCTGGTCATCGTCGGCGGCGTGAGTATGGTGGCAGCCGTTTCACTCTTCGGTGTCGCCATCCTGCGCGCTCCGTCCCTCACAGAACAGCCATTATGAATTCAACGGTCTTGAAGCATCCGATGTCGCTAAGAGTAGCGGCGGTAATCGCTACGCTATTTGGGCTAATGACGATCCGCGAGGGTGGCGCAGTACTGTTTTTTGACGGTTCCGCTCGACTGGCTGCAGGCAACTACGTGCCTTTCGTGCTGTGGTTCAACTTCCTGGCCGGTTTTGCGTATGTCATTGCCGGTGTCGGTCTCTGGTTTCGGCAACATTGGGCTGCCCGTCTAGCGTTCGTTATTGCCGTGGCGACGTTGATCGTGTTCGCGGCGTTCGGTTGGCATGTCGCCAATGGTGGCGTGTTCGAGATGCGCACCGTCGTGGCAATGACCCTGCGCAGCACCATTTGGTTCGTCATCGCAGTGATCGGCTCCCAAGCGGCGCATAACCGCCGGCTTGGAAAACTGGGGTAAAATGTCGCCCATTGACCCAAACCCGACGTAAGGGGCAAGATTCTGCCCGAAAATTCGGTAGGACCACATGGGCTCGGATGTTCGGATCGTGCCTACTAGGCGAGACTAAAATATGGACCCCATTGGAACTTTCATTTTCTTATTTGCCATTATCGATCCTATTGGCACGGTTCCGGTTTTTATCGCGGTGACACGGTCGTACGACGAACGAACGAAGAAACAGATTGCTGTTAAGGCAACGCTTTTCTCCGCGATAGTGCTCGTGTTCTTCATAGTCGCCGGTGAGATGCTCTTCAGAACAATTGACATCCCGCTTGCGGCGTTCCAGATTTTCGGCGGATCCGTGTTGTTCCTTTTCGCTTTGACAATGATTTTCGGCGAGAGCAAACCGGATCAAGAAGTAAAAATGATATCCAGCGGTAACGAGACAGCCATATTTCCGCTAGCGGTTCCCTCGATAGCTGGTCCCGGAAGCATTCTCGCAGCCGTGCTACTGACAGAGAACGCGAAGTACAGCATTTTCGAACAGGCAGTCACAACGGGCATCCTACTTCTGGTTCTGCTTGTCGTCTTGGTGCTGATGCTTTTAGCAACTCGGATCCATCGCATCATTGGTGATGGTGGAGCCGGTATAATCAGTAGAATTATGGGATTGATTTTCGGATCCGTGGCGGTGTCCAATATGCTTTCGGGCATCAGCGACTACTTTGGCCTTTGATCGATGAGAGGTTCGCTCGGGAGGTGCTGTCTCAATAGTCCGTTGGTGTTTTCGTTCGAGCCGCGTTGCCACGGCTGCGGGTACTTTCGGCGGCCTCGCTAAACGTCGATTCTTTAATTGACTTTGACCGGTGTGCGAAAGCCATCTGGCTTGATCGCCAGCACTGAACAATTCACATGACGCAGAACCGAATCGGCTGTATTTCCGATGAAAAAACCTGGAATCCCAGTTCTGCCCACCGTGCCCATCACCAGCAAGTCGATATTCTGACGACGTGCAATCTTGGGCAACAGCTCCTTCGCGTCTCCTTTGTGAAAATGCTCAGTAATTTCATCCGGCTTCAAGTCATTTCTTTCAAGTGCTTCGTCCAACCAGCGTCGGTGCCTTTCTTGCAGAACAAGCACCAAGCTATCGACAGTGCTTGACGATACTGCTTTGCCGCGCAGCGTCTGCTCCCATAGGAGTTCCCAAATGTGAACGACGTGAAGCTTGGCGCCAGCAAGGCCTGAAATGTGCTTGCCCCATTGCAATACTTTGTCGGCCAGGGCGCTCTTCTCCTCGTCGAATCCAAGCAGGTCGACGGCAATCATGACTTGGCTCAGTTTGTTTGCAGGTGTCGGCTTGAATATCCATGTCGGAATGGGAGCCATACGAAACAGTTGCATATCCGTGCTGCCAAACAAAAACTCCAGTTTGCTGCCTTCGCGCTGAGCCGGCTTCATGATCAGGTCGTAGTCGCCCTTACTCGCTTCTCGAATAATCTCCTCGTATGGCTTTCCATTACTTTGTTTGACGACTACCGGAATCCCCTTGTTTGTGATTTCCGCCGCCAGCGCGTCCAAGGCCTGCAACTGTATCGCTGTGGCCCACTGGTGGACATTCGATGCCGCAACCCTGGTTTCCGGATCATCGGGTGGCGGATCCAAAATGCCCATCAAGGTAATGTTAGTGTCTGTGCCTTCGGTCACGGCAGAAACCTCAGCTATCAGCGTCTGTTCGTCGAACTCGCCATCGACGGCGAGCAGAATACTCGAAATCTTACTCATCCGAACTACTCCTCTTGCTTAAGACGTCGTAATCAACAATTCGAGTTCACCGACGTCATGCTATCTAAGTGTGTAATCTGAATTCATTTGTCCCGGCCTGGTACGCAGCCCTAGGAAACCAGGCGTGTATTTCTCTCAATGAATTTATCAACCCAATTGTCAATGAACGACCGTCGTTGATACTTCATGTGCCACCACCCCAACACGCCTATGAGCGATGCCCCTAGCATGTTTTCGCTTGCTCTCGTTGAAGATATAGACGAACAGGAAACCCAGGATTCCCATCAACAATCCAGAACTGGTGTGCAGTGCAGAAAAGACAAGGATCAAAGCCAAAACCTCGAACTCCGCGGGTATCTGAACAGCGAGACGATCGCTAAATATCGTTGCTAGCAATATGAGCAACGTGATTGCGAGAATCAGGAAAGCATTGAGCCATTGCGTCGCTCCTCGCTGGTTTTTTTTCTACCGCCGATCGTTCATCAAGTATGTAGCATCAGAATTGGAATCGATGCACGTCTTAACATGTAGTCTGTTACGCCGCCGAAAATCAATTGCCTCATTCGGCTGCGGCTGTATGCGCCCATGACCAATAAGTCAGCATCAATCGATTTGCACGTGTCGAGAATTTCCCTAGTTTCATCTTTGCCAGGCGTGGCAACTCGCGACGAAGTAATGCCCCAATACTTGAGGTATGTCGCCAGTTGTCCCGATTTTGGCCCGGGTCGTGTTTCAGGGCCGCAGGATACGCTCGTAACGCTGTCCGCCGCGGCGAGAAGCGGCATCGCCGCCGCAACCGCCCGAGCTGCCTCGCCGCTTTGGTTCCAGGCAATGCAGATACGTCGGCCGACCGAACGCTTCGCGGACTGGGGAAGCACCAGCACCGGTCGCGACGAGGCCAATAGCGCCGCGGACAGGAATAGTCGCGCCATCGATCCGCCTTTGTTGGCGGGCCGTGAGACGACCAACAGATCGGCGAGCGGTCCCATGATGCCAATCACTTTGTGCGGTGAGCCCGTCTTTTCCATCCACACCGCACCGGGCTTGGCACCCGGCCTACGCTGCAACCCATAGCCGTGGTGTTCTGCAACTTGCGCGAAAAGCGCACGGGCAGCATTGCTCGCGGCTTTGGAGTATTTGCCCTTTGATGCGATCTGCCATTCGGTGTCGTCGCTTGTGATTCCCGACAACCCGAGCATGGGCGGCAAATTGACGGGTGAGTGGCGGTGCGGTCGAATGTGGCAGCCGATGACACTCGCCGCTGTTGACTTAGCCAGCGTGAACGCCGTCTCCAACGCAACCGCACATTCCGGCCGATCTGCAACAGGAACGAATATTACTCGCATATCAAGGATCCTCTTACGGTGTCACTGCAGGGTACATGAGCTTAACAGCACAGTACGATATTCCGGTTCACCAGGCACGGTTTGGTAGGCCGCACCCCTGTGTTACAGATCGACTACGGGCGGCCCACAAGCACCCACCGGGTAGTCCGGATAACCGCTCTTATCTAACTAACCCATACTGCGCCCGAAGTACAAATAGAATTGCACGGTGCTGCTGCGAGGGTTCAAATCATGAGATTTTCCAATATATTGCGGATACTCAGTACCCGGCCTCCCGGCCAAACGCTGGCCTTGCGCCGCGCCGCCGCGCCAGGCGCATACCCGTGTTGCGACCCCGCAGCGTGCAGTCCGTATAGGCGGTAAGTCTCGGGTATCATCAATGCATGTTTAACTCAGGCCGTCCGACCGCTACGCTCAAGCAATCAACGAGGTCGTCTGGCCCGGGCATGCTCTCCAGATGACAAAGCCCGAAGGAACGCTGCTGGAAATGAATGACTGGTCGACGGTTCAAGCCTGGCGCAAAGCCACACGCAAAGACCTAATTGCAAAACGTCTCGCTGTTCCGTCTGATGAGCGGCGCTCAACGCAACAGAAGATTGGTGACAGGATCCGCGCGCACTTTCCCGAGTTGAATGAGGCCGTGATCGGATTTTACTGGCCTGTCAAAGGTGAAATCGATCTGCGCCCGATGCTGCATGACTTACTCACCAGGGGTGCTGAAGCGGCGCTTCCAGTTGTCGTTGAAAAGAATCGACCGCTGGAATTCTGGGAGTGGGGCGTGAAGACGAAGATGTCGCGGGGCGTTGGGAACATCCTGATACCCGGCAACCGTAAACCGGTGCAACCTACGGCGATCCTGATTCCGTTATTGGGCTTTGATCTGTGTGGCCACCGCCTGGGCTTTGGCGGTGGCTACTATGACCGGACGCTGGCGGCGTTTCGCCTCAAGCCATTGACGATTGGTGTTGGTTACGCTTTTGGGCGATTGCAGACTATTTATCCGCAAGGGCACGATGTTGCTTTAGATGCAATTGTGACCGAAACGGGGTGCATGCGTTTTGATCAAAATCGAACCAGCGGATCAGGCGTTTCCTCGCCCCCGTGTTACCTCCACGAATTTGATGGCGAAGCAGATCTGCCATAATACGCCGCAATAGAAGCCGAGATACCAGCCTGCTATCCATCGCCTGGCAATCGCTACAACTGCTTGGCAATCCGCTTCAACCCGGCCTTAATTTCCTGACCCAAAAGTCGTGCGGCCGCGCCAACGTCTCCAGAGGATTCTGCCGCCGTACTGCTAAGCTGTTTCGCCTTCGACTGCAACTTCGACCACTTGCGCTCGAGCTCCTGCCATTCGTCGCTGGCCTCCATCTTGGCAAGTTGCAACTTGACGCGTAGCTCATCACGCTCCTGCTTGAGCTCCTCAATCATCTCCTCAAGGTCTTCAGTGAGGTCCTCGAAATTTTCTTTGATATCGTTCATACGAAACTCCAGTTTTTTCTTGGATACGCCATCGTGGCACCGTGGGCCCCGGTCAGTATAGCCGGACTGTAGTTCGCAACCGATGGGACCCAAAGTCGATAATGTACCTATTTTGGGCGACCGTGCACGACTTTCGCGCAGCCAGCGAGCAGAGAATCGTCGATGCGATCACGGCCAAACTGCAATTTCATCCGCCCCGGACTTGGGCAGGCTCAGTCCTGTGAGTCAGGAATATTGCTTTCGGAGTCTGCACGCATGACTATCTATGGGCGTTCATGGTAATCAACGGCAATATTTCGGGCGTAATTACTTTTTGTGCCCGCCGCCTTCGAAGAAATTGATGCCCACACACGAGAACAATATGGCAGGCGCCGAGCGCGGCTCGCTCAGGAAAAGACACGGTTTTGCAGTTGGCGATTTGCTGGGCGGTATCGCCGGTGGAGCAGCGGCACTGCCACAATCCATGGGCCTTGGTGTTGTGCTGTTCACGGCTATCGGACTGGATGCAGCCACCGGAGCAAGCGCCGGCCTGCTGGGGGCGGCCGTATTGTCCCTGAGTTCCGGATTGGTCGGTGCCACGCGCGGAATGATCAGTGCCCCCAATGGTCCCGTCACAATGCTGCTGGTCGCATCGCTGGCGACACTGGTCGCCGCTGGGGTGCAGGGGCCGGATCTGCCGCTTGCCCTGACCGTCATCTTGCTTCTCGCGGGCGTGTTTCAGTTTCTTTTTGGGATCGCGGGAGGCGGGCACCTCGTCAAGTACATTCCGTTTCCCGTGGTCGCTGGCCTGGTGACCGGTATTGGCGTTCTCATGATCCTGTCGCAAGCGACATCATTGACGGGAAACTTGGCGCAGGTGCTGGACGAGATCTGGAGAGGCATTCCGGCCCTGACAGCACTGATCACTCTGGCGGGCATCTTGGTCACGCGGAGGTACATGCCCAAGTTGCCGAGAGTAATCTGCGGTTTTCTCGTGGGCATTGCCGGATTCCATCTACTAACACAGTTTATGCCCGGTCCCTTTCCCGCTGCATGGGTGGTGGGAGATATCCCCTCACTTGAGGGTATCGCGGGTGTCCCTGAGGCATCTGCACTTCGGAGGTTGCCCTGGGCGGATGTTCTGGGCGCCGCGCTGGCTGTGGCCCTGCTCGCCTCTATCGACAGCCTATTGACGGCCGTGATCGCCGATGGTCGAACGGGCCTACGCCACGATGCTCGGCGCGAACTGACCGTGCAGGGAACGGCCCAGATCATAGTCGGTCTGCTCGGTGGTCTGGGCGGTGGGGGAACCAAAGGCTCTACCCTGGTGGCTATTGACAGTGGTGGTCGTCGTTGGTCCGCTGTCGTCGCCGGTCTCGTCTTTCTGTCTCTCCTGCTGTTCATAGGCCCCGTTGGGGAGCTACTTCCGGTGAGCGTACTGGCTGGCGTAATCATTTACGTTGGCGTGAGCATGATAGACATCAACATCTTTAGCTGGATGTCGATCCGCCGGCTGCGCATGGATGCCATGGTGGCCATCTCGGTTATTGGAACCACGCTGGCCTATGGTTTGCTGGTGGGGTTGGTCGTGGGTGTGGTGGGTTCGGTGCTGCTATTTATTCGCGGCCAACTAATGGCGCCCGTGCTTCACGATCGTGCCAGCGGCAAAGAGCGGCGCTCGCTGAAGGAGCGTAGCCGGGAAGAACGTGTTCTTCTGGACGACAACGGAGATCGTATCGTGTATGCGGAACTCCGCGGCAATCTCTTTTTTGGCACCGCGGATCGGTTGTTCACCGAGCTGATGTCTGATCTGGAGAGGCCGGTCTGGATGGTGATCAACATGCGGCGTGTGCAACATATCGACACCTCGGCGCTGCATATCCTGCGCCAGATGGCGGCCAGGTTGCAGCACAATGGCGGGACAATGGTATATGCCAATGTGTCCAAACACAGCAGTGGTACGCGCAAGATACATAAGGCGTTTCGCCAACTAGGCGGAACACTCGGTCTTCCAGTGGTGAAGACCTTCAAAAGCACCGACGCCGCGCTGGAGTATGCTGAAGATAGCTTGTTGGATTCCCTCGATTGGCAACCGCCAGCAGCCGGGAAACGAGTAGCACTTACAGCCAATAATCTGTGTGCTGACCTGGACGCGGCGACGATCGAGGCCCTGTCCGGCGTGTTGCGACCCCTGACCCTGAACCGCAAGGCGAGGGCGTTTACGCAAGGAGAGCATGGTGACGCTGTCTATCTGGTGCTGGAGGGCGAGGTGGAAACTCGCCTGCCGACCGGACGTTACCACTACAAACAATTGCCAAGATTTGTCCGGGCGGATACTTTGGTAGTGTGGCATTTCTGCAGCCGGGCCCTCGCTCGACTACGGCGGTGGTCACTAGCAAGGCCGAGCTCCTGGTGCTGAGCCGCGCTGCACTAGAGACGCTGGAGCAGAGTGGGAATCGTGATGCCGCGCTGCGCATACTCCAGTCAATCGTAAAGACCGTGACCCGTCAGTTACGTTGGGCCCGCGAAGAGTTGGCCCGTATTGAGGCCAACTAGCAGG
>CAVROF010000003.1:0-78308 GCA_963722775.1 uncultured Gammaproteobacteria bacterium
GATCCCAACCCACACCGTTAAAGAACACCGATGTAATGCCGGCGCGTTTAGCCGCGATAACGTCGGTTGTGCTGTCGCCGACATACCAGCAATTGAGCCCCGGCGGTGTACCGAGGTCGTCGAGCGCCTTGAAGATTGGTTCAGGATTGGGTTTGCGTTTGCCGGTGTCGCAGCCGCACACGGTCACATCGAAAAGATCAACCCAGGCGCCATCATCGACGAGCTTGAGTTCGAGCTCGAAGAACTCGCGGTCCCGATTGGTGAGGATGCCAAGTGTCACATTGAGCTCGCGCATCTCCTTTAACAAGTCGAGTTCACCACCCTCGAACGGCTGCGCTTCGCCGTAGTGGTTGCGGTACGCTTTGTTAAACGCTTTGTGTGCAACCTGCTTGGCGTCTTCGTTATGTCCGAACAGCACTTCGAAGATATCCGTGCGGGAAATTCGACGTTGCGCCTTTATCTTCGGATGCAGCGCCTGGCGTTCGCGCACATAGTCCACGAGTCGGGCATCCTCGGGCGTCTTACATTGCTCATGCGTTATCAGTGCATCCATGAGGCCCAGATCCGGAAACTGCGGAAGCACGTCATCGACGGCGCGGTACATTGCGTCAAGCGTGTCCACCAGCGTCGCGTGCCAGTCGAACAATACGACGCGCGGGGCAACGAGGGCCCGGGCAGCTTCATCAAGTTCACGCAACATCTGCTTATTTCTACTCGCTTGCCGCTGCAAATGCTGCAACCGCCCGTCGCAGGCGTTGGTGCGCATCAAATAGCTTCACGTAGTCTTTTTCGTGAACGCCCCCTTTCGCCCTGATCACATCGGCCAGCGCATCGCGGTCGGCCTTCGGCCATTTTTTGACATCAGCGACTGCCGCGATGACGGGGGTCAGACGCTGCCACATCAGCTGTTCGTCGGCCGTCCAGTCGGAGATTGAATTGATGCCCAGCGCCTTCGCCAATTCCTCTGCACAGCGCCGTGAACCTTCTTCCCGTTGCGAGCCAAAGCGCCGAGACACGTAGTCCAGCACGCCGAGGCTGATCGAATCAGTGCACACCATCGGCAAGACATCCTGTCTGTTGCGGGCGAGCGAAAAGTACAGCGGATAATTCGCCAGGCGTCGCAACGTGCTCTTGCTGCTGCGATAGCCTTTCTTCTGCGCCTTTCGAAGTTCCGCATTCGCCAGCCTGATCGCTTCGTTGTCGCGTGGACGAAATCCCATGCGCGCATAGAACCACCATGCGCCAGAATCGATTGCCTCATCGTTGTCGGCGCCAATCTGGTAACTGTCGACGGAAAACGTGTCGGCATCAAACAGCTTGTGAAATGTCGCAAGCACGCTCGCATACAGTTCCGTGGTTTCCGCCCCACGAAAAGTCGGAAACAGGTTGAATGCGATCTGGCAGGAACCAAACAGGCCGGTGCCAGTGCCGTAGCCAACGACGACGCCATTTCTGAGCATCAGGTACCCGTACTCACATTCCAGCAAGTAGCGTTTTGCCGGCAACATGCCGATGAGCACGATCTGGATACCGTGGCTGCAATGCACTCGCATCACGTCATCCGCGCTCGCGTAGGCGAAGGCGTCGAGGTCACGCGAGCGCGCGACCATTGCGCTCTTGGCAAGATCCACCAGGCGTATTGCCTGCCTGCGGCTCACGCTTTCGATGCGAATTGGCCGGTGCGCAGCCTGTCGAAGATCTACAGTCTGTCGCTCGATGCTGTGCCGCTGGTACTCAATGACTTTTGGCCTGACGTATTCCAGCGTGCGTGTCGGTGTTGTGGCAGATGCGGATAAATAGAACGGCATATCGAGCTCGTCATACACACTATCCAAAACCGCGTCAGCGGCACCGCGTGCCGCAAAAAGACGACTCAGGAACACCGCATCGGTTTCATCATCGCTGCGCATCCGCTCGATCCAGTCCGGTGCGTCGTAAACGTATTGCTGCAATGCGCCTCGTTCGCTGAAGAGCGCCAGACTTTCAAGCGCCCTGGAAAGCCGATCCCCGGCCTCAAATTGCTCCCAATCGATGTGCAGGGAATCGCCGCAACGTTGTGCCAGCCATAGCGCCGTCACCCGGTAGAATCGAAAACGGATGTCGGTCCCGTCAATTCCAGAGTCTTCCAGCGCGCCGGCAAATCTGTTCAGATCTGCTCGCTCGGAGAAATGCTTCAGCATCCGGTTGACCGTCGCCAGCAGCTTCGGATTGTCCGGCCAGGCACGCGAGAAACACAATGCCTCATGCAGGCGTCCGACTTCGGCGGCGCGCCCCAGTGACTTGTGCTCGAGCTCCGCAAGCAGGCGCAGCTTCTCGCTGGCCGCGGTTGCACCGAACTCTTCGCGTAACGATTCTAAGCGCTCGAGCTTTGTTCGAAGAGAGGCCATAACTCCATTTGACTATTTATGCATGGACAGTGCAACGAGCGATGCCCGCCCCGTCGCCGCCAGTTACGGTCATAGCGTATTGCCAATCCAGTCACAGGGGCATATACCAAGGCGTAACCATCTTGTCTTTGCCAAGGAGTAAGCCTCATGGGTTTTGCACTTTCCGATATGACGTTGACGAGCCCGGCTTTCGACCAGGGCTCGCCGATTCCGACGAAGCACACCGGTGAAGGTGAGGACGTATCACCGGCATTGTCGTGGAGTGACCAGCCGGATGGTGCGAAGTCCTACGCCCTGATCTGTCACGATCCGGACGCACCGCTGGTGAAACCCGGCACCTATGGGTTTGTGCACTGGGTGCTGTATGGCATCCCCGAGCCCGTCGTCGGGATACCCGAAGGGGCCGGAGACTACACCCAGGGCATCAACGACTTTGGAAAATCGGGTTACGGTGGGCCGATGCCACCCGAGGGCCACGGCACACATCACTACTTTTTCTGGCTGCTGGCGTTGGATGCGGACGTCGACCTTGAGCCAGGACTGACGATGTGGGAGCTGCTCGAAAAGATCGAGCCCAACGTAATCGCGATGAACCGCCTGGTGGGGACCTATACGCGTTCGTAACACGACGCCGTGGACTCTTCCAGATGACCAGCGCATTTATCCCGGAACACGAGATCTACGAACTACTGTCTCGCGTTGGCATCAAGACGCCGCGATACTATTTTGTCGACGCTGACAGCAAGGTGGCCGATGCGCCGTTTGCTAGCGGCGACTCGGTCGTCATTAAAGGAATAGCCCGGGATCTGTGGCACAAGTCGGATAATGGCGCGCTGGTGTTCTGTGACTTCGATGTCGATGCTGTCAGGGCGATACACAGTGCTATGTCCGTGCGAGTCGGCCGGCAGTTTGACTGGCTTGGAACCCTTATTGCGGAGAGGGTCGTGGTTCAGAGTGCCAGGATTGCGCCGAGTGAGATCTTTGTCAGCCTGCAAAGAGACAGGTGTTGCGGGGCCATCATCAGTTTCGGTTTCGGCGGCTTGTTGACCGAAGACTGGGCGCGGGAACTCAAGCAGTCATTGCTCGTGTGGCCGGCCTCGGTGTATACGCCCGAGGAAGCCTTCGAAGAGCTCAGCGGACACTGGTTGGGCAGGATCCTGCTGGGCAAAGCGCGCCAGCAGGAGGCTCTCGTTGACGGCGAGACCCTGTTGGACTTTCTCAGAAGGCTCTGGGAGCTCGATGAGCTAATGGCCCGCGAAGAGCTGAGCCTGCTCGAAATGAACCCGTTGGTCATTGACCGCGCGGGCGACATTGTCGCGCTTGACGGCGTGGGCCTGCGCTCCGAAGAAGCTCATGTCGAGACTTGCCCGGTGCCTTTGCAGGATGACAGTTTCCTGAAACCCCGCCGCATTGCACTGGCGGGCGTCTCGGCGAAAGCGGGCAGTGTAGGGGGCCTGATACTGGAGAATCTTCGCCAGTCGACTTTGGCAGAGGACGGGTTGGTGGTGGTCAAACCGGGCATCGACCACTTCGCCGGCATTCGATGTGTGCCCGACGTTGCCGCGCTGGCGGACGATCCGGTCGATGTATTGATCCTGGCTTTGCCCGCGGAACGCTGTGTGCAGATGGTTGAACGATTATGCGCAGAGGGGCGCGGTGCCGAGGTCGTCTACATCGTCGCCGGCGGCATCGGTGATGGTGCTGACAAAAGTGGTTTCGGCGACCGGCTGTCCGGGCTCATCGAGTCACGCCGGCAAAGCGGGCAGTGGTGCCCGGCGATTGTCGGTCCCAATGGATTGGGGATGCTGCTGTCCCCGCTAAAGCTGAACAGCCTGTTCATTCCGCAACGTAAACTGAATGTACAGTTTTCGCCGGACTCGGACGTCGCGCTGATCAGCCAAAGCGGCGCGTTTCTTATAACGCGCTTGTCACGCCATTCCAACCTGAATATCAAGTACGGATTCTCTATTGGCAATCAGCTGGACATGAAGCTTTCGGATTTCATGGCGTTGATGGTGCGTGACAAGTCGGTGCGAGTATTGGGTGTCTATGTCGAAGGATTCGTGGGTGCCGATGTCTGTGCGGTCGCGAAGCTGGTCGAAGAATTTCGTGCGGAAAATCGCCATGTCATCCTCTACAAAGGCGGGCGCTCGCAGCTCGGCCAGACCGCGGCCGCCGGTCATACCGGCGCCATGACGGGCGACTATCATGTGCATAAAAGACTATTGCTCAAGGCCGGGGTGATACTTGCCGAGTCGTTTAACCAGTTCAACGCGGTGCTCAAATGGATGGCGGCCTATCCGGACCTGCATACACTCGGCAAGCTGGCCATCGTAACGAATGCGGGTTACGAAACCGTCGGCAGCGTCGATACGCTGGGCGATAATGATTCGGGACGTCTTTACGAGCTCAGTGAGGATAATCGTACCGTGCTCAGCGAAGTGCTCCAGCGTCACGACATGCAAGGGCTTGTCGCGGCAGCCAATCCGCTGGACCTGACGCCGATGGCCGACGAGGTGGTCTACCTCGATTGCGTCAAGGCGATGATCGAATTTGGTGCCGGTGTCGTTATGGTCGGGCTGGTGCCGTTGTCGGAAAAACTCGACACACAGCAGTTAACGCAGGCGGAGGCATTCGCGGCCAAACTCAAATCACTTGCGCAGTCGAGCGGGCGCCTGATCGGCATCGTTATCGATGCCGGCATGCCTTACCAGCGTTACAAAGCCGTTTTCGAGCGCCAGGGTTTTCCCGTGTTTGACGGCATGGACATGGGTGTACTCGGTATCAACGTCCTGAAGAAAAGCCGTTAACTCAATTCAACGATGGAGCCGAATCCCCTCAGCCTCAGTAGACGACCTCGAGTTGAACAGAAATCGGTTCGGCATGTGTTGTCGCGGTATCGATAGCATCGGCTATCAGCAACCGTTGCTTGTCGACGCCGTTGCCGGCAAGCGCATTGATGACGGATGTTGCTCGAAAGCGCGCCAGGCGCCGCAGTGTCGTTTCCGAAACGGGTTCGTTGACGACGAGCGCGTCGTACACTAGTCGGTAGTAGTGCGCATCCTGGTCGGGACGCCGATTCGCGATCGCGCGTCGTTGTGATTCTGCGAGCCTTGCGCCGGCGAACTCGTCAAGTATCGTGCGCACCTTCGGGTCGTCGAAGTTCGGTAAGGTGTGAGCGGCTAGTTCCTTGGGGCTGGCGCTGATAGCGAGAGCAACGTGCAATCGAACTTGCTGCGCCGCTATCGCTTCCCGGTCAGCGACCGGGTCGTAGGCCGGGCGAGCCCGGACGCCGAGCAGCGGTCGCTGATCAAGTGCCTGCGCGAGTAACGTGATTTTGCTGGTTGTTGTCGGCGTGATCTCGGCACTGCCGGGCGAAAACGACAGGTGGTCGAGTTCTTCGTCAGGCTGCCCGACAAGATCGGCCAGCACGTCAAACGGCATCGCCGCCAAGTCCCGGATGTAAGTGGTCAAGCTGTCGACAACGATGCGGATGGTGTCGGACCCGCGCGTAATGCCGCTCTCCAAGACAGGCACTGAAATATCAATTCGATCTGCCTTATCGATTACCAGCGCAAGTGCGAGGTCGGACGGTAGCACCATGTCGTCGGCCATCGCGGCACGATCACCTAGCCTGAGTCCGACGGCGCTAATCTGATTTTCGATTCGGACGACAGAATCGCGGCGCTCATAGTATAGAGTCACGTCACCAACGCCCGCGGTGACATCTCGACCGGCAGTCTGTACGAAATAGGGCGAAAGTCGCGAGAGTTCGAACTGCCGAATACTCAGATTGAGCGTGGTGGGCGCATGCCGATCCGAAAGAGGCCATTGCCCTGTCACGGTTACGCGAGCCGATTCGCTGAGGTTGCCCTTGAATTCGAGGGCCATCGAATCGCCGCCAGGTTCACGCGTACGCGTCATGTTGCCGACGATGTTTGTGGCGTCGAGCCGCAACGCGGGTGACTTCGTATGATCCCTGAACCCTATTTGACCAGCAGAGACGTGCATCGCACCCAAAGAGACACATGCTGCCCCGGGTTTCTCTGTCGGTATCGGTAGCCACCTGGACAGGTGACTTACGCTTTGGCCATCGCGTGCTATCTCCAAGACGGGTTCTTCAAGCTGCGCATCCGCGATCTCCACATGGCCTTCCTGAACGTCAATTGCAAGACCTTTGGCAGACAGTTTCTGGGCCGACAAAATGACCTCTCCGGCCGCCGCATCCGTAACAACAAGATCTCGAATTTCGACATTTCGGCCGGCTCGTTTAGCTCGAAAGTTTGCAACGCTCCAGATGTGAGTGTCAGCCCGGCCTATGGAGATAAACAGCTTGTTTTCTCTTTCCAAAAGAGTAACGTTGCTAACGGAGAGGAAAAACGTGAAAGGGTTTACGTACACGTCTTGTACGCCAAGCTGGCAGTCTCGCCCGGTTACAGTTGAGTTCTCTAGCAAGTGCTTGATTGCGTGGGGCGCAATTACGAATCCGGCGAGCGAATACGTTGCCACGCCGGCCAACAGCACGATCAACCATGTCCTGCCAAATCTTCTTCGCAATCCCGTGCTCCGGCTGTTAGCGCCGTACGCACAGGATAGCAGCATTGCGCGAGACGTAGTGTGGAGCGAACGATGAACGCCAATAATTTAATTCGCCACAATCGTGGCGTGACCAGCACCCAGATACTTATCGCCGTGGTCGCGGTCGTCATAATCGTGTTTGTCGCCGTGTACCTGTTACGGCCGCAGCCCGAGCCGATACCCGCACCGGGCCGGCCACTCGAAACGGTCCAGCCCGCGAAATCCGCGGAGGAGCGCGGCGATACCGCGCGCTCGATCATCGAGCGGCTCAAGGCGAATGCCACCGGACCTGATTACGCTGAGGCTCACGCCGCCGCGCAACAATTTCAGGCAGACGGGCGGCTGGCCGACGCGCAGTTGTTGTATTTCTTTGCGGCCCGGGGCGGCTATGCGCCGGCGGCATTCGACCTCGCCACAGTCAACGATCCAAACCACCATACTTCGGCGTCCAGCTTGGTGGCGGCGCCGGATCCTTTTCAAGCCTACCGCTGGTACACGGCGGCTCGCGATGCTGACTACCCAGGGGCGTCGGAACGGCTTGAAGAATTGCGCGCCTGGGCCGAGTCGGCCAGCCTTGCCGGCGATGACAAAGCTGAACAGCTGTTAGTGCAGTGGGAGTAAACACCGTGAAACACGAACGCATTTCATTGGGGCCAACGGTTCTTGGCATTTTTGTTGCTACGGTAATGCTCGTTGGCGTCGTTTACGCGCAGGTTCAGCGGCCGCTGATCCAGGAAGGAAAATCCGCACTCTATCAACGCGTTATTGTTACGCCCGGTGCGATGTTGATCTCGGATATCGCCAAGCCGTCGGAGACGCGCGGCGTGCCGCCATTCTCGACCTTTTATGTGTACGACCGACGTGAAGTCGGTGGCAGGCAGTGGGTGCAGGTCGGCACGGATAGCAATGGGTCGATTGAAGGCTGGGTGGACGGCGACCAGGCGATGGACTGGAGACAGACGCTGACCGTCGCATTTCGCGATCCGGCACAACAGGAGAGGGTGCTGCTGTTTGGAGATCGCGATTCGCTCAAGAAAATTATCGATAACGGCGATGCGGCAACCTACCGGGAGCTGCGATCAGACGTTACTAAAGGCGCAGTTACTGCGTCACCGGTAGTGGCGATCCAGCCCGAGTACAATGTCGACATCCGGCGGAATTTCTATCTTGTGCCCATTCTGGACCACGAAGATGTACTTGTTGGTGGACAGCAGGCGCGACTGCTACGGGTTGCCAGTATGCCTCTGCAAGACTCCGCGCTTATTGCCGAGACCTATCGCACTGGTATCGTGTTTGTTATTGACTCGACCGTCTCGATGAAGCCCTACATCGACGCGACCCGCGCCGTGATGCAGCGCGTGTATCGTTCGATTGACGCTGACAACCTGTCCGAGCGTGTGAGCTACGGTTTGGTTGAGTTTCGGGATAACACAGACGCGGTGCCTGGATTGGGTTACGTCACCCGGACTGTCGCGAACCTTGGTGTAAACGGCAAGGAGTTCCTGTCGCGCATCAATACGGTAGAACCGGCGCCCGTCTCGAGCCAGGACTTCAACGAGGACGCCTACGCAGGAATCCACGAGGCGATACGCGCCGTCGACTGGGGCGACTACTACGCGCGATACGTCATTCTGATCACCGATGCCGGTCCACGCGAGGCATCAGATCCGTTATCGGCTACTGGTTTTGACGCAGCATCGCTGCAACGACTTGCCGCGGACAAGGACATCGCCGTCGGCGTGTTTCATCTAAAGACGTCCGCTGGCCAGGATAATCACGCCTACGCTGAGGGCGAGTACCGGCGCTTGTCTGAAGTATCCAATGTAGGTGATCTTTACTACCCGGTACGCGCGGGGGATGTCAGAGATTTCGAATCGGCGTTATCCGCATTGACCGATGCGCTAACGGCACAGGTCCGCGCAGCGGCGACCGGACAGCCACCGGCATTGGCACGCAACGCTGCGGCGAAATCAGAGCTGGAGGCGTTCCAGAAGACTGTCGACCGCCTGGGTTACGGCTTGCGTATGCGGTATTTGCAGGAACGGGCCGGCGAAGGTGTACCGTCTCTGTTCAATGCCTGGATGATCGATCGTGACTTTGACGCGCCCGCAGAACGAGCGCTCGATGTGCGTGTGCTCCTGACGCGCGACCAGCTCAGTGATCTGCACGAGGTATTGCGGCAGGTGCTGGTTACGGCCGAGGAGGGTACGCTTTCGCCAGACGATTTCCTCGACGAATTGAAGAGCCTTGCGGCGAGTGTGAGCCGTGATCCGCAAGCGGCACGGACGGCGACCCGCACGGTCGGCGGCGAGAGCCTCGCAGACCTGGGTTACATGCGAGAATATCTTGAGGGTCTCCCGTATAGGAGCGAGGTCATGAATCTCGATCTCAGCATATGGGAGGAGTGGCCCGCGCAGCGGCAATTTGAGTTCGTCAACCAGCTGGATGCCAAGGTTGCCTACTATCGTGCATTGCACGACAACGTCGATTTGTGGGTGTCGCTCGATGGTGACCCTGTTGACGGTGACTCCGTTTATCCGCTGCTGCTGGAGGCATTACCCTGAGTGATGCTGTTTATTCGATACGCGATGTAGTCAAGCGCTACGAGGCGGGCGGCGCTCAGTTTCGTCTTGACATACCTCAGCTCGATATCATGCCTGGGGCCAAACTCGCGTTCATTGGCGAGAGCGGCTCGGGCAAGAGCACGCTGCTCGAATTGCTGGCAATGATTCTGCGCCCAACGGAGAGCGAAGTATTTTCATTTTGTCCGCGGTCGCAGGCCGACAATCAGGATATCGCTGCCGCATGGCAATCCGACGACGTCGATCTTCTTAGCGATCTCCGCAGCCGCCATATAGGCTACGTTTTGCAAAACGGCGGTTTGCTGCCGTACCTCACGGTTAGGGAGAACATCAACTTGTCGTGGCGGCTGCTGCACGGACCGGGCGAAGATGTCGCCGAAAACTGGGCAGCCAGATTGCGGATTGCCGCACAACTCGACAAGCATCCGGCCGAACTCTCTGTGGGGCAGCGGCAACGCGTCGCGATTGCAAGGGCACTTGCACATAACCCAACGGTTCTGATCGCCGATGAGCCGACCGCCGCCATCGATCCATTGAACGCCGAGCGCATCATGGAGCTCATGGTTGGACTCGTCGATGAGCTCGGTGTGACACTCATCGTCGCGAGTCATGCGCATGAACTCATGCGACGCGCGGGCCTCAGCATGATCGATCACCGCATTGACGCGAGTGACCGGAAGTCGATGCGTGTAACGGTGTCCTATGCCGCTTGATTCTCCCCGTTTGCGACTTGTTATGGAGCTCGCGCTTCGAGACTTCCTGTACGAACGTGTTATGTCGGCCTGTTTTGTTCTGTCCTTGAGTGCCGTGCTGCTGCCTTTGCTTGTGCTGTTCGGGCTCAAGTTCGGCATCATTGGCAATCTGCTTGAACCGCTCAAAGAAGATCCGCGCTACCTGCAGATCCTGCCGGCGGGCAGTGGCAGCTACGGTCCGGAGTGGTTTGAGGCAATGGATGCGCGTTCTGACGTTGCATTCATTGTGCCGCGGACACGCGCGATTGCCGCGACAATGAGGCTGCGCGCGCAAGGGACTGACACGGGCCGCATTATCAACGTCGAATTAGTCCCGTCGGCGGCAGGGGACCCGGTCTTGATCGGCCTCGAGCCACCGCAGGGGTACGATGCCGTGGCCCTTTCAATGGACGCAGCAGACAAGCTCGGCGTGTCGGTAGGTGACACGCTCGAGGGCATTCTGTCTCGCACGCTTGGTGGTGAACAACAGACTGTGTTGTTGCCGCTAACGGTGACGACAGTCACGTCCGCAGCCGCCTTCGCCCGTGACGGCATGTTCGTGTCGCACGACCTGCTCATGGCGGTCGAGGATTTCAGGGACGGCCGAGCCGTGGGCGTGCTTGGCTGGGGCGGGGCGACTGCAGCAGACGGCCCGCGGTACTTCGCGGGGTTTCGCTTGTATGCAAGGTCTATCGATGACGTCGCCGGACTGCGCGACGGCTTAATGAAGCAGGGTATCGATGTGCGCAGCCGCCTCGCAGACATTGAACTCGTGCAGTCGCTGGATCGAAACCTGAGCGTCGTCTTCTGGATCATCGCCGGGATCGCTGCAGTCGGCTACGGGCTTGCGTTTGGCAGTAGCGTGTGGGCGAATATTGATCGTAAACGGCGAGATTTTGGCGTGTTGCGACTGACCGGATTTCGCACGCGCGGAATCGTCTGGTTTCCGATACTGCAGGCCATGCTGACCGGGGTGCTCGGCTGGCTCGTCGCGGCGATCGTGTACTTCATAGTGCAGGCAGCGCTCAATGGTCTGTTCGCTGACAATGTCGGTGGCGAGTCGGTTTGCAGATTACTGCCCCTGCATTTTGTCACTTCGCTTGTGCTAACGCTCGTCGCAGCGAGTATCGCGGCGGCGTTAGGTGGCCGCCGTCTCGCGAGACTGGAGCCATCACTGGCGCTGCGGGAGGCATAGATTTGCGGTCGAATCGGACGATATTGACAGACCTCCGCGGTGCTGCGCGCATGGCAGTTGACGCGACAGAATCGATCGCCGAGGTCGTCGAGAAGATGCATCGGACCATACAGTTGCGGCCAGGGCCCCTGGGTGTGCCAGCGACGGATCGCCCGAGTGGTATTACCGGCCTCGTGTATGCCAGTGTTCGAGGGGGCATTCGTCTCGTTGGGCGGGCGATCGATGCCGGTCTTGCAGCCGCAACAGCGTCGTCGCCTGAGAGCGAATCCTCGCCGGCTCGAGATGCCTACATAGCCGCGGCAAACGGCGTCTATGGTGACTACCTTCAACGGACGGGAAACCCGCTCGCTATCGAGATGAGCTTGCGTTATCGCGGCCGACGGGTGGATCTCTGCAATCCGGCGAGCGTTTTCGAACAGCATGGTGATGCGTCGCCGGCCGGCAAGCTCGTTGTTCTCGTACACGGACTCTGCATGAATGACGGGCAATGGAGCCGTGATGGACACGACCACGGCGCAGCACTTGCTGACGAACTTGGCTATCTGTCTATCTACTTGCGTTACAACAGCGGTCTGCGTATTTCGAGCAACGGCCGAAGGTTTGCGGAAATTCTGGAGACGCTTATCGGTAACTGGGGATCACCGGTGGAGGAACTCGTGATCGTGGGTCATAGCATGGGAGGGCTCGTCGCTCGCAGTGCCTGTCAACACGGCCACAAGGCAGGTTACGCCTGGCCGAAAGTGCTTCGCAAGCTCGTGTTTCTCGGCACGCCGCATCACGGGGCGCCGCTGGAGCGCGTTGGTCATGGCCTCGAACTTCTGATGGAATTGAGTCCTTACTCGATACCGTTGACACGCCTGAGTAAGGCACGCAGCGTGGGCATCACCGACTTGCGCGATGGTGCGATTTCCGCCGGGGAAGAATCAGTACCGTTGCCCGTGGGCGTGAAGTGCTATGCGATAGCCGCAGTGCGCGCGGCGAAGCGCAACCTGCTGAGTGAACGCCTGATCGGAGACGGGCTTGTACCGCTCAACAGTGCGCTTGGTCGACATTGGGACACGACGCAAATGCTGGCAATTCCGACCAGCCGTCAATGGGTTGGATACCGAATGGGGCACCGCGATCTCCTGAGTCACCCCGATGTTTACGGGCAGCTTCGAGCGTGGCTGCAACAATCAGACTGATCTACAGACGCTCAATGACCGTAGTAATGCCCTGTCCCAGTCCGATACACATTGTGGCAACGCCTAACGTGCCTTCGTTCTGTCGCATGACGTTCAGCAAGGTACCAGTGATGCGGGCGCCGGAGCAGCCAAACGGATGCCCGAGCGCAATGGCACCGCCGTTCAGGTTGACCTTCTCGTCCATGACTTCCAGCAGACCCAGATCCTTCAGTACGGGTAATGCCTGTGCTGCAAAGGCCTCGTTCAGTTCCACGTGATCGATGTCGGACATGCTTAGCCCGGCACGCTTCAGCGCCTTGTGCGTCGCGGGAACCGGCCCATAGCCCATGATGGACGGGTCGACCCCGGCAACAGCCATCGCACGAATCCGGGCCAGCGGCTTCACACCCAATGCCTGCGCACGTTCGGCCGCCATAACGATCATGCAGGACGCACCGTCGGTTATCTGCGAGGAACTGCCCGCTGTAACCGTTCCATTTTTTGGATCGAATACAGGCCTTAGCTGAGCAAGACCTTCGACCGTCGTGTCCGGGCGTATGGTCTCGTCGTGTTCCACCAGAACCTTGAAGCCGTTGGCGTCATGGCCTTCAATCGGGATGATTTCCTCGGCGAATCGTCCTTGCACGGTTGCCTCGTGGGCGAGGCGGTGTGAACGCGCAGAGAACTCGTCCTGTGCTTCGCGGGTGATGCCGTGCATCTTGCCCAGCAACTCCGCGGTCAAGCCCATGGAGCCCGCCGCTTTGGCCACGTGTTTCGACAGGGCCGGGTTTATGTCGAGGCCGTGCATCATGTCGATGTGACCCAAATGCTCGACACCACCAACCACGAACATGTCGCCGTTACCGGTCATGATGGCCTGCGCTGCAGTGTGCAATGCCGACATCGACGAGCCGCAAAGGCGATTGATCGTCTGGGCGGGCACCTCATGTGGCAGGACTGACATTACCGCGATCATGCGCGCAACGTTCATGCCCTGTTCGAGGGTCTGCATGACGCAGCCCCAGAGCACATCTTCCACTTCTGCAGGGTCAAGTTTGGGGTTGCGCGCAAACAGGCCGTTTATCAATGCCGCTGACATGTCGTCCGCGCGAGTGTGGCGGAAACAGCCGTTCTTGGAGCGCCCCATGGGCGTACGTGCAAAATCTACGATTACCGCATCTCTCGGATTCAGGCTCATCTATTTTCTCCCGCTCGCTGCTGTTCCGAAAAAGGTCTTGCCACTGGCGGCCATTGCACGCAGTTTTTCGGTAGGTAGGTACATGGCTTTCTGCGGCCCCGCTGTCGCCGCAAGCTCGTCGGCCCTGGCCACAAACTTATCGATGCCAACGTCGTCAATGTAGTGCAGCGCACCGCCCCGGAATGGCGGAAAACCGATGCCGTAAATCAGGGACAGGTCAACGTCAGTGGCAGACGCCGCAATATCGTCTTCGAGACAACGCACAGCTTCCAGGCACATGGGAATCATCATCGAGTCAACGATTGCCTCATCGCTCATCTTCTCCTTGCCGTCTATTACCGGCGCGAGAAGTGCCGCGACATCTTCATCCACGATCTTTTTCGGCCGCCCCTTTTTATCGGTCTCGTACGCGTAGTAACCGCGGCCGTTCTTCTGGCCAAAACGCTTATTCTCGAACATCACTTCCTGGCAGGTCTTGAAGTCAAACTTCATGCGTTCGGGGAAGCCTTCCGCCATGACTTCGCCAGCGTGCACGCCCGTGTCGATACCCACAACGTCACACAGGTAAGCGGGCCCCATCGGCCAGCCAAAGCGTTCCATCGCCCGGTCGATCATCGTGAAATCGATGCCGCGCTTTACGAGGCCGACGAAAGCACCGATGTAAGGCGTCAGGATGCGGTTCACAAGGAACCCCGGGCAATCGTTGACGACGATCGGTTTCTTACCCATAGCCAATGCGTAGGCCACGGTCCTGGCCACCGCTGTCTCGCCTGACTTTTTCCCGCGAATAACTTCGACGAGCGGCATCTTGTGCACCGGGTTGAAAAAGTGCATGCCGCAGAAGTTTTCCGGGCGCTTCAGGGGTTTAGCCAGATGTGTGATCGAAATGGTCGACGTATTGGACGCAAGAATCGCGTCATCACGAATGTGCGCTTCGGTCTCCACCAGCACGGCGTGTTTGACCTTCGGATTCTCCACGACGGCCTCGATCACAATATCGACATTGTCGAAACCATCGTAGCTCAGGGCTGGCTGGATCTTGTTGAGGACGCCCGCCATCTCGGCAGCAGAGATCCATCCACGCTCGACCTGTTTGGACAGTAATTTGCTGGCTTCCGCCAAACCCAGGTCGATGCCGGCCTGCGCGATGTCCTTCATGATGATTGGCGTGCCTTTCAGCGCGGACTGGTAGGCGATGCCGCCACCCATGATCCCTGCGCCGAGCACGGCAGCCCGTTCCACTTTCCCGGCCTTCTTCGCCAGGCTCTTGCCGCTCCTGGCCAGCATCTGGTCGCTGAGAAACAGACCGATCAGGTTCTTCGCTGCCAGCGTACCGGCCATTTTGGCGATACCCCGGGCTTCTTCTCGCAGAGCATCGTCCCGACCCATCCCGGCCGCTTTTTGCATGACCTTGATAGCCGTTACGGGCGCCGGGTAGTGCGGTCCGGCCTGACCCGCAACAAACGCTTTGGCGGTCTCGAACACCATCGTGGCCTCGATCTCATTCAGCTTGAGCGGTTCCTGTTTTTCCCGCCGCTTCGCCTGGTAGTCGAGCTTGCCGTCGATGCACTGTTGCAGTAGAGACACGGCAGCGTCGCGCAGTAACTCAGGCGCGACGACCGCATCGACAGCGCCGCAATGCAGCGCTTGTTTCGCTTTCTGTTCCTTGCCCGACGCAATCCATTCGATCGCGTTGTCGGCGCCGATCAGGCGTGGCAAGCGGGTGGTGCCGCCATAGCCTGGAATGATGCCCAGCTTGGTTTCCGGTAGCCCGATCCGCGCCGTTTCCGACATGACCCGGTAGTCACAGACAAGCCCCATCTCAAGTCCGCCACCCAGGGCGATACCGTTAATGGCGGCCACTGTGGGCATCGGCAAATCCTCAAAGACATTGAAGATGTCGACGTTAATCCTGAGGATCTTTTCTGCTATCTCGTCTTCGCTGCCGCCAAATTGCGTGGCGAACTCCGTGATATCCGCGCCCACGATGAAGACGGGTTTACCACTGGTGACGATCACGCCTTTGAGCGATGTATCGGCTGCAATTGCTGCAGTTGCCTCTTTCAGTTCGTTGAGCGTCAGCGCATTGAACTTGTTGACAGAATCATCCTGCAGGTCGAAGCAGAGTTCCGCGATTCCATCGTCAGTTGCCTGAACGGTTATCGCCTTTCCCGAGTAAATCATGTCTTTCCTCTCTTGTTCAGAAGTGCTGGCGGGCTAGAATATGAATTGGTTCTCGTCCATCTCCATGAGCGTGTCAGGACCCGCCGACATCGTTTCCAGCAGAGACGTGGTGCGCGGCAGTATCTTGGCGAAATAGAATTCCGCGGTCTGGATCTTCGCGCGGTAGAACGCCTCTTCCGTTGTGCCTTGCTCGAGCCGCCTGTAAGCGGCCTGTGCGCTGGCGGCCCAGGCAACGCCCAGCAACACGTAGCCGGAGAACATGATGTAGTCCACCGAGGCGGCGCCCACCGCATCGCGGTTGCGCATGGCGGCAAAGCCGATCTTTCGGGTCAGTGACTTCCACTGCTTGGTGAGCCGGACCAGCGTCTTCAGGTAAGGCCTGATTTCCTTGCGGCTGCGAGCATGTTTGCAGAAGTCCAGGATGAAGCCCGTTACGGGGGTCAGTGCCTTGCCGCGTGTGCCCAGCACCTTTCTGCCCAGGAGGTCCAGTGCCTGGATGCCCGTCGTGCCCTCATAGAGCATGCTGATCCTGGCGTCCCGCACATTCTGTTCCACGCCCCACTCTTTGACATAGCCGTGCCCGCCAAAACACTGCAGGCCAAGGTTGGCGCTTTCAAACCCGGTCTCCGTCAGGAAGGCCTTGATGATGGGCGTCAGGAAACTGAGGACGTTGTCGGCGAATTCACGAGCTTTCGGGTCATCGGATTTGGTCAGGATGTCACCCTGGGTACTGGCAAAGTAGAGCAATGCGCGGCCACCTTCGGCGAACGCTTTCTGCGTCAGCAACATGCGACGTACGTCGGGGTGCACGATGATCGGATCCGCGGGACCATCGGGATTCTTGGGGCCCGTCAGGGAACGCATCTGCAGGCGGTCCCGCGAGTAGGCGAGGGAGTTCTGGAACGCGAGTTCTGAATGCGCGAGCCCCTGTAAACCGGTGCCGATTCGGGCGAAGTTCATGAACGTGAACATGTAGTTCAGGCCCTTGTTTGCCTCTCCGACCAGGTACCCGGTTGCGCCATCGAAGTTCAACAGGCACGTGGAGTTGCCGTGAATGCCCATCTTGTGCTCAAGGGCTCCGCAGCTCAAGCTATTACGCTCGCCGATCGAGCCGTCCTCGTTGGCAACAAACTTGGGCACGATGAACAGCGAAATACCCTTCGTACCCGGCGGTGAATCGGGCAAGCGCGCCAGCACGATGTGCACGATGTTTTCAGCGAGGTCGTGTTCGCCTGACGACACAAATAGTTTCGACCCGGTAATGCGATAGGTGCCGTCCGCAGCTTGCTCGGCTTTGCACTTCAATAGGCCAAGATCCGTGCCGCAATGGGCCTCGGTCAGGCACATGGTGCCGGTCCACCGACCACTGACCAGGGGCTCCATGAACATCGCCTTCTGCTCCTTGGAGCCGTGCTTGTCAATGGTCTCCATTGCGCCATGGGAGAGTCCGGGATACATGGACCAGGACCAGTTCGCCGTTCCGTTCATCTCGCGGACGGTTAATCCGATCGACATGGGCAGGTCCTGGCCACCATATCGGGAGGGTTGGTCCAGCGACGGCCAGCCGCCATCGACGTATTGCTGGTAGGCCTCCTTGAATCCGGGCGGGGTCGTGACCTCGCCGTCTTCTGACATTTTGCACCCGGCCTCGTCGCCGACGGCGTTTAGTGGGGCGATTACCTCCTCGGCGAACTTGCTGGCCTCGCTCAGAATGGCGTCGATCAACTCCTGGTTGACCTCATCGCAGGCGGGCAAGGACCGGTAGTGCTTCTCGAAGTTCAGCAGGTCCTGCATTACAAACTGCATGTCGCGCACTGGGGCTTTGTAGATCGTCATACCGGCTCTCTCTGATTTCAGCGTACACTTGTACGCACAACTGTACCATTTTTTTGCTAGGGTGCATACTTCAAGGTTCACGAATGGACTAATCCCGACAGAAGGGGGCGACTGGTTGAAGGTCTCCAGAAAGAAGCAGAAAGCAGAAACCCGGCAAAAACTTATGGATGCGACGGCCGCCGAGCTCGCGTCAGGCCGGAGTTTCGACACGCTCAGCCTCAGGGAGGTCGCCAAACTTGCCGGTATCGCTCCGACGTCCTTCTACCGTCACTTTCATGACATGACAGGCCTGGGGCTTGCGCTAATCGAGGAACACGGCGAGACACTTCTAAACTTGATGCATCATGTTCGGGAACAGGCCTCTGGCGGACACTCGTTAATCCGTACGTCGGTCGAGACGCTTTTTGATTACATTTTTGCCAACCAGGGCATGTCGCGAATGATTCTCCTGGAGAGTATGTCGCGGCACTCGGTATTTAGTGAGGCGGCCGAGGAGTTGTTCGAAACGATGTCGAGGGACCTGGCTGAGTTCCTGGTTTGGGACGCCAAAACAAGAGGCGTGCCGCTTGGGCATCCGCATCTCGCCGCCAATTCCATGGTCGCTATCTTGTTTACAACCGGCATCGCGCTGCTCAGCAGGCCGAAGGAGGACCGCGGCCGGCACATCGAGGCGGCCATTGTGCAGCTGCGAATGATCATGCGCGGGGCCGAAGCAATGGGGCGGGAAGCCTGAAAGGCTGCCCAAGCCAGAAATTTCGACTCATTTCTGTGACCAACGAATATGACCGACGAACAGTGCGTTCGTCCGTCATCTGCAAACGGTCAGGTTTTAACCATCCGACGGACGCGGCGTTGTAACCAGGGCCGAATTCTCAGGAAGCCGATATAAAGGCGCTCGAGAACCCACAACACGGGTTTGTATTTTGCCAGCATACCCAGCGGCCGCAGCATTGGAATTGCCCGCCACATAGCCGCAAAAGCCGCCGCGCCCGATACGATCGGCTGCGCAACCTCCTGGGCGTGGAAGCGCTTCATCAAGGTCTCGTTATCAACAGGGCAAGCAGCAGCCGTTTGGATCTCGACGAAGTTGATCGCGTGGCGCTTGTCCAGCCGTCGCATCAGGTTGATCTCGCGAATACACAATGGACAGTCGCTGTCGTACCAGACAGTGACATCCGCCACCGCGCTTTCAGTCGGGCTTTTATTGATCAGGTCCTGTTGTCGCATATTTAGTCGTAGCTCAGTTCACGCGTTTTGCCCCAGAACACCCGGTAAGCAAACACCGTGTAGCCTAGTATCGCCGGCAGCGTGACGACCACGCCCCAGAGCACGAACAGCAGTGAGTTGGTCGCGCTGGCGGCATCCCAGATAGTTAACTCATCGATGATCAGGTACGGGAAGAGGCTGTAGGCAAGTCCGGCAAACGCGAGCAGGAATACAGAGACGGCAAGCGCGAACGGCAGCCACTGGCGACTGTCGATCTGCTTTGCCAGTTTTCGTAAACGGAAATGACAGGTGAGGATCAGCGCGATCGAAATTGCGGGTATCTGCGACAGCAATAAGAATTGCGGAAACGAAAACCACTTGTCGAAGACGCGCGTGCTCACCAGGGGCGTTGCGATGGAAACTGCCGCAATACCCGCAGCCGTCAGCCACAACGCACGTTGCGCCCAGCGAACGGCTTTTCTCTGCAGATCGTCTTCACTCTTCATGATAAGCCAGGTCGCTCCAAGCAGACTGTAACCCGCTACGACGCTAATGCCGATCAACATCGAAAACGCGTACGCCGTTAACGTCTCCTCGAAGCCGGTGATGTAATGCCCCAACATGAAGCCCTGCGCCAGTGATGCGAGCAGAGAGCCGGTAAAAAACGCCCGGTTCCATAGCGGCTTGTGCGGTTCACGTGCTTTAACACGAAAGTCGAAAGCAACGCCGCGCAGGATGAGACCGACCAGCATGACGGCCACGGGCAGGTACAACGACGACAGGATAATGCCGTGCGCCATCGGAAACGCGATCAACAGGATACCAACGCCCAGCACCAGCCAGGTTTCGTTCGCGTCCCAGAAAGGACCGATCGAGGCGATCATCATGTCCTTCTCTTTGTCTTCCGCGCCGCTCAACAGCACGCCGACACCGAGGTCATAACCATCGAGGACCACGTAGATCAACATAGCGAGCGCCATGAGTCCTGCGAATACGACGGGCAGCCAGTAGTCCATGATTACGCTCCGGTCGGTTGCATTGGGTTATCGAGTCGCGTGCGTTCGCGCCGGATGTTACCGGCTGCCGCCTGCGAGGCGAGATAGAACACCACCGAGATATATGCCGTCAGCAATCCGGCATACAACAGCACGTAGGTGGTTAGCGATGCCGCAATCGATGCAGCACCAACGGGGCCGGCGGCGTCTGCCGTCTTCAGGACGCCCTGCACCAGCCAGGGCTGGCGACCGATCTCGCTGACGTACCAGCCGGCCACAGTGGCGACCCAGCCCGAGAACGTCATGCCGACCAGCACACGCGCCAGCCAGGTCGGGATCTTCCTGCCCTTGCGTGAGACCCAAACGGCGGTCCATGAAACCAGCAGCATCAGCAGGCCGACACCGACCATGATGCGGAAACCGAAGAACACCGGCGCGACGCGCGGGTGTTCGCCCTCGAAACTATCGAGACCGCGCACCAGGCCGTTGGGGTCGTGCGTGAGAATCAGGCTGGCGCCTTTCGGTATTGCAATCTCATAACGGTTTTCGCGGGTCGCTTCGTCGGGCCAGGCGAACAACAGCAGCGGTGCGCCTTCAGTGTCTTCCCAGAGCCCTTCCATCGCGGCGACTTTCGCAGGCTGGTGTTCGACCGTGTTCAGTCCGTGCATATCGCCGGCCAGGATCTGGAGTGGAATGAGAATGGCAGCAAGCCAGACTGCTACGCGCAATGAGACGCCGTTCGCCCTGGTCGTGTCGCCACGCAGCTGGCGGAACGCGGACAAACCGGCGACGACGAATGCCGCAGTTAATCCCGTCGCCAACATCATGTGGACGACGCGGTAAGGCATGGACGGATTGAAGATCACGTCGATCCAGCTCAGGACGAACGCGTGACCGTCGCGCATCTCAAAGCCGTCAGGCGTTTGCATCCAGGAGTTCAAAGCGAGTATCCAGAAGGCGGACATCGAGGTGCCGATTGCCACCATCCAGGTCGATAGCGTATGCACGCGATTGCTGACGCGCTTGCGCCCGAAGAGCATGACGCCGAGAAACGTCGCCTCGAGAAAGAACGCTGTCAGCACTTCGTAACCGAGCAGGGGCCCGGCGACGTTGCCGACGGTCTCCATGAAGCCCGGCCAGTTGGTGCCGAACTGAAAGCTCATGGTGATGCCGCTGACCACACCAATGGCGAATGTCAGCGCAAACACTTTTACCCAGAAACGATACGCGTCGCTCCAGTAAGCGTCGCCAGTGCGATCGTGCTTCGTCTTGAAATACACCAGCAGCCACGCCAGTCCCATCGTGATGGTCGGGAACAGGATGTGGAACGTGATGTTGGCAGCAAACTGAACTCTCGCCAGAGCCAGGGCGTCCATGTCGGTACTCCTTAGTTCAGACTTTTCAGTAATTCCTGAAATTTAGACCGATTCTAAACGCGTGGTTCCCCAGGGTAATCGTTTTAGTCGATTCCTTTAACGCGCTATAGCCGACGCCTATGCGGCAGCGAAGTTCTCCGCTGCGAAATCCCAGTTGATCAGGCTGTCAAGGAATACATCGACGTAAGCGTCGCGCTTATTCTGATAATCGAGGTAGTACGCGTGCTCCCAGACATCGAGGGTGAGAAGCGGGGTGGCGCCATGTACCAGTGGTGTATCGGCATTGCCGGTGCTGACGATGTCGAGTCCCGTGGCCGTGCGCACAAGCCAGGTCCATCCGCTGCCGAACTGTGCCAGGGCTGCGGCTTTGAATTCTTCCCTGAACCGCTGAACACTGCCAAATCGATCCTTAATCGCATCGGCAAGTGGTCCGCTCGGTTCGCCACCGCCTGTCGGGGACATGCTGCTCCAAAGGAACGTGTGGTTCCAGGACTGTGCGGCGTTATTGAAAATGCCGGCATCGGACGCTTCGTGTGCAGCCGCGATGATGGCTTCGAGCGACTTGCCCTCATAGGCAGTCCCTGCGATCGCATTGTTCAGCTTTACGACGTATCCCTTGTGATGCTTGCCATGGTGATACTCAAGGGTCTTCTGGGAAACGTGGGGCTCGAGCGCATTGGTGGCGAAAGGTAGAAGCGGAAACTCGATGGACATTGGAAACTCCGTGTAACAGGAATATGGATGACAGGAAGCTACCCGCTGCTTCGGCAGATAGCCAGCGCAAGAGACGCGAGGAAATAATTTACCAACCCTCTGCCTGGTGCTCAAACTCATGTAACCTGCGGCACAAAGAAACGGAAGGAATTCATCATGTGTCGCTGGCTTGCCTATTCAGGCGCACCCATTTTCCTCGACGAAGTGCTGTTCAAGACGGACCACTCCCTTATCGACCAGAGCCTGCGGGCCTTTGACAAGGCCAACACAACGAACGGCGATGGATTTGGCATCGGCTGGTACGGAATACGCGACGTGCCAGGCGTCTACAAGGACATCAGGCCCGCCTGGAACGACTTGAACCTGCAGGCATTGGCCGCTCAAATCGAGTCTCCTATGTTCCTGGCACACGTCCGGGCAACCACCGGGTCGCCGGTACAAAGATCCAATTGTCATCCTTTCAGCTACAAGAAATGGTTGTTGGTTCACAACGGCCTGATTGGCGGGTACGAAAACCTGCATCGCGACCTCGCGTTTGCTGTCTCGCCTGAATTGTTCCCACTCATTAGCGGCACGACGGACTCGGAACTTATGTTCATGCTGGCCTTGAGCTTCGGCATGGAAGGTGACGTAAAGAGTGGCGTATCGCGAATGGCCGGCCTGGTTGAACATGTGGCGAAGAAACATGGAGTAGAAAACGCGCTGCAGATGACCCTGGGCATCAGCGATGGCGAGTCGCTCTACGCGGTCCGCTATTCGACCGAAGGGGACTCTCGATCGCTTTTCTACAGCGCAAGTCGCGATGTGACGGCGACAATTGCTCCGGACGCCTGTCAATTCTCGCGAGGCGCGCGCGCAATTGTCTCCGAGCCTTTAAGCAATCTCGAGGCGGACTGGGTTCCTGTCCCTGAAGCGACTTTCCTGAAGATCACCCAGGGCGATATTATCTGCGAGCCATTTATCCCAACACCGCCTTGATCTCCGGGCAGCCCCGCGAAGGCAGAAAGCGACCTTATTCCAGGGTTATTATTTAACATAATCTCATCACTAATGATAGACGCGCGCGGCGCATCGAATATACTTAAGTGGCAAGGCAGGACAGGGTGGCGCAGCCGTACTAACAATAACTAAGAAGAAAAAGGCGGAGATTTCTACATGAGCATGTTTTCGGGATCGTCCCTATCGTGGACGGCGGCTGCCGCCGTCGGTCTTTTGTTCTTAAGCGGTTCCTTGTCCGGGTACGCCCAAACGGCGCCCACGCCCGGTGATCCGAAGCCGGATATTAATATCGTGGGCCCGACCCGCGATCCCGCGGATATTCGCGATGAAGGCCTGAAGCAGCAAAACGAACCGGCCTGCGCCATTCGCCCGGGCAACAGCAACTGCGTCATCTGCTTTTTCAACGACTATCGAACGGTCGATATTCCCGGCCACGCAGACGCCTGGATCGGCCAGTCGGAAAGCTGCGATGCCGCCAATACCTGGACCAGCCGGATCGTGCCCGGTCATCCGACTCATCCGTCGCCCATTGATGGCCGGTTTGCTGCCGATCCGCGGGCCATTGCCTTGCCGGGTATGACGATCCACGGTTTTATTGCCGGTTATCGTGACCAGGACCGCGGTGTCATCGCGGTGCAACACTGGCTCGAGAACAACAAGGACGATTTCGATTTCTACGAGCCGGGCCTCAATACGATTATCGTGGACGAAGGGACCGAAGGGCGTTTTATCGACAAGCCCGATTTTCTCGCCGTGCTCGACGACTCAGAACCGCAGAATACGGTGTCGATATCGACGCTGATGGAGAACCCGGAGCTCGGCACGATCACGCGCGACTACCCGGCCGGCACGTTATATGCGGCCTACGCGGTTTTCACGGGCAGCCAAAGCGTCAAGATACTCGTCAAGACGTCCAGTGACTGGGGCGTCACATGGCGCAACAAAGTAACCAAGTTGACCGAGAGTCAGAACCTCGTTACGGGCATTACCCTGACGCATATGAATGGCATCGTCATGGCGATGTGGCGCCAGGTGCTCGATGAGAACGACGTCGACGCGATGTATTACTCCGTGACGACCAATGGCGGCAGAGGCTGGTCGAAACCCACGCTGCTGACAAACATCTGCAAGTTCGATCAACCGAGTGCAACGTTCACCAACCAGGTGACGTTCCGCACGAACGATTTCCCATGGCTCGCGAACGACGGCAAAAACATCTACGCCTTTTACACCGAGCGCCTCGGTAGTTGTGCAACGGGTTCGCCGAAAGTCGTCATGCGTCATACGTCGGACGGGCAGACCTGGAGCGAGCCTCAGCAGGTGAGCAATGGCTCGGGTGCCGAGTTCATGCCCGCCGCATTTGGTGCTCGTGGCAAGGTGCAGGTCGCCTGGTACGACACTCGTCGCGAGGCTATACCTGTCACCCCGGCTCAACCCTTCGTCGCCGACTTCATTCCCGAGCTAGGAGTACGCGTGAACCGCAAGGTTGACGTCTTCACGGCACGGGTGACATCCGACGCAGACGGGAACAACGTGCAGGTCTCGGAATCGGTTCAAGTCAGCCACTACCGCAGCGCAGTCAACGCTGAAGATCCTGACGGCGAGCGCTATGAGATCGAGGCGTCGTTCTCCAACGCGATGATGTACAAGACCGGATTGCTGGCGTTCCTCGGTGACTACTTTACGGTCACGGCCGAGGAATTTCGTCCGAGGGCATCGGGTGGTTGGGAGGCGAACAGCTCGCCACTCCCGTCGCCGAACAGCAACCTCGTGGACTTCTTTATTGCGTACACCGACAACCGTGACGTTCGTGGTGACATCCTGTTCGGTGACGGCGCCGCGACAAAACCCTATACGCCGCCACAGAACGTGCCGGCAAGTCCGGGCGCTGCACAAGCCGCGCCGACATCGGAGTCCGATGATCCGGTAGTGGTTGCCGAAGTGTCCCAGGGCACCGACGAGCGACGCAGCACAGAAGGCGTCGAAGACACGCTCACCGATCCCGCCGTGGCCGTGTGCGAGTTTGGTACCGACGCCGACCGGACCCGCGATTCAAATATCTACGGTTCCGTCATTCGCGACCGGCTGCGGCTCAGTTCGCCTGTAGGGTCACGCCCGTTATCCGGCATCCTGCGCGCGATTCCCTTCGTCGCGAACAACGTGACTGGCGACGAGCAAGCGTACCGCCTGTATATCGCGAATCAGCCGGGTGAGGACCCGATCTGGCACCGCGCCTCTTTCCGGCAAAAGCCGGATCGTGCGCCGTTCTCTCCGGCGCAGCCGCCGGTGTTGACGGAAGATTTGTCGATCGACCCCAACTCCAGCGTCGCAAGAACCGTATTCCTCGTATCCGTGGACCTCGGGGCCACCGTCGATATACAGGTATTTGACGGCGCGTGTTCCGCTGCCGCAGACCTGGCGAATCCCTCGAATCCGCTCGCGTTTGCGACAGCTTGTGATGTGCTTGGCAGCATCACGGTCGGTGGCACGAGCACCGCCGGCGATTTGCAGCAACCCGATTACCTCAGCACGGTCTGCGAGGGCGATCCGGACTGTGCCAACGTGCTGGTGACGGAACTGCATAATCCGCTGATCGAGAATCCGCTGATCGAAAACCCGTTGATCGAGAATCCGCTGATCGAGAATCCGCTGATCGAAAACATGGAACTCGAGAATCCGCTGATCGAAAACCCGTTAATCGAGAATCCGCTGATCGAGAACTATGGGTTCGAGAACCCTCTCATTGAGAACCCGCTGATCGAAAATCCGCTCATTGAAAACCCGCTGATCGAGAATCCGCTCATCGAGAACCCGTTGATCGAGAATCCGCTCATCGAGAATTCAGCGCTCCCGGATGGCACGGCCATTACGTTTGCGGATGTGACCGCTGTTATCCGCAACGACGGCAACGTTACGACGTCATACAACGTTGACGTGACCGCAGCGGGCTTTGAATCGACTGCGGGCGGCGATCCTGTGTCGCAGCTCATCCTCTGGAAGCAGTATGTCTACGGCACAGCGCGCGATTGCAAGTATGTGCCCGAGGCGCGCAACCAGGTGTTGGCCACGATCAATAATCCGGACAACGAATTGTCGATCGCCTCGATTACCGAACCGTTTGCAGGCGAGGGCAGCATCATTCTCGCGCCCGGCGAGCAGGGATTCATTACCTACCGCTTCTTCGGTACGGTTGATGAGCTCGCGACGGCGAAGGTCAATGGGCTGACGGCCTCCTCGCAGGCTGCGAACTGCAACGAATTCGACGATGAGTTCGGTCCGCCGCTGGGGCAGGAGGACGATTTCTATACCTGCCAGGACCAGATCACCGCCGATCGGGAATTAATACTCCTCGAGATCGACACGACGCCACCGTCGTTCAATGGCCTTGTTAACGGCCAGACGATTCCGGTTCCGGTTGCAACCGCCAATACGCCTGGTGGCGCGTGCTTCACGGACCCTGTATCCCAGCTCGGGATTTCGGCGTCCGATGAATCAACCCTGCCCGTGGACATTACGTGCTTCAATGCCGAAGGCGATGAGATCTGCACCGACGCTGGCAACCTTGACGGTTTGTCCGTGCCGGTTTCCAACCTCGCTATCTACCCGCAACCGCAGCCGTCGCCGATGACCTGCATTGCGACTGACGAGGCGGGCAATCAGGCAAGCGTCAATGTACTGGTGGCAGTGTACGACGAGACGCCACCGTCCTTCACGCAGACAGCGCCGAACCCGACGATAGTGAACGCCGATTCTCAAACAGGCACGGCGCAGCTAACGCTTGAGAATGGCTTTGCCGCACAGGACGCGTTTGGCGTCGATCCGGGCCCGGTAATCACATGCTCAACGACCACCGGGCTAGGGTCGGGTGATCCGCTCCCGGCCGGCAGTAACACTGTCGAATGTGTTGCCACGGACGCTTCTGGCAATTCAAGCCCGCCAGCGATCTACGTCGTCGAGGTCAGGGACGTGACCCCGCCGGCCATTAGCCTGGTGGGTCCCAGCGTGCAGTTGATCGAAGCGGGCGATCCGTACTTCGAACTTGGCGCAGTGGCTACAGATAACGTCGCCCTGGATGGTGCAGTCGTGGTTGACGCTTCAGCAGTCAATGTCAATGTGCCGGGTGACTATCTTGTGACGTATACGGCTCGGGATACCACTGGCAATGAGACGACAGTGCCACGGACCGTGCGCGTCGTGGATACGACGCCTCCGCAGTTTGATGAATTCCCGGTCGATATCGTTCTCGAGGCGCAAGCCGACGGGACAGTCATCGTGACATTCGTGGCGACAGCGATCGACGGTTCCGGCGCGATACCGGTGATCGTTTGCAGTCCTCCGTCGGGTACCGCGTTTGCGGTTGGCGACACGCTCGTGACCTGCACAGCGACAGACGCGTCCGGCAATTCGGTGTCCGGGACGTTCATTGTGACGGTCGTGGATTCCACGGCACCTGTAGTAACGGTGCCGTCATCGCCGGTCTTCGAAGTGCTGCAGGGCCCGGCGGGCTCGATCGTTAACTACGACGGCCTGGTCAGCGTCAGCGATCTTGTGGATCCGGCTCCGACACTCACGTGCGTGCCGGCGTCCGGCAGCATGTTTGCGCCGGGCGAAACAACGGTGACCTGTACCGGAACCGATGCGTCGGGCAACACGGCAAGCGCGGACTTTATTGTCGTTGTCGGCTATATCGGCGACGGCATTTACCCCACGAAGCTTACGACCAAGGCCGGCAGCAGCAATCCGCTGTCATGGGCCTGGCGCGACGCATCGGGCAGCATTGTCGATACGTCGGGCGAAACCCAGATGCTGGAGATCACCGACTGCGGCGATCCGGCCACAGTGTTCCTGACGGCGGCCGGAGATCCGGGCGCCAGTGGGTTCCGTGTGAAGGTGGATTTCTCCTGGGAGTTCAACTGGCAGTCCGATGATCAGTTCGGCAATCCGCTCGACCGGGGCACGTACTGCGCCAGGGTCACGACGGAGCTGACGAACCAGACGCTTGCATCGCCGCCAATCAGGCTGCGCTAGCGCTTACCGCGCCGCCTGGCGGGCCTTGGCGTCCGTAACCATCGGGCTTTCGTCATTTCGATAGCCCAGGAACTCGATATAGCTCTGCGTGGCAGCATGCAACATGCCGACCTCCTGTTGAGCTCGTCCGCGCCAGTAGGGAAGCGTGCCATGGTAGCGCCAACTCGGCAGGTCATCGAGGAAGACGGCCGATGCCTCGCCTCGTCTTGTCTCGCATGCCGTGAATTCGTCCAGCGCCTCGGCGAATGACCCGGCGCGAAAATAGGCTCTGCCGAGCTGCATCCTGACGAGCCAGAAATCCGCAAGCTGTGATGCGCTGGAAAGCTTGTCCAGTGCGTCGGCGTGGCGGCCTTCGATCGAATCGATAACGCCCAGCAGCATAGTGCCGTAGGCCCTGTTTTGCGGCTGCAGTTGGTCCCTCAAGGAATCTGCGATAGCCCGCACATCGTCCAACTGGCCAAGTTCTATATAGAGCAGCGCTGCGGCTACTTGCTGCGATGTGCCACTGCGAATCGCTAACGCGTCAGCAATCGCCTGCCGCGCCGCGTCAGCGTTACCGGATCCGAGGTGCGCCTCTGCCATGGCAAGGTATTTGCTCGCAGCTCCTTGCTGGTTTCCGCTTGCGACATCGGCCTCAATGCCTGCAGTCAACCGCTCCACCGCCTGGTCGAACTGACCCCGTAGTATCGAGATGTCTGCAAGTCCCAGGTTTGCCATTGACGCGCCGCGGCTGCCAGTCGCTGCCATGCTGCCGTACGCGGCGATCGCGCCGCCGAAATCGTTCTTCGACATCGCGGACATTGCGATGGGCAGCCATCCGTACGCGCGCGAGTCATCGATCGCCAGTGCGTCACGCCCCTGTTGCTCCGCAGCCTCGAAATCTCCGGCGTACATCGAATACAAAGCGGCGTTGAGCCGATAGAAGACGCTGTTGGGATAGATCTCGAGAACACGGTGGCCTTCTTCCATTGCGCGCTCGAAATCGAGTACCTTGAAATACGACACGGCGAGGTTGTTGTGGCCCGCACCATCGGCAGGGTAGTTCTCCACCAGCTTTTCGAAGTTCTCGATCGCCTTGCGGTAGTTTTGACTAACCACCATGAAGTACAGGCCCTGAGTGCGGAAGCGCTCACGTTCGGTCATCGACTCCATAAATGTCAGAGCCTTGGCCCAAAGCTCCTCAGCCTCCGCGCTGCGCCCAAGGTGGTGCGCCGCCACGGCCCAGCCGGAGTAAGCCCTGCCGAACTCCGGATCGTTGTCCACGGCCGACTTGTACAAGTCGATCGCCGCCTCGTAGTCACCGAGGTAGGCGAGGTTTTGCGCCTGGGTATAGGCGTGTGCCGCTTCAAGCGAAGACGCTGTGAATGTCTCGAGACTGCGCAGCGATTCTTCTTTCAGTTTGGTGTCGCCAAGGTCCTCACGAATCTGGTTGCTGGCCTCCGCGACGGCCTTCAGGACCTCGCTACGATCCCTGGCCACTTCCTGCACCCCGAAGATTGTTTCTCCATTGGTCGGGTCGACGGCGCGCACATCAAAAACGTAGCGCCCGCCTTCTTCACGAATTCCGCCAGCCAGAATAAGTTTGATGCCTTCACGCACGGCGATCAGCCGTGCGCCTTCATCGTCGAGTTCGCCATCCGGCTTCAGCTTTTTGAGCTGGGACTGTGCCGACATGCGACTGAACGCAGTAACAAAAGACGCACCTTCAATACCGATGCTGAGCGTCTGCTCCAGTGTGCCATCGAACAACGGTTCTCCCGTGCTGTTGGCGAAGTCCGCAATCAGGATGGAGATGGGATCCGGCTGCTCGACGGGGCCGCCTGTCCTGCTGAAGTTCATGTACAGCGCGAACACGAGTGCAACACTGAGCAGGCCAATAACCACGAAGTCCATGTGGCGACCACCGAAGGGGACAACGATGGTATCGGTGGCGTCGGCCTGGACCTCGATACCTTCGCTTGAGACGTCATAAACCCAGGCAAGCACGAGCATGATCGGGAAGCCGACGATTGCCGCGATGATGATCGCCCTCATCGCCCAGTCCGGCGCCTCGAAGGCGGGCAGCACGACGCTCGCGCCCTCGATCAGGATCCAGCTCACGCCGACATAAAGTCCGGCGCTGCGGAATACCTCCCGTCGTCGTAATTCCTTGATAAATCGGTTCATTATCGAATTGGTCGTCCGCTGCCGCTGAAGGGTGGTTCTGCGAGCATTTGCAGCATAGCGCGCGTCGTCGAGAATATCACTGCAGAGACGGGGCGGACTCACCCGTCAGCGGCTCGCTACTTCTTCTTGACCTTGTAAACAATGTCGAAGTTGCTGACCGTGCCGGTTCGCGATTCGAGGACGAGGCGATCGGTCAATTGATAGCGAAGCAGCAGGGTGCCAAGCTTATCGATCAGGCCATAGCCGTACTCAACGAGCAGTCGATCGCCAATCCGCTTGCCCGCAATCAGTCGGCCATCCTCCGCCCCGCCTTCGACGGCAAGCGTCTCCAGTCCAAGCCCCGATCTGACCTGTGACACGATATTTGCTGCGCCGGAAATGCCCAGTGAGAAGGCCGCCGCATTCAGCATGTCGCCTTCACCCGAGCTCGTTGCGCCAGCCAGGGGCCGCCCGGTTAGTAAGTAAGAGAGCGCTTCGGCGTCCCGCAGCGGCGGTTCGCTGAAGACATTGGATCGAAGCTGTAATGGTGTGCCGGTCAGCTGAATGCCGGCGACGACATCAGCTGTTCGTCGGGTAGCCCGGATATCGAGTTGCGGATTATCCAGTGGCCCGTTGAAAATCAGCCGGCCGCGCTCGATTTCCAGCTCCTGCCCATAGGCCTTGTATATGCCGTCCCGCAGCGACAACGTGCCCTGGCCGGTCATCGGTGTATGCGTGCCGCCCCGCAGTCGCACCGCACCTTCGATACCTGTCGACAACCCAAAGCCGGAGAAGAGGACATCATCGCCGAGGCCGACGGCGACGTCGATGTGAATCTGCCTGCGAGTAGCTGGCTCAACATCCTCCGCACGATGTACGAGCGCGTCTTGCGATGGCGATACCGCAGACTCGGGAATGTCCTTGATGCGCACGTTCGTCGACGGAATAAACAGGTTTCCCGTTACGGTTGTCTTGAAGTCATCGAAGACCATGGCGATCGATGGCGAAGCGGCTATCTGCCAGTCAGGCAGGCGCGATAGCTCGAAATCCTGACCGGTAATCAAGAGTTCGGAGCGAACTCCCTCATCAGCACTTACCCATGTATCGCCTTGAATGTTGATCTGCCCGTCACCGGAGCGTGCACTGCCTTCGAGTCGCAAATGCCCTACATCCGTTTGCGCCACGCTCGCATTGAGTTCCGAAATCTCGATGCCGGCCCTGCGAACGCCGAACGCGCCGTCGGTAATGGACACGGCGCCGAGGAGCTCCGGCTGAGCGAAACTGCCGGAAACGTCGAGCTTTCCACTGACAAGGCCGCGCGGTTTTGCGATGTCGGGGATCAACACCGCGAATAAGGACATGTCCTTAAGCACAAGTTCGCCGCGCCCGCTGATGGCGGAGGTCCAATCGAAAATATCGTCGACGGTCAGGTCCAGCCGGGTATCACCAGCGCCATCGGCAAGGCCGATTCGCAGCGATGATACGAGTCGATTATTGCTTACGTCGACCTGTCCGGTTGCTTCAGCAAGAACGGCTGAAAGTTTTTCGTCATCGACCAGCGCTTCCATGCTCGCGTCGCGCAGCTCGACTGAACCGGTGCCTGTCAGCAGGCCATCGGTAATTGAGCCGCGTGCCTGCAAATTACCGAAGCCACTGATCGAAACCTCCGGTGGCAACGTGAGTGGCAGTGCCGCCAGCGGCAGGTCGTTGAGTTCCAGGTCAAACGTCGTCACGCCTTCCGGGTCGACAGTCGCCGCGGCACAGGCACGGCTGCGTCAGCGGATCTGAAAAGACAGGCACGGGAAAGACTAAACTCGCTTCCCGATACGGTGAGGTCGACTGCGTCACGCAGTGACCACTGCCCAGCCAACCTGTCTTCGATCGAAAGCGCGTCGATCGCCCCGACCCAGCGGCCATCCGCATAGGCACCGTTTGCGTGGATCGCAACGTGGCTGTCTGCGCTGCGCAAATCGGTCTGGACCGAGTGCCGACCGAGTGACCCCGTGGCAATGACATGCGCAGAGTCAATCTCCTTGTCACGTACGACGAGATTTTGAAGGTCTACTTCTGCGGTAACTACCTGCGACGAAGACACATCAGCATCGACCGTTACTTTTCCAATCACGTAATCGGTCCAGGACAGGTCTGAACCGCTGGCCTCGACATGAAAGTCAGGCTTCGCTCTCGAACCCCTCAGCCTCAGGTTGCCGGAGAGACTGCCGGCAGCATCGGGACTTAGTTCCTGTAATGCCGGAAGCTCCAGGACCGCGTCCAGCGACAGCGTATTGCCGGCTGTGCCGAGAACGCTCACTCGGTTCGCGCCAAGCTGGACCCGGCTATCCGCCACAACTAAATGATCGGGCGTATACGTGAACTCGCCACCACCATCCAGGAGTTGGCCATTGATGAGCCCACTCAGCTCTCTGACGCTGACCGCTAATGTATAGGTGTCTTCGCCGAACGTGCCGCTGGCCTTACCGCTCGCGCTTACCTGGCCCTGCATCAGGTCTGACGCCAATGACGGATCGAGATCCGCCAGCGCGAACTCGATATCAAAGGTCGGTGTGGGGGCCCAGCCTGCGCGACCCGACGCGTTCAGCCCACCGAGATCACTCGTCGCAACCAGGCTTGAAAAATCAATGCTCTTGAGGTCCGTGTTGCCATCGAGCACGACCCTGGTTTCGGGCAAGTCGTCGAGGCTGCCAAGGGCATCGAGTGCGATATCGAGGCTTGCCAGGTTGCCCTGCAATCGGAGCGATCCGTTTCGCGTTTGCAGCAGCGACTCGTCAATCGCCCACTGAAAAACATCCCATGTGTTTTTGAGGTCGAGCTCAAGTTCATTTGCGACGTAGGAAAAATTGCCTGTCGTGAGCAGCTGTTGCGGTGCGTCCAGCTTGTGCTGGAGGTCATAACGCCGCAGGTTGCCGCGCAGCGATAAGCGACCTTTCAGTTCCTGCGACGGCGATTCCGTCCATTGCCACTGGAGGTCGAGATTGCTGCGGTAGAGATTGGCCAGTTCGATGTCGCCATCGAGCTCTGCGTTCAGCCAGTCGCTCTGAAGCACAAGCTGAGAGACATCGATGCTCGACCCTGACAGCTCGCCGCTGAATCGGAGCGTGTCGACAACACGAATCAGTTGATCGCGTTCGAACGAGATGTTCCTCAAAGACGATGTATCGATGGATATCCGCAGGGGGCTTTCGAAGGACGGCAATTCACCGGACGGTTCCGCATCTGGCGCCGGACGCGACACGATCGTTACTGCGCCGACATCCAGCGACCGCACGGCGAGGTGTCGCGATAGCAGGCGTGCTACTTCGATCTCGACGCAGGCGTCGCGAATCGCTACATCCAGTGATTCGCTGTTCCAGTTGACGGTTTCCAGGCACACGTCCCCGAAAAACGAACCGCTGGCAGATTGAAGCTCGAGTCCAGCCGGCAGGTAGGGTTGAGCCCGGGCAAGCACAAAGCGCGTTCCGCTCTCCGTGCCCAGCAACCACAGCATGCCAGCCAGCAGCGCGAGAATAATGCCGAGCGCGATGAGCCTTAGTTTTCCTGGCATCGTCAAAGGTCAGCACCGAGTCGTAAATGTACGCGCAGGCTTTGGTCACTCTGGGAAACGGGGTAGCCCAGGTATAGTCGAATCGGTCCCAGCGGCGAACGCCACTTGATGCCGATACCAGCGCCAACCTCAGCGTTAAAATCGGTGTTATTAAAAGCATTGCCGGCGTCAACGAATACGGCGCCGTAGAAATTTCCCTTCAGGTGGCGCTCGTACTCAATGCTCGCCACCAGCAAATTGTCGCCGCCAACAACATTGCCGTCTGCGTCGGTTGGGCCGAGGCTTTCGTAGTCAAAGCCACGTACCGATTCGTCACCACCGGCGAAGAACCTGACCGACGGAGGCAGCTCGGAAAAATCATCGGATTTGGTGAAGCCTGCGTTGAAGCGGGCCAGCAGGCGATTACCGTCGCCAAAGGACTGAATCCAGCGCATCCAGGTCTTCGCCTGGACATACGACATGGTGGAGCCAATCGATTCATCGGTGCCCCGCAATTCCGCGCCAAGGCGGTGCCCGCTGCGCGGAAAGAGGTCTCTGTCCGACCGCTTCTGATCAAAGGTGATTGCCGGCACGATGGAACGGCTGGTTTTTATGTCTTCCCCGACGATGAATGACTCGCGGCTGGCATCGACCGATAGCGTTCGAAGCCAGGTGTCGGTCATGGCCTTGGTCCAGCGCCCACCCAGGCGCTGTACTTCGTTGTCAAACGTGTCAGTTTCCTCGTTCGAGTAGGCGCCAGCCAGGCTAAACCACTCGCGGCGAGGATCGCCCAGTGGAATTCGGTATTCGGTGGTCAACCCTTGCAGGACCGTTGCAACACCCAGGTCCGCGATCAGGCGATGTCCGCGCTTGTTGACGCGGTTGTTGCGGAATCCGGCGCGAAATCTCGGGCCCAGATCGGTCGATGCGCCGGCGCCGATGGTGTACTCGATGTGAGTGCCTGGCTGCAACAGAATCTGCATTGGCACGTGCCCATCTACTGCGTTGGGGACATCGGCGAGAACTTCGATCTGCCCAAAATACGCACTGTCAGACAGGTCACGATAGGCGCGCGCCAGATCGTCAGCGTCATAATAGGCGCCGACCTCCAGATCGAGATAAGCAAGGACGATCTCAGGGTTTATGAACTCCTGATTCTGGCGTATCTCGCCCAGGCGGTAGCGAGGGCCACTTGTGAAATGCAGCGTAACGTCTGCAACACCCAGGTCAGGCCAGACGTCCATACGACTTGCAGAGAATTCAGCCTCGAAATAGCCGCGGCCTGCCGCGCGGATTTGCAGGGCCTTCTTTATGGCTTCGTAATTCGCATGCCGCAGCGCCATGCCCGAAGTCAGCGATGCCGGCCTGAGTAGTTCCTGAAATGCAGGATCAGACGAGGCGGGGCCATCAATCCGGATATCGACCTCGCGCAGAACAACCGGTTCGCCGGGGTCAACTGCAACGTCGGCGCTCCAGCACTTTTCATCCAGCTCAAGCTTCGTGGTTATTTCCGGCTGGTAGTAGCCGAAGGGTTCGATCGCTTTGCGAACCTCGGATTCGAGCGTTCTGAATCTCCGGCGGACGAGCCAGGATTCTGCGTCACAGGGCTCCGCAGCGATCGTCGCAAAAGTGCGAACATTCCGCTCCAAATCCCGGTTGAGACCCGAGATAGTCAGGTCTGCGGCAACCATTGATGGCAGTAGCAGGACTACCAGTAGCAGGTATGAAGTCTTGGTGATTGACATGTTGGCAGCCTAAAGCCACTTTTTCGACCGAAAGAACACCACTAGCCCTATTGCTGCCAGCACCATGATGACAATCGATCCTGCAAAGCCCCATGGACTCTCGAGGCCCGGCAGGCCACCAACGTTCATTCCCAGCAGTCCGGTCACGAATGTCAGTGGCAGAAAGATTGCGGCTACCACTGATAGGACGTACATGCGGGAGTTTTGTTCCTGTGCAAGTTGGCCGAGAAATTCCTCCCGAAGCACCATGGTTCGTTCACGCGCAAGATCCAGGTCCTCGAGGTAGCGCGTGATTCGGTCTGCTTCGTCCCTGAGATCCCGGATATCGGCTTCCATTAACCAGTCGCCGGGCTGCCGGTAGAGTCGGTCCAGGGCGTCTCGCTGCGGGGCGAGAAAGCGCCGAACCGTCGCGATCTGGTGCCGCAACATGGACACCATCTGCCGGAACTGCGTATGGTCCTGCGTGGCCATCAAGACCTCCGCTTCCCCGACACGTTCCTCGATGTCATCGATAAAGTCGCCGACGCGATCAGCCAGTCTGGCGACAAGGCTGCTGAGAAAGCTGCCAGGTGATTTTGGTCCGATGCCTTCGTTGAGCGTCTCCTGTATGTCGATGATCGACAACAGGCGCCTGCGCCGTGTACTGATTATTCGGTTTTTCTCGATCCAGACTCGAATGGACACCATGTCTTCCGGGTCCGCGCCGGGGTTGGTATTAACGCCACGAAGTACCACCAGCAGGCCGTGGTCGGTTGAGAACGACCGGGGCCTGGTTTCATCGGCCAGCAGCGCGTCGACAATCACCGGTTCCAGGCCGCTTTCGTGGCGTAGCCAGGTTCGAGATGGCTCGTCATTGACGTCGAGGTGCACCCATAAGGTGCCCTGGCCGCTGGCTTGTACAGGAATAGACTCGGAATTAACGGGGTCCGCGCCACCGTGTCCGTTGAGCGTACAGCAAAGCAGGAAGTTTGGCCCCGTCGTAGCTACGTCAGTCATCAAGTGGGTCCTTAATTCTTCGCCGCTGGCTGGTCGGAAGGCAACACGCGTATCTCCAGGGCATCTTTCATGTCCAGATGCACGTCGCGCTGCGGGAACGCTACGATGATATCGTTCGCGTCGAACAGCTCACAAATCCTGAACCGGATGTCGCTGCGGACCTCGCGCAGCAGCTTTTCGCCGGTCACGTCGCACCAGAAGTGCGTGTCGAAAACCAGTGAATTGTCGCCAAAGTCCTCAAACACCACGGAAGGACTTGGCGATGTCCTTACCTGTGCTTGCTTGGTAACGGCTTCCAATATCAGCTCGGACACGAGACGCACAGGCGAACCGTATTCGACGCCTACCCGTACCGTCGTACGAATAAGCTGGTCGACCAGCGTCCAGTTAACGACGGTACGCTCCAGCAGTTGACTGTTGGGTACCAGCAGGTGCACGCCATCGGTACGACGAATCCGAGTCGAGCGATTACCGACACTTTCAACGGTTCCCTGCCACGAGTCTATTTCTATGAAATCGTCAATCCGGATGGGTCGCTCCGCCATGAGGATCCAACCGCTGATAAAGTTGTTGATGATGTTCTGTGCGCCGAAGCCAATACCGATAGCAAGCGCACCCGTTGCAAAGGCAAAAGCAGTCAGGGGGATACCCAGAAGCCCCAGTGCGGTGATGAAAACCAGGATCAGTATCGTAAAAAACGCGATACGCTTGAAAATGTGTACGACGTCCGGACGCAGATCCGTTTTCTGGAGTCGCCGCCCGAGAAAGAACCCAACCAATCTGCTGCCGTAATAGCCGACCAGTAACAGGACTGCAACGGAGAGAACCTGTCCCACAGTTATCGATTGACCACTCGGGGCCGTTGACAGGACGAAGTTCCAGAAGGTTTTCAGATCAGCAAACACTAGCCGTGGCCGCGCGTTCTTGTCTTACCCTGCTTGGCATTCTTCTCGATGAACTCGATAATCAGACTAGCGACGTCTTTCTTTGTGGCTGTCTCAATGCCTTCCAGACCAGGACTGGAGTTTACCTCCATCACGACCGGGCCATGGTTGGATCGCAATAAGTCGACGCCGGCCACATTAAGCCCCATGACTTTTGCTGATCGGACGGCCGTCGATCGTTCTTCCGGCGTTATCTTGATCAGAGACGCTGCGCCGCCACGATGAAGGTTTGAGCGAAATTCCCCTTCCTTTCCTTGTCGCATCATCGAGGCTACTACTTTGTCACCAATGACGAGACAGCGGATGTCCGCGCCACCTGCCTCGGCGATGAACTCCTGCACCATGAAGTTGGCCTTGAGTCCGCGGAAAGCCTCAACAACGCTCTCGGCAGCTTTCCTTGTTTCCGCCAGTACAACCCCAACACCCTGGGTGCCTTCGAGAAGTTTGATCACGACCGGGGCGCCGCCAGCGATCTTGATCAGATCCTGGGTGTCATTCGGCGAATTAGCGAAGCCCGTCACCGGCAGGCCGATGCCTTTGCGCGCAAGTAACTGCGACGCGCGCAGCTTGTCGCGAGAGCGTGTTATCGCAACCGACTCATTAACCGAGTAGACGCCCATCATTTCAAATTGGCGTACGACGGCAGCGCCGTAAAAAGAAACCGATGCACCAATGCGCGGGATGATGGCATCGACGCCGGTAATTGACTCGCCCTTGAGATGAATGCTGGGCTTGTGGCTCGTGATATTCATGTAGCACTGCTTGTGATTGACCACCAGCATTTCATGACCACGTTCTTTGCCCGCCTCAATCAGGCGCTTCGTGGAATAGAGGGCCTTATTGGTTGAGAGTACCGCGATTTTCATGGTTGTATCCTGTGATAAATGAGTGCGTGCGGCTGCGTTAACGACCGATACGTGAATTTCTAAACAACTGCGGCCGGCGCGAGGCTTCTCGACTGCGTTACTTGCCTTTGGCATGTTCCTGAATGTCCCAAGATTAAATAGTGCATCACCCTCGTGTGCCAGGGGAAGATTGCTGCGTCCAATTATGATCCCATCAGATGGCGCGATCACCTTGGTCTCGTCGTCACCAAGAGGGTCGCTAATCATAGCCAGGACCTGGCCCTTGGAGATCGTGCTGCCCAGCTCTGCCTTGCCGGTAACAATGCCGCTTGTACTGGCACGAATCCATCGCGTTGATCGAGCAATGACCGGTTTGACTGGTGAAGCCTTCTTTAGAGCTGGCAGCATCTGCATATAGCGCATGACGTTCAGAATACCGCGCAATCCTGTGCGAATGCAGGTGTCATCAAAACGGAGTGCTTCGCCAGCCTCGTAGATCAGTATTGGCATGCCGCGTTTGGCAGCGCAAGCGCGTAAAGAGCCGTCACGAGTGTTCGAGTTGATGACGACCGGTGCGCCAAAAGCGTTGGCAAGTTCGAGCGTTCCGGCGTCATCGAGGTTCGCGCGTATCTGCGGCAGATTCGAACGGTGCAGGGCGCCCGTGTGCAGGTCGAGTCCGACGTCCGCCTTGGCCACAATTTCACGCAGGAACAAATTGGCCAGCCTTGCGGCAATCGACCCTTTGGAGCTTCCGGGAAAGGACCTGTTCAGGTCGCGCCGGTCAGGCAAGTAGCGCGACTGGTCCAGGAAGCCATGAACATTGACGACCGGTATTGCAATCAGGGTTCCGCGAATTGATCGGAGTGTTTTACGCTTCAGCAGCTGCCTGATTATTTCAACGCCGTTGAGTTCGTCGCCGTGGATCGCAGCTGAAACAAAGAGCACAGGACCGGGCTGGCGGCCGCGTATGATCTTTATGGGCATATTCAGAGACGTAGACGTGTACAAGATCGGCAACCGGCAGGTCAACGGTCACTCGTTCGCCGGGGCGAACTGTCGTATTACCGACTATCATAATGTCGTCAGTTTTTTTCATCGCGCGCCCTCGGTAATTCGTTTCTTCTTTCCAACCAGATAAGATCGCGCCGGGTCGACCCGCGCAATGTTCTTGAGCGCGGTGCGACCGAGAAGCATTCGAAACAGCATGTCGTCACGAGCGGTTAGTGTGACTTCGACAGGCCAGGAATATTTTCCGATGGCGAGGTCTGTCCTGATGACAAATCGCTCTTCTTTATGTCCGCCGGAGTCCGTGACTGTCCGCTTGTCGAGGACATCAGCAACGCAGGTGACGATAGTATCGTTATCCTTCTGCACCGGATGCATCAGGAACTCGACACGCTCCTGATCGCCGTCCAGGAACGAGCGAATCTTGAACGCGTGGAGCGCAGACGTACGCGCCCCTGTATCGACTTTCGCCTTGATCTGGCGAATTCCGAGATCCGGGAGGGCGACCCACTCGCGCCAACCCAGCATCAAATTGTCTTTCGGCGATTCCATGTCAGTTGTTTACCTAAAAAGAGTAGTGAAATCGTACACTGGCGACAACCGCGGAAGAGCTGGGCACTGTCTCGTTGGCCTCGAATCCGGGTGCTTCGACGTATTGAAGCGAGGGGGTGACGTGACCAGCCCCCGCAAACACAGGCATTCGAAAGTAGATCTCAGAGTCGAATGCGCTGTTACGCGCGCCGGAGCGAAAACCGCTCGATATCCTCGTATGTGCTGCCCCTAGTCCGAATAATCCGAACGAGTATTTCCGCTGGTACGCAATAGCCAGGAAGTCGACTCGCGACGGAAACGTCGGAATTCGCAATCCCGACCCTGATGTTCCACGCATTTACGTCCGATTGCCAGCCATGAACCGCATAGATACCGTAGTTTTCCTCCTCGGCGCCAGCGTTGTCCGCCACGGTATGGTCATCAGTCCTGACCCATGCACCAAGGCGCCACGATGAACGGTCGAATAACCAGCTTGCGCCGGCGCCGACAAAAATACCGCGACCGTCCGCATTGAAATCGAGGAGGTCCTGATACGAACGATCAGGAACATCAGCAATCCCGTCAGATCCGGAAACCACGATCGTCACCTCGGGGCGGTGTCCCCTGCCAGGGGTTCGGTAAACGGCTCCCAAGGCATAGTCCGGGAACTCGATCGTGGCGTTGTTGACGAAGCTGCCATTCAGGAAGTGCTGATTCTCGTCGTTGGCAATGCGCCCACGATCAAGCCAGCCGGAAGGATCGATAAGACCCACCATCAGCGAGCGGTCGTTCGCAGAACGAAATGTGTAATTGAACTCAGAGACCTGTATTCCACCCTCACCATGTTTCGTTAGAACAGAGCCAGCATCCCCGTTCACAGTCGGGTAAAAAGCCGATACGCCATCGGCCCCGGGAGATGTGCTCGCCTCGATGTACATCAGCCACTCGCCGCTGCCCATTGCGAGGGTTGCGAACAGATCGGCTGAAGCGGTCACTTCGGCCTCCGCTCGGCTGTCGTCAGCATGTTGATAGATGGCGGTAATTCCGCCTTCCCAGGCTATCTCGCTGGCGTCCACCGCGTGGCAGACGAAGCTGCAACCCAGCATGACCAGCAGCAAAGCACGTGTGATGTCCGTTATCACAACTTCGCCTTGATCGTTAGCAAGGCAAGATGATTAAGCCTGTCTTGCCCACTGTCTCTAAAGATGTACTGGTGCATATAGCCGACCTCCAGCGTCAGTTTGTTGCTGATGCGTTGGCCCAAACCAATATACGTTCGGTTCTGACCAATGCCGGCATCGCCTCCCCAGTCGGTATCCCGAAGGTCAACGAAAGGTTCCAGGCCCACAATCAAACTGGTATCGCCGTCCGCGGAGATCGGCCGAACATACTTGGTCGCGAATCGCAGCACGATACCAAGGTCATCGCCTGTGTCGATCGAGCGCTGCTCGAGCCGCACACGCATGGTGACTTGACCGCCCAGCACCTGCCCGGTGCGCCAGTCGATTTGTTGCCAGTAACGGTTCTCGTTAGCCACCAGTCCGGAGCGACCGCGTGACCTGATTCGAGCATAGCCCGCCCATGCTTTGACGCCCTCATGAATCTCGTAGCCGACACCAGGTCGAACCAGCCATTGGTTCGTGCCGCTACCAGGATCAAAGTACCGTGCCTGTGCATCGAACCAATAATGCCAGTTGCCAGGACCGTCCTCGCTTGGGAATGACCCCGTCGTGGAGAAAATGGTCCAGATGCCAGGGTCGTCTTCGACGGCATGGGCTCGCTGCGCCGGAGCACAACAAATTGCGATTACTGTGCTTATCAGAACGGCACGGATACCGGGATTACCTATCATTTATTGTCCTTGAAACTTGAAACTATCGATTCAAACGTCTCGATCACGGTCCTTCGTGCGATTCGTCCGTGAGGCGCGCGACGAGATTCTTAATCGAATGCGCCAGGTTCTCCCAGGCGCTTTCCAACGGGATGCGCAGCTCTTCCCAGTCGTCTTCACCCGATTTTTGCAGGGCTCTCAGCTGGGTCTCAGCGGCCTTGAAATTGGCCTCCATTGCATTGACGGCCAGATCCAGCTGCTTGCTGGACTTCAGTCCGTCCCACGGTGATCGCCTGCCTGACCGCTGTCGTTACGCCGTCGAGTTTTGATCGGGATACGATCAACTTCTTCCGGGCGTCCTTCGAGTACGCCGCCTTCGCAGCTGCTTTCCTCGAGTGAACCTGGTCCGTGGGGTGCTGCAGAGTCATTCAGGTCTCATGTTCAAGGTAAGATGTCAGCCACACGCGCGGCAGCAACCTTAACGCCAAGGCTGGTGAACACCAAGATAAAAGCTTCACAATGATAAATAAAACTAAAAAGACTTGTCTAATAGATAAATATCTTTTATAAGTAACTATGGATCTCGAACTCCTCCGCACGTTTCTGGAACTCAATCGCACCCGCCACTTCGGCCGTGCCGCAGAGGCGCTTTTCGTAACGCAGGCGGCCGTCAGCTGTCGTTTGAAATCGCTGGAGGAACAGCTGGGAGTAAAGCTGTTCGAACGCAGCAGGCGTGAGATGCGCTTGACGCCGGAGGGCAGCAGGCTCATACGGCATTCCGAAAAACTTATCGCCACCTGGCGCTCGGCCAGGCAGGACGTTTCACTCGCTGAGGCCAGCGAGCAACTGGTTATCGGCGGTAGCCTGCGGCTGTGGGACGTATTGCTGCAACGCTGGCTACATGATCTGCGTCGCGCCTACCCGACGCTGGCGATTATCTCTGAGGCACAGAGCCCGGATTTCCTGACCAGGAAACTGATTGATGGAACGCTCGATGTCGCCATTATGCTCGAACCGGCACAGCTGGAAATCATGCACGTCCGAGAGATTGCGACGGTCGAATTCATTCTCGTTTCCAGCGATGCCGGACTCGAGGTGGAACAGGCACTCGTCGAGAACTACGTATTCGTCGACTGGGGGTTGTCATTCGGTCTCGATCACAGACGCACATTTCCCGATGCCCCGGAGGCGATGACTCGGGTGTCCCATGCAAAAATGGCGCTGGAATACATCAACCTCATAGGCGGCAGCGCGTACCTGCCACGTCGCATGGTGGGTAAAGACATCGAGCTGGGATTGCTCTACGAGGTCGCGGATGCTCCTGTCTTTACTCGACAAGCTTATGCGACCTATCCCGTCAGGTCGTCGCGTCTTGAGTTGATCGAGAGGAGCCTCGAGCTGGTGCGCTCCGACTAGATGCATCGCCAAGGGCCGGGCGCTATCGCCACCAAGTGGAGTACACTGAGATTGGCGTTCCCGTTAGCCTGCTCAAAGACATACCGCGGGACGATCGGCTGACCAATGAATCTCAAACACTGTTTCAATACTCAACAGTTTCGCCGGCTCGCAAAGAAGCTCATGGGGGCCCGGTCGGTCGCGGACCTTGGTCGCGACAATCTTCGGTATCGAGTTCCGCGAACCGGCGCTGCATGAGACTGCCGCAACACCTCATCGAAACGTTTGCCGACTTCGTCAGGAAGAAGCTGCCGGTCGCCCTCGTAACAGTGCTCTCCACGAGTGGGTCGACCTACAGCAAGGCAGGCAGCCAGATGCTTGTCGGCGTTGACGGTAGTGTGCATGGCCTGCTGTCCGGTGGTTGCCTGGAAAATGACCTGGCTGAACGTGCGGCAGCCGCTATCCGGTCCGGGCAAACCGATTGGGTCGAATACGATTTGCGCGATGATGACGATGTGTTCGGGCTGGGCGTCGGCTGCGAGGGTGCCATGCGGCTGCAGATTCAGCCGTTGCAACCCGAATCGGGTTATGAGCCATTCGCGGGCTGGCTGACCCAGCTTGAGAGCGCTGCGAGCGTTGATGCCCGTTTCGCAACAGGCCACAAGGAGGGGACAGTCACCTTTGTGCTTGAGCGACCGTACGCGGTGCTGCTGCTGGGGGCGGGCCAGGATGCCGATCCGCTGGTGCAGTTCTGTCGTTCACTCGGTTGGCGGGTGACGCTTTCCGATCACCGGCCGGCGTACGTGGCCCGCATGGAAGGCGAACACGGTTGCGACAGCCGGTGCATTCCGGTCGCGGAGATCGGCGAACAGGTCAACTTCGATACGTTCGATGCGGCAATCGTAATGAGTCATCACCTAGCCAGTGACCGGCAGTACCTGCGCACGCTCGCTGAGTCAGCGATTGAGTTCATTGGCCTGCTTGGGCCACCCCACCGGCGTGATCGATTGCTGAACGAGGTGGGCGATACTCGGGACAAGCTCACCGGGCGATTACGTAGCCCGGTCGGCAAGCGCATCGGCGGCCGCGGACCGGCGGCGATTGCTCTCGAGGTTGTCGCGGAACTACAAGAGTACTTCTGCTCGCTCAGTTCTGACTGAGTAGCGCCTCGAGATCGCTCGGCGTATCAATGTCGATAGCGGCCGGCTCGAACCTCACTGTCCGCACGGCGTTCGGGTGTGCCCGCAGTACATGCTTCGCACCCGCATCGCCCGTAAGCTCCGACAATTGGCCGAAGTACTTCTGCCCGAAAAGCACGGGTGGACCATCGAGCCCTGAGAATCGAGTGGCGATGATGGCATCAGGATCGCTGCCCCATTTCTCGATAATTTCACCAATATGTGCAGCGGTAACGAGGGGCTGATCTGCCAGCATGATAATGACTGCAGCGGCATCCTCCATGAGGTGACTGACACCTCTGGCGATGCTCGAACCGATGCCTGTCCGATACGCCCCGTTCAGAACGACCGCGTCTGCCAGTCCGGATGCGGCGCTGGCCATGTCCTCTGAGTCATGACCGGTAACCAGGACGACTTTCCCGGGACAGGCAGCTTGTGCGGCGGTCAGCGCGTGCCGCAGCAACGGCGTGCCGCTCAGCTCTTCGAGCAGCTTCGAACGCCCATACCGCCGGGACAGTCCGGCGGCCAGGACCAGGGCGTAAACATCGCGTGGCATTGCCGAATCTCCGGTGATTCTCTGGAATACGCAGGGCGTCGCGGTAAGATACCCTACTTTTGCCGGCCAGCCCTGAACCGCTCGAGGACTCCATGAACCAGATTTCGAAGCCGATCCATATCATCAATGTGCCTCTCGACCTTGGCGCATCACGACGCGGGACCGATGCGGGCCCCTCCGCGTTTCGCGTGGCCGGGCTTGGCAGGCAGATCCGGCAGATGGGTTACGAAATCGCCAATGAGACCGACGTGCCGGTGCCTGCCATGGAAACACGCAAGACCAGCGACACCAGGACGCGCTTCAAGGCAGAAATCCTCGAAGTCTGCGAGGAACTCGCTGGCCATACGGTAGCGGCGCTGGAGGCAGGCGAGTGGCCCCTGGTTATCGGCGGTGATCATTCAATTGCGATGGGTACCGTATCGGGAATCTCGTCGTTTCTTTCCAGATCGAATCAGAAGCTCGGCCTTATCTGGTTCGATGCACACGGTGACATGAATCTCCCTGACTCGACGCCGAGCGGAAATATTCACGGCATGCCGCTCTCCCATCTGCTGGGCTATGGGGACAAAGATCTTTCCAGCATTCATGGTGCCAGTCCTGCTGTTCACCCGGAGAACGTTGTTCTGATTGGCATCCGGGATATCGACCAGAAAGAACGCGATTTCATTAATGCGTCGGGCGTAACGGCATTTACGATGCGCGATATCGACCAGTTGGGAATGAGTGAAGTAGCGAGGCAGGCGCTGGAGATCGTCAACGACGGTACAGCGGGCTTTCACGTCAGCTTCGATCTCGACGGTTGTGACCCCGAGGTTATTCCGGGGACCGGAACCACGGTTCCGGGAGGCGTCAGTTTCCGCGAGGCGCATCTGTTGCTGGAAGAATGCGCGGCAGACGGTCGGATCCTGTCACTCGAAGTTGTTGAGCTGAACCCGTTTCTCGATCACGCCAATATTTCGGCGGAGCGGGCGGTCACCCTGATCCAGAGCGCCCTCGGACGCAGTATTCTCTAAGCGCTGATCCTGACTACAGCGGCAGGTAGATGACCGTGTTGGAGATCAGGATCATCACGAAGATCAGGCAGGTCACCATCGGTCCCAGGTAAATCCTGCCGGTCGCGCGAAAGAACAGGCGGTTGAAGTAGGGCAGCACGAACATCATCGGCACCACGCCGAAGAGCAGGTTTACGTACAGCCAGCCGTCCGTCCAGTTGACGGTGCCCGTGATGGCAAAGACCGAGTACTGGATCACGACGATCAGCATCAGACCCAGCGAATTCGCGACGCCGCCGAGCAGCATGCTGCGCCATTCCGGCTGTCCTGCGAAACGCATTGCGGCGTTGATGCGCAGCGAATTCGAGAGGAAGAACAGGAAGAAGAACGGCACGTACATCGCCAGCAGGAGCAGCAACTCGGGCTGGAACGGTCGCACGCCCATGAACAGGAACCGGTAGTCGACGTGCAGGAAGTAGTAGATCGTAAACAGGGTCACAAAGAACGCAGCAAAAAGTAACAGGGCGAGAACGAGCGTCTTGCCCAGTTCCCGGGGAGAAGCGGCGACGCCCCACAGTGCCGGTGTGATGCCATTCTTGCGACCAAAGTACCGGTAGCTTAGCCAGAACATCAGGAAACCAACCGTGCCATTAAGCACTGCCCACAACATGACGGCATTGTTCATGCGCTGCGGGAAGAACCAGGTCAGCTGCCGGGTCGACGCCGCTACGAACAGCTTCTGTGACAGTTCCGCCATGGGGATGTAGGTAAAGCAAGCGATAAGTGCGCCCAGTACAAACATCGTCCAGAAGATCACTCGTCCGCGACCGGCAGGTCTCGGCAACGGGTCGGGTACTGTGTGGGCAAGTTCGTTAAACCAACGAGTCTGCAGGAGCAGCTGGCCCGCAGGGATCAGCGAGAAGAGCGCTGCAATCAGGGCGACAACGCCGAGGATCTCTTTCCATTGCCAGACCTGGTCGTAAGGGTCCAGACCAGTCTCCATATCGAACACGTGTTCGAAGTACTCGATCTGATTGGCTATCGCCTCGGCCATGTACGGCTGGAACGGATGCAGGATGCGTTCGTTGTGCACAACGCGCAGCGTTCGTGATTCCCTGTCGCCGTACAGGCGGCCAGGTTCCACCGACGTCTACAAAAGCCCCGGGCGGCAGCCCCGAGTTAACAGCGCGTAGCGCTTCAGGGGCAATGCGCATGTCGCCATGACCCAGTTCATTGCGGTACGCGCCTTCGTCATACAGCGCGTAGGCGACACCAACGTTCGAGCGAACATCCTTCAGGACCTCGTCCGTCAGTGTCAGGACATAGCCTGAGACATAAACCGAATCGAGTTTGCTGGGCAGCCCCGTCCGGAGCGCATCGCGACCAAAATAGTTGGCACCGCGAATCGCCGCATTGCCGCCGGCCGAGTGGCCGGTTGCACCAATCTTGGCGCGATCGATGTAGTTGAGGTTCTCGCTGCTTGCGGCGTAGTCAACCAGGGCAAACAGACCATAGCCCTCGGTCGTGGCAGCCATCCGGCTGAGTGACGCGCTCGATGAGCCCTGGGCATATGGATCGATCGATGCGGTAACAAAGCCGCGTCGGGCGAGCTCAATAGCGATATTGGACAGCGCCTCCTTGGAGCGCTGAAAACCCGGCACGACCACGACGAACGGCGCCGGGTTGTCAGCCGTGGCAGAGCGCGGCCGGAACAGGTCGGCGACAACCCATTGTCCATTCTGAGCGGGGATCGTGATGGACTGCAGCTGGATCGAGCCGCCGTCTGTCTGAATCCTCGCAGCCAGCCAGCTGGAAAGCACCAGCACAGCCAGAGAGACGAGCAGAACGCGACCTGTTCGGTGCATTGATCGCGTCAGGCTAACGGCACGCTGCAGGCAGATGTTTCGGCGCTATCGTCGGGCTATAGCAATTCCATTGCACCGCGCCCGTTGAACCGAGATCGGGCTCCAGCATCAGAGTGCTATCTTGAATAACCGCGTGAGCCTCGTTGCCGTAGGTCACAACGATCGTGCCATTTTGCACGCTGACGCTTTTTACGTAGTTACCGGAAATTCGATTCGCCGGACTCAGGCCTGCCGTTTCATTGTCATCCGGGAACATGTCGTTATCCAGATAGTAGTCCGTGACAGCTGCTTTGGCGCTACCGGACAGCAGTCAGCCCTTGCGAGATCTGCGCGCGAACCGTGTAGTCGTTGTAGGCAGGAATCGCGATCGCGGCCAGGATGCCCAGGACGGCTACCAGGATGAACGGAATCAGGATTAGCACGATGTTGCTGGTGCCGCCGATCCTCGACAGCTCCGCGGATTGCTGCTCCGCCGACGAGATGACGGATGCGACCTTGTCCGCTTTCTTCTGTGCGTGCCGATAGTAGAGTCGGTTGGCGAACATTGGCACCAGGATGAACGTAATTAAGAGATAGAACCCGTAGTAGAACAGGGATGCAGCTTCGGCACCCGCTGCTGTTGCGACGAATACGCTGAGAGTGCCCAGGACCATCGGCAGAACGATCCAGTACAGGAAAGCGTTGAGCCACATCTTCCGGTAGAGCAACCACCACGACGAAATAAAGAACGCCGGCCAGTGCCACGAAGCGGCGCTACCGCCGTTCCTGAAGTTATCGAATTTCTTTGCGTAGTAGTCAGCGTTCTTCGGCCCGACGTAGGCAGCAAGCAGATCACCTTGCGGGGCAAACGTCGTATCGCTTTCCGGCGCGCGATAGATGGACTCGGAATCGTTCTCGTTGCTCATGCCTGGCTCCTGTTACAAGTTGGCTCGATGGTAGCAAATATGATTGGTCGGCTACCTAGAGAATGCCCGCCCGTTTAATGGCCAGGTAGCGATTTGTAATTGCCGTAGGCAGGTCGTCACTCAGGCAGTCCTCAACATAAACGCCTTTGGCTTCCAGCAGCCGGTGCGACTCGCGCCGGCTATCGAGATAGCGATTTGTCGATGCGAAGAGCAAGGCATCGTCGAAGCTGTGTACGTCCCGTTCTATCGATTCGTCCAGTGCGCGTTCACGCAGGCTCGCCAGGATAACAAGGTGGCGGCGTTGTAGCAGGTCGGTCGCGATCCGCAGCTCTTCGGAGTCTTCTTCGCGGACATTGGTGAGGAAAACGACGAGCGAGCGCCTGCGTTGCCTTACGGACAGGTCGGTCGCAGCGGCAATGTAGTCGATCTCGACGGGCTCCGGCTGAATATCGTAAACATGATTGAGCAGACCGTTAATAGTGTCCGCGCCTTTCCTCGGGGCGAACCAGGTGCGTTCGCTGCCGGCGGTGAGGATGCCTGCCGCATCGCCTTGCCGCAGTGCGACGAAACTCAGGAGCAACATGGCATTGAGCGTGTGGTCGAAGTGACTTAGCGCGCCGTCTTTAGCGAGCATGCGCCGGCCGGTGTCGAGGATGAAGACGATTTGCTGGTCGCGCTCGTCCTGGTATTCGCGGGAGATCAGGCGACTCATGCGGGCCGTTGCCTTCCAGTCAATCGCTCGCATGCTGTCGCCTTCTCTGTACTCGCGCAGCTGGTGAAACTCGATGCCTTCACCGCGACGCCGGCTCAGGCGCACGCCGCTCATCTGCAGCCGGTTGTCGACCTCGTAGGCAAGTAGCTTGGAAATGGCCGAGTAATTCGGATAGACGCGTACTTCCGAGGGCGCATCGACAAAGCGGCGACGCCACCAGAGACGCAGCGGGGACGCGATACGCAGGTCGCATCCCGGAAACTCTACGGAGCCCGCGTTCGAGCGGGCGCACGCGGTATTCGGCGTCGACAAACCGCCCGGGTTTGATCTTGAGTGTCAGCGGCAGGTTGTCGGACTCGAACGATTGAGGATGATGATCGAAGGCCTGCAGTAACAACGAGCCACGCTGCCGTTCGTTGCGCATCGTGAGCTGGATGTCCGTCCACGTCATCAATGACATCGACCCCGGAATCTTGCGCTCGAACTCCGGTGCCCTGATCAACAGGCAAAGGATGCCATCCACGATTGCGGCCAGTGCAATGAGGCCAGCCACGACAAGCCACGCGTTCGTGGCGACAGGAAAAAACGCGACCGCCAGGCCCGCGACCGTCAGCAAGACAGCGAGAACAATGATGGGCAGCCTGGGTATCACGTTCGCGGAGCGTCCACGCTCTCGAGTATGTCGCGGAGAATATCGTCCGGTCGATAGGCTTCAATCTCCAGCTCCGGAGCCAGCGCAATGCGGTGGCGCAGTGCGGGTACAGCCACTTTGCGGACATCGTCGGGTGTCACGAAGTCCCGACCCTGCAACACAGCGCACGCGCGTGACGCGCGAACGATCGAGATAGCCCCACGCGGGCCGGCACCCATGCGGATGCCCGATGCCTGCCGGGTCTGCCGCACGATGCGCACCGCGTAGTCCAGAACAACATCGTCGATCCGCGTGCGTGCGACGAGTTGTTGGGCGGCGATAACGTCATCACAGCTCATCACGGTTTTCACGTCGTCAACGTACAGCGAGTCGCCGACACGTTCGGCCGTAACGGCAGACACAATCTTCTTCTCGGCCTCGTGGTCGGGATAGTCGATGAGGACCTTGAACAGGAAGCGGTCAAGCTGCGCCTCGGGAAGCGGGTAGGTGCCCTCGTGTTCCACCGGGTTCTGCGTTGCCACCGCCATAAACGGCGGTTTCAATTGCGCCGATTTGCCTTCAATGGTGACCTGGTTCTCCTGCATGACTTCGAGCAGCGCTGCCTGGGTTTTGGCCGGCGCGCGGTTAATTTCGTCGGCCAGCAGGAGGTTCGTGAAAACGGGTCCGCGCCGCACGCGAAATGTCTCGCTTTTGGGGTCGTAGACGGCATGGCCGCTGACATCGCTCGGCATGAGGTCGGGCGTGAACTGGATACGAGAGAAGTTGCCGCCGATGGCTTTCGACATCGACTTGACGAGCAGTGTCTTGCCGAGGCCTGGTACACCTTCGAGCAGTACATGACCGGCCGTCAGTAATGCCAGCACGATATCGTCGACCACGCTGGCCTGTCCGATAAACGCGCGCTCTATTTCTGTGCGCAGTGCCTGCATCTGCTGGTACAGCTGCCCGGCGTCGGTTTGCTGGTCGGTCATAGGTTCTTCCTTATTCGTTGTAGTACTTTCATCAGGCGAGTGAAGTCACGGTGGCTGGTGTGGTCCTGGTTGAACAGGGCATCGAACAGGTACGAGTCACGCATGCCCGTCATCCTGGCGAGCTGTTGTGCCTGGGCCTGTGGGGCCAGCCGGCTGATACCCGGATGTCGACGCTCTGCTTCATGCAGAATAGCGGCGGTCGAGCTTGCGACAAGATCTGCGGCGCTGCGATTGCGCCAGGCGAAATTGCCGGCCGCGCGCACGTGTTCGAGGATAGATCGTCGTGCCAGCGAATCCGGCGCTACCGAGGGCCCGAATTTCGGTGCCCTGGACCAGAGCCACAGCAACAGGCTCGCGCCGAACCCGAGGACCACAAACGGCCCGTTTCTCCAGATCAGTGCCCATAGAGAAGGAAATGAGGTGCTGTAGATGAACCAGGTTTTTCCTTCCTTGACGTAACCGGCCACGATGTCCATAAGCAGCCGGGCGTGGTCATACTCGTCCAGGTTGTAGTTGGAGAAGTACCAGGCGTTCGCGACGACGGTGACGTAACCGTCTCCCCACTCTCGTCGCGCGGCGACGATGCCGTCGTCGGCCGACAGGGTTGCACTTGTTGTAGTGTCGTCATGCGGCTGGATCCGAACAAGCGTTGAGTCGAGGTCGATAATGTAATCGTAGGTTTCTTCCTCATCCTCTGATTCGGTTTCGTCCGCGTCGCCATCGTCCTCCGAATCGCCCATTTCAATGGGTTCCAGAGTGAAGCCAAAGTAGTCGAGAAGAATGTCGGCAAACTCCGTGTCCCGCTGGGGTGGTAGCAGGACCAGGTGTCCGCCATCCAGGACCCAGGCAGCGAGCATGTCGAACTCTGCACCAAATGAAATCGGCTCTGACGCATGCACAATCAATGTGTCGTATTGATCAGGCAACCACTTGGTAGGTACGAGTTCTGAGCGCGAATCGGCCTCAAGCCCGAGTTCTGTGATTAGCATTTCCGCGGCGAGGAAGTCGTTGACTCGAGCCTCGCCGGAATACCCGACGTACTCCGTCTTTATCACCTTCTCATGGTAAGTGAAAAACCAGGAGGCGAAGAGTACGCCGGCCAGCATTAACAACAGGATCATTGTCGACTGCCTCATTGCGCGGCTCCGAAGTGCTGTCGCCATTCGTCGCACAAGGGCAGCACGGCATCATCACCCGGTTCCTGGTTGCCGTATGCGCAGCGAACCCAGACGCTGACGACACGCCGGAAAAAATTGGCACGGTCTGCATCTGTTTGCGCCGAGACGGCGCGAACGCAGGCGCCCTCGGTTGCGCTTCGCGGCAATCGAACACCATGTTCTCTCACTGCAGCAAACACGCTGCCCTGATAGAGCAGGCTCAGCGCCTCGCGTTTGTGCCCGGCGCGCCACGCGTTCAGAACAGCACCCACGATATCATCGGGAAGCTGGTCGGCCGTCAGCTCGCCACCCGCAAGGAATATTCGTCGTTCGGCTGGCGGCGTAAAGCCTGGCAGACCGAGATACGGCAACCAGCGATCGCGTGTCAGGAACACAAGGATCAGCAGGATGGCGACGACGATCCAGAGCCCGAACTCAAGGAGTTTCGAGACGAGCTTGAAGAACGAATCCAGCATGTTCCTGGACAAACTCGTGTCATCCGCTTCCTCCTCCTCTTCCGCTTTGTCAGACCGGATGCGCTGCCAGTCTTCGACCCGTTGCCTGGTCTGCAGCGCGTCACTGGACGTGACGGACTTGAGCGCCGGCTTTACGTCATCATCACTCCAGAAACCGACGAACCCGGGATCAGGGTCAGCCACTTCGGCGGCGGCTTCAGCCTCTGGTTCCTGTGCGAACGCCGTTGCGGGTGACAGAAACTGCGGCACGAGGAACAGTGCGAGCACGATGGCGGCGGCAGCACCGCCCGCACGACGTTGCACCATCCGCCGGAAAGCGACCTCGATGTCCCAGGCCTCGAGTTGCGTGCGGCAGTTGATATACAGGCCGAAACCCGCGCCGACATACCAGGGCTGCAAAGCACTCTGCGCAATGTAGAAAGACAGTAAACCGATCGCGGTGGCGCTGCTGCTCGAGCTCGTCCAGAAGAGTTCCAGCCAGGTGTCACCCAGCGTGTCCCTGTAAATATCCGGTACGAACGCGTAGCCGATCAATATGACGCCAAAATACAACGCCATGACGAGGTGCTCGTACGCTGCCGTAATGCCCACGCCGTAGTTGAAAATCTTCAGGTTGAGAACCTTGCTGCGGGTACGGCGTGCTGAGCCCTTGAGTCCTTCCAATTGCGTGACCGGCATGGCGACCGACCGAGCGAAGTGCAGCCGATACGGGGTGAACAGGTAAATGCGGTTCATCCAGGCCAGCTTGGGCACGGCTTTCAGGGTGGCCGTTACGTCGGCATCCTCGCCAAACAGCCGGCGCGAAATAATGCGGAGGATGGCGCCATCCGCGACGGGTTCGAACCACCAGTAAAGGAGCATGGCGAACGCGCCGTAGGGCGTGAAGAAGTTCAGGAGCAGAGCCAGCGTAAGGAAAGGCAACGTCACAGCGAACCAAACCGCGTAGATGGCCTTTGCATCACGGCGGATCATGCGCGCGCCTAAATCTGTAGCCTCCCACTCGCTGCGGGGTCGCATTTCGACAGTGACGTTCTCAAGATTCATTGCGGCCCAGCAGGAAGAAGTAGAGTGCGTGAACCACCCACAGGAAAATGCCGACCGAGTACTTGAAGCTCACTGGTGGCCAGGCGGTCGACGACCAGAACGCCTCGACGAAGGCGGCCGCGACCAGCATGAGCGTGCCGCCATAGATCAACGGCAGCCCGCTCATCGCCCTGCTGCGAATTGACTGCCAGCGAGTCATACGGCCTGGCGCCAGGGCGCCGTAGCCAATCATCAGGCCGACGCCGCCAAAGATAGTGATCGCGGTCAACTCGAACGAACTGTGCCCGGAAACGAACGACCAGAACGTTTCGGTGAAGCCCGCGACCGTCAGGTGCGCGCTCACGGCGCCAAAGTACAGCCCGTTGAAGATCAGGAAAAAGAGGCTGCCCAGCCCGAACAGCAGGCCTCCGGCAAACGTGCGGAAGCCGACACTGATGTTGTTATAAATGTAGTAGCCGAACATCTGGAAGTCGGAATCCGACTCTCGTTCGCGTCCCAGGACGTCGTTGGCCGGGTCATACATTTCTTCCATTTGCGAGACGCTGCCGGGGTCGAGGAGCGAGAAGATAATCTCGGGCTGGACCACTACCGCGAGTGCCATGATCAGGGCCGGCAGGTAGAACAACAGCGTGGACGTCAGCATGAACCGCCACTGTTTACGAAAGGCCGCGGGAAAGTCCCTGGCGAGGAAATGGCCGATCGAGGTAAAAAAGGGCGTGCGCGTTCGATAGAGATGCTGGTGGCCGTCGAGTGCGAGCTGATTCAGTCGTTGCTGTAATCCGATGCTGTAACGGCGCGTCCGGGCGAGCGCCAGGTGATGACACACCTGGCGGTACATCGCAGGAAAGTTCTTGCTGATCGTGTCGAGTGACTCAGCGTTTGAGCGCTGCGCGATACGCGGCGTCGAGAGCACATCTATCCATTCTTCGAACGTGGTCCACGTCGGCGCATGTCGGGATTCGAAAGCCTCCTGTCTCATGGTGCCTTCCGCTCCCCGATCAGCCAGTTCGCATGACCGACCAGTCCCTGCCGGTCGATGCCTTCCAGCACCGGCTCGAGAATCGCCGCCAGTTCCTCGCCACGTTCCGTGTTCAGGAGATTGGCGCGCTCTCCGAAGCTGACGATCGCCTGCTGTTCGTCGAGGGACAGGTGTGCCTTGAGCGGCACGGGCGGCGCGTCACCGGGCTTGCTGTTGGCCGCCTGCTTCGACGCGTAGACGACGATGGTCCCTGCGGCGAGATCGCCCAGGCGCTGGAACTGCCTGCTCATGAGGACAGCCGCACAACCAAAGGCGTAGCAGCCCGGCAGAACGTCGACGAAGCGGATCAGGTTGCGGATCAGGGACCCGGACCACCCCACCGGTGTTCCATTGGCGTTCATTACGCGCAGGCCCAGGGCGTGTTTCCCGGGCGTTGTGCCGTGGTTAAAGACCTCGAACAGCACGTTGTAGAACCAGAGAAGCACGAAAACCATCAGAAGGTAGATCCCGGTCCCCAGATCGCCGAGAAGCTCCAGAATGATGGAAATGACTGTCAGCGACAGGAACTTGATCAGCGCGTCCAGAAGCCAGGCAAGTGAGCGCGGAGCGAGACCGGCTACGGGCAGGCGAAGCTCGACACCCTCGGGAGTCCCGATGTTATAGGCGGTGTCGAGTAGCAAGCTGGTTCGACTTTGTTATTGGCACACTCACGAGCATCCAGATTATCGGTATCTGCTGCACAATCGCAAATCAGAGAAGCGTTCGACTCAGCAGCGAATCAACTCTCCTCCTTATGTAAAACACAGTCAACTCCGCTCACGATGCATTTCTGATTTCAAAAAACCGTCGCGGAGAAGGACTATACTGGCGCCTCAAGAACAAGAACCAACCAAAAAAAACTCCAGGGGTTCGAGCATGCGATTCCAACGTCCGCGACTGTCCTTTGACAGTCTTTCCGTGTTTTCTCTTTTCACTCTTCTGGTTGCCGCAGCGCCGGCAAGCTTCGCCCAGGATGTCGTCATCACCGGCGTCGTTGACGGGCCGCTGACAGGCGGTGTGCCGAAGGCCATTGAGCTTTGCGTGCTCAACGATGTGACCGACCTCAGCACATACGGTATTGGCTCGGCGAATAACGGCGGCGGTACGGATGGGGAGGAATTTACGTTCCCGGCTGGCGCGGCGAGTGCCGGGACCTTCCTGTATGTCGCTTCGGAGTCGACAGGGTTCGAAACATTCTTCGGATTCTCCCCGGCCTATACGAGCGGCGCTGCGAACATCAATGGCGATGACGCGATCGAGCTGTTTCAGTCAGGTGTGGTTGTCGACGTATTGGGTGATATCAACATCGACGGAACCGGGCAGCCCTGGGAGCATCTCGATGGTTGGGCGTATCGCAATGATCTAACCGGGCCAGATGGCAGTACGTTTGTGCTGGGTAACTGGAGCTTCAGTGGCCCGAACGCGCTCGACGGTGAGACGACCAACAGCACAGCGACGACGCCATTCCCGATAGGGACCTTCTCCGCATGTAGCGGCTCGGAGCCGCCGGTTCCGGCCGCTGACCTCCTGCTCTCTGAAATCGTCGTCACGCCTACGGGTGGCGAGTTCATCGAGATTTTCAACCCGACATCGTTGACGGTCGACCTGTCGGATATTTACGTCACCGACGCGACGTTCGCGGGCGGTGGCACGTTCTACTACAACATCGTGACCGGCACCAACGCCGGCGGCGGTGGCTTCGGCGATTTCCATGCACGATTCCCTGACGGCGCGAGCATCGCGGCCGGTGAATTCCAGACGATCGCGCTGGCCGGCTCAGGCGGTTTCTTCGCAGAGCACAGCATCGATCCTACTTACGAGTTATTCGAAGATGACGCTGCCGCCGACGCGATACCCGACATGCGCGAAGCGCTGGCGGGCTCGATCAACGGGCAGGGTGGCCTGTCGAACAGCGGCGAAGTCGTCATTCTTTATGGCTGGGACGGCGAGTCCGACCTTGTACAGGACATCGACTACGTCGTGTGGGGCGACAAGGCCGAGGCGGTAGACAAGAACGGTGTCGGTATTGACGGACCGGACGCTGACGGTGACTTGTCGTTCTACCCGGCCGAGACACCGATCGCATTACAGGATGTTGTGGCCACCGGTTCACACGCGGTGGGCGAATCATTCCAGCGCATCGATTTTACTGAAGGGACTGAAGCACAGTCCGGCGGCAGTGGTGTCGTCGGTGACGACGAAACGTCGGAAAACCTGTCAGAGACCTGGGAACAAGCGGCCTCCACTCCGGGTGCCGAGCCGGCACCGCCGCCACCTCCTCCGGCAACGGACTGGGTCATCAACGAGATTCTTGCCGATCCGGCAAGCGATTGGCCGGCGATGCGAATGGTGACGGTACGCGGAACTTTTCGCAGGATGAGTTCGTTGAAATCCTCAACAACTCCGGCGTAGCTGCGGATATATCGGGCTGGACTTTGTCCGATGGCTTCAGTGTTCGCCATACCTTCCCGGCAGGCAGCATCGTCGATGACGGTTGTTCGATCGTCGTGTTCGGCGGCGGTTCGCCGACGGGTGCCTTCGGGTTTAGCGCAGTGCAGACCGCGAGCACCGGATCGCTGGGATTCAACAACGGCGGCGACACCGTGACGCTTAATAATGGCTTCGTCGACGTGACGACGGCGGGCTATGGCAGCGAGGGTGGAGACAACCAGTCGCTGACACGTGATCCGGATGGTGATGGCACGTCTGCGCTGGTCAAACACACTCTGGCGACGACGTCGGGCGGCGCCCTGTTCTCACCGGGCTCGCGGGCCGACGGCACGCAATTCGCCGGTTGTCCTTCCGCCTGGGTGATCAACGAAATCCACGCCGACCCGGACGGCTCGCTCGCAGGTGATGCCAATGGCGATGGTACGCGCAGCTCGTCGCAGGATGAGTTCGTGGAGATCGTCAATCGTACCGGCAGCGATGTGGACGTTTCGGGCTGGACGCTGGCGGATGCTGTTGCGTACGCCATACATTCCCCGCGGGCTCAGTGATTTATGACGGTTGTTCTGCTGTCATCTTCGGCGGGGGCACGCCGACAGGGGCGTTCGGCAACAGCCTGGTGCAGACGGCGACAACCTTCAGTATAGGCATGAACAATGGCGGCGATACCGTCACGCTGAACAATGGCACGTGCTGACGTTGCGACAGTGAGCTACGGTAGTGAGGGTGGTGATAATCAGTCGATCACACTCGACCCGGACGTAACCGGCACGCCGCCTTTAGTAAGGCACAGCACAGTCGCTGCTTCGGCCGGCGCCTTGTATTCACCAGGCACATTGGTGGATGGTTCGCAGTTCGCCGGATGTCCGGTCTCTGCCGCAGTCACTGATATTCAGGGCAGCGGCGAATCGAGCCCGCTGGAGGGTCAGCGCGTTCTTACGAGCGGCGTTGTGACCGCGATAGCGACCGATGGGTTCTTCATGCAGGTACCCGATGACGGCGATCCCAATACGTCGAACGGCATCTTTGTCTTTACCGGCGGACCTCCCGGCGTCGATGTTGGTGATGAGGTCGAAGTGAATGGCAGCGTTGCCGAGTTCTTCGGGTTCACGGAAATCACAGGCTCGCCGATGATCACCGTAACGGGTTTTGGTACGGGTACCGTGCCGGACCCGGTCGTCTTCGATGCAAACAGGCCGTCCCCGGATCCGTCTGCACCGAGCTGCGCGATCGAGTACGAGTGCTACGAAGGCATGCTCATAACGGTTCCGGCCGGCATCGTTGGGGCGTCCAACCAGTCGTTCGGATCCGACCCGGTGGCAGAGGTTCACGTAACGGCAGGTCCAATGCGGCCCTTCCGTGAACCGGGTGTCGAATCGCCCGGAATTCCGGCCCTGCCACAGGTTCCGGTGTGGGACGGAAACCCCGAAGTGTTCGAGCTCGACCCGGACAAGCTGGGATTGCCGAACCTCATCATTCCGGCACGATCCACATTCAGCGCTACGGGCGTTTTGGGCTTCGAGTTCGGCGGTTACGAACTGTGGCCAACCGTGCTTGACGTCAACTTCGCGCCACTTCCGATTGCCGTGCGAGCGAAGGCGGCGGATGAAGGCACGGTTGGATCATTCAACCTGTTCCGCCTGTTCGACGACGACGACGACCCTGCACGTGACGACGCGGTCGTGTCGGAAGAGGAGTATCTCCTGAGACAGGCCAAGATTGCTGCCTACATCATTGATGTGATGGGCTCGCCGGACATCCTTGCGATTCAGGAAGTCGAGAGTCTCAACGTCATGCAGGACCTCGCCGCAACGATTGCGTCGTTCGGCCCTGGCGTGAACTACTCGGCGCACCTCATCGAAGGTAACGATATCGGTTCGATCGATGTCGGCTTCCTGGTACGCGACAACGTCCAGGTGCTGGCCGTGACGCAGCTTGGTAAAGATGAGCTGCTCACCTTCGACGGATCGTTGCTGCACGACCGGCCACCGCTGGTTCTGGATGCGACTGTGAACAACCTGTTCCCGATTTCGGTCATGGTTCTGCATATGCGTTCGCTGGGCAGCATCGAAACCGAGCGAACGCAGCTGAAGCGTTACGAGCAGGCCTTGTCCGTGGCGCAGAAAGTGCAGGATATCCAAACCGCTAATCCTGACGTAAACCTCGTTGTCATCGGTGATTTCAATGCCTTCGAGTTCACTGACGGGTATGTTGATCTCGCCGGTGTTCTGAAAGGCGACTTCATCCCCGAACAGAGCGCCGTGTGTTCGCTCGTCGAGTGCCTCGATATTGTGTCACCCAACCTGATCGACGAAGTCCTGAACATCGAGCCGAGCGAACGCTACTCCTTCAATTTTGGAGGCAGTGCACAGGTTCTCGATCACGCAATGACGAGCCAGGGGTTCGGGCCATTGGTCACCGGCCTCGAGTTCGCGCGCGGCAATGCGGATGCGGCACGTATCCTGGTCAGCGACGACGGTAGCGAGGCGGAACTGGCACTACGATCGTCGGATCACGACGGCCTGGTGTTGTACTTTTTCCGGGATGAAGACAAGGATGGTGTCGGAGACGACGTCGATGTGTGCCCGGCCACGACACTACCCGAAGCGGCCGGATATGCGGGTCTGGGAGTCAACCGATTCGCAGATATCGACGGCGATGGCGTGTTCAACACGGTACTGCCGAAAGGTAAGGGGCCGCAGCGGTCGTTCGATATCTTCGATACGGCGGGCTGCTCCTGCGAGCAGATTGTTGACGAGGTCGGTCTTGGCAAGGGACATCTCAAGTTCGGATGTAGTATTGGTGCCATGAAAAACTGGGTGCGGCGAGTAAGCCCGCAATGAGAGCGTAAATAAAATGAAAGACGTTGTAATCGTCGACAATGTCCGGACGGGACTTGCCAAGTCCTTTCGTGGCAGCTTCAACCTGACGCGCTCCGATGACATGGTCGCCCATGTCATCGATGCGCTGCTGGAGCGTAATCCGAACGTCTCGCCCGATGAGGTTGAGGACGTGATTGTGGGCATAGCAATGCACGATGGCGAGCAGGGCGGCAACATGGCGCGTCTTTCGACGGTCCTGTCCAAGCTGCCGATCTCTGTTGCGGCATCGACGATCAATCGCTTCTGTTCGTCCGGGGTTCAGTCGATCGCGTTCGCCGCCAACCAGATAGCCTCCGGGCAGACCCAGGTGGCAATGGCGGGTGGCGTCGAATCGATTTCGATGAACCAGCGTCAAAAGGCTGCTGAATACGTGCAAAACCCGCGCTTGCTCGAAGAGAAGCCGGAGATATTCATGGCGATGGGCAACACGGCCGAAGTGGTCGCAAGACGTTACAACGTCACGCGTGACGTCCAGGACGAGTACGCGGTGCAGAGCCAGGCGCGCTACGCGCAGGCGGTCGAAGACGGCAGCATTGCCGATGAGATCGTCCCGATGAACGCGACCATGCTCAAGGTCGACAAGGCATCGGGTGAGCAAAGCCAGGTCGACGTCGTCGTTGATCGCGATGAGTGCAACAGGCCTGGCACGACCGTTGAAGGTCTGGCAGGACTGAAGCCTGCGTTCGAGGATGATGGCACCGTTACCGCGGGCAATGCCTCACAGCTTAGCGATGGGGCCTCAATGACACTGCTTATGAGCGCTGATCGTGCCGAGAAACTCGGGCTCGAACCGATGGGAATATTCCGCGGCTTAACGGTCGCTGGCTGCGAACCGGACGAGATGGGCATCGGTCCGGTTTTCTCGGTGCCGCGCCTGCTGAACAACGCCGGGCTGTCGATGAACGATATCGACCTGTGGGAGCTGAACGAGGCGTTCGCGTCGCAGTGTGTCTACTGCCGCGATGCGCTGGAGATCGACAACGAGATCTACAACGTCAACGGCGGCAGTATTGCGATCGGTCACCCGTTTGGCATGACCGGTTCACGCATGACAGGCAGCCTGCTGCGCGAACTGAAACGGCGCGGCAAGAAATACGGCGTGGTGACCATGTGCATCGGCGGAGGCCAGGGGGCCTCTGCGCTGTTCGAAGCGGTCTGACCTACAGAGCGCTGCCTTTGGTCGTGCCCGTGAGCTTCTGCGCGTTCATGTCGTAAACGGCACAAATGACTTCGCGGTCGTTCTCACGCCAGCTTTGCTGGGACGGGAACATCGTCGAAATGTCGAGCGACGAGGATTCGTAGTCCATACCGACATACGCGTGAAAGCGTTCCATGCAGGACTCGAATGCCAGTTCCGACATGCCTTCGCCTTCCGGATAGCTGGTAACGCTTACGTCAAACACGGCGTAGGCCTCGTTGTCGTGTGGCTCGGAGCAGGGTACGCCAGGTACCGAACTGACCTCATCATCGAAGCCGACGTCATTGAAGCAGTCGCCAACCCGAACGTTGAAAGCACCGATGCTGCCTTCTTCGACGATGGCGCCACTGCTGTCGCGATCGGCGCTGGTTGACGCCCCGTAAATGGCAAATCCGACGATTGCCGCAAGATAAACAGCCCAACTTTTCATAATGCCTCCCTGGCAAGTATGCGTTCCTGCAGCACTAAATCATGGGCTATTCCGGCCTTGAAACGAACGACCTGCGTCTCGGTTTCCGACAAAACTGCTAAGCTTGGGGCGGGGATTATTACTGAATAAGGAGAACAACAATGCCGCTACCGATCACCCTTTTGTACGGGGGTATTTTCGCGATTTTTGCGCTGTTGCTCAGCTTTTTGGCGGGTAGTGCGCGCGGGAAAGCAGGCGTCTCAATCTTATTTGGCGACCCGGTCGACATGAAACTCGCCGAGAAGGTTCGCCGCCACCAGAACTTCCTTGAGTACGTGCCGCTGTTCCTTATCGTTTTCGCGGCACTCGAGGCCAACGGCGTGTCGTCGATGTTCCTGTACATCGTCGGCGACCTGATGATCGTGGCGCGCATATTCCATGCGTTCGGTCTTCACCACGACAACATGGGTCATATCGGCCGACTGATCGGCGCAGGCGGCACAGCACTGCTTACGCTGGTGTGTGCCTGCTACGCCATCTGGTTATCGGTGAATGAGCTACTGCTTTAATTGACGGTAATCCCGCCTGATCCTGTGTCGATTTTCAGCAGGTCACCACCGCCGCGAACGTCGCCTCGCAGGTGCCGCTTCGAGATCTTGCCCTGTACCGTCACAGGATGGTCAACGACGATGCTGCCTGAACTGGACTCGGCGTCCAGCTGAAACGCTGCATCATCGGGCAGGTCAATGCTGATGGACCCCGATCCTGTGTCGATATCCCAGGTCCCGTTCTGACGGCCGTTTACGCGAACACGACCGCTGCCTGCCCGGGCGCGGAGCGCGCCATCGATGTTGTGCAGTTCAATGCCGCCGGATCCTGTGGAGGCCCTGACGTCACCAGGTGCAGACTGCACAAGGTAGATGCCACCGCTGCCGGTATCACCGTCAAATGCGCCGGCGATACCTTCGGCGCGAATTGAGCCGCTACCCGTGTTGGCGACCGCGGCGCCTGCGATGTTATTCAACTCGACGCGACCGGATCCGGAGCTGGCTTTGACGATTTCGGCAACGCCGTCGATCGACATCGAGCCGGAGCCTGTTCCTGCCTTCACGCGGGTATCGGCGGGTACGGTGATTTCAAAACTGATAGAGACGTTGCCCTTGAACGCACGTCCTTTCAAATGACCGACTCGCAGCTGGCCGTCGACCAGTTCGATTGGCGGGTTGGCCTCGATCTCGTCAACCAGTTCCTGGGCGCTTGCGCCGCTCCTGCGGAACAGGCCAGTCCCGACTTTAATATGGCCAATAACCTCGACCCGGCCCGCCGGCCCGCGCTCAACGGTAATATTGCCGCTGCCCGTACTGACATTAAGAAGAAGCGGCTCATCTATCGATAGTGTTTGTTCGAACGAGCCTTTTGCGGCGTTCGCCTCGGAAAACCACAGGCTGGCTATCAGTGCGACTGCCAGTGCCAGCCACGTCGAGTTCGACTTGAAAGTCATTGCATGTTCCTCCGGGGACAGCCTCCCCATGTATCGGTTCTACAGCTTAGATACCTGGCAGCGCCGTTTGGTTGCCAGGAGCGCGGATTATTTCAGCCAGACCACATACAGTCCCTGCATCGTGGCGCAGCGCTCATCGTCGTGAAACAGGTCGACGTGGATGTCGAGCCGTATCCGGTCCGGGTCGCCGGCCTTGAGCCGCGCCAGGCAAGCCGCGAAATCGTCGGGTTTCATATAGGCCCTGACGGTGAGATGACCTCGTGCGGGCCGCTCGAATGTCATCTCGTTCTTGAAAACCACGATCTCCGTGTTGTGGATATCGTTGTCCATGAAGGCCAGCGTCGAAACGGCCCAGCCACCGAACAGGCAGATGCTCGCGATGCTGCCACCGAAGGCCGTGCCCTTGTTATTGATGTTGGGCGCCAGCGGCGCTTCCATCGTTAGCGCGAGATCGTCGAAACTGACGAACGACAGGTCCATCGCTGTCAGTAGCGGTATTTCGCGCCGGCACTCGGCTTCGAAGCGTTTCAGGTCTATCATGCTGGATTCGATCGGTGCGTGGAGTAGTTGATGGATTTCGAATTCTCACCCAAGGTACAGGAACTCCGCAAACGCCTGCTGGCGTTTATGGATGAATTCATCTATCCGAATGAGGCGCTGTTTCGCGAGCAGGTCGATGCAGGCGATCGCTGGGCCGAACCGGCCATCCTCGGGGAACTCAAACCACGCGCCCAGGAAGCGGGCCTCTGGAACCTGTTCCTGCCGCAGTCCTACGGCGATCTGAGTCCCGGCCTGACGGTTCTCGAGTACGCGCCGCTGGCTGAAATCATGGGCCGCGTCCTGTGGGCATCCGAGGTTTTCAACTGCAGCGCGCCCGACACCGGCAACATGGAGGTACTGGCTCGCTATGGCAGCCCGGCGCAGCAGGAACAATGGCTGCGGCCGCTGATGCGCGGGGAGATCCGTTCCGCGTTCTGCATGACCGAACCGGATGTGGCGTCGTCAGATGCAACGAACATCGAAACGTCGATGGTGCTCGAGGGTGACGAATACGTCATCAACGGAACCAAGTGGTGGTCGAGTGGCGCGTGCGGAGACCGCTGCAAGATCTATATCGTCATGGGCAAGACGGACCCGAACAACGCCAGCCGCTATCACCAGCAGTCGATGATTCTCGTGCCCGCAGACGCAGAGGGTGTGACCGTCGAGCGACCGCTGTGCGTTTTCGGTTACGACGATGCGCCCGAAGGACATGCCGAAGTCGTGTTCGATAATGTAAGAGTCCCGGCAAGTAACATATTGCTTGGAGAAGGCAGGGGTTTCGAGATCGCCCAGGGACGCCTGGGTCCTGGCCGTATCCATCATTGCATGCGCCTGATCGGCCTGGCACAGCGAGCGCTCGAGGCCATGTGTGCGCGTGCCGAGAGCCGCATTGCATTCGGCCGCCCGCTGTCGAAACAGCAGTCGGTCCGCGAGGATATTGCGCGTTCGGCGTGCGAGGTCGAGCAGGCGAGACTGCTCACATTGAAAGCTGCCCAGCGTATGGACAAGGGCGGCACCAAAGCCGCGAAGGATCTGATCGCCATGATCAAGATCGTGGCGCCAGCGATGGCGTGCACGGTGCTCGACCGGGCCATCCAGGTTCACGGCGGGGCGGGTGTGTGTCAGGACTTTTTCCTTGCCCACGCCTACGCTGCGGCACGAACGATCCGGCTTGCCGACGGTCCTGACCAGGTGCACATGATGCAGCTGGGCCGCAATCTCGCGGCTACTTACGCGCAATTACCGGACTAAGCGTCCGCGCCGAGCAGTTCGCGTACCGGCGCAAGCTCGTCGGCGAAGTGCTTCCAGTGATTGACGGAGCGCTGGTGCGGCGCTTCGCGCACCTGGTGGGCGCTTGCCGTGGTGACCACTGTGTCGCGTGAAAAGTACGTCAGGCAGTCATCGTTCCACGACAGTCCAATGAACTGCAGGATCGGCCGCAAGGTATTTTCCGGCTCGCTGACCAGTGCCTCGTAATCGACCTCAATGAAACGCTCACCAAAGCGTTCGCGCCTATATTGCAGGCTGTGCCGCTGGCTTTGAGCAGATTGTCAATCGTTGGCCTTCTTCAGCGCGATCGAGAGTATTTCGTCCAACCGGCCACTAATACGGCAAAACTCCTGGTGAAAGTCGTGGCGTGCCCCTTCCTGGTTGGCCGCAAGCAGCCCTCTGTAGTCCGCGAGCTTGAGGCCGGTCTCGTACAGCGACTTCGAGATCGACTCGGCCGAGAACACGTGCCCCTGCAGTAGCTGCTGTTTTCCAGTCTTCAGGCATTTCGTCAGGAAGCTTCCTTTGTCGTCAATGCCATCCGCGCCTGCGGCAGCAAGTACGCATGCCACGACGCGATAGGCATCGACGAACGAACGAAGTACGCCGTGAGCGACGAGCGGTTGAACCGTTGCAAATATGGCCTGTCCGCCTGTATCGCTACGTCGAACCGTGTCTTCCCAGTCCGCAAATCGGTCGCCCACGCGTTTTTCAATTTCCGATTGATAGTCGGCTTGCCGCGGAAAATAGAACTCGAATTTGAAGAGCTCCCGGAGCGCGCTCGTCCTTGCGAAGAAAGTCTCGGTCCGATCGCCGGATGCGGATGCTGCGTCCAGCAGCGCAACCTCGACGAAGGCATCGAGGATAAAGTAGTGGATCGCCGTGTTGCGGTAGTAAGCGGCGTTAAGGTGCTGGTCGACGCTGATGGCATAGAGTCGCTCCGTTCCCTCGTCCAGGTAGCTGACGATACCTGTCTCGTGCAGTGCGTCGAGCGTCGCGCGAACAGCGTTTTCGTCCCGAAAATTTGAGCGACCGACGATCTCCAGGTGTCGACGCCGGATCAGAGTTGCGCCGGCGCGAGCGAGTGCCTGGATTTCAGCGAGATTCTGCGCGCGGTTGCCGCTGGCTAGCATGATCAACGTGACGATCGCCGTGGCGGTGATGGGCGTTGCCGCGTTCATTCTCACGGCGACTTCGAATGCCAGGGTTGGCACAAGCGTTCGTTTTCTCTGATCGTCGATGCCGCCTTCGAGTTCGGCAGGCTCGACCAGATCCTTGATGGTTAATCCCTCGCCGAAACGCAAATGTATCTGGCCGCGCGACCTGCCACTCTTCAAGAAACGGAGCGGCCACGTGATGCCCTCGGGTTTTTTCGTCTGGCCGCGTTGTTCGATTGAGTAGTCTTCGACCTCGGTGATTTGGTCGTAGGCAACGCTGACCGGGATGAACGTCACGTCGTGCAGCTCGGTCCTCAGTATCGACTCGACGACGTAACTGAACAGGCCGAATCGCGGGGGCAGCAGCTTGCCAGTGCGCGAACGTGTTCCTTCCAACGCCCAAAGCAGTGAAAATCGTTTTTCGATCAGGTAGTCGATGTAGCGGCGAAACGTCGCTTTGTAGATTTCGTTGTCCTGGAACGAGCGCCGCAAAAAGATGATACCGCTGCGGCGGGCGAGAAACCCGAGACCCGGCTTGTTCAGGTTGATACCACCGAACGTGAGTGGTAACGGCAGATCCGCATCGAACAGCACGAGCGACAGGGCCATCGTATCGAGCATCGATTTGTGACTGATCAGGAACACGACGGGATGAGTCCCCATCGTCTCCGCGACTCGCTCGAGCTGCGATTCGTCGACATTGATCTTCGCATCGTGGTGGCTCCGGCATGCAGCTCGATAGAGCGCATTCATCATATCGAGTGTGAACGGAGTCTGGGTCGCTGCCATTTCCCGCAGATACCGTGCGGCTTGGCCAGTGACGTCATGCACCGCGCGGTCGCCCTGTTGTGCGACATTCTCGATGAGGTTCTGAAAGTCTGCGTTTGCAAAAACGTCGCTCTGAAGGATGCGCGGGACTTTGTACCTTGCACCGCGTACCAGGCGCTCCGAGCGCTCCAGCGCGATCAACGCCTGGTTGGCGACAAACTCTGGCAGGGCATCTTCGGCGACATTGGCCTCGGCCTGCCGTTCGCGCAGCTCGTGGAGGCAAGCGCCTTTACCGACAACGTACGCGAGCCTGTCCGGCCGGTACTTCGCGATCAACCGCCGCCGTATCTTGCCGGGCTCGGCAATACGTCCGTAGAAGAAGTCCTGCAGGGAGCGGTTGCCGCCTGTATGCGATGTCGGCAGCCATGCGATGCGCAACGGTTGCATCCAGACGAATTCGTCAAGCTCCAGCACGGCGGCCAGCATATCGTCGGCGCGGTCCCTGGGGAGCCTGATAAAAGAATGCCGAAGGTGTGAATCGCCGTTTGGCCTCCGGGATTCGACCCAGTCGCGCAACAGCCCGACTTCAAAGTCGTCGCGCGCGTCGAGTAAGAACGCGATGGCTCCGGTTTCGATCTCCGGCCACGGAGATGCGCTATCGCGATTCACCTTATTATTGTTGGATGACCGGGTTGCTTCTACCAATGGTCCTCTCCGCAAATCCTGCAGAGCCATAATTACACAAAACAGGAAAATCTTTCGCGTTTCGGAGGCAAGCGGTGCTGCCGGACTTGCAGCTGCCAATCGTCGTGTGATGAACTGCCAAGGTGAGTGCAAATATTCGCGTGTTTTGGTTGTTGGCGGGCCTGGCCGCAGTCGCCATAGGTGCCGTAGGCGTGGTGTTGCCTCTGTTGCCGACGACGCCGTTCTTGTTGGTCGCCGCTTTCGCGTTCGCCCGATCCTCAGATCGGCTGAATAGTTGGTTGCGAGAACACCGGGCGTTCGGGCCCTTGATCGACAACTGGCACCGCGACGGCAGCATTGACCCCAAAGCGAAGCGAATGGCGATCATTGTCATGATCGCGACACCGGTCATTACGTGGCTGCTTGATGTGCCATTGTGGGTCCTGGCTTGTCAGATAGTCGTTTTGAGTGCGGCGGCCATCTTCATCCTGACCCGCCCATCGCCGAGTGAACACCGTCGCTAGTATCCACTATGGGCAGTCGGAAAAATCCTGAAGAGGTTTTGGTTTGTGGTGTTGACCTTATGCTTCACGCTCATCGGGATCGCTACTACTATCTCGTAGTCAATTCTGTGTGGGGTCGAACTGTCGTATAGACTCGTCGCTCGTCCCTTCTCCGCTAATTAACGTAATGGTTGTTGACGCGAAATCGCACGGCCCCATTGTCTGACGCAAAAGTGCTTCCGCGGCTTCGATATCCGCAATGTTGTTTTCTTTCTCGTTAAGGCAAAACTCATTCACGAGCAACGTGCGGCGAGAATGTAACTGAACACAGTACTCGCCCACGCCACATGTTCCGTTGTTCTTCTTAGTGCTTTTTTTCAGACGCACGATGACTCCTCCATGAGTTGTTTTCAATTCCCCTACTGGCAAACACGAAACTGATAGCTTTTTGGTTCCATCACTGACCAAACGTCGACAAGATTATGTAGAACCTATCGAGTGACAATACCTGCTCCATTTCTGTAATCGCTTTTTGCCTGAATGTACATTGACAATTCGCGGCACTGGGCTCAAATTGAAATCCAGTGCTTAGTCTATTTCGAAGGTTGGAACTGATATGAACCTGATGTATCGGGGCTTACTGGTAGCCGCACTGCTGGCGTCGGCCGCTTGCGCTGCGCTTTATCCCGTCGACTATTACGTACTGCGAGACGGCCCAATATCGATTGGGGAGGAATGGACAGAATTCCACTGTCCCGACGTTATTAAGACCACCCGACCCGACAAGGAACTATGGCTTCTGTTGCCACAGCCGCTGGACGTGCCGGACTATCGTGACAAAGTAGCGGTATACAGAAAGACCGGGGAGCGCGTTGAAATCTTTGCGGAGATCGTAGATGCAGATGGCAAGGTGTATCCGATGCCCATTTGGACTCAACGGGGAATCATGGCCGGTCGGTCGCGGGAAGGAACCTATATGCGGTTGTTGAGCGACGATCTCCCGCGAACCCTCCGCCTCACCACGGTCAGGCTGCGCAGTTCACGGCCTGTTAATCTCTCAGAGGTGCTGTGGGTTGACTCGCGGGGACCAGCCCCGCCCAATTCGTCCATCAGGACATTATGACTGAGTGCAGGTCGGCTCTCGCTAACCGGGCTATCAATCACCGTAAATAATTCAGGACGCCAGAGATGCGCAAACTTACAACATACATCGGGAAATTCACGACTGGGGTGATAGTATTTCTTGTCGTTGGCTGCGGCGCGACAGCGACTAAGGAATCGCATCCACTATTAGCGAATTCTTCAGATGGCAACATAGCCAAGGTCTATTTTATAAGACCCGACCCCGGGTTTCAGGGGGTAATGGGGAATTCGTTCAAGATTTCTTTAGCCGACCAGGAACTATTAACCATCGCAAAAGGTGAGTACACACTAATCTATCTAAAGCACTATTCTGGCGACGTCACGGTTGAGTCATCTACAGTCGTAAACCAGAGGGGAATAAATACTCAAGTAACAGTCAAAGAATCACAACCGTTTACATTTGATGAATCCAAGACGTACTACATTACATTTAGAGAATCTCCAAGGGGTTACGTGCCGTACAATATTACGGAGGTTGCTGCTCGGAACCTGGCGATTAAGCTCAAACCGATCGGAAAAGCCATCGCTTCACCGCTTTAAACAGCTTGCCTTATTACTACCTTCGTCTTTCATCTACGTGAATTTCGCTGCGACAGCCGCTTCCGGCCGTTCTGAGAGGGTTGCGTAGCGGCTTTTTCACATGAGGCACCCAAATGAAAATCTCATTGGTAAGCGTATCGGTCGGCGATCAAAAGTCCGCGTTGGCTTTCTACACCGATAAACTCGGTTTTGTTAAGAAGAACGACATACCAATGGGTGATGTCAGTTGGTTGACGGTCGTTTCACCTGGGGACCCGGATGGACCCGAGCTTGTGCTGGAGCCGAACGCCGAGTATCCGGCGATGAAAGCTCTGAAGGATACCCTATTCAAGGACGGGATACCGTTTACCGCGTTTGCGGTCGACGACGTGAACAGCGAGCATATCCGCCTTCGTGATCTAGGTGTCCGATTTACGCAGGATCCTGTGGAAAGTGATGGATTTAAGTTTGCTGTTTTCGACGACACATGTGGCAACCTAATCCAGATCTATCAGTCAGCTGACTGACAGTGAACGGCTGGTAAGCGCTGCGATAGCAGCCTGTCGAATGATAGACTAATCGAAGACTGCTACTGACCCAAAGCAGCCGGTCGAGATTCGCTACACAGGTTCAGCATTTGCGTCTACTTCTCTCAGTTCTGACATGCCTTTTGGTCTTCTTCGCGGCCACAGCGTTCGCTTGTTCGTTCGCTCCCGGCTACCGTACGTTCGAATTGAGTCCGAGAGCAGTTCCGCTTTCTGGTGATAAACCATCCACGCCGGTGGCTCATGTCGCTTCGCTCAAACGCGGGTTTGATGATGGCGATTTCGCGTCATGCTCGGATGCGGCGGTGCTAACAGTTCAGCTAGCTGAAGGGGAATCAAGCCGAAATATCGGCTACCTGTTTTCGATCGACACCGGGTCGCTCCACGACATGAAAATGCCCGATGAGATCATCGCGCCGATTGAACTGGCAGACGGCCAGTTTGGCTTCTATTTCGTGTGGCTTGATTACGGAACAGAGATTTCGGCTACGCTGAAAGTTCAAAGCGTATCCTCGACCGGATTAGAGGGTGATGCAATCACTCTGGAAGTTAAGAGCAATTAGCAACGGCTGCTTCTGGCCGCAAGGCGACGGTCGCCTGGACTAGGCTATAATTTCTGCTACTGACCCAAAGCAGCCGCTCAGCGAGTTCCACTCAAATGGCCAATACACTATGAATGACCGGCGAATCATCAGCGTTATGGTCTTAGTACTTGCTGTCGGAATCGCGTGCACATATGAAAGACGCAGCCCTAACGCCGCTACGGAATTTAGTGTTTCGGCAGAGGAGATTCCAGCGTTCCTCGCGGTCGTAACAGAGGCAGCCGCAGATGAAGGAATTACGATTCTGGTCAAAGCCAGCAATGCCGATTTTCTGGAAGAAACGAATCAATTCGTAAACATAATTAAACATCCCGAATCGAAATCCTATGTATTTGTAAGTAACGTTCTCGATGTTTCGTGTGTTAGCACGGCAGTTTTCCTTGAGGATGGAAGTGGGGCCGCAGAGTCGTTCTTGAATAGGATCTCCGGCCGACTTTCTGAGAACCATGGCGTCGATAAGAATGGTTGCAATAACTAGCATTTTGAGTGGCCGCTTGTGGCCGTCTCCAGCCGTTCAGGCGGATTGAGTTAGAATGACGGCTGTTGACCCATTGCAGTCATTCAGATTATCTACCCAAGTACGGGGATATGGACAAATTCAAAGGCAAGATCGCGTGTTTCTTGTTGTTGATGCTAGGTTTGTCACCACAGGTTTCTCTGGCTTGTACTTGTGCAAACCAGTGGGGGGATTCTGAAGATGCGGTAGTCGAGGCTTTTTGCTCGGTTGACGTTGTCTTTGTTGGCGAACGCACTTTGCCCGCGAATCAAAAAGACGATTCCCTTGTCTCCGAAATCGTGCCCGCGGAAGTTTTCAAGGGTAACGTGCCACGCTCTCTGATTGCTGAAAGCTCAACCACTTGTGACCACTGGTACTCGGACGGCCATCGATATCTGATTTTCGGGATGATTGAGGGAGAATCAACCAAGCTATCAACTTCGATATGTGGGCCAACTAGATTTACTCGCCGGCTAGATCTCGCAGAATCTCTATTGCAGATCGTCAAACAGTATTCGAATCGAGTTGATGAGGTCTGCAGCGAGTCCCAGTCGACTGAACGACGGTTGCGCATGCTTGAAAAAGGGCGTGACCAAAGCGGCATCGAGTACGACCAGCTTCTTGAGGAAACGAGATCGATTCAGGAGGGTGAGCGATAAGCGCTCGGGAGGCCGCTTCTGGCCGTTAGCAGACGGTCACCACATCCCTAAAGCAGTCGCTTGAGGGGCAGCTTTCGGTGAAAGCGGTCGTTCCGCATTAGGTAGCCGCCAACACGCCCAACGCATCATCAAGTGCATCGATCAACAGGTCGGCGTGCTCTCGCTGGAAAATCAGTGGCGGTCGTAGTTTGAGGATATTGGCATCACGGCCCTCGCTGCCAACGAGCACGTGGCGTTGTCGGAGAAGCTCGAGCAGGCTTGCGGTTTTGTCAGTGGCTGGCGTTCTTGCCTCGCGATCGGTCACAAACTCGATTCCGGCGAGCATACCGGTGCCACGCACATCGCCAATCAGCGGCTGCGTATCGGCCAGCGTACGGAGCCCGTCTCGCAAGTAGTCACCCACGACACGACCATTCTCGATCAGGTCTTCGCGCTCGATCACGTCGAGCACAGCATTGCCGGCCGCGCAGGCAACGGTATTTCCGCCAAAGGTGCTAAACAGCCCGGTCTTCTCGGTGAAGCGCTCCAGGATCGCGGCTTTGGTTACGATGACGCCAAGTGGATGACCGTTGCCGACCGGTTTGCCCATCGTGACAAAGTCGGCTTCCATGCCGTGGAATTCGTGCCCCCACCACTGGCCCATCCGACCGAAACCCGACTGCACCTCGTCGCAGATCATCAAGGCCCCGGCCGCACGTACACGCTTCTCAACGCCGCGCAGGTATCCTTCGGGCGTCGCTGGCACGCCGCTGGAGCAGAGCGCAGAGTCGATCATGAATGCCGCAGGCTCATGGCCGCACCTGGCGAGGTCGGCTATGGCGCGGTCCGCATCTGCAGCATATTTCTCCGCGATGTCAGGCGTGCCGTCCCGGTACCTGCCACGGTACGGGTCCGGTACCAGCAGACCCTGCAGGTGGTCCGGCAGTTGCGTATCCGGGTGTCCCGGCGAAAATTCACGGATCGGCCCGGTGATGCCATGGTAAGCGTCTTCCATGAGTAGGCCGCCCGATCGGCCGGTCATGACCTTCGCCATTTGCCAGGCGATGTCATTGGCCTCGCTACCCGAATTCACAAAAATGCATGCGTCGAGATGTGGCGCTAGCTTCGCCGTGAGTCGTTCGGCGTACTCGAGAATGCTGCCGTACAGGTACCGCGTATTCGTATTGAGCGCGGCGGCTTGTCGTGAAATGGCCCTCACCACATGTGGGTTACAGTGCCCTACCTGCTGCACATTGTTGTAACAGTCCAGATAGCGGTGCCCGTCGGTCGAGTAGAGAAACGCGCCTCGCGCTTTTTCGAAGTGCATCGGACGCGCGTAGAAGTGTGTCGCATTCTTGCCGAGAAGCCGGTGCCTCGCGTCAAGCAACGCATCCTCGTCGGCACCGGTGAGCGCGGGCGCAAAGCGGCAGGCGCGTCGAATCTCGCGAGTACCGGCGTCAGCACCCACCGTCATGAGCTCATCGAGTGCTTCAACGAAGGGCGCGTTTGATTCCATGTGCCGCGGCTGGTCTTCATGCAGCGCATCACGCGCGGCTACGATAGTCGCACCAAGCGCGTAGCGGGCACAGATAACGTCAAACAGCAGGTCAGTCTCGTTTTCCTGCAGCGGGAACTCCGCGTCGAAACCGATGGCCGCATTACAGATGATATCGAGCAGGTTGTCGTCACTTCGCTCTGTCCTGTCCGGCACGATCGCGAGGTCCGCGATCACGGGCCCGTACAACATGTCGCCGAAGTCGATCAGGCCGACGACGCGGTTGGGATCATTGGGATCCACGAGGACATTCCCGCTATGGGCATCCTGGTGAATGATCTGGTGCCGGGTCCCATCGAGGTAGGGTTTTACAACGTCGCGAAACCGGTCGAACACCGAGTTAACCAGCTTGCGTGCAGACGGGTCGGCGATGTGCCGGGTTAAAGGCTGGAAGCGCAGGCAATTCGCCGTATCCCACGGGTGATCGTTCGCCTGCGCCGCAGGATGATAGAAACTGCTCAGGGCGACATTGAGCCTTCCCATCAGCTTGCCGATTTCCCGCCATGTACATTGTGTGACCGGCGCGCTGTCGACGGGTATGCCGGGCAGGAAGCTCACTAGTCGCACAATATGCGAGTCACCCGACCGGGTATTCACCCGCTGCATGATCTGGCCATGGCTTCCCGGCTGCATGATTGGAACGGGTAACGTGGGGTCGCGCTCGCGAATATGCTGCAGGGCGGCTACCTGGAAACCGACAACATCCTCGCCATCCTCGGCATTGGCAATCTTGAACACGAAGCTGCCGTCATCGCTGTCGATGCGGAAGTTCCGGTCGCGTTCGCCATCAAGCTCATGGAGCTCGCCCTCAAGACCAAAATATATCCCGACGAGTTCTGCAGCTTCTTCGGTTTCGACGTCGGGCAGGTTGCGCTCGAACAACCTGAACTCGGGCGCGGACATCAGTGACGACTTTCCAGGAGCGTGGCAAGCGGATCCGGACCGATCGCGTCGTCAGCAGGAAGCTGTAGTGCGTCGAGCAGCAGCCCGAATACCTGGCCCTGTGATGAGACCTGCAGTTTATTGAAGATGCTTTTCTTGTGATTGCGGACCGTTCCCGGCGTGATATCGAGCTCGCGGGCAGAGAGTTTGTCTGAATAGCCACGCATCGTCAGCTGCATGATGTCCATCTCGCGCGCTGTGAGTAATGAGCAGCCAAAGTTGTCCATGACGAAGCGCAGGTGCGCATGGAATGTGTCGGCCTTGGTGGCGCCACTTTCGTACCTGGTCCTGCGCGCATTCCAGTAGCGACGTAAGGTGGCCACGACCGTGCTGCTCACGGCTGTCAGGGTATCAATATCAATCTGCGAAAATGGCTTTGAACCGCCTATGCGTGACAGTGGCACGTGCAGCACGGTATCGCTGTCGTAATGTGTATTGATACTGAACTCGGAAACGATATTGACGTTGCTCCAGTACTTCAGGAAATAGTCCGATTCGAAGAAATCATCCGGGCAGATGTCATCCAGCAACGTACATGTCGGCAGAGTGCCACGCAGAAAGTGGTCATAGACCGGGTCCAGCAGGTACAGGCTTTCAAGATAAGAGATCGCCTCGGTACCCGGCGGAATATCGTCCAGAACCGCGATGGGGGCTGAGTGACGGCGCAGCACAAAAACGCCTGAGAAGTCGATCGGCACCAGGTCACAAAGGGCGGCGCACAGGCGCCGCGGGGTCTCCGCCTCATCGACTGTTTCTATGACGCGGGCACAGCCGTCGGACCAGGCTTTGAGGTCCTCAATGGAGAGTGTTGTCGGGCTGAGAGACATTTCTTGGTTTTGGGCCAACTCGGCCGAAATAGTACCATCGAATGCTTGCCAGTCAGGACATTTAGGATATTGTCGAGAGCTGGCATCGCGGCCACCATGGGTGGCTACAGCATATCTCGGAGCAGACTAATGGGTGCGGTTCAAAAAGAGCAGGTGATGGCGGGTATGAGTAATGCTGACTGGCAGGCGCGCAAGGTGGCGGCGATCGCCCGCGGCCAGGGGAATATCGCGCCGGTGTATATTGCTCGCGCCAAGAACGCGGAGATGTGGGATGTTGAGGGACGCCGCTACATCGATTTCGGCACAGGCATCGCTGTGTGCAACACGGGACACAGCAATCCGAAAGTTGTCGCGGCCGTAAAGGAGCAGCTCGATAAATTCAGCCACACGTGTGTCATGGTCACGCCATATGACACGGCGGTGCGGCTTGCCGAAGCACTGAACGAGCTGGCACCCGGGGATACACCGAAAAAATCGATGTTCGTGACGACCGGTGCGGAAGCGGTTGAGAATACGGTCAAGATTGCTCGCGCGTACACGGGCCGTCGCGGCGTCATCGCGTTCAATGGCGGTTTCCACGGGCGCACCATGCTGGCAATGGGCCTGACGGGCAAGATCACGCCCTACAAGAACCTGTTCGGGCCGTTCCCGGGTGAGGTCTACCACGCGCCATTCCCAATCGAATACCACGGCGTTAGCGTCGAGGACTCGATCAAGGCGCTCAAGAATCTGTTCAAGGTCGATATCGCGCCGTCCGACGTTGCTGCGATCATTATCGAGCCTGTGCAGGGTGAGGGTGGTTTTTACCCGGCGCCTGACGAGTTCATGCAGGCACTGCGGGCCATCTGCGACGAACATGGCATTGTCATGATTGCTGACGAAATCCAGACCGGCTTTGGGCGCACAGGTAAGTTCTTTGCGAGCGAATATGCGGGTATTGAGCCCGACCTTATGACCGTCGCCAAGGGTATCGCCGGCGGTTTCCCGCTGGCCGCTGTCGTTGGCAAGGCCGAGATCATGGATGCACCGCTTCCGGGTGGTCTTGGTGGCACCTACGCAGGTTCTCCGATTGCTTGCGCTGCCGCGCTCGCCGTCATTGATGTCATTCATGAGGAAGGTCTTGTTAAACGGGCCAACGCGATTGGCGCGAAATTCCGGCAACGCCTGGAAGCGCTGCAGGCGAAGCGGCCCGAAACAATTGGCGATATTCGATGTGATCGTGGCGCGATGATCGCTATGGAGCTCGTTGAAGACGGCAGCGTGACGAAGCCAGCGGCTGACCTGACCAAAGCGCTCGTTGCGTCCGCCTACGAACATGGCCTGGTCCTGCTGTCCTGTGGCGTCAACGGCAACGTTGTGCGCTTCCTGCCTGCGTTAACGATTACTGATGAGCTGATCGACGAAGGCTTCGATATCCTGGAGACCTGTCTGGATGTCTGTCTCGCGAAATAGCCTGCCAATGACGGTCGGCGTCCTCGGGGGTATGGGCCCGGATGCCACTGTGGATTTTATGAGCAAGGTGATTGCTGCCACGCCGGCGGGGTCGGACCAGGAACACGTGCATATGCTCGTCGATCATAATCCGCACGTCCCCGACCGGACCCGGGCGATTCTTGGCGAGGGCGGCGAACCCGGCCCCGTCCTGGCGGCGATGGCGAAGCAGCTGGAGCAGGCAGGCGCCAGCATGATCGTCATGCCCTGTAATACCGCGCATGCGTACCAGGCAGATATCGAGGCAGCGCTGGATGTTCCGTTCGTCTCGATCATCGACGAAACGGTCGAAGCGTGCCGCGGAAATAGTACGGTCGGGCTGTTGGCAACCAGGGGTTGCCTGGTAAGCGGTATCTATCAAACGGCGCTGGGAGCAGCCGGAATCGAAACGATCGTGCCCGATGAGGATGAGGTGGCGGAGCTTGCCAACCTGATCGCGGCGATCAAGATGGGCGATTGCGGCTCCGGCGTCGCTGCCAGCATGAAACAGCTGGCCGACGGCCTGACATCTCGAGGCGCGCAGGCTGTCATCGCGGGTTGCACGGAGATTCCGCTGGTCCTCGACCAGTCGATGCTCGACGCGCCACTCATTTCTTCAACGGATGTTCTGGCCGAGGCAACGGTGGCATACGCGCTCGGCAACAAAGACTTCAATACCAGACCAAAAGGCAGTGCAGCATGAAAGACTTGCTCAAAGACCCGACTCTTCTCAGAACCCAGGCGTACATCAATGGCGAGTGGGTTGATGCAGATAGTGGCGAGACATTCCCGGTCCGCAATCCGGCTACTCAGAAGGTATTGGTAGAGGTGGCCAGCGTCGGAGGCGCCGAAACTCGGCGTGCCATCGAAGCAGCGGAGGTTGCACAGAAGGCCTGGGCGGCACGTACTCCGATGGATCGTTCTGTGATTCTCAGGAGGTGGAACGACCTGATTCTGGAAAACGTCGAGGACCTCGCCATCATCATGACGCTGGAACAGGGCAAGGTGCTGGCCGAATCACGGGGCGAGATTGTTTACGCGGCGTCGTTTATCGAGTGGTTTGCCGAAGAAGGCAAGCGCGTCTACGGAGATGTATTTCCGCTGCCCCAGAGCACCAGTCGTGGCGTCGCTATCAGGCAGCCCGTTGGTGTTGTTGCGGCCGTCACTCCCTGGAATTTCCCGAGCGCGATGCTGACCCGCAAGTGCGGCCCAGCGCTCGCCGTCGGTTGTGCGATGGTCGCGAAGCCGGCGCACGAAACGCCACTGTCGATGCTGGCACTCGCGGAGTTGGCGGACCGTGCCGGACTGCCGGCAGGGCTGCTCAGTATTGTTCCGGGTGCGCACGCCAGGCCGATCGGTGATGAAATGTGCAGCAACCCGATTGTTCGCAAGTTCACGTTCACGGGCTCAACCCGTATTGGCAAGATGCTGGCCGCCCAATGTACCGAGACGATGAAGCGCACGTCCATGGAACTCGGTGGCAATGCGCCGGTCATTGTTTTTGACGATGCGGATCTCGATAAGGCAGCCGCGGGC
>CAVROF010000004.1:0-47094 GCA_963722775.1 uncultured Gammaproteobacteria bacterium
ACTTCCTGCAGCTGTTCTTCGGCTGGGAAGCAGTGGGCCTGGTGTCTTATCTCCTGATTGGCTTCTGGTTTAAACGCGAATCGGCAATCTTTGCCAACCTCAAAGCTTTCCTCGTGAATCGCGTTGGCGACTTTGGGTTTATTCTTGGCATCGCAGGCGTGGTGACGTTTACCGGCTCGCTGGACTACGCTGAAGTGTTTGCCAGTGCAGATGCGGTCGCCGCACAGAACATCGAAGTCATTGCGGGGACGCCGTGGAATGCGATGACATTGATCTGCATCTTGCTATTTATCGGTGCGATGGGTAAATCGGCGCAGGCGCCGCTGCATGTCTGGCTACCGGATTCTATGGAGGGTCCGACACCGATTTCCGCGTTGATCCATGCAGCGACGATGGTTACCGCCGGTATCTTTATGGTGGCACGCATGTCGCCGTTGTTTGAGTTATCGACGACCGCGCTGGCCGTGGTCATCGTCATTGGTTCCATCACCGCATTTTTTATGGGCCTGCTGGGGATCGTGCAAAACGACATCAAGCGGGTAATTGCGTACTCGACGTTGTCGCAACTTGGGTACATGACGGTAGCACTCGGAGCTTCGGCTTATAGTGCAGCGATCTTTCACCTGATGACGCACGCCTTTTTCAAAGCGCTACTGTTCCTGGCGGCCGGCTCAGTCATTATCGCAATGCACCACGAGCAGGATATTCGCAAGATGGGCGGCGTTCGAAAGTACATGCCGATCACCTACTGGACCGCGCTAGTCGGGTCGCTTGCATTGATTGGGTTCCCTGGGTCATCGGGTTTCTTCTCAAAAGACCTGCTGATCGAGGCGGTGCGCGAGTCGCACTGGCACGGGCAGGGCGCCGTGTACTGGATCTCCTACCTCAGCGTGCTGCTTGGCGTTTTTGTGACCGCGTTGTATTCGTTCCGCATGTTCTTCCTCGTGTTCCACGGTGAGGAGCGGATGGACGCGGAAACCAAATCGCATCTTCACGAGACACCGGCAGTTGTTACGGTGCCGCTGATACTGCTGGCCATACCGTCGGCAATCATTGGCTGGTTTACCGTCGGCCCCGTGCTGTTCGGTGGCTATTTCGGTGATGCCATTTTCGTCGCCGAGAGAGAGGGCGTCGTCGCCCATGCTTGGCATGGCAGCCTCGCCTTGTTCACGCACGCTGTGATGACGCCGGTTTTCTGGCTGGCGGCATCCGGTGTATTCACGGCGTGGTTCCTGTACCTGAAACGCCCGGACCTGCCGGCAACGATTCGGCAAAAGCTGCCGGGTCTCTACGCCTTGCTCGATCGCAAATACTATTTCGATGACTTGTACATCAAAGGGTTTGCCGCGGGCGGACGCTCAATTGGCCGGTTCCTGTGGCAGAAGGGCGACGAGTTCATCATAGACGGCCTGCTGGTCAATGGCACGGCACGTTCTGTCGGGCGCCTGGCGGGCGTCATGCGCCATATCCAGACCGGTTACCTTTACACCTATGCCTTCGCGATGATCATCGGACTTACGATGCTACTCGCCTGGCTGATCTGGTTGAGGTAGCGTCGATATGCTGAGTTATCTCCTGAGCATTCTGATCTGGCTGCCGATCTTCGGTGGTGTCGCGTTGCTGCTCATCGGCGACGGCGGTGACGTTCGCTCGAGCCAGTCGTACCTGATGCGCCTCACGGCACTGGTAGTCTCCGTGCTGGCATTCGGTTTCAGTCTAGTGCTGTACGCGGCTTTCGATAATTCGGAAACTGGTATGCAGTTCGTGGAACGAATGCCATGGGTCGATGCTCTCAATGTTTTCTACTACATCGGCATTGACGGCATCTCCGCGCCGCTCATTTTGCTGACTACCTTTATAACGCCGCTGGTTGTGATCGCGGGCTGGAACACCATCACGAACAGGCCGGCGCAATATTTTGCCGCTTTCCTGGTTCTCGAGGGCCTGATGGTAGGCGTTTTCTCGGCACTCGACGGCATGCTGTTCTACGTGTTCTGGGAAGCGATGCTGATTCCGATGTTCCTGATTATCGGCGTGTGGGGCGGGGAGCGTCGCGTGTATGCGACGCTGAAGTTCTTCCTGTACACATTTCTCGGCTCCGTGCTGATGCTGGTTGCGTTCATCTACCTGTATCTGCAGACGGGCGGTTGGGATCTGTTTGAATTCATGAACGTGCCGCTGGAGCTAGGCGTGCAGAAGGTTATTTTTATCGCGTTCCTGCTCGCGTTTGCCGTCAAGGTGCCGATGTGGCCGGTGCACACCTGGCTGCCCGATGCGCACGTCGAGGCCCCGACCGGCGGCTCCGTTATCCTGGCAGCGATCATGTTGAAGATGGGTGGCTACGGTTTCGTGCGCCTGTCGCTACCGATCGTGCCCGATGGCAGCGCCTATTTCTCCGGCATGATGATCGCTTTGTCGCTCATCGCCGTTGTCTATATTGGCTTCGTTGCGCTGATGCAGAAAGACATGAAGAAGCTCATTGCTTATTCATCGATCGCACACATGGGGTTTGCGACGCTGGGCATGTTCCTGCTGTGGTGGATCGCGGCCGAAGCCGGCGCCGGACTGGGTATGACCGGGGCCATGGTGCAGATGATCTCTCACGGCCTGATATCAGGCGCGATGTTCCTGTGCGTCGGCGTACTGTACGACCGTATGCATAGCAGGCAGATCGCTGACTACGGCGGGGTCGCGAATACCATGCCGGTGTTCGCTGGGTTCATGGTGCTGTTTGCGATGGCGAATGCCGGGCTTCCCGGTACGTCCGGCTTCGTTGGCGAGTTCATGGTCATCATCGCCAGTTTCAAGGCTAATTTCTGGTTTGCTTTCCTGGCAGCTACGACGCTTATTCTCGGTGCCGCGTATACGTTGTGGATGATCAAGCGTGTCGTGTATGGCGAAGTGGCAAATGAGAATGTCGCGAAGCTTAAGGATCTCAACTCGCGCGAGTTCCTGGTGCTGGCTATCCTGGCGATCAGCGTGTTGTTTGTCGGCCTCTGGCCGGCGCCGCTGGTCGATATGATGAACGTGACTATTGAACAACTGATTTTGCAGGTCGGGCAGTCGAAGCTCTGACAGGTCTCACTATGAATTATATGGACTACATTGCTGCCGCTCCCGAAATGACCTTGCTCGGTCTGATCTGCGTCGTTCTGATCGCGGATTTGTTCGTGGATGATGATAATCGAGTCCGCACGTTCTGGTTGAGCATTGTGTCGTTGGCCACAACTGCCGCCGTGCTACTCGCAACGGCACCGAGTGCGAGCATTGTCATCTTCGACGGCAGCTACGTGAGCGACCCGTTGTCGCAAGTTTTAAAGCTCGGCTCGGTGCTATTTGTTGCGATTTCGCAATTTTATGCCCGGGACTACTTGCGCGCGAACGACCTGCACAAGGGCGAATTCTACTTGCTCGGGTTGTTCGGCTTGCTGGGCATGATGATCATGATTTCGGCGAACAGTTTGCTGACCATGTACCTCGGTCTGGAGACGCTAGCCCTTTCAATGTATGCGCTGGTAGCGATCGATCGCAACAACGTCACCGCCGCCGAAGCGGCCATGAAATATTTTGTGCTGGGTGCAATTGCGTCCGGTTGCCTGCTGTACGGTATCTCCTGGGTATATGGCGTGACAGGTTCGCTCCAGTTTCATGAGATTGCGGCGGCCATTTCTGTCGATCCGTCGCTCAACAACTTGCCATTGTGGTTCGGTCTCACCTTCCTGATAGTCGGCATCGCGTTCAAGTTCGGTGCGGTGCCGTTTCACATGTGGCTGCCTGACGTCTACGCGGGCGCACGTTCTCCGGTGACGCTGTACCTTGCCTCGGCGCCCAAGTTGGCGGCATTGGCGCTAACGCTGCGAATCCTGGTTGACGGGCTCGGTGGGCTGCATGAAACGTGGTCGAGCATGATCATGGTCGTCGCGGTGCTGTCGCTGTTGGTCGGCAACTTCGTGGCGATTGCCCAGACCAACATCAAGCGTATGCTCGGTTATTCGACGATCGGGCACGTGGGCTTCATCCTGCTGGCCGTGTTCTGCGGGACCGGGGAGGGCAATGCGGCCGCACTGTTTTACACGCTGACCTATGTCGTGGCGGCGGCCGGAGCCTTCGGCATCATTATCATCATGAGCCGTCGGGGTTACGAAGCAGAGCTCCTGACGGACTTCAACGGGCTGAACGCTCGCAGCCCGTGGTTTGCGCTGATGATGATGTTCCTGATGTTCAGCATGGCCGGGGTGCCGCCGTTTGTCGGTTTCTTCGCCAAGCTGAACGTGATCAGTGCCGTGCTGGGCGCAGAGTATCCCGGCCTGGCCATCCTGATGGTCCTGGCGTCAGTCGTGGGTGCTTTCTATTACCTGAAGGTCATCTGGTACATGTATTTCGAGCCGGCCGAGGACCAGGCGGTGCTGCAGGCCAGCACGGACACGCGGCTGTTGCTCAGCCTGAACTCGATCGCTGTCCTTGCTCTTGGCATAGTCCCGGGCTGGCTGCTGGCCCTTTGCATCCAGGTGCTCGGCTAGGGTTGTAAACCGCCCGGCTTGTGCGTAACATCCCGTTCCTGCCGATGCGGGGTGGAGCAGTCTGGCAGCTCGTCGGGCTCATAACCCGAAGGTCGCAGGTTCAAATCCTGCCCCCGCTACCAAAATGAAAAGAGCCGGTCCCTTTGGGATCGGCTTTTTCATTTCCGCTTCCGGTAGGGGCCCGCCTTGCGGGCGATGTTGCTCAACCCTGATGCTGTAATCGCGGGCAAGGCCCGTTCCAACAGGCTGCAAGGGGCGCCGGCAATCCTGGCCCCGCGACGAAAATGAAAAGGGCCGGTCCCGTTGGGGTCGGCCTTTCTTGTTCGCTATACCAGCGGCCTCATTATAGATCTATAAAATCGATTAAAAAGAGCGAATTAATCCATTGGATGGAATTTTCACGTTCCACTAAACTAACGACACGAATCAGGCAGAAGACTTAATGAACTGGCTTCTGCAGCCTTCTAACTGGTGGAGATAGCAATGAGTAAATCTGGCGAAAACCAAACCGGCAAATGCCCGGTCATGCACGGTGCGCAAACAGCTTCCGGGCAATCCACGATGGAGTGGTGGCCCGAGGCTCTGAATCTCGACATTCTTCATCAGCACGACAGCAAGACCAATCCCATGGGTGACGGCTTCAACTATCGAGACGAAGTCAAGACGCTCGACTTCGACGCGCTCAAAGAGGACGTAACAGCGCTGATGCACGACAGCCAGGACTGGTGGCCTGCTGATTGGGGCCACTATGGTGGCCTGATGATTCGGATGGCGTGGCACGCTGCCGGTAGCTACCGTGTTGCCGATGGGCGCGGTGGCGGTGGTACGGGCAACCAGCGTTTTGCGCCGCTGAATTCCTGGCCTGACAACGCGAATCTCGACAAAGCGCGTCGCCTGTTGTGGCCGATCAAGAAGAAGTACGGCAACAAGATCAGCTGGGCCGATCTGATAATTCTCGCGGGCAACGCCGCTTACGATTCGATGGGCTTGAAAACGTTCGGCTTTGGTTTCGGTCGGCCAGACATATGGCATCCTGAAAAAGACACGTACTGGGGCTCCGAAAAGGAGTGGCTCGCGCCGTCCGACAATCCAAACAGTCGCTACTCGGGTGAGCGGGATCTCGAAAATCCCCTGGCTGCCGTCATGATGGGCCTGATATACGTCAACCCGGAAGGCGTTGACGGCAAGCCGGATCCGCTCAAAACGGCACACGATGTGCGTGTGACATTCTCGCGTATGGCCATGAATGATGAAGAGACCGTCGCACTTACCGCGGGCGGTCACACGATCGGTAAATGTCACGGCAATGGCGATGCGGCGCTACTTGGCCCCGTGCCTGAAGCAGCGGACGTCGACGAGCAGGGGCTTGGCTGGAATAACAAGACCCGCCGCGGCGTCGGCAACGACTCGGTCACAAGTGGCCTCGAAGGCGCGTGGACAAGCAACCCGACGAAGTGGGACAACGGCTATTTCGACATGCTTCTCAACCATGAATGGGAATTAAAGAAGAGTCCGGCAGGTGCATGGCAATGGGAGCCGGTCGATATCAAGGAAGAAGACCGTCCGCTCGACACTGAGGATTCGTCAGTGCGACACAACCCGATCATGACGGATGCCGACATTGCCATGAAGGTCGACCCGGAGTATCGCAAGATCTCTGAGCGTTTTCACAAGGATCCCGATTACTTCTCGGACGTATTTGCGAGGGCCTGGTTCAAGCTGACGCACCGCGATATGGGTCCGAAAGCACGTTACGTTGGCCCGGACGTTCCCGCAGAAGACCTGGTCTGGCAGGACCCGGTGCCAGCAGGAAGCACGAAATACGACGTCAATGCCGTGAAGGCGAATATCGCCGATAGCGGCCTGTCCGTCAGCGATATGGTCGCAACGGCCTGGGACAGTGCTCGGACCTTCCGCGGCTCGGATATGCGTGGTGGTGCGAACGGTGCGCGACTCCGGCTGGCGCCACAAAAGGATTGGGAAGGCAATGAGCCGAAGCGACTTGCCAAAGTTCTTGGCGTGTTGGAAGGCATCGCGGCTGAAACTGGCGCAAGCGTTGCCGACGTCATCGTGCTGGCGGGCAATGTCGGCGTTGAGCAGGCAGCGAAGGCTGCCGGCGTTGACGTCAAAGTGCCTTTTGCACCGGGTCGTGGCGATGCGACTCAGGAAATGACCGATGTAGAGTCGTTTGAACCTTTAGAACCCATTCACGACGGGTATCGCAATTGGCTCAAAGCCGATTACGTCGTCAAACCCGAGGAGCTTTTGCTGGATCGCACGCAGCTTATGGGGCTTACAGGGCCTGAGATGACCGTCCTGATCGGCGGCATGCGTGTTCTCGGCACGAACCATGGCGGCACGAGTCATGGCGTATTCACTGATCGGGCAGGGGCGCTGACGAACGATTTCTTCGTCAACCTGACCGACATGGGCAACGCATGGAAGCCCAAAAGCGATGGCGTGTATGAAATCCGGGATCGCAAGACGGACAAAGTCAGGTGGACTGCCACGAGGGTCGATCTTGTGTTTGGCTCCAACTCAATCTTGCGGTCGTATGCCGAGGTCTACGCGCAAGACGACAATCAGGAGAAGTTCGTCAACGATTTCGTGTCGGCGTGGACAAAAGTCATGGATGCGGATCGATTTGACCTGGTTTGACTCCACACGGGATAACTATTTCAGGCGAGTTCGCTTCGGTAGTGTCGGAACAGTGCAAATCCTGTCCCGCTACCAAAATGAAAAGAGCCGGTCTTTTTGGGATCGGCTTTTTCATTTCCGCTTCCGGTAGGGCCCCGCCTTGCGGGCGATATTGCTCAACCCTGATGCTGTAATCGCGGGCAAGGCCCGCTCCTACAGGTCGCCCAGCAGATGTCCGCTTGATTGGTATCGCCCACATATCTGGCGTGAGGCCGCCTCGAAAAGCAAAAGGGCAACCAAATAGTTGCATTTCGGCCTGTAGGCCACCAGGTTATAGGCAACCAGGAGATTGAATTTTGAAGCAATCAGACCAGGATAAGATCGAGAAGGTTGTCGACCTCGCAGCGCCCGTTTCGCGAGTCTGGCGTGCGCTTACGGATCACGAAGAATTTGGGCAATGGTTCAGAGTTCGACTAGACGGCCCGTTCAAGGTAGGTGCGACGACGATGGGCAATATTACCTACCCTGGCTATGAGGACATGAAGTGGGAGTCTGTAACCGAGTGTATGGAGCACGAGCAGCTGTTCGCTTTTTCCTGGCCTCCCAGCGCCATTGATCCGGATACCAAATACGGCGACGACGCCAAAGTCGTGGTTGAGTTTCGGCTGCAGCCAACAGAGAACGGCACGCGCCTGACGATCACCGAAACGGGGTTTCTGCAGTTCCCGGAATCGAAACGACTAGAGGTGTTTCGATCAAACAAAGAGGGCTGGGACATTCAGGCCAAGAACGTGGCCGAACATGTCGCGGGTTAGGACTCGAAGCAAGGAACCGGCATCCGTGTTTGCCGCCCTCGGCTGTGTCACGCGCCTTGAACTGCTATCGCGCCTTAGCGACAGTAGGGAATATTCGATTACCGAACTGACCGACGGTCTCGATCTAACACGCCAGGCAATTACCAAGCACCTGCAGGTGCTGCAGCATGCCGGAATTGTCAACAGCCGGAGTGCTGGCAGGGAGAGCCGTTTCACCATCCGGCCCGGCCCGATTGTGCAAGCTAAGGATTACCTCATACGGGTTTCGGATGAATGGAACGGGTCAATTGCGAGGTTGCAGGCAAAGGTTGAGCGGTAGATTGGCAACATCGCAACAAATCCTCCTAAGCGAGGCCCCGTGGAACAACGCAACGGAGTAGACCATTTGAACTCTCGAGCGTTTTTCTGGCTACGCTATAGTCAATGCGATTTCCAATTCGGCAATGGGCTTTTCGGACATTGCTAACGGACGAATCGGGCCCCCGCTACCAGACAACGAATGGCCCCCTTGTGGACCGTTTTCATTTGGACAAAGCAAGTTTTGAACCTGCGAGGTAGGTGCTGATTCCAACCCCATTGAGTCGTGCCATCGTCGGATTTCTTTCCTTCCAGAGGTACTCGTTTGTATACATCGTTGCGCTCATCTGTCAGGTTGGGTGCACGCGGTCAGAGGGTCGCCGTAGGGGCATCCACGTTCGGGAATAAGAAATCAAACAAAAGCCCTCCTGATTTCAGTCATCGGACTGCTTGCCAAAGGGGTATAAATCGCGTCCGTTTGTCGTTATCGTAAAGGGATGTCAGCCGAAGTCCGGGAGAACTTTCCATGTGTATTCCAACATTACTTCAGGGGCTACTGCTTGCCCTATCCCTGGCCGTCCTAGCCGTACCGCCGGCTAACGCGCAAAGCGCAGCCGATCTGAAACAGCAGATCCAGGACCGCTCGCACAATCTCGCTGAGTTCCGCGCGCTGTTGAATGATCCGGACCAAACGGTGCGTCTCGCCGCGCTGGACTCAATGTTGAAGTCTGACGACATCGCGATGCGCGAGCTGGCATACAGCTCGTGCATGAGCAGTGCCGATGCGGCGATGCGGGGGCTGTGTGTGAAGAACAAGATAGGCGAAATGCAAACTATCTCGATTGAGATAGCCGACATCGAAGAACCGACGGAGATCGAGAAGAAATCGATCGCGGGCTGGGGCGGCGTCTACAGTTTCGCACTAAAGGAATTCGACGAGAAAACGGGTCAGTTCAAAACGGCCGGGTCCTACAAGAATGGTACCGGTCACGTCACCGGCAGTGGGCTCGACTTCGTGCAGCCCTATTGCACGGGCTTGTTCGAGTTGTTGGACAGCGGCTACCTCGAAGGCGAACTTCGCTGCACCAACTCATGGGCCGGCCGCTACCCGGGCCGCATTCGGCTGCAGTAATATCAGCGCATTGCCTCGACTTCGATGCCCGACAGACCGACCGCGTCCGGCGCGCCCCAGTTCGAGTATAGGCGTAGCATGATCTGCCGGGCACGAACGGGCGCGAAGCGCACGAGCTTATAGCTGTCGTTCTTGAAATAGGTGCCGCTGCCGACCGATATCCAGCCGCTGCCGCCGCTCACCAACACCTCGAAGTCCTTGGGCAGTCGCTCTGCGGGATCGACACCTTTGCCGATGATTTTCACTGCGTCGATGGCGTGGGCTTTGTCGCCCCGTAGCGATACTACGACCTCGACAGGAAAGTTTTCGGCGCGCGCTAGCCAGATCGATGGCGAGTCTGTAGCGTCGATGAGGTTCGCGGCGCGGTACGTTGCTTCGATCGGCGGGCTGCTCCACGACGTGACTTCCGCCGCGAGGCCAGCGCCAGTAGCGATCGTAGTTTTGTCGCCGTCCGCGTGCGTTCTTACAGGCGCGCCCGGCGCCGCGAAGAACGGTCGCAGGGTTTCGATCGCGCGATCGTAACGCAGGGCCCGGCCCTCGCCGGTCTCCGGATCCACGGACATCAGGATACCGATCGGTTTTTCGCCCGACAGCACGAGGCTCCCGCTCAGGCCTTTGAACAACTGGTCAGCCTCGCCCCGCGGACGCAAGCGCACATGCACGAGTCCAACGTCGTTGATCGTTACGTTGCGCCGCGTCAGGCTGCCGTCCCCGTTGACCGACGACACGATGGCGGTCGAGGCTTTTGCGAGCACCGAGTCAAGCTGCGGTGCGTCAGTGAGCGCGCCGCCGCAGCTATCGGTCACCGCACCAGCGGTACGCAGCAGCGCGAGATCGTAGCCAAACGCTTGTAGCAGGTCTGCATCGCCTTGCGGGGCACTGGGTGATGCGGCAACGAGCGTTGCGAACAGTCCCTTGCCCATCACGTGCGCTGGCGTCACGGCGTAGCAGGCGCCGAGCCGTCTTAGTAGAAGGGCTTGGCCGTGCTCATCGGCGCTGATGTAGGCTTGGGCCGGGCCCTGAGCCATGCTTACGCCCGGTGCGGACAGGAGGAACACGAAAAGCGCTGCGCGAAGACGGCTGCGAAATTCACACATTTTCATCGGCATCGCCCCCCAGACCGCCGGCGTGCTTTTGGCCTTTGTCAGCGTCATCTTTCCTCCTGTAAGCCGAGATGAATTCACGGCATTTCGAGCCAACCTCTATCAAAACGGTGAACAATGCCACGATGGCGGTGGCTGCCGCCAGCAGCGGATCGTGGACGAAGCGGGCCCAGCGCGTTGCCCGGATCTTATATCCGGTACTACCGAGCCGGTCGACCTGTACGAAATCGGCTTGGCCGTGTGCGACGAGATTCAGGGCGTTCATCGGATCTGAATAGCCCTGGCCCGAGGCCGGTTCGGCACGCACGAAGCCGCTTACGGTTGCTAGCACAACCAGCGGGTCGCTACCCTCTACGAGTTGCACTCGGTCACCTGCATCGAGGCTTTCGGTGTTAGCAGTATAGTGCGTACCGCCGAACAGTTGCCGTTCTACGACTCTGACCGTGCCGCTTTGCAATACGCTGTCGACGCCGGCCGCGACGTCGTAGCCAACGGTCAATTTTCCGCGAAAAGGAAACAGCGCCGGGGTGCCCGCGGGTTTGACCAGTAGTACTGCCATGTCGCTGAGCTGGCTCGTGGTGTCAGGTTCTTGGATGCGGCCGGTCGAGTTGTCTCCATCCTGAGTCAATTGAACGCGGATAACCCCGGTGCCATGCCGCTGTAAGCTGACCTGCGTGCCTTCGTGGATGACAAGTTGCGCATGGGGTTCAAGCTTGCGGCCCGTCGCGTTTTCTGCGAATGGGTCATCGTCATCGTCTGCGCCCAGGTCCCATAATTCTGATGTCGCGCCCAGGTCCCAGGCGGTCAAGACGGGGTCCGTCGTCGTGAAGGCGACAATTTCAGTTATTACATCGAGTGTGAAAATATGGGTGCGATTTTGCAGGACGAGGCCCAGCACCGCTAATAGAGCTATGCCCCCGAACACGAGCGCGGGACGTTTGCGAATCGCTGAGACCATCAGACCTAGTCGCCACCTCAGGATACTGCCGAGGAAATCGTGTAGCAGCTGGCGCATTCGGGCTACTTTGCGCCGGGTAGAACGACGATAAATTCGGTCGGCGGCAGCGTTCTCTCATACCGGCGCCGCAGTATCTGGATGGTGAGTTTGGTCTCGTCAGGAGCGATGTTGCGGAGGTCGACCGCGCAGATGGCATCAAACCCGGTGCGTCGCTTGGCCTCGATCGAATCGCATGGGCTGGGTCGACTACGCTGCCCCCCGTTCACCATCGCGACATAGGTGTCCATACGACCCGAATTGACGAAAATTCTGATGATCTCGGGGCGGTCGTTGGCCGGTCCTGACCCCATGATGTAATAACCCTTGCCGCCATCCCCGCCACACTCGCCGGGTGAGCCGAGCACGGCCAGGTCGTCGGCATCCAGCTTATCGAGATACTTCATATGCGCGGACTGGTATTCCACGGGTACTGGCCAGTCTTGGACTGGGCTCGTTAGGTAGTAGGTGTTCCGGGACCAAAACCGGCCGTCCCGGGATACGACCTCGATACAAACACTATCGTATTTCGCGTAAACGGTCAGCGCCGCCATGGCTATGGAACTGGTGGCCGTGATTCCTGCCACCACTCTCCCACTCACCGGGACCTCCGTCTGGAAGACCTCTTTCACATCGTCTGGGGGCGGCCCCAGATACTTCGCGCGCGTTTCCTGCGCGACCCCATCGCCGCAATGCGCGACTATCAGTAATGCAAGCGACCAGCTAATTCTCCAAGTCATCATGCTGGGCTTCCCCTTTTTGCTGGCGGGCGGCGCTGGCTGTGAGATCGTTCGCACGAAATCTGACGGCTATTAGCGGCTCGCTGATGGCATTCTACCTTATTCTAGCGCACTCCAGCGCCACGGATCGTTGGTATTCCGGTGGGCCCAATCGCCTCAGTGGCATATCGCGCTATTAGGTGAAGAAAACCCCGCACTAGGCGGGGCTTCGTATTGGTCCTCGGTTCTTTTTGTTACGCGCTGAGCCGAGGTGAAGAAGCGCAGTGTCTACCACTTTCTGCAGCGGGACACACCGATGCCGACAAGGCCAAGACCTAACAAAACAGGGGTGTCGGGTTCAGTTACCTTAGTCCATGCATATTTCATTCCGAAATCGTAAGGCGCTGAAATACATACAGTTGAATTTAAGCGTTCACTATCTCAGCACAAATATGTAAAGAAAGCCGACATTTACGAAATATGACGCATTGTTAGTCGGGTAGTTTGCCGAGAAATGCCGGCGGCGTTCCAAATATTTGAACTGTGGGAAGCGCGGGCGATTTCGCTCAACCTTAATGCGGTAATGGCGGGCAAGACCCGCTCCTACATGCTTGCTGCAAGGGGCGAGGGCAATCCTGCCCCCCGCTACTTGGCGATCAAGGCGCGCTTCTCGTCGTAGAATTGACAAAGTCTTTCCGTGCCGCCTCTCAGCTCGTCCATAGACCCACTACAAAACGCAATACGGACCAAACGGTCACACTCGGCGTACAGTGGATGTGCTGGATCGCTCGGCCCGAAGTCGGAACCGAATGCAACGCCGACACCTTTCTCGTCGAGCAACTGCAGCGCGAAATCTCGTGATGTCATGCCTGCGTCACCGATGTCTGCCATCAGGTAGAAGGCGCCGTTAGGTCGCGTAAAGTTGATTCCCGCCTCGGTCAGTATTTGAACAATTGCGTCGCGTCGCTTGCGATATTGCTTGTCGTATCCATCGACTTGTGACTGATCTCCCTCGAGTGCAGCGACGGCGCCCCACTGGCAAACAGAAGGCGCGCAGGAAATCGTTGCTTCACCCAAGAAGGAGGTGTCCTCGATCGCATGTTTGGGCAGGATAAGATATCCAATGCGCATTCCTGTCATGGAATACTTTTTCGACAACGCTCCGACCAGCAAAGTGAGCTCCGGGGCGTACCTTGCCGGGCTAATGTGCTCGAGCCCGTCATCCAGAAGAATATCCTTATAAACTTCGTCGGAAATAATTCGCACCCCGTGTTTCTCTGCGAGCGTCGCTATACCGACCACGGTGTCTTCGCTGAATACCGTACCGGTCGGATTGCCGGGCGTATTAATCAGTATTGCTCCAACAGGTGTGTCGCCCGAGCCGAGGAGGTCGTCCAGTTCGCCAAGGTCCGGTTGAAACCCTTTCTCGATGCCCAGTCGATAGTGCACGACCTCAAGCCCCGTTAAGCCAGCTTGCATCTTGTAGTTCGGATAGCCGGGCGTTGGTATCAGAACGCGGCTACCTGGATCGAGAGTGAAGTTGGCGAAAAGGAGGCCGGTCATTGCACCGGGCACGACAATCACCTGTTCGGCCTCGACCGATAGTCCGTTCGTGGTGTTTACCTGCCTAGCTATCGCCGCTCGCAATTCGGGAATTCCGGCATTGGCGGTGTACTGAGTCTTTTGCTCCCGGAGCGCGGCGATCGTGCCGTCGATCACGGTATCTGGCGTTCTGGCGTCCGGAACCCCGATCATTAGTTTGAAGACGCGGTCGCCGCGAGCCGCCTTTTCATTGGCCAGGGTAAATATCTCTCGAATGCCAGACCGCGGATTTTCGGCGGTTCTTGCCGACACTTTAAAAGGTGGTTTTTGCATATTTGCCAATTCCCCTGATTGGTTGCGAAACAAGGTCCAGCTCCTTGTGCTGAGCGGTTCTCGCTTCGAGCATCGTAACATCAGCTGTCTTTCTCGTGCTTTTGCCACGAGCGGCACGATGAGGCTCTGTGCGTCAATGTCACAGGGTTCCGACCGGAAGCCAACGAACCGCAGCGGACATTAGTCCTTACGTACTTCTCCGACTTGTAGCGGTTTCACAATTGCCGCATATACCTCACTGGCATCTGACCAAAGCGGGGCGAAGAGACGGAGGAGGGTTACAGCATGGGCAGGAAGTACAGAATCGCCTGGTTGCCAGGTGATGGCGTTGGTAAGGAAGTCATGGAAGCGGCGCACATAGTACTCGATCGCGTGGGTCTCGATGCGGACTATGTGCATGGCGATATTGGCTGGGAATTTTGGTGTAGCGAAGGTGACGCCTTTCCGGCGCGAACCATTGACCTGCTCAATAACGTAGATGCCGCCATGTTCGGCGCCATCACCTCCAAGCCCGTAAAGGAGACAGAAAAGGAGTTGGTGCCTGCCCTCCAGGGGAAAGGACTGACGTATCGCTCTCCTATCGTGCGCATGCGGCAATTCTTCGACCTGTACGTGTGTCTGCGGCCTTGCAAAGCCTACCCCGATAATCCACTTAACTACCACGAGGGTATCGACCTCGTTATCTTCCGCGAGAACACCGAGGATCTTTATAGCGGTGTTGAGTTCAACCCCGTTCCGGAAAAACTGCGAGACGTGCTGTCAGAATTAGCGCCGGCCTTCAACGCTTTCGAGGACCTGCCAGGCGACCAATACGCTATTTCGTGCAAGATCAACACCAGGAAAGGCTCGGAGCGGATCATCCGCGCGGCCTTCGAGTTTGCCCAAAAGTTCGGGCGCAAGAAAGTCACGGTAGTACACAAGGCGAACGTGGTACGCGCCACGGACGGCCTGTTCCTTGAAACGGCACACGAGGTGGCCGAGGACTTCCCGGATATCGCCATGGACAACGCCAATATCGACGCAATTACGATGTGGCTGCTCAAGAACCCGTTCAACTACGACGTGCTGGTGGCACCCAATCTTTATGGAGATATCGTCTCCGACCTTTGCGCCCAGATGGTTGGCGGGCTCGGCTTCGGCTGCTCCGGGAACATCGGTGAAAAACTCGCTGTGTTCGAGCCGACACATGGCTCGGCCCCCAAGTATGCAGGGCAATACAAAGTCAACCCGATCGCGACCATCCTGACCGCCAAGATGATGCTTGACTGGCTTGGTGAGACCGACGGGGCGCAGCGGATAGAGGATGCCGTCGCTGCGGTTGTCCGCGAGGGCAAAGTGCAAACCTACGACATGGGCGGGTCGTCGACCACACTCGAGATGGCTGAAGCGATAGCGGAGAAGCTATAGGAGGGATTCCTGATGACACAGATCGTTGTCCACGAGGTAGGCCCGCGCGACGGGTTACAAATGGAACGCGAGGTCGTACCAATAGAGACGAAGGAGGACTGGGTTCGTCGCACTATGGAATGCGGTGTCGACATCGTGCAGGTCGGTTCTTTTGTCCATCCGGTGAAGGTTCCGCAGATGGCCGATACCGATGAACTGGTCCGGCGACTTGTAGGGAACAAAAGAGCCGGTGCGATCATTGCAGGACTCGCGCTGAATGAGCGGGGCGTGGAACGTGGCCTGGCATGCGGGGTGGAGATGTTCTGCCTGGGCGCCTCCGCCAGCGAGACCCATAGCCTTAAGAACACGGGTATGGCGACCATGGAGGCCACACACCGCATCATCGGCGCGGCGCAGCAAGCGGTGGCCGCGGGGAAAAAAGTGCAGGTGTCGGTGCAGTCCGCCTTCGGCTGCGGTTTTGAAGGTCCGATCCCCGAGGAACGCGTGCTCGAGATGGTGGGCGCGTATCTCGAGGCAGGTTTACACAACATCAGCCTGGCCGACACGGCCGGCCACGCCCATCCGGCCCAGGTCGAGCGGCTGTTCGCTGCGGTGTTCGACCTCGACCCCAACATCGAAGGTACCTGCCACTTCCATAACACCTATGGACTCGGCATGGCGAACATCATGGCCGCCATGAATGCCGGCGTAACCTCGTTCGAAACTTCGTTCGCAGGTCTCGGCGGCTGCCCGTTTACAAAGGTGGCGGCAGGAAACGTAGCGACCGAGGACTTCGTGAACGCATTGCAACTGCAGGGCCTTCGCGCGGATGTGGATCTCGACACATTAATCAGCGTTGCCAGTGACGTCGCAGCATATTTCGAGCGCGAAATGCCCGGTTGCGTCTACAAGACCGGATCAACCCATAAGAAGGTGGCGGCATGAGCGACCAGATACTGAAGGGCGTCCGGGTCCTCGACCTCACCAACGTATTAGCGGGACCCTTTGCCACTCTGCACCTCGCGCTCCTGGGCGCCGAGGTCATCAAGATCGAGAGGCCCGGGAGCGGTGATCTGGCACGTAAGCTGGGCACGCTTTCCGAGTTGAACGAACAACTCATGGGGACCAGCTTCCTGGCACAAAACTCAAACAAGAAGTCGGTGACTCTTAATACAAAGTCTCCTGAGGGCAAAGAGATTTTCAAGAAGCTGGCGAAGGATGCGGACGTGCTGGTCGAGAATTTCCGGCCCGGCGTCATGGACCGGCTGGGACTCAGTTACGACGTTTTGAAGGAGATAAACCCGGGATTGATCTATTGCGCCATCTCTGGATTCGGGCAGACCGGACCCGATGCGCACAAACCGGCTTACGATCAGATTATCCAGGGCCTTAGCGGCGAGATGGCCGTCAATGGAGACGAGCGGCTGAATCCGTTGCGCGCGGGATTTCCTGTCTGCGACACGGTGGGTGGCTTAAACGGTGCCTTCGCCATCATGGCGGCCCTTTACCACCGCGAACGTACCGGCAAGGGGCAATTCATCGACATCGCTATGCTCGATTCCATCATGCCCCTCATGGGCTGGGTGGCCGCGAACCTGCTTATCGCGAAGCAGCAGCCGGTACCAATGGGCAATGACAACTTTACGGCGGCGCCATCCGGGGTGTTTCGTACCAGGGACGGTCATATCAATATCGCGGCCAATAAGCAGGAGCAGTGGGAGTCGGTTTGTGACGTGCTCGATCTGCCAGAACTGAAGACCGATACACGCTTCCAGAAGCGCGACGCCCGCAAGCAGAACCGCAAGGCGTTGACGCCGCTCCTGGAGGCAAAGCTGGCGGAGCGCGACACAACGGAATGGGTGGAAATACTCAATGCCAGTGGCGTGCCGAGCGGCGCAATCCTGAGCCTCGAGGACGCGCTGAAGCAGCCACAGATCCGGCACCGCGAGACCCTGAAGGATGTACCGATCGAGGGCATTGGCACGGTTCCGCTGTTTACACTTACCGCGAAATTCGAACAAACGCCGGGAGACATCACATCGGCACCACCGCGACTTTCGGCACATACGGCGGACGTATTGGCGAGCATCGGCATTACAAAGGATGAACTGGCCGCTCTGAAGACGAAGAAGGTTGTCTGACGGCTATTGATGGAAGGAGATTGATATGGGCATGACGTACGTACAGAAGTTGCTCGCCCGGGCGTGCGAGAGGGCTGCAGTGGATACAGGGGAAGTCCTCGAACTACCAGTGCACCTGGCGATGTCGCATGAGAACGCCGCGCTCGTCATCAACCAGTTCAACGAGATTTTTCGAGACACCGGGCGGGAGTCCCGGGTGTGGGATCCGGACAGGATAGCGGTCATCTTCGACCATCGTGTGCCCGCCGAGTCGTCGAAGACGGCAACCAACCAGAAGAAGATCCGCGATTTTGTCGCGGAGCAGGGGATTTCAAAATTCCACGACGTGCGGGGCGACGTGGGCGGCATCTGCCATCAGATCCTCCCCGAAAACGGTTACGTACGGCCCGGCCAGGTCCTGGTGGGCACCGACAGCCACACGACCACGCACGGTGCGCTCGGTGCCTTTGCATTCGGCATCGGCGCCACGGAGATGGCCGCGGTCTGGGCGCTGGGAAGTATTCTCAACGTTGAAGTACCGGGCACCATCAAGGTAGTGGTCAACGGTGAGTTCCCGAGCGGTGTCTACGCCAAGGATTTGATTCTGCACCTGGTTGGCCAGCTCACTGCCGAAGGTGCGAACTTCAAGGTGATCGAGTTTCACGGTGACACGATCCGCAACTTGGCGACTTCGGGCCGCCTGGTACTTTGCAATATGTCGGTGGAAGCCGGTGCAACCGGTGGGGTGGTGCCACCGGATGAGGAGACGCGTCGTTACCTGAGGGACGAGGCCGGCGTTGAGGATGTATTGGATGTGTTCGCTCCGGATGCGGACGCGGTCTACGACCGGGTAGTGGAGATCGATGTGACGCAGCTTGATCCACAGATCGCGTGCCCGCACACAGTCGACAACGTCAAACCGATCGGCGAGGTGAAGGGCAGAAAGATAGACCAGATCGTAGTGGGCTCCTGCACCAACGGACGTCTTGATGACATCGAGATTGTCGCGCGGACTCTCAAGGGCAAGCAGGTGGCGGAGGGCACGCGCATGCTCGTGTTCCCGGCATCGTGGCGTATTTACTCTGATGCACTGAATGCCGGTTACCTAAGCGACCTGATCGCAGCCGGTGCTGTGGTCTGCAATCCTGGCTGTGGGCCCTGCCTGGGCATTCACCAGGGGGCGCTGGGCGACAACGAGACCGCGCTGGCCACCACAAATCGCAACTTTAAGGGCCGTATGGGTAACCCGGGTGCGGACGTGTTCCTGTGCTCGCCATTGGTGGCAGCGACAAGCGCGCTGACCGGCGTTATTTCCGACCCGCGGGAGGTGAACTGAAATGGCCAAAGGCAAAGTTGTACTGAGACTCGATAACGACATTTCCACGGACATCATCTACCCGGGCCGATACATGGCGACGGTGCTGCCGACGGAGACGCCGCTATTCGCCTTCGCGGACAACACCGGATTCAATCAGGCGCTCAAGGAGAAGCAGTTCCCTGCGGGAAGCTTCATCGTGGCCGGGGATAATTTCGGCTGCGGTTCCTCACGCGAACAGGCCGCCTCGTGCATTAAGGGCTACGATCTGATCGTCGTGGCCCGAAACTTCGCGAGGATATTTCTGCAGAATTCGATAAACGTCGGTTTGCAAATGATCATCTGCCCCGATATCGAGGCCGAGGAGGGCGATGAGTTGGAGATCGGGGACAGCGAGGTCCGGAACGTGACCTCTGGTAAGTCCTTCGCCATCGAACCGCTGCCCAAAGCCCGTCAGTCCATCATCGACGCGGGTGGACTGATCCCCTACACGCGGCGACTGCTGCTGGAGCGCAGAGCATAGGGTCGCCACAAGCTACTTTATGCGAATGCGACTAAGGGCCGTAGGAACAGCACACTCCGGGGCCGACGCAATCGGCCGCCATTGCCGGTCGTCATATACCGCAATGCATCGTGCTATTTGGCCGTCGCGCGTCGCGATCAGGCACCCGGAAACCGGTACTATATGATTCGGTTCAAGTGACGCTGCGGCAATTACGAATTGTCAGCAGCAGCAGGCCCGACTAGTGTCTGACCCGGTCAAAATGACTCGCACACGCGTCACATCTCTACGGTGACCAGGCGATGAAGCTGCCCTGAAAGGCCCTGCGGCAGCGGCTCCGGCCGCCGCAAGTGTGCTGGCGCAAGGAGCAGGATTATGCCAGTTAATCTCACACCGAGAGACGTGTCTTCCGAACTCGCAGGATTCAACTCAGTCCTGATTGCATCCTGTCCTGTTTGCCCGCCGATGTGTCTTGCCATGCAAGAACAAGAACCCTTCATTGAGTTCTTCAAACATGGAACAAAGACTGCCGCATTTGAAGACCATATTCAGTCTATTCGTGATTCGCTGGCACAACGTGGCGTCCGAACTGGCGTGTTCTGCATTCACACTCCAACGCCGATGATGTGTCTCTGGACGAAGCGGCAGCGAGCGCGTCTGCTAAAGCGTGCCAAGGACTATGAGGCGGTACTGATAATGGCCTGTGATTCGGGGACGGAATCGGCGAAAGATGCCCTGAAGGACACGGACTGCCATATCGTTCAGGCCCTCGATATGGACGGCGTAATCAACGCCACCACATCGATTCACTTCCCGCTGACTGTCGTCATGGAACGTCACGATGAACCCGGCGCAGTCGGGCGGGCGACATGAACAAAAACTCCCTGCTAACCACGTTACTGTTCCTGGTCTGTTCTGTCTCGTTTGCACAAGAACGGGCTGATCAATTCCGCGCGACGTCAACCGGCGTGGTTATGGCGGAGCGAAGTGTCACCTTGTCAGCCAAGATCGTCGGCCGGGTGTCCTCGGTCAGTGCCGAAGAAGGAGACAGGGTCGACGGTGGCGACATTCTCGTCGACATAGAGGACGCGGAACTACGCGCCAACCTCGCGGCCGCGCAGGCCCGGCTGAGGATGGAGGAACTCAGTTGGGCGCACCAGGAAAAGCTTGCTGAGCGCATCAGAAACCTGCGCGAGCAAGGCACTGTGTCCGCGGAAAATCTTGACGACGCCAACTTCAAGGTCGATGCGGCCGAGCAATCCGTCGCAAGTGCGAAAGCGGAAGTCGCTCGCGCCCGCGCCATGCTCGCCGAGTCCAAGATCAGGGCACCGTTCGCCGGTGTCATCACCCGTAAGGATGTGGAGCCCGGCGATGTCACGGCGCCCGGTGAGCCCCTGCTCGTGCTGGAGGATCACAGCAGTCTGAAGCTCCGCACGAGCGTCAAGGAACAAGACATTGTTCGCATCGAGACCGGCCAGACGGTTACGGTGACAATCGATGCGCTTGATGGCCTGACCCTTACTGCGACCGTGACGAAGATCATCCCGTCGGGCGACTTATCCACACATGAATTCGTCGTCGAGGCTACGCTTCCCGAGCACGACGACGTGTACCCCGGCATGTTCGGCAAGGTGACGTTCGCGCGCTAGGAATCTGCGATCATGAAAAGTGCAATACGCTTTTTCGCCAACCAGCCGACCCTTGCGTACGTTCTGACCTTCCTGATCATCTTTCTCGGCGTCAGCGCGTTGACCGTTATTCAGCGCGACAACTTTCCCAGCGTGGACCTTCTCGAGATGACGGTAACGACGCGGTACCCCGGCGCGTCCCCGGAAGATGTCGAGCTCAACGTAACGAATGAGGTCGAAGAAGAGCTGAAAGAAGTCGACGGCATCGACAAGTACACATCGTTCTCGATGGAGAACATCTCGATCGTCCATATCTGGATCGATCGCGAAATGCGAGACACGGAGAAGGTAAAGGCCGACGTTCGGGACGCCGTCTCCCGGGTCTCCGACCTGCCGGTCGACGTCGATGAAGATCCCGTCGTCGAAGAGATCACAACGTCAACGGCTATCCCGGTTATCGAGGTCGGCCTGACCGGCGATGTGCCGTACAGTGAACTACGAAACGTGGCGCGTCGTGCAGAAAAAGCGCTGTTGAACGTGCCGGGTGTGCGTAGCGTCACCAAGTACGGCTACCTGGACCGCGAGATCAAGGTCGAGATCGGTCAGGGCGCACTTGAGCGCTTTCAGGTGGCGTCGCACGAGATCGTAAGCGCGATACAAAACCGCAACATCCGTGCGACCGGCGGATCCTTCGAGTCTTACACGAGCGAAAAGAACATTGTCACGCTGGCCGAGTTTGAAGACCCGATGGAAGCGGCCGAAGTCATAGTGCGTATCAGCGAAGGCGGCTCGACCATACGCGTCAAGGACGTCGCGGTGCTGCGCGACGACTTCGAACCCGCCAAAGTCCTGTCACGAATCAACGGGACGCCGGCGATTTCGTTCGTCATTTTCAAGAAGGAGTCCTCGGACATCATCCGTACGGTTAAGGCCATCAGACAGCTTGTCATGGACAGCCAGGATCAGCTACCCGACGGTATCAGCATCGAATTTTCGAATGATCGCTCAAGGCTGGTCACCAACCGGCTCAACGTCGTAACGTCGAATGGGTTGATTGGACTGGCGCTGGTCATGCTGATGCTCACAGTGTTCCTCAATTGGCATTCAGCGTTTTGGGTGGCCTTGACCATCCCGGTCGTGTTGCTAGGCACACTGTTCCTGCTGCCGGTCTTTGGCGCCTTCCTCGATACGATTGCCATGGGCGCGATGATCCTCGTTATCGGCATCATCGTCGACGATGGCATCGTGGTGGCAGAGAACATCTGGCACCATCGCGAGCACGGCTTGACGCCGCTCGATGCCGCCGTGGAAGGCACCTACGCGGTGGCCAAACCCGTCATCACGACGGTCATTACGACAGCGCTGGCCTTCATGCCAATGTTCTATATGAGCGGGATGCTGGGCGACTTCATCTACGTCATTCCACTCGTGGTCGTACTCGCGCTGGCAATCTCGATCGTCGACACACTGTTCATCATGCCGGCGCACCTGATTTCCCGATCTCATGGTGAAGGTAAGGCGTCTCGGATGCGGACGAGCGACTGGTTTGTGCGCTTTCGCGAACGCTTTGGGAATGTTCTTCACAAGCTCCTGTCCAAGCGCTACGGCGTCGCGGGTATGTTCGTTGCAATGTTGCTGGCAGCATCTTTCTATGCAGCCAGGTACATGGACTTCGTGCTGTTTCCCACGCAATCCGCGGACGAGTTTTACATCCTGGCCGAATTGCCCAGTGGATCGTCGTTGGAACACACTGCGGAGAAGTTGCAGGACATCGAGGCACTGGTCACCGCGTTGCCCGAACGGGAACTGGACTCCTTCACGACGCGCATTGGCACGCATGGCTTTCACAATCCCGGTGAGAATGAAAACTGGGGCCTGCTTAGCGTATACCTGACGGCCTTCGCGAAGCGCGACCGCAATGCCGATGAAATCGTCGATTCGCTGCGGGCTCAGAGTGCACTGCTTGAAGACTTCGACAGCATTGTTTACAGCATCGACAGCGGCGGACCGCCTGTCGGCCGGCCGGTTCAGATACGAGTCATTGGCAGTGACGATGGACAACGCCAGGCATTGGCCGCCGCGGTCGTCGCGCAGTTACAGGTTATCGACGGGGTTTCCGATATCGAGCGCGACGACAAAGCCGGCAAAGAACAGATCGTCGTAGACCTGGACTACATCCGGCTTGCAGAGTACGAGTTGAGCGTCGCCGATGTCGCGAAGAACCTGCGGCTCGCCTACGACGGTGAGATTGTGACGTCGGTGCGCTACGGCGACGAGGACGTTAAATTCCGCGTCATACTCGAGGAAGAAGCGCGTGGCTCGGCAGAGGTTTTGGGCAAGCTGATCATTCCGAATCGCTATGGCCGCTTCGTCGAACTTCAGGAGGTCGCCAGTTTTCGCATGGCACCGGGACCGTCGAATTTACATCACTATGACAACGAGCGGACCATTACGGTTACAGCGAACATAGACAAGGAAAAAACGACATCGCTGCTCGCGACCAATGCGGTTCTGAATACCATCGACATACAGCGCGACTGGCCGGGGATGCGCATCGTGGCCGGTGGCGAGACGGAGGAGACACAAGAGTCGATGGGCAGCCTGGCCGTCGCATTTGCTGTTGCCGCCGTGGGTATCTACCTGGTGTTGGTGCTGCTCTTTAACTCGCTGATGCAGCCAGTGATCGTCATGGTCGCCGTACCCTTCGGGCTGACCGGTGTCATCTTCGCGTTTGCGGCCCACGGACAGGCAATCGGATTCCTGGCCATGCTGGGTGTCATTGGTCTGGTTGGTATTGTCGTCAATGACTCCCTTATTCTCGTCAACCTCGCGAACAGTTTACGCCGCACCGATACCGACGCCTCCTTGAACGAGATCATCGTCGACGCAACCAAACACCGCCTCCGGCCGATACTGCTGACTTCGATTACGACGGTTGCCGGCCTCTTGCCGATGGCCTATGGCCTTGGCGGCTCCGACCCGTTCTCAGCACCGATGGCTCTGGCAATGGGATATGGGATTCTGTTCGCGACACCCTTGACGCTTGTCCTGTTGCCTTGTCTGTTGCTGATACAGGGCGATTTGAAGAGGCTGGTTCACAGTAAAGGATAGGAAATTCTATCGCGAAGCGGGGAGGGCCATCCTGCCCCAGCGTCCACTTAATCCTACTCTCGTTCCGATGGCCTTCTCAATGAGGGTCGCGGGACGGGCACTTTTATTGTCTTTGTAAATGGCCACGGATAAACTGAAAGTGGGGAAAGGGCTACACACAGTTGAAGGATACACTCCGAGTACTAGCTAGAGACGCAATTAATAGCTTGCGCGACCTGACTCCGATCATTGTCGTGATCGGCGTTTTCCAGATATTTGTCATCCGCCAGCCAGTCGATGGGTTGCTTTCGCTCGTCAGCGGCGGACTGCTCGTGTTTGCCGGTCTCACATTCTTCATCTTCGGCCTGCGACTCGCGCTCTTTCCGGTCGGGCAGGAGCTTGCTCACGCCCTCGCGCGAAAAGGGAGCATGTTCTGGCTTTTTTCCTTCGCCTTCTTGCTCGGTTTCGGTACGACGGTGGCGGAGCCGGCTTTGATCGCTGTCGCAGCCGAAGCGGCGGCGGTTGCCGCGGATGCGGAGGTCATCGCGAGTACGCCCGAGGCAATAAATGACTACGCGTTGGGCCTGCGCATGACGGTTGCGCTCGCCGTCGGCGTTGCGCTTGTGCTGGGCGTGTTCCGCATCATCACCAACCTGTCGTTGCCGATACTCATCATTAGCGGCTATACGCTGGTTGTACTGCTGACGGCGATCGCACCTCCTGAGATCATCGGCATCGCCTACGATTCCGGTGGCGTGACGACCTCGACTGTGACCGTTCCGCTGGTAACCGCGCTGGGTGTCGGGCTCGCCAGCTCGCTGAAGGGTAGGAACCCGATGCTTGACGGCTTCGGCCTGATTGCCTTTGCCTCGCTGACGCCGATCCTGTTCGTGCTGATCTACGGCATGGTGGTCTGATGCATTTTCTCGTTAACACAATGATCTTCATCGCCGACAGCGCGCTGGACGTGCTGCCGATCGTTGTCTTTCTGTTCGCGTTTCATTGGTTCGTCATCGGCGAAAGGATGCCTGGCGCGGGCAAGATTATCGTGGGATTCCTGTTCGTCGTTGTCGGACTGGGCCTGTTCCTGGAAGGCCTCACGCAGAGCCTGTTTCCGCTCGGGCGCATGATGGCGGAGCAGCTCACCCACCCCGAATTCCTGCTCGACACTGTAGAACACGCCGTGACCGATTTTTCCTGGCAGGATTTCTACTGGGTTTATATCTTCGCAGCGACCGTCGGTTTTTCCTCGGCTATGGCGGAACCTTCACTGATGGCGGTGGCAATAAAGGCCAATACCGTCTCTGGTGGGACAATCGGTGTCGTCGGTCTGCGCGTTGCAGTGGCCATCGGTGCTGGCATCGGCGTGAGTTTGGGCTGCTTCCGCATCATCACGGGTTTGCCGTTGCCTTATTTCATCGCGGCCGGTTACTTCATCGTTATCTTGCAGACGATAACAGCCCCGAGGGAGATCGTGCCGTTAGCCTATGACTCAGGCGGTGTGACGACATCGACCGTTACAGTTCCCTTGGTGGCGGCGCTTGGGCTTGGGTTGGCCGACGCCTTACCGGGACGCAGCAAACTATTGGACGGCTTTGGTCTGATCGCCTTCACGGCTCTGTTCCCGATCATTACGGTGCTCGCCTACGGCCAGTTCGCCAAATTGCGGGAGCGCATTGCGAAATCAAAACGGTCAGACGAGAATTCAGCATAGGAGGACTATCGTACGCGGGCGGGAAGCGTCAAACGCATAGCTGAACTATGGATATTGTTCTGTTAATTGTTGGCCTCGCCGGTCTCTGGTTGGGTACGGAAGTCACCATCCATGGAGCGGTCTCCATTGCGAAGCGCTATGGCGTCTCCGAGTTCATAATCGGCCTTGTCATATTGTCGATCGGCAGCGACCTGCCGGAACTCTCCATCGCTGTCGACGCCGGACTCAAGAACCTCGGTGGAGGCAACTACTCGGACGTTGTCGTCGGAAGTGCTCTTGGTAGCTCGCTTGGGCAGATCGGCTTCGTTCTTGGGTTCGTGGGTCTGCTGTCTTACCTGACATTGCCACGCCAAATTGTCTATCGTCACGGTGCCATGCTGTTGGGTTCTCTTGCGCTGGTTGCGTTGTTCGGCTGGGACGGGGCTGTGACGTTTACCGAAGGCCTGGCGTTGTTGCTCTTCTACGCAATATACCTTGTCGCGCTCCTGAACGAAGTCAGCGCCGTAACGGCTGTCGAGCACGACGGCGAACTGCCATTGCTCCGGTCTCTGCTGTATCTCGCCGTGGGATTGGCAGTAGTAATTGGGAGCGCGGAAATTACCGTGTCGTCGGCGGTCGGCGTGGCTCGAACGCTCGGCTTAAGTGAGTCCGTCGTTGCGGTGATCCTGATCGGGCTGGGCAGTAGTCTGCCCGAACTGACGATTTCAGTCGCAGCGGTATTAAAAGGGCATCATCGATTGTCGGTAGGGAACCTGATTGGGAGTAACGTGTTTGATACGTTAGTGCCAATTGGCGCGGCGGCTGTCATTGCTCCATTGAGTTTTGATGAGGGTTTGCTGCGGTTCGAATTGCCTTACCTGTTTGTCGTAACCGCCCTGGTCATGTTCTTCTTTCTTCACAAGCGCGGCATACAGCGCTGGGAGGCTGCGGTCGTACTGGCGCTCTACTGTGCTTACGTGTTGATCAAGTTGACGGGATTTTTCGTGTAACGACCCGCCTATCCCTCCAACGTCACCGGACTGGTGAATCCTGGTGGTTTGATTGTCAGGACAGAACAATCAAGTTCCCCGAGAATGCTCTCCGCAGTGTTGCCCATGAAGAAACCGTCAATTCCGGTGCGCGCGACCGTTCCCATGACGACGAGGTCCACTTCCAGTTCGCGAGCTAACTCCGATACAACGTACTGGGCGGGCCCCTTAACCACGTGGAGATGGATGTCGAGGACGTCGGCGCTGACCGTGTCTGCGGATGTGCCGTAATTCTTCACGAGATCTTCCAACCAGCGCCTTCGCCGTGTGGCTTCCTCTTCCAACATTGCCTCGAACTCAGCCTCCGAGAAGTCCCACTTGTGCGATCTCAGGAGCGATTCGCCAAACACTTCCCACGCATGCGCGACGTGCGCTTCGCTGTATTCCGTTAGTGCCATTGACGTCGACATCTCCAGGATCTGGCGGTTCAGTGCGTCCTTTACCGGTTCCTCTGGATCCTGGTCAACGGCCGCCAATATGCGAAGGTATTTGTGCCGCTCCGTCGGCTTGATGATCCAGACGGGGCACGGGCACTTGCGCATCAGGTGCTTGTCCGTACTGCTGAACAGTATCTCCCGCAAGCCACTGTCAGCGTCGGCGCATTTGATGATCAGGTCGTGATCGCTCCGCAGCACTTCTCGGATTATCTCGATAAACGGTTTTCCGACAAGCACCTTCGTATCTATGGAGACTCCGTCAGTCGCGACTGAGTTGACAGCATCTTCCAGCCATTCGTGTTTCTTGGCGGTGGCGATATCGAGGACTTCGCGTGGCGTGATCGTGATGACACCCATTCGCACTTCGCTGGGAACTGTGTCAATGACTGTGCACACGGTCAGACGGGCCTGGTTGTTCCTCGCCAGCGTGGCGCCACGATTCAGTGCGGCCGAGTAGTCCGTACGTTCATCGACAACAAGCAAGATATTGGAGAACCTTTTCATTGCTGAGCCTCGCGCAATTTGAACGACTACCCGCCGATTTTACTATTTTTTTGGAAAACTGGATATTTGGTCCGGGAGAGAGGGAAGATTGGTCGATTCGGGCAACTTCAAACGGACACATGCCCAGGCTGTCGGAACAGGGCAAATCACGCCCCCGCTATTAGGAAAACAGGCCGGTCCCATTCTTGGGGCCGGCTTTTTTCTTGCCCTTGATTTCTGGGCACGTCCACAATTCGTGCTGAACCGGACATCCAGCTAACCTCCGCCTTATCGTCAACCACAGACCCAAGGCAAACACGCGAATCTGAGGCGCTCGGACCACCTCCCTTACGTAGAACCCAGCATTGACAGTTTCCGCCTCGCGACCAAGAGTACCTGTGCGGTCATGGCAAGTCTGGTTAGACACAGAGGCGTGACTTCACTCAGCCCTTGCGCCTCTCTTGGAATCAGGGTGGGTATCTAATATGAAGAAGGTACTGGTCGCGGGTGCTACGGGGTATCTTGGTCGAAACGTCGTCAAGGCCCTCAAGGACAGAGGCTTCTGGGTCCGAGCGCTGGGCCGTAGTGAAGCCAAGCTCGACCCGATTAAGGAATTCGCGGACGAGTTATTCATCGCCGAAGTGACAGATCCCGATTCTCTCGACGGAACCTGTGATGGCATCGACATCGTCTTCTCGTCGGTAGGAATCACGCGACAGAAAGACGGGTTGACCTATAACGACGTCGACTACCAGGGGAACAGGAATCTCCTGACCATTGCGGAAGCGGCGGGCGTCTCGAAGTTCGTGTATGTGCATGTTCTGAATGCTGAGAAACTGCAACACGTCGCGATGATTCAAGCCAAGCAGGCATTTGTCGACGAGCTCAAACGGTCGGCGTTGGATCATACGGTGATCTGCCCAACGGGATTCTTTTCGGACATGGAAGAGTTTCTCTCGATGGCCCGCTCCGGGCGTGTTTATCTGTTTGGCGACGGCTCAAACCGGATTAACCCCATTCACGGTGCCGATCTTGCCGAGGTTTGTGCGGGCGCTTTGGAAAGCCGGGAACAGCAGCTCGATGTCGGCGGGCCGGAGGTGTTCACGTATCGCGAGATCGCCGAACTGGCCTTCGACGTCCTCGAAAAGCCGAAGAAGATCACGTGCCTTCCGAAGAAGCTGATCGCCGCAGCTGTCGGAGCGTTACGCTGGGTGGCGCCAGTCAAGACGTATGGCCCAATACAGTTTCTCGCGACGGTAATGACCATGGATGTCGTTGGTGAGACGTATGGTCAGCGACGTCTGGTGGACCATTTCCGCCGTTGCTCAAAAGCCGTATCACACAAGACTGCAGATGAAACGTGGCAGTCGCCGAGGCTGACGAAGAATCATCCTTGATACAGAACGTATCGAAACGGATTTTGCTGGTCGGAGCGACCGGCTATGCGGGCAGCAAGCTGGCCAGCTATCTGCTGAAGGATACCGACGCAACTGTAGTCCTCGCCGGCAGAAGCAGGGCGAAGCTCGATGATTTGCAGTCTGGCTTGCGTCAACAGGATCTTGCACATCGCTTAGAGGTTCTCGAGCTTGATGCGACGAATCTTGATTCCGCGGCCTTGGATGATTTCGATTTGCTCGTCAATGCCACGGCAGAGGGACCGCACAACGCGCCCCTAATCCAGACCTGCCTCGACCACCGAGCGGACTGGATTGACATGCAGATGACCAACGAGCTCCTGAACCCGCCACCCATACTCCGAGAGAGTATTGAACGTGCAGGAAGTTGCTTCGTCATTCAGGCCGGGTTTCACCCGGGGATTATCGCGCCGCTCGTGCGCTATGCGGGTCAGCAAATGGATGTCATGGAAGGTGCCATCGTTGGCAGCGTCATTCGTGACAGAACCGGCTTGCCGTATACCTCGGGATTTTCCGAACTTGTTGCATCGTTTCGCGACTACAAGAGCGAGATGTACAAAGACGGCCAGTGGCAAAAGCTGAAATATGCAGCCTATCCGAAAATTGGCTTTGAGTATGGTTTTGGCGAGCTGCTGACCTATCCCGTGGAGATGACGGAGTTGCGCCGCCTAACCGAGTTGATGCCGGACTTGAAGAACACTGGATTCTTTGTTGCGGGCTTCAACTGGTTTGCTGACTACCTCATTACGCCACTGATAATGCTCAGCTCCCGCATCTCACCGCGACAAACCGAGGCTCCGCTGGGGCGACTGCTGAGCTGGTCCACAAAGAGGTTCTCCAGGCCACCCTATGGAACGGTCGTACAGGTCGATGCCGAAGGTCAACGCGACGGCCAGCCCGTTCGCTTTCGGCTCTCCCTGTTTCACGAAGACGCCTACGTCCTGACGGCCATCCCGACCGTGGCGATGATCAAGCAAATGCTGAGCGGAAGGGTCCAACCTGGCATCCACCTGATGGGACTTTGCTGCGACCCGGTTCAACTGCTCGAGGATATCGAGCGTACTGACGTTTCAATCAGTCAACGATCCAAGAACTGTCGCTAGCGCAAAAATGAGTTTATTGCCCCGAACCAGGACCTGATCGAGGACTCCCGCCCAGGCGTCTGTAGGCGGCCGACACAACTGAGCCTTGAACACGCGAGGAGGCAGGTTCAAGCTGAAGTGACCCAACCTGGCGGGCGCAGTCATCCGCCCGGCACAAGCCAGAGGGACAGATTCGACCAGAACGCGATCAAGATGCCAGACAGTAATAGAATGATCAGAAATGGGAAGGTCGCAGAATAGACCCGTAGCATCGGCGCCGATAGCGGTAAGGACTCGTATGGATTTGTCGAGCATGAGCAGGATACAAGTTACGGTGCTTTTGATGCTGGCCGTTCTGAACGGCTGTGTCGTCTCAATTAACCCGGTCGTTACGGAGTCCGATGCCGAATTCGACCCACGCCTCCTGGGTAGTTGGGAGGAAGTATCGGGTTCGGATCGAGCGGTTATTTCGCGCGCCGAAAATAACCGTTATGCGATCGAGTACATTAGCGACAAGAAGACAGGCCGGTTCGAGGCGCTACTCGGAAGACTGGGCGAGCACCTGGTGCTGGATGTCTGGCCGACACCAGCTGAATCGGATCAGGAACGGCCGGATGCCGGACTTCTAATTGCAGGGCATCTGATTCTTGCCGTAGACGTGGGCTCGGATGAGGTTAGTTCGACTGAACTTGATACAGACGCAATGCTCGCCGCGCTCCGTGCTGACAATGTCCACCTTGCTTACAGGGAATCCGAGGAACAGGTGATCCTTCAAGGTACGACAGAAGAATTGCGCTCCGCACTGGTCGCGCACCTGGAACTCCCGGATTCACTCGGCCAGCCGGTTCTCTGGCGGCGTGCCAAGCAACCCGCGAAACCAGTTTCTACGCCATGCTTTGAGGCTGCCGCCTGGAGCGACGCCGATCAACTGTTTCACAGCGATCCGCATTGGCTGGGCGGGGATGTGGCTTCATCGGTGGATCTGGGCGGCGGCAGAATACTCTGGCTCTTCGGTGACAGTTGGATTGATCCGAGTGGAAGTGGAACACGAGGTAACGCGCAGATAGTTAGTAACAGCGTCGCGATTCAGACTGGTAGGAATCCTGCTACGGCATCCATGTCCTTCTATTGGGGTTCTACTGCAGACGATAATCCAGACGCCATGTTCCCCGACACCAACGGCGAGTCGCTCTGGTTTGGCAATGGAATTCGCGTTGACGATCGCCTGGTTCTGTTCTTCGGTCGAACCCTGCGCAACACCGGAACTGGCCTGGGCTTCCAGCAGGTTGGGTGGACTGCGGTCATGGTGGAGAATCCCGATGAGGAGCCGGCTGATTGGAGAGCCCGTTCACTCGAAACCCCAACGAACCCGCTGGGAATCGGTGTGGGTTTCGCGGCCGTTTTGCAACAAGGTAACCATGTGTACGCGCTCGGTGGCGCGGACCCGATTAAATCACATCCGATATACGCGGCGCGATGGCCGGTCGAACAGGTGCGCCGTGGTGATCTGATGGAGCCAGAGTGGTGGGCGGGCCAGCGGGAGGGCTGGGTTCCTGAGTCATCGAGCACACCCCGCTGGCCGCTATTCGAAAATGGTCAGTCCGAATTGACTGTTCACGTCGATCAGGCCACGCAGTATTTTCTCGCGGTGCACACGAAGGGCTTCGGTAGCGCAGATGTAACCATGCGAGCCGCGCCGACGTTGGAAGGGCCGTGGTCGAAACCGCGGTTACTCTATAGACCCCCTGAATACCATCGGCCAAACATTATGATCTACGCGGGCAAGGCACACCCTTACCTTGAGGGCGGCGATCTTGTGCTGACGTATGCGACGAACACGTTCGTCTTTGGCGAGCATCTGACAGACAGTGCGAGCTACTACCCACGTTTCGTTCGGTTAACGAGGTGTGAGTAGTCAACAGCCCGATTGCAGCCGAATGCGCCGGGGCAACTCTGCCAGCCAGAATCCTCGTGTACCTTCATTGCGGAACCCGTCATACTGCATCAAGCTGCCAGAGGACGGATTGAGTTCACTCGTGCATCGATGAACGGACACTCTGGTACGGCAATCTTGAGAGGGCTGCGGGGGGGCAGGGATCATGGAACAACTATCTGGACTCGACGCGTCGTTTCTATATCTGGAAACGGGCAACATGCCGATGCATATCGGCAGTCTCGCCATCTATGATCAGTCGACCGCTCCGGGCGGTGCCGTTAGCTTCAAAGACATCCTGAGATTCTTCGAGAAACGCGTGCACAAGGCGCGAGCGTTCCGCCGGCGCATAGTGACCGTGCCCATGAGCCTGGATCATCCGTACTGGATTGAGGACCCGGACTTTGATCTCGAGTTTCATGTACGGCACATCGCGCTTCCCAAGCCCGGAGATTGGCGGCAGCTCTGTATCCAGACGGCGCGCCTGCACGCGCGGCCGTTGGATACCACCCGACCGCTTTGGGAGGCCTACGTTATCGAAGGTCTCGACAACGTGGCCGGCGTACCGGAGGGCAGCTTCGCGCTGGTGACAAAATTGCATCACGCGGCGATCGATGGCGTGTCGGGCGCCGAGATTTCCAAGGCGATCCACGACGTGTCGCCCGAGGACACAGTGGAGCCGCCTGCTAATGACTGGCATCCGGAGCGTTTTCCCACCGCCATGGAGCTGCTAGGGCGGTCGGCGGTGACGACGGCGAAGAAACCGTTCGAATTTGCCTCGCTGTTGGCGCGCAACACGCCGACGGCGTGGCGCTTTGGTCGCGGCCTGCTTAACAAGGAGCTCCAACTCACGACGAACGTGCCGCGAACGCGGTTCAATGCGAACGTCTCGCCGCATCGTGTCTTTGATGGCCGCAGCTTCTCGCTGGACGAGATTCGTGCGATCAAAGGACGCGTCGACGGTGCAACCGTTAACGATGTGGTTGTCAGCGTTTGTGGGGGAGCGCTCAGGCGTTACCTGGAGTCCAAGGGCGAATTGCCGGAAGAGTCCCTTGTCGCAATGGCGCCGGTTTCCGCGCGTCCGGAAGAGATGCGCGAAGCCGCGGGCAACCTGGTGTCGACGATGAGCCTGCCAGTGCGAAGCGATATCGCGGATCCGTTGGATCGATTGCGCGCCGTTCGCGGCGAGAGCGAGAGTGCCAAGAAGCTGACGCGCACGGTGGGCGCCTCGCTCGCGGCGGAGGTCGCGCATTTTCTACCGTCGACCACCACCGGTTTGATGGCGACCGCTTATGCCCGCTATGGTTTGGCGAAGCGGCTGCCACCCATTTTCAATACGGTGATTACCAACGTTCCGGGTCCGAATTTCCCACTGTATTCCATGGGCTCGCGTATGGTCGCCAACTTCGGTCTCGGGCCGGTTGCCCACGGAGTGGGGCTTTTTCAGCCGGTGATCGGTTACAACGGGCAGATCACGATTAGTGTGAATTCGTGCCGCGACATGATGCCGGATCCTGCGTTCTACTGTGACTGCCTCACCGAGACTTTCGAGGACCTGAAGAAGGCCGCAAAGCGGCCGGCGAAGCGCAAACGCGTATCGAAGAAACGGCCTGCAAAAGCGACGCAGGACTGAATGCCGGCTGCATACTGCGACAGGCAGGATATACAAGCCAACGCGACGTTGGCAGGAGTTTGCGATGGATGCGGGTGAAATCAGCAGGCCCTCCCTCGGCCTGAGGCTCCTTGAGTCGCGCGCGGTCGGCGAGCTCTATCTGTATGCATGGATGTATCCGCTGCTGCACCTGGCACCTAAAGGTGACGGTCACCCGGTTCTGGTTTTGCCGGGCTTTCTGGCCAGTGGTAGCTCGACCTTTCCATTGCGGCACCTGCTCAAGCGTGTCGGCTACAAGGGCCACCGCTGGAAGCTCGGTCGAAACATGGGGCCGCTGCACATTTCGCTCGACCAGGTGATGGATCGCGTGCAGGAACTTCGCCAGCGCTACGACAGCAAGGTCAGCTTGATCGGCTGGAGCCTCGGCGGCATCTACGCACGTGAGCTCGCGTGGATGTCACCTGATGATGTGCGCCAGGTCATCACGTTGGGCACCCCGTTCCGGCACCATCATTCCACCGCGGCATCCCAGCTTTACCACACGATCAACGGTCATTACAGCGAACATATCGAACCCGAAGTTGTCGACCGCGCGGAACGGCCACCGCCCGTGCCGTGCACGTCTATCTACACCAAGAGCGACGGGGTCGTGCCCTGGCAATGCTCCCTCGACGTCGACTCGCCTGAAACCGAAAATATCCGCGTCTACGGCAGCCACTGCGGCCTGGGCCACAACCCTTCTGCGCTCTGGGCCATCCTGGATCGCCTCGCTCTCCCGGAAGACGAGTGGAAACCGTTCGATCGCCATCTATACCGGACGTTGGCGTTTCCCAAGCCAGACGAAATCGAATCGTCTTGAAGCGGCTGACCCCGGAAGACGCACACACTTTGCCTGGGAGCGTCACGCGCTAAGCGTCATCCTTTTGCGACCAGAAAGTGCAGCGGGTCCCTGAGGTTTTGAAGCGCCCGATAGTAATAGAGTGCGACAGGTCGCCTTTTCTTGAACTTCAGTCTTCTCAAGAATTGAACTTCGTCATCCGAGACATCGCCGCTCAGCGTGTCGTCCCGTAGAAATTCTGTGAATCCCGGCTCGTCCGCATCAGGGTTGTCGAACTCTTTCTCGACAAACGCGAATTTTTTCGATTCTCCGGGCGCGAGTCTTTCGTTAAGCACGACTTCCATATCAAAAGTGGCGAGGTCGATATCCCATCGTGCCAACAGGGGGTCAAGAAAGGAGATGCAGTCGGCGTTTGAGACATTGAAAATATCTATGTCGAGGAACTCCAGAATGACGACGCGCATTTGCGCATAGCTCTTGTCGCTGAGCTTTGCGACATCCTGGAGCCAGGCTTCGTTATCCAGCTCCGCGCGTGCAACCTGGCTAATGACATTGAGTAGCTTCTGCGTAATGAGGCGCTCGAGTTCGCCGAACGGCTGCCGCTCGAAGATCGTACGAATTTGCTGCTGTCGAGCCGGGACGCACTTGCGGAGTATCAATTCACGGGACTCCTTGAGCAACGCACCCTGTGGTTCTTCATAATCACGCCGGAGTACGTCCAGGCGTTGTGCGCGAGCCAGTGTCGTCAGCTCACCGTTCGAGAGCTTAAGAAACCTGCCCATCTTCTCGTAGATATCGGTTCGCTCCGGTGCGGGAGGCAATTTCTTCCGCGTCAGCAGTTGGGAGACGTAGGATTCCGTCACTTCAGCGGCTGCCGCCAGATCCTTCTGTTCGAGCCCCAGCTCCTCAAGTCGCGTTTTGATGACCGAACAGACGTCCATTGGCATTTTCTCCAAATTTACTAAAATAGATAAGTGTGACGATAGTCGCAGAGTAGACTTGACTAATCAAGTAAAGTGGCGGAGTATGCCTAGCGGATCAATCAAACCTCTATCTGGAAGGTCCTCATAGCGGCGAGGCTAAAAGCCTCGTAGCGCCACCACGCAATTTTTCAGCAGCCGGAACTTGTTTCTGCTGCTGCTTGCCCGTACCGACTCAATGGAGTCCAGCATGTATTTTCGTCCTGAAACAGCCGACGGTTTTGTCGTCTGCGCCCTGATATCTCTGACGGTCTTCGCTGGCTCAATAGAGTCAGCCAAAGCACAAGGTGTTGAGGGAACTATCCCCGCCAACGCCAGTGCGAAGAGCTATGGGAAAGGATGGCAGTGCGACCGGGGTTTTCTCAAGATTGATGGCGCCTGTGTTGTCGTGACATTGCCCGAGAACGCCTACCTGACGGACTCGTCCTACGGGTCCGGCTGGAAGTGCCAGCATGGCTACAAACAAAACAAAGAGTGCGTGCGGTGAGGTCGTGCTACCGGCAAATGCCTATCTGAGCGCGCCGTCAGGCGACAGATGGCTATGCAACAGAGGCTATCGACCCGTTGACCAGACTTGCGTGGCAATCAAGGTGCCGGCCAACGGTTATCTGACAGGAAGTACCAGCGGCTCAGGCTGGGCCTGTAACCGAGGGTATCGTGGAACAAATGGCGACTGTGTTGCCATCGTGGTACCGGCAAACGCATACCTGGCATTTTCAATGAGTAATTCCGGCTGGGACTGCGATCGCGGCTATCGGGAAGTCGATGACGCCTGCAATGCCATCAAGGTGCCTGCACACGGATTCTTATCCGAGGGTTCCTACGGGAGCGGCTGGGAATGTGATCGCGGCTATCAAAAATCCCAAGCGACATGCGTTGCTGTGGAGTTGCCAGAGAATGCTCATCTAGATTTCTCCGGGAACGATTGGGAATGTAATAAACCGTACAGCAAGCGCATGCAGGCATGTACATCGGATAATCAAAATGACTAAAGACGACAAACAGAGCATGGGTGCCCACGGCATCACGTGCAAATCGAAAGAGATCTACTACTACAAGAACTTCAAATACGATCGACTGGCGGACGCAGTCCGTTACGCTGAGATCGACGCCGAACGCCATCAGCCGGAAGGTGGGATTGTATGACGGGTCTTACGGAGGAGAGTTTTGGTCCGCCAAATCTGTCCATAGTCAATTCGGCGTTCGCTACTGACAAACGCACTGCCACCGCAATTGTGTATTGCGAAGCTAACTTTGGCGCCATCGATGGTAAAACCGCGAATGGGCTCGTTCGACACTCAGAGCGATACGAAATTTTATCGGTCATTGACAGCGAAAAAGCGGGCCTGGACACCGGGATGGTGCTCGACGGCGAACCCAATGCGATTCCGATTTGCCGCGATCTCGCGGAAGCTCTGGAGAAGGCCGTCACGGTACCTGATTACTTTATCTTTGGCATGGCGCCGTCCAGTGGCATGCTCTCCTTGCATGAGCGAGGCCTCGTACTTGAGGCTATTAGCCGCGGCATGAACATTGTAAATGGTCTTCACGAATTTCTTGGTGATGATCCTGTATTCAAAGCCGCTTGTACGGTGAGCAATGTCGAGATCCTCGACGTACGCAGACCTCCGGAAAAGAAGGATCTGCACATGTTCACGGGCGATATTGCCCAGGTAACCTGTCCGGTCATTGCTGTGCTCGGCACTGACTGCGCGATCGGTAAGCGCACGACCGCGACGGTACTGAGCCAGGCGCTCAACGATCGTGGCGTGAAAACAGTAATGATCGGCACGGGTCAGACGGGTTTAATACAAGGTGCCCGTTATGGTGTCGCGCTTGACGCGATACCGTCGCAATTTTGTGCCGGCGAACTCGAAGCGATGATTATCACCGCTTTCAAGGTCGAGAGCCCCGACGTAATTCTCGTCGAAGGGCAGGGGGCATTGAGCCACCCGGCCTTTTCGACATCATCGTTTGTTCTGCGTGGTGCCTGTCCCGATGGCGTTGTGTTGCAGCATGCCCCGGGGCGTGAGAGTCGCTGCGATTTTCCGGACATGGCAATGCCAACGCCGGCTTCGGAGATTAATCTCATCGAAACGTTCGCCAACACCACAGTAATTGGTGTGACGATAAACCATGAGAATATGAGCGATTCCGAAGTTAGCGCGGCGATCCTGCACTACGAGGACGAGCTCGGTGTCCCGACAACCGATGCACTTACCCGTTCTCCCGAGCGCCTCGTGGAAATGATTCTTGGTGCCTTCCCAAAACTCGCGGAGCTGCTGCCCGCGGCGGCCTGATGTTCGCACCACGCCTGGAGATAGACCTGGGCAAAATTCAGCACAATGCCCGCACGCTCGTCGAGCGATTGGCCGGTCGTGGTATTTCCGTGACCGGCGTAACCAAGGCGATGCTCGGTTCAACGGAGATTGCTCACGCAATGTTGCTGGCTGGTGTGCGTGGTTTGGGTGACTCACGCATCGAAAACATAGAAGCGATGCGGAGTTCGCAGGTCCTGTCGCGACTGTCCCTGATTCGTTCACCGATGCTCAGTCAGGCGAAGCGTGTGGTCATGAGCGCCGATGTCAGTTTTAACACCGAGCTCGAGGTCATCAGACGGCTATCGCTCGAAGCGGGAAAATTGGGCCGAACGCATGCGGTCGTTCTTATGGTTGAGCTCGGCGATCTGCGCGATGGCATCATGCCGGACGATCTGGTGGCCGCCGTGCGCGAGACGCTGAGCCTGCCGAACGTTGTGTTCAAAGGCCTTGGCACCAACCTGGCATGTCGAAGCGGAGCCTCGCCTGATGATGCGAATATGGGCGAGTTGTCCAGGCTCGCGGCGTTGATCGAAGCGACGTTTGATATTTCGATAGAGATTGTGTCCGGTGGGAATTCGGCCAATCTACAATGGGTATTCGGTAGTGATCATACGGGCCGGATCAATAATCTGCGTCTCGGCGAATCGATCCTGCTAGGTGTCGAGACACTCGAACGACGCGTGATTGACGGCTTGTACACCGACGCGATTACGCTGGTTGCGGAAGTGATCGAGTCCAAGCTTAAACCGACGCAGCCCACCGGCAAGCTGGCCCAAAATACGTTCGGAGAATGCCCGGAAGTAGTAGATCGCGGAACCATCGCGCAGGCGATCCTGGCAATAGGCGTACAGGATGTCGACCTGGGTGGATTGCAGCCTCCCGATGGAATCGAAATACTCGGCGGCAGTAGCGACCACCTCGTTGTAACGTCAGGCGTCGAAAAGCTCGCCGTTGGCGCAGAGTTGACGTTTCAACTCGATTACAGCGCACTGCTGCGCGCGATGACGTCGCCATTCGTGGCGAAGTCATACAAATCGGCGGGGAATGTCTCCAGACTTCGCCAGATTGCCTGACCCCGGGGTCTATGGTTGGTTCTTGAGTGCGTCGCAGACTTCTGTGAGTTCCTCTGCATCTATCGCGGCGGTCATTAGATCCGCCGATTCAGTGTTGCCTTCCTGGAGTAGCCTTGTCCCAATAGCCACTCCATCCGGTAGTGTCTTGTAAAAAGTAATACGCATTGTCGCCCGGTCGCCCGAGAGCCTGGCGCGCTCGTCGGTCCTGAAATAGCGATAGCCCCGATCGATCGTAAGCTGCGACCATGCGCAGGTCAGATTCAGAACCTTATCGACTACGAGCCCCTTCAGGTGGTCGGGTCCGACTTCCAGTCTGGAAGTGTCATCGTCGAGACGCGTTTCAATGAACAACTCGTGTTCCAAAACCTCGAGAGGCTCTGATTCGGCCTCTGAACTGGATCTCCACAACCGGAAATCGTCGATGTAGAAGGTTTTAGGCCCATCAGTATTCACGGAGCCCACGCCCCATCCGTGAACTTCGGCCAGGTTCAGTCCGTCGTTCGGGGCACCGTTGTTGATCTCCTTGCGGGCCATATCTTTGAATGGCACAGATATCAGGCGCCACCCGGGCACGTCATCCCAAAATACGTAGGTGTAACGTTCAGCGTCATCCCCTCGTGAACAAGTTTGCCGATTGTCGAGTACGTCGACGAACATCTTCGTGGCGCTGTTGTTGCCGTGCAGCCAGAAACTGAAGCCGTCCATGCTGCTCCAGTCCTGTGGCGCCCATCTTTGCATCCCCGCATCCGATGACAGGTTGAGGATACCGGCCCAGCCGGTGACGTCCAGATCCAGTTGCAGGACCCTATTCAAGGTCGATTCTTCGGGTAGCGCAGGATGTGAGTCTGTTCTTGAGATCTTCACCGTGCTGGTGCCATCGCTGAACGTTGAGAAGCCTAATGAAACTCCATTACGACTGGTGCCTGCGGCAAGCGGTGACTGGAAGTCATGCAGAACTCCGGGCCCGACTGCCGTTGTGGTGAATTCGGCGCTGGCAGCCAGACATTCGCGCGCCTGATCGATCTGCGCCCTAAGGGCAACCAAGCCGACCCGCGTGGCGTTCTCGATCATCTGGTCCCTGGCGGCCTCCGAGGAGTCCTTGGCCACAAGCTTCGCATCGACGAACAACTCATGGTGGGAGTTGAGCAGGAATGAGAAGGCGCTTCTCCCTTGCCGGTCCATGATGTAGAGCTCAATGCCAAATACCGACTGATTACCCGGAACGAGAAGTTCCATAACGACTGTGTAGTCAGCGTCGGGCTCGCGACCTTTGAGCTTCTCCGCGACTGAAAGTGCTCCGTACTGGAAAATCTCCCATTGAGAGGGTCGTCGTAGCGGCCCCAAATCGATGCGCAGCGAGTTTGCCCTGGCCGTGGCGGTCCCGGACTCATTCAGGAAATCAACGATCTGCTGCTGCGACGCGAAGGAGTGGCCCGTACGCTCCACTCTTCGAACGATAGTGGGAAGGACGACGATCTGCATCGCGCCTGCGTTATCGAGGAAGCCAGCGGCATGTTCGCTTGGCGGCCGGAAGCCGGGTTCTGAGATCGTTTGGCCTGGCTCGTCGGCGAGCATGGATGACGGGCAAAGACACACACCAAGGGTCAGAATCAGAATATGGAGAAGAGGGTGAGACGGTATGGTTGGTCTGTTCATGGCACACCTCCATATCGTTATATGTGGGCGCGCCTGAAGCAGCACGATAGGTGAATCTACCTAGTGCCACACCGACCGTAATCGTTGGCTCCCTGACGTCCATCGTTCTATCCTCAGGTAACCATCGGGCTTTCATCATGACTGCCCGTCGGTAGTCACCTAGTCTGAGCACATGGACAGAGGCGCATCACGAGCGTGAATCCGAGGGGCGAAAAGGAGGCGGGCCGCTGTAGCAATTTCGACAATTTGAAATAGATTTTTGGCAGAATCTGTCGAAAAAACTGCGACCAAACAGATGATGGCTGAGCACGAAGCTACGTATCTCTTGGGTATCGATGTCGGATCGACGACCGCGAAGATCGCGGTGCTTGATGCCAACAAGAAGTTAGTGTTTTCCGAGTACCGACGACACAAAGCCGAACAGAGCGAATGCGTACGCCAGCTCCTCCTGCTGGCTCAGAGCCACTATCCCAACACCCGATTCAAAGTCGCCATGTGCGGCAGCGGCGCCAGACCCATAGCCGAGCATCTGGACGTCGACTTCGTGCAGGAGGTGGTCGCCAACTCGATCGCCGTCAAATTCCTGCACCCGGAGGCGAGAACTGCGATCGAACTCGGTGGGCAGGACGCCAAGATCATATTCTTCTACTTCGACCAGGTCTCAAAGCAGCTCGTTGCATCCGACATGCGCATGAACGGTGTCTGCGCGGGCGGCACCGGTGCGTTTATCGACGAGATTGCCCGGCTCCTGCTAATTCCGGTAGAGGAGTTCAATGCTTGCGCTGAGCGTGGCAGCCAGACCTACCATGTCAGCGGGCGCTGCGGCGTGTTTGCCAAGACCGATATTCAGCCCTTACTCAATCAGGGCGTCGATAAGGCCGACCTGGCCCTGTCGACGCTGCATGCCGTCGCTCGCCAGACTATCGGTGGCCTGGCGCAGGGCACCACGCTCAAAGCGCCAATCGTTTTCGAAGGCGGGCCGCTCACATTCAATCCGAAGTTGATCCAGGCGTTTGCTGAACATCTTGGGCTGGAGCCCGGTGAAATCATCGTTCCGGATCAGCCTGAAGTCATTGTTGCCCATGGCTGTGCCCTCGCGACCGAAATTCTGGTCTCGGAACGAGAACCTTTCCACTACGCGAGTGATCTGGCGCGTCGCCTGGGAACGAAGCCGGCACGTGATACTGACGAGACGGTCAGCTTGGCGCAGGCGTTCTTCCACTCTGATCGTGTACGGGCCGATTTCTTCGAGCGTCATCGAGCGCGTGCGGAGAAATCCACCATACCCGACGGGCAGGAAATTCTGGACGTCTACCTGGGAATCGATGCCGGGTCTACTACCAGCAAATTCGTATTCCTCGACAAAGACGAAAACCTGGTCCACTCCCATTACTCGAATAACGAAGGCGCCCCTCTGGAGGTTCTGCGGTCCGCCTTAATTGAGGCGAGAGACAAAGCCCGGCAGCGCGGCATGCGACTGAATATTCTCGGGGCGGGAACCACGGGCTATGGCGAGGAACTGACCGCGGCGGCATTTCATGCCGATTACCATACGGTTGAGACGGTGGCCCATGCTCGGGCCGCGTTGAAATATCAGCCAAATGCATCGTTTGTGCTGGATATCGGTGGTCAGGATATGAAGGCTATCTTCGTCAACGATCGAACCATCACAGGCATCACCCTGAATGAGGCCTGCTCAAGCGGTTGTGGCGCGTTTATCGAGACCTTCGCTCATAGTCTCGGCGTCCCGGTTGAGAAAATTGCCGAGCGTGCGTTCGAGAGCACGGCGCCTGCACAGCTGGGGAGTCGTTGCACGGTCTTCATGCGCAGCAAAGTGATCACCGAGATCAAGAACGGCAAATCGCCAAGCGACATCCTCGCGGGACTGTGCCAGAGCATCATTCAGAACGTATTCACCAAAGTGATTCGTCTGCATAACCTCGCGGCACTGGGCGACCATATCGTTGTGCAGGGTGGCACCTTCAAGAACGACGCTATCCTGAGGGCGATGGAACTGCACACGCAAAAGGAGATAACGCGTGCTCCCTATGCCGAACTCATGGGTGCCATTGGCGTAGCGCTATTGACGAAAGAACAGTGCGGCGCGCAGCAAGAGAGCTCTTTCCTTGGGCTGGACAAGCTGGAGACGCTGGATTACCGGGAGGAGTCGGGCAAGCGCTGCCCGTTCTGCGCGAATCACTGTAACAGGAGTGTCGTTCATTTCGCGGACGGGACGCATTACGTCCAGGGAAACCGCTGCGAACGCGGGGAGATCATCGGCGATCTGTCGGATGAATCGGTCAGGGAGCAGGTGAAGTGTGCGACCCAGCGAATCCTGAGCGTTCCCAACCTCGTGGAAGAGCGCGAGCGGTTGATCCTCAAGGACTACGAGGTCTCGCCTGTGTGTCCGGCGCGTGACATCACGGTCGGGATACCCAGGGCGCTGGATGCCTGGACGCGTCTGCCGTTCTGGAGGGGCTTGTTCAGAGCCTTAGGCTTTGACGTCAAGGTCTCTGGCAAGAGCAGTCACGAAGTATTCGAAAACGGGTTGGCGACGATCCCTTCCGATACGGTTTGCTTCCCGGCGAAACTCGCCCATGGCCACTACCTGTCCCTGATCGAGCAGAAAGTCGACCGAATCTTCACGCCTAACGTCATGAACAGCCTGTCGCAATTTCCTCAGCTGGACGAGGACTATCCCTGCGCTGTACTTCACGGCTATGGACTTGTGCTGAAGACCAACATTCCGACCGACATACCGCAAGACACACCGCCGTTCCTGTGGAAGAACGCAGTGATGCGCGAAAAGCAGCTGATTCGTTACTTTGGGAAGACATTTGGCATAGAGAGTCATCTTGTTCAGCAAGCGATTCGGGAGGCCGATGGTTGTCAGTCTGCTTTCCAGAGTGCGCTTGAAAACAGGGCAAAGAGAGTCATAACGCAGGTCGAAGCAGCGGGTGGTATTGCTGTCGTGCTTTGCATGAGGCCGTATCAGAACGATCCGCTCATTAATCACCATCTTGGCAAGTACTTCGTGCGCCTCGGGGTACCCGTCATTCCCGCCGACGCACTGCCAGAGTTGAGCAAGGAAGATCTGAGCACTGTCCGGGTTCGGATCAATAGCAATATCCAGGCGACCTTCTACGCGGCAGCCCGCGTCGTTGCACGGCATCCCCATCTGGAACTGGCGCAAATAACCAGCTTTGGCTGTGGCCACGATGCCGTCGTTAGCGATGAGCTCCAGCGCCTCGTGCAGCGGGCGGGGAAACAGATGCTGATCCTGAAGCTGGATGAAAGCGATGTTCGCGGACCACTGCGCATTCGTATCCTGTCATTCGTGGATACGGTTCGACAGCGCCGAGACAAACGGTCGAAAGTGGAAGCCAACAGTTGCATGTCGCCGGCAATGTTCACGGCAAAAGACAAGCAAGAACGCACGGTGTTCATCCCCAACCTCAGCGTCGGGTTCTCCACCATGATCGGGGCGATATTTGAGGGGCGTGGTTTTAAGATCAGGGTATTGCCGCTGGCGGACGATCGGGCGATCGAACTGGGCAAACTGTATCTTCATAACGATATTTGTTTCCCCGCACAAATCAATGTTGGGGAATTCCTGCGTGTCATGGAGTCCGAGGACCTGGACCCGAGCAAGATCTCGCTCGGGATGCATCAGAACTGCAAGACCTGCCGTGCCGGCCAATACGCGATGATCTCGCGAATTGCACTAGATGCCGCCGGCTATGCCGAGATTCCAATCGTTACCACGGGCAATGAACTTGGCGACGTCCACCCCGGCTTTAAGGTCGACGCACGCATGCAGCGGCGTATTTTGTACGGCCTCGCTGTGCTGGACGCCCTCGAGGATCTGCGCCACAGCACCCGGCCCTACGAGCTGAGGGCGGGGGATGCTGAAACAGAATACACAGCCGCTCTCGAAGCGCTTTGCCGGACGCTGCCACACAGTCTCAGCGGGGTGTGGGAAACACTCGAATCTGCGGTTGTGGCGTTCAATCGCATCCCGCTGCGGAAAGGTCCACGCAAACCGCTGGTCATGGTACTCGGCGAGATACTCCTGGCGGTCCACCCGAGCGCGAATTACAACCTCGAACAGTATCTCGAAGAACAGGGCATGGAAGTGCTTGGTACCCGCCTGTCCGATTTCTTCCACTGCGGGTTCATTCGGGGTCGCGAAGAGAAGTCTCAGTATTTTGAGGACAAGTCGCTCCTCCTCAGCCTGGTCAACAAGGTTGGTGATCGCATGTTTGAGCGCACGCGGATGACCGCGGAGAAAATAATGGCTGGCTATTCGCGATATCGGCCACGAGTCAGTGCCCATGAGCTCTACGAGGGTGTCAAACCGCATATTGACCGGATTCACCTCGACGGAGAGGGCTGGCTGATTCCAGGCGAGATAATGCATGCCGCATCGCACGGATTGCACAGCTTTGTCGTCGTCCAGCCATTTGGCTGTATGCCGAATCATATTTTTGGGCGGGGCGTGATCCGGCTGGCGAAGGACGTGTACCCGCACATCCAGATTCTGTCTCTCGACTTCGATCCCGATACGAGTATGGGCAATATCGAAAACCGCTTGCAGATGCTGATCATGAACGCTCGCGAACTGGACAAACTCTCGGTGACGGTCAACGCGCTGTAATTTCGAGTAGAATTCCGGAATAGCCAGCTACCTGGGGTCACGATGAAGCTGTTTCAAAAGCTCGGTGCTCTGTCGGGACTGATAATAGTGCTCAGCGCCTGCAGTGCTTCGCCGCCTGCGGCCCCAACCTTCGACCTGCTGATTCTCAACGGCACCATAGTCGATGGTTCGGGGGCGCCTGCCTATAAGGCCGATATCGCCGTCGTTGGCGACAAAATTGTCGAGATAGGCGACATCGCTGAAGCCGGTGCATTGCGGGTTATCGATGCCAGAGGTTCTATCGTCGCGCCGGGATTCGTCGACCTTCACAATCATGCCGATCGAAATATCAGGGACAACCCGGGTGTTGAGAATTATCTTCGCCAGGGCGTTACCACGTTGCTGGCCGGGAACTGTGGAATTTCGCCGGTGCATCTGGACGAGTACTTCCACTCGATCGAAGAGACCGGGATCGCGCTCAACCTGGGCATGCTGATTGGCCACAATGCCGTGCGCTCTGAAGTGATGGGGAACGACAACAGAGCACCGACACCTGACGAGCAGGCGCAAATGGACGCGCTCGTAAAGGCTGCAATGATTGACGGAGCGTTCGGCATGTCGACCGGGTTGACCTACCTGCCGGGAACCTACTCCGAGACGGACGAGGTTATCTCGTTAGCTCGGGTCGTGGCGGCCGAAGGCGGTATTTACGCGAGCCACATGCGGAGCGAATTCGACAAGATCATCGAGGCCATCCAGGAAGCGCTTTCGATTGGTCGAGAAGCCGGATTGCCGATACACCTTTCGCATTTCAAAGTGGCTGACAACAGCATGTGGGGCGATAGCACGGTCACACTGGGCCTCGTCGAGTCCGCGAGGTTGGAGGGACTGGATGTGACCGTTGATCAGTATCCCTATACGGCAGCCAGTACCGGGCTGGCGAATGTCATTCCTGCCTGGGCGCGGGCTGGCAGCAGGGAAGATTTTCAGGCACGGCTTGACGACCCTGAAACACGTGCCCGCATCAAGGCTGAGTCCATGGCCATATTGAATGGCGCGCGAGCGGCTGGAGACCTGTCACGAATAACAGTGGCGTCATTTCCGAAGCATCCGGAGTACGCCGGCAAAACCATGGCGGAAGTAACCGTGATGAACGGTCGTGAGCCGACGATCGAAAATGGTGCCGAAGTCGCTATGGAAATCCTGTACGACGGTGGTGGTTCTGCGATTTACCACATGATGGTTGAGGAAGACGTGCGGCGCATCATGACGGCGCCGTTTACGAGTATTGCGTCGGATGGTTCTGCGGTTCCCTACGGCAATAATGTCCCACACCTGCGTAACTACGGGACCTTTCCGAGGGTGCTTGGCAAGTATGTGCGCGACGACAGGGTGTTGAGTCTCGAAGATGCTGTCCACAAGATGAGCGGGATGCCGGCAAGTCGCATAAATCTCCTGACCAGGGGAACCCTGGCAGTGGGCATGACCGCTGACATCGTGATATTCGATCCCAACACCGTGGACGATAACGATGACTGGGCGCACCCTCATCAATACGCTACCGGGTTTTCCTATGTCATTATTGGCGGCGTCCCTGCGATCGATGCGGGAGCAAGAACCAGCGAGTTCCCAGGCAGAGTCCTGAAAAGAGGAACGTAAAGCATCGTTGCGCATAGCGAACCGAGGCGATGGGCGGAAATTTCTTTCGCGTCTTTATTACCCGCGGCTGGCTGATATCTCGAAATTACAGTTA
>CAVROF010000005.1:0-53851 GCA_963722775.1 uncultured Gammaproteobacteria bacterium
CGAACTCCCGACCGCTCGGTTCGTAGCCGAGTACTCTATCCAGCTGAGCTACGGGCGCATTGTTCTGTGTTCGGGCCTGAAGGCCCTCCTGCGGAGGCGGAGCCCCTCGCAGGGCCGCACATGTTACTGATCTGCCCCCACAAGGTAAAGCCATTTCTGGGTGCATTCTCTTGATTGCGCGCGGCTCATTGCAGTGCTTTCATGTACGGATGGCAAGGACCATCGCATGGCTCGCCGTGGCGCTCATTCTCCCGGGATGTGCCGGCAACCAGCTTGTGTTCGAGGACGACGGTGCCTTAGCCGTCATACCGCTCCGGACAGGTGAGTCAGGCCACATCTTGGTTGAAACCACGCTGAACGGCCAGGGGCCTTTCGAATTCGCACTGGACACCGGTGCGAGCATTTCCGTGGTGTTTGAGCAGGCAACAGCCAAGGCGTCCATCGAGGTTACCAGCGGGGAAGTCGTCCGCGTTCTCGGCATGACCAGCTCCGGTAGCTTCCCATTGGCCGAGGTCTCCCAAATTGGCGTTGGAGGCGAAGTGTGGAACGCTGCCCGGGTTGCTGTTCTGCCGGAGAACTCGCCCGTCGCAGACGCGATCGACGGCGTTCTCGGCGTGGACTTCCTGAGCCAATACGCCGTTCTGTACTCCCATGATGAGCGTGTCGTACGCCTCTACCCAAAGGAACTCGTCCGGGAGAAATACTACGATGGCTGGAACAGGGTCGACCTGTACGAACTTCGAATTGGCGATGCGGGAGCAACCGTCTACGCCTTTGACATGATTATCAATTCCACCCGCATTCCCACCCTGTTCGATCTCGGCGCGAGCGTGAACCTCATGAATCGGCGGGCAGCGAGGTCCATCGGCATCCGTACACCAAAGCCTCGAGAAAAGACTGACATCTGGGGTGCATTCGGCAGAGCTATTGTTACGACCGAACTTATCGTTTGGCAATTACAGATCACCAACATGCACTGGCGTCACAGGACTTTTCTGATCGGCGATTTCCCGGTGTTTGATGCGCTGGGCCTTAACCGCATGCCTGCCGCCATCGCCGGTACGGACCTTTTCCGCAAGCGCGACTTTGTGATCGACTTTGTCGGGAAGCGATTGCTGGTGAAGTCGAAGGAATAAAAAAGGCCCCCAAAAGGGGGCCTTTAAATTTGTTGGCGGAGAGAGAGGGATTCGAACCCTCGAAGGGCTTTTAACCCTTACTCCCTTAGCAGGGGAGCGCTTTCGACCACTCAGCCATCTCTCCGATGTGTTCGTTCCCGCCACCCTGCGGGCCTCCGCGGGGCGGCAATAATACTCATAGGGTTACTTGAGGTAAAGCGCTTATCCAGCCTATCCGATTAATCGGATTCCGGCGCCTCTCCCGAGGCCTTTTCGCTCTGGATTCGCTCGTAGATCTCTTCCCGGTGCACTGCGACGTCTTTGGGTGCATTGATCCCGATACGGACCTGATTTCCCTTGACCCCCAGGACGGTGATCGTGATATCGCTCCCGATCATGACCGTCTCTCCAGCGCGTCGCGTCAGAATCAGCATAGCTTCCTACTCCTGCCTGGCGAGGCTCCAAGCCTCGTTCTTATTACGCGTCGTACTTCCTTAAACTGTTGTAATACTAGCTGATTTTGGCGATCTGTGCGCTAGGAGAGTTGCGCTGCGACCCAGCCGGCGACCGATTTGAGCGCCTGATCAAGTTTCGAGGCGTCGACGCCGCCGGCCTGGGCGAAGTCCGGCCGCCCGCCGCCTTTGCCGCCAACCTGCTCCGCCACGGGCTTGATCAGGTCGCCCGCACGAATCTTGTCGGTGTTGTTTTTGGTCACGCCAGCAGCCAGCCGAACCTTGCCGTCATCCACCGAGCCCAGCACGACCACGGCGTTCTGCAGCTTGTCCTTGAACTTGTCGACCGCGTCGCGGAGCGTCTTGGCGTCGGCGCCGTCCATGCGAGTGGCCAGCACCTTGATGCCGGCAATTTCCTCGACGGCGTCGGAGTGATCGGTTGTCTGCCCGGTGACAAGTGCCTGTTTGGCCGCTGCCAGTTCCTTCTCAAGATCCTTGTTGCGCCTGAGCAAAGCATCAACCTTCGCAGCGGCCTGGTCGGGAGTGCTGCGCAGCATGCCAGCCAGGTCCCCCAGCGTCCGCTGGTTGGCGTCGATCCATTCCAGGGCACCCTGCCCTGTAACCGCCTCGATGCGCCGCACGCCGGAGGCAACGCCACCTTCGTGGGTAATTTTAAACACGCCGATATCACCGGTGCGCTCGACATGCGTGCCGCCGCACAACTCAACCGAGAAATCGCCGAGGCGCAGGACGCGAACCTTGTCGCCGTACTTCTCGCCGAACAGGGCCATGGCGCCGGATTCGATCGCATCGTCGTAGGTCATCAGGTTTGTGTCGGCCGCAATGTTTTTGCGAATCTCGGTATTCACGCGATCCTCGATCTCCTGCAATTGCTCGGGCGTCACGCCCTCGTAGTGCGAGAAGTCGAAACGCAGGCGATCCGGCGCGACGAGTGACCCCTTCTGGGTTACATGGTCGCCGAGCACGTTTCGCAGTGCGGCATGCATCAGGTGCGTTGCTGAGTGATTGAGCCGTATAGCCTGGCGGCGTTCCGCATCGACAACCGCCTCGATGTTGTCACCCACCTTGAGGGCGCCCTGCTCGACGGTGCCGAAATGTACGTTGGCGTCGCCGCTCTTCTGCGTGTCATCCACGCGGAAGAGTTTGCCGTCGTCAACAAGAATGCCCTTGTCGCCGATCTGTCCGCCTGACTCCGCATAGAACGGCGTCGATGCCAGGACGACAGCACCTTCGTCGCCGTCGGCAAGCTCGTCGACCGACTCACCGTCCTTGAACAGCGCAACCACCTCGCACGCGCTTTCCGTCGCGTCGTAACCAAGGAACTCGGTCTTCGCGTCCGTCTTCAGCGCATCACCACTGATCGCACTGAACTTGCTGGCGGCCTTCGCCTTGTCGCGCTGGCCCTGCATGGCGGCCTCGAAGCCGGCCTGATCGATGGTCAGCTCTCGTTCACGGGCGACGTCCGCCGTAAGGTCCACCGGGAACCCGTAGGTGTCGTAGAGTTTGAACACGACATCGCCGGGCAACTGCTTGCCATCCAGATCGGCGATCGCAGCTTCGAGAATTTCCATGCCCTGATCGAGCGTCTCGGCGAAACGTTTTTCTTCTTTCGCGAGCACCTTCTCAACATGCGCCTGCGCCTTGACGAGCTCGGGATAAGCGCCGCCCATTTCCTTGACCAGCGGCGCAACGAGCTTGTTGAAGAACAGTCCGTCCGTACCGAGTTTCTTACCGTGGCGAATGGCGCGACGAATGATGCGACGCAACACATAGCCCCTGCCCTCGTTGCCGGGCAATACGCCGTCGACAATCAGGAAGGAGCAGGCCCGGATGTGATCTGCGATAACGTTGAGCGAACTCGATCCATCGTTCTTCACGCCCAGTACATCGGCGGTCGCCTGGATCAGGTTTGCGAAGAGGTCGATCTGGTAGTTGCTGTGCACCTGCTGCATGACAGCCGCGATACGCTCAAGCCCCATGCCGGTATCGACCGACGGTTTCGGTAATGGCGTCATCTTGCCATCGGCCGAACGATCGAATTGCATGAACACGAGGTTCCAGACCTCGACGTAACGATCGCCGTCTTCATCCGGCGACCCCGGAGGTCCACCCGCGACGTCTGCGCCATGGTCGAAGAAGATCTCGCTACACGGTCCGCACGGACCGGTGTCACCCATGGCCCAGAAATTGTCTTTTGCCCCGAGACGCGAGAAGCGCTTCGGATCGATTTTCATTTCCTTGAGCCAGACGTCCGCCGCCTCGTCATCGTCTTCGAAGACAGTGACCCACAGGCGTTCTTCGGGCAGGCCCAGCGTGACCGTCAGGAAATCCCAGGCGTACTGGATGGCTTCGCGTTTGAAGTAATCGCCGAAGCTGAAGTTGCCGAGCATCTCGAAGAAGGTGTGATGGCGGGCGGTATAGCCGACGTTCTCGAGGTCGTTGTGCTTGCCGCCGGCACGGACGCAACGCTGCGACGAAGCTGCGGTCGAGTAGCTGCGCTTGTCATCGCCCAGAAATACGTCTTTGAACTGCACCATGCCGGCATTGGTGAACAGCAGCGTCGGGTCGTTACCCGGCACCAATGGAGAGCTCGCGACGACTTCGTGGCCGTGTTCGCTAAAAAAGTCCAGGAACGCCTGGCGGAGCTCGTTGCTCGTCATGGTTTTCATGGGGCGTATGGTAACTGTTGGCCGGAAAAATACTAGAACGCTGACTGAATATGGTCTTGCTCGAAACCGCGGTACTGGAGAAACCGCATCTGGCGAGCCTTTTCCTTGAAGTCGGAGGGGGAGGATGTGCCGAATTTCTTGTGCCGTTGTTCCCGGGCCAGGGCGCACCAGTCAGGGTCCGCCTCCTCGATGGCAAGCTCGACCATCGACTCGCTGATACCGCGTTGTCCGAGGTCCAGCCGAATGCGGACCGGGCCCTTGCCCTGGTTGATACGCGACTGGACGAAGCTCTCTGCAAAACGCTGGTCGCTCTGCAGACCTTCTTCGGTGAGCTGGGTGACGGCCTCAGCCGCTACGTCTCGCTCAAAACCCTTGTCGGCCAGCTTCCTGATGAGCTCGGTCTGGCCGTATTCGCGGCGGGCCAGGAAGTCCATGGCCTTCTTCCGGGCCTCGACGGGCGAAGCAAAGCGATCTTCTTCCTCTTTGTGAGAAAGAAGATCGCTGATTTCTTCGTGGAGAGCTTGCAGCTTAGGCCTCTGCAACCTTTGCGGCATCACCGGCTGCTTTCTCGGCATCATCGGCCGCTTTCTCGGCGACTTCGGCCGCTTTCTCGGCGATTTCAGCCTTACTCGGCAGCAGCTTCGAACGAATCCGGCCTTCGATCTCCTCGGCCATTTCCGGATGATTTTTCAGGAACTCGCGAACGTTTTCCTTACCCTGGCCGATGCGGTCGTCGCCGTAGCTGTACCAGGAGCCGGCCTTGTCGACGATGCCGTGCTGGACACCAAGGTCGATGATCTCGCCCAGGCGCGAAATACCAAAGCCATAGAGAATCTCGAACTCGGCCTGCTTGAACGGCGGCGATACCTTGTTCTTTACAACCTTGACGCGGGTCTGGTTGCCAATAACTTCATCGCCCTTCTTGATAGCGCCGATGCGGCGAATATCGAGGCGAACCGAGGAGTAGAACTTGAGTGCGTTACCGCCGGTCGTTGTTTCCGGGCTGCCGAACATGACGCCAATCTTCATACGGATCTGGTTAATGAAGACCACCATCGTGTTCGAACGCTGGATATTGGCGGTGAGTTTCCTGAGCGCCTGCGACATGAGGCGTGCCTGCAGGCCCATGTGCGAATCGCCCATCTCACCTTCGATCTCGGCCTTCGGCGTCAGCGCTGCAACGGAGTCCACGACGACAATGTCGACGGCACCCGAGCGCACCAGCATGTCGGTGATTTCGAGGGCCTGCTCGCCCGTGTCGGGCTGCGAAACCAGCAACTCATCGACGTTGACACCGAGCTTCTCGGCGTAGCCAGGGTCGAGCGCGTGCTCGGCATCGACAAAGGCTGCCGTGCCGCCAAGTTTCTGTGCTTCTGCAATCACCTGGAGCGTCAGCGTCGTCTTACCCGACGATTCCGGACCGTAGATCTCGACAACGCGACCTCTGGGCAGTCCGCCGATACCCAATGCGACATCCAGACCGATCGAACCCGTGGAAATTGCCTCGATATCCCTGGATGCCGGGCTGTCTCCCATGCGCATGACAGAGCCTTTACCAAACTGTTTTTCGATCTGGCCTAATGCCTGTGCGAGTGCTTTTTTGCGATTATCGTCCATTATTTCCCGTCCGTTATTCTGGTCGTATTTGGGCGCCGAAAGGCGGTAGTTAAAGATACTGTGGATTTGCACAGTATTATTTCATGGAAGCCGCGTCAATAGTAGCTTTCAGGAGGGCCAAATCCGGCCAATCTCTGCAGATTCTCGAAAAGGCGCTCAAGCTATTGTTTAAGCGGGCTGTAGCTGACTCCGCCGGGCCCGGACACCGACTCCATGAGTTCGAAGCTCGACCACTGGGTCTGGACTCTTTGCGTCAATCGTTCGGTCACAAAGGACCGGGCGTTGCGCACCACGGTGATGTGGGGGCGGTAATTCCGGTCCTCTGGCTTGAGCCCAAGATCGGCGATCACCTCGTTCAACGAGTCGACCAGCGCCTGCAGTTCGTCCGGCACGGTGGCCGCGCTCAGGCTCGCGACTCTCGGCCGGGGCCAGTACTCGAGCCGGTCGAAATTCAGTCTGAACGGCTCGACCGTGATCTCTTCTGCCCGCTCGAGCAGGTAAGGAACCCGGTTCTCGGGAAACGGTCCGATAAACGCCAGCGTGACATGCCAGTTACGCCGGTCAACCACCCGGCCCTCGACGGTTTTCGCAACGGAGCCGACGACGTCGCGCAGTCGTTCACGCTGCCGGTGATCCGGCCATAGAGCGAAGAACAGGCGCTTCGTGCTCATGCTTCGATGCGCTCCAGTACGCCCTGCAGGGCATGCGCCACTGTCAGTTCGCGCACCAGGTCACGGTCGCCCGAAAAATGCTCGCAGCTGGTATCGATAAGCGCCGCGGCGCCATCTCTGACCGCCCAGGCAAACCACACGGTGCCGACCGGCTTGTCTTCAGTGCCACCGTCCGGACCGGCCACGCCGCTGACAGCCACCGCGATGTCAGCGCCGCTGAGGCGCAAAACGCCTTTTGCCATCTCTTCCACGACCGGTTTGCTGACAGCACCATGCGCTTCAAGCGTTTCGTTCTTCACACCCAGGATCGATTCCTTGGCGCCATTGGAATAACTCACTACGCCGTAACCGAAAACGGCCGAACTGCCTGCCACGTCAGTAATGCTCTTTGCGATCCAGCCGCCCGTGCAGGATTCTGCCGTGGACACCGCCTTCCTTGCTGCAGTGAGATCCGTAACAACGGCTTCGGCCAGTTTTTGCAGTGATGCGTAGTCCGCCATGAAGGTCAGAGGTAGTCCGCGACCAGCTCTTCGGAAACCGCCCAGAGCTTCGCTGCCATATCGTCGTCCTGCATATGGTGACTGGGCTCTGCCGGATTGCAGTCCGAGAAATAGTATCCGGTAACACGCTCGAGGTCAGGACTGGTCGCAACATAGCACTGGGTCGCCGCGCCTTGCGGAATCGTCTTGTATCGTGGGTCGTTCGGGTCGATGTCGCGTGGTGGCAAGTGCCGCGACAGGTTAGTGGGTATGACGCCAGGATGCAGGGAGTTCGACGTGGCCTTTGTATCGCCAAGACGCCGCGCCAGTTCCCGCGAAAACAGGCCGTTCGCGACCTTGGACTGACCGTAGGCCTGCCACGGGTCGTAACCACTCGCGCCGTCCAGGTTGTCGAACTGGATACCTTCGTCTGGCGCCCACCGATGCGCACCGCTGCTGACAACCACGACGCGGCCGGCGTCTGCTGCGATTACCCGCTCAAGAAGCCGGTTGGCCAGCAGGAAATGACCTACGTGGTTGACGGCAAACTGCCTCTCGACGCCGTTCGCAAGCCGCAGCTCCTGCAGCGCCATGATGCCGGCGTTGAGCATCAGCATGTCGATCGGAATATCCATTGCAGCGACCTGGTCAGCCGCGGTGACAATGCCCGGCAGATCCGTCAGCTCGACAACAAGCGGCGTGGTCTTGCCCTCGACCGACTCGCAGGCCGCTTTTGCTTTCTCTGCGGTGCGTGCCGCACCGATGACATGCGCACCGCGTAATGCGAGCACGCGCATTGATTCGAGGCCCAGCCCGGAATTACAGCCGGTGACGAGCGCCGTTTTGCCCGCGAGATCCAACCCCATCGTGACCTCTTCAGCGTTACTGGTCTTGCCGAACGCAGACATCGCCGGCACCGGCCGCCCGGGCACTGCGGGCTTGTAGTTAAGCTCCTGGCCGAACGCCAAAGGTGGAACGGCCGACAGGGCAGCCGCCGCTGCGCCGCTTCGCAAGATGTGCCGACGAGAATAGTGATTCTTCATGTTTCCCCCAGGTTAGACAGCAGTGCCTCATACAACGCTACATGCCTGTCCACCATCGTAGCGACCGAGAACTCATTTTGCATCCGTTCCCTGCCGGCCCTGCCGAACGCCGCCGCGAGTGCGGGATCGTCGATGAAGCGCGCTATCGCGGCGCCCAGCGCGTCGCTGTCCTCGGGCGCGACGAGCAATCCCGTCTGCCCATCCGCTACTGCCTCGACCATACCGCCCGCAGCAAAGCCAACAACGGGCACGCTGGCCGCAGCCGCCTTCAGTGCAGCAACGCCCAGGCCCTCGGCGAGCGCAGGATGTGCGAACAGGTCGAAGCACGACACATAGGAATCCAGGTCCTCGCGAAATCCGGCGAACTGCACAACATCACCCAGCCCCAGTGACGCGGACTGAGCACGCAGCTGGTTATTCAGGTAGCCCTCGCCAAACACGATGAGCCGAATCTGCGGGTACCGGTCCGTGAGATCCGCGACGGCCTGCAACAGGAATTGATGCCCCTTGCGTGGAATAAGCTGGCCGGCCGCGGCGATCACGAAGTCGCCCTTGGAGAGACCAAACTCCCGACGTATGGCAGTGCAATCAACGGCCTCGGAAAACGCCTCAACATCGACCGCGCTGCGAATAATCTCGACGCGTTCCTCTTCCACACCCCGGTCGCGCAAAACCTCCGCTATCGCCTCAGAAATCGCGATAACTTTTCGGAACGGCCGATAACGAATGGCGGCCATGACCCGCATCTCGGTGTTGTCGACTCGCCTTGAAACGACAGCAGGAATATCCGCCAGGCTCGCCGCGAGACCACCAAGAATGTCCGCGCCTCTGCGACTGTGACAGTGCACGAGGTCCGGTTTCTGCTCCTTCAGAAACTGCGACAAGCGGTAGGCAAACGGCAGGTCCAGGTCGCCGGCGCAGAAGAGATTGTGGACGCGGATGCCATTCTCCCGGGCAACCGTGTCGATGCCCGAATCAGGCGGACAAACGAGGATGCTCTCGTGGCCACGCTCACGTAAGGCGTTGATCAGGTAGATAACCTGCTGCGGGCCGCCCAAAAAATGGCGCCCGGTTTCGACATGCAGTATTTTCACTTGCCCATAATAATAAATGTTGTCGATGAAAGCTGAAGTCTCCGCCGTACATACTCCCATGATGCGCCAGTACTTCGCCATCAAGGCCGAGTACCCGGACATGCTCGTGTTCTATCGCATGGGTGACTTCTACGAGTTGTTCTACGACGATGCCAAACGCGCAGCGTCACTCATGGATATTACGCTCACATCGCGGGGCAAGTCCGGTGGCAACCCAATCCCGATGGCCGGGGTGCCCTACCACGCCGCGGAAGGCTACCTCGCCAAGCTCGTCCGCAAGGGCGAGTCGGTCGCGATCTGCGAGCAGGTTGGTGACCCGGCGACCAGCAAAGGCCCCGTCGAGCGCAAGGTCACGCGCATCGTCACGCCGGGCACGCTCACCGATGAGGCCCTGCTCTCAGCCGAGCGCGACAATGTCGTGGCCGCGGTATTTAAAAGCGGCGAGACCTATGGCATCGCGTGGCTGGATCTCTCGGCGGGCCGCTTCCGCCTGACCGAGGCACCCGATCTCGAAGCTGTCCAGGGAGAAATCGAACGCCTGCGGCCGGCTGAACTCATCGTCGACGAAGACGACCCGCTCGACGGCGCGTTCAGCGAGCACATTCGCGTCACGCGGCGGCCGCCCTGGCACTTCGAACATGACAGTGCCTCGCGCCTGCTGTGCAATCAGTTCGGCACGCGCGACCTGTCCGGTTTCGGCTGCGAGGAGTTCGTGCACGGTGTCGCGGCCGCGGGCGCCCTGCTTCAGTACGTCACGGATACGCAGAAGGCAGCCCTGCCGCACCTGCAGTCGATTCGTGTCGAGATTCGCGACGACGCCGTCATCATGGACGGTCCGACGCGCCGCAACCTCGAACTCGAGGCATCCCTGAGCGGCCATCACCAGCACACGCTGGCCGGCGTCATGGATCACTGTCAGACAGCAATGGGCAGTCGCCTGCTGCGCCGCTGGATTCAGAGGCCGTTGCGCGACATCGCCGTGTTGAGTGCCCGCTACCAGGCCATCGATGTGCTGCTCGGCAGTGGTGCAGTGGACGCCCTGCAGGAGCAACTGCACGGCATCGGTGACGTCGAACGCATTCTGTCGCGCGTTGCATTGCGCTCCGCCCGACCACGTGACCTCAGGCAGCTCTGCGAAGCACTGTCCCGACTGCCCGCATTGCGCCAGCACCTGGCGAGCATTGAATCGCCGCTGCTGGCAGACCTGGCCGAGCAGGTCGGGGAACATCGTCAGCAGTATCACCTGCTCAACAAGGCGGTGATCGACAACCCGCCCATGCTGATTCGCGATGGCGGCGTTATCGCGCCTGGCTATGACGAGGAGCTCGATGACCTGCGCTCCATCGCGGAAAACGCCGACCAGTATCTTGTCGACCTCGAGCAGCGTGAGAAAGAACGTACCGGCATCGCCACATTAAAGCTTGGCTACAACCGCGTGCACGGTTACTACATTGAGATCAGCAAGGCACAGGCAGACAAGGCGCCCGTTGAGTACGTGCGCCGGCAAACGCTCAAGGCGGCCGAGCGATACATCACGCCCGAGCTGAAAGAGTTCGAGGACAAGGTCCTCGGCGCCCGCGAACGCGCCCTGACCCGCGAGAAGTTCCTGTACGAGCAGCTGCTCGACCTGCTGCATGAAGTGCTGGGCGAACTGCAGCTCTGTGCGAGCGGCCTCGCCGAACTCGACGTGCTGGCGTGTTTCGCCGAACGCGCCCAGACACTGCGACTCACGGAGCCCGAGATCAGCCGTACTCCTTGTATCGAGATCGAAGGTGGCCGCCACCTCGTCGTCGAGCAGGTTATCGAGACACCTTTTATCGCCAATGACGTAGCGCTCGACGAAGCGAAACGCCTGCTGGTGATTACCGGCCCAAACATGGGCGGTAAATCGACGTACATGCGACAAACAGCGCTAATCGTCATCCTCGCCCACATCGGCTCGTTCGTGCCTGCCGACAGGCTGCGCGTCGGGCCGATCGACCGGATCTTCACGCGTATCGGCGCGTCCGACGATCTGGCCGGCGGCCGTTCGACGTTCATGGTCGAGATGACCGAGACGGCGACCATCCTGAACAACGCGACAGAGCAGAGCCTCGTTCTGATGGATGAGATTGGCCGCGGCACGAGCACATTCGACGGCCTGTCGCTCGCCTGGGCCGCAGCACATCACATGGGTGAAAAGGCCAGGGCGTTCACGCTGTTCGCGACGCACTACTTTGAGCTGACGGCACTCGCACAGGAATTGCCTGCCTGTGGCAACGTGCATCTCGACGCAACCGAGCACAACGGGCAGCTCGTCTTCCTGCACTCGGTCAGGCCGGGGCCGGCAAACCAGAGTTATGGCCTGCAAGTAGCGGCGCTGGCCGGTGTCCCGGGCGATGTCATTCGGCGCGCCAAGCGCTATCTCAAGACACTCGAGTCACAACAGGCTGTCCAGGCGAACAACCCGCAGACGCAGCTCGACTTCAGCGTCGAAGAAACCATCGAGGATGATGCGTTGCGGGACGCAGTTGATGCCCTCGACCCCGATTCACTGTCACCCCGCGAGGCACTGGCTGCCTTGTACAAACTGAAGAAACTCGATGACTAAAAGACTAATTGCGCTCTTGTGCGCGCTGGTTCTCGCTGCATGTGGTTCGGCAACACCCGACATGGACGAACTTGCTCGCGAGTACCTCTACCTTGAGCTCTCGATGGGCCTGCATGACAGCGGGCATGTCGACGCGTATTTCGGGCCGGAGGAACTGCAGGCCGCCGCGAAAGAAACTGCGCTTGAGCCTGGACCAGATCCTGACCGCGTCAGCTGATCTTGCAGAAAGGCTGGCCGCGATCGACACGGGTGATGACGAGATGTTCGGCATGCGTATTGCCGGGCTCATCGCCCGCCTGCAAGCGCTCGATACGCGCATCGCTATCAATAAAGGTGAGTTTCTTAGCTTCGATGACGAGTCCATGGCGTTGTTCGGCAGCGCGGCGCCTGACAATGATGCTGCTCATTTCGAGACGATCCTGCAGGAGCTCGACGCCCTGCTCCCGGGCGACGAGCCATTGAGCAAGCGCGTGGAGGATTTCAACAACCAGTTCGTCATTCCGCCCGACCGGCTGCCTGCTGTCTTCGAAGCCGCGATGGCTGAGTGCCGCAAGCGCACCCTGCTGCACATCGATCTTCCCGAAGGCGAGTCATTCACGATCGAGTACGTCAATGACAAACCCTGGTCCGGCTATAACTGGTACCAGGGCAACGCGATCAGCCTGATCCAGGTGAACACCGATTTCCCGATTTACATCAGCCGCGCTGTCGACCTCGGTTGCCACGAGGGCTATCCCGGGCACCACACGTTTAACGCACTGCTTGAGAAGAACCTCGTTAATGATGCCGGCTGGCTCGAGTTCTCGCTGTACCCGCTGTTCAGCCCGCAGTCGCTGATCGCGGAAGGCAGCGGCAACTACGGCATCGACCTGGCATTCCCTGGCGCGGAGCGCGCCGACTTTGAGAAAGCCGTGCTCTTTCCGCTTGCGGGCCTGGACGCCGGAACCGCCGATCGCTACTACGAGGTCGCGGCACTCACTGGTCAACTTAATTTCGCGGGCAACGAGGCCGCTCGTGATTACCTCAACGGCGAGATGACGCGCGAGGAAGCAGCCAAGTGGCTGCAGACCTACAGCATGATGCGTGAAGACAAGTCACTGCAGAGAACCCGGTTCATTGATGCGTACCGCAGCTACGTCATTAACTACAACCACGGCAAGGTCATGGTCACCGACTACGTAGAACGCGGTGGCGCCGATATCGACGAACGCTGGGCGCGCTTTGAGGCAATGCTGTCCACGCCTATGCTGCCCGCCGATCTGGAATAGCGCGTCTCGCCCGAAATACAGCCAGGACGCCCAACGTCAGCCAGCCTAACGATCCACCACCCGATCCCGGCCGCCACTTAACGTCGGCCACCGTCGGATCTTCCTGCACGCGCTCGCGGAAGCGATCCAGTTCTGCTGCCAGGTTTGCCGTCATCTCGCCCATTGCAGCGGCGAAACTTTCGTCCTTCGCTTTGCGCACCACTTCTCCCGCCTCAACCAGCGTCGAGCGGTCAGACATCGCGTGCGCGCCGGGCGCACGGAAAAGCAGCCGCGCAGTGTCAACATCAAATACCGCAGTGTCGACAAAGGTCTGGACTTCATTCGACGTTGCCTTGATGAGGTAGGAACCAACAATCGTCCAGTAGAGTATTCCGGAGGGGTTTTCCTCACTGACCGCGACCTGGTCATAGGACACAAGCGCCATGACGTCCATGCCATACAGACGGGCAACCTGTTGCATCCCCGAGACGCCTTTGCTGGATCGCAGGTAGGTGTCCGGGATCACCTCGATGTGGCCGATGTACTCGCGGTCCACGAAGTTGGATTTGACCTGTTCGAGCAATCGCATCTTGGTTGCTTCAGAGATCGAACCGGAGCCTGCCTGACCTGGGACGAACGCAATACCAACGCGCAGCGGCAGCTCGAGATACGGAATGCTGTTCTGAATGTCAGGCGGCACTTCACCATTCGGGTAGAGGTAGTCAACGAGGCTGCTGGAGGTCCCGTTTCGGCCACCACCACTCCAGTCCCAAAAGGTTGAACACCCGGTCAGCAGCAGCGTGGCAGACACCAACGCCAGCAGGAATTTCTTGCTCATTACTTTCTCCTTGGCAAAGAGAGAATCTCCGCAGGTTTAATGGGAGCATGCGGGACGATGCAATACGTGATGGCCACCTGAGGAAGGCCAGAGGATTTCCCGATGGCGATCATTCCGTGCGCGGAGCGCGTAGCCGGATACCGGTTTCCTTGAGCTGTTCGGCCGAAACGACACCTGGTGCATTAGTCAGCGGGCAGCTGGCCGTCTGCGTCTTCGGGAACGCGATTACGTCGCGGATGCTCTCGGCACCGGCCATGAGCATAACGATACGATCGAGGCCGAATGCCACGCCGCCGTGTGGCGGGCAGCCATACTGCAGGGCCGTCAGCAGGAAGCCGAACTTCTCTTCCGCCTCTTCGTCGCTGATGTCCAGCAGCTCGAACACCGCGGTCTGCATATCCTGGTCGTGGATACGAATTGAGCCACCACCAATTTCCGATCCGTTGAGGACCATGTCGTAGGCGCGAGAGAGTGCCTTACCAGGGTCTGCTTTGAGGACTTCGGCGTCATCAATCGACGGCGCGGTGAACGGATGGTGCAATGAGGTCCAGCGCTTACCAGTTGCGTCTTTCTCGAACATCGGGAAATCGACAACCCAGAGCGGTGCCCAACCTTCGGCCACGAGGCCACGATCTTCACCGACCTTGCAGCGCAGTGCACCCAGCGCGTCGTTGACGACGTTTGCCTTGTCCGCACCGAAGAAGATCAGATCGCCGGACCTGGCGCCTGTGCGCTCAAGGATTCCCTGCACAGTATCGTCGGGCAGGAATTTCAGAATCGGTGACTGCAGACCTTCGGCTCCGGCATCAATATCGTTGACCTTGATGTACGCCAGTCCGCGTGCGCCGTAACGTGAGACGTACTTCGTGTAGTCGTCAATGATCTTGCGACTCATCTCGGCACCGCCAGGAACGCACAGTGCGGCGACGCGACCTTCAGGGTCAGCGGCCGGCCCGGCGAACACCTTGAACTCGACCGACGCCATGAGGTCCGCAACTTCAATGAGCTCGAGGTCAATGCGCAGGTCCGGCTTGTCCGAACCGAAACGCTGCATAGCTTCTGAATACGGCATGCGCGGGAACGGGTTCGGCAAGTCCACGTCGAGTGTCGCTTTGAACACGTGACGCATGAGATCTTCCACCGTGTTTGTCACACCCGCTTCGTCGACAAAGCTCATCTCGATATCGAGCTGCGTGAACTCAGGCTGGCGATCGGCGCGCAGGTCTTCGTCGCGGAAACAGCGCACGATCTGATAGTAGCGATCCAGTCCCGACATCATCAGGAGCTGCTTGAAAATCTGCGGCGACTGCGGCAGCGCAAAGAAGCGCCCCGGGTTCGTACGACTTGGCACGATGTAGTCGCGAGCACCCTCGGGCGTAGCGCGCGTCAGCATCGGCGTCTCGACATCGACGAAACCGTGGCCGTCGAGGAAGTTGCGCATCGCAACCGTGACTTTGTGACGCAACATGAGGTTACCCAGCATGTTCTCGCGGCGCAGATCGAGGTAACGATACTTGAGACGAATATCCTCATTCGCCTGCTCGTCATGGTGAAACGGGGGTGTCTCGGACTTGTTCAGTATCTCGAGTTCGTGGGCAAGCACTTCGATCTTGCCGGTCCGCATGTTCGGGTTAACCGTGCCGTCCGGACGCGGACGCACGAGGCCCTTCACCTTCAGGACGTACTCGGAGCGGATACGCTCGGCTCCAGCGAATATCTCAGGACGATCCGGGTCGAAAACAACCTGCAGCAGCCCCTCCCGATCGCGAAGATCGATGAAGATTACGCCGCCGTGGTCGCGCCGCCGGTGAACCCAGCCGCAAACGTCGATTTCCTGTCCTGTGAGAGTCTCGTCGATCTCTCCGCAATAATGAGTACGCATGGTGAAATTCCGGGAAAAGAACCCTGAAAAAAGGAGGCGGAATGGTACGGCTTGAGGGGCCGCTTATCAAGCGGTTGGCGGCTCCTCGAAAGGCAGTTCCCGGGTCTGGTCTCCGCGCCAGGTCGGCACAACGACGCCGAGCGAGATGATCAACTTGAGCGCTTCATCCACGTCCATATCGAGTACCGTTATATCCTTCCGCGGCACCATGATGACGAATCCCGACGTCGGATTTGGCGTGGTCGGCACGAAGCAGCAGACGACGTCCCCACCCGTGCGTGCCTGGACCTCGCCCAGTTCCGAGGAGGTCTGGAACGCGAGGCTGTAGAGCCCCTTGCGCGGGTATTCGATAAGCAGCACCTGCTTGAACGAATCGTTCGAGTCCGAGAACACGATCTCGGCGAAGTTTTTCGCGCCACCGTAGATCGTCCGTACGACCGGGATGCGATCCAGCAGCGATTCCCAGCCGCCGACAACGTAGCGTCCGACGAAATTGGCCGCCAGCATTCCTGTCATAAACAGCACGATGAAGGTCAGGATGACGCCAAGCCCCGGAATATGGAATCCGAGTAACTCGTCGGGCCGGTACTGCTGCGGAATGACCGCGAGCGTCTTGTCCATGACGTTGACTGCAAATCGCAGCAACACAAAGGTGACAGCCAGCGGTGCCCAGATCAGGAGACCGGCAACCAGGTAACGCCGCAGCCGTTTCATGGATGGGGATTTCACGTCGAGTCGGCCTTGCTGTCGGCTTTCTTGTCCGCTTTCTTGTCCGCTTTCTTGTCCGCTTTCTTGTCGGAAGATTTTGCTGTGTCTCCGGTCTTCCCGGAAGACGCTGGATCACCGTGCAGATTGCGCTTGTTGCCGCTCTTGAAGTCGGTCTCGTACCAGCCGCTACCCTTCAGCCGAAACTTTGGCGCAGAAAGTTCTTTCTGCAGCGACGCTTCGCCGCAGTCCGGACAATGGACGAGCGGATCATCACTCATTTTCTGCAAGACATCGAAGCGATGCTCGCAGCTTTTGCATACGTATCCGTAGATCGGCATCTTTAGTCTCTCAAAATAGCCGGTGATTGTACCTTATGCGGCGCTCAGGAACTCCAGCTGATCGTCGCTTACACCAACCTCGATCACGTCTCCCGGCTTGAACCTGCCCTGGAGAATCTCCTGCGCCAGCGGGTTCTCGACCTGCTGCTGGATCGCTCGTTTGAGCGGTCGCGCACCATACACCGGATCGAAGCCTGCGTCAGCCAGTTTGTCGCGCGCAGCATTCGACAGGTGGATGCCGATATCGCGATCCGCCAGGCGATCATGCAGGTACGCCAGCTGGATATCGACGATCTTGCGAATATGCTCGCGGCCCAGCGGGTGGAACACGACAAGGTCATCGATGCGGTTGACGAACTCGGGCCGGAAATGACTGCCGACAACATCCATCACCGCGTTCTTCATCGCATCATAGTTTTCTTCACCTGCCATCTCCTGGATCAGTTGCGATCCGAGGTTCGAGGTCATGACGATCACGGTGTTGCGGAAGTCGACGGTGCGGCCGTGACCGTCTGTCAGGCGACCGTCGTCGAGGACCTGCAACAGGATATTAAAAACGTCCGGATGTGCTTTCTCAACTTCGTCGAGCAGGATGACCGAGTACGGCCTGCGGCGCACCGCTTCGGTAAGGTAGCCGCCTTCTTCGTAGCCAACGTATCCCGGCGGCGCGCCGATAAGCCGTGCCACGGAGTGCTTCTCCATGAACTCAGACATGTCGATACGCACCATCGCCTCATCCGTGTCGAACAGGAAATTGGCGAGCGCCTTTGTCAGCTCGGTCTTGCCGACGCCCGTCGGCCCGAGGAACAGGAATGAACCGATCGGACGACGCGGATCGGACAGGCCGGCCCGCGAACGGCGAATGGCATTGGCGACGACCGTAACAGCTTCGTGCTGACCGACCACGCGCTCCTGCACAACAGACTCCATCTGCAGCAACTTCTCCTTCTCACCTTCGAGCATCTTGCTAACAGGAATGCCTGTCCACGCTGAGACGATTTCCGCGACCTCTTCCTCGGTAACGTTATTGCGCAACAGCGTCGTCTCTTTGGTTTCAGCCTGCGCGGCACTCTCGAGCTGCTTTTCGAGCTCTGGAATGCGCCCGTACTGCAGTTCCGACATGCGTGCGAGGTCGTTGGCGCGATGCGCCGTCTCAAGTTCGACACGCGCACGCTCAAGCTCTTCCTTGATGTGCGTCGTGCCCTGCATTGTGGCTTTTTCTGCCTTCCAGATTTCTTCGAGGTCTGAGAATTCCTTCTCGAGCGCCTCGAGCTTCTCGCCAATATCATCGAGGCGTTTCACCGATGCGTCATCAGATTCCTTCTTGAGTGCTTCGCGTTCGATCTTGAGCTGGATAATGCGGCGCTCAAGTTTGTCCATCGCCTCTGGCTTGGAGTCGATCTCGATACGGATGCGCGATGCCGATTCATCGATCAGGTCGATGGCCTTATCGGGCAAGCGGCGATCGCTGATATAGCGATGCGACAGTGTTGCCGCCGCGACAATCGCCGGGTCGGTAATCTGCACACCGTGGTGAACTTCATAGCGTTCCTTGAGGCCACGCAGAATCGCGATCGTATCTTCCACCGTCGGCTCTTCAATCACGACCTTCTGGAAGCGACGCTCGAGCGCAGCATCTTTTTCAATGTATTGACGATATTCGTCGAGTGTTGTCGCACCCACACAATGCAGTTCGCCACGCGCAAGCGCCGGCTTGAGCATGTTGCCCGCGTCCATGGAACCCTCGGCCTTACCCGCACCTACGACCGTGTGCAGTTCATCGATGAACAGGATGACCTGGCCTTCCTGTTTCGCGAGATCGCTCAATACGCCTTTGAGGCGTTCCTCGAATTCTCCGCGATACTTGGCGCCTGCGATCAACGAACCCATGTCGAGCGAGAGTATGCGTTTGCCGCGCAGGCCCTCGGGCACTTCGTTGTTCACGATGCGCTGTGCAAGGCCTTCGAGGATTGCGGTCTTACCCACTCCGGGTTCGCCGATGAGTACAGGATTGTTCTTCGTACGTCTCTGCAGGATCTGAATCGTGCGACGAATCTCGTCGTCACGACCGATGATCGGGTCGAGCTTGCCCTGCTCCGCACGCTCGGTCAGGTCGATCGTGAATTTCTCGAGCGCCTGGCGCGCGTCCTCGGCGTTCGGATCGTCGACGTGCGCGCCGCCGCGCAGGTCATCGATCGCCTTTTCGATCGCGCCGCGCACGCTGCCTGCCGTCTCCAGGATCGTCTTGAGCGGCGATTTCTCATCCATCGCCGCCAGCACGAACAGCTCGCTGGAGATGTACTGGTCGTCGCGTTTCTGGGCGAGCTTGTCGGTCATATTGAAGAGCTTGGTGAGCTCCTGGCCGATGTGCACGTCGCCCCCCGAGCCTTCTACTTTCGGCAGGCGGTCGATGGCGTCGCCCAGCTGCGAACGCAGCAGGTTCACATTGACACCCGCTTTCGTGAGCAAGCCGCGAACGCTGCCACCCTGCTGGTCGAGCAATGCAACCAACACGTGTACCGGCTCGATGAACTGGTGATCCTGGCCGACGGCCAGCGACTGCGCATCGGCAAGCGCTATCTGGAACTTACTGGTCAGTTTGTCCATTCGCATGGGATGCCTCCTGGAAGGCTCGAATTAACTAGATGACCGGTAAATTGAGGCCTCTGGCGCTATTTCAAGGCCACGAAGGACACCATGCGTCCTGTTTCGGCCGCCCGCCGGTATGAGTAGAAGCGCTGGTCGTCCGCGAAGGTGCACCAGCCGCCGCCGTATATGGCCTCCACACCACACTGGTGCAGCCGCCGACGGGCAAGTCCGTACAGGTCCGCCTGCCACCGCCCCCGGTCATTGGCTGTAAACAGGACCTCCGCAGCCGGGTCAGCGCCGATGAATGCCGATCGCACGTCCTCCCCGACCTCGAAATTCGCTTGTGAAATCGCGGGTCCTAACCAGGCAATCAGGTCGCCTGCCTGGCACTGCATGGCTGCCACTGTATTTTCGAGTACGCCTCCCGCCAGGCCACGCCAGCCTGCGTGAGCAGCGCCAATATTTCGGCCGTCGGCACCACAGAACAGCACCGGCAGGCAATCGGCAGTGCGCACGGCGCATATCTCGCCGGGTGCAAATCCAACCACGGCATCCGCGTCCACCGCTCCTGCAGAGGAGCGCAGCCTCTCGGCCGTCACGACGGTCGCTCCATGGACCTGGTTCAGGAAGCTCACGCCCTCGGGCAACAGGTCACCGGTGGCATGACGCGTCGTGGTACCGGCCACCACATTCTCTGGTGCCGGCCAGTCGGGAGTGATCAGGCCTTCAGTCATTCTTCGCATCTTCCCGAAGGACTGCGAGCAATGCCTGGAAATCGTCCGGCGGCGGGACCTCGAGTTCCAGGACCTCGCCAGAGGACGGATGCTCAAACGCAAGACGGGTGGCGTGCAATGCCTGCCGTTTGAAGCCGCGCAGCATGTCGATGACCGGCTCGCTCGCGCCTTTTGGCAAGGCCAGCCTGCCGCCGTAGGCCTGATCGCCGACCAGTGCATGGCGACGCCATGCGAAATGCACGCGAATCTGGTGGGTACGGCCCGTTTCCAGCTTCACACTGATATAGGTGAACGCACGGAAGCGTTCGAGGACCTTGTAGTGCGTCACGGCGGGCTTGCCGTCCTGCTGGATGCTCATGCGCTTGCGGTCGACCCGGTGACGGCCTATCGGCTGATCGATGGTGCCGCCGCCGGTCAGCACGCCGTAGCACACTGCCAGGTAGTTCCTGGAAATCTCCCGATCCGCCAGCTGGCGTACCAGTGCCGTATGGGCCGTCAGGGTCTTGGCGACGAGCAGCAGGCCGGTCGTCTCCTTGTCGATCCTGTGGATAATGCCTGCGCGTGGTACTTCCTCGAGCTTTGGGGCGTGGTGTAACAGCCCATTCATGAGCGTACCGCCCGGGTTTCCGGCCCCGGGGTGCACGACCAGTCCGGCCCCCTTGTTAACGACCAGCAGATCATCGTCCTCGTAGACGACATCCAGCCGGATCGGCTCCGGCGCAGCGCGGACCTCGGCCTCGGCCCGGGGCTCCAGCGTGACCGTTTCTCCGCCGGCGACGGCGTCTCGCGGTCGCTTCGGCCCACCGTCGACAGTAATAGCACCTGCCAGCAGCCACTCTTTCAGGCGGCTACGTGAATACTCAGGAAACATCCGGGCCAAAGCCTGGTCCAATCGCAGACCAGCCAGCTCTTCAGGGACCGCCAATATTTGTCTTTCGGAGTTCATGACTGGACGTGAGTTTACGGTATACTCGCCGACCTTGAACGCCCCAACCACCTAAAAATATGACAATTGACCTCCGCCAGCTTCGCCTCCTGCTGATTGCCGTCCTGCCAATGGCGTTGTTCGCCTGCGCCGGTAACGACGAGGTGCAAACCGAGGTACAGAACATCACCGAGGCCTACAAAATGGCCCAATCCTCGGTCGAGCGCGGCAACTACCGGCGTGGCATCCAGATTTTCGAAGCAATCCAGGCGCGCTACCCGTTTAGCGACCTGTCTCGCCAGATCCAGCTCGAGCTGATGTATGCCTATTACAAAGGCGGCCAGCGAGAGGAAGCCGTCGAGACGGCAGACACCTTCATGCGCGAGAACCCGATTCACCCGAGGGTCGACTACGCCCTGTACATCAAGGGACTCGCTTACTACGAAGAGGGCCCTGGCATCCTGGAACGGATTTTCCGGAAAGACGTGAGCCTACGTCCGCCGAAAGACGTCGAGCTCGCATACTCGAGCCTGCGCCGCCTGGTTGAACGCTTCCCGGCGAGCCAGTATGCGCCCGATGCCGAGCAACGCATGATTGCGATCAAGAATCGCCTTGCCGACTACGAAAACTACGTGGCTGATTATTACCTGCGTCGGGGTGCCTATGTGGCCGCACTGAATCGGGCCAAGAGCGCCCTGGAAGCCTACAATGGCGCGACGGGCAACGCCCGGTCACTGCATATCATGGCCGCCGCCTATGACCGTCTCGGGATGGTGGAACTGGCCGCCAGCACGCGCAAGGTTCTCGAAACCAATTTCCCCGGCTTTTCTGCCGAGAGCTGATTACGGGAATTTGTAGCCTGAGGTAATCGGATACCGCCAGTCGCGTCCGAACGCCCTGCTGCTGATACGCACTCCCGGCGGTGCCTGCCGGCGCTTGTACTCATTGCGCTTGACCATTTCCAGCACCCGGATAACGACACTACGGTCGAAGCCGCGCGCAGTTATTTCCGCGACCGACAGGTCCTGCTCGATGAACGCCTCGAGAATAGGGTCGAGCACGTCATAGTCTGGCAGTGAATCAGAATCCTTCTGGTCGGGACGAAGTTCGGCCGACGGCGGGCGCGTAATCACGCGTTCGGGAATAGCATCACCCAGCGTATTGCGATAGCGAGCGAGCTCATACACCAACGACTTGCTGCAATCCCTGATGGGTGCGAAGCCGCCCGCCATGTCGCCATAAAGAGTGGCGTACCCCACCGCCATCTCGCTCTTGTTACCGGTCGTCAGCAACATCCGTCCGGTCTTGTTTGACAGCGCCATGAGCAACAGTCCACGGCAACGCGCCTGGATGTTCTCCTCGGTAGCATCGGGTTCGGTATCGCCAAGCACAGGCTGCAATTGGGCGATGGTTGCCTCGTACATCGGCTCGATCGGTATTACGTCATACTGAATGCCGAACGTCTCGGCCTGTTTCTCCGAGTCTTCCTGGCTCATCGCCGAGGTATAGCGAAACGGCATTTGTACGGCCCGGACTCTGTCCGCGCCGATGGCGTCGCAGGCGATCGCAACGACCAGCGCCGAGTCAATGCCGCCCGACAGTCCCACGATGACACCTGGAAAACCATGTTTTGTTACGTAGTCGCGCGTACCTGTCACGAGCGCGCGGTAGACCATCGCGACGCGACTACCCGGCTCGACGACCCTGGCAGCAACGGGGACGACGCCGCGCGCAGCACCATCGAGAACGACGGTATCCATGCTCTCTTCGAACATGGCCGCCCGGTAGGTGACCTGGCCATCGGCATCCATGATGAACGAACCACCATCAAAGACGAGTTCGTCCTGGCCGCCGACATAATTGACGTACACAACCGGTATTCCGACCTCGGCTATGCGTTGCTGCACCACAGCTTCGCGTTTTTCCTGGCTGCGCTTCTCGAAAGGCGAGCCGTTGATCGCGACAACCACTTCAGCCCCCGCAGAGCGTGCCGCGGCGATCGGTTCCGGCGACCAGACGTCTTCACAAATATTGAGCCCAATACGAATGCCGTTGAGCGTGAAGACCGCCGCGTCCTTGCCCGCCTTGAAATAGCGCTCTTCGTCAAAGACCGCGTAGTTGGGCAGCAGGCGTTTGCGATAGCGCGCAAGCACAAGGCCGTCCCGCAGGACGGCACAGGCATTGTAGATATGGTCGTCGTCGTACTCGGGGAAGCCGATCAGGATCGCGATGCCGAACACCTGATCCCGGATTTGGCGGACAGCATCCTCGACGTCGAGGCGAAGGCCTGCATGAAACAACAGATCCTCGGGCGGATAGCCGCAGACACTGAGTTCCGGGAATACGACGAGATCCGCAGCGTCGCGATCTCGCGCCTGCTTGGCGTACTCGATGATCTTTGCCGTGTTGCCTGCGATATCCCCGACAACGAGGTCAATCTGTGCGAGCGCAACTCTGACGGCATCGCTCATCGCTAGCTGCCGATGATCTCCTGCATCTTCGAGCCGAGTTCGGCCGGAGAACGGACGGTAGCAACACCGGCCGCATCGAGTGCCTTGAACTTGTCCTCGGCGGTGCCTTTACCGCCCGCGATAATCGCGCCGGCGTGGCCCATGCGTTTGCCGGGAGGTGCCGTGACACCGGCAATGTAGGCCACGACCGGCTTGGAAACATTGCTCTGGATAAATTCGGCCGCCGCTTCCTCGTCGGTTCCGCCAATCTCGCCGACCATGATGATGCCGTCAGTATCGGGATCCGCTTCGAACAGCTCGAGACAATCGATGAAATTCACACCGCGTACCGCGTCGCCGCCGATGCCGATACAGGTCGTTTGACCCAGACCATTGGTCGTTGTCTGGTAGACCGCCTCGTAAGTAAGCGTGCCGGAACGCGACACAACGCCAATACGGCCTGGCTTGTGGATGAAGCCGGGCATGATGCCAATCTTGCATTCGCCCGGCGTGATGATGCCGGGGCAGTTCGGGCCGATCAGGCGGCAGTTGTATTCCCGCAATGCCGACTTGACCTTGACCATGTCATTGATCGGAATGCCTTCCGTGATGCACACGATCAGATCGACGCCCGCGTCAGCTGCTTCCAGGATGGCATCGGCTGCGAATGGCGGTGGCACATAGATCATGCTGACGTCAGCGCCCGTTGCGGCGACGGCATCCCGCACGGTGTTGTAGACCGGCACACCAAGGTGTTGCTCGCCGCCACGTCCTGGCGTAACGCCGGCGACGACCTGCGTGCCGTACTCGATGCACTGTTCGGTGTGGAAGGAACCCTGGTTGCCCGTGATGCCCTGGCAGAGGATTTTGCTGTCTTTATTGACCAGAATACTCATATCTTTTTCCGTCAGGCTGCCGCAGCAACCACCTTTTTCGCTGCGTCGGTCAGATTCTCTGCCGCAATAATATCGAGGCCGCTGTTCGCCAGCAGCTCGCGTCCCTTGTCGACGTTGGTGCCTTCGAGGCGCACCACGACGGGCACGCTGACGCCGACTTCCTTGACCGCACTGATGATGCCTTCGGCAATGAGGTCACAACGCACGATGCCACCAAAGATATTCACGAGAATCGCTTCGACGCTGTCGTTCGAAAGAATCAGCTTGAACGCAGCTGCCACGCGCTCGGCAGTAGCACCACCGCCCACGTCCAGGAAGTTGGCTGGCTCGCCGCCGTGCAGCTTGATCAGGTCCATGGTGGCCATCGCGAGACCTGCGCCGTTCACCATGCAGGCAATGTTGCCGTCGAGCGATACGTAGTTCAGGTCGTGCTCTGCTGCCCTGCGCTCGGCCTCGTCTTCCTGCGTGGGGTCGCGCAACTCGGAGATCGCCTTCTGGCGGAACAATGCACTGCTGTCGATGTTGATCTTGCCGTCAAGTGCAACGATGTCGCCCGCCTTGGTCGTAATCAGCGGGTTGACCTCGATGAGGCTCGCGTCCGTATCGACATACAGCTGGTACATTTTCTTGATCAGGTCGCCGAACTGTCGCATCTGTTGCTTGTTCAGCTCGAGCCCGAATGCCAGCTGCCTCGCCTGGTAGTCCTGGAGTCCCGCGTCCGGCGCGATCGCGACAGAGAAGATTTTCTCGGGTGTCTCTGCAGCAACCTTCTCGATATCCATCCCGCCTGCAGCGGAAGCGATAAAGGAGATGCGGCTGACTTCGCGATCCACGAGCATGCTCAGGTACAACTCGCGGTCGATGTCGGACCCCTGCTCTATATAGACAGTGTTGACCGGCAGCCCCTCGGGACCCGTCTGACGGGTCACGAGGATAGTGCCCAGCATCTTGTCCGTGAACTCACGAACTTCGTCCATTGTGCGTGCGAGCTTGACGCCGCCCGCCTTGCCGCGCCCACCGGCGTGGACCTGTGCCTTGACGACCCAGAGGTCGCCACCGAGTTCCTGCGCTGCCTTGACCGCCGCATTAGGCGATTCAGCGGGGATGCCGCGCGGCACCGGAATGCCGTAGTCAGCGAACAATCGTTTCGATTGGTATTCGTGAAGGTTCATTAGATTTGTCAGTCTGCCAGCGAACGGGATAGGGAATTCGCGATTGCCGCGAAAAGTCATCGTATTTTGGAGGTTTGCGCCACCCATGTCCATATTCGGTCTACAATTCGCAGATGAATCAGGCACAGACTGAGGCCCCGCTGAGACGGACGTTCCGAGGCAGTCGGGACGTACTGCTACAAAAAGCGATTGATGAACCCGAACTGGGCTGGCGCGTCCTGATCACACTGAACGCCTTCAGGCTGCTGATTTCGACCGCATTGCTGTTGCTCTTCGCTGTGGGCTCGGATCCACATTTTTTCGGGGACGCCAAACCGACGCTGTTCGCGGCGACGGTCGCCGGTTATCTCGTCTTTGCCATTCTGTCCGCGGTCTCGCTGCGCCAGCAGTGGGTACCGCGCGTCGCGCTGGCCGTAACCCAGCTGCTGGTCGATATCGTCGCTATTGTCATTCTCATGCATGCCAGCGGCGGCATCTCCAGTGGTCTCGGCGGCCTGCTGGTCATTTTCATCGGTGCTGCAAGCCTGGTCATCCCCGTGATCGTGTCGGCAACGCTCGCCGCGATTGCGACTTTCTTCATACTCGGCGAGCAGTTCTACACGCAGTTCTCTGACCTCAACAGCGTCGCCAACTACCCGGCTGCGGGCATCCTGAGCGGCGTGATATTTGCGCTCGCGCTCGCCACCCAGCCGCTCGCACGACGAATTCGGACCTCCGAAGCACTCGCCCGCCAGTTTGGCGTCGACCTGAAGAATCTGTCAGAACTCAATGAATACATCGTCCAGCACCTTCGCGAGAGCATTGTCGTCGTTGACACCAGCGACGGAATTCGGCTGATCAACAGTTCGGCGATGCAACTGCTTGGCGTTGAAGCAGCACCGCCAGGCACGCCGCTTGGCACCGTGACGGCATCGTTGGCCGAATATATCCGGACATGGCGGGAAGACCTGTCGTTGTCGTCACACCCCGAGCTCACTTTGATAACAGAGGGCGACAATGTGCGCATCACGGCGCACCTGGCGCCGCTGGGCAAGGATGGGCAACGCAAAGGACCAATCCTCGTGTTCCTTGAAGACGTAAGCCAATTGAATGCGCGAGTGCAGCAGTCGAAGCTCGCATCGCTGGGGCGCCTGAGTGCGAGCATTGCGCACGAGATCCGGAATCCTGTCGGTGCCATGAGCCACGCGGCGCAGCTGCTCGGGGAATCGTCAGGCCTGACCGATGATGACATCCGGCTGACCGAGATCATCCGGACGCACTCCAGCCGGGTCAGCCACATCATCGACAACGTATTGCAGCTGTCACGACGCGAGTCAAGCCGACCGGAACGCCTGGCACTCAAAGACTGGCTGGACGACTTCGCCAGCGAGTTCGAACGCACGCTCGAGTTGCAGGAAGGCGAATTCAGTGTCGGTGATCTTCCCGCAGACCTGGAAGTCCGCATGGACCGCGGCCACCTGCGCCAGGTCCTTTGGAACCTGTGCGATAACGCGGTCAAGTACGCCAGCGAAACCGGCGGCATCATGGTGGAGATCAAGGGCGGCCGTCTGACGGGACAAGGCCGGCCCTACCTCGACGTGCTCGATTGCGGCCTTGGCGTGGACAAGGCGACGGCCGACAAGATTTTCGAACCGTTCTTCACGGCGCGCTCCGGCGGCACAGGACTGGGACTCTATATATCCAGAGAGCTCTGCGAACTGAACCGCGCGACGCTGTTGTACCTTGACCGGCCCGGTGGAGGCAGTATCTTTCGTATCGTATTTGCCGATCCGGATCGGTGGGAAACACAGGACACACAATGAACCAACCGCTGGCCCTGGTCATCGATGACGAACCCGATATCTGCGAACTGCTGACGCTGACGCTGGCTCGTATGGACATCCGCACGGAGACGGCGATGGATGTCGCTGGCGCCAAGTCGTTGCTGGGTTCGCATGACTTCGATATCTGCCTCACCGATATGCGACTTCCGGACGGGGATGGCCTGGAGCTCGTGGAGTGGATTCAAAGCAATGCGTCTGGTCTTCCCGTAGCCGTGATTACCGCGCATGGCAATGTGGAGACCGCGGTCCAGGCCCTCAAACTCGGCGCGTTCGACTTTATTTCCAAGCCCCTCGACCTTGGCAATCTGCGCACGATCGTCTCCAATGCGCTGCGGGTTCGCGGTCCCGGAAAGAATGCGGGTTCGAAGCTGCTCGGCGAGTCCGGCCTCATGCGCGAACTGCGCGAGATGATCGGTAAAGTCGCCCAGTCGCAGGCACCGGTGCACATTTCCGGAGAATCCGGCACGGGCAAAGAGCTGGTGGCGCGCATGATTCACGACAGCGGCCCACGGGCGGAAGGCCCATTTGTCCCGGTCAACTGTGGCGCAATACCGTCTGAACTGGTCGAAAGCGAATTTTTCGGTCATCGCAAGGGAAGTTTCACCGGGGCGATCAACGACAAGGCCGGCCTGGTGCAATGCGCAGTAGACGGCACGTTATTCCTCGACGAGATTGCCGACCTGCCACTCGCCATGCAGGTCAAGTTGCTGCGCGTCATACAGGAAAAGAAGGTACGTCCCGTCGGCGCCTCACAGGAAGAGACCGTTGATGTGCGTATCCTGTCGGCGACCCACAAGCACCTGTCGCAGATGGTGACCAATGGCGAGTTCCGGGAAGACCTTTACTATCGAATCAACGTGATCGAGCTGCATGTCCCGGCGCTGCGCGAACGCGGCGACGATATTCTGCTTCTCGCCGGGCACATCCTGACCCGCCTGAATGCGACGGCAGAACTTGACGACAGCGCCCGCGACGCGCTCGTTGCCTACGCCTTCCCCGGCAACGTGCGGGAGCTCGAAAACATGCTGGAACGTGCCGTAACCCTGTGCGCGGGCGGCAGGATATCGGCGGCCGACCTGCACATGCGGCGGAATGCTGATGCCAGCGGTACACAGCCTGTGCTGTCGGGCAGGCTCGGCGACCAGGTGGAGGACGTGCAACGCCAGGCCATTGTCGAAGCTCTCGAGAAGACCCGCTACAACAAGACTGCCGCGGCCAAGCTCCTGGGGCTCTCCTTCCGGCAACTCCGCTATCGGATCAAGAAACTCGGTATCGAGTAGCCATGGGGACAACGTCCCATGGCCACCGCCCCACAGTGACATTTTGTGTCACTTTGTGACACGAAAGCGACAATGGGCAGACGCTTTGTCAGTTTCCACCGACGCTGCTTATGGTTACATCGGTGCCGTCACATCAATTAAATCAATCACTTACCGCAGCTTCGATTGAGTTGGCACGGCGTTTGCTTTATCTCTCGTACAGGCGATTTTGCCGTTTATTGAAATACTCTCAATTCATGGAGACGAACGAGATGAAGAAGCAACAAGGTTTTACACTTATCGAACTCATGATCGTAGTTGCGATCATCGGTATTCTGGCTGCAATCGCTATTCCTGCTTACCAGGACTACACGATCCGCGCGCAGGTTTCTGAAGGTTTGAACCTCGCTGGCGGTGCCAAGGCTGCTGTATCTGAGTACACAATGGACCGTGGTACGTTCCCGACGACCAACCTGCTGGCCGGTGTCGCACCTTCTGGTGACATCAGCGGTAAGTACGTCACACAGGTTAACGTTGCCTCTGGTATTATCACCGTAACGTACGGTCAACGATGCTCACGCTCTGTTGGCCGCCGGCACAGCTGACGCTGACGCCTACGACGAACGCTGGTTCGGTTGAGTGGGCTTGCACAGGCGCTGGTATTGCTCCGCGCCATCTGCCGGCCGCATGCCGCTAAGACACTAGCTAGAGCTTTTCGCTTTAGACTTAAGTCAGAAAAGCCCCGGTTTACCGGGGCTTTTTTTTTCCAAACAGATAAGCAGGATGAATAGTGTGAACCCCATCACAGTACTGAATCCTGGCCAACTGACCGCTCGTAGCAAGGCGTCCACTTGCGGTAAACTGTTACCAGCACAGGGATTGAGCGAGACCATGAACAACAGACAGACAGGCTTTACGCTAATCGAACTGATGATTGTCGTGGCGATCATCGGCATTCTCGCGTCGCTGGCCATCTCGGCCTACCAGACCTACGCGGTACGAGCCCAGGTCGCCGAAGGCATCAACATGGCCGCAGGCGCGAAGGCGCCTGTGATCGATGCATTCAACATGGATGGCGAACCACCGGCCGGCCGGGCCGAGGCCGGAATGTCGGTGGCCCCAACTGATACCCGGGGTAAGTACGTCAGCCAGGTCGATATCTTCGAGGGCCGTGTGGAGGTGACCTTCGGCCGCGACGCCCATGCCGATATCTTCGGCCAGACAGTCTATTTCACACCGTATACATCAGCGGGCGGCAGCATAATGTGGCGCTGCGGTTTCGCACCCATACCGAGTGCGGGCGCTGCTACAGAGTTGACGGGCAATGGCGTGACCAGCGCCCACCTGGCCCCGACGGTCGCCAGCCGCTATCTGCCGTCCAGTTGCCGTTAGCTAGAGCCTTTTCGGGCCGTTTGCAGGGCCTGGCCGGTCGCCAGAATCGGCTAAATGCTGCGTTTTACTTAATCAAATTTGATAACTGTGACCAGCAGCACAAAATCCAGTTGAATCGGTAACTTGGATCAGTGAGACTGTAACGCTCACTAAACGCAAACGCTTGGGTTTTCATGGTAGCAACGGCATCACAATCCAATCTCGCAGGCCTGCCAAGGCGCCTGGTACAGGACGGCATAATTTCTGAAGAACAGCTTCAGGAAGCGGGTGAGGCTGCCAAGAAGGAGCGCTTGCCGCTTATCGCCTACCTCGTCGGCCAGGAACTGGCCGACGCCCGTGCTGTTGCCGTGGCTGCATCGCACGAATTTGGTGTGCCCCTGCTGGATCTCGATGCGGTTGATATCGACCTGGACGTTATCCGGGCGGTCGACCAGAAACTGATTACAAAGCACCGCGTATTGCCGCTCGTGAAGCGCGGCAAGCGCCTGTTCCTGGGTATTGCCGACCCGACCAACCTCCAGGCTATCGATGACATCAAGTTCGCCACGACGCTGAGCATCGATCCGGTCGTCGTCGAACAGGATAAGCTCGAAGAACGCATCAACAAGGCCATTGAAGCCGTCGACACCAGCATGAGTGGCCTCGACGACGACGATTTCGACCTTGAGAACCTCGATATCACCGGTGGCGACGATGAAGAAGACGAAATCCAGAAGGACGACATCGAGGATGCCCCGGTCGTGCGTTTCGTCAATAAGGTGCTCCTCGACGCCATCAAGCGCGGCGCATCCGATGTCCACTTCGAGCCCTACGAAAAGATTTTCCGCGTGCGTACCCGTCTCGACGGCGTACTCAGCGAGGTCGCACAACCGCCGGTTATTCTTGCCAATAAGGTCTGCGCCCGCCTGAAAGTCATGTCGCGCATGGACATTGCTGAGCGCCGCGTGCCGCAGGATGGTCGTATCAAGATGCGCCTCAGCAAGAACCGTGCGATCGACTTTCGAGTCAACACCTGCCCGACGTTGTTCGGCGAGAAGATCGTACTGCGTATTCTTGATCCGTCGAGCGCCAAGCTCGGTATCGAGATGCTGGGTTACGAAGACCACCAGCGCTTGCTGTATGAGAAGCACCTTGCCAAGCCGTACGGCATGATCCTCGTCACCGGCCCGACAGGTTCCGGTAAGACGGTTTCGCTTTACACGGGCCTGAATATGCTCAACACCGTCGACCGCAACATCTCAACAGCGGAAGATCCTGCGGAAATCAACCTCCCGGGAATCAACCAGGTCAATGTCAACCCGAAAGTTGGCCTGACCTTCGCATCTGCCCTGAAAGCATTTCTGCGTCAGGATCCGGACGTCATCATGGTGGGTGAGATTCGTGACCTGGAAACGGCTGAGATTGCCATTAAGGCGGCGCAGACCGGTCACCTGGTGTTGTCGACTCTGCATACGAACGACGCGCCCAAAACTCTGACGCGTATGGTCGATATGGGCGTTAAGCCCTATGCCATCGCGACATCAATCAGCCTGATCATCGCGCAGCGTCTTGCACGCCGCCTTTGCAGCAACTGCAAGGAAGTGAAGGACATTCCTCGCGAGGCGCTTGAGAAAGAGGGCTTCGCCGCTGAGGAACTCGATAAGGGCGTGACTATTTTTGGCCCGAAAGACAAGGGCTGCAAGCAATGCAATAACGGCTACAAAGGCCGGCTCGGTATCTTCCAGGTCATGGAAGTGTCCGAAACGATGGGCCGCATCATCATGGAAGGTGGTAACGCGATGCAGATTGCGGATCAGGCGGCGCAGGAGGGGGTTATCGATTTGCGACGGGCCGGATTGAACAAAGTCAAGGACGGGGTTACCAGCCTTGAAGAGGTCAACCGGGTTACAATTGAGTAGTTAAATCAGGTAATTACACCGACAACGGATTCGAAAGATGGCGCAGACAGCAGTAGCAAGCGACACGCCGTTCCTCTGGGAAGGAACAGACAGGAACGGCAAGAAGATCAAGGGCAAGAGCCTTGCCAATGACGAGGCGACCGTTCGCGCGGACCTGCGGCGTCAGGGCGTGGTACCGACGCGTATTCGCAAACAGCGCAAAGGCCTGTTCTCGGGCGGCGGCAAGATCACGACCGCTGACATCGCGCTGTTCAGTCGCCAGCTGGCCACGATGCTCGCGGCAGGCATCCCTCTGGTGCAGTCATTCGAGATCGTTGGCAACGGCCACGAGAATGCTGCCATGCAGAAACTTATTCTTGCGATCAAATCCGACGTAGAGGGCGGTTCTGCTCTTGCCGAGGCACTGGCCAAGCACCCATTGTATTTTGATGACCTCTTCGTCAACCTGGTTGAGGCCGGCGAACAGGCCGGTGCCCTCGAGTCGCTGCTGGACAAGGTCGCGACCTATAAGGAAAAGACCGAGGCTATCAAGAAGAAGATCAAGAAGGCGCTGACTTACCCGGCTGCCGTATTGGCCGTCGCCTTTATCGTTACGACCATTCTCCTGATTTTCGTTATTCCGTCTTTCGAGGACCTGTTCAAGGGCTTCGGCGCCGACCTGCCGTCGTTTACACGCATGGTCATCGACCTGTCGGCATTTGTGCGAACCCAGGGTGTGTTCCTTGTCGCTGGTATCGGTATCGCGATCGGTTCATTCCTGTACTTCAAGAAACGCTCGCGCAAGTTCAGGCACTATCTCGACCGCCTGATGCTCAAGCTGCCCATTATCGGCCCCATCCTGCAGAAGGCGTCTATCGCGCGTTACGCACGTACCCTGTCGACGATGTTCGCGGCAGGCGTGCCACTGGTTGAAGCCATGGAGTCAGTTGCTGGCGCGACCGGCAACATCGTTTATGAAGAAGCGGTTCTGTCGATGCGTGACGAAGTTGCGACGGGTCAGCGACTGCAGGTCGCGATGGAAAACACCGACCTGTTCCCGAACATGGTGATTCAGATGATCGCCGTCGGTGAGGAATCCGGATCGCTCGACGAGATGTCAGCCAAGGTTGCCGACTTCTTCGAAGAAGACGTCGACAATGCCGTGGACAACCTCTCAAGCTTGCTCGAGCCGATGATCATGGCGATTCTGGGTGTACTCGTTGGTGGCCTCGTTGTCGCCATGTACCTCCCAATCTTCAAATTGGGCGCAGTCGTCTAGGAAGACACAGGATTGATACAATGCGGCGTTCGGAGGAAACTTCGAACGCCGTTTTCATATACGCCAGCGGCATTGCCGACGGAGTTTTCTGATGCTTGAACTGTTCGCGGAATCAGCACCGCTTTTCATTGCCGTAGTTTTTGCGTTTTGCCTGATAATCGGCAGCTTTCTGAACGTGGTTATTTACCGACTGCCCATCATGATGGAGCGTGGGTGGCGCGAACAATGCGAAGAAATGGCTAAGTCGCCTACTGTGACTGAAGTCCCCGAGGAACGCTTCGACCTGGTGGTACCGCGTTCACGCTGTCCCTCCTGTGGCCAGCTAATCAAGGCCTGGCAAAATATTCCGGTGGTCAGCTATCTCATCCTTGGCGGAAAATGCGCCAAGTGCGGCGAGTCGATTTCCGCTCGCTACCCGGTCGTCGAGATGATGACGGCAGTACTGGCCGCGCTGTGCGCCTGGCGTTTCGGCGTAGGCCCTGAGGCCATTATGGCCATCGTGCTGACTCTTGCCCTCATACCTGTTGCGATGATCGACGCCGATAGCCAGCTCATCCCGGACTCAATCGTGCTGCCGCTGATGTGGATAGGCCTCGCCATGAGCCTGTATCACCCGGTCGCAGGTGCTGAGACATTGTTCATCAGCCCCCGTGACGCGATCGTTGGCGCCATGGCGGGCTATCTCAGCCTCTGGAGTATTTACTGGCTGTTCAAGCTGGTGACCGGCAAAGAGGGTATGGGATACGGCGACTTCAAGCTGCTTGCGGCACTCGGCGCGTGGCTGGGCTGGCAGCACCTTCACATCATTATCCTGATGTCCGCTGTTGTCGGCGCCATTGTCGGCATCTCCATGATGGCGTTCCGCAAGCACGAGAGAAGCGTGCCGATACCGTTTGGGCCCTACCTGGCCGCGGCCGGCTGGATAACGATGATGTGGGGGCGCGACATCTGGAACCTGTATCTGGATAAATTCATCTGACGTGGCTGCCACCCGGCAAACCCGGCCGCTGCGTATCGGCCTGACCGGCGGCATCGCCAGCGGCAAATCCGTCGTGGCCGACATGTTTGCGGAGCTCGGTGTGCCGGTCATCGACACTGACGTCATCGCGAGAGAAGTCGTGCAACCTGGCCAGCCGGCGCTTGGCGAGATTCGTGAGCGCTTCGGCGAGACCATAATCGACGCGGCCGGCAACCTGGACCGCGCAGCCCTGCGCAAGCTTATTTTCAGCGATGACACCGCCAGGCTCGATCTCGAGGCCATCCTGCATCCGCGGATCGGCGCAGAGACGCGCCGGCAGGCCGATGCCGCTGACAGCGACTACCAGCTCATCGTTGTACCGCTGCTGGTCGGCTCACCCCTGATGCAATTTGTCGACCGGATTCTGGTTGTTGATTGCCAGGAAGACACCCAGATTCGACGCTTGTTGGAACGCGACACAGAAAGTGTCGAACAGGCAGAACGTATTCTTGCGGCACAAGCAAGCCGGGAGGAACGCCTGGCAATCGCGGACGACGTAGTGAACAACGACCACAGCCTCGATCATGTTCGCGACCAGGTCATCGACCTGGACCGGAAATACCAGCGTCTTACTCGGTCGCCTCCTGAATCTCCGCAGTCACGGTAGCGCGGAATTCCAGGATATCCTTCTCCGTGACCTTCAACCCCAGGCGAACGCCACGGGATTCCACGTCCAGGTACTCTAGCGCACGCTCGGAGAGCAGCAGCGCTTTCTCAGGATAGCCTGCGGTTGCCAACATCGCCGCCATCGTCATCGCCGAGCCGGCATCCGGTTTCGCTTCGAGAGACTCCACGAATTGCCGCATCGCAGCGTCGATGTTACCGGCCTGCATGTCCACGGAGCCCGCCAGGTACTTAATGTGCGAGAACGCCGGCGAACCCGATTGAGAATTGGCAGGGTTTTTCAGCATGTTTGTGAACAGTGGCCTCAGCTGCTCAAGCTCCACGCCCGGGCAGCGACCCTCGGAGAGGGCCTGCGAAAGGCCCGCATAGTGTTTCAGATAACGTGGATCATAATTCTGCGGTGACAGGGCCGTAACTGCGGCGTCAAGCTCGTGTGGCTGCAACACGCGGACGTTGCAGCGTATGATCAGGCGGTTGATCAGTAACAACGGATTGTCGGTCGGAATATTCTCAATAGCGCGGTCCAGGACCTCCAGGGATTGCTCGTACCGGCCGGCGTTGAACAACACGATGGCCAGCTCAGTCTGTGCCCGAGCCGAGGTTGGTGCTTTCTGCGCAGAAGCCACAACCATCTCATCGTAGTTCGACCAGACCGTGGAGGAAAACCGAGTAAACCCGGCCAATACCAGCAGCAGGGCGCCAACCACGAGCAGGCCCATTTGCCGGCTGAGCCTGTCGCGCAACAACACGATTAGCGGCAGGAAGAGGAAACCCGCCGCCATGTAGTTACGGTGTTCGAAGTAAAGCTCCAGATTCAGCGTGGTCGATTCAAGGACGTGGTTGGCATAGAAGAACAGGATGGCGAACGCGAGCAGGGGCCATTGCCTGCGCTTCACGAATGCGAGGACGATCAGCCCAATGTGAAATACGGCGCCGACGGCCGTCGACACCGGCGCAAACAGTCCCGTCGACTTCATCATGTGATCCTGGAAGACACCGGTTGTGTACAGCTTGGGCAGGAACCAGTTCTGCAGGTAATCGGCTACGACCCGCGGCTGCGTCAAGAGTCGCTCATAGAGGCTGAAGTCACGGAATCCATGCGTCTCGAGAAAATCGACACTGAAGAATCGATAGCCCAGGAAACCGACAACGAATATCGACGGGATTCCCAGGAACACGGCCGACCAGCGACGATCCAGTCCGGGCTGGCTATCACCCCGGCTTGCGAAGATCGTGATCTCGACAACGCCGATGAGCATCGGCAGCAGAATGCCATTCTCCTTGGACAACGTTGCAAGAACAGTGAATACGCCCAGCGATGCGGTCATGACCAGGTAGGCCTTCGCCTTGTTCGTCCCAAGCAACGAGCGACCGTAGAGATACGTGATCATGCCGCCGATCGAGAACAACATGGCAAGCTGTGCCATGCGCTGCACCGCGTAGAGCGTGGTCGAGACGAGGAACGGATGCAACATCCAGGCCGCGGCCGATACCAGTGCAAGACGAGCGGCGCTCTCCCGGTCGAAGTCGAGCAGCTGCAGGATTTGCCGGGTCAGCATGCCCAACAACGCACCATTCAGAAGATGAATGACGAGATTGGTTCGCTTAAACGGCCAGGGATCAGTCGGCCAGTTATTGCCATCAATCAGGAAGCTGACCAGGGCCAGCGGCCTGCCGGTCGGTCCGGTCGTGCCACCGAAAACAAACGCCTTGAAGGTATCCCAGTCCCTGACGCCGCCCAGATCGCCAAGCGCCCCCAGCGAGCCGAAATCATCGAGAACGAACGGACCTTGCAGGCCAGGCCAGTACGCCAGGAAGCGGCCAGAAAAACGAAAACCCAGGCGATGGCTGTCGCCCTGGACCGTGATTCACGCTGCTTATCCTGTTCTACAAGGTCCATGACCATCGATATCCCTTTGATATTATTGATCGTCATTCTAGCCCGCCTACTATCGGTTCCGATACCAACGGGTTCACATGAGTGCCGGTTCGTCATTTGCCAGCCGCCCCTCCGTGGCGCAGAATACCGAGATGGCAAAACCAGCCAGCAAAATCACCCCGCAATCGGCTGCTGCCGTGATGCACTACGAGCAGCCGCTGTCAGAGCGTATGCGCACGTTTCTGCGCCTCGAATTCCTCTACCAGCAAACGCTTTACAACGGCGAACGACAGGCTGACTGGGCCACACGCGCCACGATCGACACGCTTCTCGAAATTCTGGCGATTCTTTCGCGCGGTGACGTCCGCAGCGATGTGCACAAGGAACTTGACCACCAACTGGGCGTTTTGGAGCGTTTTCAGAGCAAACCGGGGGTTGATACCGGCCGGCTGGACAGCCTGATTCATAACCTGGCGACCAGCCGCGATGAACTCAGTCGCATCGGAACCGCCTATCTGCAGCCCCTCAAGGACTGCGACTTCCTCAACGCGATCAAGCACCGCAGCGCGATACCGGGCGGCACCTGCGAATTTGACCTGCCCGAATACAGTCATTGGCTGCGGCAGCCTTACGAACGCAGGCAGCAGGATATGGACAGGTGGCTGGGCGCGATTCGACCCGTATGTGATGCCGCAACCGAATTGCTCTGGCTCATGCGGGAAAGCGCACAACCGACAGAGAAGATGGCAATCAACGGCATGTACCAGCACAACATGCAGAAAGACGGCAATTGCCGTCTGTTGCGAGTGAGCCTGCAGGGCAACAGTTCGCTATTCCCTGAGATCAGCGGTAGCCAGCACCGGTTTACGGTTCGTTTTCTCGAGTGGTCGACAATTGACAGCCGCGCGGTTCAGACCGGCCACGACGTGCCGTTCAAGCTGTCTATTTGCTAGTGGTTCTGCTGTAGCGCTTCGACCACCGCGACGTCCGCCGGCAGCAGTTCGCTGGCATCCAGGCTGTCTCGCGGCACCCAGCGTAATTCCTGGCCCTCTCGCCCCACGGGCTCGCTGTTCCAGTCACTCACCAGGAAAAATTCGATCATGACGGTGCGATCGTCGTATTCGTGCCGCAAATTCATGAAGGGCGCGCAAGCCGTCACTTCGATGCCCAGCTCCTCCGCGAGCTCGCGTGACAGGGCCTCTGTCGACGTCTCTCCGGACGCAATCTTGCCACCCGGGAACTCCCACATGCCATTGAACACGCCGCCGCCGACACGCTCGGCAATGAGCACCCGACCCGCAGAATCGCAGAGAATTCCCGCGGCTACATTGAAATGATTCATGTGCAGCTTGAGGATCAGCTCAGCTTGCCGTGACACTGCTTGAACTTCTTACCCGATCCGCAGGGGCACGGTTCGTTGCGACCGACCTTACGGCCATCGCGCACGAACGGCACGGCCGCCTCTGCAGCCGCCGGCTGTTCGCCGCCGGACCGGCCACCGCCCAGCGCCGACGCTTCGGCATGCTGGAACTTCATGGCTTGCTCTTTCTTGCGGCGCTGCTCGAGCTCGGACAGATCTTCCTCACCCTGGATACGTATACGCGACAGTATGCTGATCGAATCGTGTTTCACCTGCTCGATCATCTCGCCAAACATCTCGAAAGCTTCTCGCTTGTATTCCTGTTTTGGGTTCTTCTGTGCGTAAGAGCGCAGCCCGATACCCTGGCGCAGGTGATCCATCGCAGCCAGGTGCTCTTTCCAGTGGAAATCGAGCTGCCGCAGCATGATCTGCTTCTCGACACCACGCATCAGCTCAGCGCCAATATCGCCGACCTTCTTCTCGTAGGCCTTGGTGACTTCCTCGATACAGCGCTCACTGATGCCCTCGGCCGTGAGCGTGCTGTCTTCACGAATCCAGCGTGCGACATCTGCGCGGACGCCAAACTCGGCCTCCAGCGCATTGCTCAGGCCTTCGGCGTCCCACAATTCTTCAAGACTGCCGGGCGGGATGTGCTGATGCACTGCACCCTCAACGACTTCGTCACGAATCGCCCGATCGAGTCTTCGATCTCCTCCGCCTCCATGAGATCGTTACGCATGACGTAGACAACCTTGCGTTGGTCGTTGGCGACATCATCGTACTCGAGGAGATTCTTACGAATGTCAAAGTTGTGCGCTTCAACCTTGCGCTGCGCGCGTTCGATCTGGCGCGTCAGCAGTTTGCTCTCGATCGCCTCACCTTCACGCATACCGGCGCGCGACAGCAGGCTCTTGGTTCGCTCAGGATCGCCGAAGATGCGCATGAGCGTATCTTCCATGGACAGGTAGAACCTGGATGAACCCGGATCGCCCTGACGGCCCGAACGGCCTCTGAGCTGGTTATCGATACGCCGCGATTCATGGCGCTCGGTACCCACGATATGCAGGCCACCGGCCTCGAGCACCTGGTTATGGCGCTTCTGCCACTTCTCCCGAACTGCAGCCTCGTCAGCCCCTTCACCGGCGTTGGCGAGGTCAGCCTCGAAACTGCCACCCAGCACGATATCGGTACCGCGACCGGCCATATTGGTAGCGATGGTGATCGCACCTGGCCGCCCCGCGTTCTGTACGATCAAGGCCTCACGCTCATGCTGCTTGGCGTTCAGAACCTCATGTTTGATCTTCTGCTTGCTGAGGAATTTCGATAGCAGCTCCGATGCCTCAATCGAAGTGGTACCGACCAGCACAGGCTGGCCGCGCTCGCTGCAATCGACGATGTCTTCGACGATCGCCTCGAATTTATCCTTCTCGGTGAGATAAACAAGATCAGGCTGGTCGTCGCGAATCATCGGCTTGTGCGTTGGAATGACCACGACCTCGAGCCCATAAATTGACTGGAATTCGAAAGCCTCGGTATCGGCGGTACCCGTCATGCCCGACAGGTTGTTGTACAGGCGGAAATAGTTCTGGAACGTGATCGACGCGACGGTCTGATTTTCCTGGCGGATCGATACGCCTTCTTTTGCCTCCACTGCCTGGTGCAGGCCATCGCCCCAGCGGCGGCCTGGCATCGTGCGACCGGTGAACTCGTCAACAATGATGACTTCACCATCCTTGATGATGTATTCGACGTCGCGCTGGTAAATCGAATGTGCACGCAGAGCGGCGTTGAGGTGATGCAACAGGCGGATGTTGCCGGCGTCGTAAAGGCTCTCGCCTTCCTGCAGGAGTCCGGCCTGCGCCATCAGCGATTCGACCTTCTGGTGGCCTTCCTCTGTGACATGGGCCTGCTTCGCCTTCAAGTCCAGCGTGTAGTCGCCGCGCGGCAGTAGTTTGCACTTCACGGGTTTCTCGCTGCCATCGACCAGGACCAGGTCCGCCTCGTTTTTTTCGGCCAGCGAAACCGCCTCGTCCAGCGAACACAACTGGTCGTTGCGGTCGATCAGGACCACGCGATTCCCCGGGATTTCGTAGTTGGTCGGCTCGTCGGTCTCTTCCTGCGCCTTGAGCTTCGGAATCAGCTTGTTGATCTGCGCATACAGGTCCGTGCTGGATTCAGCCGGCCCAGAGATAATAAGCGGCGTCCGTGCCTCGTCGATCAGAATCGAGTCGACCTCGTCGACGATCGCGAAATTCAGCTTCCGTTGCGCCTTGTCTTCAATCGAGAAGGCGAGATTGTCGCGCAGGTAGTCGAAACCGAGTTCGTTGTTGGTTGCGTACGTAATATCAGCCGCGTACGCCGCACGTTTCTCTTCGGTTGACTGGCCGGTCTTCGATACACCGACGGTCAGGCCCAGGAATTCATAGATCGGGCGCATCCAGTCAGCGTCGCGCTGCGCCAGGTATTCGTTGACGGTCACGATGTGCACGCCATCCGAGCTGAGCGCATTAAGGTAGGCCGGCAACGTCGACATCAGCGTCTTGCCTTCACCCGTGCGCATTTCGGCAATGTTGCCTTCATGAAGGACCATGCCGCCGATGAGCTGTACGTCGAATGGGCGCAGATGCAGGGTTCGGACCGACGCCTCACGGGCGACCGCAAAAGCCTCGGGCAGCAACTCTTCGAGCGTCTCGCCCTCGGTATAGCGCTTGCGGAATTCTTCAGTCTTGGCCCTAAGGTCGCTTTCGGAGAGCGCCTGCAGCCCTTCTTCGAGAGAGTTGATCTTCTTAACGGCTCTTGAGTACTGACGCAGCAGTCGCTGGTTGCGGCTGCCGAAAATGCGAGTCAGGAAATTGGCCACACAGGGCTCCCGGTCAAACAAAGGCCGCTATTCTAAGGTGTAGCGGCGCTATTTAGAATCGAATGTGGTGATTTATGGCCACAAATTTGAAACTCAAGGACCCGCGGCACTGGCCGACAGCGGTCTCTGGATCAGGGGTTTGTGGCGCTTATTTCGACGAATTGCGAATGAAGCTCACCGGATTCACCCGGCTGCCATCGCGCAGGACTTCGAAGTGCAGATTCGGGCCCGTTGCACGGCCTGTCTTGCCCATCAGGGCAACGACCTGCCCTTTCTTCACTTCGTCGCCGACGGCGACGAGGTTCTCTGAATTATGTGCGTAGCGTGTGGAGTAGCCATTGCCATGGTTGATCTCGACCATCACACCGTAACCGTAGCGATCGCCGGACCAGGCGACGACACCGTCGGCAACCGCCACGATCTCATCGCCGTGCTTACCGGCAAAGTCGATACCTGTATGGTTGGCGGGCTTGCCGGTGAACGGATCCGTACGCTTGCCAAAGTAGGATGACAGCCAGCCAGACTTGACCGGGCGACCCTGCGGGTACACGCGCTCGCTCAGATTCTGGTTCATCAGAACCGATTCGAGCACGTCGAGCTGGGCCTCACGGCTGGTCAGCTGATAGTTGAGCGAGGTCATGGCATCGAGAACTTCAGGTACCGCAATGTTCGAGCCCGCGGCCATCGGCTCTTCAGGACCACCCAATGCCGGGTCCAAATCGAAATTGAATTCATCTGCCTCAATATCGGCCATTTCCGTCAGGCGGCGGCCAACGGCGTCGAGACGGATCATGCGCGCGTTCATTTGCGCGATGCGAATAGCCAGCGCATCAAGTGTGTCTTCATTGCCCTGGCGAATCTCGGCGATATTCTCGCGCTGAGCGTCGAGCGCTCCCGTCAACTCGCTGAGTTCGGCTGTGCTGACGCCCGAGCCTGTGCTCGAGGAGTAAGCGTAGCCGCCCGCAAAGCCGGCAGCCATAACGACAAGTGCGACAGCCCCTGCTGCGAACCCGGCAATCGGGCCAGACAGGCTTAGCTGACGAGGTTTACCGAACCCCTTGCCGAAAATTACAACATTCATCGAGTACGCCCTGGATGCGTTTGTGTCGTTATCTGGTCGTTCGTGCAAGCTGCGGGATCACCGTGAATATCACCGTGTCCGCTTCTTCGCGTTGTTCTAAACTTGCAGTCCCTGCTCACTTTGGTAGCCCCGCTGCCCTGTTTTTGTCGTCAGGGCCGGTGGTTTTGCGTCCCCGCTTCACAGCGGGTTTGCCTTTGTCATGTGCGACAATATGCATAATGTCAGAAATCATTACAAGGTTCTGACCCGCATGGGCGACATGTGTCACCCTACACAGGAAAAAAGCGCCAACTACGTCACATTTTTATGGCCTCAGACGAGCTGAAAAACCTTTTAAATTCCAGTAATGGCGGGGAGTTAGCCGATATCGTTCGCCGCGCCCGGGAGATGGGCGAGCTGACGCACGTTCTGAGCAAAGGACTGCCGGGCGAGTACGCTGGTGCCATTGTCGCCGCAAACCTCCGCGAGGACGGGGACCTCGTAATTATTGCCGCTTCCTCGGCCTGGGCCAGCCGGCTTCGCTATGAGACCGACGCCCTGCTCGCGGCGGCCCGCAATGCTGGACTCAGTCCAACCGCTTGCCGGGTCAGGGTCACGCAATCCTGACTTGGTGCGCCGTCCTCGGCCACGCATGTTTCCGCTCAGAACCTGCCTTCGGAGTCTTGCCGACGTTTCTCGCGGCGCCTTCGTGCAGCGGGCTGCGGCGCACGGTATGCGACTGCACGAGCCTGAAACGCATACTCGATCGTCCCCACCATCCACAGGAAGTAGCCGATCAGTTCGATGAATTCCTCGACAGCGATTTTAATAACGCGCTGGTAGGCATCACCCAGGATCGACATCCATAAGGACTCGTGACCAACGAGCGGCACAAACGCGAACAGGATTGCGGCACCGCAAAACAGGAACGTAAGGCCAGGCGACGGCCAGATACGTGCAAGTGCAATCCAGAGACGCCGGCGTTGCCGATAAATATAGGCCATGACCAGCGCCCCTGCGATCACAACTAACACCTGCCAGAAGTTGTCGACCAGGAAGCGATCGAAGAAATAATCGAGTTCGCGAATAAGAAAGATCAGCGCCATACCGCCAAAGAGAAATGCGATCGGTCGCTGCGACGGGCAATACTTCGCGACCCAGGCCATGATGGCCCCGCATGCGCCGAGTATGATCGCCTGGATGATTTCGACGGGCGAATACTCACTGGTGCCGAGCATGTCAGCATCGTCGACCAGGATATGGAGCTTCAGGCTACCCGGCGACGCCAGCTCCATTTGCGTCAGCGCCCACGTGACCAGCGCGATGCCGATGAAATACACGATGTATCGAATCCAGGCCATACGCGACTATACACCTCGGATCGGGATCAGGGTCTGAGGATGAATGTCGGCATGCCCGACGAATCAATAAGTCCGTGATTCACAAGAAAATCGCGCGCGTCTTCGGCATCGTTCTCAAACCAGTCGCGCGTGTTGCCGAGCCGGAAGCTATAGCCCCAGGCGTCCATGTCCGCCATCAGGCGATCTCGCCCGACGCCCTCGATATAGTCTGCAAGAACAAGCTGCAGGTAACACACTGCGGATTCTTCCAGGTCGTCGCCGCCCGCATCTCGATCGAGGCCATCGCGCCGCTTGCCATCCATGCATATGACGTGACAGGACTCGTGCAGGAAGGAGTGCACCGGCGTATCCGCCCGGACAAATACCGACCTCCCAACTACACCGGCTTCGGCATCACCCCAGAAACTGCCTGTTATGGATGCATCGTTCGACTGAACGACCAGTTCGAGACCAAAACGCTCGAGTAGCTCACCGAGCCTTTCGGCGCCCGTGTCGGTAACCGTAAGAACGTCGCTCAAAGCGTAGAGATTTGCTTCAGGATAATGCGCACAAGGTCGTCGACGATGGCTTCGCGCAGCAGCTCCTCCTCGCGAGCCTTGCCGAGTACCAGCGTCGAGTCATACGTGTAATCGCGCGTCAGCGTAAGTGTCTGGAATTCGAGCAGGCTCTTCGAACCACCTTGGAGTGCATACTCGACCGTGTAGTACACCTCGTACTCGGTCGGCACGTTGCGCGCCGACACGGACAATACGCGCTGGTCGGTCTCGTCGAACGCGATCGTGAAGGTCGCTGTCGCATCAGCCGCGTTATCGACGAGATTTACGCCGGAGGCCTTGAGCGTCGCGCGCAACTCCCGATAAAACAGGCTGTGCTTATCATCGGCAGCAATGTAGGTACGTTCCATTTCCGAGGGCGTAGTAAACGACCCCTGCAACTGAAAGCCGCAACCCGCGAGCAGCGTCAGCAGAAGAATGTGCCGCGAACCTATACAACGATATTTACCAGGCGGCCGGGCACGACGATGATCTTACGAATTGCCTTGCCATCGACGAAACGCTGTACGTTATCGTCCGCGATCGCGAGCTTCTCGATATCGTCCTTGCTCGCATCGGCTGGCACGGCGATGCGCCCGCGTAGTTTGCCATTCACCTGCACGACCAACTCGATCATATCCAGCTCCAGAGCCGCCTCATCGAACTCTGGCCAGCGGCGATCGATCAGGGCAGTTGCGTGGCCCAGCTCTTTCCAGAGCGCATGACAGATATGCGGAGTCATGGGCGACAGCATGAGCACGACGGCATCGAGCGCCTCATGCTCTACGGCTCTCCCCGCGTCCGAAGCATCTTCGAACCTGTTGATGGCATTCAGCAATTCCATGGCGGCAGCCACGGCCGTATTGAAACTGCTGCGACGGCCGATATCGTCGCCAATCTTGGCGATGGTCTGATGCGTCTTGCGGCGCAGTTCTTTCTGCGTATCGTCGAGTATCGCGGGGTCAAGTCTGGCTACGGGACCACCAGCGGCGTGATCCACAACGGCATGCCAGAACCGCTTGAGGAAGCGGTAGCTGCCCTGTACACCTTCGTCCGACCATTCGAGCGACTGCTCCGGTGGCGCAGCGAACATCATGAACAGACGCACGGTGTCGGCTCCGTACTTGTTGATGAGTTCCTGCGGATCGACCGTGTTGCCCTTGTTCTTGGACATCTTGGCGCCGTCCTTGAGCACCATGCCCTGCGTCAGCAGGTTGGTGAACGGTTCTGACACATCGGTCAGCCCTTCGTCACGCATGACGCGCTGGAAAAAGCGCGAGTACAGGAGATGCAGGATCGCGTGTTCTATACCGCCCGTGTACTGGTCGACCGGCGTCCAGTAGGCGGCGCGCTCGTCGAGCATTGCAGTGTCACTGTCGGGGCAGGCATAGCGTGCGAAATACCAGGACGATTCGACAAAGGTGTCAAAGGTATCCGTTTCGCGACGTGCCGCCTTGCCGCATTTCGGACAGTCAACATTCACAAATTCGGGCATGTCCTTGAGGGGCGACCCGGTGCCCGTAACCGTGACGTCTTCGGGCAGCACGACGGGCAGATCCTTCTCAGGTACCGGTACCGCGTCGCAGTCTTCGCAATAGATGATGGGGATGGGTGTGCCCCAATAGCGCTGGCGGGATACGCCCCAGTCACGAAGGCGATAGTTTACTGTCCTGCGTCCTCGGCCCGTCTCTTCGAAATGATCGGCTATCGCATTGAACGCCGCTTCATAGTCCATACCATCGTAGTCACCGGAATTGACCAGCACGCCCTTGTCGATAAACACCTGTTCCTGGATATCGATCTCAGAGCCATCGGCCGGGGCAATAACCTGCTTGATCTCCACGCCGTGCTTCTTTGCAAACTCCCAGTCACGTTCGTCATGTCCGGGCACCGCCATGACGGCACCCGTGCCGTAACTCATTAGTACAAAGTTGGCCACCCAGAGTGGTACCTCTTCACCGCTCAATGGATGAATCGCAGATATGCCGAGTGGCATACCTTTCTTCTCCATCGTCTCCAGCGTCGCCTCGGCGGCATCGGTCTGCATGCACTCCTCAATGAAGGCGGCGATAGCCGAATCGTCCTGTGCGGCTTTGGCAGCCAGTGGATGCTCCGCCGCGACCGCCATGTAGGTCACACCCATCAGCGTATCCGGGCGCGTCGTGTAGACCGTCAGCGGCTCGTCTTCGCCCTTTACGTCGAACGACAGTTCCACACCTTCCGAGCGACCGATCCAGTTACGCTGCATCGTCTTGACCGATTCAGGCCAGCCCGGCATCCGATCCAGCTCATCGAGCAGCTCATCGGCATAGGCTGTCGTCTTCATGAACCACTGCGGAATTTCGCGACGCTCAACCAGCGCATCGGAGCGCCAGCCACGACCGTCGATCACCTGCTCGTTCGCCAATACGGTCTGGTCAACCGGATCCCAGTTAACGACTGAGTTCTTGCGGTAGACGAGGCCCTTTTCGAACATCCTGGTGAACAGCCACTGCTCCCAGCGGTAGTACTCAGGGCGACAGGTCGTTACTTCCCTCGACCAGTCATAGGCGTAGCCCAGGCGATCGAGTTGCCCGCGCATCTCGGCGATATTCTTATACGTCCATTCGGCAGGCGGGACGCCATGTTTGATCGCCGCGTTCTCGGCCGGCATGCCAAACGCGTCCCAGCCCATGGGCTGCAGAACGTGTTTGCCCTGCATCCGCTGGTACCGCGCAATCACGTCTGAGATCGTGAATACCCTGACATGCCCCATATGGAGCTTGCCGCTCGGGTACGGGAACATCGTCAGGCAGTAAAACTTGTCCTTGCCCGGATCTTCATCGACCTCAAAACTGCGGGCCTCTTCCCAGTGGCGCTGGGCATCCTGCTCGATGATTTCGGGCTTGTACGGGGTACTCATGGGTGTCGCTTTTTTGTCTGGGTGTGAAAGCCCGCAAGCGTATCAGAGGCTGGCCCGATTGCGAATCCAGAACAGGCCGAGAATTGCCAGGCACAGGCCGAGAATTGGCCAGTTTCCACCGCTGGCATAGGGCGTCATGCCGCGGCGCGGCTGAATGTCCGCCGTCAGGCGTTCAGGTACGAACTGCCTGCCGGTTTGCAGCAGTTCGCCATCGGCGCTGATAAAAGCGCTAATACCGGTATTGGTCGATCGCAGCGCCGGGCGGCCGAATTCCAGCGACCGCATGCGCGCGATCTCGAGATGCTGATGCGGGGCGATCGAATCCCCGAACCAGGCGTCATTGCTCACATTGATGAGGACTCCGGCATCCGGTAACGCATACAGCTGCTCGGCGCCGTAGGCATCCTCGTAGCAGATGGCCACACCGAAACGGGTACCGTCCGCCGCGGTCAGCAGCGGTTGAATATCTGCACCTTTCGCGAGGTCCGCATGCGGCAGGTTTTGCATCTTCATCCACTCGCGCACGCTGGGCGGCACAGGGAAATACTCACCAAAAGGAACAAGGTGACGCTTGCGGTAACTCTGGCGCTCCTCCCCGCCGATCAACATGACGCTGTTGTAAATGCGCCCGTCCACGCTGCGCTCATAACTGCGTTCGAGAATCCCAAACAGGACGCTTTGCCCGTTTATGCGCGCATCGGCCTCGACCCGTGCAATGAAACTCTCAACCTGGTCGTTAAGCGCCGGGATCGCCACCTCTGGCCACAGCACGATATCGCTGTCGGCCGCGCCGAGCGTCGCGCTATGGTAGTACTCCATGATCGGCAAGAGCTGATCGCGCTCCCATTTCTTGTCCTGCGAGACTCCGGCTTGCAGGATTGTTGCACGAAGCACCTGGCCGTCCGGCCGGGTCCAGTCCACGAACGTCAGGATGCCGCCGAAAGCCCACGGCAACAAGATTGCAGCCAGGCCGATGATGCGACCTCGAGCGGTCGCTGCCTTGACCGTCGCAATGATCGCGGTGGTACTTAGCAAAAGCATAAAGGACACACCGTAGACACCGAGTACGGGAGCCCAGCCAGACAGCGGCGAGTCGATTTGTGCGTAGCCGAGCGCCATCCACGGAAAACCGGTCAGTATCCAGCTACGTACCCATTCCACCAGAACCCAGGCAGCCGGGCCGACAAGCAACAGCAGCCAGGGCTCACCAAGCGACAGACGGCTCATCAACCAGCCGCCAACAGACAGAATCGACGCCATGAGCAGGGCAAGACCGACCATGAGCAGGACGGCGATCCAGAGGGCTGCGCCGCCGTACACGTGCACGGATATGTAGATCCAGTACGTACCGGTGAGGAACAGTCCGAAGCCGTACCAGAACGCGTGCCCGGCCGCGTCGCGAGGTGCGACCGTCAGACAAATGTAAAGGAGCGGCAGAATTAACAAAGGTGCCAGCAGTGACCAGCCAAACGGCGCGAACGCCAGCGTGGTCGCAGCGCCCAGGACAAAAGCAATCAGGCGGCTAAGCCTCGGCTTGTCCGCCGGTAACAGGAGGATGGGATGAATGTCTTTCGCCACTGGCCTAGTCGCTCGCGCGTTGAACCTGCAACGCATCGATGCGCCGCTTGTCTGCCTTGATTACGGCAAACTCGAAGCCGCCAAAACTCACTTTCTCGCCACGTCGCGGCAAGCGACCCAGTTCGTGCAAGACCAGACCGCCAACGGTATCGTACTCCTCATCATCCAGCTCGCATTCGAAGTATTCGTTGAAGTCTTCGACGCGCGTGAGGGCCCGAACGGCGAAACTCGGCTTGCCGTTACGATCTCCGTCCGGCCGAATGAACTCGGCCTCCTCGTCATCGTGTTCGTCCTCGATCTCGCCGACGATTTCCTCGAGAACGTCCTCAATGGTCAGCAGACCGGCAACGCCGCCGTATTCGTCGACAACGATCGCCATGTGATTGTGGCTCGCCCGAAATTCCTTGAGCAGCGCGTTGAGTCGTTTCGACTCCGGTATGACTGCCGCCGGACGCAACAGCTTGCGAATGCTCACACCCTTCGCCTCGTCCGAACCAAAATACCGCAGCAGGTCCTTGGCCAGCAATATGCCCAGGACTTCATCACGATCTTCCCCGATTACAGGGAAACGTGAATGTCCGGACTGGACAATCATTGCGAGGGTTTCGTCGAAGGGATCCTCGATATTGATAACTACCATCTGCGAACGCGGCACCATGACGTCACGCACCTGGGTCTCGGATACTTCGAGAACGCCTGTGAGCATGCTCTTTTCTTCGGCGTCGAGTCCGACTTCAGATTCAATGAATGTCTGGATTTCGTCTCGGCTCCAGGGCTCGCCACTGAATGCGCGCCGGATGCGCGCGACCAGGCCGGGGGTACCTGGGCCGGTGGTACTGGGAGGTTTTTCGTTCATAATCTCGTAATTCTATCAGGTCTGGCCTGAGGCTCCATACGGGTCTGCAACACCGTGTTCAGACAGGATGCGCGTCTCCAGCGCCTCCATCTCAGCAGCCTCGGTTTCTGTCTCGTGGTCATAGCCCAGCAGGTGCAATGTGCCGTGCACCAGCATATGAGCCCAATGATCGGTAATTGCCTTGCCCTGCGCAGCCGCCTCCTCGCGGACAACGCTCGCACAAATGACAACGTCACCCAATGGCACCGGCATGTCGGCTGGCAGTCCGGCGACATCACCCGCCGGAAACGACAGTACATTGGTCGGCTTGTCCTTGCCGCGATAGTCGCTGTTCAAGGCATGGATCTCAGCCGCATCGACTATGCGCACGGACACCTCGGCATCGCCGTCGGCGCCAGACGCACGAACCGCACGCACGATCCAGGATTCAACTACAGGTATCTCGGGAGCAGTGTCGTCGTCGCAGGCGTTTTGAACGTCAACCTGAACGGTCATATTTTTCGTAAGCCCTGACGATACGCTGCACAAGTTGATGACGTACGACGTCCTTGGGAGTGAAGTGCGTGAATGACACACCCTTCACATTCTGCAGAACCTCGATTGCATTCCTCAGACCCGACATCTGACCGTTAGGCAGGTCGATCTGCGTTATGTCGCCCGTGACGACCGCGCGCGAACCGAAGCCGATACGCGTCAGGAACATCTTCATTTGCTCCAAGCTCGTGTTCTGTGCTTCATCGAGAATTACGAAGGACTCGTTGAGCGAACGGCCACGCATGAAAGCGAGCGGTGCAATCTCGATTACATTGCGTTCAATCAATCGCGTTACACGTTCTGCACCAATCATGTCGTAAAGCGCGTCGTACATCGGCCGCAGGTAGGGATCCACTTTCTGCGAAAGATCTCCCGGCAAGAAGCCAAGCCGCTCACCCGCTTCAACCGCAGGACGAACAAGTACGATGCGCCGGACCTGCTCTGACTCGAGCGCATCGACGGCAGCAGCAACAGCGAGATAGGTCTTACCGGTGCCGGCAGGACCAATACCAAACGCGAGATCGTGAATGCGAATATTGCGAATATAGGCGGTCTGATTTGCACCACGCGGACGAATCAGTTTGCGACGCGTCTGGATTGTTAACTCTTCCTGCGCCTCATCAGAATCGACAACGTCGTTCTTCGCTTCATCCATAAAAGACTCCTGCAACAGCATATGCACGCGTTCCGGATCGAGCCTTTCCTCGTCGGTCATTTCGAACAGCCTGTACAGGACATCGCCACCAACCTCGGCTGCGCCCGGTTGTCCGGTAATCCGAAAACGATTACCGCGACTGGCGATTTCGACGTTGAGGCGGCGTTCAATCTGCCGCAAGTGTTCATCAAACTGGCCGCAGAGGTTTGCAAGGCGACCGTTATCGGCTGGCTCGAGGACTACGTCCCGAGAAATCTGGACAGCATTCAAGATCTGTATTTGTAACCTCTGTGCAGAAGGCCGCCTGTCAGAACGACGGGCGCGTTGCCACTTGTGGCAAAAAATCTATCAAGGCAATAGATCATTAACACCGAGACTACGCTGCGGCCTCTTTATTGGCAAGTCGGCCCCGTAGCGAATTAGGTAACGCCTCGGTAATAAGCACGTCAACAAAATCGCCGATGATCGCAGGGTCCGCATCGAAATTGACCCATCGGTTATTTTCCGTACGTCCCGATACCTGCATGTCGCTTTTCTTTGAGAGCTTCTCGACAAGTACGCGTTGTGTTGTGCCGACCATCGCGCGGCTGATCTCCATGGCTTGCTGGTTAATGCGTGCCTGCAACAGCCGGAGTCTCTCTTTCTTGACCGCCATCGGAGTGTCATCAGCCAGCGAGGCAGCGGGCGTGCCAGGCCGTGCGCTGTAAACGAAACTGAACGACTGGTCGAACTGCATTTCGGCGATCAGGTTCATCAACTGCTCGAAGTCTTTATCCGTCTCACCCGGGAAACCAATAATGAAATCGGAGCTCAGGCTGATGTCCGGGCGCGCCTGTCGTAATTTTCGGATCTTCTGTTTGTACTCGAGAATCGTGTGACCGCGTTTCATGGCAGCGAGAACACGATCCGATCCGTGCTGCACCGGCAGGTGCAGGTAGCTCGCGAGTTTTGGTACTTCAGCGTAAGCCTGGATCAGGCTGTCGGTGAACTCAACCGGATGCGATGTCGTAAAGCGAATGCGGTCAATGCCTTCGATCGCCGCCACGTAATAAATAAGTGTTGCGAGATCAGCGATCTCGCCGTCATGCATCGGACCACGATAGGCATTTACGTTTTGGCCAAGCAGGTTCACTTCACGAACGCCCTGCCCCGCGAGTGATGCAACTTCAGCGATCACGTCGTCGAACGGCCGACTTATTTCTTCACCGCGCGTGTAGGGGACGACGCAGAAACTGCAGTACTTGCTGCAACCTTCCATGACCGAAACAAATGCCGTCGGACCCTCCGCACGTGGTTCGGGCAGGCGATCGAATTTCTCTATTTCGGGAAACGACACATCAATGATCGACGAGGACTTCGCGCCGGCATCAGTGATCATCTCGGGCAATCGATGCAGGGTCTGCGGACCGAAGACGACGTCGACGAACGGCGCCCTTTCCGTAATACCCTCACCTTCCTGACTGGCGACGCAACCACCGACGCCAATCTTGATGTCCGGGTTCTTTGCCTTGAGTTGCCGCCAGCGACCCAGTTCAGAAAACACCTTCTCCTGCGCCTTCTCTCGAATCGAACACGTATTCATCAGCAACAGGTCGGCATCGTCGGGCGAATCCGTCAGCTCGTAGCCGTGTGACTCCCGCAACACGTCCGCCATCTTGTCCGAGTCGTACTCGTTCATCTGGCAGCCCATTGTCTTGATGTACAGTTTCATAGATTGATTCTGGCCTGTTCGCGGCTAAAGCCGCTCCTGCAGTGGGAGGGCCTTCAGGCCCGAATTACTTAATAAATCCCATCGCTTCGAGTTTCACCAATATACGATGCGCGGCGAGATCGGGCGAGATACCGAGGGTGTCGATATCCATTTCCGGGTTCTCCGGCGCCTGGTACGGATCCGAGATACCCGTGAACTCCTTGATCTTGCCGGCACGCGCAAGGGCATAGAGGCCCTTACGATCGCGCTGCTCGCAGATCTCGAGCGGCGTCGAGACATGAATCTCCACAAAGCCGCCCACGGGCTCGATCAGGTCGCGAACGTAGCGCCGGGTCGCGGTGTACGGCGCGATCGGTGCGCAGATGGCGATGCCACCGTTCTTGGTGATCTCGCTGGCGACAAAACCAATACGCTGGATGTTGAGGTCGCGGTGTTCCTTGGAGAAGCCGAGCTCGCTCGAGAGGTTCTTGCGCACGATGTCACCGTCGAGCAGCGTGATCTGGCGGCCGCCGATTTCCATGAGCTTGGACATCAGGGCGTTGGCAATGGTCGATTTGCCCGAACCCGAGAGCCCGGTGAAGAACACCGTGAAACCCTGCTTGTGGCGCGGCGGATGCGTGCGCCGGAGCTCGGTAACCACATCTTCGAACGAGAACCAGTCCGGGATCTCGAGACCTTCCTGCAGGCGGCGCCTGAGCTCGGTACCCGAGATGTTGAGCACCTTGTCCTCATCACCGGCCTCATCGATCGGGATGTACTGCGCCTTGTTCTCGGCGTAGACCATCATGCGGAACGGCACCATCGAGATATCGAGCTCGTCGGCGTGTTCTTTCAGCAGCTCCTGGGCGTCGTAGGGACCGTAGAAGTCCTCGCCCTTCGAGTCCTGGCCCGGGCCCGCGTGGTCGCGGCCGATGATGATGTGCGTACAGCCGTAGTTCTTGCGGATGATGGAGTGCCAGAGCGCCTCGCGCGGACCGCCCATGCGCATGGCCAAGGGCAGCAGTGACAAAGAAGTCGTTTGCTCGGGGTAGTACTTGAGGATGTGCTCGTAGCAGCGCACCCGCGTGTAGTGATCCACATCGCCCGGCTTGGTCATGCCGACCACCGGGTGGATCAGCAGGTTCGCTTCGACATCACGGGCGGCCAGGTGTGAGATCTCCTGGTGCGCCCGGTGCATCGGGTTGCGCGTCTGGAAGGCAACCACTTTGCGCCAGCCGAGCTTCTTGAAGCGGGCCCGCACTTCGGCCGGGCTCTCGCGCAGGTGCTTGAAGTCGTAATGGGTCGGCGCCTCGATGCCCGTCAGCTTGCCGCCGACGTACACGGGGCCCGCGATGTTGTTGAGAAAATGCACCGCCGGGTGCTTCTCGTCGGTGGTGCCGAACACGCCCTTAGCTTCTGCCGCCTTGTCCGGCGTCCAGATGTCGCCAACCTCGAGGGTAGCGAGAATGACGCCTTCGAGATCACGCAGGGCCACCTTGTCGCCCGCCTTGAGCTCGGCCGCAAACTCGTCCGTCACGTCCAGCGTGATCGGCATCGGCCACAGCACACCGCTGCTGAGGCGCATGCCGCTGACCACGGCGTCGTAGTCATCCTTGTTGAGAAAACCCTCGAGCGGCGAAAACGCGCCGTTGAGGAGCAGCTCGATATCACAGAGCTGGCGCTCGGTGAGGTCCCACGACGCATAGTCGCCCGCCGCCTGCTTCTCGGCCTCGGCCGCCGCCTCATCCAGGTAGAGGTTCTTTAACTCGCCGCCGTGCGGT
>CAVROF010000006.1:0-178617 GCA_963722775.1 uncultured Gammaproteobacteria bacterium
ATTTGCTGGCAGTGCTGCAACGCGCACTGGCCGATACGGAACGTGGGCTTGGCGGCGCGTTTACCGTCGCCGACGAGTCGCTGCAGTCGATAGCCTCGGCAGCGGATGGTGACGCGCGGCGCTCGCTGAATCTGCTCGAACTTGCGGCAGACCTCGCGACCGACGGCATCATCTCCACCGAGATTGTCGCCGCGGTCGCCTCGGGCAGCCGCCGGCGTTTTGACAAGCAGGGCGAGTATTTCTACGACCAGATTTCGGCGCTGCACAAGTCGATACGCGGGACCGATCCTGATGCCTCCCTGTACTGGCTGGCGCGCATGCTCGACGGTGGCTGCGATCCGCTCTACATCGCGCGACGGTTGGTGCGGGTTGCCTCGGAGGATATCGGCAACGCGGATCCGCGTAGTTTGCAGATCACTCTGGATGCATGGAGCGTGTATGAACGCCTCGGCAGCCCGGAGGGCGAACTGGCGATCGGCCATGCCGTCGCCTATCTCGCGTGTGCGCCGAAGAGCAATGCTGTGTACACCGCGTTCAAGGCCGCCATGTCCGATGCGCAGGAGAAGGGCTCGCTCGAGGTACCGATGCACCTGCGAAATGCGCCCACGAACCTGATGAAGGATTTGGGATATGGGGAGAAATATCGGTATGCGCATGATGAAGACGGCGGCGTCGCGCTCGGCGAATCCTACTTTCCCGACGACATGAGCCCGGTTAAGTATTATCATCCCGTGCCTCGCGGACTCGAGATTCGTATCAAGGAAAAACTCGAGGACATCGAGCGTCGCGCACGCGAAAAACAAGCAGAAAAAAACAATGATTGATCCCAAACTACTTCGCAATTCAGCGGCCGATGTTGCCGCCAATCTCGCCCGGCGTGGCTTCGAGTTTGACGTCGCGGCCTACCTCGCACTTGAGGAACGCCGCAAGGCGCTGCAGGTCGAGACCGAGCAGCTTCAAAGTGAGCGCAATACGAGCGCCAAGAGCATTGGCAAGGCCAAGGCTCAGGGTGAGGACATCAAGCCCTTACTGGCTGCGGTGAAAAATCTCGGTGAGCGCCTTGAAGCCAGCGAATCATCGTTACAGGCCGTGCAGGGCGAGCTCAGCGATATTGAGTTGGGCCTGCCGAACCTCCTGGCGGATGACGTGCCGATGGGTACCAGCGAGGAAGATAATCTCGAGGTGCGGCGCTGGGGCGAAGTGGTCGAACTCGGATTCACGGCGCGCGACCATATTGAGCTCGGCGAGAACCTGGGGCAACTGGACTTCGATGCGGCGAGCCGCATCTCCGGTGCTCGCTTCGCCGTGATGACCGGACCACTGGCCCGGCTGCAGCGCGCACTGATCCAGTTCATGCTGGACACGCACACCAGCGAACACGGTTACACAGAAGCCTATGTGCCGTACCTGGTGCGCAGCCAGGCACTGGTCGGTACCGGGCAGTTGCCCAAGTTCGAGGAGGACCTGTTCAAGACGGCGACGGAAACGGCCGACGACTCCGAAGCCCAAGCGCCATTTTTCCTGATTCCGACGGCGGAAGTGCCGGTCACCAATCTCGCCCGCGACACGATATTTGCGGCTGACGAACTGCCCGTGCGGCACGTCGCGCACACACCTTGCTTCCGTTCGGAGGCGGGATCGCATGGCCGGGACACGCGCGGCATGATTCGTCAGCACCAGTTTGAAAAAGTCGAGCTCGTGCAGTTTGTCGCACCTGATGCCTCGATGCAGGCGCTTGAAGAACTGACGGGCCATGCAGAGGTGATCCTGCAGCGACTGGAGCTGCCGTACCGTGTTGTGACGCTGTGTTCAGGCGACATCGGATTCGGCTCAACCAAGACCTATGACATCGAGGTCTGGCTGCCCGGGCAGGACAAGTACCGCGAAATCTCGTCCTGCAGCAACTACAACGATTTCCAGGCGCGACGGATGAAAGCGCGCCGCCGTAATCCCGATACCGGAAAGCCCGAGCTGATTCATACACTCAATGGCTCAGGTGTCGCAGCGGGCAGGGCGCTGATCGCCGTCATGGAGAACTACCAGGAGGCCGACGGCAGCATCCGGATTCCCGACGTGTTACTGCCCTACATGGGTGGCCTCGAGCGCATCGAGGCAGCAACAGCCTGAATAAAAAAAGGGGCCGCAGGGCCCCTTTTTCATAGTACAGCTTGTTGCGTATCAGTCACGGCTCATGAACAGTCGCAGGATGTAGAAGAACATCATCGCGATCGAGGCGAAGAGTGCCATCGAAGCAGCGACGTACTTGTCCTGCGGGTAGTGGTGCATAATGTTCGACGTGTCGTACAGGACAGCGACGCCGGCGAAGCCGATCATGCCGACCGAGAACCAGGTGCCGAGATTCCAGCCAAACGCCCAGGATGCGGCGATCAGGCCGATAGCGATAAAGAAGCCCCAGACCAGGACGCCGCGCAGGAACGAGAAGTCCTTGCGAGTGATCATGACGGTAGCAATCAGCGCAGCGCAGCCGACGATGGTCGTGAGCGCAGCGCTTTCGATCATGTTGCCGCCGCGTTGTTTGTCCATATCGAGCGCAATATCGAGAATTGGTACAAACATGACGGCCCACAGGAACACAAAGGCGCCAAACGCGGCGTACTGTGCCATGGTGGATTCAAGCCGATGCGCGACGTGACCCGCGCCCCAGCTCAGCGCGACGAAACCGATTAACACGATCATCGGACTCTGCATCATGGCGTTGGCGATCGGCGCAGCCGCGCCCGAACTGAACAGGTAGGTCTCTATGGCTACCAGGGCCAGGATTGCGCCAACAACATGCGCATAGCACTTCCAGATGAACGATGCTCTGTCTTCAGTTGCGAGTGCCGAGACCGGCGCCATGGTGTTCAGGTTATCTTGCATGCGAACAACTCCAGTATGTTCAATAGTGAACGGATCTTAGCAAATATGAGGCAAGGATCTGGTGACAAAGTTCCCGATTTTCAAGACATCACCAGGGCAGGGTATAGCCTTCTGCGTGCCAGAACCCGCCGGTGTTCTCCATGTTGAGCTCGTCGATACGCGCGATCAGGCCGCTTGCGGACTCCGCCGTCGAAATTCCGTGATTACCGGTCATATCGGTGGCAACGAGACCCGGATGAAGGAGCGCTACGGCGATGCCGCGCGGCCGTAGTTCGTGCACCAGGTTGGTGCCGATCATGTTGACCGCGGTCTTGGAGGCCCGATAGCCCCAGTTGCCGCCGGAGCCGTTGTCATCGATCGAGCCGACCCGGCTGGATACGATCGCGACCTTTGAGCCGTCCTGGAGATTGCCAGCAAGCGCCTCCGTGACCCGCAACGGGCCCAGCGCATTCACGTCGTACTGCTCCAGCATACTGTCGTAGTCGAGCTCACCAAATGCGTCGCGCCGCAGAATGCCGGCGTTATTGATAAGAACATGAATGACTTCGTCACCCAGTTCCGCTTTGAGTTTCGCGACGGATTCACCGCTGGAGACGTCGATGCCTTCGATAACGCGGATACCAATCTGTCTGAGTTCGCTGCCGGCATGGCGACAAACACCAATAACGGCGTCGCCCCGGGCGTGTAGCTGGGCGACGAGTTGCAGGCCGATACCGCGGTTGCAGCCAGTGACGAGAGTGGTAGGCATTGCTGGATTCCGTCTGGTTGCCAGGAAGAATGGCGGAGAGGGTGGGATTCGAACCCACGATAGGCTACAAACCTATGCTGGTTTTCAAGACCAGTGCATTCAACCGCTCTGCCACCTCTCCGGCGTTGCGACGGCGCATTGTGCTGGCAGAGCCGTGCCGATTCAACCTTTTCGGCCCAATGCTTGCCGGAATTGAGAACCTGCTGCAGGATCGATGGTCAGAAGCCTGAGAGGCCACGGTGGAGCATGGTTATGTCATTTCGGGGAAAGTTGTATAAAGTACTAATATTAATGGTTTTATCAGCTCCATTGATGGCGGACTCCCCACCGCCGCTTGATGGCAACGGCTGGTACCAGAGCGCCCAGGCCGCCAGAGAGGCACACGATTACCCGGCGGCGCATGAGGCGCTGAAGATAGCGGAGCAGCTTGAATTTTCTCCGCTTCGCATCAGTTTTGAGCGCGCGCGCCTGCATACGCTGGCCGCTGACCATGATCTGGCGATAGCCGAGCTGGAGGCGATTGCCGCTACCGGGTTTACCGGTGTTGGGTTCATCGTAAATGACCCCATACTGGCTAACCTGGAGGTTGACGAGCGCTACGAGGCGATCGTCGCCACGATGTCGAGAGCGGCGTATCCCTGTGAGCACGATGAGGCGTTTGCAGAGTTTGATTTCTGGGTCGGCGACTGGGTGGTCCACGGCGCGGGCGGCAGGCCGGCCGGGACGAACTCGATTACCAAAGAAGAGCGGGGCTGTGTCCTGCTCGAGCATTGGGAGAACACGGCAGGCGGCACTGGTCAGAGCATCAATTATGTCGACAAGACTACTGGCGAGTGGGTGCAGGTCTGGAACGCAGAAGGTGGCAGCCAGATCAATATTCGTGGTGGAATGACTGACGACGGCATGCTGCTGACTGGTACGCTACACACAATGGGCAATGACACCACCATTCCGTTTCGAGCGTTATGGACGTTATTGCCCGATGGCCGGGTTCGACAGTTCTTTGAGCAGTCGACCGACGGCGGAGAGACCTGGACGACATGGTTTGAAGGGTTCTACACAAGGAAAGAATGAAATATTCATCATTTAATCGCGGCATTCCCGCGGGAAATCCGATCGCGAATGCGCTTGTTGTCATCGTTGGCGCGTTAGCGATCGGCGCGTCCATCGTGCTGGGTTTCTTTGCTTTTGTCGTCCTCGGCAGCATCATCCTGGTGTTCGGGGCGATCATTGCGCTGCGCGTATGGTGGTTCAACCGCAGGCTCGCCAAACAGGCGGGAGGCCAGCCGCCACCGCGGCAACAGCCGAAGGGTGGCGTGATTGAAGGCGAATATCACGTGGTCAAGGGCGACAAAAACTCGTAAAGTCGCTTCCCATGCCAAAACCCATTTCCGATATCGATCGTCGCAAACGCCGCCGGCGGCGGCGTATTCAGGTCATCGTCATCTACACAGCGCTGGCCTTTGGCCTCGCGTGGTTTCTTGAGTCCCAGACCACAACCACCGTCATTTTCGTACGACATGCGGAGAAGATGGCGACGCCCGAGGATGACCCGGGGCTAAGTCCCGCCGGGCAGCGTCGGGTTGCTGAACTGACACGGCAGCTGGTTGATGCCGATGTTGTCGCCGGTATCGATGCCGTCTATGCGACGCCTTTCCGCCGCACCGAAGAGACAGCACGGCCGTTGGCCGATGCGCTCGGGTTGCCGCTGAACTCCTACGATGCAGCCGATACCGAGGCGATCATGGAGCACATTGTCAGTTCACATAAGGGCAAGATCATTCTGGTTGTTGGCCACAGCAACACGTTGCCAGCCCTGATCGGCAACATGGGTGCCAGCAAGAAGGTGCCGGAGATCGATGAAAACGAGTACGACAATATCTACATCGTCTCGATTCCCTGGTTCGGGAAGACCAAAACGATACGGCTGCGTTACGGCGAGCCCTACATTCCGTGATCGCACAATCCGAAGTCCGGGTGGCTACCCGCGGTCGGGGAACCTACGACCTGAGCCGCGATGTGCAGGCGGCCGTGCGGGCCTCGGGTATTCAAACCGGTCTCTGCCACGTTTTTGTCTGCCATACGAGCGCATCGCTGATGCTGTGCGAAAATGCGGATCCCAGTGTCATGCGGGACATGGAAGCCTTCATGTCCGCGCAGGTTCCGGACGGCGACCCGATGTTCACGCACACGGCGGAGGGGCCCGATGACATGGCAGCCCACGTGCGCAGTGTTTTGACGGGATCCGACCTGAACATCCCCGTTCGCGAGGGCCACTGTGCGCTGGGCACGTGGCAGGGCGTGTTTCTTTGGGAACACCGTTACTCGCCGCATGAGCGGCGCGTGGTCGTAACGGTGCAGGGCGAAGCCTAGTCTTCGGTTCGTTTGCCTGCGGTCTCTCGCAGAATTACCGCCTTCTCGATGAACTCCTGGTGACGTCCGATTCGCACGTCAGCCATCACGGCATCCTGGATCTTGCGGTCCTGGTTGATCAGGAACGTTGCGCGCCGCACACCCACGCTGAACGGGCCGTCAACGTCGTACATCTTAATCGCCACCTTCTCCGGGTCACTCAGCAAGGTAAATGGCAGGTCATGTTCCTCGCGGAAGCGTCTGTGGCTATCTTCGTCCTGTGGGCTGATGCCGGCGACCTGCAGTCCGACGGACTGAATGTCGTTGTGAATATCGCGGATCGAGCACGCCTCCTTGGTACAGCCCGGCGTGAAATCGGCCGGGTAGAAATAGAGGATCAGGGGGCCATCTGCCAACAGGTCAGTCAGCGATATTTCGACGCCTTCGTCGTTGGGCAGAACAAACTCGGGTGCGCGCGATCCGACTTCCAGCATCAGTTTTCTCCGTTTGGGTGATTTGATTGACCGGCCAGCAGTGATTCTACATGGCGAAGGAGTGCGCTGAACACACCTTTGCGTCGCCAGTGCGGATGAACATAGACGCTCTGGATCCACCACATTGTGCCATTACACCCGGACCGAATACTCGGTTTGTTCGTATGACAATTACCGGGCGATTCCGTATAAGTCGTCCCAGTGAAGTGTCTTCCTCTAATCGGCGTATTGGTTTATCTCGGTCTGGCGTCGAACGCCGGGGCGTCCGAGCGCGATCCGTTGTTTCAGGACCACGCGGTTTTAAAGGCCGTACTGACCGCACCGATTGCGCAGACTTATGCGCAACGCAACTCGGAGGTGCGCCTGTATCATCCCGGACAGTGGACCTATATAGCCGACAACGGTGAGGCACAACGCCTCGATGTGTCCATTCGTATTCGCGGAAATTTTCGGCGGGAATACTGCGAACTGCCGCCGCTACGCCTGAACTTCAGGAAGTCGCAGGTAAAGGGCACGCTGTTCAAAGGGCAGGATAAGTTGAAGCTGGTGGCACCTTGCCAGCACGGCCTGGAGTCGCAGCAAAAACTGCTTCTCGAGTACCTGGCCTATCGCACCTACGAAATCCTGTCCGACCACAGTTTCGGCACGCGCCTGATTCGCCTGAGTTACGTTGACAGTGACGAAGCCATGCGCTCCTGGACCGATCTTGCCTTCGTAATCGAAGATGAGGCAGATATCGGTAAGCGGCTTGGGCTCGACAAGGCGCGTGTCAAGGAAAACCGGTTTGACGAACTGGACCAGCCGTCGACCGCACTTGTCGAGTTGTTTCAGTTACTCATTTCCAATCACGACTATTCGGTATTGCAGGGGGCGGAGGGCGAGTACTGCTGTCACAACACAGAGATGTATGTCCGTGAGGAAGCGGCGGGCAAGCGCATTCCGATTCCCTTCGATTTCGACATGTCGGGTCTCGTGAATGCGCGCTATGCAGCACCACCCGACCATCTGCCCATTCGCCTGGTTCGGACACGGTACTACCGCGGGCTCTGTCAGCCGCCCGAAGTGATGGACGCGGCACTCGCACACATATTGTCCAAGAAGGACGAGATCATAGCGCTGTACAGGGACATGCCGGAACTCAGTCGGCTGTCAAGAAACCGGACGCTGGGCTACATAAAGAACTACTTCGCCATTCTCGAGGACAAGGCCAAGCTCAAGACGCAAGTACTTGATCGCTGTCGCGGACGCGAGCAGCTCGAAGAGATGATGACCGCAGAGGATGCTGCGGCTAAAGATCCGACATAGGGCGGACCGGGTCGACGCGAGCTTCTTTTTCTCTGGCCTTGGCTGCCTTGGCGCTCTTGCGCCGGATCTTGTTGCGCGCCTCATATTGTGACTCGAGGCCGTCTCCAAACGCACAAACACTCAGCGATGCGTAGTTGAAGAAAACGGTGATCACGACGGCGATTTCTATCGACTTCACGCCGGCGGAAATTCCCACGCCGATCGATGCGAGTATGAACAGCGTGTCAAACGTATCGCTGAGTGCTCGTCGGAACCGGACGCCAGCGACGATACCGGCAAGACTGAATGCCAGTGCCAGGCTGTGTTGCACGACCGTGACAATACCGGCGACAACGGCGGGAAGAACGAGGGCCGTCGTATCGATCGAATGATCGTAGACGCTGCCATCATGGATTGCCCGGTACACCCACGACACAGGAAGCATCAATAGCAGTGTCGACATCATGGCGTAAATCAGCGACATCGCCTCCAGCAACCACGCCGGGCCACGTGCGAGTCGAGCCCGGGTATTCTCGGTGACGATGTCTTCGATCTGCTCGTCGTCGGCACTGAGAAGCGCCTCCTCCAGATCGTAGATACTCGACGAGCCAAAGTCTGCGATTTCGCCAACGCCGCCCAGCGGCAGCTGGTCGACGAACCCGGGCGCGACAGCTGCGGCGAGCGCGAGTGCCGAGCCGAGTACGACGTAGTAAACCGTGATCCTGAGCATCACGCGCAGCAGCAGATTCCGATGCTCGGAGATCATTGAGTTGATCCGTGGCTCTTCGTTCATGGGGGCAACCATAGGTTGTATTACTGATAATGGCAATCGTGCACACTGTTAAAATTGGCGGGTAACGTTACGGAGTCTTGGCATGGGAAATCGAGTGGCGATTCTGGCGGATTCGAGCAAGCAGGTTCGCAAGCGTGCCGAGGCGGCTCGTCGCGCGGCGGACGGCGGAATCATTCTCGTTCCGGTGGATTTTTCCGAGCATTCAGAAGCCGCTTTGGTTAAAGCATCCGAATACGCACAGGCGATGAGCGCATCGCTGGTCGTGCTGCATGTGGTGCACGATCCGGGTGAGATGCCAGGTTACTACGCGAAACTCATCAAGAAAAAACGTGCGACGCGAATCCAGGACATGGCTGCCGAAGCGTTTGATCAGTTTATGGATCGCGTGAGCGAAGCTAATCCGCAAAATGAGTCGTTGCGGAAAGCGGACCGCCTTATGGTTTCGGGCTTGCCCGTTACCCGCATCCTGGAAGTCGTGGACTACCTCGATCCGATGATGGTAGTGATGGGAAGCCAGGGGCGCACCGGGCTCAAACATCTGGTCATCGGATCGAAAGCGGCGCAGATCGTCCAGCTGTGTCCCGTGCCGGTTACGATCGTCAAGAAACAAGACTCAGGCGAGTCGCACTGACGACTTATGGCGCGCCTTCCGATACTGATTGCCTGTCTGATTAGTGCCGCTCCGGCATTCGGAGCCAGTGATGAATTGGCGCCTGCCGCTGTAGGGCAGATGGCCATACAGTTGTTCGGTGGTCTCGCGTTGTTCCTGTTCGGCATCGAACAGATGACAGAAAGCCTCAAGGTTGTCGCCGGCGAACGGATGCGAGCGGTACTTTCTCGACTGACTTCGAATCGGTACATGGGTGCCCTGACAGGCGCATTCGTAACGGCAATTATCCAGTCTTCTTCAGTCACCACCGTTCTGGTTGTGGGTTTTACGACTGCAGGGCTGATGTCCTTTGCCCAGTCGATCGGCGTGATCATGGGTGCGAATATCGGCACGACCGTGACCGCGCAGATTGTTGCGTTCAAAGTCACCAAAGCTGCGATGTTGATGATCGCGGTAGGTTTCGGATTCCTGTTCTTCAGTAAGAAAAGCAATCTGCGACACTACGGTGGCATCGTCATGGGTCTTGGTCTCGTGTTCTTTGGTATGACTATCATGAGCGAGGCGATGCAGCCGTTGCGGGAGTTGCAGCCGTTCCTCGATTTGATGATCAGCATGGAGAATCCGTTCATCGGCATCCTGGTGGCGGCTGCATTCACTGCGCTGATTCAATCGTCTTCGGCGACCACAGCGATCGTCATCGTTCTGGCCGGGCAGGGCTTTATTACGTTGCCCGCCGGTATCGCACTGGCGTTCGGCGCAAACATCGGCACCTGCGTGACCGCTCTGCTCGCAGCGATCGGTAAGCCTCGCGAGGCGTTGCGCGCGGCCGTAACGCATGTGATGTTCAACATCGCCGGCGTTCTTCTCTGGATTGCATTCATCGATCAGCTGGCCGAAGTCGTGACGGCAATCTCGCCGACCCACAATGACCTGTACGGCACACAAAAGCTGGCTGCAGAGGCGCCGCGCCAAATCGCAAATGCGCACACGATATTTAACGTCGCGAACACCTTCATCTTCATCTGGTTTACGACCCTGATTGCGCGCCTTGTTGAATGGCTGATTCCGGACCATCCGATGGATGTGGACAGCATTATCTCAGCCAAGTACCTCGACACCGACGTGCTGTCTACTCCGTCGATCGCGCTGGATCTCGTGCGGCGAGAGATTAAACACATGGGCGCGCAGGTCATCGAGATGATTTCAGATATCATGCCAGCGATTCTGCATGGCAGTGTAAAGGCCCTCGATGAGGTCAAGGCGATCGACGAACGCGTCGACATCTTGCATGCTGAGATCGTCATCTATCTGGGCAGGATCAGCCAGTCAGAGTTGACCGAAAAACAGACCGTGGAACTCATGCATCTCATGGATGCTGCCAACGACCTTGAGAACATAGGCGACGTCGTGGAGATGAACCTGGTCGAGCTGGGCAGGCGACGCATCGGCAAGGGGTTTGCTATCAGTGCGCCGACGCAAGTCATGCTCAGCGATTTCCACCAGGTCGTTGTTGATGCCGTCCGCGCCGCAATTCGCGCGGTGGGCGACGACGACTACGATGCGGCGCAGTCGGTGACGAGTATGAAGAAGGAGATTACGCGCATTACCAACTCGGCGGCGGCCCACGAGGCGCAGCGCCTGGTCGCCAACGAACCGCACCGGATTGAGGCCTATACGGTCGAGATGGACATTACTGAAAAGCTGCAACGCATTTATTACTTTGCGCGGCGCATGGCGAGAACAGTCACCGAATAGAAATGGCGCGCCCGACAGGATTCGAACCTGTGACCCCCAGATTAGGAATCTGGTGCTCTATCCGACTGAGCTACGGGCGCGAACGGGGGGATTCTAGCAGACCGGAGAAACGCCGCAATTTGAGTATAATGACCGGATGCAGGGAATTCTTCTTCGTACCATTATCGCGATGCTCGGACTGTTCCTCGCATCGCGCATCATTCCCGGCGTCTCGATTGTGGGCACCGGTACATTTATCCTGGCGGCGCTGTTGCTGGGCCTGGTCAATGCGCTGGTCAGGCCCATTGCCTTTCTGATGACCTTGCCGCTAACCATCATCACGCTCGGCCTGTTCCTGCTAGTGCTGAATGCCGCGATGTTCGGTCTGGTCGCCGCCCTCCTTGACGACTTTACCGTGTCGGGCTTCTGGGCGGCTGTCTTCGGCGCAATCGTCGTGAGTATTTCCAGCACTGTCGCGTCCTGGTTCATTGGCCCCAGTGGCCGTTACGAAGTCTTCGTAGTGCGCCGTCGCTGAACCAAAGGAGAAAGAATGTGAAAAGAATCCAACTGACTCTTGTTGCGGTGTTCGCCGCTATCCTGGGGGCGTGCTCGGCCGAGCAGGCGCCACAGGAGGAGACTGTGCCCGAGAACTGCCGAGACCACAGCCGCAGTGGTCGCCGAGGCAGCCGGCGGTAATCCGGCTGCAGAGCAGGCGACTCTGGAGATAACCGGCGACTACATGCGTGGCATTGTCGTTGAAATCAGCGATGACCGGTATGAGGGTCGCGGTCCCGGCAGTTCCGGCGATGAAGCAGCCCGGAAGTACCTGGCGGGACGCATGCAGGAACTGGGTCTGGAACCGGGAGCAGAAGACGGCGGTTGGGAGCAAGCGTTCGATCTTGTTGGCATGAATTCGGCACAGCCGAAGTCCTGGACTTTCGATGGCCATGGCAAGTCGATGACCCTCCGGCAATGGGACCAGTTTATCGCTGGTAGCGGAGTGCAGGAGCCACGCGCTGAGATCAGTGACGCCGAGATCGTGTTCGTCGGTTACGGTATCCAGGCGCCGGAGTATGACTGGGACGATTACAAAGGTGTGGACCTCAAAGGCAAAGTCTTGCTGATGATGAACAACGATCCGGACTGGGATGCGGATTTGTTCGGTGGCGAGACCCGGCTCTGGTATGGCCGCTGGGATTACAAATACCTGAGCGCGGCGCGCCAGGGCGCAGCTGGGGCAATCATCATTCACACGCCACCGTCAGCCGGTTATCCCTGGCAGGTCGTCCAGACCTCGTGGACGGGCGTGCAGTTTGAACTCCCTGCAGGTGATGAACCGCGCAGCCAGGTAAATGCGTGGCTTACCGAAGACACCGCGCGCGAGCTCGTCGCAATGGCCGGCCAGGATCTGGACGAACTGCGTGAGGCGGCCTTTAACCGTGACTTCCGGCCCGTGCCGCTGGGGATTACGACGTCGCTTGCCATGGATGTCGATATTCAGCGCGTGCAGTCAGCCAATGTGCTTGGCCTGATTCCTGGCAGTGATCCGGAACTCAAGGATGAGGTTGTTGTGTATACCGCACATCACGACCACCTCGGCATAGGCACGCCGAATGAAGACGGCGATGCGATCTACAACGGCGCGCTGGACAACGCGACCGGGGTGGCACAGGTCATGGCGATCGCGAAAGCGATCAAGTCGATGCCCGCGGCACCGCGACGGTCAATTCTCGTCAATCTCGTTGGCGCTGAGGAGCAGGGCTTGCTGGGTTCGGAATACTACGCAGCCAATCCGACGTTTCCGCCAGGCAAAATCGCGGCGAACCTCAATTATGACGGCGGCAATATCTGGGGCCACACTCACGATGTGACCTTCGTGGGTCTTGGCAAGTCAACGGTCGATGAAATTGTCACGCTGATCGCCGGCGAGCAAGGGCGCGTCGTCAAGCCCGATCAGTTTGCCGACAAAGGGTATTTCTATCGCTCTGACCAGTTCAGTTTCGCCAAGATAGGCGTTCCGGCCATGTATCTCGATACCGGCACGGACTTCGTGGATCGGCCGCCGGAGTGGGGCCGCGAGCAACAGGAACACTACACCGAAGTGAACTACCACCAGCCCACGGATGAGTACAGTCCTGCGTGGACGTTTGACGGCATGGTCGACGACGCGCTGCTGGGCTTCTGGACTGGACTCGCCATTGCGAACGCCGATGAGAAACCGACCTGGAATCCCGGTGATGAGTTCGAAGCGGCCCGCCTCGAAGCGCTTAAGGCGCTGGAGGAATAGGGCGGCTAACTAGTCAGAGATGCTGGTCGAGTTTCGGCCAGCATCCTTGGCTTGATACAATGCTTCGTCGGCACGGTGCAGCCAATCGTTGCCGTTCTCGCCTTTCTTGATTTCGGCAACGCCCAGGGAAATTGTGACGGCGTGATTCGGGACGAGTTCGTTCGCGTCGACCAGGGTGCGAAGCTGTTCCGCAAGGTGTACGGCGCGGTTGAGGTCTGCCCCCTCAAGGACAACAACAAATTCCTCACCTCCGACCCGGTACAGGCTGTCGGTCACGCGAATGCGCAGGTCTATGATCTCGGTAACGCGTGTCAGAATCTGGTCGCCCACGGCGTGTCCGTGAACATCATTTACCTTCTTGAAGTGATCGAGATCGATCAGTATCAGCGACGCGGCAGTTCCAGAGCGCCGGTGTGCGTTCACCACGTCGGAGAGCTTTGTGTCGAGCGCACGACGATTGCCCGCGCCGGTCAGCGGGTCTTTCGTTGCCAGAACGAGTAACTGTTCTCGCTGTCGGCTCGTTATCAGTGAGAAAGCTAGTGCAAATGCGCTGGTCACCAGGATCGTGATGAAGATAGTGCCTGTCTCATGCGAGTCGCTCGCCGGCAAAACGGCAGGTAATAGCGCTGCGACTGTAATCGCAGCCCCGAGCACAGCTTCGCGCGGTTGAATCAGGTAGAACACAGCCATGAGGGCCGGAAATATCCAGTAGATCTGGCCAGGTCCATTGACATAAATGGTCGAGACAACACCGCTCATGCACAGCAAGGCGATCGCAATACTCGCGGCCCGCACACGTCGTGTTCGATATACATAGCTTCCAAGAGCAATAAAACCGGTAACGATGATCGTGTCGATAGCCGCGGCAGTCCACTCCTGCTGCATAAATCGTTTGATCGCAAACGGCAATACGCCGAGTGCACCGGCAGCGCTCAGGATAAGCGGCAGGTAGGCTTCAACGGATTTGTTGTTTTGGTCAGACCGGACGATGTATCGCCAGGCGTCCATTCCCGAGTGCAGTCTTTTCATGCCGTTGAGAGTACCTCACGAACGCTTGAAGCGGCTGAAAAACCCACCCCGTTTTTCTTGCTCATCGTGGTCATCGAGCGAACCGGGTCCGTCGTGATCCGAGATTGGAGGGCGAACGTTCAGGGCTTTGAGCGTCTGGGTCATCGAAATATTGATCTGGTCCTCAATGGGATCCGGCGCCGCCGGCGGTTTGGAGGATCCGTTCGCTGCTCCCGTCGGCGGAACGTCTGCCGGTTCGCGCAGCGAAGGATGCAGGTCCGCATTAAGCGCACGTACGGTTTTCAACCGCTGTGACGCTGACAGGTCCAGGCCGGCTTCACCGCCGTGCTCGCGTGTCTCTAACGAGACTTCGAGTGCGGGCTTTTTGGTGGCAAAAGGACTGCGTATCTGGTGTGCCCGGCGCCTGTGCCATGGTGGCGGCAGACGTATCAAACAGCGCAAGCTCTTCGTCATTTGCTGGTTCGTTTGCGGCGCCAGCCGCGACGACCTGTGAGGCAATGAGGTTGATCTCTTCGCCAAACAAGGTTTCAGCAAGCTTGTCATCGACGTCTTCGAGGGTCTTGGCCCTGGCCAGTTGCGCAGCAATTTTCTCGAGTTCAACGTCGGCCTTCTGTGTTTTCTGCGGGGCGATGCGAACTTCGGGAACGTCTGTATTCGTCGTGCCTGTCGATGACTCTTCAGGCGCTGTCGGGCTGATCTGGCCTGGCTCATCAATCAGATGATCTTCAATGCGCGCCTGGATGGCGTTGTCGAGCGTAATCTCCGGAATCTCATCGACGTTCTGTTCGACCTTGGGCGCCGGTGGGACCGGGACAGCAGGAGCTATCGGGCTCGGGACGGCTTGTCGTCCGCGTCGCCATGAGCGAAAGCCATGGCTTTTTCCAGTGCGTCCAGATCGGGCTTCAGCTGTGCGAGTGTCGGATCACGGTCCCAGTCAGGGATGTCTTCAGCGATGTCGTCGAGGGTTGGCAGATCCTCCGGCTCTGGCCGGCTCAGCTTGAGCGGCAAGGACCGGCTCTGGCTTGAGTTCAGGCTCAATGTACGGTTCAGGCTCCGGCGCGATCTCGGCGACGGGTTGCAATTCTGGCAGTTCGGGTAAATCGGGTAGTTCAGGCAGCTCCGGGAGACTGTCGGGTCCCGGGATACTCCTCGGCGAAGAGCTCCGGCACGATTTCCTCCGGTTCAGCCACGATTTCTCGCGGTAACGAGCTCGGGTGCCAGTACTTTCAGATTCGGGAGCGTGTCCTGGATCAGTTCCGGAATGTCATCCATGACTGGCAGCGACTCGTCCGGCATCTCGTCCGAAAATACGATAACGGGCTCAGGGACGGGCTCAGGTTCAGCTGCAAGCGTTGGCTCTGGCTCTGGCTTGAGTTCAGGCTCTGGCACAGGCTCAGGTTCCGGATCCGGCTCTGGCGCAGCTGCGACGACGGGCGCGGTATCGAAATTCTCCGCCTCAAGTCCAAATTCGTTACTGGCGACCTCGGCGACGTACGCAGCCGGCACCTTCTGCATGCCATCCGAAGCGGCAGCGGTCAGGGCTGGCCTCGACAATATTATTGGCGATGCGGGGGACACCGCCGCTCAGCTGATGTACCAGTGCGGCGCAGCGATTATCGAATATGAACTCGAAATCCGCGCCGGCGAGGCGGAAGCAGTGCATCAGGTAGCCCCGCAGTTCGGCGGCGCTAAGCGGTGCGATAGTGAGTCGCTGGCGCGAACGTTGGTCCAGGCGTGCGAGCTGCGGGTCCTTGCAGAATGCGGCCAGGCGCTCGTCGCCCATAAGGATCAGAGCCGCGCCGCCTGAATTGCCGGCATCGGCCGCCGTCAGGGCTTCAAGTTCAGATATCGCCTCTGCGCCGCTGCGCAGCGCGTCTTCGACCACCACGACCAGGCGCATGTTCTGCGTTTCGAGTTGGTGCAGTTGCTCCCGTAGAGCGGCAAACTGGCGAATCGGGCCTTTCGGGGGCTCAGCAACGCCAAGCTCTTCGAGCAGGAATTCCAGCGCATCCGTACCCTGAAGGTGAATCCGGCCAATACGCACCATCTTGTGGCTGCCGGACAGCCCACTCAGCGCCTTGGCGACCACCGTGGTCTTGCCGGACCCTGCCGGACCGGACATGGCGATCACAGCGTCCTGACGGCCTAGTCCCTTCTTCAGGGCAGACATGGCATACGCGGTTTGCGGCCCCACGAAAACGTTGGTGCCTGTGGCCTTGGCCAGGAAAGGGCGCTTGGTCAGTCCAAAATGTTGTTCGTACATAACGGTCCGGTCGGCAAAGAAGCAGGCTGTAAACCAGTCACGGCCTTAACAGACGGTCAGTTTGTGGGGTGTTGCGCTCAATTTCATGGAGTTATGTCACAAATTTGGGTGTTCGGAGGTGCACGCTTGTTCTTGGGGCTTACAGCATTCACTCGAATAAACCCCTGAATTCACGGTCAAAAACGTTCAGAATACGCGTTCGCTCGCGCAGTCAGAAGAACGCATAGGGACGAAAAAATAAATGCGTAAGTTATTGATTATTGGGATCCTGGTGGCATCGGTCGTGGGTGTCATCGCAATGACCAGCATGCGCCCGGAGCCGCCGAAGAAAGAGCGCGTCGAGCTCGATCCGCTGGTGGATGTGCAGGTGCTCGAATCGATGAATGCGAAATTCGAGATTCGCAGCCAGGGGATCGTCAGGCCGCGAACCGAGACGATTCTGAGTGCAGAGGTGTCCGGAACGATTACTTCCATCTCGCCGAAATTTGTCGGACGTATGCGGTCGCTCGCATCGAGGACCCGTACCGCAGGCGTAGCGACGGCAATGACCTTCCGGTTGGTACTTTCGTGCAGGCGTCGATCGAAGGCACCCTCGCTGAAGATGTCGTGCGGATTCCACGCGCAGTTGTGCGTGGTTCCGACCAGGTTGTCTTTGTAGACGATGAGGACAAGCTTCTGATCAAGTCAGTCGATATTGCTCGATCTGACGCGGACTATTTGTATGTCCGTGGCGGAGCCGCGGCGGGCGAGCGCATCGTCCTGACAGCATTGGAATCGCCTATAAACGGCATGCCTGTCAGGACTCAGGAAGGCGGAAACTAAATTATGCGCGGACCCGGAGTCACAAAGGAAAAAGGCATTATCGCGTGGTTCGCTGCAAATCATGTAGCGGCCAACCTGTTGATGATCATGATTGTTGTGGGCGGTCTGATCACGGTTGGCACGATTCGCAAGGAAACGAACCCGAATCTTGAACTCAACATGATACAGGTTCGTGTGCCCTACCTCGGCGCGGCACCGCAGGAAGTGGAGGAGGGTGTCGTTCTGAAGATCGAGGATGCCATCCAGGATCTCGTCGGCATCAAGAAGATTCGTTCGAACGCGGTTGAGGGCTCCGGGAATGTCACTATTGAGGTGTACGCGGACGCCAACCTCAATCAACTCCTCAGCGACGTCAAGACTCGAATCGATGCGATCTCGACGTTCCCGGCACTTACCGAAAAGCCGATTATCTACAAACAGGAAGTTAATAACCCCGTCATCATGGTCGCGCTGCACGGTGACCTCGATCGCTTTGGCCGTAAAGCGCTTGGCAACGAGATTCGCAATGAGCTATTGCGAATGCCGGAGGTCAACAACATTATTTTCCACGGGGACCGGCCATACGAAATCAGCGTTGAGGTTTCTGAGCAGACGCTGCGCCAGTATGGGCTGACAATGAGCGAGGTTTCGCAGGCGATAAAAAGCTCGGCTGTCGATCTGCCTGGTGGCACGATCAAGTCGGATGGCGGCGATATCCTGTTGCGTACGAAGGGCCAGGTTTATACGGGCAGCGAATTCGGTCAGATTGTCCTGCGTACGTTTGCCGATGGCACCCGGCTAACGCTCAGTGATATTGCGAATATTAGAGACGGTTTCGTTGAGAGCGACCGTTTCAGTCGCTTCAATGGCGAGCCGAATTCGACACTGCAGGTGGTGGCGGGAACAAACCAGAACGAAATCGAGACAGCGCGCGTCGTAAAAGAGTACATCGCGAACAAGCGCGCAACGCTGCCGGATGGCGTTTATCTTGATACCTGGATCGACTTACCCAAGTACCTGCAGGGCAGTCTTGATCGCATGCAGAGCAATATCGTGTCCGGAGCAATACTGGTCTTTATTGTCCTGTCACTGTTCCTGCGAATGAAAGTCGCGTTCTGGGTGATCGTGGGCCTGCCAATTTCGTTCCTGGGCGCCTTGTGGCTCATGCCCACCTGGCCGGTGACGATCAATACACTGAGTCTCTTCGGTTTTATCATCGTGCTGGGTATTGTTGTCGATGACGCGATTATTATCGGGGAGAGCGCGTATACGAAGATACGTGCTGACGGGCACACTCTCGACAATGTGATTCAGGGTGCGCATCGAGTTGCAGTTCCCGCGACGTTTGGTGTTCTGACGACAATCGCGGCATTTGCTCCGATGATGTTCATTGGTGGCGTCGTGGGTCCGTTCTTTGAGGCGATGGCGTTTGTCGTCATCCTGTGTCTCGCGTTTTCCCTGGTGGAATCAAAACTGATCCTGCCGGCACATCTTGTGCAGGCCGATATTCCTCCCGTCGATGAAGACGACCTGTTCAATCCGCAGCGGGAGATCGGTTTCCTTGAACGCATCCCACGTTTCTTTCTGAAGATCCAGCGGCATGTACAGCATGGACTGCAAAGGTTTATTCACGACATTTACAAACCCTGGCTGGAACGCGCGATTGATAACCGCGGGCTCACGGTGACGATATTTTCGGCGGTACTGATTCTCACCATCGGACTTATGACCAGCGGGATTGCCCGCGTTGTGGTCTTCCCGGAATTCGCATCCGACTTCATCCAGGTCAGAATGGAAATGCACGCTGGCACGCCTCCGGCTGCTCGCGATAAGGCAGCAAAGAAGATCCAGGACGCCCTGCTTGAGCTGAACGAAGAACACGTAAGCGAGTATCCGGATTCTCTGCCAATCATCCAGCACATCGGCATGTGGACGCCGAGCGACACGAGCATGATGGCCTTCGTCGAACTTCCGTTCGAGGAGGAGCGCCCTTACGAAATGACTGAGGTCACTGAGCTATGGCGTGACAGGGTCGGCGAGGTACCGGGGGTAAAGGAGTTGAAGTTCCTGGGGACCGGCCACATCGGCGGCGGCGCTCCGTTGAGTTTCCGGTTGGATGGAAACAACATGGATATGTTGGAGGCGGCCGCGGGGGATCTCGCGGAGGAGCTGGAAAACTACGCAGGCGTTTTCGACATCGTTAACTCGGCCACATCAGGCACCGAAGAGATCAAGCTGAAAATCAAGCCCGAGGCCGAGGCACTTGGGCTCACGATGTCGACGCTGGGCCGGCAAGTGCGCCAGGCGTTCTACGGTGAGGAGGCGCAGCGCATTCAGCGCGGCAAGGACGAGCTAAGAGTGATGGTGCGCTATCCAATAGAGGAACGGCGATCCATTGCCGATCTTGAAAATATGCGCATTCGTACGCCGAACGGAGACGAGGTTCCATTCGCGTCGGTTGCCGAAGTGTCATTCGGTAAGGGCTATTCAAGAATCCAGCGGATCGATCGCGCCCGGACAGTGACGGTATCGGCGGACATTGATCCTGATGTCGTCGAGCCGGGGCAGGTTATTAGCGAGATATCCTCCGAGTTTATCCCTGAGCTCATGTCGCGATACCCGGGTGTTCAATACGGCCTTGAAGGTGCGAGCCAGGACCAGGTTGAGTTTATCCGCAAGATCCAGATTGCAGGCATGGCGGCAATGTTCCTGATTTTTGCGCTGATCGCGATACCTCTGCATTCGTACTCACAGCCGCTCATTATCATGTCCGTCATTCCATTCGGCGCGATTGGTGCCGTTATCGGTCATATCATAATGGGCCGCCCGATCAGTATGTTCTCTATGTTCGGGTTGATTGCCCTTGCAGGCGTGGTGGTCAACGACAGCCTGATCCTCGTCGACTTCATGAACAAGGCTCGGATACGAGGTGTCGCAATTCGTGACGCCGTAATTGAATCTGGCACGGCACGGTTCCGCGCGATAGTGCTCACGTCGTTCACCACAGCTGCCGGCCTGATCCCGATAATGCTCGAGACGGACCCTCAGGCGCAGGCCATTATTCCAACGGCGATATCGATCGGTTACGGCATCGTATTTGCGACGGTCATCACGCTGTTCCTCGTTCCATGTCTTTACCTGCTTCAGGAGGACGGTTTCGCCTGGATGCGTAATTTCAAGGCTTGGCTCTTCGGACGACCTGCTACGGATAAGACAAGCGTATGACCCCAGCCACGGGGCACTCCGACGCCGAGATTCGGTCCGGCGTCTTGTTCGGCCTGATCGCGTACTCACTCTGGGGCGTGTTCCCGGTGTATTTCAAATGGATCGAGACGGTCGCCCCAACGGAAGTGCTCGTGCACCGCGTGGTTTGGGCCGTTCCATTTGGTGCCCTTATTATCTTCGCCAGGCGGCAGTGGCCGGAGGTGCGCGCTGCATTTCTGGATCGTTCCATGCTCGCGTGGCTCACGCTCGCCGCGTTGTCCATCTCCATCAACTGGCTCATCTACATCTGGGCCGTGCAGAACGAACGCATCTTCGAAGCGAGTCTCGGCTATTACATCAACCCACTGATTTATGTCGCCGTGGGGGTGGTCCTGCTGGGCGAACGCCTGCGAAAACCCCAGATCATTGCGGTTGTTCTCGCATTCATCGGCGTTAGTTACCTCACGATCAGCGGCGGAGTATTTCCATGGGTGGCGCTGTCACTGGCCGCGTTGTTTACCGCCTATGGGGTGATTCGCAAGCAGGTGGCGATCGGTGCAATGCCGGGATTGTTTATCGAGACAACGCTGCTGTTCCCGTTTGCAGTCGCCTGGTTGTGCTTTCTCCTGCTGAATGGCACCGCCTCGTTCGCTGGCCGGTGATTCCAGCCAGTCGTTCCTGCTCATGATGGGTGGGCCGATCACAGTGATGCCGCTGTTGTTGTTTGCGCTCTCGGCCAAGCGCCTGACGCTGACAACGATCGGCTTCATGCAATTTCTGGCACCGACGCTGCAATTTTTCACCGGCCTGTACTACGGCGAAAAACTGAGTGCTGCACACATCGTGTGCTTCAGCTTTATCTGGGTGGCCGTCGCGTTTTTCAGTTATGACGCGGTGTCCGCAGGCAGAAAAAAACCCTCGCAAGCATAGCCTGCGAGGGTTTGTCGGGAGCGATGTCCCGGTTACTTGTTGGCCTTGCGCTCCTGCGCTTCCCTGATGACTTCCTCAGCCACATTCGCCGGTGTTGCGGCGTAGTGCGAGAACTCCATTGAGAACTGGCCACGACCCGAGGTCAATGTACGCAGATGACCGATGTAGCCGAACATCTCGGCCAGCGGCGCATCTGCTTTGACGCGAACGCCCGTGGCACCAGCATCCTGCGACTTGATCATGCCGCGACGGCGATTCAGGTCACCGATCACGTCACCGACATTGTCGTCAGGCGTGAATACGTCGACCTTCATGATCGGCTCAAGGAGTTGTACGCCGGCTTTCGGTAGCGACTGGCGGTACGCGGCCTTGGTAGCGATCTCGAACGCAAGTGCCGAGGAGTCGACCGCGTGGAAGCCACCGTCGAGCAGCGTGAACTTGACGTCGAGCAGCGGGTAGCCGGCCAATGTGCCTTCGCCCATACAACTCGCGAATGCCTTTTCGATAGCGCCCCAGTATTCGCGCGGGACGTTACCGCCCGTGACTTTCGACTCGAACTCGTAGCCGGCGTTTTTCTCGGCAGGCTCGATCGAGTACTCGATCTTGGCGTACTGGCCGGAGCCACCCGATTGTTTCTTGTGGGTGTAGGTGTCTTCGATCATCTTCGTGATCGTCTCGCGATAGGCAACCTGCGGCTTACCCATCTCGACATCGACGTGATGCGTGCGACGCAGAATGTCGACCTTGATGTCGAGGTGCAGCTCGCCCATGCCCTTGATCAGCGTCTCGCCCGAGTCTTCGTCGGTCGCAACCTGGAAGGAGGGGTCTTCCTGAACCATCTTGTTCAGTGCGACGCCCATCTTCTCCGTTCCGGCCTTGTCTTTCGGCGAGATCGCAACCGAGATCACCGGATCCGGGAATACCATCGGCTCAAGCGTTGCCGGATTCTTTGGATCAGCCAGCGTGTGACCTGTGCGCGTGTTCTTCATGCCGAGCAGGGCAACGATATCGCCCGCCTGAGCCGTCTCGAGCTCTTGGCGCGAGTCAGCGTGCATCTCGACAATACGGCCGATACGTTCGGTCTTGCCCGTGAAGGTGTTCAGGACACTGTCGCCCTTCTTCAACCTGCCCGAGTAAATGCGTGTGAAGGTCAGGGCGCCATAACGGTCGTCCATGATCTTGAAGGCCAGTGCACGAAGCGGCTTGTCCGGATCGACTTCGGCGAAGGAGCCCGTCTCCTGGCCATCGATGTCCATTTCCGGCTGCGGCTTTACTTCCGTCGGGTTCGGCAGATAGTCAACAACTCCATTAAGAACATTCTGTACGCCCTTGTTTTTAAAAGCAGAACCACAAAAGGTCGGGAAGAATTCCAGGGCGATTGTGCCCTTGCGAATACACTTCTTGATATCGTCGATCGATGGTTCGTTACCCTCGAGGTACTGCTCCAGGATGTCGTCATCCTGCTCGACAGCCGTCTCGATGAGCTTCTCACGCCATTCTTCAACGGCGTCCTGCATATCCTCAGGAACATCCTGGATCTCGTAAGATGCCGGGTCGTTAGGATCCGACCAAACCCAGGCCTTGCGGGTCAGAAGGTCGACGATACCGACAAAGCTGTCCTCGACACCGATCGGCAAAACCATGACCAGCGGGTTCGCTGCGAGCACGTCCTTGATCTGTTTCACGACGCTGAAAAAATCGGCGCCAACGCGGTCCAGCTTGTTGACGAAGATGATACGCGCCACTTTCGATTCGTTGGCGTAGCGCCAGTTTGTCTCGGACTGGGGCTCAACGCCGCCCGAACCGCAAAAGACACCGACGCCACCGTCGAGCACCTTCAGGGAACGGTAGACCTCAATCGTGAAGTCAACGTGTCCCGGGGTGTCGATGATGTTCATCCGGTGGCCATCCCATTCGCAGCTCGTCGCAGCCGACTGAATCGTAATGCCGCGCTCCTGCTCCTGGTCCATGAAGTCCGTCGTGGCCTCGCCGTCGTGAACTTCACCGGTCTTATGAATTTTGCCGGTGAGCTTCAGGATACGCTCGGTGGTCGTCGTCTTGCCCGCGTCAACGTGGGCAAAGATACCTATGTTTCTGTAAACGCTAAGGTCTTTCATTTCTCTGCTTCAGCTCTATTGGTCTCTTTATGGCACCGACCTGCTTGCACGACGCCAGGGCTCTCAAAGCCTTCAAAAGCGAGAACCCGGCAATTCGATCGAGGTGGGTGCACGTTGTCCCTGGCCGTCCTTGCTTGTTTCCCGGGCAGCCAGTGCGGCGCTACATTCGGGTCAGGACAGGCCTTCGGGCGCGGATAATAGCAGCGCAAAGCGCCCTAAACCAGCCCATTTCGGATGGCCCAGGTTGAGGGCCCGCAACTCTATCCTTTTTTCCTTAAAAACAACGGGTTGAACTATCGCCGCAGGATAGCGATCCAGCGTGCGATATTGACCAGACTCATAAGGGACGCAGAAACGTAGGTCAGGGCCGCTGCGGTAAGCAGTTTGCGGGCGTGCGGGCGGTCGCTTTTCCTGAGAATCCTGAACTCGTCCAGCAGGGGCAGGGCTCGGCCAAAGCTGGCGTTGAACTCGGTTGGCAGCGTAATGAAATGAATGGCGGCACCGATTCCGAGTGTGGCCATGCCACCAGCGAGGGTCAGCAGTCCGACATACGGCGCGCGGGTGATCATACCGAGAAAAGGGGATACGACCAGCACGGCCGCCCCCAGCTTTTCGATGCCGCGGGTTGCCCTGACGAGGCGCGTTCGCATATGGAGCGGGCGATAACCTTCGTGGTCCTGGAGCGCGTGGCCGACCTCGTGGGCGGCGACCGTAATCGCAGTTAGCGAGTGCCCGTCATGCTTCTCCGGCGTGAGCCGCACGGCCTTGGCCAGGGGGTCATAGTGGTCCCCCTGATCTGTGGCTTCGACCACCACATGCTGCAGGCCACGACGGTCGAGCAGGTGCCTCGCAAGCTGGGCACCGGTGCCGGAATAGCGGTCGGCTGGCTCGCTGTAACGCTCAATGACTCTATGTACCCAGATCCCCGGGCCCAAAACGAGCAGCAAGATGACGATAATGAGGAAGAGGATTGTCACTCTGCTAATCTACCAGCGTTTCGATTGGAGAAGGAACTGGCAGTGACGCAGGATCAGGGAATGCTTTTCGGTTTGCTCTTTTTTGTATTCGTGTTCCTGGTCTGGGGACGCTGGCGCTATGACCTCGTTGCATTTGTCGCATTGCTCATCGCATTGCTGACGGGCCTGGTGCCCAAGGAGCTCGCATTTTCCGGCTTCGGACATCCTGCGACCATCATTATTGCCCTGGTCCTGATCGTCAGCCGGGGTCTGTCCAACTCCGGCGCCATTGAACTCGTTGCCCGTCATGCTGTTGACGCATCACGCAAGCTGGGCACGCACATCACGATCATGTCCGGTTTTGCGGCGGCCCTTTCCGCGATCATGAACAACGTTGCCGCGCTCGCATTGCTCATGCCCGTCGATATACAGGCTGCCAAGAAGGCCGGGCGTAGCCCGGCACTGTCCCTGATGCCCCTGTCGTTCGCATCGATACTTGGCGGCATGATCACGATGATCGGTACGCCACCCAATATCGTTGTTGCGGAGTTTCGGGGAGAAGCGCTTGGCGAGGCGTACCGCATGTTCGATTTCGCACCCGTCGGGCTGGCTTGCGCGGTTGTCGGTGTGGCCTACGTTGCACTCATCGGCTGGCGGCTGCTGCCGAGTGAGCGCCGGTCCAGCGATGCGGGCAAGGAACTGTTCGAGCTGGCCGACTACATTGTCGAGGTCCGGGTGCCTGAGGGTTCGTCGGTGATTGGCAAACGCGTCCGGGAACTCGACCAGATGGCGGAGAAATCAGACGTTCAGGTGATCGGCCTGATTCGCCGTGGTCGCCGTCTACCCGGGCTCGCGCGCATCGCCGAAATCCAGGCGGACGATATCCTGATCCTCGAAGCAAGCCCCGATAGCCTCGAAGAAGCGCTGGGTGCGTTGCAACTCGAATACGTCGGCAAAGGTACGGGCCAGCTTGGCGATGAAGATCTTGTCCTGCAGGAGGTTGTCGTTCAGGAATCGTCGCGTCTGGCGGGCCGCTCGGCGATGTCCGTCCGGCTGCTGTATCGCTACCGCGTAGCGCTCGTTGGCGTATCGCGCGAGGGGCAACGCTTCACGGACAAGGTAAGGGCGCTCAGTCTGCGGCCTGGCGACGTGCTGCTGCTGCTCGGCGCGGAAGAGCGACTGGGCGACATCACAGGACGCCTGGGACTCTTGCCACTCGCTGACCGCGGACACAGCGTGATTCAACGCGACAAAGCCTGGATCGCCACAGGCGTGTTCGCCGCAGCGATTGCGGTTGCGAGTTTCGGGCTGGTCTATTTGCCTGTCGCACTGGGTTGTGTAGCAGCGTTATATGTTTTTCTGAATATCGTGCCCCTACGCGACGTTTACTCGTCGGTTGAGTGGCCAGTCATCGTGCTTCTCGGTTCAATGATCCCCATTGGCGGGGCACTGCAGTCAACCGGAGGCACTTCACTGATTGCAGGCGGCATCGTTGACCTCTCGGCCGGGTTTTCACCGGTTGTCGTTCTGACCTTGCTGGTCGTTGTAACGATGACTCTGTCGGACGTCATGAACAACACGGCGACAGCGGTTATCGCGGCACCGATCGCTGTCGAAATCGCCTCGCGTCTTGAGGTGAGTCCCGATCCGTTTCTGATGGGTGTTGCCGTGGCGGCCTCGTGTGCGTTCCTGACTCCGATCGGTCACAAGAACAACACGCTGATCATGGGGCCGGGCGGCTATCGCTTCGGCGACTACTGGCGGATGGGCCTGCCGCTGGAGATCCTGATCGTTGTCGTGTCGGTGCCTGCGCTCATTTATTTCTGGCCATTGTAGGCATCAACTTATGTCAAGCGCTTGTCGCTATTCGCAATCAAAGTGGGGCAAAAACTGACACGCAGAGTCCACGAACGGTGCTTTTCCTACCAGACGAATAAACGTAACACTTTGATAGTATTAGACTAAAAAGAAAATATTCTCGCCAACGAAATTGGCACACCGTTTGCACCTGTATCTGTAACAGCCGAACTTCGGCGTAATTTAGTCAGACAGGAAAACGGAGATTGACATGGCAAGAGCGACGATCCAGGACTGGACCGACAGCATTGTGTTGTTGAAATTCGACCAGCACCGCGATGTGAAGTACCAGGTTTACCGTGAACAGGATACGCACTTCCTTGAGGTGCGTGACGACATAGACACGCACATCCATACGCTCGAGCTTCCCGACGGAATGAAGCTCGACCGCACCAGTTACGAAGTGCTGTTGCGTTACGTGTTGCTTGACCTGGCAGCGGCGTAGGCCTCGACAGCTTCCCAGACACGCAGCAGGTTCTCGCCGAGAATCTTGCGTATGTCTTCCTCGCTGTAGCCTCGTTTCAACAGGCCCTCGACCAGGTTCGGGTACTGCGACACATCCTTGAGCCCGATCGGCAGCGAGTCGCCGACACCGTCGAAATCTGAACCGATGCCGACGTTGTCGACGCTGGTCAGCTTGACGACATGGTCGAAGTGATCCAGCACATCGTCGATCGTTGCGAACGGCAGCGGTCCGTGATCTTTTTCATAGATCTCTCCGTGGCCGCGGTACAGAAACTCTTCGGACAGCTCCGGATGCTCGGCCAGATACGCCCGGCCGGCGGCCATGCGTGCATCTCCATAGTCACGGGAGACCTGGTTTACGAACGTCGAGCCGAAGTTGATCTGGATGACGCCACCTTTCTCTGCGAGTGCAACGATCATGTCGTCACTCATGTTGCGTTCGAATCCGGGTGTGAAATGCCTGGCTGATGAGTGCGAGGCGATGACGGGTGCTTCGGTCAACTCCATGATCTGCCAGAACGCATCGTCGGACACGTGGCTGACATCGACCATGATGCCCAGGCGATTCATTTCCACAATCGCCTCGCGGCCAAATTCGCTCAGGCCACCCCACTGGCGGTTGGTGTCATACGACGAGTCCGAAAGGTGATTCGACAGGCTGTGCGCCGGAGTCACATAGCGAATGCCTCGATCGTAGAAATGCTGCAGATTGGCCAGGTCACCGTCGATCGGTGAGCCATTTTCCATACCCAGGGGCAGTGACATGATGCCAGCATCGAACTGGGCCCTGACGTCGGCGGCGGTAAGCGCGATCGCAAATTTCTCCGGTGCGCCGGCGACGATTTCCTCAACTAAATCAATCAGCTTGTCGGCAGCTTCCCTGGAGAGGCCTTCCGCCTCCAGTTCAGCCGGCGTGTAAATCGACATGAAGGGTACGTTTAGTCCGCCGCGTAAAGCTCGCGGGTAGTCGAAGTCACCGCTTTCGGTGGCCCGCGAAATGTCCTCGGGAGTGCGTTCGAGGCGATAGGGCACATCAACGTGCGTATCGATGACAATGCTGGACTTCGCGATGCGTTGCGCTTCAGTCGCGAGATCGACAATGGGGTCTTCAACCGGGGTGGCTTCTTTTCCGCAACCGGCCAAGAGGGCTGCAGCCGCGGCCGCGATCAGGAGTTTGTTTGTCATTAGGGAATTATTCACTGGCCCAAGGGGTCGAAGATTGTAACAATAGTCAGGCGGTACGGCGCAAGGAGAAGACTATGAGTGAAACCAACCCTCCGGCAGATCATCCTTTTGTTGAAGACAAAGAGCCGGGAAAACCCATCGAGGACAACCTGAAGTCGCGCGCTACCTGGACGCGGTTTCTGTTCATGCTGGTCAGTTACATCCTGATCAGCCTCGCGAGTCTTGTCGGCTCGTTTATTGTGGTCTTCGGTTTCCTTTGGGTCCTGTTCACCGGTGAGGTGAATCGTGAGCTTCGTGGAGTAGGGCAGAGCCTGGCCGCCTATATCTACGAAAATATTCGATACCTGACGTTCAACACGGACGACCGTCCGTTCCCGTTCGGCAACAAATGGCCTGACAGCGGAACTGACGAGGATTAGATCAGACTGATAATTCGCGCTGGCCCGGTTGCCAGTGCGTTAGATTGATGTGCGCGCCGCCCATGCCCAGGGCGCGGACCCAGCGGGCGGCTGCATCCAGCGTGACCCAGGTTCTCACTTTGCCCTTGCGGGTTTCCGCCGTAATCGGGCCGTTAGGTGTCTTCGCCTCCACGTGAAAGCGTGCGCCGCTGGCAATGATGTTGATGTTCTTGATGGCACCGGCGGCGACCATCGCTTTCAACATGCGTTCATCCATTTGGGTTCCCCGGGAAAAGCTCGTTCTGTTCTGGGATCGTGATGCCCGCCTCGCCACAATGCCGGCGAATCAACATCTCAACCATGTTCGCTACGCTCCGGTGCTCACGCGCCGCGGCCTCGCGCACGGCTTCCTTGACGCCGGGTTCGATTCGCAGGTTCAACGTGGATACCTTGGTTTTTGCCATGCGTTACATTGTATATTAAATAAAACGAAGTTGTAACGCATTATGCACCTATCGCGCAACGCACTGCGAGTGCGCTACCCAGGGAGGGCTATACTGCGTCTGTCCGGACCCAAGCTGGGGGTTGCAAGGGGAGGCGAGTAATGGAACAAACCATTTTCATGATTTGCATGTTTTTTGGTGTCAGCTCAGTTTCGCTGATTGCCTATACGCTGCTGGCTATCGTGCTGGGGCGGATCAAGGTCTAGGAAAGGCGTCAATGGTGCTATGCGGCTAGAGAGTATTAACGTGGGCAGAGTGGAGACCATCGCCCATGGCAACAAGTCCTTCGCCACAGGAATCTGCAAGTACCCGACGGAAGGTCCTGTGCGTGTTCAGTCACTGGGGCTCCCAGGCGATGCGATCATTGCAACAGCGCATCACGGTGGTGCGGATCAGGCGATCTATGCGTACAGCACCGACGATTACGACTGGTGGGCCACAGAAGCCGGCCTTGACTGGTTTCCGGGGCTCTTCGGCGAAAACCTCACCATTCGCGATTTGCCCACCGATATGAACATTGGGGACCGGCTGTTGATCGGGGAGGTCGTGCTGGAGGCCACCGCACCGCGAATTCCCTGCGACACGCTCGCGGCGCGCATTGAGGACCGGGGTTTTGGCATGGCGTTCCGCAAAGCCGAAAGACCCGGCATCTATTTTCGGGTTCTGAACGAAGGCGAGATCCAGGCAGGGGACGTTGTTACGTTGGTCGAGAGCGCTGAATTCAATGTCTCGATACTCGATCTGTTCCGCTATAAGTACCGGCTACAGTACGATGCAGATGAGCTGCGGCGTCTGTTGGAGGCGCCAATCGCGGAGCGGTTTCGCATCCAGATAGAAGAAAAACTCGCCGCGCTGGGCTGAGCCAGGCGCAGGCTCCAAACGATTTAACATAAGGTCTTTCATCCGGGTTTCTCCGGATGAACATGGGTTGCTTTCCGGACTAAAAGATATCAAAATGATATCAAAATGAAGCAGTAAAAGATGGAGAGGACTATGATCCGTGAAGTTAAACGAACCGTGGCATCCGGTTATCTGATGCTGGTGGTGCTTTCGGCAGCGCAGCTGGGCCTCGGCTACCTCATTTATCGGGCGGGGATCGCTGAGAATATTCCCGGCTTGATCATGGCTGTCCTGGCTTCAGTCATTGTCCTGGTCTGCTGGGCAGGGCTATTCATGGTTCACCCCAATGAGGCCAAGGTATTGCAGCTATTTGGCAAATACGTGGGTACCTGTCGTGACCCTGGCCTGCGCTGGGCGAACCCGTTCTACGCCAAGGCATCGGTGTCGACGCGCATTCGGAACTTCGAGAGCAGCAAGCTCAAGGTCAATGACTCGAATGGCAGCCCAATCGAAATAGCAGCCGTGGTTGTCTGGAAGGTATTCGATACGGCCGAAGCGCTGTTCGAAGTTGACGACTACGTCAATTTTGTACAAATCCAAAGCGAATCGGCGTTGCGTAATCTCGGCACGACCTATCCCTACGAGCCGCACGATGAGGACGGTGGAATTGCTCTGCGCAGCAACCCTGCAGAGATTGCCCATGCGCTGCGTGATGAGATTCAGGACCGTTTGGCGCAGGCTGGCGTCACCGTCATCGAAGCCCGCATTTCACACCTTGCGTACGCACCTGAAATCGCCAATGCAATGCTGCGGCGCCAGCAGGCGTCGGCCATCATTGCGGCCCGCAAACAGATTGTTCATGGTGCGGTGGGCATGGTTCACCTGGCACTTGACGAGCTCGACCAAAATAACATCGTCGAGCTTGACGAGGAGCGCAAGGCCGCCATGGTGAGTAACCTGCTGGTCGTCCTCTGCAGTGATGAGAGCGCTCAGCCAGTGTTGAACACCAGCTCCCTGTACACCTGATCAAGCAGGGCGGTCGAGGCTAAGAATGGCAGCACGCAAATCTTTTGCGCTACGCATTGATGAGAAGACAATCAATGCTATGCAGCGCTGGGCCAAGGACGACCTGCGCAGTCTGAATGCACAGATTGAATTTGTGCTGAGAGATGCGCTGCGCAGGTCGGGCCGTCTGAAGGCCCCGAACAAGGGCACCATCGATGGTGATAACATCGACTGATGGGTAACGTGATTGCAATCGTGTCGATCATCCTGGCGCTGTTTGCGGCCGGATGTATTGTCTACATAGCGCGCGAACTGACGTCGAAGGACAATCTCCCGGACGCGCCTGAAGAGCGCGACCGGGAGCAGGATTCCTAGCGCCGAGCCCGGCGACGACTGTCCGATCGTTTCTGGGACGATCCGGAGCTGCTGCGTTCCTGGCGCTGAGGTGCCGGGGCTGAATGCTGTTGCGCCTGGGGCGCTGGAGCCGAGCGTTGCTGCCGCTGAGGTGCCGGAGCTGAGCGCTGCTGCCGCTGAGGTGCCGGAGCCGAGCGTTGCTGCCGCTGAGGTGCCGGAGCCGAGCGCTGCTGCCGCTGAGGTGCCGGAGCCGAGCGCTGCTGCCGCTGAGGTGCCGGTGTTGCACGCTGTTCGCGCCGCTGCGCTTGCGGCGTGGCGCGTTCACGGCGCTGTTCACCAGCCTGCGGAACCGGTGTACGACGCTGTTGCCCGTAAGTCCGCGCGACATCGTTGCGCTGCTGTGCGACAAGCTCACGACGTTGCCCGGTCTGCGGGCGCTGCTCACGCTGGTTGGCCAGGTTCTCGCGATTCTGGCGTGTTGCGCCATCGCTGCGGCTTTGCCGTGTGTTGCTGCGCTGTTCGGAACGCTGTTCGTTAGGCCGTTGTTCCTGGGCGCGGCTGCGCTGTCCCTGTGTCCTGGTTTGAAAATCTTGAGGGCGGTCACGAAATGCGACGGGTTCCTGCCGATTGACAGTCCGGGTCCGGGTGCGCTGTTCGGCACTGCGGCGTCTTTCGCTGACCTCACGCTGCGCCTGGCGATTTGCGACATAGCGGTTGTTGGCGGCGCGCACGTCGGTTCGAACGTAGTCACGACGATCATGCCGCGGACGCCAGCGGTCGCCACTGTAATAGTTATTGACCGTTACCCTGGTATTCCCAATGTAGTTGTTCTGGTAGTGGCTCATGGTCGGACGGCGGTACCACCAGTGATCCCAGTAATGGCGTCCGTAGTAGGGATGCCCGTGGTAGCTGTGATGGTGAACATGCAGGCTGCTCGAGTACCAGCCAATCGAGAAAGCGGTCGTAACGCCCCAGAAGTAACCGCGGTCAAAGTAGTAAGCCGACGAGTACGGGTAGTAGTAGATCGGGTAGGAGCGCGGGTAGTAGTAGTAAACCGGGCGCGGCTGGTAAACAACGACACGTTCCGGCTCGTAATAGGGCACGTATATGACGTCTTCTGAGACCGGCGTGATTTCGATATAGCCGTCGTTTCGCGCAACAGTCTGGTACTCGTCGCTCTTCAGGTTGCCGGCGTTGTACGCGCGATCGCGAAATGTCTCGATCGCGGACAGCACATCCTGTTGCTGCGCGATCACGGCTTCGCCGAGACGCCAGGTCCAGTCGATGTCATCGTTCATCAGTTCGATAACTTCGGGGTAGTTGAGCAGCGCGACTACCGAATCGTCCCACTCCGGATCCGGTTTAAGTTCCGGGTTGGATTCGAGATCTTCGAGAAAGCGTGTGGCATCGATGATCTGCTGGGGATAGGCTGCTGCCGGCAATATGATCGCAAGCAGGTCGTCCGGGTAGAGGGCCACCGGCCCAACGAGTTCCTCAAGATCGACGGCGGACATTAACGGGACGTTGCTATCGGTCACCTCGAGTTTCTCAGCCTCGGCGGCCAGGACAGGCTCGTAAGCACCGATGACCTTGCCGTTGTCATCCACAGGCACCTGGGCCGATACAGCCAGGGGCTGCAGCGCCAGAAGTGCGAGCATCAGTTTTGCCAGTCCGTAGGCGGCATATCGTTGCTTGTTCATTCCTGCCTCCTGGTCCGTCGCTATGCGGACCTGTTCATCCTGAGCATCATACTACTCGTGACAAGCTGAACCGGCCCTTAACCGATATGCGCAAACGGACTTGAATCCAGCGCTCATTCGAGAGACCCTTTATCGGTAACAACAAGAATCGGTAACAACAAGAAGACGAAGCGATGAAGTCCCGAGCAGAACTCCTAGCGGAAATAGAAGAAAAACGATTAGAAAGCAATAAGATACAAAGCAATCTTAATGAGCTTTCTCTCGCAGACCCTGAGGCTGGCGACGGTTATAACCCTTATAACAACCCGGGCCTTGGCAAAGAATTGCCCGACGACGCCGACATTACGGCTCGTCGAAGGGAGATTTTGAGAAGGCGACGCAGGTACTGACTAGTCGTCGTCTCCGCCGTGCCAGGCGAGGAATTTCCAGCCATCCTCAGTTCGTACCAGGATGTCTGTGTAGCGCCCATTCGATATTTCGATTTTGCCTTCCTTGTCTTTGAAGGCGCTCGAATACAGGTAATGCGCTATGGCGACGTCGTCGTGAATCGTAATCGACAGCGGGTAGAGCTCGTAGCGAACGACGCGCCCCATTTCCGTGCGGAACCGGCTCCAGTTCGACGTTGACGTTTTCGATCGCGGTGCCGGCGAATTTTTGCCCCAACCCATAAAATCACTGGCGAGCATGTCATCGACCTTATCCTGGTCGCCTTTTCGTGCGGCTTCCCACTCGCGCTCGATCACGAGCAGCACATTCGCCTCATCGTCGGAAGTGTTCTGGGCGCCCGCCGCAGAAAACAGGAGTGATCCCATTAGTATGAGTACGAGCTTTGCAGATACGTTCATCAACGGTGCCTCAAAATTGCCTTAATTACTGAACGATTCTAGTCAGAATCAACCGGTACAACAATCGACTAGTTCCGGTTTTATGCGCCGAAAACCAGTGCAGATAGCTGCGTCAGGTCAGCGGCGGGAAGTGCGTTGCTCGCTTCGTACTCGAACAGTCCCCGCAGATCCTGCTCCGCCAGGTATTCGGGATGATGGACCTCGAGAATAGTCGCGTAATCGAATGCTACGCCTTCGCGCACGAGCACCAGTCGGTAGACGTGCAATGCGAGATCGTGAGCACCCGTCAGACGCATGAGTTCGCCGACCTCGGTGCGGGTCTCCGGCAGACGAATGCTGCCGATGTACATAGAGTCTTTGCGAATTCCCCAGCCGTTTTCCTTGAACGTGGCGCCGATGGAATCGCCTGCCAGGACTTTCGAATGAGCGTCGTCATAGTGCTCGTCGTGCTGGTCGGCGAATTGCACCAAGGCGTAAGTGCGGCAGGTTGCGGTATCGCCATCGTAGCTGAACAGGCTCGACCGTCGAAGTCCCGCTTCGCTCGCCAGCACCTCGATTCCATAGCTGCCAAATCGCTGCTCAATGCGTTCACTATTGAGAATCACCGACTCGGTCGCGCATGCGCTGAGGGCGGCGGCCAGGACGCTGGGCGGGAAATGTGTGTTACGCATGCCGGGGACTAAGAAACAGAAGTGGATGCACCATATACTCTGATACCGGGGTCGTAAAGGAGCGATTTGATGCGCGCGATGGTGCTCGCAGCCACGGCAAGCCTTGACCGGAATCCAGCCCCGCTCATGCTGGTCCGGATGCCCAGGCCTGAGCCCGGTCGGGGTGAAATCCTCATCGAGGTCTCTGTTTGTGGTGTCTGTCACACGGAACTCGATGAGATCGAGGGGCGCACTGCGCCGCCACGGCTGCCGGTCATTCCTGGACACGAAATTATTGGTCGTGTTGCTGAGACGGGTCGGGGTAGCAGTCGCTATCAGCCAGGTCAGCGGGTAGGCGTTGGCTGGATTCACTCGTCCACGGGCGCGCAGGACGAAAACCTGAGCGATGATTTTCGTGCGACCGGGCGTGATGTTGATGGCGGTTATGCCGAGTTCGTGGTTGTGCCTGAACGCTACGCCTATCCCATTCCCGATGAATTCAGCGATGCCGAGGCTGCACCATTGTTGTGTGCCGGGGCTGTTGGCTACCGGTCGCTGCGGCTTGCCGGGATAAAGGACGGACAGACCCTGGGGTTGACCGGGTTTGGTGGTTCGGGGCATCTCGTTCTGCAGCTCGCCAATTATCTGTACCCGAATGGCCAGGTGTTCGTATTTGCGCGCAGCGAACTCGAACGACGCTTCGCGCTTGAGCTCGGTGCAGACTGGGCCGGCGATACCAGCGATGCGCCACCTGCGGCACCTCACGCCATTATCGATACAACGCCGGCCTGGAAGCCTGTACTCGCGGCGCTTGAATGTCTCAGGCCTGGTGGTCGTCTCGTGATCAATGCAATTCGCAAGGAAGCAGGGGATCGAGATGTCATGGCGTCGATTCGCTACGAAGATCACCTCTGGATGGAAAAGGAAATCAAGTCGGTTGCCAATGTCACGCACCGCGATCTTGAGGAATTCCTGCCCATCGCCGCGGCGATCCCCTTGCGTGTGGAAGTGCAGCAATATGAGCTGGAACAGGCGAATGAAGCACTGCTCGATCTGCGATCAGGACACCTTCGGGGTGCCAAGGTCCTGAAAATATCCGCTGGCGAATGAATCCATTTCGACAGCCCAGTGAATCTAAACCGGAAGAACCTGAAACTCGAGGGAGCGATCGCGCATGCGCAAGCAACTAGGTATAGGCCTGCTGGTCGTCACATTCGACCAGCAGGCATTTCATGACTTCGTGTTGGCGCAGGGATTGTTGCCGCCGGATATCCTCAAGGAACGCGGTCATGAACGAGTTCGTGCCGAGCCAGCTGAACTGAGGCGTTATACTGCGAGCTTCCTGAAAACCGGGAGCTCGCATGTCTCACAACCTGGTCTGTTTACGTTGCGGCGCATCGCTGTCTGCGCTGTCGCTGCCGCTATCGCGACGCGATCAATGTCCGGAATGCAGCGCTGATCTGCATGTCTGCAAAATGTGTGTGTACTTTGACAAGTCCGTGCCACGTCAATGCCGCGAAGATGGCGCTGAGGACGTGACGGACAAGGACCGGCCAAATTTTTGTGACTGGTTCAAGCCCTCCGACAAAGCGTTTGACGGATCGGCTAACGCCGATGCCCTGGCCGCCAGGGACGCGCTTGCGGCGTTGTTCGGCGATGACAGTTAATCGTCGCCACTTCCTGCACGCTGCAGGCGCAGGGCTGCTCCTGCCACAGCTTGCGGCGTGCAGCGATATCGAGAAGCTACCCGTGTCGGATGTGCCGACCAGTCCGTTTGACGAGGACTCGACGGCAGAAAAAGTGACAGAGGGTCTCGATCTCAGGGGCAAGCTCGCGGTGGTGACCGGATGCACGGCCGGCATTGGCTTCGAGACGATGCGGGTCCTCGCGATGCGCGGTGCGTTCGTCGTCGGTACCAGTCGCTCAATCGAGCGGGCCAAAGAGGCCTGCAGCCAGGTCAAGGGCCTCACAATGCCATTGCGCCTGGACCTGGGAGACTTCGACATCGTCGCCCAATGCGCCGATGTCATCCGTGCTTTGCAGCAGCCTATCGACATGCTGATTTGCAACGCCGGTTACCGAGGTGGCGGCAACGAACGGCAGCTCATCAACGGCGTTGAGAAGCATTTCGTCATCAATCATCTCGGGCACTTCATTCTCGTCAACCGCCTCATGGATCGGCTGTACCGTTCCTCGCAGGGTCGGATCGTGACGGTATCCAGTCGCGCCGCTTATCGCGATGCACCGGAAGAGGGCATCCTGTTCGACGACCTTGGAATGGCGAGAACGTATGGCGACGCGATGGCATATGGGCATTCAAAACTCGCGAATGCGCTCTTCTCCCTGCAGCTTGGGGAGTTGCTCCGCGGCACCCGAATTACAAGCAATGCACTGCATCCTGGCGTGATTAAGACAGACCTCGACAGAAACCTCAGTGCGGTCTCGCGTTTCGCCTGGGGGGCGTACGTCAAGTTCAAGGGCAAAACAATCGAGGAGGGCGCTGCGACGACGTGCTATGTCGCGACCAGTGAGGATCTGGGTAATATCAGCGGCCGTTACTTTGAAGACTGCAATGCCTTTACAATCTACGGCAAAGGGCACATGCAGAACATGGCCATGGCGGAAAAACTGTTGCAGACATCAATTGACCTGACAGCCGACTGGCTCGTCGAATTCAAAAAGCCGAAGTGACATGGAAAAAGCGCTCGTAGTCCTGTCCGGCGGTCAGGATTCAACAACCTGCCTGTACTGGGCAATTGACCGTTTTGGTGCCGACGCCGTTGATTCAGTGACGTTCGATTATGGCCAGCGCCATCGCGTCGAACTTGAGTGCGCGAAAGCGGTTGCCGACTTCGCCGGGATCGGAAACACTCGCCTGCCGATTGACACCTTTGCCGCATTGGGCGGCGACGCGCTGACGGACTCGAATATTGATGTAGAAAACGGAACCGCCGCGGAGACTGGGTTGCCGAATACCTTCGTACCCGGCCGCAATCTGATCTTCCTGACCTACGCGGCCGCGTTCGCGTACCCGCGCAAGATTGATCACCTGGTGACGGGTGTGGCGCAGACAGACTACAGCGGGTACCCGGACTGCAGGGAAGCCACGATTTCGGCATTACAGCAGTCCCTGCGCCTTGGGATGGAGAGCGATGTCACCATCCATACACCGCTGATGCACCTGTCGAAGAAAGAAACGGTACTGCTCGCCCGCGACCTTGGCGCGCTGCCCGCCATGGCGCTCACCCACACCTGTTATAACGGCGAACGTCCCGCTTGCGGCAGCTGTGCGGCTTGCGAGCTCCGCGCCAAAGGCTTCGCCGAGGCCGGTATCGACGACCCGCTGATTGCCACCCAATGACGTACTCGGTCCGGGAAATCTACTACACCTTGCAGGGAGAGGGTGCCCAGACAGGGCGTCCTGCGGTCTTCCTGCGTTTTGCGGGGTGCAATCTCTGGTCTGGCCGTGAAGAACACAGGGCGGAGGCTGTTTGTCGTTTCTGCGATACCGAGTTCGTGGGAACTGACGGTCCCGGTGGCGGCAAGTTCGAGACGGCGGCCGAGTTGGCCGTCGCCGTACAGAAAACCTGGCCCGCTAACCCGGCAATCGACAGGCCCTACGTTGTCTGCACCGGTGGAGAACCCCTGCTGCAACTCGATGACCGCCTGATTTCAGCATTGCACACGGCAGGATTCGAAATCGGTGTGGAAAGCAATGGCACGCTGGCCGCTCCGGCGGGAATTGACTGGCTGTGCATCAGTCCGAAGGGAACGGCACCTGTTGTACAGACGTCGGGGCATGAATTGAAACTGGTCTACCCGCAGGCGGAAGACGACGCGCAACCCGAGCGCTTTACCGCTCTGCAGTTCGAACATTTTTTCCTGCAGCCGCTCGACAGTCCTGAGCGGGAAGCGAACACCCGGCTTGCGGTGGAGTATTGTCTCGCCCACCCACAATGGAAGCTCAGTTTGCAGACGCACAAAGTCCTGGGGATCGACTGACGATGAATCATCGTGTTGGTCGCAGCCTGTTTGCGCTGGGTGTCGGTCTCGTTGTGGCCACCCTGGCATTCCAATGGATAACCAATCCGGAGCCACGGGCCCAGCGGCAGGCAGAGGAGCAGGTCGTAAAGGTGTCACGCGTGCTGCTCCGGGAGGCTGTGGGTCAGCAGAATATTGAGATCGTCGATCCGCTGGCGCCGAACCGCAAGGTGGGCAAGGGTTACGTGTACGCCGAAACGCCGGGTTGGGCGGTATCCGGCCACTACCGTCGCAGCGAAGAGGATCGCTGGCACCCCTACCTGATGCACCTGACCGAGGCTCTGGAACTGCACGCCCTGAAAGCGGACGACGCCGCACTCGATCTCAAATAAGAAACGTTGCGACCCATCCGATAGCGACACACAAACTGGCCGCGTAGCCCAGTCCCAGCAGGATCGTTGCAGGGTCGATATCGAGGTTGTCGTGGCTGTTGTCGTCGTAAGTCATGGCTTCAATCCCTCGCTCGTGGTGTGAGGTTGAAGCCTGGCGCATCGCCCGGCCACGATCATGACCAAGCCGTGATCCTTACCTGACTATTTCCTGATCATCAACGAGCGACGCGTTTTCTTCTTCCCGCCACTCGAACACGTTGAGTTCTATGAACACGAAGGCCACGAGCCACAGGAAGGCATCCCAGAAATCGATAAAGTCGCCTTTGAAACCCCAGTAGATCGCGGCGACCAGCAGCGCGGAGTAGAGCACGAACTTGCTGCCGTTGCTGGCCTTGAGCGCAAGGCCTTCGTAGCGATTGCGCTCCTGTAGCCGTACGTCGATTTCGAGCACGACCACGACCAACAGCCAGACAGCGGCATTGATGACGTCCACCCAGGCAAGCCTGAGAATCTCGGTATGACCCGCTGCGTCTACGATCGCCGGCATGTCTCTAAACTGAACAAATGCGCCAGCATTGGACCAGCTGCCGCAATTATCAGCGGCTATCGGCCAGTACTCGTCCAGCGTCGCCGCCCAGGACCATTCGCCCGGCAGCAATGTGCACAGGTCCGTGACCCCCGCCAGAGGCAAGACGTCTTTGACAAACGCGAGATTCTCCATGTAGCCGTAGAAGGCGTAGATAATGAACGCGTAGCAGATCGCTCGAAGGCTGTGCAGTGTCCAGGTGACGGGCTTCGTAAATTTCTCGTCGTCCAGAACGTAGGTCTCGAGTTCGAACATGAGCAAGAGAACGACCCAGGCCAGAGTATCGATTGTCGCTGAATAAGCTTCGATAATGTCGAGGAGAGCAATGCCGTCAGGGAACTGCACTGCCGTGGCGGCCAACTCTTCATCAAAAAACACATAAACGTTAAACGCGAGCAGCGCGTATACCGTGTATTTGAATAACTGGAACAGTCGGCTGCTGTTAACGTTCAAATTGTCACATCCCCTGAGGTCGGTCGATTCTATGCGGGCACGACAACCATTGCCAAGGAAATCGGGCAGCCTGTCGGCTTTCAGACCAGTTCGGTGTTTTCATCCACGCTGTCGGTTTCGACGCCGGCATAGTAGACCCAGACGTTTTCTTCGCCGGTCAGCAACTCGATGTACTTCGGATGAACGAAGATCGTCTCGCGGCCCGATTTCACTTCTCTGAGCACGCCGATGTCGCACAGCTGTTTGAGGTACACAGACGCGGTCTGGCGCTGGGCGATTCCGGCGTCGACAATATTGCCGATGCGACAGTAGGGCTGCTTGAACAGCAGCTCGACGAGTTCCCAGCTGTAGGTCTTCGGCAGCCGGTTCTGGACGAACTCCCCGGTGTGTTCCATGAGTTCGCGTATGGATTTGATCTTGTCGGTGGTCCACCGACAGGTTTCCTCGACGCCATCGAGGATAAACATGATCCAGGGTGACCAGTCCTGCTCGTGGGTCACCAGTTTTAGCAGGCGGTAGTAGGCCGCCTTGTTCTGAATAATGTAGCGGCTCAGGTACAGGATCGGCGAGTCCAGCAGACCCTGCTTCACGAGGAACAGAATATTGAGAATACGGCCGGTTCGGCCGTTGCCGTCTACGAACGGGTGAATGGCCTCGAACTGGTAATGCTGTACCGCCATGCGAACGAGAGGATCAACATCCGTGGAGTCCTGCATGAAGCTGGCCCAGTTATCGAGCTTCTCGATGATGAGCTGCTGACCAACCGGCGGCGTGTAGATCACCTCCCCGGTCATGCGGCTCTTGAGCGTTGTTCCAGATTCTGCTCGAATATCCAGCTCTATACCCTTGACAGTACTGCATATTTGTATAGCCATATCGGTTGTAAACATGCCCCGCTGGACCATTTTCGTGCCTTCGTAAAGGGCCGTGCGGTAGCGCAGGGCCTCCTTGGTGGCGGCATCAGCGCGATCTTCGGCGATATCGGCGAATTCGAATAGCTTGTCGGTCGTGGTCACGATGTTTTCGATTTCGGAGCTGGCTTGAGCTTCGAGCAGCGGAAGCGCATTGACCAGAACCGCGGAATTCGGGATCAATTCGGCCGCCTGCTTGAGTTCTGCCAGGGCGACGCGGGATTCGATGCAGCGTTTGAGTATCGGGGTCGTCTCGATCTGATCGACGGGCGGTGGCAGGTCAGGGAGCTCGTTATAGGGTAAAGATGGTTCAAAAACAGTCACTTGGAAGCTCCCGGTGTAATTTTCGGAGATGTACGTCAAATCGACACCAATGCCAAACATGTCGATAAAAAAGAAAAAAATCGACACGTTGGCCGGATATGTCGATCTCATCGACCTGTTCCGTCGATATGTCGAAATTCTGCCAAAGTATCGACAGGTCTGGAGTATATGTCGATCTCATCGACCTTTTCGTCGATATGTCGAAATTTTCGTAAATTATCGACAGATCTGAAGTATAGGTCGATTGCATCGACACGTTCGTGACCCAGTCGGCACTCTTGCTAAGCTGTGGCCTCCATTGGCTGGGAGTGATGAATATGGGTGAGGTGAGGCGTTTAGCCAGGTTTCTGTGTCTGTTCGTTGCCGGCGTGGCTGTTGCCGGCTGTGGCGGAAGTGGCGGCGGAGGCACGATTGGGCCGGTCCCACCGCCAACGACGCCGATCACGCCTCAGATCACTACGGCACAGGTATTCACAGCGCTCCCCGGATTCACCAGCCCGATCGCGATGAAGCAGGCGCCCGGGGATAGCTCGCGCTGGTTCGTCGCGGAGAAATCGGGCGTGATTCGAGTGTTTGCGAACAACCCGAGTTCCTCGTCTTCCAGCACCTTTTTCGACATTAGCGCTGTCGTGGCGTCATCCGGCGAGGGTGGGTTACTGGGGTTCGCCTTCCACCCCGATTTCCCGACAACGCCGGAGGTCTTCGTCTCGTATACGCGCGGTGGGCCTTTCCGCTCCTTCGTCTCGCGTTTCTACAGCACCGACAACGGCCAGACGCTGAGTCCGCTGGTCGAAGATGTCCTGATCGTGAACCCGCAACCCGCAACGAATCACAATGGTGGGGACATCGCGTTTGGCCCGGATAGACTCCTTTACGTGGGATTTGGTGACGGCGGCGGGAGCGGTGACCCGAACGAGAACGGTCAGAACACCATGAATATCCATAGCGCAATCGTTCGCATCGATGTGGACGGCAATTCACCTTATGAAATCCCGACAGGCAACCCGTTCTCAATGAATGCGGCGTGCACGCAGGGCGTCGGCGCAGCTGCCTGCCCCGAAATTTTTGCCTGGGGCTTTCGCAATCCCTGGCGCTTTTCCTTCGACAGCGTGACTGGCCGTTTGTGGGCTGGAGACGTAGGTCAGAATGCCTGGGAGGAGATCGACCTCGTTGAGGTCGGGGAGAATTATGGCTGGAACGATCGCGAGGGCGCTCATTGCTTTGATCCCGCGACGGGTTGCGCCAATACGTTCCGTGAACCCCATTCCGAGTACGCCCATGCACTGGGCCGGTCGGTCACCGGAGGCTTTGTTTATCGGGGTACTGACGTGCCCGACCTGGTTGGCTGGTATGTCTTCGGGGACTTTATTACGGGCCGTGTGTTCGCGTTCAGACAGGATGCAACAGCCGGTGTTACGCCGGAGGAATTGCTGGCGACGAGTTTCTCAATTGTCAGTTTTGCCGAGGGTATCGACGGTGAGCTGTACATCCTGGATTACGGTGTAGGCACTATCCACAAGGTTGAGAGCGCGCCCTGACAGGCTGATTGCGATAAAATTTCGGGTTACTCCAGACGATAAATAAAGGGACGAACAGTGGCTGTAAAAAGTGATATCGAAATTGCCCAGGCGGCAACTCTGAAACCCATCCAGGAAATCGCTAACGAGCTGGGCATCCCCAACGACGCGCTAATCCCCTATGGCCATGACAAGGCCAAGATCAGTGCTGAGTTTCTTAAGAAAATCGACAAGGAAAAAGACGGCAAGCTGATCCTCGTAACGGCCGTCTCACCGACGCCGGCCGGTGAGGGCAAGACCACGACGACAGTCGGCCTCGGCGATGCCATGAACCTCATTGGCAGGAAGACGGTGATGTGTCTGCGCGAACCGAGCCTCGGTCCGTGTTTCGGTATGAAGGGCGGTGCAGCGGGTGGCGGCTACGCACAGGTCGTCCCGATGACCGATATCAACCTCCATTTCACGGGTGACTTCCATGCCATCGGCGCGGCAAACAACCTGCTCGCAGCGTTGATCGACAATCATATGCACTGGGAGAATGAGCTAAATATCGATCCGCGCCGTGTTACCTGGCGCCGGGTTGTCGATATGAACGATCGTGCGCTGCGCGTCGTCACATCGGGTCTTGGCGGCTTCCATAACGGTGTGGTTCGCGAAGCCGGGTTCGATATCACGGTTGCGTCCGAGATCATGGCGATCTTCTGCCTGGCGACGGATCTTCAGGATCTCGAAAAGCGTCTCGGCAATATTGTGCTGGGGTACACGCGTGAGAACGAACCCGTCACCGTGCGGCAACTCAACGCGCATGGCGCAATGACGGCATTGTTGCTAGATGCGCTGCAGCCCAATCTCGTGCAAACGATGGAAAACAATCCATCGCTCATGCATGGCGGCCCGTTTGCCAATATCGCGCATGGTTGTAATTCTGTCATGGCGACCAAGGCCGGCCTGAAGCTTGCCGATTATGTTGTCACCGAGGCCGGATTCGGTGCGGATCTCGGTGCCGAGAAGTTTTTCAATATCAAGTGCCGTAAAGCGGGTTTGTCGCCCGATGCGGTGGTGCTGGTCGCAACCATCAAAGCGCTCAAGATGCAGGGCGGTGTCGCCAAGACGGATCTTGGCGAGGAAAACGTCGCGGCTCTCAAGGACGGCTGCAAGAATCTTGAGCGGCACATGCGCAATCTCGCGAAATTCGGCGTTCCGGTGACAGTCGCGATCAACCGCTATACGGCCGATACCGATGCCGAAGTTGAGGTCATCCGCGCGTTCTGTGAGAGCTTCGGCGTCCGCGCCATTAACTGCACCCACTGGGCCGATGGTGGCAAGGGCACAACGGAACTCGCGGAACACGTCGTCGAACTCTGCGACAGTGGCGCGGCACAGTTCCGTACGCTCTACGGTGATGACCTGTCACTGTGGGAGAAGACCGCGACCATCGCCCGCGAGATCTATGGTGCGGAGGACATCATTGCAGACAAGAAAGTCCGTGAGGAATTTGCGAAATTCGAACGGGAAGGCTACGGCAAATACCCGATCTGCATGGCGAAAACGCAGTACAGTTTCTCGACGGATCCAAATCTCCTCGGGGCACCATCGGGGCACCACGTTCAGATTCGTGAGATTCGTCTTGCGGCAGGTGCCGAGTTTGTGGTCGTTGTGACTGGTGCAATCATGACCATGCCTGGCTTGCCGCGCGCCCCGGCCGCCAACGCAATACGCGTTAACGACGAAGGGCAGATCGAGGGCCTGTTCTAGGCAGCCGCTTTTCGCGGGCAACCCTCGAATAAATCGCTGTTGCGGGCTCGGAAGGTGGACCAGTTTTCACCTTCCTTTGCCCGTTCGTCGATGAGCAGCAGGAACAGCCAGGTGATCATCGCGTTGTATTTGTCAGCCGCGCCGATTTTTTCTGTGAGACGGCGCAGCGCCGCATCAAACCGCGCAATTGCGTCCGCACGGTCGTATCTCGACATATACAGCCAGCCAACGTAAATGTGTGCTTCGTGGTCGAAGCGGGCAGGATCGATGTCACCCGCCTCGAATTTTTCGATGGTGTATTCGGTGTGGCTTCCAGTGTTCATCAGTCGCCCTCCACAAGACGATGGCTGTCTGCTGCGGTCAGCTTGCAACCGTAGACCACTTTGAGTTGCTCGATGACGGAGCGCGTGTCATTGGAAAACGGTGCCTTGCCCTCGAAGGCGTGGAGGACGATTCCCTCCAGCAAATCACCCAGGCTCAGATCGGTGTATTCAGCGAGGCCTTTCAGGACTTTGAGCAGGGATGACTCGATGCGGACACCGGTTTGGGTACGTTTGATGACGGTACGACTCACGGGCTGCCTCCCTATCGTTATAAGGGTAACATGGTAACAATGTAACAGTTACTGTGCAAGTGGTCGAATCCCGCTACAGTCCAAGTGCGGCGACAAGAGCGGGGCAGATGCTGACGACAGAACAGCTCGACGCGGGGTTCAATCTGGGGGATTGGGAGGTACTGCCTGCCAAGGGTCTGTTGCGTCATGAGGGTGTGGACGTACATCCTGAACCGCTGATTCTCAAGGTCCTGCTGGAACTCGCTAAACGTGACGGAGATGTGGTCACCAAGGACGAGTTTAACGAGGCGGTCTGGGGTGGCAGGGCCTTCGGTGACGAGCCGCTGCTGCGTGCCATTTCGTTGTTGCGTGGCCATTTCGAGGACAGCAGGCCCTACAAGTACATCGAGACGTTGCACCGCCGGGGTTATCGTCTGCTGCAACCGGTAGCAGTTGCATACCGCCGCTGAAACAACCCCCGTGCCGCCCGAAGCGGCTGCGCCGAGTTTGCGCCTCTGGAAGACCATCGCCGCGATTGTTGCCGTCGGCTTTATTGCGATTGCCGCATACACATGGATTCAGAATAAGACCGAGCCCGAGCCGCGATCACTCGCGATCCTGGAGATCGAGAACCTGACCGCCGATCCCGGCCTGCAATATGCCGTTGATGGGATCAAGAATTCGCTGGCACCACGTCTATCCGAGATACCCAACTTCACGATCAAGAATATTATTCTGCCTTACGACGAAGAAATGCCGAAAGTCGCAAGACGATTCAAGGTCGAGTACCTGCTTACCGGCCACGTCCAGCTGCAGGGCGACACGCTCAAGATCTCCTACCAGATTACGCGGGGCGCGAACGGCGTGACGGTTGGCGGTGGTGACGTTGTTGGGCCGGTCAATACGTTATTCGCATTGCAGGAGCAATTAGCGAAAGAGGTCCGGGACGATCTCGACGGTGGCGCAACGCCGCAGCTCATCACTCGGCGGCAGCCCGATTCAGCGGCCTACATCAGCTACATGCGCGGCATGTATATGCTCGAGCTTCGTTTCGACAGGGACAACCTTGCGAAGGCGATTGAGCTGTTCGAGAAGAGCATTCGTCTCGACGAGCGCTATGGTCCTGCTTACCTCGCGCTTGCGTCGGCGTACGCGTTAGCCCACGACTATTACGGCGCACCGTTCGAGGAAATGAACGAGTTGGCATTGGCGACCATCGAGAAGGGTGTCGCTGCGGATACCGGTATTGAGGATGCCGCGTGGGCAATCCATGGAAGGGTCTTTCACCAGGCGAAAGAATGGAAGAAATCAGAGGCAGCCTACCTGCGCGCGATCAATGCCCGAGTCGTCGATTCAAATGCATTCAGCTGGTATTCGAGGATGCTCGCGAGTACTGGTCGGCTTGAGGAGGCCAGGGATATCGTTCTGGAGGCCGAGAAAATTGACCCGGATAACGCGATGGTCAACAGCCGCATCGCGATGGCGCAGACATGGTTTGGCGACGACGCGGCGGCGGAAGAGTATTTCAGGCGCGCCAATGAACTGGGCGCTACCGGTGCCATTCATAAAATGAGTCAGGCGCTGCTGCTCTGGAGGACCGACAGGGCGGGCCAGGCAGAAGACCTGTCGGTTGCCGCGATGGAACTTGTCGGACGGCCGACATTTTGGGTTGAGCCTGTATACAAGGCGTTGGGGGACTTCGCTGATGTGAGCAAACGAGATGCAGCGCTGGCTTCGATTGATACTGCATGGGATGACCAGCAAATCATTCCCGAGATTGTACTCATTGCACGTACGTTACTGGGTGACCTCGATGGTGCGATGCAGATCGCCGAGCTACTTGAAGCGGAAGGTGAGGCGTTCTCAACAGAGTTGATCTTCATCCCCGAAATCGCCGCATTGCGCAAGCACCCCGGCTTCATGCCTCTTCTGGAACGGCTGGGTATCGTCGCTTACTGGGATGAACTGGGCTGCACCTGGGACGGCGATCGCGTGCATTGCCCGACGAACTAGTCGTCTCGAACTTTTTGCCGTGATTTCTTAATGTCGCCACGCCGGCTCTTCGCGTCGAGGCGCTTCGCTTTGGCCTTACGCCCGAGTTTGGTTGGGATGCGTTTCTTTTGTTTCTTGCTTGCTGTTGCGAGCAGGTCGACCAGGCGTTGCAGAGCCGCCTGGCGATTGCGGTCCTGGCTGCGACTCTCCTGCGACTTGATAATGAGGACGCCGCTCGAAGAAATCCGTTGGTCGCCGCTATCGAGCAGCTTGCGTTGCAGCTCATCGGGCAGAGAAGGGCTGTTCGCGATATCGAAGCGCAAGTGAATGGCAGTCGCCACCTTGTTCACATTCTGACCACCCGCACCCTGAGCACGCACTGCCGTCATGTCGATTTCCGACATGGGAATACGCAGCGTTTCTGTAACCTCAAGTTCGTCCAAGGTACCTCCGGCGAAGTCGCGATGAATATGTGAGAATGCGCCCTTCATGATGCGGATCGGCAGGTTGAATGCAAGTACGTAATCTCATTGTCCTGGTGGGTTGCCAGCTGATCTCTGCAACCTCCACGATTTCGCTGGTCACCCTGGGCGGCATTATCGGTACATCAATGACCAGCAACAAGGCGCTCGTTACCTTGCCGTTGTCACTCATGGTCGTTGCGGTTGCCTCGACTACGATACCGGCTACCCTGCTCATGCGGCGCGTCGGTCGCCGCCGCGGTTTCATGCTGGCGTCATCGGTCGCGTCGATAGGGATGTTTGTTGGTGTCATCGCCCTGAAACAGTCCAGTTTTGTGTTGTTTTGCGTGGCGACCATGATGCTCGGCGTCAATACGGCGTTCACGCAGCAGTATCGATATGCGGCAGCCGAGAGTGTCGCACCGGAATTTGTCGCACGCGCCATCTCCTTCGTTCTACTTGGCTCGATCGGTGGTGCCTTTCTTGGTAAAGAACTGGTGACGCGTGGTGGGGCGTGGATCGCGGGTATTCCCTATGCGGGAATCATGGCCGCACTGGGCATGTTGTTCATTCTCCAGGTACTGCTGCTGTCGACGCTGCAGGAACCAGCCGCGCACCACGAACGTGACGCACCCCTTTCGGACAGACCACTGGGGGATATCATCAGGCAGCCTGTGTTCCTCGCCGCTGTCTCCGGCGGTGTCGTAGCGTACGGCATCATGACGCTCATCATGACGGCTACCCCGCTGAGCATGCACCTGGCCGATGGATACTCCATTGAGGAAACGAGCAGCGTAATTCGTGCGCACGTGTTGGCGATGTATTTGCCATCGCTGGCGGCGGGCTTTCTGATTGACCGGATTGGTGTGTCGCCGCTTATGATCGTCGGCGCACTGGGTCTTCTTGCAACCTCGCTTGTTGGTCTGCAAGGGCATACTTTCATGCACTACTGGTGGGCACTCGTTCTGCTCGGAATTGGCTGGAATTTCCTGTACGTGGGTGGGACAACTCTGCTGACTTACACGTATTCCATGGCAGAGCGTTTTCGGGCGCAGGCAGTCAATGAGTTCCTGGTTTTTGGCGTGTCGGCGGCAGCCTCGCTGCTGGCCGGCACGGTTATGTTCTACTCCGGGTGGACGACGCTGATGCTCGTTCCGATTCCGGTTCTGATTGCAGTAACAGTGGCGCTGGTCGTCGTGCGCAAGGATCCCTTGCTACAGCGACGCATCGTCAAAGAGAAGGGCAAGGCGTATGACTAAGGACACACCACTGCGACAACTTCTGGAAACTGCGGCGCAACGCGGCATCGACTATCGCGAATCGAGTCCGGCGCGTTCAGTTGCAGCATCGGCGGATGCCATTGCGAATGTTGCAGAGTTTCTCGAACCCATGCCGGAAAACGGTGTCGCTGACTTAGCGGTGCTCAAGCAGCTCGATGCGGTAGGGACGCCCGCCACCGTAACCATGACGGGTCCGCGCTATTTCGGATTCGTGATCGGCGGTTCGTTGCCCGTGACTGTTGCCAGCAATTGGCTTGCAACAGCCTGGGACCAAAACGTCGGCATGCATGAGATCACACCGGCGACAGCAACGCTTGAGCGTGTGGCAATGAACTGGATGATCGAGTTGTTCGGATTGCCGGAGGAAACCTCAGCCGCGTTCGTCACAGGTGCAACCATCGCGAACTTTGCGTCGCTCGCCGCGGCACGCAACAAGGTGTACCGGGACGTGGGCTGGAATGTGGAGGCTGACGGCCTGATCGGTGCACCGCCTGTCACGATTCTCGTTGGCAATGAAGTCCACCCGACAGTGATCAAGGGGATCGGGCTGCTTGGATTCGGGCGGGAGCGGGTGCGACGCCTTGATGTCGACAGCCAGGGGCGTATCGATCCAACAAAACTACCGGCGATCGAGGGGCCGACGATTGTGTGCACGCAGGCCGGTAACCTCAATACGGGTGCGTTTGATCCTGTCGGGGATATCTGCGATGCAGTCAAGCCGCATGGTGCGTGGGTACATGTAGATGGCGCATTCGGTTTATGGGCAGCGGCATCCCCGGATCGCGCGCATCTTTGCAGGGGCTTTCAGGCCGCCGATTCATGGGCGACGGACGCACATAAATGGCTCAACGTGCCTTATGACAGCGGTCTTGCATTCGTTCGGGACGGAGCCGCACTGAAGGCCGCGATGTCGATAACGGCGGACTACCTGATGACCGAATCGGAATTCAGAAACCCGTCCGACTACACGCCGGAACTGTCGCGACGTGCCCGTGGTGTTGATGTGTGGGCTGCCCTGAAGTACCTGGGTAAGTCGGGCGTCGCCGAGATGATTGATCGCTGTTGCAGCAACGCGAGGCGCTTTGCAGCGGGTCTGGAACAAGCGGGGTTCCCGGTACTGAACGACGTCGTCCTTAACCAGGTGCTCGTATCATTCGGTGACGATGCGCGGACGCGCAGGATTATTGCTGCGATTCAGGCCGACGGCACCTGCTGGTGCGGCGTGACGGTCTGGCAGGGCCAGACCGCCATGCGCATCAGCGTCTGCAACTGGTCCACGACGAAAGACGACGTGGACCAGAGTCTCGACGCAATTATCCGAATTGCGAAATCAGAAGTTGTAGACGAACGCCAGTGAGATCACCGGCCAGGCTTTGAGGTCGCTCATCTCGTCTTCAAGTTCAGCGCGTTCAGCATCGATAACGGGCTGGAGCAGAGCCTGCTCACCACTACTCAGGCTGTTCCAGTTTGTGGGCAACAGAGTGACCGCTGGGTCGCCCTGCCACAGCACACCGAAATCGAGGTTAAGGCCGGCTTTGCCGAACAACTCGAAGTCGAAGCCGAAACCGGCGTAGGGAGCTGTGCTGCTAAACGAAGTGACGCTCTGCAGACCGACGGCATTGCCCCAGACTCCACCGAGCGGATCCGTGCTCACCATCTGCATTTCGTTGCCATTGGAGAACGCGCCTACTGTGAAGCGGAACGGGCTGACCGGGAACTTGAGGTTGCCGGTCAGGTAGTAATTTTCGAGTGCCAGCGTGGCGTCGTAGTTGATGCCGGCGTAATTGCCGCTATCGTCGTAGTCGTACTGGTTCAGGCCGACGCGCAGATCAAACCATGGCACGGGTGGATCCCAGCGGCCTTCGAGGCCAATGCCGAGTGTGCCGGCTTTCACGCCTACGCCGAAATCGGCGGCAGCGCTGCCTGATGCCAGTAACGCGAACGCAGCCAGCATCGCTTTCAATGTTCTGAATTTCATGACTTTAAGCCCTAGCGAGTAACAATACTGAGGGTATAGCGAGGTCACACCGGCAACTGTGCGATGCATCACAAGCTCGCCAATTTCGCCGGAATATGTCAAATCTGGGCGAAATCCAGCATTTCAGTGGCGGTTCTGCGCTATTTCCGGGCGTAGTTTGAAGCTGCGCAGGACGCGCAAAGGCATACGCTTCAAAAGGAGATTGAAAATGCGTGAACTAACTATGAGCGAGATCGGGTTTGTTTCAGGGGCCGGAGATGATTGTTCGGGCGGTGATTCAGGTGGGAACAACTACGGCGGAGTGACAGATACGGCGTCGATCGGCGGCGACTTAATCAAGGCGTACGAAGGTCTCGTCGCGGCGACATCCCATATTATAGAAAGGGTTGCCAACGCTTTGTGAGTCAGGGGCATCGGGGTGACATGTCGCCCCGATGCATTCTTACGAGAATAGCGATAATCGATCCAATGCAGGCGAAGAACAAGATCAGCGCGACGGCGAAGGGTTCCATGAGGGGTATGTCTGTGGCAGGTGGGTTCCACTGACCCCGCAAGCAACGCCAGTCGAATTGAATCAGCGCGTTGATCGTGGCGTGTGAAATTAGCGATGACCAGAGTGACTTCGTAATTCGGTATTGCGTGCCAAGCATCACGCCAGCAGAGAAAACGAAGCCCCAACTCCCGGGTGGATGGAACACCGTAAAGACGGCGGCAGCTCCGAGTATGGCGACGGCAGGGCCGTAACGGTAGAGCGCCGATTGGACGAGGCCGCGGTGTACGACTTCTTCAATGACAGGAACCAGTAATGCCATGACGAGTAAGCCCATCGCGATGACGAATGCAGGCGGACATTGAAAGTCGAAAACCGGCCCGACAGCCGCATACGGACCGTCGTTGCTGTAGACGCCAATGGATATACCTGCGGCGAGTTGGCACCACCAGGCCAGACGCAACAGGACGCCGAGGCCGATCGCGGTGACCACAAGGCTCGCCTTAATCTTGGCGATTTCTAACTGCTGAAGAAGTCCAGCTCTGTTTGCCCGCAATACAGGAAAAAGCAATAACAACAGAATTGGCGGAACAACGAGATAGGACAGATCGGCGGCATAGAGCTTGTCCATGTCGCCAGCGCGTAACGCAACCTGCAACCAGGACCGCGCAAATAAGGCAGCGGTTAGTGCAAGGATGATTGCTATCACGTGCTTTAGCGTGGGTTGGCGAGAACTCATCGCCGACATTCTATGTAACCGCGTCTGCCACCGGTGCCAGAGATTCTGCGTGGATTCTAGAGTTTCGGCAGATCCGTGAACGTCGGCTCGCTCATCTTGTCCCGTCCCCACTTCAGGAAGATCGAGGGTTTCGCGGCCGGGTCAATATTGACCTTGTCGAGATCACCGGCGACATGCGGCAGCGCCATCAGGCGCTGGTCCATGACCTTGAACCACAGCCACGGCAGGTAGGCGAGCACATACATTCCGAAGTATCCGTTGGGGAGTTGCGGCACGTCCGGGAAATGGCGCAGCGACTGGTAGCGACGCAGAGGATGCGCGTGATGATCGGAGTGCCGCTCAAGGTGAAACAGCACAAGGTTGCTGACGATGAAATTGCAGTTCCATGAGTGGTGCGGTTCGCATCGCTCGTAGCGGCCCTTTGCCGTCTTTTCGCGTAACAACCCATAGTGTTCGATGTAGTTGGCACTGGTCAGTTGCCAGTAGGCCATGGCGTGATGGATGAGCAGGAATACGAGCGCAAGCCACCCAAATACGGCGATGAGAATAACCGCGACCGCCACGCTGATCGCATACGACTGCAGGATCGGGTTGCTGTAGTGCCACAGGGGTTTGTTTCGCGACGCGAGGCGCTCCCGCTCAATGGTCCACGCTCTGCGAAACGCTCCCGGGTATCTCGCGCAGCGCAAACTTGTAGATGCTCTCGCCCATGCGCGCACTGGCTTCGTCTTCCGGCGTCGACACCAGCATGTGATGCCCGCGATTATGGTCCACCGTAAAGTGTCCATAGGCAGCAACGGCGAGAACGATTTTTGACAGGGTCCTCTCGATTTTCGAGTTTTTGTGGCCGAGTTCGTGGCCGGTATTGATAGCAAGCCCCGCCGTCAAGCCCGCAACGGCCGCGAGCAGAACGAATGCCCACCAGCTCAGGGGTTGGGTCAGTGCGTAGGCGGCGCAGCCAAACAGCGTGATGAAGTGCAGCGGGACCACGATATACGTCAGGCGGCGGTAGAAGACATCCTGCTCGAGCTGCATGATGACTTCATCGGGCGGATTATTCGTGTCCTCTCCTATCACCCAGTCGAGTGCGGGAGTGAGCAGGTAGCTTGTCAGGAAGGGAAGAAAGAACCAGAGCTCGTTGCCGCTGGATGCATGCAGGGCGACTGGAATAAGCGCCTGTAGCGGATACAGCACTGAAAGCAGCCAGAACCAGCGTTTCCGATCAACGTAGTGAATCGCCTGGCCATTTTCCGCAACGCCTGTGTAACCCTTCATTCGCAAGCCCCTCCTCAGCTGGCCTGATTATCCACTGAAACCCTCGCGATACTAAAGAGATGTCTGAATTCGTGTCGATTATTTATACAATCCGGCGATCGCAGGACGATGGCGGCGGACATAATATCCGCCAAATCAAATTGATGCGGTCTTGGTACGCTAATTGCTCTATATTTAATGCTGGCAAACGCTTTGAGGGTTGGCATTGAGGGAATACTCCAGGCTGTTGGCAGTTGCCGCCGCCGCGACACTGGTCGCTGGCTGTGGTAAATCGACCGAAGAAACCGGGACCGAGTCAGGCACGGCTCCACTTCCCACTGCTGCGATGCTGGGCGAACAAGTTGTCCTGTCGGCAGAGGAATATCTGGCTACCGCGCCATACAGTGACGCTGATCGGTCCAGAGGTGAGAGGCAGGCGCAGATATGCAAGGCCTGCCACAGCCTCGACAGGGACGGGCCAAATACGATTGGTCCTGCACTGCACGGGTTCTTCGGCAAGGAAGTCGGTTCGCGCAGTGGTTTTGAGTATTCTGCCGTCATGCGCAACGCCGATTTCGTTTGGACACCCGAGGCATTAAACGCCTGGCTGGCACAGCCGGGACGGTTCCTGCCGGGGAACAGGATGACGTTTGCAGGTGTGCTAAAGCAAAGCGACAGGGACGACCTGATTGCCTATCTGCTCGGTGCAACGACGGACGACGAAGGCTAAAGGAGTAGATGCAGGGACCATGGCAGCCAGCAACAGCAACCCTGAAGGCGCGCAACAGACCGGACCGACGCGAGTTTTCCTGGCGTACCGTCGTTTACGGCTTTGCGCTTTCTCGTCGCCATGCACATCGCCGCACAGTCGATACCGAAATCATTTTTCTGGACTGGCACCACCCCTGGTTGTTCTTTCTTGCCACGGGAACCATGCTGCTTTCCTGTGCCGATGCTTTCCTGACCCTCCAGCTCATCGATCGGGGGATGATCGAGGCGAATCCCGTCATGAGCGCCGTTATGGCCCACGGAACGGTGATGTTCACGAGCACGAAACTCGCGATGACGGCATTCGGCATTTTCGTCCTGGTGTTTCTGGCCAAAGCCCGGTTTATGAATCGCCTGCGGACGGGGCTCTTCCTCACCACGTTCTTCACGTTTTACGCCTGCCTGGTCTGCTACGAACTGGTTAATCTGTTTAGCCTGTCGTAGCGGGAATTGCCTGCGTTTGTGGATTCCCCTGCAGGGGCGCTTGGGATACACTAGCGCCCCTTTTTTTGGCCGAGCCAGAACCGCAACGCGCAGATAGGCAGCAGGCATACTAAGCCTTTAAAATAATGAGCAATTCTCTAAAGGAACAACTCGCTTCCACACCCTTGTTCGGCGCCAATGCCAGTGCCGTGGAGCGCCTGTACGAGCAGTATCTTGAGGATCCCGCCGCTGTACCTGCAGGATGGCGCGAGTATTTCGAGTCGATGGGCGACACGGAAGCCGAGGTCGCGCACTCCAGAATTCGCGATGAATTGGTGGCCGAGGCCCGCGAGGGACGACGTGCCGGCACGGTGACCAAGCGCAGCTCCGGTAAGCCGGTTACGTCGGGCGAGAAGCAGGCGGCTGTCGCGCGGTTGATTCAGGTCTACAGCCTGCGTGGCCACCAGATTGCCGATATCGATCCGCTCCAGATCATGGACCGGCGTGTGCCCGGTGTACTAAAACTCGACTATCTCGGCCTGACCGAGGCCGACATGGATACCGAGTTCTTCACGGGTGGACTCGCAGGAACCGGCAATGAGCGCATGAAGTTGCGCGATATTCTGGATCTGCTCAAGTCGATGTATTGCGGCAAGATCGGCGTGGAGTTCGCCCATATGTCTCGAGCTCGCGAGCGCCTGTGGTTGCGCCGGCATTTCGAACAAGGCGCCGTAGCAGACAGGCTGAGCGACGAGGAGCGCCTCTGGACGCTGGAGCAGCTGACGAGTGCCGAAGGCATCGAGCGCTACCTGCATACGCGTTACGTCGGACAGAAACGCTTTTCGCTGGAAGGTGGCGAGAGCCTCATACCCATGCTCGACGACATCATCCAGCAGGGTGGTTCCTCGGGGATTCGCGAAATCGTCATCGGTATGGCGCATCGGGGACGTATCAACGTGCTCGTTAATATCCTGGGCAAGTCGCCGGACGAGTTGTTTGAGGAATTCGAGGGCAACTACGACCTGGACGAATTGCGCGGCTCAGGTGACGTCAAGTACCACAAGGGATTTTCGGCGGACATGAAGACGCCGGGCGGCAACGTGCATATTGCGCTGGCGTTCAACCCATCGCATCTCGAGATCGTAAACCCGGTGGTTGAAGGCTCCGTACGCGCGCGCCAGCAACGCCGTAATGACACTGAGCGTCAGGAAGTCTTGCCGGTGCTGATTCATGGCGATGCAGCATTCGCCGGTCAGGGTGTTGTCACCGAGACGTTCCAGATGTCGCAGACGAACGGCTTCCGCACTGGCGGCACCGTGCATATCGTGATCAATAACCAGATTGGATTCACGACCAGCCGTCCGTCCGATGCCCGGTCCACGGATTACTGTTCCGATGTTGCCAAGATGATTGAGGCGCCGATCTTCCATGTAAACGGCGACGACCCTGAGGCCGTGCTGTTCGTGACGCGACTTGCACTTCAATACCGGCAGAAATTCCGTAAGGATGTTGTCATTGACCTCGTGTGCTACCGACGCCACGGCCACAACGAAGCAGACGAGCCGTCTGCGACGCAGCCGATCATGTACGGTCGTATTAAGGGTCACAAGACTACGCGTGAGCTGTACGCCGGCCGCCTCGAGGCGGCGGGTGTTATTGACGCTACGACAGCCGCCACGCTGCAGGAACACTATCGTGATCGCCTTGACAGGGGTGAACCCGTGCCGAGGTCGAGCCTTGGCCTGATCGGTAATGAATACACGGTCGACTGGTCACCCTATGCACACACGGAATGGGACGAACCGGTTGATACAACGATCAGCCCGGCGACGGTCGCGAGCCTCGGAGCGGCAATTACCCATATCCCGCCTGATGTGCGGCCACACGGGCGCGTACAGCGCATCATGGACGACCGCAGCAAGATGGCGTCCGGCGAGGTGGATATGGACTGGGGCTTCGCCGAGACCATGGCGTACGCTTCGCTACTGCGTGAAGGCCACACGGTTCGGCTGGTCGGCCAGGACAGTGGTCGCGGCACGTTCTTTCATCGTCATGCTGTCTTGCACAATCAGGTCAACTCTCGCGAGTACATTCCGCTCGAACACATTGTCGAGAAGACGAACGCGTTTCGTGTGATCGATTCGTTCCTGTCGGAAGAGGCAGTGCTCGGTTTCGAATATGGCTACGCCAGTACTGCCCCGGATACCCTGGTCATCTGGGAAGGGCAGTTCGGTGATTTCGTGAATGGCGCGCAGGTCGTTATCGACCAGTTCATCAGTTCGGGCGAAGCCAAGTGGGGCCGTCTGTGTGGCTTGACGCTGTTCCTGCCACACGGCTACGAAGGCCAGGGGCCGGAGCACTCTTCGGCACGCCTCGAACGATTCCTGCAGCTGTGTGCCGAGAACAATATGCAGGTGTGCGTACCGTCGACGCCCGCTCAGATGTTTCACATGCTGCGGCGCCAGCACGTACGCAATTTCCGGAAGCCGCTTATCGTGTTGACACCGAAAAGCCTGCTGCGCCACAAGATGTCGGTCTCTGCGCTCACGGAATTGTCGAGTGGTCGTTTCGAGCCGATCATCCCGGAGATTGAAGCGATTGACGTCAAGAAGACGAAACGCCTCGTGTTCTGCAGCGGCAAGGTGTACTACGACCTGCTTGAAGCGCGTGAGGTCAACGGCATCGACGACATCGCCATTATTCGTATCGAACAGCTGTACCCGTTCCCGGTTGCGGAGTACGCCGAGATCATCGGGCAGTACAGTCACGCCGAGGAAATTGTGTGGTGTCAGGAAGAGCCGCTCAACCAGGGTGCGTGGTACCAGATCAAGCATCGCCTGCAGGAGCCGCTCGGCGATGAGCAACAACTCTATTACGCCGGGCGTCCGGGAGCAGCAGCTCCGGCCTCCGGTATTTTCAAAGTTCACCTGCAACAGCAGCATGCGCTGGTCGAAGCCGCCCTCGATATCAGTATCGAGGCGAGCAAGGTCCGCAAGCCTGAAAAAACCAAACGGAAAACAACATGACCATTGAGATAAAGGTACCGCCTTTACCTGAATCCGTATCGGATGCAACGCTCGTCGCCTGGCACAAGAACGTTGGCGAAGGCGTCGCGCGCGATGAAAACCTCGTCGACCTCGAGACCGATAAGGTCGTACTCGAAGTTCCGGCACCGGCCGCCGGCACGATCGCAAAGATCCTGGTTGAAGACGGCGCGACGGTTGTCGCTGGCGACGTGCTCGCAATTCTTGAGGAAGGTGAGGTAGCCGCAGCCGCGCCCGCAACGGCAGAGAAAGTTGAGAAAAAAGCCGCGCCCGCACCGAAAGAATCAAAAGGGCCCGTGAAAACGAGCCCGGCCGTGCGTCGCCTGCTGGACGAGCATGACCTCGATGCAACGTTGGTTACGGGTTCTGGAAAGGACGGCCGTATTACCAAAGCCGATGTCCTGGCGTTCCTCAAGTCCGACTCCAGTGGTGACGTGACGCCGGGCGACACGGCACCGGCAGTTGGTGATGAAGTCGTGGCTGAGGGCCTGGTACGCGAAGAGAAGCGCGTGCCTATGACGCGTTTACGCGCGCGTATTGCGGAACGTCTCGTGGAGGCACAGCAAACCGCTGCGATGCTGACAACGTTCAACGAAGTGGATCTCACCGAAGTTATGGCACTCCGCAAGCGCTACCGCGACGACTTTGAGAAGGCGCACGGTGTACGTCTTGGTTTCATGTCTTTCTTTGCGAAGGCCGCTGTTGAAGCGCTGAAGAAGTTCCCCGCGGTGAACGCCTCAGTGGAAGGCAACGAGATCATCTATCACAACTACTACGACATCGGCATTGCCGTATCCAGCGATCGTGGGCTCATGGTTCCCGTCATCCGCGATGTTGACCAGATGAGCTTCGCGGAATTCGAAGGTGCGTTGACTGATATGGCGAAGAAGGCCCAGGACGGCAGCATCAGCATGGATGACCTGACCGGCGGCACGTTTACGATTACCAACGGTGGCATCTTCGGCTCGATGATGTCGACGCCAATCCTGAACCAGCCGCAGAGCGCCATCCTCGGTATGCATTCGATTCAGCAGCGTCCGATGGTCGTCGACGGTGAGATTGTCGCGCGACCGATGATGTACCTGGCGGTGACCTACGACCACCGCATCATTGACGGCAAGGAAGCCGTGCAGTTCCTGGTTGCGATCAAGGAACAGCTCGAGGACCCGTCCCGCCTGCTACTGCAGGTCTGAAGAGACAACCGGTTTACAGGAAGCAGATTCACATGAGCAGAAGTTTCGACGTAGTAATTATTGGTGCCGGCCCGGCAGGCTACATCGCAGCCATTCGAGCAGCGCAGCATGGTAAGACAGTAGCCTGCATCGACGAGTGGAAAAACAAGGATGGCAAGAACGCATTCGGCGGTACCTGCCTCAACGCTGGCTGCATCCCATCCAAGGCACTCCTTGAATCGTCAGAGCTGTATCACCGCGCCGGGCATGAGTTTCAGAAACACGGCATCAAAATCGGCGGCGTCGAGATGGATATCGAGGCGATGCAGAAGCGTCGCGCGAGTATCGTAAGACAACTTACCGGCGGTATCGCAGGCCTGTTCAAGGCTAACAAGGTTGAAGGCCTGGTCGGACACGGCAAGCTGCTGAAGAACAAGCAGGTCGAGTTCACGCCGGTTAAAGGTGACAAGGAGATTATCTCCGCAGAGCACATCGTTCTTGCGGCGGGCTCCGAACCGATTGAGCTGCCAATTGCGAAGTTTGACGACGACCGCATCATCGATTCCTGGGGTGCGCTCGAGCTGGATGCCGTGCCCGCAACGCTGGGCGTTGTTGGTGCGGGTGTAGTCGGGCTTGAATTGGGCAGCGTATGGGCGCGCCTGGGCTCGAAAGTCACGATCCTTGAAGCGATGGATGATTTCCTGTTCATGGCCGACCGCGATGTGGCGAAGGTCGCGGCAAGCGACTTCAAGAAACAGGGCCTGGACATCAAGCTCGGCGCGAAGGTCTCGAAGGCGACCGCCGGCAAGAAGAGCGTCAAAGTCGAATACGAAGACAAGGACGGTGCTCAGTCAATCGATGTTGAGAAGCTCGTCGTTGCCGTCGGCCGACGGCCGGTTACGAATGGGTTGTTTGCGGATGACGCGGGTATCCAGCTCGACGAACGCGGCTTCATCGTGGTTGATGATGAATGCCGAACACGGGTGAAAGGTGTGTATGCGATCGGCGATTGCGTGCGTGGACCCATGCTTGCGCACAAGGGGTCGGAAGAGGGCGTCATGGTCGCCGACCTGATTGCCGGCGAGATTGCGGAGATGAACTACGACGTTATCCCGTCAGTGCTCTACACCAACCCGGAGATTGCATGGGCTGGTAAGACAGAAGCCGAAGTGAAAGACAGCGGCGTCGCCTACAAGACAGGCCAGTTTCCGTTCATGGCCAGTGGTCGTGCAAAAGCGATGGAGCAGACGTCGGGTTTTGTGAAGATCATTTCTTCGAAAGAAGACGACGAGATCCTCGGCGTTCACATCGTCGGCCCGATGGCTGGCGAGCTGATATCAGAAGCGGTTCTCGCGCTTGAATTCTCGGCGAGTACAGAAGACATCCAGCGCACGATTCACGCCCACCCGTCCCTCGCCGAAGCTGTCCATGAAGCCGCTCTCGCCGTGGACAACAAGGCGCTTAACTTCCCGAACAAAAAATAAGGTACCGGACACCCTATTTCGTAGAGTGGATGCCGCTTCCGGACGCAGGTACCGGAAATAGGGTGTCCGGTACCTTATTTCTCCCAGAAGTCGGCATTCTTGATGCCGAGCTTCTGTCGGGTCGAATGTATATTCCTTAACACCGGCATTGCGCTGTGCTTCGTAGTCCTTGAGCGCCTTGAGAGCCGGGCGTCCCATGAAGAACAGGATCAGGATGCCGATGATATTGAGCCAGGCCATCAGGCCAACGCCGAGGTCGCCCATGGCCCACGCGAGATTCGCTTCGCGAATCGTACCGTAGAACACCGACACCAATGTCACGACTTTGAGGAGCTTTAACAGACCCGGTGTCCGCAGCGTTCGCCTTATATACACAACGTTGGTTTCCGCAATGTAGTAGTAAGCGAGCAGGGTGGTGAACGCAAAGAAGAACAATGCAACGGCGACGAAGATTTTGCCGAAGCCACCCATGACGCTTTCGAGCGCATGTTGCGTAAACGCGGGACTGCTGATAATGACCTCGGGTCCAAGTACGCCACCACTGATGGATGCATCGAGTCCGGTGACGTAGTACTGCTGCGTAATGAGAATCATGAACGCAGTGGCCGAACAGACGAACAATGTGTCGACATAAACCGAGAAAGACTGAACCAGACCCTGTTGTGCCGGGTGCTGAACCTCCGATGCCGCGGCCGCGTGCGGGCCACTTCCCTGGCCAGCCTCATTGGAATAGATACCGCGTTTGACACCCCAGCCGATAGCGGCACCAAGACCAGCCATAGGATTGAAGATGTCACTGAAGATCAGTGCGATGATCGCCGGCAGCTCGGCGATGTGATAGATGATGATGCCGAGAGCCATCAGGATGTAGCCGACTGCCATGATCGGTACGACGACCTGGGTAACGTGGGCGATGCGCTTTACGCCGCCGAAGATGATGAAGCCCAGCGCAGCGACGACGACAACACCGGTAACCAATTTGTCCGCGGCAACGGGGGCGCCAAGGAAATTCACCATGGTGTCACCGCCGATCGCAAGGTTGGCGGCATTGCCAATGCTGTTCGACTGCACCCCTGGCAGCAATATGCCGCAGGCAAAAATCGTGACGATGGCAAAAATCCACGCGTACCATTTCTGGCCCATCGCTTTTTCTATGTAGAAGGCTGGACCGCCACGATACTGGCCATCAATCTCTTCTTTGTAAATCTGGCCGAGCGCCGACTCGATATAGGCTGTCGCCGAGCCGAGGAGGGCAACCATCCACATCCAGAAAACAGCGCTTGGACCACCGAAACCGATTGCCGCCGCAACGCCAGCGATGTTGCCGGTGCCGACGCGCCCCGAAAGTGACACGGCCAGTGCCTGGAAGGAGGAAATGCCCTTGTCTGATTCCTTGCTCGAGAACAGCAGGCGGATCATTTCGCGGAACAGGCGAACCTGCACGAAACGCGTGAGTATTGTGTAGAAGATGCCTGCGCCGAGCGCCAGAGAAATGAGCGCGGTACTCCAAATGTAGCCGTTAAGCATCGCGACAAGGTTCTCAAAGAACTCCGCGATGTCTGCCCAGGATTCCTGCATGCCGTCCCCCTTCACTATTTTTTTCTTGCGGCCCGCAGAATAGTATCGCATATGGGGACAGCACGGTCGGCTTTCAAGCTGCCGCTTATTCAGGATTCGCGATATAGTGTCCGGAACTGCAAGCTTGGGAGAATGACTATGACATGGTGGGGTTGGATGGTTCTTGGCGCAGTTTTGCTGGGTGCAGAGCTTTTTGCAATTGACGCGCAGTTTTACCTGGTCTTCCTGGGCATCTCAGCAGCGCTCGTTGGCCTGGCCAGCATGCTCGGTATCGCAATGCCTGAATGGGCCCAGTGGGCTGCGTTCGCAACACTTTCGCTGATCTCGTTTTTTACGTTCCGCAAGGCTCTTTACGAAAAGATTCGCGGTGGAGCCGTCGGATTTCGGGGAAACTTGTCTGGCAACAGCGTCAATATCAAAAAAGATCTTGCGGCCGGCAGTGAATCACGGGTCGAGTTTCGCGGGACCAAGTGGACGGTTCGTAACATAGGCAGTGAGACGATCAGCGCCGGATCCAGGGCGCGCGTCGTCAAGGCCGAAGGACTGACGCTGCACGTCGAAGCTGAATAGTCGTAACAACGGAGAAAATTATGGAATCACTTATTGTTTCGCTTGGGTTTGTCTTTGTTGCGATTATCATCCTGCTCAAGACGGCGGTTGTCGTCCCGCAGCAGAACGGATACGTCATCGAAAGGCTCGGCAAATACAGCAAAACGCTGAACGCCGGCTTTCACATCCTGATTCCTTTCCTGGAGCGCATTGCCTACAAGCACACGCTTAAGGAACAGGCTGCAGATATCGACGAGCAGATCTGTATTACGAAAGACAATGTCCAGGTCGGTGTTGATGGCGTGCTGTATATGCAGGTCCTCGATCCCGGTCGCGCCTCGTACGGCATCGGCAACTACATGTTCGCTATTTCGCAGCTAGCGCAGACGACCCTGCGTTCGGAGATCGGCAAGATCGATCTTGATCGCACGTTCGAGGAACGCGGCACGATCAATCAGAACGTGGTCGCGGAGCTCGACAAGGCATCGGATCCCTGGGGCGTGAAAGTACTGCGCTACGAGATCAAGAACATCAATCCGCCGCAGGACGTTCTAAGCGCGATGGAGAAACAGATGCGCGCCGAACGCGAAAAACGTGCTGTGATTCTGACGTCGGAAGGTGTTCGTGACGCAAAGATCAACGAAGCCGAGGGCGAGAAGCAACGGGTTGTCAAAGAGTCAGAGGCATCCAAGATACTGCAAATCAACGAAGCTCAGGGTGAAGCGGAAGCTATTCTTGCGGTTGCGACGGCGACAGCGGAGGGCCTGCGCAAGGTGGCAAATGCTGTTATCGATCGCGGCGGTCCCGAGGCCATGCAGCTTCGCATCGCAGAGCAGTACATCGGGGAGTTCGGCAAGCTCGCCAAGACGGGCAACACCTTCGTCGTGCCTGCGAACCTCGGTGACCTGACGTCAATGATGGCGCTGGCAACCGATATCGTAAAAGGCAAGGGTACGCCAGCGCCTGCTGAGTCGTAGTCCCCGGCTATAGACCTGATGGGTCGGTCAGGCCTTGCGCCTGACCGACACGACGTTGGGAAGCTGCTCCAGCTTCGTGATCACGGTACTCAACGTCGGCAGGTCCTTAATCTCGATACTGATCTCCATTACGACCTGCATGGAGTCCTTATCCGTATGACTCTTCATGTCCATGACATTCGCATCATCATCGGCGAGCAAGGACGTGATGTCGCGAATCAGTCCCGAGCGGTCATAGGCGTGCAAGCTCAGATCGACAGGATAGGCCGCTGCATCCGACGCACCCCAGTTGATCGAGACGATGCGCTCCGGGTAGCGCTGGTTTAGTCCAAGAAAATTCCCGCAGTCCTGGCGATGAATACTGACGCCGCGCCCCTGGGTGATATAGCCCACGATGGCTTCCGGCGGCACCGGGCGGCAACAGCGAGCGAAGTTGCACATCAGGTCACCAACACCTGTTACGGGCGCGGCGCCGCTGCTCTCGGTTTTCTTCCGGCTCTTGCGCGGCTTGATTCGGTCGGGAATTTCGGCGCCCCGGATATGCTGCAAGGCCGTCGCTATTGAGGCAGACGTCAGGTCACCAGCACCCAGCGCGACACACAACGCGTCCGTGTCCTTGTGTTTCAGCTGTTTTGCTATGGCCTCTGTCGGTACGTCCCGGACATTGAGGCGGCCCAATTCACGGTCCAGAACCTCGCGGCCCTGGCGCATGTGCTGGTCGCGGTCCTGGTGCCGAAACCAGCTGCGAACCTTGGCGCGGGCTCTGGCGCCCGCCAGGTAGCCGAGTTTCGGGCTGAGCCAGTCGCGACTCGGGTGTGACTGGCTTCCCGTAATGATCTCGATGTGGTCGCCGTTCTGAACCTGGTAGGTCAGCGGTACGATGCGGCCGTTGACCTTGGCGCCACGGCAACGGTGGCCCACCTGCGTATGGACGTGGTACGCGAAGTCGAGGGGGGTGGCATACGCCGGTAGCTCGACAACATCGCCCTTGGGGCTGACGGCGTAAACACGGTCTTCGAAGAAGTCATCCCGGATCTGGTCCAGGAGGTCGGCGCCATCGTCTGCCGGTTCGAGCAGCTGACGCAGGAAGCGAATCTTCTGGTCGAAGGCAGCTGGCGCACCGCCACCTTCCTTGTAGCGCCAGTGAGCCGCGACACCGAGCTCTGCATGCCGATGCATATCGTGCGTGCGAATCTGGATTTCAACCGTCTTGCGTTCCGGTCCGACGACGGCCGTATGCAGCGACTGGTAGTCGTTGTCTTTCGGGTTGGCAATGTAATCGTCGAATTCGCCGGGTATGTAGGACCAGAGGTTGTGCACGATGCCCAGCGCCGCGTAACAGTCACCGATCGTGTCGACCAGCAGACGTACTGCGCGGATGTCATACAACGACTCGATACCGCGATCCTTGCGCTGCATTTTGCGGTAGATGCTGTAGATATGCTTCGGACGGCCGGATATCTCGGCCTTAATACCTTCTTTGGCCAGTTCCTTGAAGAGAATGCGTTCGAATTCGGTGATGAAATCAACGCGGTCGGTACGTTTTTCCTTCAGCGTTCGCGCAATCTCGGTGTACAGGTCGGGCTCGAGGTAGCGGAAAGAGAGGTCTTCGAGTTCCCATTTGAGTTGCCAGACACCGAGTCGATTGGCGAGTGGCGCATATATTTCACGAGTTTCGAGCGCGAGCGCCTGCTGCTCTGCCGCGTCCGCATCCTTTGCCTGGCGCAGTCGGTGTAGCTGGTCCGCAATGCGTACGAGCACCAGTCGCACGTCGGAAACCACGGCCAGCAGCATCTTTCGCAGGGCTTCGGACTGTTGCACGGCCAGTGCCTCACCCGGCTGCCAGTGATCCGGTAGAGAGAACTGGTCAAGCTGCTGCAACCCGATAATGAATCGAGATATATCCTTTAGATCATTGGTTTGTAAAGCATTAGTGCTGATGAACTCGTCACGATATAGCGGGTAGGCATAAACAGCCGCCAGGATTCGCAGCGGCAGTCCCAGCGGTTCCACGATCTCGGCGATAGCCCGTCCTTCTTCGATACAGGCATCGCGGCCGTCCCTGGCGGGCAAGGTCTCAAGAAATTCGCAGACATCGGTGACGACGTCGGCGTTTTCGTGGTGATTGCCGCTATCTGGGCCAGGTGTTTCAGCGTCTTTGGCTGACATAGGGATCGGATCTTCTTGTGTGCCGTTCGCGGGATTTCCCGTTATCATACGCGCAGTTTCGGCAGCGCAAACTGGCCGAGACTCACACTTGGGCATATTACAAGCAGGAAATTATGGCAGGACATAGTAAGTGGGCGAATATTCAGCACCGCAAGGGCGCCCAGGATAAGAAGCGCGGCAAGCTTTTTACCAAGCTGATTCGCGAAATAACCGTTGCGGCCAAGATGGGCGGCAGCGACATGGATGCGAATCCGCGCCTGCGGCTGGCGGTCGATAAAGCGAAGGCCCAGTCGATGCCGAAGGACAACATCGATCGTGCGGTCAAACGTGGCGCCGGTGAAATGGATGGTGACGACTTCTTCGAGGTCCGCTATGAGGGTTACGGCCCCGGTGGCACAGCGGTCATGGTGGATTGCCTGACGGACAACCGGAACCGGACTGTGGCCGAGGTGCGTCATGCCTTCGCCAAGTTTGGCGGCAACCTCGGCGCCGACGGCTCGGTGAACTACCTGTTCAACCAGGTCGGGCAGCTGTTACTCCCGGCAGGCCTGGACGAGGAAACCGTCATGGAAGCAGCGATCGAGGCAGGCGCCGAAGATGTTATTCCGGATGACGAGGGATCGATCGAGGTTCTGACCTCGCCGAATGACTTCGAACAGGTCCGTGACGCGATGATCGCCGCAGGAATGGAGGCGGAAGACGCCCAGATTACGATGCGTGCTTCCACCAGCGCCGAGCTTGGCGTCAAGGAAGCAGGATCAATGATCAAGATGCTCGAAATGCTCGAGGATCTCGACGATGTCCAGGAAGTGTATTCAAACGCTGACATTAGCGAAGACATACTGGCCCAGATTTGACCGACCAACGACGCATACTCGGCATTGACCCAGGCTCACGCCTGACCGGGTTCGGCGTCCTCGATTTCCAGGGCGACACCCCGACCTATGTCACCAGTGGCACCATCAAAAGCCTGGATGGTGGCTTCGCGGACCGGCTGCGCCAGATCTTCGAGTCCGTTGGCGGCATCGTCGCGGAGTTCCGGCCCGATATCGTGGCGATCGAGAGCGTCTTCATGCACAAGAACCCCGGCAGCGCCCTGAAACTTGGTCACGCGCGCTCTGCGGCGCTGTGTGCCACGTTTGAGTACGACGTTGAGGTGTTCGAGTATGCGCCGCGTGAAATCAAGCAGGCGGTTGTAGGCACAGGAGCCGCGACCAAGGAACAGGTTCAGCACATGGTGGTGTCGATACTGCAGCTGGATGGCAGGCCCGCGCCGGATGCTTCGGACGCGCTCGCGGCTGCGCTGTGTCACGGCAATCAGCGACGTATGCACGCCCAGCTCGGCACCGGCAACCGCATCGCGGGGCTCAGATGATCGGCTCGTTGCGCGGTCGCCTCGCGGCAAAGCACGCACCCCACATCGTCCTGGAGTGTAACGGGGTTGGCTACGAGGTAGAGACGCCGATGTCCACATTTCTCGACCTGCCTGCAACCGGCACTGAGCTGTTCCTGCATACGCATCTGCTGGTGCGCGAAGACGCACAAATCCTGTACGGCTTCGCGACCGACGAGGAGCGTTCGCTGTTTCGTACGCTGCTCAAAGTGAACCGAGTCGGCGCCAAGATGGCGCTCGGCGTGCTGTCGGCGATGACGGCAAACGACTTCCGCCGCTGTGTCGAGTACGAGGATTCAGCAACACTGTCCAAGGTTCCCGGGATCGGCAAGAAGACCGCGGAACGCCTGATCATGGAAATGCGCGACAAGGTCGACCATGTCGGTGCGCCGTCATTGCCAGGCCAGACTGTCAGTGTTGAGGCCAGTGCACGGTCCGAGGCCTTCGACGCACTCGTTGCACTCGGCTACAGGGCGAACGAAGTGAACAAGCTGCTCGGCAAACTCGATATCGAGGGTGATTCGGCCGAGGACATTATTCGAAAAGCACTTAAACAGGCGGCCCTGTAATGGCGAATGTGGAGCACGATCGGCTGACGACGGCCGAGGCCGTCGCAGATGACAAGGCCTTCGACCGCGCGATTCGACCCAAACAACTCGCGGACTACGTCGGGCAGCCCGGCGTCAAGCGGCAGATGAGCATTTTCATCGAGGCGGCGCGTCGCCGCGGCGAAGCGCTCGATCATGTCCTGATTTTTGGTCCGCCCGGCCTTGGCAAGACCACGCTCGCGCACATCGTTGCGCACGAAATGGGCGTGAATCTGCGGCAGACATCGGGCCCGGTGCTGGAACGTCCTGGCGATCTCGCAGCCATCCTGACCAACCTTGAGCCGAACGACGTCCTGTTCGTGGATGAGATTCATCGCCTGAGTCCTGTCGTCGAAGAAGTACTGTATCCGGCCATGGAGGACTTTCAGCTCGACATCATGATCGGTGAGGGGCCTGCCGCACGCTCGATCAAGCTCGATCTGGCGCCGTTTACGCTGGTCGGCGCGACGACACGTGCGGGTTTGCTGACGTCACCACTGCGTGATCGATTCGGCATTGTGCAGCGACTCGAGTTTTACAGCGCAGACGATCTTGAGGCGATTGCGCGACGTTCTGCCGGGATCCTGAATCTACCTATAGAGGATGAAGGTGCCACAGCGATCGCGACACGTTCGCGCGGCACGCCGCGCATTGCGAACCGGTTGCTGCGGCGAGTGCGGGACTTTGCCGAGGTGGAGGGCGATGGTGTGGTGACAGGCGCTGTAGCAGCCAACGCGATGGACGTCTTGCAGGTTGATCCGCACGGTTTTGATGCCATGGACCGACGCCTGCTCAGGACGATCATCGAAAAGTTCGATGGCGGCCCCGTGGGGGTCGAAAGCCTCGCGGCGGCGATTGGTGAGGAGCGCGGTACGATCGAGGATGTGGTGGAGCCCTACCTGATTCAACAGGGATTCATGATGCGCACCTCGCGTGGACGCGTCGCTACCAAGAATGCGTATCTGCATTTCGGCCTGACGCCGCCCCAACCGGTGGGAACCGGGGAGTTACCGTTTAGCGATGACTGAGGTCAAACCCTTTGAGCTGCCCGTTCGCGTTTACTATGAAGACACGGACGCGCAGGGCGTTGTTTACTACGCCAACTACTTTCGCTTCATGGAACGTGCCCGCACAGAGTGGTTGCGTTCCCTGGGGGTGGATATGGTCAGGTTGCAGGAGGAGGAGCGACGCATTTTCGTGGTCGCCGAGGTGCAAACAAAATTTCATGCGCCGGCACGCCTGAGCGACAACCTTATTGTGACAGCCGGACTGCAGGGCCTGACCCGGGTGTCATTCGACATCGAACAGAGAATTTATCGAAACAGCACTGACGGCGACCTGCTGATCAGCGGCATCGTCAAGGCGGCCTATCTGGACGCCGATTCGATGCGGCCGAAACGCGTGCCGCCGTCCTTATTTGGGGAATACCAATCATGACTGCAGATCTGACCGTTCTTGGTTTGCTATTAGGGGCAAGTTTGCCGGTGAAGATCGTGATGTTGCTGTTGATTGCGGCATCACTGGTCTCCTGGAGCATTATCTTCACCAAACGGCGCCTGATCCGCCGCACCCAGGATGCATCGGATGAATTCGAAGCGGCGTTCTGGTCGGGTGGCGACCTCAATACGCTGTACCAGAGTGCGGCAAGGGTAAAAGGCGGCAGCATCGGTATGGCCAACATCTTCGAGTCCGGGTTCCGCGAGTTCAACCGTGCATTGCAGGCGGGCGGGGACACGCCTAACAAGGTCATTGAAGAGTGCCGCCGGGCTATGCGCGTCGCGCAAATGCGGGAGGTCGACCGGCTTGAGCAGAATCTCGCGACGCTCGCAACCATTGGCTCGACGAGCCCTTACGTCGGCCTGTTCGGCACCGTGTGGGGCATCATGGTGGCCTTTATCCAGATCGGCAGTCAGCAAACTGCGACGCTGGCCGTTGTTGCGCCGCCGATCGCGGAAGCACTGATCGCTACGGCCATGGGTTTGTTTGCGGCGATTCCGGCCGTCATCGCGTACAACCGCTACGCCGACAAGGTTGTGCGACTCGAATACCGTTACGACGGCTTTACGGAAGAATTCTCGAGCATTCTGCACCGCCACGCACGGGCCAAGCTGGGAGGCTGACATGCCGACTGCACTCAAGAAACGCAAGCTTATGGCCGAGATCAACGTGGTGCCGTATATCGACGTTATGCTCGTGCTGCTCGTGATCTTCATGGTCACGGCCCCATTGTTGACCCAGGGAATAGAGGTCGAGTTGCCGAAAGCCAATGCGGAGCCGATTGAATCGGTTCCGGATCATGAGCCTCTGGTACTCAGTGTCGATGCCGAGGGCAACCTCTACATCAATGCCGGCGATGACGAGGACAAGCCGTCGTCCGGCCAGAAGATTGCCACGATCGTATCGGTCATCCTTGGCGAAAAACCGCAGACGCCGGTGTTCATTAAAGCTGACCGAGCGGTTCCCTATGGCAATGTCGTAGGCGCGATGGTGGTGCTGCAGGAGGCCGGTGCGCAGAATATTGGCTTCGTGACCGATCCTCTGGATACCTATCCGATACCGGAGTAAGTCGCTGCGTGAGTCGCGATAGCAAAAACCTGGGACCCGTGGGCATGGCATTTGCCCTGCACATCGTTATTTTCGGATCGATGGTGGTGGCGTTCGACTATGCGCGGCCCATGCCTTTTACGCCGCTTGCCGTGCAGGCCACCCTGGTGCAGGAGATTCCCGATGCGACACCGTTGCCGCCGCCCAGGGTTGAGCCCGAGCCCGAGCCCGAGCCTGAACCGGAGCCGGTTATCGAGCCACCGGAGCCCGAACCCGACAACAGCGCGGAGCTGAGACGCGAGGCCGAGGAGGAAAAACGCCGCCTGGACGCGTTACTCGAACAGAAACGCCTGGACGAGCTCAAGAAGCAGGAGGAAGCTGAGCGCAAACAGCGGGAGCGCGACGCAGCCGAGCGCGAGAAGCGTGAGGAAGAAGAGAAGGAGCGCAAACGCGTGGAAGCCGAACGCAAGCGCCAGGAAGACATTCAGCGGCAGCGCGAGGAAAACGCGCGCCTGGAGCGCGAACTGGAAGAGGAGTTCCGTGCCCAGCAGATCGAGGACGAGGAGCGGCGACTCGCAAAGCGCGGTTCACCGGCGATGGCTGTTTACGAGGCGACGATTCGCCAGAAGATCCAGCGCAACTGGTCCGTACCTGCGAGTATGGGAGATGACGTAGTATGCGTCGTCAATGTACGGCAGGTTCCGGGTGGCGAAGTCATAGCGGTTAATATTATGAGCTGTAACGGCGACGATGCCGTGCGGCGCTCAATAGAAGCGGCTATTTGGAAGGCGTCACCGCTGCCTGACCCGTCGGATCCGGAGCTGTTCGTCCGCGATCTTGAACTAACCATGCGGCCTGTGTCTGAATACTGACAATCCAGAGGTAATCGTGCGAAAAATTACATCCATCATACTGTCCCTCCTCGTATTCGCTTGCGTAACAGCCAACGCGCAGACGCTGAGGATCGACGTGCAGGGCGTCGCGCAACCGACCCCCGTCGCCATTGTGCCGTTCGGTTGGGAAGGCGGCGATACGCCTGACATGCCGCTCGATGTGGTCAAAGTCATCAATGACGATCTGCTGCGCAGCGGTCGCTTTGCGCCCGTTGCGGAATCCAAGATGCTGCAGAAGCCGACGGATGGCGCCGATGTGGATTTCCAGGACTGGAGTTTTGTCGGGGTTGAAGCGGTTGTCGTCGGCAAGGTTATTCAGACGGGCGCCAACGCGTACACGTTGCAGTTCCAGTTGTTCGATGTCTTTGGACGTCGCCAGCTGGTCGGTTACCGCATGCCCGCAAGCCGCGGCACGATGCGGAGTGCGGCTCATCGTATCGCCGACATGATCTACGAGGAGCTTACTGGCATAAAAGGCGTCTTCGGTACCAAGGTGGCCTACGTCACGGCGAAGCGCGAGGGCGAAGGGCGTCTCTATTCCCTGATCGTCTCTGACCAGGATGGCTTTAACGAACATACGATCATGGAAAGCGCGGACCCGATCATGTCGCCGGCGTGGTCGCCCGACAGCCGCCAGCTCGCCTACGTGTCCTTCGAAGGTAACCAGTCGGCCATCTTCGTGCAGACGTTGCGGACGGGTAACCGCTTCAAGGTGTCGTCCAAGCCGGGGATCAACGGCGCGCCCTCGTTCTCGCCTGACGGCCGCAAGCTCGTGGTCACGCTGGGCGGCGTAGACGGTAATCTCGACATCTATGTGCTGGATATCAATTCGCGGCGCACGACCCGTCTCACGACCCACAGGGCGATCGATACCGAGGGTACCTGGTCGCCGGACGGAGACTATATCTACTTTACGTCCGACCGCAGCGGCGGTCCGCAGATCTACAGGGTGGGCGCAAATGGCGGAACACCCGAGCGCGTGACGTTCGAGGGGAGTTATAATGCGCGACCGCGTCTGTCACCGGATGGCAAGCGACTGGCGATGGTGCACAACGACCGGGGCAATTTCCGCATCGCGGTCATGAGCATCGAGCGGAAAGACCTGCTGGTTCTGTCAACGGGGCGCCAGGACGAGAGTCCGAGCTTCGCACCGAACAGCGATATCCTGATCTATGCGACGCGGCAGGGCAGGAATGGGGTGCTGGAAACGGTTTCGGCTGACGGCCTGATTCGCCAGAAGATGGCATCGCGGGCAGGAGGTGATGTCCGGGAGCCGGTCTGGTCACCGTTCCCACGGTTTTAATGATTTACATTTAATTAACACTTTAACTTATTGATTTTGCTTCACTTTAAAGGCACACAAAGGGCTTTATGATGTCTTACTTCAAACTATTTGCACTGGCGGCAATCTCGTTCCTTCTGGCGGGTTGCCCACAGAACACGATTCCGGATCCGGATCCGACCGACACGACGTACCCGGGTGATGCCGGCGCTTCAACAGACGGCATGGACGGCAGCGACCCGTACGGCGGCGAGGAGATCCCGTGGGACGATCCATCAGCCGGCGAGCTCACGATGGTCATCTATTTCGATTTTGATTCGTCCGAGGTTCGTGCGGCGGATCAGGACATTGTGTCGCGCCACGCGATGCAGCTCGGCAGCGGTGGCAACGTGCGCCTCGAAGGGCATGCCGACGAGCGCGGATCGCGTGAATACAATATCGGCCTCGGTGAGCGACGTTCACAGGCTGTCCGTCAGATGTTGCTGATCCAGGGCGTCTCGGCCAATCAGATTTCGACGGTCAGCTTCGGTGAAGAGCGCCCGGTCGGTTTCGGCAGTTCCGAAGCGGACTACGCGCAGAATCGTCGCGTCGAGTTCAAGTACTCGAACTGACCGATGACCGGATCTTCGAAAACGCTGCTGTTACTGGCAGCAGTGACTGCGCTTGGCGGGTGCGAATTGTTGCAGCCGCCGGGCGAGGACCCGGTTCTGGCAAAACTGAACGAGCTTGAGCGCCGTATGCAGTCGATCGAGCGCGTCGTCCAGAGCCAGAGCCTCGTCAACCTGACGCAACAGGTTAATTCGCTCGAGAGAAGTGACGCCGAGGTCCAGGGGCGTATCGAAGAACTCGAGCACAACTCGGCGACCACTGCCGACCGGCAACGGCAGCTTTACGCTGACCTCGACGCTCGTATCCAGGAGCTTGAGACCGTCGTTCAGGCAAACAACGCGCGTGGCGTCATGGACGGCGGGAGCCTGTCGCCGGGACAGTTACCTGTGCCCGGTGGTTCGGATCGCGACAACTACCAGGCGGCCTTTGAGCTGCTCAAGCAGCAGCGTTACGAGCCGGCTGCCATGGCGTTCCAGCAGTTCCTGGTGACCTTCCCGGACAGCGAGCTCGCGGACAACGCTCAATACTGGCTCGCGGAGTCGCATTACGTGACGCAGAAGTTCGACGAGGCCCTGGCCGAGTTTGGCGTTGTGATTTCCAGGTTTCCGCAGTCTCGCAAAATACCCGACGCCTTGCTGAAGATGGGCTACTGCAGCTACGAACTCAAGGACTGGGCCGCCGCTCGGGAGGCGCTGACGCGCGTTCAGGAAGATTACTCCGACACCACGGCAGCCAGGTTGGCCGGGCAGCGGCTTGTGCGCATGGAAGAGGAAGGCGTGTAAGCGTTGACGGATAGAATTTATCCGGTATGATGCCGCCGCATTCCGGCCTGTTCTGGCCGGGTTCCCAAGGCGGGGGTATAGCTCAGTTGGTAGAGCATCGGCCTTTTAAGCCGCTGGTCCCAGGTTCGAGTCCTGGTGCCCCCACCACTTTTCCAGCAGTTTCATTTAAAACAGCAGACGGCAGCCTTGCGTGCCGTTATCATGCACGCTTTTGCGGACAGGGCATTCGGGAAAGTGGCGGAAAAACGCTGGAAAATCCATAAGTTTGGCGGCAGCAGCCTGGCTGATGCGGCCTGTTTTCAACGGGTAGCCGGCATCGTTATGGCCCTGCCTGAAGCACGACTGGGTGTCGTTGTTTCGGCCATGGGCGGCATGACCGATGCGTTGCTCAACCTGGCAGCACTCGCCGAACAGGACGATTCTGCCTTCGAAACCGAACTCAATACGATTGGCAAGCGTTACGCAACGACCGCGAAAGCGCTATTGCATGGCGATGCGCTGATTCCCGTGCTGGATGCCTGGAGTAACGATGCTGACGATGTCAGGGATGTCCTGAAGGCCGTCGCGCTGGTCAAGTCGGCACCGCAGCGCAGTCGCGATGTTGTTGCTGGCTATGGCGAGATCTGGTCGGCACGACTGCTGGCAGCCTATCTCGCGCAGGAGGCTCCAGGGCGTGGCGGGACGTGGATCGACGCGCGTGAGGTCGTAACGGTCAACGAGAACGAACTTGGCCCGGCGGTGCTCTGGGATGAATCGCAGGCCCGCTTCAACCAGGTAATTCCGGCTGACTTCGCGGGAATCGCGGTGATCACCGGGTTCATCGCGTCGGATGAGGAAGGGCTGCAAACAACGTTAGGGCGTAACGGCAGCGATTTTTCAGCAGCAATTTTTGCGGCGCTCGCCAACGCGGCCGAATTAACGATCTGGAGCGACGTTGACGGCGTCATGAGCGCGGACCCGAACCGGGTTCCCGAAGCACAGGTTATTGGCAGGCTCTCATACAACGAGGCGATGGAGTTGGCGTACTTTGGTACCGCGGTCATCCATCCGCAGACGATGGGGCCCGCCATCAGTAACGGCATTCCTGTTCGCATTCGTAACAGCCATAACCCTGCGCATCCGGGCAGTCTGATCGGTCCTGACTCTGCGGTGACCAACAACATCAAGGGGATTACCGCGATCGGCGGTATGGCGCTCCTGAACCTCGAGGGCTCCGGCATGATCGGTGTGCCTGGCACGGCCGATCGCCTGTTTGCCTCGCTGAAACGTGCCGGCGTATCCGTGACCCTGATTTCACAGGCCAGCTCCGAGCATTCCATCTGCCTGGCGCTGCCCGAAGTGGCCGCCGAGCGTGCAAGGGACGTTGTAAGAGAGGCCTTTAGCAACGAGCTCGAAAGCGGGCAGATCAACAGCGTGACTATCACGGTCGGGCAAAGCATTGTTGCCGTGGTCGGCGATGGCATGGAAGGGACTCCGGGCATTGCGGCGAAGTTCTTCGGTGCGCTCGCACGAGCCGGCATTAATGTCCGGGCAATCGCACAGGGTTCATCTGAAAGAAATATCTCTGCGGTTGTTGATGGCGACGATGTCACACGAGCACTGCGCGCCGTGCACTCAGGCTTTTACCTGTCACACAAAACACTATCCGTCGGGTTGATTGGTCCTGGTACCGTCGGTGCCGCATTCCTGCGTCAACTTGAGAAACAAAGCGAACGACTCGCAAACGACTTCAATCTCGATTTGCGGGTACGCGCGATTGCCCGTTCACAGACGATGCTGCTGGGCGAAAAGCGCATTGAGCTTTCGAACTGGGAAGACGACTTCGAGGCGAAGGCGATTGAAACCGACCTCGAGAAGTTCGAAGCCTGCGTTAATCCCGAACATCTCCCGCATGCGGTCATCATTGATTGCACTTCAAGCGAGTACATTGCTGCGCAGTACGCTGGCTGGTTGTCGCGCGGCATACACGTGATCACACCGAACAAGAAGGCGTTCAGCAGCTCCTACGAGGACTACAGGGCGCTACAATCTGCCGCGGACGAGGGCAGCTCACACTACTTTTACGAAACAACAGTTGGTGCGGCGTTGCCCGTTATCAGCACATTGTGTGACCTGATCTACACGGGTGACGAGGTGCGATCAGTACGGGGGATCTTCTCCGGCACACTCGCGTACCTGTTTAACGTGTATGACGGTACGACGCCGTTTTCCGAGATCGTTCGAGCCGCAAAGGAAAGTGGCTACACCGAGCCCGATCCCCGCGACGATCTGTCGGGGATGGACGTCGCACGTAAGCTGACGATTCTTGCCCGCGAGCTGGGCCTCGCCCTGGAGATTGGCGATTTCCCGGTGCGCAGCCTGGTGCCTGAAGCACTGCAGGACTGTTCCATCGAGGAGTTTCTCGAGAAGCTGCCGGAGTACGACGATGAAATCGATTTGCTTTACAGGAAAGCGACCGCCGAAAACAAGCAGCTGCGATACATAGCAACACTCGATGCCAAAGGTAACGCGGCGGTAGGCCTCGAAGCGGTTGAAGCGGACCACCCGTTCTGCAATATCAATCTGACCGACAACATCGTGCAGTTTGAGACAGAGCGTTATTCAGCCAACCCATTGGTTATTCAGGGGCCGGGTGCAGGACCCGAAGTAACCGCCGGGGGAGTATTCTCAGACCTGTTGCGACTGGCAACCTATCTCAGCAAGGGTATGGGTTATGTCTGACTGGGTTACTGCTTTCGCGCCTGCGTCTATCGGCAACGTTGCCGTCGGTTTCGACATGCTGGGGCTGGCCCTCGAGGGTGCCGGTGATCGCGTGCTCGCACGTCGAACAGGCGGTGGCAGCGTGACGGTCGCCGAGGTTCGTGGGCTCGACGGCGAGTTGCATCCTTACCTGTCGACCGATGCAAAATCGAACACGGCGTCAATTGCCGCGCAGGCGTTCTGGGAAAGACACGGTGATAGCGACGGTGTCGAGCTGAAAGTTCATAAGGGCGTTCCGCTGCAGTCGGGCATGGGCAGTTCGGCAGCCTCGGCGGTTGCCGCGGTCGTTGCCGTCAATGGACTCCTGGCCGAACCACTTCCGGTTGCTGAGTTACTTGAATTCGCGCTCGTCGGCGAGAAGTTTGCCAGTGGCGGCCTGCATGCAGATAACGTGGCACCGAGTTTGCTTGGCGGCCTTATCCTGTGCCCACAGGTTCTGCTGCCCGATGTCTATTCCCTGCCGGTACCTGATGGCGTCAGTGCCGTCTTGTTACACCCGGACCTGCAAGTCAACACAGCACAGGCTCGCCGCGGACTGGCCAAAGGTTATTCCATGCAGCAATGGCTGGAGCAGCAGGGGCTGCTGGCCGGATTCATCGTCGCATGCGCTGCGAGTGATATCGATCTTATCGGCAAGACCCTGCGCGATGTGATCATCGAACCGCAGCGTTCTGCTGCCGTGCCGTGTTTTGACAAGGTCAAAGCGGCGGCCGAAAAGGGCGGTGCACTGGGGTGCAGCCTGTCCGGAAGCGGCCCGAGTATTTTCGCGCTCAGCGCCAGCGGTGATGCACGCAACATTGCGTCGGCGATGGAACAGGCCTGTCGCACCCAGGGCATTGGATGCCAGTCCTGGGTCAGTCCAATGACGGCCCCCGGCGCACGCATCGAGAATTCCAGATGAAGTACTTCAGCACGCGCGGTGCCGGGCCTGTCTCACTTGACGACGCGCTACGCCTCGGTATCGCATCCGACGGTGGTCTGTTCCTGCCGGAGCAACTACCTCGATTCGAGGTGGCGGACTTCGATAATGCCCAGACCATCCCCGAAGTTGCGGGGGTACTGTTGCAGCCGTTTTTTGATGGCTCAGAGCTGGCGGGTGATCTCGACGCGATACTCGCCGAGACGTTCAGTTTTCCGATTCCGGCGACCGCGTTGCCGATCAAGGGTCATGACGTGTCGTTGCTCGAGCTCTACCACGGGCCAACAGCCGCGTTTAAGGACGTTGGTGCAGGTTTTCTTGCGGCGTGCCTGTCCCGTCTTGAAGGGGATATTGAAAACCCGCTGACGATCCTCGTGGCAACCTCCGGTGATACCGGTGGTGCGGTAGCGGCCGCCTTTGACGAACGACCCGGTATGCGAGTCGTCGTCCTGTTCCCGGACGGCCGCGTATCCGATCGCCAGGCTCACCAGCTGTGTTGCTGGAGCGACAACGTGTTGTCGCTGAAGGTAAATGGGGCGTTCGACGACTGCCAGGCCCTGGTCAAGGGCGCGATGGCAGATCCCGAGCTGTGCGCCGCGCATCGATTCAGTTCGGCGAACAGCATCAACATCGGTCGCCTGTTGCCGCAGAGTACCTATTATGCGGATGCGAGCATCCGGCATTTCCGGCGCACCGGCAAGAAGCCCGGTTTCATTATCCCTACGGGCAACCTCGGCAATGCATTCGCCTGCATCATGGCGCGGGAGATGGGACTCCCCATCGGCCCGGTCATTCTTGCGACGAATGCCAATCGCACGATCGCTGATTATTTTGAGACGCTTGAGTGGCTGCCACGCGCGAGCTTGCAGACACTGGCGTCGGCAATGGATGTGGGTGATCCCAGCAATATGGAACGCCTGCGCCACCTGGTGGGTGACGCGGACGTGCTGCGCGAACAGCTGGGCGTTATCTCGGTAAGCGACGCGCAAATCGAGACGTCTATCAAGCAGGACTTTACTGCGTTCGGATTCGCGACCTGTCCGCATACGGCGACGGCCACGTATACCTACCGGCAGCTTGATGCGGATCTCGCCGATGGGCACGACTGGATCCTGGTGGCCACCGCGCATCCCGCGAAGTTCGAGACCATCGTCGAACCGCTGATAGGTGAGTCTGTTCCGGTTCCGGCGGAGCTGGATGCGCTGCTGTCCCGGCCCGCACACGCAGTTTCAATCGAGCCAACGCTCCCGTCTCTTGCTACAGTACTCGGATGACGAACTTCGAAGGGCCCCCGTGGGTACTGCCGCTTGCCGCTATTGGCGCATTGCTGGTGCTCTGGCTTATCTACAAACGTTTTTTCGCGCGTGGCAGTTCCCTCGAGCGCGCGCTTGCCACCATTGGCTTTGATCACGTTTATGCACTGATTATTCCCAACGCCGACGAAGGCGAGATTCAGATCGACAAACTGATCCTGACATCACAGGGGCTGCTTATTCTCGAGGTTAAAGATGTGCAGGGCGTTGTCTTCGGTAGTGACAAAATGCAGGACTGGACGGTCATCGCGGAGGATCGTCGCTACACGTTCCCGAATCCACAGCCGTCGTTGTACGATCGGATTGCCGCTGTGCGGCAAATCGTTCGACAGGTGCCTGTTTCCGGCCGCGTCCTTTTCCTGGATGGCGCTGAATTCACGAAAGGCGTTCCTGACATGGTCTGCAATCTGGAAGAGCTAGTCGCTGAGTTTGGTGAGCCCGACAAGGCAGCCGCCAAGTTCAAGGTCGAGGCATTCAAGCCTCACTGGGAACTTATACAGAAGGCGGCAGAGCAAAGAAGCGGGTCGCATTCTCTGTCGTAATTTGTGCAACGTGGTCCTCGCTCTGGCCACGTGCTTCCGCCACAACTCGAAGAACCTCTGGCAAGTATGCCGGTTCGTTGCGCCGCGTCTTTGGCCTGGGCTGAATGGTGCGCGGTAACAGGTAGGGTGCATCCGTCTCGATCAACAACCTGTCGTCAGGCACAATCGAGACGATGTCATGCAGGTGTTTGCCGCGGCGTTCGTCGCAAATCCAGCCCGTAATACCGATATAGAGTCCAAGCTCGACATACTCTCGCAGTGATTCGTGCTCGCCGGTAAAGCAATGAGCGACCGCGCGTGAGAGTTCCGGAAGGCACGGTTCCAGGAGATCGATGAAGTCGTCGTGAGCGTCCCTCTGATGCAGGAAGACCGGTAGCCCGGTCTCCTTCGCGATCTGGAGCTGGCGCCTGAACGCAGCCAGTTGTGCCTCACGTGGCGAGAAATTTCGGAAGTAATCCAGGCCGCATTCACCCACTGCAACAACAGCGTCTTTCGTGACCAGAGAACGAATCAGCGCATCGCTTTCATCGGTGTAGTCGGACGCGTGGTGAGGGTGCACGCCAGCGGTGGAAAACAGGTTGCCGTTGCTGTTTTCTGCAAGGGCGGCCGCGCGCCTATTGCTGTCGTCGCTGCTGCCCGTAACGACAATTCGGGCGACGCCGGCATCGGCCGCACGCTGCAGCACCTCGTCACGATCGTCATCGAAACTGTCATGCGCCAGGTTGGCGCCAATATCAACCAGTGAATAGGTCATAGCTCAATATTGTTCCCAGCGGAATATCCACGCGCCGATGGCGAGAAACACGGCGCTTAGCAGCAGCATTGCTCCCAGGCTCGGCGCGACGTCGGCGAATGTCGCGCCATCGAGTATGACCGCGCGTGCTGATTTCAGGACATGAGTCAGTGGAAAGATCTGCGAGACTGTTTGCAGGGTTTCACCGGTGCCCTCGAGTGAAAACCAGACGCCCGACAGCATCATCATCGGCCAGTTTATGAGGTTGAGGAGGCCGCCGGCGAGTTCCTCGCTGGTCACGCGTGCAGAGACGACCAATCCCAGTGAGATCATCGAGATCGCACCGACGAGGCCCACGACAAACAACGTGACGTAGCTGCCTTCCATGCGCGTATCGAGCAACAGATGCGTGCCCGTGTAGACCACTGTCGTAATCAACATGATCAGCACCATGCGCGATGCAACCTGCGCCGTGATGAACTCGATCGACGTGAGCGGTGTCGCGCGCAGGCGCTTCAGGAATCCGTTCTTACGATAACGCACGATCACATAGCCGACACCAAACAAACAGCTGAACATCATGTTCATGCCGAGGATGCCGGGCAGTATCCAGTCGGCATAACGAACGGGTTGGCCAGCCACCTGTTCCTTGATGACGTTGCTGGTTGCTGTTGATGCGGACTGCAACAGGGCAAACTCGACGAAGTAGCCTTTGGCTGCGGTCGGGTTAATCCAGTAGCGAGTCGGTGGTCCGACCTCGACCAGCAGATCGAGTTGATGCCGTTCGACCTTCAACATGGCGTCGTCAATACTTGCGTATGGGACAAAGCGTACGTACCGCGTCTGAAGGAACGGATGTGATGACGTGTCGATCTCTGCTTCGGCCTGCAGGACACCTACTGTGTACTCGTCGCGCTGCCCGTCGAACGCATACGACAGACCAAACACGAGAGCGATGGGCAACAGCAGGTTCCAGGATAGCGACGAACGGTCGCGAACAAATTCACGATTGCGGGCGACGAAAACGGCGTAGATTCGTTTGAACATAGTCAGACGCGCAACGAGTGGCCGGTCAGGTCGAGGAACAGGTCCTCGAGATTCGGGCGTCGAATCTCACCATGTGACAGGTTAATCAGCTTATCGCCGTAGCGGGCGTGGAGCAGTTCTTCCGGCGATCCGTGGGTGAGGATCTTGCCTTCGTCCATGATGGCAATGTCGTCGCACAGGACCTGTGCTTCGTCCATGTAATGCGTCGTCAGGACGATCGTTGCGCCGTCGGCGCGAATACTCTTCACCAGCTCCCAGAAGTTGCGGCGTGCCTGGGGGTCCAGGCCGGTAGTGGGCTCGTCGAGAAAAATCAGGCGCGGCCGATTGACGAGCGCAACGGCGAGTAACAGACGCTGGCGCTGGCCACCCGATAGCTTGCGGTTGTCCCGGTCGAGCAGGTCGCCAAGTGAGCACTGTTCAATGATATCGTCGAGGTTCGCCTGGCGATCATAGAGCGAGCGAAACATCTGAATGGTCTCTTTGACGGTCAGGTAATCCTGCAGCGCCGTATTCTGGAACTGGATGCCGGCCTCCTGCCGAAACCTTGAACCGGCGATCTCGCCGTAGTAATACACCTCACCGGAGGTCGCGCCGGTCACTCCCTCGATGATTTCAACGGTCGTTGTCTTGCCGGCGCCATTGGGTCCCAACAGGCCAAAACAGATGCCTTCGGGCACCTTGAAACTGACGCCGTCGACGGCACGCAGGCCGGGGTAGTCCTTGACGAGGTTGCGGGCTTCCAGGGCGATTTGACGGGAGTCATCCATTCGGGAAGGGTACCGGAGCCGCTGTCGCGCAGCCAGCTTGCAACCATCTGGCGATTGGCGGTATCTAAATGACAGGAACAGAACCCAGGGGTAGGAAAAAATGGCCAAGTTCGTAACAAAAACCGCGTTTACGGTTGGATTGCTTGTTCTGCTGATGGCAGTGCCCGCGATGGCTGCATCGATTAACAAGAGCGTCAAGATCGGTGCGGGAGAAGAGTCGGGCGGTGCATCCTCAATCAACGGCAGTATTTCAGTCGGCGACAAGGCTACCGTCACCGGCAACCTGAAGACCGTTAATGGCTCGATTCGCGTCGATGCCGGCGCGAGTATCGAGAAGGCGGGCACGGTCAACGGCGGGCTGCGACTCGCTGATGACGTCAAGGCCGAGAGCCTTTCGACCGTCAATGGCAGCATCAATGTCGGTGAAAACGGGGTTATCGATGGTGAGATCAGCACCGTGAACGGCAGGATATCTGTCGGTAACGGCTCCACCGTCAGCGAGGGCGTCGGCAATGTAAATGGCCAGATCGAGCTGGCGGGTGCTGAAGTGGGCGGCGACCTGACAACGGTCAACGGAGATATCGAGTTGTCCGAGGGTACGGTCATCATGGGTGACCTCGTGGTCGAAAAGCCGAACAACTGGAAGTGGGGCAAGGAAAAGAGCCGCAAGCCCCGCGTTGTGATCGGGCCGGGATCCCGGGTGGAAGGTACGATCCGTCTCGAGCGGAAGGTAGAGCTGTTCATTTCCGAGTCGGCTGAGGTTGGTGAGGTCACGGGTGAGATGAGCCTGGACGATGCAGTCCGCTTCAGCGGCGAGCGCCCCTGATATCCCGTAGAATAGTGGCCGTGCGGACGGCAGCCACCCAGTTACCGCTTTTTGCGGACGTAGAAGAGCCCGACACCATGTCGGGCTTTTCTGTGCGCGAGAGTGCGCGAGCCAAGCGCCTGTCGATCAAGGTGTTTCCCCGCGGACGCGTCGAAGTTGTCGTGCCGAGACGTACCCGCCCCGCAGAGGTGCAGGAATTTGTCGAAGCGCACCACGACTGGATTCGAAAGGCTCGCGCCTCGTTTGCCGCTGAGCATCCCCCTGAACCCTTCGCCTTACCCGTCAGTATCGAGTTACCAGGCATCGACCGGCGGTTCTGCGTACGTTTCGAGCGTGCCGACGGGAGCAAGACCGTTCGCTACCGGGTGCGCGGAAATACGGTGATTCTGGCTGGTGGTACCGGTGACGAGTCGCAGTGCGTGATCGCGCTGAAGCGCTGGCTTATCGCGCTCGGCAAGAAAGAAATGCTACCCCGATTGCGGGCCCTCTCTGCAGAGACCGGCAATGCCTTCAAGACCATGCATGTGCGTGGTCAGCGTACCTGTTGGGGCAGTCACTCGAGTACCGGCACGGTCAGCCTGAATTACTGCCTCATGTTCCTTGACCCGCAGCATCTTCGTTACGTGATGATCCATGAGTTATGCCATGCACGGCACATGAATCACTCGCAACGCTTCTGGCGGCTGGTAGGCCGTTACGAACCCTCGTACAGACGGCTGGACAAGGATCTGAATCACTGCTGGAAGCGCATCCCGACCTGGGTCGGGATATACTAGCGCAGCACTGAACTTAGCCCTGTGAATCGGTCAAACCGAACGTGAAATCTGCCACCCGCCACATTTGCCTTGTTGTCCTCCTGGGACTGCTCATCGGCCATACCAGCATCGCTGTCCATGCTGCGACGCATGTCGGCGGCGACAGTGGCGAGTGCGAATTCTGCATTGCATACGGCCACGCAGCCGATACGGTGGAGCCTGCGGGTGCGCACATCATCCCGAACGGCCGTGGCGAGCGCCTGGCAGACGCCCATGCTCCGACTCTGGAGAAACGGCATGATGCGCCCTATCGCCCGCGGGACCCGCCATTGACTGACTGAAAATCACGGAGTTTCCATTTTCAGTTTGATCAATCGGAGGGCGATGCATGCGGATCGTTTCTTTACCAGGCGCGCTGATCGCGCTTACCTTATGCGTCCCTGTCGCCGGTGCGGCAGAGGACACGGATATCGAGTTATTGCGTACCGCCATCGATGAGCTACGCGCGGACTACGACGCCCGTATCGCGGAGCTCGAACGACGACTTGCGGTCGCCGAGCAGAACGCCGCACAAGCCAGCTATGCCGCTCAGTCACCAGCACCGGTGCCGGTACAGAGCAGCGGCACCGCGGCCTTCAATCCGGCGATAGGCGTCGTATTTCAGGGCACATTGTGGGGCGTTGAGGGGCCAGGGGCCGAGAGCGAGGGCCTTGCGGTCGGCGAGACCGAGCTCATCATGAATGCCAACGTCGACGACAAGTTTGCGGCCTACCTGACCGCCGCGCTGGCCTTCGAGGACGGTGCGTCTGAACTGGAAATTGAGGAAGCCTGGGTTGAAACGACCGCCCTACCTGCCGGTTTTGGCGCGCGCTTCGGTCGAATCTCATCCGGCTTCGGTTACCTGAATGGCCGGCATTCGCACCAGTGGGACTTTGCGGACCTGCCCCTCCCGTACCAGGCCTTCTTCGACGGCCGCTACGTCGATAACGGTGTCCGGCTGACATGGCTCGCGCCCACCAATCTCTATATGGAACTGGGTGGAGAGATTCTCCAGGGCGAAGGCGATCCCTCTGGGCTGGCGGCGAGCACCCTGTTTGCCAATGTCGGTGGAGATATCGGTTCCGGGGGCAGCTGGCTGGCCGGTGCCTCGTACCTCGATCGAGACAACATGGCGTTGCTCACCGGCGCGCACTTTGTCTGGAAGTGGTCGCCTGACGGTAACTGGAAGGACCGAAACTTCATCTTCCAGACGGAGTATTTCGACCATGACGATGTGGGCATCGACGGCGGCTGGTACGCGCAGGCCGTTTACCAGCCTTTCGAACGCTGGCGATTCGGGGCTCGTGCGGACGGTCTAAAGACTGATGCTGACGATCCACGACGTTACAGCGTCATGTTCGACTGGTCGAACAGCGAGTTCAGCCGCCTGCGGATGCAGTTCACCCAGGATCAGACCGGGGCAGAGGATCGCCACGAGTGGGGGCTGCAGTATATTCACAGTATCGGCGCCCATGGCGCACATTCATTCTAGGAGGGTGTCGTGAACAGGCTGATCGCAGCATTACTCCTGTGCGTTCTACCACTCGCAGTGAACGCGGAGATTCGCGTATTCGCATGCGAGGCGGAATGGGCGGCACTGGCCGACGAAATCGGCGGGGACCTGGTCGAAAGCTACAGCGCGACAACGGCGCTGCAGGATCCGCATTACATCCAGGCACGGCCCAGCCTGATCGCAAAGGTACGTCGCGCGGACCTGGTCATCTGCAGCGGCGCGCAACTCGAGATTGGCTGGCTGCCGGCGCTCCTGCAAAAGGCGAACAATCGCAAGGTCTTGCCGGGCAGTGACGGCTACATGGAGGCCAGCAGTTTCGTCCTTCGAGTCGGTGCTACGGCCAATGTGGATCGCAGCAAAGGCGATATTCACCCGCAGGGCAATCCGCACATCCAGGTGAACCCGCATAATATGGCGGCAGTTGCGCGAGCCCTGGGCGCCAGAATGTCTAAACTTAATCCCGATAATACAGAGATTTATGAAGAAAACTTAAATAGGTTTCTTATTAAATGGGAGAGCTCGATGGCTCGCTGGGAAGCGGCAGCGGCGAGCCTGAGAGGCAAGCGGGCGATAACCCATCACAATTCATGGGTATACCTCCTGGGCTGGCTCGGCATTGAGGAAGTCGCCAACCTCGAGGCGGTTCCGGGGCTGCCGCCAACGGCTGCACACCTCAGTCACCTGACGACGCAATTCTCGAGCGGCGGGGCGGACGTGATTATCCGTGCACCGTACCAGCATGGAAAATCGTCGGAGTGGCTGTCAGAACGCACCGGCATTGCGGCTATCGTGCTGCCTCTGACCGTGGGTGGCACCGACGGGGCGACGGATCTTTTCACGCTGTTCGACGATATTATCGCTCGACTGAAAGGGGCCATGGACGATGCCTGACTTCATCGACTGGACCATTATCGGGCCGGCATTCGCCGCGGGCCTGCTGGTGTTGAGTACGCACGTGCCACTGGGTCAGGAAGTGTTGAAGCGCGGCATCATCTTCATTGACCTGGCGATCGCACAGGTCGCCGGGTTGGGGGTTATTGCGGCCTACACGCTGGAGTGGGATCCCGAGGGCTATCAGGTCCAGATCGTCGCCACGAGTGCCGCGCTAGTGGCCGCCGTGGGCCTGCACTGGACCGAGAAGCGCTGGGCAGGTATCCAGGAACCTTTGATTGGCGTGCTGTTCATTCTTGCAGCGACGGGCGGCATCCTGTTGCTCGCTGGCAATCCACACGGTAGTGAGCATCTCAAGGAGTTGCTGGTCGGCCAGATTCTCTGGCAGACATGGTCGTCACTGGTGCCGATTGCAGTCCTGTCCGCCGTGGTCCTCGCGCTCTGGGCAGGGCTAAAGCCGAAACTGGCGGGGCTGGGTTTCTATCTTGCTTTTGCGGTGGTTGTCACCGCGTCGGTACAGATCGTCGGTATCTACCTCGTGTTCGCAAGCCTCATCATTCCGGCTTTGGCAACCACGGGTATCCGGCGCGGTAATCGGCTGGCCGCCGGCTACGTCGTCGGCGGCGTTGCTTACCTGCTGGGCATCATCCTGTCGCTGGTGCTCGATTTGCCGACCGGGGCCGTCATCGTCTGGAGCATGGCAGCCGTCGCACTGTTGGCCGGCCTCGTCATGTCTGACAAGGGCCGTCGCGCATAGGGGTTACTGGCCGAACGCGACCTGCACGCCGACATAGGCGGCACGCCCCGGCGTGTTGTAGCCATAGACCTGCTCGTGGTCGGTGTCGAGCAGGTTGTTCGCACGGGCGAATATCTTGATGCTTTCTGTGACGCGGTACTGGGTCGTCAGGTCCACGAGCCAGTGGTTGCTCAGGGTCACGATCTCCGGAGGATTCGGCCATGGGGGGAAGAAGGTGTCGGTACGGGTACCGCCGTAGGCTGCGGTCATCGCAATACGCCCTTGGCCGTCGGCGATTCCGTAGTCAATTTCAACATGCCCGGAGTGGCGTGGACGTCGGACCTCGCGCAGGTTTTCGGAGGTAGAGTCGATATAGGTGTAACTGGCGTTCAGCCCCAGACGCTCGGATACGTCCCAGCGGGCTGCAAACTCCAGACCTTCACGCTTGCTTGTCCCCGGCATGTTCTGTGCCGTTGACAGGAAGGTGACGGGATCGAACACGAAACCATTGATTTCATTTTCGAGGTCCTGCTTGAACAAAGTCAGCTGGACGTTGAGTGCGTCACTCACCTGGCGTTCAACACCCAGGTCGAAAGCGGTGGACTGTTCGGGCTGCAGGTCCGGATTACTTGCGAACTGCCCGGGGAAATAGCCAAACAGCTCGATGAACGTCGGGTTCTTGCGTCCGGTGCCGATATTGCCGCGAACACGGGTCGCATCATTGAGATTCCAGGTCACAGACAACCGTCCCGTGACCGCATCGTCAAACATGCTGTTGTCGTCGAAGCGCGCGCTGGCCAGCCACGTCAGGCTGTCCCCAACATGTGCCTGGTAGTCGGCTACCACGCTGGTGACATCCAGTTCCTGCCGCTGGTTCGGATCGCCAAAGCCAATCGGTCCTCGTTGTTCGAAGGTGGTCTCTTCACGTTCGACAGCGAGGGAGATGACATCGTCGCCCAGCGAGATATCGGCCTGGTAGGCAAACGTCGAGCGATCGGAGAGGGCGGTTACATCTTCGATGCCGTCCGTCAGGTTTCGATTCTCGCTGTCGAAATACCGCGCCGCAACATGCTGCTTTACGCGTGATTTGCTGCTACCAATGGTGCTGCCGACCTGCACGTAATTTTGTTGCGTCTCGAGAGCGACATCGGAGTCGGTCGGCAGACCTGTTACGAAGAAGTCGACGTTGTCGTACTGCGAGTAGGAGTCAACAGTGCGGGCACCGAAAGTGAAGGCGAGGCTCTCCGACGCGCGAAAAGAGGCACTCACTGATCCCGTGGCGGCGTCAGAGTTGTCATCCTCACTGCCGGAGCGCGAGATATTGCCACCATCGGTTTCGAGGCGCTCGGCACTGATGCTCACGCTCCAGCTCTCGTCGCCAAAGCTGCCATTCAGTGCCGTGTTAAAGGTATTCAGGGAACCCGCTTCGACGTAGCCGCCCACTCGTGGCTGTGATCCACCGGAACGCGTGATGATGTGCACGACACCGGCGACCGCATCGCTACCCCAGAGGGCGCTCTGCGGACCGCGTACGATCTCGATACGTTCAATGTTTGCGGTGGTCAGAAACTCCCAACGGAATTCGTCGCCCGTTGCAGGATCGTTGGCGCGGACACCATCGATGAGCACGAGCACATGGTTTGCCTCTGCACCGCGAACCCGAACCTGCGTCTGCGAACCTGCAACGCCGGAGTGGCTGACCGAAAAGCCGGGTACGGTGCGCAACAAATCAGACACATAACGCGCCTGGCGACGTTCTATGTCATCCCGCGAAATAACGGTGACGGCACTACCGACCGAATTGATTGACACAGGGGTGCGTGAGCCGGTGACGATAATCTGGTCCAGGCTTTCATCGTCGGAAGCTGCGAGAACAGGAAGTGCGACGAAACTGGCGCCAATGGCGGCCAGGATCGCGGTTTGGTTCTTCATTATCTTTCCCCCCACGTCTTCCCCGACGCGATCGAAAGTGGATTTGTCGCACGGGCCGGTCTCCGGACTCATGAGTGGCTTTTGGCCTTTCGATCGCCTTCCCACGCGGTCTGCGCAGTGGCTCGATGATCGATGAACTCATTCACCGTTGCGGGGGCAGTGACGGGATTGTCTTTGCGACGCACCGTCTTCCCGATTAAACGTCAGGTGTGAAACACCAAACGTCACCTTGCGAATTCGAAAGTGATAGTGCCTGATTCGCGTCCTGCCCTGCAAGCATGTTGACTATCAGCAAGGCTGCTCGGGCGTTAGACGCGGCAAGAGAGCGCAGGACGCTAACCCTGGTCTAGCAACTCGCGCAAATTGATGACAGCGGCGTTGGCGCGCGCGAGATAATTGGCCATTACCAGCGAGTGATTCGCCGTCAGGCCATAACCACCGCCGTTCATGATCATCGGTGAGCGGAGTGGATCGAGACTGGCCTCAAGCTCACGAATAATCTGGCGTACGCTGGCTTCAGCGTTCTTGTCCTGCAGAACAAGCGCAAAATCGAACTCTGCTGCGCGGAAGAAATGCACGAGCGCCCAGGCCGTTCCGCGGGCTTCAAAGAAGATGTTGTCCGTCTTCCACCAGGAAGTGCGCACGTTGAACGTATCGGGTTGCGCGCCGGACGCTTCAGCCGCAGCATCACCGGCGAGATCGTCATTGATGCGGGTCTTGGCGACGCTGTTGCCGAGACGTCGCGTAAGGCTGCCGAGGCGCTTTTCAACCTGCGATAACCACTCCCGCAGATTGTCGGCGCGCGCATAGAACTGCGTGTCGGGGTCTCCCGAGGCGAGTCGATCGCGATATCGGATAAAGGCCTTGATGCCGTGCTGATACTCCGATTCAGTCGTCGGAAATACCCATGAATCGTTGTCATAGAAGAACTTCGGCGCACCCTCGGCGACGTCCGGGTCTTCCTTGGATTGAGACTGGCTGCGCGTATAGTCGTCGCGCATGACGCGTCCGAGATCGCGCATCTGGGTAACGACACCCAGTTCCCAGCTCGGGATGTTGTCGAGCAGCAGGAAGGGTGGCAGCTTGTCGTTCGTGAGGTAGCCACCGTTCTTGCCCTGCAGCGTTTCCGCTACCCGTATCAACGTATCGACCGTCGAGTAGCCCACGATGGCGGACTCCTGCTCGGCCGAGCGCTGCACCCAGAAAATGTCAGGCTCGCGCGAAGCCCAGAAGCCGATGACAAACATCAGCAGCAGAAAGATACCGATGGCCCAAAGGGTGATTTTGCTCCACTTGCGTGTGGACAGGATGCTTGCGGCTGATCGTTCCATCGCTCTTGGTTCCGTTGACTGACTGACTATTTAGACGGCCAGACAGTTTACCAGTTCCGGCATGACGAGCCCTGAATTTCCTGTGAGCGCGTAGTCGAAGCTGTGGGCATTCAGGGTCGGGTTGGGGTTGACCTCCGCAACCGTCGCGCCGTTCTGCTTCGCAAGGTCGGCAAGGCCGGCCGCCGGGTAAACCAATGACGATGTCCCAATCGACAGGAACACATCGCAGTCTGCCGCAGCGGCGCAGGAATCGTGGAGCGCCCGCTCCGGAATCGCCTCACCAAACCAGACGACGCCGGGGCGCAGGTTGCTGCCACACTCACTGCACAGCGGCACGGCGGTCGTATCGTCCCCGACCTGCAGTGAACCGTCTGCGAAGCAGCGGTCCTCGAAAATATTGCCGTGAAACTCGATGACGTCGCGGCTGCCGGCGCGCTGGTGCATGTTGTCTACGTTCTGCGTTACCAGGGTGAGGCGAGGGACCAGGTCTGCGAGTCGTGCGATGGCACGGTGGCCCGGGTTCGGTTCGGCCTCGGCAACGAGGTCCCGACGCCAGCGGTACCAGCGCCAGACGAGCACAGGATCGGCAAGAAACGCATCCGGCGTCGCAAGGTCGTGGGGGTCGTACTTGGCCCACAAGCCGTCCTGGGCTTCCCGGAAGGTTGGCACGCCACTCTCAGCGGAGACACCGGCGCCGGTGAGTATGCAGACATGACGTGCATCCCGGAGCGCTGCGATGAGCGCGTCCGGGATGTCACAGTTTGCTGTCATGCTTACGCGGCGAGTTGTCGCAGCACGTAGTGCAGGATGCCGCCGTTCTCGTAGTAGTCACGTTCTTTCGGCGTATCGATACGCACCAGGGCCTCAAAGGTCGTCGTATGACCGCCCACCGTCGTTGCGGTCACTTTGACGGTCTTGGCATTCGGGTCGGTCTGGCCCTTGATGTCAAACGTCTCGGTTCCCGTAATTTCCAGGGATTCTGCGTCCTGCCCTTCGAGGAACTGCAGCGGCAGTACGCCCATCCCGATCAGGTTCGACCGGTGGATGCGCTCGAAGCTGCTGGCGATAACCGCCTTCACCCCGAGCAGTAGCGTTCCCTTGGCCGCCCAGTCGCGCGATGAGCCCGTGCCGTATTCGCTGCCCGCGATAACCACCAGCGGTGTACCTTCTTCGCGGTACTTCACGGACGCGTCAAAGATCGACATCTGTTCGCCGCTTGGCTGGTGGCACGTCCAGCCGCCCTCAGTACCCGGGGCGAGCTGGTTGCGCAGACGAATGTTGGCGAACGTGCCGCGCATCATGACTTCGTGATTGCCGCGGCGTGAACCGTAGGAGTTAAAGTCCGATGGCTTGACGCCGTGCGCCTCGAGGTAGGCGGCAGCCGGGCTGTCCTTGGCAATAGAGCCTGCCGGAGAAATGTGGTCGGTCGTGACCGAATCGCCCAGCAGCGCAAGCACTTTAGCCCCTTCGATGTTACTGACGGGCGTGGTTGCCTTCGTCATGCCGTCGAAGTAGGGCGGGTTCTTGACGTACGTTGAGTCGGCGTCCCAGGTGTAGATTTCACCCGTTGGCGAAGCCACGCGTTGCCAGTTGGCGTCACCCTCAAACACCTTGCCATAGCTCGACAGGAACATTTCGGAGTTAATGCTGGTGGCGACCACGTCATGAATTTCCTGCTGTGTCGGCCAGATGTCCTTCATGTAGACGTCGTTACCGTCCTGGTCCTGACCAAGCGGATCTTTGTAAAGATCGACGTTCATGTTACCGGCGATCGCGTACGCAACAACCAGCGGCGGTGATGCGAGGAAGTTGTGTTGCACGAGCGCGTGAATACGACCCTCGAAATTGCGGTTGCCGGACAAGATGCTCGCACCAACGACGTTGTTGCTCGTTACCGCGTTCGCTATCTCGGGCTTCAGTGGCCCGGAGTTGCCGATGCAGGTCGTGCAGCCGTAGCCGACGGTGTAAAAGCCGAGCTTCTCGAGGTCATCGATGAGCCCAGCCTTCTCGAGGTAATCGGAAACGACGCGCGAACCGGGTGCCAGGCTGGTCTTGACCCAGGGCTTCGCTTTCAGGCCTTTCGCCGCCGCATTGCGTGCGACCAGGCCTGCCGCGAGCATGACGGCCGGGTTGGACGTGTTGGTGCAACTGGTAATCGCCGCGATCAGAATCGAGCCGTCGTCAATGACGACATCTTTGCCGTCAAGATTCGCGATGCCGCTGCCGCCTGTTTCGCGTTTGGCAACGGTGTTGGCCAGGATCTTTTTATAGGACGATGCCGCGGCGCTCAATGCGATGCGATCCTGTGGGCGCTTCGGACCGGCAATGCTGGGTTCGACATCGCCGAGGTCGAGCTCGAGGATGTCCGTGTACAGTGCATCTGGCTGGCCATCTTCGCGCCATATTCCCTGTTCCCTGGCATAGGCTTCGATGAGGTCGCACTGCGTGTCATCACGACCCGAGAGTTTCAGGTAGCGAATGGTCTCGCCATCGATCGGGAAGATACCGCAGGTCGAGCCGAACTCGGGCGCCATGTTGCCAAGCGTCGCACGATCAGCCAGCGGTAATTGGGCGAGGCCGTCGCCATAAAATTCTACGAACTTGCCGACGACGCCCTTGTTGCGCAGCATCTCGGTGCAGGTCAGTACGAGATCGGTCGCGGTCGTGCCCTCCCGGAGCTTACCGCTCAGCCTGAATCCAATGACGTGCGGGATGAGCATCGTGATCGGCTGGCCCAGCATCGCGGCCTCGGCCTCGATACCGCCAACGCCCCAGCCCAATACGCCGAGACCGTTGATCATGGTCGTGTGCGAATCCGTGCCTACAACCGTGTCGGGGTAGGCGGACAGCGTGCCCTTCTTCTCGACGCCGAAAACGACGCGACTCAGGTACTCGAGATTCACCTGGTGGACGATGCCGGTATTTGGCGGCACGACGCGGAAGTTATCAAACGCTGACTGACCCCACTTGAGGAAAGAGTAGCGTTCCATGTTTCGCTGGAATTCAATCTTCGTATTGAGATCGAGCGCATTCGCGGCGCCGTAGTGATCGATCTGTACCGAGTGGTCGATGACCAGCTCCGCCGGCGACAGCGGATTGATATCTTTAGCGGATCCACCCAGTTTGACGACGGCGTCGCGCATCGCGGCAAGATCTACGACGGCGGGTACGCCTGTGAAGTCCTGGAGGACGACGCGTGCCGGCGTAAACGAGATTTCAGTACTGGGGGCCGCTGTCGGGTCCCAGTTGGCCAAGGCGAGGATGTCGGCGCGGGTTACGTCGCGGCCGTCCTCGTGACGCAGCAGGTTTTCGAGCAGAATCTTAAGTGAGTAGGGAAGGCGGTCTACATGGCCTTCCTTGACTGCGTCGAGTCGGTAGATTTCGTAATCCTTGCCACCAACTGCAAGCGCTGAGCGCGCGCCGAAGCTGTCCGTCATCGTGTGTTCTCCGGAATTTCAGGTTTTCTTTACGGCCAGCAGGCCGCGGGGGGCGCATTATAACGAATGGCAGAAGCAATCGCTCACCCCAATTCGTCTATGACGGCGCCACCCAGGCAGCGGTCGCCATCATAAAAAACAACGAACTGGCCCGGCGCCACCGCTTTTTGTGGTGCAGCAAAGCGCACGTCCAGCCGATCGTCCCCCAGAGCCGTGACGACACAGGCCTGATCCGCCTGCCGGTAGCGAACCTTTGCGGCGCACCGCAGGCCATCGTCGAGCCCGTCCGGCGCCTGCCCGATCCAGCTGGCATCGGTGGCGCTCAGGCCGTTGGAGAACAGCATCTCGTGCTCGCCCTGAGCGACGATGAGTGCGTTGTCGGCCAGGTTCTTGCCAACCACGTACCAGGGCTCTTCACCGTGGTCGCGATGACCGCCGATCATCAGGCCCTGGCGCTGGCCAAGGGTGTAGTACATGAGGCCCTGGTGCTCGCCCATGACCTCGCCGTCAGGCGTACGCATGGGCCCCGGGTTTGCCGGGAGATAGGTTGCCAGGAACTCACGAAAGGGCCGCTCACCGATAAAGCAGATACCGGTCGAGTCTTTCTTGTCATGAACAGGCAGCCCACGATCGCGTGCGATCTGACGGACCTCGCCTTTGACCAGCTCCCCAAGCGGGAACACGGTCTGGGCAAGCGCGTCCGCACTGACGGCATGCAGGAAGTAGCTCTGGTCCTTGCCAGGGTCCTTGCCCTTGAACAGGGCGCCATAGCCGTCGACGAGGCCGGAGCGCGCGTAGTGTCCGGTTGCCAGCAGATCGCCACCCAGGCGTTTCGCGTAGTCGCGAAAAACGCCGAACTTGATCTCGCGATTACAGAGCACGTCGGGATTGGGTGTTCGTCCGGCGCGGTATTCTTCGAGGAAGTACTCGAACACCTGATCGCGGTACTGCCTGGCGAAGTTAGCGTGGTGCAGCGGGATATCGAGCTGTTCGCAAACGCGGCGTGCGTCCTGGAGGTCCTCGGCGGAAGTGCAATAGCCGTCATCGTCCTCCCAGTTGGTCATGTGCAGGGCATGGACATCGTAGCCTTCATCTTTCAGGAGCAGGGCGGCAACGGCCGAATCCACGCCGCCTGAAAGGCCGAGAATTACGCGCTTGGTCATAGCGGGCGCATTCTACGCGCATCGCTCGTGCAGTCACCCCCGGTACGGCAAAAATGTAGGTAGAACTACTGACCGCAGGCGGTCAACGACGGCACGTCCGCAGCGTTCTCTTAAGTGAACATATTCCACAGGAGAACCACCATGAAAGCCCAAACGACTATTGGCATTCTCGTCGCAAGCGCACTTGCCCTTACATCGGCTTCTGCCGTTGCTCAGGGACGTCAGGGGCAAGGCGGAGCCTCCGCGCCGCAACGTGCCCAGGTTGAGCGTGGCCAGCGGGACTTCGATCGGGATCGTATGCGTGATCGCGACCGCGTCAACGACCCTGCACAGGACCGCAAACAGGATCGCAAACAGGATCGCACCAACGCGCCCGAGAACGGCCAGATGACCAAGCAGCGCCAGATGACCCAGGACCAGCAAGGCCAGATGAAACAGAACCAGCAAGGCCAGATGAACCAGCAAGGCATCTATGGTGGCGAACTGATGAGCGAGCAGGAACGCAACCAGTATCGCGAGCAGCTTCGCCTCACGGATTCAGATCCTGAGCAACAGACGAGGTTCAAGGCTCAGCACCAGGAAAAGATGCAAGAGCGTGCCAAGGAGAAGGGCGTGAAACTTCCTGATCCGCCTGCAGATGGAAGCGGAGACTGACAGCCACCAACAGCGGGGGCGGAATCTACCGGCCCCCGCAACCTAACGACAAGAACATTCTCTAGCCGGAGAATAACAATGAAACAAAGCATGCGGGGTGCTACCCAATTTTTCTGCCTGTTGCTCCTGTTCGCTGGCGGCAACAGTATTGCCGATGACTCAAGCGTAACGACCAGTTGGTCTACAGGTTTCGAATACTCGAGCGGCACCTACGGCGGTGACGCAGACATCGAGGACTTCTATCTCCCGGTTGGCTTCAGCCTGAACCTGCCGCGCGTGTCGCTCGACCTGACGGTGCCGTATCTGAGCGTACGCGCGCCTGACGGAACGACCGTCATCGGCCCGGGTGGCGAGCCCATACCTGGCAGTGGAGAGATCGTAACCGAGAGTGGGCTTGGCGATATCATCGCAGGAATCACTGTTTATGATGTTCTGTACAGCGACAGACTGGGTCTTGCGCTGGACATCACAGGCAAGGTCAAGTTTGGCACAGCGGACGAGAACAAGGGACTAGGTACCGGTGAGCAGGACTTCACGCTGCGCACCGATCTCTACAAGTTCTTCGATCAGTTCATGCTGCTGGGATCGGTCGGCTACAAGTTCCGTGGGGACCCCGATGAGGTCGATCTGGAGGATGTCCTTATTGCCTCGGTCGGCGGTATTTTCTACACAAGTGATTCGGCACGCGTTGGATTGATACTGGATTACCGCGAATCTGCGATAACGGATGGCGACGCATTGACAGAACTGTCAGGGTTTGTTTCCAGGGAGCTTAGCGACGCCTGGACACTGCAGTTTTATGTGTTCACCGGTTTCAGTGATAGCAGTCCGGATTGGGGAGGCGGCTTTCTGTTCGTAGGAACCTAGATCAGACGAGGTCAGCAGTCGCGAGAATTCTGTGGACGTTCTGTTGTAACGGCAGCATCCCGGTGAGCAGGGCGTCCGACTGCCGGTGTCCGGCGATGTAGTCGTGTACACAGCGCAGCACAGCGGGTGAACGCAGAACCGGCTTGCGGTCCTCGAGATCCTGCACGGTCATCCAGTGGCGGCCAAGGATGCCATCGTCCAGGCGTAAGGTCTCATCGCAGGCGATAAATTTGGCGGCGTAGACGATACGCAGAAACTGCTGGCGGGTTTGCGGGTGAATCCAGAGGTACACGCCGATCAGGTCCTGGCATTCGACGGTGCAACCCGTTTCTTCCAGGGTTTCTCGAATTACAGCCTGTTCCGGTGTTTCGCCGGTTTCGATATGGCCGCCGGGTTGGGTGAAGACGCGTTGCCCCATAGCGTATTCTTCAACGAGCAGGTACTTGCCATCATGTTCGACGACGGCGGCGACTGTCAGGTCAGTTGGATACATCCGTGTCCCAAACCAGGTTGTGCTAAATGCCGAGTTGGCGAAATTCCACTTCGACTTCGCTGGCAGCCCAGAGCTCGTCGAACATCTTTCCGTAGAGTTTCGCAACGGCCGGTTCGTAAGTATCCGCGATGCCTTCCCAGCGCGGCGCCTGCAGGCGATAGACGAGGGCAGTTTCATCGGCGATACAGAACGCTTCGGCATGCGTTCGTAAATCTTCCCGAACATGACGGAATTCGATATACGTGTTGAGGCGACGGCCCAGGTGCACGAAGTTGTTCCCGTTCTTGACGGCCCGCGACGGGTCTGCGATCAGAACGCGAATGCGTGCATAAGTCTGCGAGAGAACAAGCCGCTTGATGATTTCTAGAAACTCGGGATCGTCATAAATACCCGGTTCGAGATCGTGCGTGAAGATCGAAACTTTGCGTGTTGCTTCGCGCACGACCTCCATAGCCGCCTCACGCATTTCCTCACGAGTCGAGATTACCCAGCGCTTTCCGTTTTGGCGTGCCTGTTCCATAGGCTCATCATATTACCGGCGGGACCAGATCCACTGTGCCAACTGCGTCACGTTTTGGCCGATCGTTCCCAGTTGCAAATCGTTCGCATCCCGCGCCAATCGAGCGTTTCAGAGCCGCTGATCCTTTTGTCCCGAGCGTCTGCGATTTCACATATGGTCACAATTTCTCAGGTAGATCGAATGCGCCCTTTTTCAGCAGGCCTGTGAGGCTTTCGACCGACTCAGCGGGCAGTGAACCTGGCCCGCCCAGGCCACGCTGGGCGCAGAGCGATTCCAGCCAGGCTGAGCTCGTCTCACCACGACGCAAGCATGCGCCATTGACGTAGATATTGCGTTGGTCCCAGGCGATCCGAGCCATCCCGTGCAGGTTCATTTTCGCGCCCTGGGACACCGACCCGACGATGGCCTTTGCCTCGTCAGCGCTCGCGCCGTCCGGCGTAATCCAATCCTTCGTCTGCGTGACATGGCGCCCAAGTGCTTCGGCGACGCGCTCACGATCCTGTTCCGGCAGATTTACCAGGCGCAGTGCTCGATCGACGGCCTCCGGCGAAATGAATCCCGGCCGTGACTCGGCCACCACAAGATCGGGGTCAGCGTAAAACGGATTTGGCCGCTCGGTATCCGGCAAACCGTTCTGCAGGTCTGATAACTGTGGAGCGCGCATGCCGATCGAATAAGTCATGCATGCTCGAGTAGCGGTGCCCCAATGCGCAACGCCCGGTGGCAAGTACAGCACGTCACCTTCGCGCACGGTGTGCGCGGAACCTGCGAACGGCACGGTAAGGGCGAGGTCGTCACTTGCGTCGGGATCATCGGCAACAGGACCTGACGACAAGTGCCAGTCCCGAATGCCGATGCCCTGGCAAAGAAAGACGTCATAGTTATCACGATGTGGGCCAACTCCGCCGCCCGGTGCTGCGAAGCTCACCATAAGGTCATCGATACGCCAGTCCGGTATGAACGGTACACACTTGAAGAGCGCACGCATGACCGGCAGATGTTTCTCCACATCGTGGACGAGCAGAGTCCAGTCACGTTTGGGGAGTTTGACAAGGTAGTCGGGATCAAACGGACCCGTTTCGGCGCGGTAGCGTACCCGGTCGCCGTCGCGCTCAGTGAAGACGAGCCGTGACTCGACATCCTCGAGCGTTGCGAGCCAACCGAGTTCATTGCGCGTAACGGCCGGTCGCAGACGCCGCAGCGCCTGCGGCATGAACAGGGATTTTTTTTGCCAGTGACGATCGAGAAACCTCTCGGCGTTCAGCCTGCCGGGGAGTTTCAACATCAGGCGATACTCAGATGTCGCGGGCCTGTTGATCGGCGATGCCGATGTAGCTCTCAGGCGTTAGCTTGAGCAGCCGCTCCTTCTCTGCATCGGGGATGTCGAGCGTGCCGATGAACTCAAGCAGTATGTCTTTGGTCACGGCCTGGCCACGGGTCAGGGCTTTGAGTTTTTCGTACGGGTTTTCAATGCCGTAACGACGCATGACAGTCTGCACGGCTTCAGCGAGGACTTCCCAGGCTGCAGCGACATCCGCGTGAATCGCGGCTTCGTTGACGCGCAATTTTCCGACGCCCTTGAGCAATGACTGCAGGGCAATGACGATGTAGCCTGCCGCGACGCCGAGATTGCGTTGCACGGTGGAATCGGTGAGATCGCGCTGCCAGCGCGAAATCGGAAGCTTCTCCGCGAAGTGACCAAGCAGCGCGTTGGCCACTCCAAGATTGCCTTCCGCATTTTCAAAGTCGATCGGATTGACCTTGTGCGGCATGGTCGACGAACCGACCTCGTCTTTTGCGACCTTCTGTTTGAAGTAGCCCAGCGAGATGTAGCCCCATATGTCACGGGCGAAGTCGATCAACACGGTGTTGTAACGTACAAGTGCGTGGCAATACTCGGCCGTCCAGTCATGCGGTTCGATCTGGGTTGTGTACGGGTTGGGCTGCAGACCGAGTGACCCTATGAAGCTGTGGCTGAGGGCTGGCCAGTCGATGTCGGGGTAGGCAATGACATGAGCATTGTAATTGCCGACCGCACCATTGAACTTGCCGAGAATCTCGACAGCGCCAAACTGCTTCTCGATTCGCTCGAGACGGGCGACCACATTGGCGAGTTCCTTGCCCAGCGTTGTCGGGCTGGCGGTCTGACCGTGCGTTCGCGACAGCATTGGCAGCGCCGCGTGGTCGCGAGCCATGCCCTTGATCTTGTTACGCAGTTCGCGCATCTGGGGGGCGAGCACGTCGCTGCGTCCGGAGCGCAGCATGAGCGCATAGGACAGGTTGTTGATGTCCTCGGATGTGCAGCCAAAATGCAGGAAGTCCTTGAGAGCCTGCGTTTCCGGACCATCGCCCAGTTTCTCGCGAATGAAATACTCGACGGCCTTGACGTCGTGGTTGGTCGTTGCCTCGATGGCTTTGACACGCTCCGCATCATCGAGAGAGAAGTCGTCGACGATAGTGTTGAGCACGTCTTTCATGACGGACGACAGCGGGCCCAGCTCCTCGATCGCGGCCTGATCGGCCATGCACTGCAACCAGCGCACTTCAACGAGGACACGATAGCGGATCAGGCCGTATTCGCTGAAGATATCGCGGAGGTTGTTGACCTTGTCGGCGTAGCGGCCGTCGGTTGGGGAGAGGGCTCTCAGGGCTGGGACTTTCATGTTCGGGAAACCCGTGTAGACTTGCGCGCGCAAAGCGCGAATCATACACGTTTTCCGGTCAGTTTTAGGGTGTGCACAAGGTATGAACGACAAGTCATTTCGTATCGAAAAAGACAGCATGGGCGAACTTCAGGTTCCGGAGGACGCGTTGTGGGGCGCGCAGACACAGCGCGCGGTCAATAACTTCCCGATTTCGGGCCTGACGATGCCACGCCAGTTCATCGCTGCTCTGGGTCTGGTCAAGTGGGCTGCAGCAGGCGCCAACGCCGAGCTGGGCCTGATTACGAGCGATATTGCTATTGCTGTCCAGAAGGCCTCGCTGGCCGTGTCGGACGGCGAGTATGACGAGCATTTCCCCATCGATATCTTTCAGACCGGCTCGGGCACAAGCTCCAATATGAACGCCAACGAGGTGATCTCGCACATTGCGACAGCAGCGCTCGGTGCTGACGTCCACCCGAATGACCATGTGAATATGAGCCAGAGCAGCAACGACGTCATTCCTACGTGCGTGCACGTCAGCGCGGCGCTGGCGATTCACCAGAGACTGTTGCCGGCTCTCGCACACCTGTCGGAAACGCTCGAGTCGAAGGCTGAGGAGACGCGCGATATCGTCAAGACGGGACGTACGCACCTGATGGATGCCATGCCCGTGACCCTGGGCCAGGAAATCGATGCGTGGCGCTCTCAGATAGACCACGGAGCGGAGCGCCTCAACGACACGATGAAACGCCTGACAGCCCTGGCGCAGGGCGGTACAGCGGTCGGTACCGGGATCAACGCCCATCCGAAATTCGGCGGTAAGGTCGCCGTGCTGCTAAAAGAGCGGACCGGCGTGCCGTTCCGCGCCGCAGACAACCAGTTCGAATCCTTAAGCTGCCAGGACGCAGCGGTTGAAACGTCGGGACAGCTGCGCACGCTGGCAGTCAGCCTGACGAAGATCGCCAACGACCTGCGGTGGATGAATTCCGGTCCGCTGGCCGGCTTTGGCGAGATCGCTTTGCCGGCATTGCAGCCCGGGTCCAGTATCATGCCAGGCAAGGTGAATCCGGTTATTCCGGAAGCTGTAGCAATGGTCGCGGCGCAGGTCATCGGCAATGACACCACGATTATGATGGGCGGCCAGTCCGGCAACTTCCAGCTCAACGTGATGTTGCCCGTGGTGGCTTACAACCTGCTGCAGAGCATTGAAATCCTTGCCACGGCGAGTGTCGTGCTGGCCGACAAGGCCATCGCGGGCTTTACGGTGAATGAGGAAAACATCCATCGCGCACTTGGCCGTAACCCGATTCTGGTCACCGCGTTGAACCCGGTGATCGGCTACGAACTCGGCGCCGCGGTGGCCAAGAAGGCGTATGCCCAAGGCAGGGCGGTTAAGGACGTGGCCAAAGAGATGACAGACCTTACCGATGAGGAACTCGATCGCCTGCTGGATCCGGCTGCGCTCACCGAGGGTGGTATCAAGCATTGACAGGTCCGGCTGGCGGATCGTTAACAGCAGGCGACTTGCGAGCACGGTTTGCGGCAACCGAAATGCCTGCGAATCCGCTTGACGTCGTCATGCCGCCGGGGCTCAGCCGCTGGCCGCACGCCATGCAGAAGAAGCTGGATGTGCCGTTGAAGCCAGCAGGGGTCCTGGTACCCCTGATGCAGCGGCGTGAGGGGCTTTTTGTACTGCTGACACAACGCGCATCGCACCTGGCGCATCATGCCGGGCAGGTGAGTTTTCCCGGTGGCAGCATGGAACCTCACGATACCGATGTGTGTGCCGCGGCCTTGCGTGAGACGCACGAGGAGGTCGGGATCGAGCCGCAGAATGTCGATGTGATCGGTTATCTGCGGTCCATGCCGACCATCACCGGCTTCGCCGTGACGCCAGTCGTCGGCCTTGTTGTGGGTGAGGTAGAACTGGTTGTTGATCAGACTGAGGTCGACTACGCATTCGAGGTGCCGCTTGAGCACCTCCTTGATGAGAACAATGACCGCTACGTGGATCGCCGGTATGACGGCCAGACGTTCTCGCTGGTCGAGTTTCACTACGACGGCGAGCGTATCTGGGGTGCCACGGCATACATGCTAATGGCGTTTAGGAAATTTCTTTTAAATAAATAAGTTATGTCGAGTATAGAGAAACTACTTGAGGTTATGAGAGCGTTGCGAGACCCGAAAACGGGCTGCCCCTGGGACCTCGAGCAGGACTTTTCGACGATCGCTCCCTATACGATCGAGGAGGCCTACGAAGTGGCCGATGCGATTGAGCGGGAGGATTTCGATGATCTTCGCTCAGAACTCGGCGACCTGCTGTTCCAGGTCGTGTTCTACGCCCAAATGGCCAGTGAGAAAGGCGTCTTTGGCTTTGACGATGTGGCCGCAGGGATCACGGAGAAGATGCTGCGCCGCCATCCGCATGTATTCGGTTCCGATGAAGAGCGCGCGACCGGCAAGCTTGACGGCAGTTGGGAAGAGATCAAGGAACAGGAACGCTCCGCAGACCCCGACGACAGCGCGCTTGCCGGAGTTACCCGCGCTTTGCCGGCCCTCAAGAGGGCGCAAAAGCTGGGCAAGCGGGCAGGACGCGCCGGTTTTGACTGGCCTGACCGCAAAGGCGTGAACCAGAAGATTCATGAGGAGCTCGGGGAACTCGAGGACGCCGTCGGGACCCGCGACGCCAGGCACATGGAGGACGAGCTGGGCGATGTGCTGTTTGCCGTGGTCAATCTGGCACGACATCTGGACATTGACCCGGAAAAAGCCCTGGCAGGCGCGAATTACAAGTTTGAGCGCCGTTTTCGGGCCATGGAAACCGAAATTGCGGCCGCAGGGCTGCAAATCAGCAAAATGAGCCTTGAAGAGCTCGATCAACGCTGGCGCAAGGCCAAGAAAGACGTCGGCTAGCGTTCAGCCTCGGTTCATTGCCGTGGGACTAATCTTGTCCCCAGGCTGGCAAAAGGCCAGTCGCAAGCAACGAAGGACAGGACCATGAACGCAAAAACACGTATCGCAACTGTCGCCCTTGCCGCGATGCTGTTGGGCAGCAACGCATGGGCAGATAACGGCTATCGCAATAGCGGTGCCCAATATGACTATGCCAAGGTTATCTCGGCCGAGCCGATTATCAACTACGTAACGGTGAAAACGCCGGTGCGGGAGTGCTGGGAAGAGATGCAGTACTACACGGTTGATCGTAACCGCGGTCAGCGTGGTGGCAGCACCCTGTTGGGCGCCATTATCGGTGGTGTCGTGGGTCATCAGATCGGTAGCGGTCGCGGTAATGACGCAGCCACTGTCGCAGGCACGCTAATTGGCGCTGCAATCGGCAACGAATCGTCGCGTGAACGCCATGGGTCAGCCGTTGAGCGTCACGGGCGCCCGGTGGAGCGTTGTGAAACGCGCTATCGCTCGCACCAGGAAGAGCGCATCGACGGCTACCGCGTGATGTATCGCTACCATGGCCAGAAATACGTGACGGAAATGCCGTACGACCCGGGCAATCGGATCAAGGTACGCGTAGACATTCGTCCGGCCAGGTAATACAGGTAAATAACAGGGAACTGATGTGACACGCTTCGTTGCAATCAGCTTGCGGCCGTACCACACTTGGCCCATGCGAATCGCACTGACACTGTTGTTGTTGGCCGCGGCGGCTACCTTGCCGCTGCGGGCCAACGCCTTCGATCTCGAGGAGAACCTGAAGGCGCAGCACGTGCAGTACGAGGGCCAGCCGCTGCTGTTTGCGGCCCAGGACGGCATGTCGCTATCTCAGGCGACCGCATCTGTACGCAGCCGCTTGCAGCCAGGCGATCGAATTGTGAGCGCCGAGACACGGGTTCAGGGCGGCCGCGAAGTGCATCACATAAAAGTCCTCACCAAGGACGGCAAGGTCAGGACTCACAAAGTCAATGGCCGGCGCCGCTAATCTTTCTTGACCAGTAGAAAGGAGCAGAGAACATGCGATTACTGGTAATCGAAGACGATGCAACGTTGCGCGAGACACTGTCGCGCAAGTTGATCGAAAGCGGCTTTGCGGTCGATCAGGCCGCGGATGGCAAGGAAGGGCTGTATTTCGCGAGTGAGTATCCGGTCGATCTCGCCATCATTGACCTGGGTCTGCCCGAAATATCCGGGCTCGACATTATCAAGCAGGTTCGTGCTGACGGACATTCCTACCCGATCCTGATTCTGACGGCGCGCGATCGCTGGGAGGACAAGGTCGATGGATTAAGCGCCGGCGCGGATGACTATGTCGTGAAGCCGTTTCATTTCGAGGAAGTGAGTGCACGCGTCAACGCGTTGCTGCGCCGTAGCGGCGGCTGGGCATCGTCGGTGCTCAATGCGGGTCCCGTGACGCTGGATATGTCGCGCCAGGAAGTGCAGGTCAACGATGCGGCCATCGATCTCACGAGTTTTGAGTACAAGATCATCGAGTACCTCATGGTTCGCGCGGGCAAGGTGATTTCCAAAGCGGAATTGACCGACCGCCTGTACGACCAGGATTTCGAACGCGACAGTAACGTTATCGAGGTATTTATCGGGCGCTTGCGCAAGAAGCTCGACCCCGACAACTCCATCAAGCCGATTGAGACGCTGCGAGGGCGCGGCTACCGCTTCGCGCTGGAGCGTAACCAGGTCGACTGATACCTGGATGAATTCCCTTAGCAGCCGACTCCTCGTCTCCGTCAGCGTTCTGCTGCTGTTCTTCTTTGGCGCCACCATCGCCGTGCTGGACCGCGCGTTCACCGAAGCCGGCGAGCAGGCGCGGCAGGACATTCTCGACGGACACCTGGTCGGACTACTCGCCGCTGCGGAGCCGGACGACACCGGGCGACTGGTTATGCCGGACCGGCTGCGGGAGCCGCGTCTCGAACGTATCGGCTCCGGACTGTACGCAGAGATGCGAGGCATTGATGGCGTCGCGCTGTGGCGTTCGCGTTCTGCGCTGGGCCTCGAGATTCCACAGGGTGCGGATCTGGAGCTTGGCGATCATGCGTTTGCGCGCGAGTCTCTGGCCGACGGCACACCGCTGCTGACCCTGAGTCTTGCCGTCGACTGGGAACTCGATGACGGTGCATCCCAACCCTACATATTCAAGGTGGCCGAGAGTCTCGACGGGTTCAACGCGCAGATCGCGGGATTCCGTCGGCAGTTGTTCAGCTGGTTTGCGGCTGTCGCGTTTACGATGTTGCTCGCTTTCTCGATGTTGCTGCGTGGCCTGCTGAAACCGCTGCGCCAGATCGAGACCGAAATTACCGAGATCGAGGAGGGCGATCGGGCGTCACTATCCGGCGAGTTCCCGACGGAGCTAAAGGGTGTCGCACGCAACCTGAACCTCCTTATCGACAGCGAGCGTGCTCGCCTGGATCGCTATCGCTATACGCTCGATAACCTCGCTCACAGCCTGAAGACGCCGCTGGCAGCGATGCGTTCATTATTGAATGACCGCCAGGGCGAAGGCTTTGGCCAGCGCTATAACGAACAGATCGAGCGCATGGATGAGATTGTGCGTTACCAGCTGCGCAAACCCGCGGCATCCGCTGACAAGCTCGTTCTTGCACCGGTGCCGGTCGAGAAAGAAGTCGCGCGATTGATTGATGGTCTGGGCAAGGTGTATCGCGACAAGCAACCGGAATTCGAGGTGCGTATCGAAGAGGGTATGCAGTTCCGCGGCGATACCGGTGACTTCCTTGAACTCGCCGGCAATCTGCTCGACAACGCCTGCAAGTGGTGCCAGCGCAAGGTTCGCATTGTGGTCGTGCCATCGACAGGCAAGTCAGCGGTCGCCAGCGGCATGGTGCTTAGCGTAGGGGACGATGGTCCGGGAATTCCGCAGGAGGCGGCGGACGCATTGTTGCAGCGTGGTATGCGCCTCGACGAGTCCACACCGGGACACGGAATCGGGCTTGCTGTGGTCAAGGACATTGCGCGCTCATACGGCGGACAACTTTCGATACAGCAATCGGACCTGGGCGGCGCCGAGATTACGGTCTCGATACCGCCCGTATCCACCGCAAAAGACAAATAGCTTGCCTCAACTGCGTTCGCTCGCCGACTTGGCCATCTGCAGCAGAGGATCGATCAGGTCCAGCGGTAACGGGAATACGATCGTGTTCGTTTTCTCGCTGGAGATCTCTTTCAGAGTCTGCAGGTAGCGTAGCTGCAGCGCCAGTTTTTCCTGGGCGAGCGTGTGTGCCGCTGCAGCAAGCGCCGTTGCGGCCTGTTTTTCGCCTTCGGCGTTGATGATCTTCGCCCGCCGGGCGCGTTCTGCCTCAGCCTGCTGGGCGATTGCGCGAATCATGCTCTCGTCGAGGTCGACGTGTTTGATCTCGACATTGGCAACCTTGATTCCCCAGTTGTCCGTGCGTTGGTCGAGCAGGGTCTGGATGTCGAGGTTGAGCTTGTCACGCTCGGCGAGCATATCGTCAAGTTCGTGCTGCCCCAATACGGAACGCAGTGTCGTTTGTGACAATTGGCTCGTCGCTTCAAAGAAATTCGCAACGCGGATGATCGCCTTCTCGGGGTCGACAACCCGGAAGTAGATGACCGCATTCACCTTGACCGATACGTTGTCCCTGGAGATGACGTCCTGCGTCGGCACGTCGAGAACCACGACCCGAAGATCGACACGCGTCATTCTCTGGATGCCGGGGATGAGGATGATGAGGCCGGGGCCTTTGACTTTCTGGAATCGGCCGAGGAGGAAGACGACGCCTCGCTCATATTCCTGGAGGATCTTGATCGCCTGGGACAGCAGCAGGATGGCCACCACTGCGGGAATCACGTAGGACAGGAATGGCATAACAGGCTCCTTTTTGACGACAGGCTATTCGGAATCGAGTGATTCGGGTTTCGCGACCGATTCAACGTCGAGCGTCAGCCCATCGAGCCTGGTGACGATGAGCTGCTCGTCCTTGGTGACAGGGTCCCGGCTTCTCGCATGCCAGGCTTCGCCCTCGAGCCAGACCAGACCGGCATCGGCGAAGTCTTCCATTGCCGTGGCGGTTGCGCCGACGATCGATTCCCGCCCGGAGACTGCCCCGCGGCGGCGCAGCCTCAGCAGGAAACCGATGAGCCAGATCAGCAGTACGGCGAAGACGAGACCCAGTCCAGTAACAAACACGTATGAGATACCGAATCCCGGGACGCCGCTATCGAACATGATGATGGCGCCGAACACGAACGCCACAATGCCGCCCAGTCCCAGGGCGCCAAAGCTCGGTGCATAGGCCTCCGCAACCATCAACGCAACGCCGACAATGATCAGGGTGAGGCCGGCATAGTTGACCGGCAGCACCTGCAGTGCATACGCGGCCAGCAACAGGCAGATCGCACCGACGACGCCAGGGACGATAGCGCCCGGGTTCCATCCTTCGTACATTAATCCATACAGGCCGATCAGGCCGAGCAGCAACACGATTTCCGGATTGGAGATCACTGTGAGCAGGCGGATTCGCCAGTTTGGTTTGAAGACCTCTATTTCGGCATCGCTGGTTGAGAGCACGTGAGTTTTGCCCGCGACCTCAATCTCGTGACCGTCGATAAGGGTGAGCAGTTCCTCGCGGTCGGAAGCAACGAAGTCGATGACGTTTTGTTCAAGCGCTTCTGCAGCGGTTAGCGTTGCTGCCTCGGTGACAGCCGACTCGGCCCAGTCTGCGTTGCGTCCATAGCGATCCGCGAGACTCCGGATATACGACACCGCATCATTCATGACCTTCCGATCGGTTGCTGAGTCCGCCTTCTCGTCGTCGTTGTCGTTGTCGTCTTCGGCAGGCACCTTTCATGAGCGGCACGGGTGTCGCGGCGCCGAGGTGTGTGGTTGGTGTCATTGCGGCAACGTGGCAGGCAAGCAGAATATAGGTCCCGGCGCTGTCGGCACGGGCGCCCGCCGGGGTCACATAGGTGGCTACCGGCACGGTTGAGGCGAGAATGTCCTGCACGATTTCGCGCATTGGCTTCATCAGCCCGCCGGGCGTATCCATCGAGATGATGACCAACTCGGCGCCGATTTCCTCGGCGTGTTCGATGCCGCTGCTCAGGTAATCGGCCGTCGCAACACCGATGGCGCCATTAATTTCGAGTTCAACGACTTTGGTTTCCGCCGCAGTGGAAAACGTGCTCCAGATCAGGGTGAGGAGCAGCGGCAGCAATGCCGGTATGGGAAAGGTCCGGCGACTCAGGGGGCCATGGACTTCCATTCGTCCATCATACCAGCACTGACCGCGCAGGATATTGCGTCAATTCCGGATTGTACTGCCAATCGGGCCCGGAGGGACGGTGCCGGGATCAGGGTCCGGACACCGGCGGTACGCCAGAAAAGGGTGACCTACTTCTTTTTTAGAAACAGGAACGCGCCGGCTGCGAGGCTTACGGCGCCAGCGATGTAGCGATACATGACAGCGTCCGTCGATGAGCCGGTCAGCGAGCGCGACACTTCGTTGGCGGCCCCACCGGAAATCTGGAAGCCCCAGATAATGAGCGCTGCGCCCAGTACGATAAGGACGATGGACAGTAGTTTGCTCTGTTGTGCATTCACAGCTCTTCCCCTTGTTAGCGGTTTCCCGTAGGTTGTTGTCGCCACATAGACGGCCAGCTACCAGTAAATGTCACATGCATATTCGATTCATCACCACCGGCGGAACCATCGACAAGATCTACTTCGACGCGCTTAGTCAGTTCGAGGTTGGCGAGTCAGTATTGCAGACTATCCTCGGTGAGGGGCTGGTCGATTTCGAGTACGACATCGTGCCATTTATGCAGAAAGACAGCCTTGAGATCGATGACGATGATCGTGCCAGGCTGCGCCAGCATATCGCCGATGACGATGGCCGTTACTACGTTATTACGCATGGAACGGACACGATGCCGGCGACAGCGGAAGTACTAAAGAATCTCAAGGATAAGACTATTGTGCTGACAGGGGCGCTGACGCCGGCGAGGTTTCGAACGACTGATGCAGTCTTTAATGTCGGGATGGCCGTGGCGGCTGTGCAGACGGCAGCAGCCGGGTGTGTATATCGCGATGAGCGGCCAGGTATTCGAAGCCGGCGCGGTCCGCAAGAACCGCGCCGAGAATCGATTCGAATCGTTGTCGTAGGAGGGCCTTCAGGCCCGAGTTCATTCGCGGCTCAAGCCGCTCCTACAGATCGAAATTGATACCCTGGGCCAGCGGCAGGTCCTTGCCCCAGTTGATCGTGTTCGTCTGGCGACGCATGTAGGCCTTCCAGGCATCGGAGCCAGCCTCGCGACCACCACCGGTTTCTTTCTCACCACCGAACGCACCGCCGATCTCTGCACCCGACGTGCCGATATTGACGTTGGCGATACCGCAGTCGGAACCACCGTTCGACAGGAAGTACTCGGCGTTCTGCAGGTTGTCGGTGAAGATCGACGATGACAGTCCCTGGACGACGCCATTCTGCAGGGCGATAGCTTCGTCGATCGTATCGAACGGAATCAGATACAGAATCGGGCCGAAGGTCTCGTGCTGCACGATCTCCCAGTCATTCTGCACAACGGCGATCGCAGGCGTGATGAAGTTGCCAGGCCCGTCGATGCGTTCACCACCACACAGGATTTCTCCACCGGCATCGCGGACTGAGTCGCACGCTGCTTCAACAGTTTTTACTGCCGCATCGTTGATCAGTGGGCCCATTAACGTGTTGGGATCGAGCGGATCACCGATGCGTACCTGTCCGTAGGCTTTGACCAAAGCATTCTTCACTTCGTCGAAGCGCGAGCGATGCGCGATAACGCGGCGAGTCGACGTACAACGCTGCCCGGCCGTACCGACCGCACCGAAGACGATTGACGGAATGGCCAGGTCAAGATTGGCGTATTCGTCGACGATAATCGCATTGTTGCCACCCAGTTCGAGCAGGCACTTGCCGAGGCGGTTCGCAAGCCGTTCCCCAACACCGCGGCCAACCCAGGTCGAGCCCGTGAACGAGATCAGGTTGACCCGCTTGTCGTCAACAAACCGCTCTGCGAGTTCATGCGAACCCGTGCCGCCGTTGATCAGGAAGAATACGGGCGGCAAGTCCATTCCCTCGAGTGCCTCATTGATGATTTTCTGCACGGCGACGGCACAGAGGGCCGTGCTGTGTGATGGCTTCCAGATGTTGACGTTGCCGCAGATCGCGGCAATGCAGGCGTTCCAGGCGTAGACAGCGACCGGAAAATTGAAGGCCGAAATCGTGCCGACCAGGCCGAGCGGATGCCACTGTTCGTACATGCGGTGCTGCGGGCGTTCCGAGTGCATCGTGCGGCCATACATCATGCGTGACTGGCCGACAGCAAAGTCGGCAATGTCGATCATTTCCTGAACTTCGCCGTCGCCCTCTGCCTTGATCTTGCCGTTCTCCAGCGCCACGAGGCTGCCAAGGGCGTCCTTGTGTTTGCGGAGTGCATTGGCAATGTGGCGCACAGCCTCGCCTCGAACCGGGGCGGGTACGGCGCGCCACGCGATGAACGATTCCTGCGCTTTCGCGATAACCTCTTCGTACTGCGCCATGGTTGTGGCTCGAACGCTTGCGATGACCTCGTCTGTCGCCGGATTGCTGGATGCAATCAGGGGCGCTGATTCATCGCTACGTGATTCCGAACCAAACCAGGTGCCGTCATTGATAGCCGAAAGGCCAAGTTGTTCGAGTATTGCATGCATGTCTGTGTCTCCCGCCCTGTGGGCCGATTTGGCGCGCATTGTGCCAATGTCCCCGGAGGCGGTCTATACCTGCTTGTCGTAGGACGCTAAGTTGTTGATTGCAGCAGAAACTTTTGAGACCACTTGGTAGCCGTGGCATAGTCCGCGACTACAGGCCCGGGAATTCCGCGGCGATAATTGACATGACCTGAGATCACCGTGAGCAGAACCGTACCGAAGAATGACTGGCACCCGGCCAGTTGGCAGAGTTTTCCCGCATCCCAGCAGGCGTCGTATCCCGATAAGGCTGCTCTGGATCGCGCTGTCGCCGAGCTGAGCCGTTTGCCGCCGATTACGACGTCCTGGGAGGTCGACGCCCTCAAGGACCACATTGCCAAGGCTCAGCGTGGCGAGGCGTTCATACTGCAGGGTGGCGATTGCGCCGAGACCTTCGACGAGTGCACCTCGGAGAACATCGTCGATAAGCTCAAGATCCTGCTGCAGATGAGTCTCGTCATGATCTACGGACTCAAGAAGCCCGTGATTCGTGTGGGACGTATGGCAGGCCAGTATGCGAAGCCGAGATCGGCAGACACGGAGACCCGGGACGGTTTGTCGTTACCCAGCTTCCGCGGCGATCTCGTGAATCGCAGCGGCTTTACGTCCGACGAACGCACCCCGGATCCGCAGATGATCCTGCGTGGCTATGAGCGCGCAGCCCTGACCCTCAATTTCGTACGCTCGCTGATCGATGGTGGTTTTGCCGATCTGCATCATCCGGAATACTGGGATCTCGGCTGGGTAGGTCATTCGCAGGCGGCGGAAGAGTACCATGCGATCGTCTCTTCAATTTCAAACTCGCTCGACTTCCTGGAAACCGTTTCAGGTCGTCAGTTCCACCGTACTCAGCGAGCCGACATCTATGCGGCGCATGAGGGGCTCCACCTGCACTACGAGCAGGCCCAGACGCGCTATCGCGACCGGCGCGAGCGCTGGTACAACCTGACCACGCATTTCCCGTGGATCGGCATGCGGACGGCGCAAATGGACGGTGCGCATATTGAGTATTTCCGCGGCATCGCGAACCCGATTGGCGTCAAGGTCGGCCAGGGCATGACCCGTGAGTGGATTCAGGATCTCGTACGGACGCTGAACCCGAATGACGAGCCCGGTCGCCTGACACTAATTCACCGTTACGGTGCTGAGGCTATTGAGGACCATCTGCCGGACCTGATTACAGCGGTTCGCGAGGTTGGCTCGCCGGTGCTGTGGGTATGCGATCCCATGCATGGCAACACCGAGAGCACCGCGGATGGGACCAAGACGCGGCGCTTCGAGAATATCGTGGCCGAACTTGAAGCCGCTTTCCGGGTGCACCAGAAGATGGGCACGTATCTCGGCGGCGTGCACCTCGAGCTTACGGGTGAGAACGTGACGGAGTGCACCGGTGGTGCGCGCGGGCTGAAAGATGGCGATCTCGCCAGGGCCTACAAGTCAACGGTTGATCCGCGCCTTAACTACGAGCAGGCGATGGAAATCGCGATGCGAATAGCTGGCATATGACCAACTGGGGACATTGGAGCCGGGTCGCGTAGCGATCAGCTCCTGTGTCCCCGTGCGAACGTCCACTCTCCCGGGTTGAGAGATCCAACGGTCCAGTCGCCCACCGAGTAGCGGATCAGTCGCAAAGTCGGCAGGCCGACGGCCGCCGTCATGCGGCGCACCTGGCGGTTGCGACCCTCGGTCAATACGACCTCAATCCAGTTGTCAGGGACGCTGGCCCGATACCGAATGGGCGGGTCTCTTGGCCAGAGATCGGCGGGTTCCTCAATTTGCCGGGCCGAGACGGCGCGGGCGGGGCCGTCCTTCAGCGTCACGCCGCTCACCAGCTTATCCAGCTGCTCTTGCGTGGGTGTGCCTTCCACCTGTGCCCAGTAAGTCTTGCGTGTGCGGGACTTCGGCTGGCTGATACGAGCCTGGAGCGGACCGTCGTCTGTCAGCAGGAGCAAGCCCTCGCTGTCAAAGTCGAGACGCCCGGCGGGGTAGACGCCGGGTACGTCCATATAGTCCCCAAGCGTCGCACGGCCATCCGCGTCGCGAAACTGGCTCAGCACCTTGAATGGCTTGTTGAACAGGATCAGCACTTCAGGTCGTCCCCGGCAATCGGTACAATGCACGCCTTTTTCGGCCAACCATCCTGACCGGCCGATCCGGCTCTGAATCGAGATACTAATGCAATACGATCATATTAATGTGCCCGCCGATGGCGAGGCCATCACGATCAACCCGGACCACACGATCAACGTGCCGGACTTCCCGATCATCCCGTACATCGAAGGCGATGGCATCGGAGCCGACATAACGCCGGTCATGCTCAACGTCGTCGAGGCCGCTGTCGAGCTGGCCTACGGTGACCACCGTCAGATTCGCTGGATGCGCATTTTTGCCGGACAGAGTTCTGCTGACGTCTACGGTGACGACAACTTCCTGCCCGACGAAACCCTTGACGCAATGCGCCGCTTCGTCGTGTCGATCAAAGGCCCCCTGTCGACGCCGACCGGCGGCGGCATTCGCTCGCTGAATGTCGCGATTCGCCAGACATTGGACCTGTATGCCTGCGTACGGCCGATTCGCTACTTTCCTGGCGTTGAAACGCCCATGAAAGACTCGGATCTTGTCGACATGACGATCTACCGCGAGAACACAGAAGATATCTACGCGGGCATCGAGTACGCCACCGGTTCGCAGGAAGTACAGAAGCTCATTCATTTCCTGCAAACGGAGCTTGGCGTAACGGAGATCCGTTTCCCGGCGAGCTCCGGTATTGGCATCAAGCCCGTGTCGCGTGAGGGATCGGAGCGCCTGGTTCGCAAAGCGATTCAACATTGTGTCGAACGGGACCAGGGCTCGGTAACGCTGGTGCACAAGGGCAACATCATGAAGTACACCGAGGGCGCGTTCTGCCATTGGGGTTACGATGTGGCGCGTGCCGAGTTTGGTGCGACCGAGAAAGACGGCGGCCCATGGCTGGCCTTCAAGAACCCGGTGACCGGCCGTGAAATCGTCATCAAGGACGTGATCGCCGACAACTTCCTGCAGCAGATCCTGCTGCGGCCCGAAGACTACGACATCATTGCGACGCTGAATCTCAATGGTGACTATATCTCCGACGCGTTGGCGGCCCAGGTTGGCGGTATTGGTATCGCACCGGGTGGCAACATCGGAGAAGGTCTGGCCGTGTTCGAGGCAACACATGGAACGGCGCCGGGCTTCGCAGGCAAGAATCGCGTGAATCCGGGTTCGCTAATCCTGTCGGCCGAAATGATGCTGCGCTACCTCGGATGGACCGAGGCGGCTGACCTGATCATCAAGGGCGTTGCCGGCACGATCAAGAATGGCGAGCTGACCTTCGACCTGGCACGTCTGCGCAGCGCAATTCGCAAGCCGAAGCGCAAGGCGAAAACACACGACAAGAAAGAAGTCGAAGAGCAGCTTGCGGAACTCATTCCCGGCGCTCGCCTGGTGGGTACGCGTGGCTTTGGACGTGCAATCATCCGCCACATGACGGACTAGTGACGATTTTCGACCGTTCTTGCCGCGCTTGTCCGCGGCTGTCCGAATTCCTCGACGACGTTAAGGGCCGTTATCCCGACTACTATTGCCGCCCGGTGCCGCCATTTGGTGCGCCGGATGCGCGGTTTCTGATTGTCGGGCTGGCGCCCGGCATGCATGGGGCGAACCGGTCGGGGCGACCGTTTACAGGCGACCACGCGGGAATCCTGCTCTACCAGATGCTGCACAAGTACGGGTTCGGCAACCGGGATCATTCGGAATCGGTCGATGACGGCCTCGAGCTCATCGACTGCCGTATTACCAACGCTGTGAAATGCCTGCCGCCCGACAACAAGCCTGTCGGTGCAGAGATCAATACGTGTAACTCGTTTCTCGCCAATGAGCTGAAGCTGCTGCCTGCGGGAGCGGTAGTTGTCGCGCTGGGCGGCATCGCTCACCGCGCCATCGTCAAGGCAATGGGTCTGCGGCAGGCCGACTACAAGTTCGGACATGCAGCCCTGCATGACCTCGGTCATTTTCGCGTCCTCGATTCCTACCATTGCAGCCGCTACAACACGAACACACGTCGCTTGACCGAAGAGATGTTCGACGCAGTATTTGCGCAGGTACGAGACTTGCTGGATAAATAGTGCTGTGAGTGACGAAGCGGCATTTGAGGTAAAACCTTTCCTGCGTAGCCTGACGCATCGCCCTGGTGTGTATCGCATGCTCGATGCAAAACATAAGGTGATCTACGTCGGTAAGGCGCGCGACCTGAAGAAGCGCGTTTCCAGTTATTTCCATCGCTCGCAGACTGCGCCAAAAACGGTCGCGATGATGGAGCAGGCGGCGCGTGTTGAGGTTACGGTCGCGAATACTGAAGCCGAAGCGCTGATCCTGGAATACAACCTGATCAAGCAGCACAAGCCGCGTTTCAATGTGCTGCTGCGCGACGACAAAAGCTATCCCTATATCTACGCGTCTACTGATCATGCATTTCCGCGATTGAAATTCCATCGCGGTGCGCGCAAGGGAAAGGGTCGCTATTTCGGGCCGTACCCGAGTACCCGTGCTGTACGGCAAACGCTAAACGAACTGCAGAAACTTTTCCTGATTCGTAACTGTGAGGACAGCTACTTTAGTAACCGAACACGCCCGTGCCTGCAGTTCCAGATCAAACGCTGCACGGCCCCGTGCGTTGGCGTGGTCGACGAGGAGCAATATCGCAACGACATCGATGCTGCGATTCTGTTTCTCGAGGGCAAGAACAAGAGTGTCGTCAATACGTTTATACGGCGCATGGAGCGCGCATCGGAAACACGGGACTATGAACAGGCTGCGCGCATTCGCGACCAGATATCACGACTCAAGGAAATTCAGGCGAAGCAACTCGTCTCTCGCACGGACCGCAAGGACCTCGACATTCTTGGCTTCGCGTCCAATGGAGCGATTCACTGCGTCACGGTTCTCTTTATCAGGAACGGGTCGATCATTGGTAGCCGCGATCATTTCCCGAAATTGCCGGGAGAAACTGACAAGAACAAACTGCTGAACGGTTTTGTCTCCCAGTACTACCTGGGCAGAGACGCGCCGTCCGAAATCGTCCTGGATGCCGAAATCGAAGATGGCCCCTTGCTTGAGCAGGAGTTGTCAGCCCGGGCGGGACATCGTGTGGCGATACGGAACAAAGTCAGAGGCGATCGAGCGCGCTGGCTCGAGATGGCACGCACGAACGCCGAGCAGGGCTTGAGCCTCAAAGTCGCCAGCAATGCAACAATCCGCCGCCAGTTCGTGTCGCTGGGTGAAGCGCTGGGTCTCGAGGAGTCCCCACAGCGTCTCGAGTGCTTCGACATCAGTCACACGTCGGGGGAGGCAACCGTTGCGTCGTGTGTCGTTTTCAACACGGCCGGTGCCATGAAAAGCGATTACCGACGCTTCAATCTGAGTCCCGAATCGGCGGGTGATGATTACGGGGCAATGTCTGAGGCGTTGCGGCGCCGCTACGAGCGCATCAAGAAAGGTGAAGTCCCCATGCCCGATGTGCTGTTTGTTGATGGCGGCAAGGGCCAACTGGCCGAGGCCATGAAAGTCCTCGAAGACCTGGAGCTGGACTGGCTCACGGTCGTCGCCGTGGCCAAGGGCAGGGCGCGTCGCCCCGGTGCAGAGCGCTTGTTCCGGCCGGGCAGTGACCGGCCCCTGCAGCTGCCACCTGATTCGCCGGCACTATTGTTGATTCAGCAAATACGCGATGAGGCGCATCGTTTCGCGATTACCGGGCACAGGCAGCGTCGCGCGAAGGCACGCAGGAAGTCAGCGCTGGAGCAAATACCCGGCCTTGGACCCAAGAAGCGCAGAGAGCTGCTACGGCAGTTTGGAGGCTTGCAGGGCGTCCTGGGCGCGGGCATCGACGATCTCGCAAAAGTTCGCGGGATAGGTCGCACCCTTGCCGAAACCATATACAATGAGCTTCACGTCGAACAATAACCAAGAAGAACGGCCCTCCTTGTGAAGTTAAACCTCGCCAATATCCTGACGCTGCTGCGGATTGCCGCCATTCCGGTTGTGGTTATTTGTTTCTACAGCCCGCTGGAGTACGCACGCCCAATCGCCGCTGTCCTGTTCGGCCTGGCCGCGGTTACGGACATGATCGACGGCTGGGTCGCCCGGCGCTTCAACCAGATGTCGCGTTTCGGCGAGTTCCTGGACCCGGTGGCCGACAAGCTCATGGTAGCCATCATCCTGGTGATGCTGGTCCAGACGCAGTCGAACTGGTATGAGGATGTGATCGCGATGATCATAATCGGCCGCGAAATCACGATCATGGCGCTGCGTGAGTGGATGGCGACGATCGGTGAACGGGCTAACGTCAAAGTGGATGTCACGGGCAAGATCAAGACCACGCTGCAGATGTTTGGTATCGGATTCATGGTCTACAAGCACGATTTTCTGGGATTGCCAATCTACACCATCGGTTTCGTACTGCTGGTACTGGCTGCCGTCATGACAATCTGGTCGATGATGGTTTATTTGCGCGCCGCTTGGCCGTTCATAAAGGCTGACGCCGCCGGGTAGCCCAAAAAGCCGCTTTTGTCCTTGACAGCGGCATGCAAGACGCTACAATCTCGCCCCTTCGCGGGTGTAGCTCAGCGGTAGAGCATCACGTTGCCAACGTGAGGGTCGTGAGTTCAATCCTCATCACCCGCTCCAAATAATTAAGGCCCCTCATTTGAGGGGCCTTTTTTTATGCGCCGGTTACAATCCAATTTCCGCACGATCGATATCAACCCGATCGCGTTAAGTCCAGGCGAATATCGGCTTCCTGTTTTAGCCTCCGCCGCGGCGGCAATGCGTAAGTAGCCCGGCGAAGGATCCGTGGCCGCCCCCGGGGCGGCCTTTTTGCAGGTATCATTCGTGTCCCCGCTGATTTCGCACCGGAAAATTGTCCAATAAGCTCAAAATGCTCGTCGCGTCGCTCGGTCTGCTGGTCGCAGGACCGGCACTGGCGGGTTCGTCAGACCTGCCACGCCTGACCGGGGCGATCGAGATCGACGGCGTTCTCGAGAAAGGTGAGTGGGAGGGTGCCGTCCGGATCGACCTCGATGTCGAAACGAGTCCGGCTGAGAATCAGCCGGCCCCGGTGAGAACGACTGCGTTCCTTATTGAGGATGGCCAGAACCTCTACGTCGCCTTCGATGCAAAAGACCCGGACCGCGGCGCTATTCGGGCCTACCTTAGCGATCGGGATTCAGCCTGGGAAGACGATTACGTCGGGATCTCGCTGGATACCTACAATGATGAGCGGCGAGCGTTCCAGTTCTTCGCCAATCCACTGGGCGTCCAGATGGACAAGATTCACAGTGATGTCAGCTCCGGCGGCAACGGGCGAGGAGACGATGCGGCGTGGGACGCCATCTGGGAGTCGGCCGGTAAAATTAACGACACAGGCTACGTTGTTGAAATGCGCATTCCGCTTAGCCAGCTTCGTTTTCCGGCGGTGGCAGGCAGGAAGACCTGGGGCTACGACCTCTTGCGGCAATACCCGCGAGATCGGAAACGAGCGCTTTCCAGCAATCCGCAGGACAGGAATCGCAGCTGCTACCTGTGCCAGGTTGGCAAGCTGCGGGGCCTGGAAGGTTCGCAGCCGAGTCACGATGTTGAGGTTGTGCCCACGCTGACGGCGTCCCGGATAGAGACAACCGATGATCCGGAATTTGTACCGTTGTCATCGGGGGACATGAAGGTCGACGGTGGACTGACGATGCGTTGGGGCATAACACCGGACCTCACGGCCAACCTGGCCATCAATCCCGACTTCTCGCAAATCGAGTCAGACGTCCTGCAGCTCGATGTGAACAACCGCTTCGCGTTGTTCTTCCCGGAGAAGCGACCGTTCTTCCTGGAAGGTGCCGATTACTTCATGACACCCCTGGACGCGGTCTTCACGCGCACCGTGTCCGACCCGGAGGTTGGTTTGAAGCTAACGGGCAAGCGCGGTGACCATACGTTTGGTTTTTTTGTAGCGGAGGACGCGGAGACCAATCTCTTGTTTCCGGGCGCGTTCGATTCGGATTCGGAAACGCTCGACCTGTCGAATACGGCGCTGGTTGGCCGTTACAACTATGGTTTTGCCAATACGTCTTCGCTGGGCATGCTCGTTACGGCACGCGACGGCGACGGCTACAACAATATCGTGGGTGGCGTCGATGGCCGGTGGAAAATCAGTGACCAGCATTCCATCGAATTTCAGTACCTGACCTCGGACACGGAGTATCCACTGGCCACGGCAATCGAGTTCGAGCAGCCGCTTACCGGTTTTTCCGGAGACGCAGCCAAGGTCCGTTACGAATTTCGGTCGCGCGACTGGTTTGCCAATACTGAATACAACGATCGGAGTTCCGGCTTTCGTGCGGATTCGGGATTCATCAGCAAGGTAGGTGGCCGGGCGTTGGGTGGTGTCGTTGGCCGCATCTGGCACGGCGGTGAGGAACACTGGTGGAACCGGGTTCGAGCGAGTGTTCATGTCGACCACGAAGTCGATGAGAACGAGCGGCTGCTAAATCATGAAAACGTGCTGCGCCTCGGCTTTGGCGGTCAACTGCAATCCTGGTTCCAGTTTGCGCTGGTGGACTCGAAGGAAGCCTGGGAAGGTGTGACCTACGACCAGACGAGTCTGCGGGCCTTCGCGGAAATTCGGCCGGTCGGAGCACTGTCGTTACGCGTGCTTGGAGTGATTGGCGACAGGGTGGACTACTCGAATGATCGGCTTGGCAAGACGTTCCGCATCGAGCCGGGTATCGACTGGAATATCAGCCGCAAGCTGTTCCTGCGCCTGAAGGGTGTCTATGCCGAACTGGAGACACAGGATGGTGAGCAGATCTTCAACGCACTGGTAGCGGATACTCGTCTGACGTGGCAATTCAATCTGCGCAGCTTCCTGCGGCTGACCGTACAGACGACTGACGTCGAGCGGAATCCGGCGTTGTACGTCGACGAGGCTGATGCACATTCACGCGATATCGGTCGACAATTGCTGTATTCCTACAAGCTCAATCCGCAGACAGTGTTCTTTCTTGGCTACTCGGACCAATACATCGATGAGGACAACCTGGACGGACTAACGGTGTCTGATCGCACCTGGTTCATGAAGATCGGCTACGCCTGGACGCCATAGCGGCGGGAGGCGCAAGGCCTCCCACCGGTTTAGCTTTAGTCAGCAACGGGCAGAGCACCCAGGGCAATTTCGCCAATCAGGCGGTGCGCCGTCTTCGTTGGATGGATGGCATCCCAGAACAGATGGCCATCACGATCCTTGCAAAAGGCACCGTCGGTAACCCCGAAAGTCAGGCACGGTGTCGTTGCATTCGTGAAGCCAAATCCTTCCGGCATCGCTGATGCGGCGGTGACGAAGCCGAACATGTCGAGATGGTAGAAATTCAGACCGGTCGGGAAATACGCTGCCAGCGTGCCGGCGAGGATTTGGTTGAACTGAAAACTCAGACCTGCGACCAGCGTTTTAAATTCTGGTTCCACGGCAGGTGCTGCGCCCAGATTCGGGGCATTGGCGATCAGGAAATGTTCGGCGCCACATGCGGCCAGGATGCCAATATTCTGGGCAATCGCCGTGATGGCATTGCCAACAATCGAAGTAGGGTCTTGCCCCATTTGGGCGGCGTCCAGAGCGTCTCTCAGGTCATTGCCACCGAACTGCACGACGTAGAGCGCGTTCGGTTGCGGTACGCAGCCGTGTACGCTCAGGTACATCTGCACCTGCGTGTCGAAGCCCGGGCTTGTGACGGTCATGGCTCTTGCGCCGGCGAAGGCGTAGTTGCCAAAGTTCGGGTTCCGGAAGGCTGGCTTGGCGCCCTGGTTCAGTCCCATTTGCTGTGCCATGACTTCGACCCAGGTGCGACCGTTGCTGAAGTGATGCCCGCCAACACCGTAGGCAGCGGAAGGAATAGGCTCGAAGGGCGGGTTAGCTGTTTCCCCGGTGACGGCGAAGGCATTGCCCGGGTCGGACAGGCTGTCGCCGAAGACGTACAAGCTCGTGAAGGGATAGTCGGACTCGGCACGGACATCGGTGCTGACCGCGCAGAGGCAAATAGCCGTGAAAATAAAGATTCGGTTCAGAACGTTCATCGTCGCTCTCCTGTGAAAGAAACCGGAACCACTTCCGGAGAGCGTTACTCTGGATTACGCGCGTCCGTACGACCTGACGCGGCCCGCACGTTAACCTGATGGATGTCTGAGGATTAGCCTAGGGGAACGAGACCGGTACACGGGCTGCAACCAGGCGTCTCTGGTCGGCGTCTTCGTCAGTCCAGGCGAGCCAAAGATGATCGTCGACGAAGGCAAGCTGGGGGAAAACGCGAAGCTGATGAATCGTGGCGACATCCTGGACCGGACCCGGTTCCCCGGATTCGGAGACAGCGCGTAATCGCAGTACATTGTCGCCGGATTCGTCTTTTGCCACCCAGCTGACGGCAAGGCCACCCTGTTCGAGCGCCGCCAGGCCGACGTAGCCATTGATTCCCCCCGATGCGATGTCAACAGGGTCGGTAAAGGAAACACCGCTATCGGCAGATCGAACGACCTTTACCTTAGGCAGGTCGTTGGCTGCGGTAAACCAGGCGACCGCTACCTGTTCGCCTTTGGCAACGATCGACGGCCCGTTCACGGGACATCCCGGAATGGTCCAGTTGTCTGCATGCAAGAGTGTGCCCGGAAGCCAGCGTCCGTTTTCAACGCGGCTAATATAGATATCGCGAATTTCCTCGGTCGTTCTGTCGCGGTACGCGGCGATTAGGCCACTTGCGGTCATGGCCATGTCCGTTTGGCAGCAGTCGCAGACTGATTCGTCGACTTCCTGTTCCTGAGTAAGTTCTCCGTCGGGAGTGATTACCGCAGAACGCAGGGTCATGCTCGCCTCGGGAGTGTTACGTCCATCGAGCCAGAGCAGGGAGGCCCCGTCGGGCGCAGGTGCTATTGAGACGAACCCGTGCTCAGTTGGCGTGCCGTCCGTGTGGGCGGTCATGGCCTCATCCCAGGTCGTGCCGCCGTCAAATGACTGCGAGACAACGACGTCGTAGGAGTAGGTCTTGTCAGCGCTGTAGCGCAGCCAGTGTGCGATCAGGTGATTTTCGCCCAGTGGCAACACGGATGGCAGGTCGGCCCAGTTTACGAACATGCGAGGCTCGGTTACGACCGGGCGAGCGTCGGAAAATTCGCCGGCGACCAGTGTGGAGTAGTTGAGGGTGGTTCCGGAGTCTTCGGTTTCCATCCAGCTCAGCACCAGCTCGCCACCTTCGCCCTGGGAAAAACGCGGCCCGGCAACGTTGCCGCTCGCTGGCGTGCTGACCGCTTCCGGTGCACCAAGAGAGGGTGAATCAGTCTTGGTACAAGCCCCGAAAAACACCGCAAGGATGACCCCAATAACCGCGAAATAAGTCCTCATCAAGTCATTATGCAAAGGCCTGTAACGTATGTATACTGCGCGCCTGCTCGCCGGTGTAGTATTTTACGCTGCACCGATTGATCACCGAGGCTAGGTGGCAGAGTGGTTATGCAGCGGCCTGCAAAGCCGTGGACGCCGGTTCGATTCCGACCCTAGCCTCCATTTTTCCTTACGCCCGGGTGGTGGAATTGGTAGACACTGGAGACTTAAAATCTCCTGTCCGAAAGGACGTGCCGGTTCGAGTCCGGCCCTGGGCACCACACCGCCAGAATCCGACCGGCTTCACACCCTAAACCACGACTGGTTAACAGTTTTGACATAATTTCGTGGTTGCGGCTGGTCAAGTTAATGCGCTGATGCCAAAACAGGACTTCGTTTTCGGAGAGCTGTTATGGCTGCCACCGCAAAAGACAACGTGAGCTACCGCCTGCTGAATCGCCTCAGCAACCTGGTTATATGCAGCAGTTGCCTGCGTGCGGGTGTCGTTACCCCGGTGCCGCAGATCATCTCCGGCCGTCATTCACTGACGAATGAGTGCGCCGATTGCCGTGCCAAGCATTTTGAACGCCAGGGGCATCGCCACACGCTTGCCAAACTGCTGACCCTGCACCGCTAGCACGCGCCAGAGGGTGGTGCATCGACCGCGAGTCGATGCGACAATGCGCGCCCATGGCCAAACTCTATTTCTATTACTCGTCCATGAATGCGGGCAAGTCCACCAACTTGCTGCAGTCAAGTTATAACTACAAGGAACGCGGCATGAGCACGTTCGTGCTGGCGCCGGCCTTCGATGACCGCTTCGGCAAGGGGAAGGTCACGTCGCGTATCGGCATAGAGACCGAGGCGACAACGTTCACGAGTGATATGAACCTGCTCGACGTCGTTACTGCTGCGAACGAGGAAGAGCGTGTGCACTGCGTCCTGATCGATGAAGCCCAGTTCCTGACGCGTGATCAGGTGTTTCAGCTCAGCGAGCTTACCGACAAACTGAATATTCCTGTTCTGGCCTACGGCTTGCGTACCGATTTTCAGGGGGAACCTTTCGAAGGCAGCAAGTACCTGCTCGCCTGGTCGGACAACCTCAAGGAGATAAAAGCCATTTGCCATTGCGGTCGCAAGGCCACCATGGTGTTGCGCCTGGACGAGGAGGGCAACGCTGTTACCGAGGGGTCGCAGGTCGAGATTGGTGGTAACGACCGCTACGTTTCGACGTGCCGCAAGCACTTCAAGGAAGCGTTCTTCGGCTAAATCTCTCAGGTCTGCAGCGTTGGCAGATCTTCAGTCGCTGCCGGCAGCAACTCTGTGTTTTCCTGGGCCAGCAGACTGCGCATATCCTCGAGCGTCTTCATGATCGCTGTATCGGCGAAGTCTTCACCACCGAGCGTGCCGCGCGTCGTGGCAAACGGATCACTGAACTTGATTCTGTGATGGCCGACGGTAATGACATCGTCGTGCAACAACACATGATTCGAAACGCGTTTGGAGTTTACAAACGTCCCGTTCGTGCTGTTCAGATCCATGAGAAACGTCGTGCCGCCATGCCGGACCAGCAGCGCATGATGGCGGCTGATAAAGCGACTGCTTACAGCGATGTCGTTGTGCTCCGAGCGCCCGACAAGGATGCGCGTCTTCTCCATCGTCAGTTCCTGGATGACGCTACCGTTGTTCGTGACGATGAGCTGCGGCGGCGCACTGGACGCCGGCGCAGCAGCTTCTTCGGCGATTTCGCTCTCGGCGTCCCAGGTACCCGCAGGCAGCAAAGGTCGCTCGACATCATCCGCAGCCACGGGCAGACAAACTGCCTTGGCAAGGGCCAGTAACGCAATGCGATCAATGATGCCGGGCCAGCCACCGGAGGCCTGCCAGAGTTCGTCACATACTTCCCTCGGGAAGACGAAAGCCGGGAACTCCGCGCCGGCTGCAATGAGCTTCTCGTGGATATAGCTGCGCGCTTCTTCGCGCGTCATCGGGCGCAGATGAAAATCATGCAGGATACGTTTTGCGATCGGCTGCATGGCCGGCGCTTCCATGATTGTGCCGAGTGAGCGATGGCTGACCAGCACCATTTTTAATGCGCTGCCCTGACGGACCCGAAGCTCCGCCAGTTCGCAGAGCGCGCGCAGCGCACTGGGATTCAGGTCATGCGCGTTCTCGATAATCAGCAGCGGTGGCTCACTGGATGAGGCCTGCTGCCATGCGAACACGCGTACCAGGCCCAGCAGCTCATTGGCGGAACTCAGGTCGATCTCATAACCGAACTGGCGCAATACGGAGAGCAGCAGCTTGGTGGTGTTGAGCCCCTTGCCGTCGACCAGCGCTACAGCGCAGTCTTTCTCGATGGAGTCGATGAAGCTGCGGACGAGGATCGATTTTCCGGACAGCGTGGGGCCTTGCAGCAGGCAGATCCCGGTCGCGTGCTCATGCGTTTCTTTCAGCACATCCAGTGCCGCACGCTGCGACTGATACGTTATTATCGCCAACGGTTTCCCGTGGGTTGGGAAGGGTTGTTCTTGAAGGCCGGCAGCCCCTAGATCCATAGGTACAAACTCGCAATCGTTAAGTTGCGGAAATATTGTTATTGTCCGGTTCCGGTCGGCTCTTGGTTTAGTAATCGACCGGGCTGATCAGTCTACGGTCGGTCTCAGGTTTTTGTAAACTGACATTTGACGAATCCTTGTACATCAAGGACGCGCATACGATTGTTTGAAGTAACATTAAGTATTGTTTTTAACTAGCTGGCTAACAAGGATGTTTATCCGTGATCATCAAATCGTCGGCGATCGGCGACAGAGCGTAAAGCATTGACTCATAAGTTATCGGGCGACAACCTGACTTTGATCCGTGGTGAGCGCTGCCTTTTTCAGGACCTTTCATTTGCGCTGGAGAGCGGCAGTCTGCTGATTCTCGAGGGCCGCAATGGTTGCGGCAAGACCAGTCTGATTCGCGCAATTGCCGGCATGCTGAGCCTGGAAGAGGGCACTGTCTACTGGGACGATGTGCCGGTCGAGAAGGTGCGCCAGGCATTCCATGGCTCGCTCGTTTGGCTCGCGCACCGGACCGGGCTCAAGGGTGACCTGACGCTGGTTGAGAACCTCGGGTTCGAACGATCATTGCGCGCGCACTCCAATCACGACCCGGAAGAGGTCTACGACCGGCTCGGCATTTCGCGGCTGAAGAAACTCGTGCTGCGCTCGCTGTCTGCCGGCCAGCAACGACGAGTGGCGCTCGCGCGCATGCTGCTGTCCGATGTGCCGCTGTGGTTTATGGACGAACCGTTTACCAATCTTGATCGGGAAGGGCGTGCGCTTGTCATGGAGCTTGTCGAGGAACACTGCGCGAGCGGCGGTATGTGCGTCATGGCCGCTCACCAGGATGTCGAGATCAAGGTCCCAACGACGCGGGTGAGGATCCAGTGAATCAGAAGTCCGTCAGCGAAGGGCAGCGAGACATCCCGGGAATTTTCGCCGGCCTCGCCGCGACGACGAAGCGCGACCTGTTGCTCGCGTGGAAGCGGCCTGGTGATGTACTGAACCCGCTGTTCTTTTTTGCCATGGTCTGCACACTTTTCCCGCTGGCCGTCGGCCCAAGCGCGGAGCAACTCGAATTCAGTGGCCCCGGCGTACTCTGGGTCGCCGCGTTACTTGCCACCCTGTTGTCGCTGAACTCTCTGTTTATGAGCGATTTCGAGGACGGTAGTCTCGACCAGCTTCTCGTGAGTCCCCAGCCGTTGCCAATGCTGGTTCTGGGTAAGACGCTGGCTCACTGGCTTACCAGTGGTTTGCCACTCGTCCTGGTCTCACCTATCCTTGCGATCACGTATCGTATGCCGCTCTCTGTGGTCGGCGTTATGATGCTAACGCTCGGACTCGGCACGATCAGCCTGAGCCTGCTCGGCTCGATCGGAGCTGCCCTGACAGTCGGGCTGCACCGTGGTACCGCGCTGCTCAGCCTCCTGATCCTGCCGCTTGCCATGCCGATTATGATCCTCGGCGCAAACGCGGTCTCATTGGCCGCCACGAACGACATATATTCAACCGGTATATGGGCCCTTGGTGCCTATGCCATCGCCTCGCTCAGCCTTGCGCCTTATGCAACGGCTGCCGCACTTCGAATTAGTAACGAGTAGAATCGCCGCCTATGTGGAAATGGTTTCATCAGCTGGCCTCGCCGCCGCATTTTTATCGTATCTCCGTCCTCCTGGCGCCCTGGTTGGGTGTTTCGGGGCTGATCCTGGTCGCTTATGGCGCCTGGCAGGGACTGTTCGTGGTCCCGATGGATTACCAGCAGGGTGATGCGTTCCGAATAATTTACGTCCATGTGCCGTCTGCCTACCTGTCGATGATGGCGTACATGATTATGGCCACGTCAGGTGCGATCGGCCTGATCTGGCGTATCAAGCTGTCCCATGCGGTTGCTGCTGCGGCAGCGCCAATCGGAGCCGGCTTCACGTTCCTCGCACTCTGCACCGGATCCATCTGGGGCAAGCCAATGTGGGGCACGTGGTGGGAGTGGGGCGACCCGCGCATGATGTCCGAGCTCATCCTGTTGTTTCTGTACTTCGGCTACATGGCGCTCAGGAGTGCGATTGACGATACGACCAAGGCCGACAAGGCGAGCGCGGTACTGGCGCTCGTGGGTATCGTCAATGTGGTCATCGTGCATTTCTCGGTCGAGTGGTGGAGCTCACTGCACCAGGGCCAGACGGTCTTCAAGAAGGGCACCATGGACGCCGACATGAGGATCCCGCTGTTCATCATGCTTATCGGCTTTACGTTGCTGTTTGGATCCATGCTGCTGCGTCGCATACGTACAGAGGTTCTTTATCGTGAGCGCCGCACGCGCTGGGTGCGCGAGATGATCCTGTCACCTGAAGGTGGCGCGTAATGGACGGTTTAGCGATGGGTGGTTACGGTGCGTACGTATGGAGTTGTTACGGACTGACCTTTGTAATTGTCGTGTTCTTGAATTGGCGTGGACGCCTCAGGCAAAAACGGGTTTATAGGGAAATTGAAGTGCGCCTCAAGGCGCTAGAGGATCGAGAATGAAACCAAGACAGCAACGCATGTTGGCCGTAGGACTGGCCGCGCTTGGCATCGCTATTGCTGCTGGACTGACGCTGCGCGCGTTCCAGGACAATATGATGTTTTTCGTAGAAGTATCCGACGTAGCCGCCGGGAAGTACCCAAAGGAACGTAACTTCCGGATTGGCGGGCTCGTCGTCGGCGGATCAGTGCAGCGAGAAGAAGGGTCTATCGACATTCGCTTCGACGTTACCGATACCGCATGCACGGTGCCGGTATTTTACTCAGGCGTATTGCCGGACCTGTTTCGTGAGGGACAGGGCGTCGTGGCCCATGGTCGTATGGGCGAGGACAACGTCTTTGCGGCGGACAAGATCATGGCCAAGCACGACGAAGACTACATGGCGCCGGAAGTAGCCGACTCGCTGTCCAAGCACCAGCAGGACATCCAGCAGGCAGTCGTCAAGGGCGCGTCGGAGTGCGGAACCAGTGATTCCTGAAATTGGGCAATTTGCCCTGATACTCGCGTTGGCGCTGGCGGTCTGCCAGACGATTATTCCACTGGTGGGTGCGCATCGCGGCGATGCCGCCATGATGGGTGTCGGGCGTACTGCAGCAATCGGGCAGTTCCTGTTTGTCGCCGTCTCGTTTGGGTGCCTCATGTACGCCTTTCTGACGAGCGATTTTTCGGTTCTGTACGTCGCCAATCACTCGCAGCTGGCGCTACCCACGCTCTACAAGGTTTCGGCCGTCTGGGGGGCTCACGAAGGCTCCCTGCTACTGTGGATCCTGCTGCAGTCTGCATGGACCGTGGCCGTCGTACGCTTCAGCTCCGGTGTGCCGGAGGCTTTCGCGGCGCGCGTCATTGGCGTGCTCGGGTTTCTTTCCGTCGGGTTCCTGCTGTTTGCACTGCTGACATCGAATCCGTTTGATCGACTGTTCCCCGCGCCGGCAGATGGTGGCGACCTGAATCCGCTGTTGCAGGACCCGGGACTCGCGATTCATCCGCCACTGCTGTACATCGGCTACGTCGGTTTCTCGGTTGCTTTTGCCTTTGCGATCGCCGCCATGATCAGCGGCAACCTCGACCAGAAATGGGCCAAGTGGACGCGTCCGTGGACAACCGTTGCGTGGATGTTCCTGACGCTGGGTATCGCACTTGGCAGTTGGTGGGCGTACTACGAACTGGGCTGGGGCGGCTGGTGGTTCTGGGATGCGGTCGAGAACGCTTCGTTCATGCCGTGGCTAATCGGCACCGCGCTGATTCACTCGCTCGCGGTCACTGAAAAACGCGGCCTGTTCAAGAGCTGGACGCTACTGCTGGCGATTACCGCGTTCTCGCTAAGCCTGCTGGGTACGTTCCTTGTGCGTTCGGGCATCATCGTGTCCGTGCACGCGTTCGCAACGGATCCAACCCGCGGCTTCTTCATTCTTACCTTCCTGGCTATCGTCGTGATCGGTGCCCTGGTGTTATACGCCTGGCGCGCACCGTCACTCGATTCGGATGTCGGTTTCGGCCTGCTGTCGCGCGAGACGTTTTTGTTGTTAAACAATGTGCTTCTGGTTGTGGCGACGGCGCTGGTATTGATCGGTACGCTGGCACCGCTGGTTGTTGAAATGGCAACGGGTGGCAAGATCTCGATCGGCCCACCCTGGTTTAACGTCGCATTCCTCGTGCCGATGCTGCCGCTGGTTATTTTGCTGGGTATGGGCATGCATACGGCATGGCGGACGCAGAATCCGGCCTCATGGTGGCGCGTGCTGCGGATTCCGGCAATTGTCGCCATCGTGCTCGGCGTTGTTATTCCGCTGTTCATCTACGGCCGGGTCAGCATCCTGCTGGTCGTAGGCTGTGGAGCTGCTGCCTGGATCGTCATTTCGTCGTTGATCCACCCGGTACGTTCGCTGCTGCGTGAAAAAGGCACCGCGCGTATTACGCGTTCGGCACTTGGCATGTCCGTTGCGCATCTTGGGATGGGGCTGTTCGTCATCGGCGTGACGATTGTGTCTGCGTTTGGTGTCGAATCGGACCAGGCATTGTCGCCCGGCGAATCGATTGAGGTCGCAGGTTTTGAGTTTCATATGGTTGGCCTGAGCAATGTGCGGGGGCCGAACTTCTCGGCCATCGAAGCGGAGATTGAGATACGTGACGATGGTGAACTTGTTGACACAATTCGACCGCAGAAACGCCAGTATCTCGTGCAGAAAAGCTGGATGACCGAGGCGGGCATTCGTGCCGGTCTCGACAAGGACCTGTTTGTGGCCCTTGGTGACCAGCTTGGCCAGAATGCCTGGAGTGTGCGTATTCAGTACAAGCCACTCATCCGCTTCATCTGGCTGGGTGCGATGGTCATGGCGCTCGGTGGTTTGATCGCGATCAGCGACCGTCGCTATCGTGCCGGTTCGCGCGAAACGGAGGCAACTGCATGAACCGTTTTGTCTGGCCATTGATCGCAGTCATGGCGCTGCTGGTCTTCCTGATCATGGGGTTGCGGCACGGCGATCCGCGCGCGCTGCCGTCACCGTTCATTGGCAAATCTGCGCCGCAGTTTGAATTGCCGACGCTCAAGAATCCGGAAGTTTCGATCGGCACGAACACAATGGCCGGTGACTATTCGCTGGTAAATGTGTGGGCAACCTGGTGTGTTATGTGCCGGGCGGAGCACCCGTTCCTGCTCGAACTCGCTGCGGAAAAAGCGATCCCGATTTACGGCATCAACTGGCGCGATTCTCGTCTCGAGGCGATTCGCTGGCTCGACGATCTCGGTGACCCGTATCTTGCGTCGGCGTATGACGAAGATGGCCGGGTAGGTATCGACTGGGGCGTATACGGTGCGCCGGAGACCTTTCTCGTCGATCCCGAAGGTATCGTGATTTACAAACACCTGGGTCCGCTCGACCCGGTCGTGTGGCAGCGAGAGTTTGTGTCTCGCATGTCCGTTGGAGGGCAGGCGAAATGAAACGTCTCTTTGTAGTAATCGCAACCCTGTTGCTCGTATCGACGGCGTTTGCCATTGACGAGGGCAAACGATTCGATGATCCCCAAATGCAGGCGCGCTACGAGAAGCTGATTTCGGAAGTGCGTTGTCTGCAATGCCAGAACCAGAGCATCAAGGACTCCAATGTCACGCTCGCTGCCGACCTGCGTCGGGAGATCGCGCGGATGATTGACGAGGGGCAAACAGATGACGAGATCGCAGAGTTCCTGGTGGTCCGTTACGGCGAGTTTGCGCTGTATAGCCCCAGGAAGACCGGCAAGACCCTGATTCTCTGGCTGGTGCCGTTCCTGCTCGTCTTGTTTGGCGGATATGCGCTGATGCGCGTTGTGAAACACCGGATGTCGTTACCCATCGGCGACGACACCGAGCAAGAGGGGTAAAGAATGACCTTCTGGACCATTCTCGTAGTGCTGTGCCTGTTGGCTGTCGTATTTGCTGCCTGGCCGTTGTACCGCAAATCACACCGCCTCACACCCCTGGTCGCGACGGTCATCGTTTTTGTCGTCGCGTTGTCGGCCATCATGTATGACCAGATAGGCAGCCCTGGCGTCCAGACCGGTCGAAGTGGCGCCGCCGCCGGTGCTAACGGCGATCTTCCTGGCATGGATGAGGTCATTGTGTCGCTGCAGGAGCGGCTTAAGGCTAATCCTGAGGACGTGGCTGGCTGGAAGATGCTGGGCCGTACCCAGATGACACTGCAGAATTTCGCCGGCGCAGCAGATGCCTACGAGCGAGCCATGGCGATCGAGGAAGGCAAGGACGCACAGACCATGGTTGACCTGGCCGTTGCGATGCTGAACCGCGATGGGACACCGATCGAAGGTCGTCCTGCAAGCCTGCTCGATAGTGCACTGGCGCTGGATCCCAATAATCCAGCGGCCCTGTTTTACACGGGCCTTGCCGCTGCAAACCGCGGCGACAAGGCCACGGCGACCGAACGTTGGCAAATATTGCTCGGACTGAATCCGCCCGAGAACATTCGCGGGATTCTGGAGCAGCGGCTGGCCGAATGGCGAGGCGAACCAGTGTCGGCTGCACAACCCGTCATGCCGCAGCCTGTAGCCGATGATGCAGCCGTACCTGACGATGCCGTAATATCGGTCAACGTATCGATGTCCGAGGCGGCAATGGCCGCAATTACGGCGGACGTAAGCGTCTTCGTTATTGCGCGCGACCCGTCCGCACCATCGCCGCCAATCGCAGTGTCCCGTCACAGGGTCAGCGAGCTGCCGGCAACGATTTCCCTGACCGACGCTCAATCGATGGTTGCAGGCCGCGACCTTTCCAAATTCGCGGAGATTGAACTGCTGGCTCGCGTCTCGCTGTCAGGCGGTCCGGCTGCCAAGTCCGGTGACTGGTTCGGTTCGATGCTGGTTCGGCCCGCGGAGAATAATTCGGTATCCCTGACGATCGATCAGCAAGTTCCCTGAAGCCTTGGCGCTGAAGCCAAACCCGTCAGAACGCATGTGCTTTGCCTGTGGCCAGGACAATCCGATCGGCCTGCAAATTGTGTATGCCGCAGACGGGGATACGTGCACGGCGGAATTCACGCCGAACGCAAATCATCTGAGCTGGGAAGACACCGTCCACGGTGGCATCATCTATTCCGCCCTTGATGACGTTACGGGTAATATTCCGTATCAGCAGGGGCTCAAGGCACATACGGGGCGCTGTGAAATCCGCTACCGGCAATCGCTGCGTGAAGGCGAAACGGTCCTTCTCAAGGGGTGGACCGAAAAACGGAAAGGCCGACTCATGATTATTCGTGGTGAGGCATGGCGCAAATCCGACAACGAACTAATTGCCGAATGTACGGCAAGTTTTCTGGTGGAGCAGTAAATGGCATTACCTTCTTTACTCGACGGCAAGCTGCGGCTGCCGTTGATTGGCGCACCGATGTTTATCGTATCCGGTCCCGAGCTCGTGGCAGCACAATGCAAAGCGGGTATCGTCGGCTCGTTTCCGGCACTGAATGCTCGACCACAGGAAGCCCTGGTTGAGTGGATACGGCAAATCAAAAACGACCTGGCTGAGCATGCCGAAGCGCACCCCGACGAGCCCGTCGCACCGTTCGCCGTCAACCAGATTGTGCACCCAAGCAATTCACGCCTGCTGGCCGATATGGAGGTCTGCGTCGCCGAACAGGTGCCAATAGTTATCACGAGCCTGAGTCCTCCCAGGGAGATCGTGCAGGCGGTGCATTCCTATGGTGGCCTCGTTTTTCATGACGTCATCAATTTGCGGCATGCACGCAAGGCGATCTCGCAGGGTGTCGATGGGGTGATCGCAGTCTGTGCCGGTGCCGGCGGGCATGCCGGAGCACTGAGTCCATTCGCTCTTGTTGGTGAGTTGCGCAAGGAATTCGACGGTGCGGTGATTCTGGCCGGAGCCATTTCTCGCGGTGACGACGTGCTGGCAGCACGAGCCATGGGCGCAGACCTTGCGTACAGCGGCACACGCTTCATCGCGACCGAAGAGGCTCGTGCAGTAGATGACTACAAAGAGATGATTGTCGAGAGCTCGGCCAGCGATGTGGTCTATTCGTCGCTTTTCACGGGCGTGAAAGGCAACTACCTCGGCGGCAGCATCGCGAAGGCCGGAATGGACCCGGCGAACCTGCCCGAAGGCCGTAAGGAAGACATGGATTTCGCCAAGGCTACGGACTCAGAGGCCAAGGCATGGAAGGACATCTGGGGTGCAGGGCAGGGTGTCGGCAATATTCACGATATTCCACCAGCTCGCGATGTCGTGCTACGCATGGAACAGGAATATCGTGATGCTCTGGACCGGGTAAACGCAGCCTGAGCATGCACCCGATTTTCTGGTCGTACATGTTCGTGGCTCTGGGCGGCGCGCTCGGGGCCATTGCGCGATTTTCTCTGAACGTTTTTCTGCAGCGCGATGTTGCTTTTCCCTGGGGAACGCTGGGTGCGAACCTGCTCGGCTGCCTGGTGATGGGCATGCTCGCGCACCTCATCGCCCATTCGTCGTGGTTTAACGATGCGGGATTTATTCCGGACCAGTACCGACTGCTGTTTGCCATCGGCTTCTGCGGCAGTTTTACGACGCTGTCGACCATGGTCATGGAGCTGAATACCATGCTGCAGCGAAACGAATTGTTCTACTCGTTCACCTACCTGTTCACGACCCTGGTAGGTGGTTTTGCCTGTTTCTACCTGGGGTTCGCTATCGTGCGCTCGCTTCGAGCAGCGCTGTAATTCGTTCCACCCATTCCTCGTGCTCGGGCTTCATCAGCACCGAACGCAGGCACGCGACGGATTCGGTATCAACCGCTACGTCGGGCGCATACGCCGCAAAAATTTCGATAGGAAGTTCTATTAACGCAAGATGCAGCTCGCGCTCCGCGGCGGCTTCAAAAACCTCGCGCGCGCGTCGCGATGTCGCGCTCGTTGTCTCTGCATTCACCGCATAGACAACGATATCCAGTTCCGGCTGCATCAGTGGTGTGAACGTACTGCTCTTGTGCAATTCTAGCCAGAGCGCCCTGGCTGCGCGCAGGCAACCATCGAGTCCCTCGCTAAACTCACCGTCGCGCACCGGTGGAAGTAATTTGTGCGTTGCCCAGAGCGCGACAGCCGATGCGCCGGGGCGTGAACACTCGAGCGTTATCTCGCCAAGGTGCATGTCGCCCGAACTGAAATACGTGTAGGGCGAATCGTGTTTGTAAAACGTACCGACCGAGGGGTCACGAAACAGGACACAACCGCAACCGTAAGGTTGCAGCCCATGCTTATGCGGATCGATAACGATCGAGTCCACTTCGCCCAGCAGATCGAAGTGCCTTCTTTGCTCTCCATCCAGTTCGCGAGCCAGGCCGAAATAACCTCCATAGGCTGCATCGACGTGGATGCGGAAGTCATAGCGGTCACGCAGCGCGAGGATGTCGGCCAGCGGGTCGACAGCACCAAGCCCGGTGTTACCGATCGTCACGACAACGGTGCCGACATCACCCTCGGCCAGAAGTCTCTCCACCGCGGCAACATCCATCCGGCCATTCGTCGTAACCGCCACCGGCGCAAACGCGATACCCAGAACTTCGGTAATACGACTGTGGGTGTAATGCGCCTGTGCGGATGCAATCACACGCTTGCCAGGACTCAGTCGCCCGGCAACCCACAGTGCCTCGAGATTTGCCATGGTGCCGCCACCGGTGAGATGGCCGAGCGGCTGCTCCCAGCCGAACATCCGGCCGAGATCAACGATGCATTCTTTTTCCATTGCGGAACTGGCGCGACCACCGTCTAACGCATGGTTGTTCGGATTGATCCACAGTGCGAGCGCGTAAGCCATGCGCGCGATCGGGTGAGGGGGTTTAAGCATCTGCCCGGCATACTGTGGATGAAAGTACGGGTAATTGTCCTGCATGCGTGCCGCGACTTCGCCCAGTACATCAGCTGCCCGTTCAGTATCGAATGTTGGCGTAAAACGCGGCAGCCCCGATACTCCATCCTCGAGGGTCGCCAGCGCATCGCGCAGCAGTTCAAGTTCCTGCTTGTTGATCATCGAAAGTTCCTGTTCCCGTTGCCGCGCAGCTTACCGTAAACTGCACGCATGGACCTGATCGCCCTGGCCGTACCGTTTTTTCTTGTTGCGCTCATCATCGAGCTGTTCGTCGACTGGCGCAAGCGCACCGGGTACTACCGCAGCAACGATGCCATCAACAGCATCAGTGCCGGCATGCTCGACACGACGCTCGGCTACTTCACCAAAATCCTGCCACTGCTCGGGTGGGGTTTTGCCATGCAGCACCTGGCGCTGTTTGACATGCCACTGGCATGGTTCGACGCATCGCCGCGTGGGATCGCCCTTTGGATACTGGCGGCCCTGGCGTGGGATTTTTGCTACTACTGGTTCCATCGCTTCAGTCATGAGATTTCAATTCTCTGGGCGGCACACGCCGTCCATCACCAGAGCGAGGACTACAACCTCTCAACCGCATTGCGCCAGACGAGCACGGGTTTCCTGTTTGGCTGGATCTTCTACCTGCCGCTGTTCATCGTTGGCTTCCCGCTCGAAGTGCTACTCACCGTCAACGCGGTAAATCTCATCTACCAGTTCTGGGTACACACGCAGTTGATCCGTCGCCTGGGTCCACTTGAAGCGGTACTCATGACGCCGTCCCATCATCGTGTTCATCACGCCCAGAATCAGCGTTACATCGACAAGAACTACGGCGGCATGTTCATCGTCTGGGATCGCCTGTTCGGCAGCTACGAGCCAGAGCATGGTGATGACCCTGTGATCTTCGGTGTGCGCAAGCCACTGGCCAGCTGGAACCCGTTCTGGGCAAATCTCCAGGTTTACGACTACCTCTTGTTCGACGCGCGCAAGGCGCAACGCTGGCGCGACAAGATAGGTATCTGGTTTCGCCGCACTGGATGGCGTCCACCCGACGTGGCGGCGCAGTACCCGAAACAGCGGGCCGACCTGTCCCATTTCGAGAAATTTGACCCGCCGGTTGCTGCCGGTATTCGCCACTATGCCGTGGCGCAGTTTGTCGTCGCGATTGGACTGGTCCTGTGGATCGGTGAGCTTTATACGTCCCATGGCGCACGCGCGGTACTGATCCCCTGTGTGGGCTTGTGGGCGCTGCTGCTGTCGCTGGGTTGGCTGAACCAGGGTAAGGCTTTCGCACGGTACGTGGAGCTGGTGCGGCTCCTCGTAGTGGTTCCGGTATTGTTGCTCGTCGCGCAGCAGGCAGGTCTGGCAGTTAATGCCGCCGCCTGGGCTGTCGCAGCGGCGTATCTGGGCGCATCGGCGTTATGGCTTGTGAGCGTTCGCAAAACCGATGGAGTATTCGCCTGAAAGAGGGTTTATCCATGAGTAAACGCCAGAACATTTATACCGGGGCACCCTGGGAGTCGATTGTCGGCTACTGCCGCGCTGTCCGGGTGGGGTCCCATGTCGCAGTGACGGGAACGGCGTCTGTTGGGGACGATGGCAAGGTTGTTGGCGTGGGGGACGCCTACGTCCAGGCAAAACGCTGCATTAAGATCATCGAGAAGGCGCTCAACGAAGCAGGGAGCGGCTTAAGCGATGTCGTGCGCACGCGTATTTTCGTGACGGACATCGGCCAGTGGGAGGACATTGGGCGCGCCCACCGGGAGGCTTTCGCGGATATCCGTCCAGCGACCACCATGGTTGAGGTGTCGCGGTTGATCGACCCGGACATGCTCGTCGAGATCGAGGCGGACGCCATCATTGGGGACTAGTCGGGCGCGAAGAAGCAGTATTTCGGCAGCAGAGGCGCGTCGTATCGCGCTGGCGGCACAGGGATTTGACCGGCCCAGGCCCGGGTCGCCCGACGACGCTCGCCACTACCGCCGTGCCCTGCATCGGGTTGGCGTGCTACAGCTCGACTTCGTGAATGTCCTCGTACCGGCACACTTCCTGATTCTCTGGTCGCGGCTCGGTAACTACGATCGGCCGCGGTTGGAGAAATACCTGTATGGCTCTCGCGAATTCACGGAACAGTGGGCACACGAGGCATCCATAGTACGAGTCAGTGACTGGCCACTGCTCGAGCATCGTCGGCAGGCCTGGAAGCCCTGGAAACGAAATCCGCTCAAGACGCTTGACGATCCGGATGCCTACCTTCGGGATATTCTCGACAAGGTAGAACGTGAGGGAGCGGTGACGGCAAATGATCTCCCGGCAGCGGCCAGCCCGGCCAGAAAAAAGCCCGGGGACTGGCATCGCCCGGTACAACGCTGGGCGCTTGAGCATCATTTTGGCCGCGGCAAGCTGGCGATCCGCAGGCGACAGGGAAATTTTCAGCGCGTGTACGATCTGCCGGAACGTCTTATTGACACGCCCCACCGCAATCGACGTGTCGAGTGCGAGGATGCCGAGCGCATCTTGTTGCGGCAGTCTGCCGAGTCGCTGGGCGTCGCAACGCTACAGGACCTGGCTGATTACTACCGGATGTCGGCGCGTGATGTGGCCCCACGGGTTAGCGAACTTGTCGAGGAGGGCGCCCTGACGCCCGTAAAGGTCGAGGGCTGGAACGAGCAGGCTTACCTGTCGAGTGCAGCGCGCTTCCCGCGCTCGATAGAAGGCGCTTCGCTGTTATCGCCGTTCGATCCGGTCGTGTGGTTTCGTCCCCGAGCCAGGCGTCTCTTCGACTTCGAATATCGCATCGAGATCTATGTACCGGAGGCGAAGCGCCGGTGGGGGTACTACGTCCTGCCATTTCGTTTGGGCGACCGTATCGTGGCACGCGTCGACCTGAAAGCCGACCGACAGGGGAAAGTCCTGCTGGTCAAAGCGCTGCATCATGAGCCTGGCGCCGATCCAAAAAAAACCGAGTCCGCCCTGAAGGGCGAACTCGGTGCATTGGCCGAGTGGCTTGGCCTGGAGTCGGTCAGTTACTGCTGACGATGCCTGCGGTCGCCAGGCTCACGACGTTTGTCGTGCATGTGCTGGCGTGCTGCCGCCTTTTCTTCGTCTGACATGTTTTTCCAGGTTTCGCGACGTTGCTGCTTCAGCTCACGGTGTTTTTCCCGTGCGGCCGCTTTTTCCTCGTCAGACAGGGAGTTCCAGTGTTCGCGCATGGCGCCGTGCCTGTCACCCCTGCGTTCCGACCTGCGCTCACGAACCGCAGCTTTTTCCTCGTCGGACATGGCGTCAAATTCAGCACGGCGTTGTTCCCGCAGCGCCTGGCGCTCTTCGTCAGATAATCCCTGGACATACTCGCGACGCTGTTCAGGCGTCATTTGTTTGATTTCGTCCGTCGATTGCGCGAGCCCGGCGACCGGGAGCAGCAGGGCGAGCCCCGTGGCTGCAATGATCAAGCGAATCTTGTGCATTTCAATCTCCTTTGCAGGTTGCCGTCCACCGTACGACCGGCGTCTATAGTACCTAACGTCGCCACCGAGGTATGCGTTGACACCGATCTGTGGAAAACTAGCGGCATGAACAAGCTCTATCACACGGTGTTGATTGCCGCGATCGTCCTGCTGGTTGGCGGATGCGCGAGCAGACCGGAACTGCCCGCACGGAGCTCCGCGGTCCCGCCTGGCGTTGATTTGTCAGGGCGCTGGGAAATGCAGGGCCATATCGAGGAGCCCAGCGCCAGGCAGTTGGAGCGTGAACAGGGCATCTACCTGCCGCCTTCGGGAGCAGGGCGTCGCCAGCAGGGTCCGGAGCGGACCAGTGGCAACAGGCGATCGAAGGGTCCCTCGGTCTACGTATTCATCGAGAACGGCCGTTCGTTGAAGGTCACCCAGACAGCGCACGGCATTTTCGTCAGTTTCGATCGTTCGGTCGTCGAGGAATATACCTTCGGTGAGAACCGTGTCGTCTCTCTTGGCCCGATCGAGGCGCAGCGCGTCTCGGGTTGGGAAGGGCCGGTGTTTATCGTTGAAACGATGGATACACGCGGCGCCATGCTCACCGAAACCTGGACGCTCGCTAGCGAAGGTAGCGAACTGGTCAGGGAGATAACTATCGTGGATGGCAAAAAGCAGCTGTTCTCGTCCAGGCAGGTCTTCGACCGGACCTGAAAGAGGGCAGTGGCTCTTTGGTTGGCCCGGCGGGAAGGAAAGGCCTTCCGCAGAGCCACCACCCAGGGAACGGCTAGTTGTTCATCTCGAAGCGGAAGCGATAGTCCACATCGGCAGCGACCTGCGGCACGCCATTCACGACGGGTGCGCGGAAGCGAAATTTCTGTGCCGCGCGAATCGCGGCTTTCTCGAACATGCTGTGGCTCGATCCGGTGACATGAATGTTGGTCACCTGTCCGTTGGTCATGACGTCAAACCTCACATCGACCCAGCCTTCGAGGCCCTTGGCCTGCGCCGGAGCCGGGTAGGTGGGTCGTACCCGGACGATGGAGATCAGGGGGCCGTCCGGATCGCTGATTCGTTCGGGTCGCGTGTTGCCAGGGGTCGGGGCGGCGGGTCTGACAGGAATGTAGAGCCCCGGACCGTGGTTGCCGTTGGGTCGGCCAAGGGGCGGGACCGGTGCCGACGTTATCGTTTCTTTATCGTAGTCGGGCGGCGGCGGGGGAGGTGGCGGCGCCTGCCGTGGCAGGCTGATCCAGTCCACGATGGTGCGCGGTCGCGGGTCGCTCTCTGCGCCCGGCTGAAGGTGTATGAGTCCCTGCATGGCGTACAACAGGGCGAGTGTCATCAGGGTCCCTGTGGTCACGGCAGATGCGTATCTGGCAAACATGGTGTAGCTCCTGTCAGGTTCCCGCCGGCTTATATACCTCGAATCACAAGGTATATAATACATACCTAGAACCACAAAGTAAGTCTTGTTATACCCTTTAGTTCGAGGTATGGTTGGCGGATGGCTAAGACCAACCCTCCATTCATGAGCGGCGTCCCTGAACTCCTGCTGCTGAGGCTTCTCGATAACCGCGAGATGTACGGCTACGAGCTGGTCCGGTCGATTAAAGAAGTGACTGGCGAGGCGATATCCCTGGGTGAGGGCGTCATCTACCCGGTATTGCACAGCCTCGAGCGCAGTGGTTCGCTCAAAGCCCGCCGCAAACCCGTTGGCGGACGCACTCGCGTCTATTATTCTCTGACAAAACAGGGCCGTGGCCGGCTTCAGGACCTGCAGGACGACTGGCGACGGATTCAAAACGGTATCGAGACGGCATTGGAGAGCCCCGGCCATGCGTGAACCCGATTTCAATGACCTGGCGACACGTCTGGTGCTAAGCGGCATAGCGCCGCGACATGCGCACCGGACCGTTAACGAGATTCGCGATCATTATGATGACCTGGTCGATGCCGCCGTTGATCACGGCGTCTCCAGACGGGAAGCGCGCCTTCTGGCGGCCCGGGAGCTCGGCAGGATCGATGATCTGGTTTCAGAGATGAGTGCACGCCGGGAGCTGAAGACCTGGGCTTTTCGCTATCCGCGCGCGGCGATGGTCGTTTATCCCCTCGCTTGTCTCGCGGTGCTGCCGGCAGCGCCGGTCAATGCCGGGATAGCGAATGCGCCGGTTCTGGCGCGCTGGGGTGCCAGCCTGCTGGCGGCGGGTCTGTTTACGGCGGCTTTACTGCTGGTGTTGCAGCTCTCGATCCTGTTCGGCTAGGGCAGCGCGGCTCAGGTCGGGCTGTAGCTGGTCAACGTTGCCCGGAAATTCAATTTGCCCTTGCGATGCTGCTCGATGATGACGGGCAGGTAGTCCAGTTCAGCGGCACACCACAGGGTTGTAACCCGGGATGACCCTTCTTTCTGGTGCTGGATACCAACCACCTCGTAGTTGCCTGCTCTGGTCGTGATCTCGCGGGTGCCGACATTGCGCACGTTGGCAATACGCATCTTGTCGACATCGAACAGCACATAGGTCTCGCTCGGCTCACCATTGAGCAGATCGTGCATCAGCTCGTACTGGATCGAGACATTGTCGTGGGCGATGCCATCGAGCTGTAGAAGCACCTCTTCGCTGCCCACGGTGCCGCTGGCCTGGTTCGTGGTCCAGTCAAACTGGATGCGGGTTTCAGGATCGCCACGAATTGTGTCGACCTCATGAAAGCTGACGGGCCTGACACCGTCTGCGGCCGTCGCGAACTCGGAGCGCACGTACATTTGTCCGCCACGCAGCTTCGCAATACCCTTGGGCTTGATCACGTGGGTGGCAACGTAGCCGGTTTCCGTGGCACGCAGCTCGGTGTTCAGCTGTCCGGAGACGATACTGATTTTCACCTTGTACTCGGCTCTGTGGGGCGTTAATTCAGCCCCATCAGCTGCAGACACGGCAAAAATGCCCACGGCGGCGAGCGCTAGCGTTATTTGGGTCAGGATTCTCAGGGCGACCTCCTCAGCCGGCTTTGAGAGCGTTTTCAGAGTCTCTCATAAGGGACATGACTGCGGCCTGAACGCGCTCCCTGACGGGCTCCAGGTCGTCCAGGGCGATGTCCCGCGGTACCGGGATGGGCTCGCCAATGGCAATAGCCACGCGGGAAAATGGCTTGGGAATCATGAAATCGTCCCAGCGGTTCAGGTACCACGCCCGTTCCGCAGCACAGCCGATCGGGACGATCGGAACGCCCGCAATACGGGCCATAAGCACCGTGCCCGGCTTGAATTCGTACTTCGGCCCGCGCGGACCATCTGCGGTCGTAACGATCGAATAGCCATTTTTCATCATGCGCTGCTGATCGCGGAGTGCCAGCGCGCCGCTCTGGTTGGCCGAGCCACGAATAACCTCCGCGCCCCAGGCCCGTGCCACGCGCTCCGGCACGTCGCCGTCTACCGAGCCTGATACAAGAAAGCAGGCCTTGAAGCCACGCTGTATCCAGGAGCGAATCAGCCTGGAGCCTATAACATGGTGCTGGTGCCAGTAGGCGGGGGCACAAACGGCGTCAGCGCCGATGAAGGGTTCGATATTATTGGCCCCGATGACGGTTTCGATGCGATAGGTCGAGGTCAGGAGCCTGATCACTCCGCGCAGCACCGGAAGACCGAGAAAATAGTACAAACGGCGTGCCGGCGTCATGCGACGTCGCGACGAGGTGCTGCGGCGTGACTCGACGGAATCGAAGTGCTTGGGGGATTTATCGTTCAAGATCCGGAGTTTGCAGTATCGAATCTCCGCGGGTCAATGTAATATTGCGCCTGCTTTCCCACCGCCATTCCTGTCGTTTCAGCACACCCCATGACCGAACCCCAGCCCGACCACAGGCGGCCACCCGGGCCCGACCAGCCAGTGACCCTCGGCATTGATGCGGAGACGCTGGCGACGCTGCAGGCACTTCAGGGTGAGCACGGCGATATGGTCAGCATGCTTCAAGCCGAATGGCCGGCTGGCCTACTTCGTAAACGATGCCGTGGAGGTACGCAGGATTCTTGCCCGGCGTCACAGCAAGTATCACAAGGGGCCGGGATTCGAACGAGTCAAGATGCTCCTGGGCAACGGGCTCATCGTGAGTGATGGCGACGTGTGGCGTCGTTCCCGAACGATGATCCAGCCGGCATTCAGCCGGCAGAATGTGCATCGCCTGATGACCGTGATGGTTGAATGCACCGATCGGCGTGCTGCGAGCTGGGCCCAGGCGGCGGCGAACGGCGAGACGATCAATATCACAGCAGAGACCAGCGACTTCGCCCTGGAGCTCATACTGATCAGCATTTTCGGTGACGACTATGAACATCGGATTCTGACCGAAGGCGAGAATCCGTTCGCATTCCTGAGCCGCGATTCCACGCGCGACCTGAGTGTCGTCATGAAAGTACGGCAATTGCGCGAGTTGCTGCTGAGCATCATTGCCGATCGGCGTGCGGGGAAGGGCAGCCAGCACTTCGATTTCCTGTCCATGTACCTGGACGCAACCGACAAGCAGGGCAATCATTTTGCCGACGCTGAACTGCTTGATGAACTGATGACGCTGATCGTTGCCGGTTTCGAGACCTCGGCGAACACGCTCAACTGGGTCTGGTACCTGATCGCGAAGCACCCCGAGGTCGAGGCGAAACTGATCGATGAGGCACAGCGCCTGGTGCCGACCGTATCCGCTATCACAGCCGAGAATCTCGCCGAGATGGAATACACGCAACAGACGCTGGAAGAGGCGCTGCGACTGTATCCCCCGGTCTGGCTGTTCACCCGTCGCTCGCACGCGGAAGACGAACTCGAAGAGTACGACGTGCCGCCAGGGACCGACATCTACCTTTCGCCTTACATACTGCACCGCACTGATCACTACTGGCCGGAACCGGAGCGCTTCGATCCCGATCGTTTCGCACCGTCGGACAAGCCAAAGAAGGACCTGCCGTATTTCCCGTTTTCGCTGGGACCACGACGCTGCCTCGGCGAATATTTCTCTTTTCTCGAAATGAAAGTACACCTGGGACTGTTGCTGCCGCGTTTTCGCATGCAGCCGGTCGACGCCGCCGAGCCGGAACTCGAACTGGCGATTAATCTGCGTTCGGCGGAAGATATCCAGATGCAACCTTCCATACGTTAAGGAACACATGAAGCTCTACAACACCATGATCGACCTGTTGGCGGACGTCAAAGACCGCGACCGGGAAATCCGTTTCATCGACGGCGAACACGACGAGACCGTTCTCAGTTTTTCCGGTTTGTGGGACGCAGCGCTCGCATTGCTGGGCTCGCTGCAACAGCGGGGCATGAAGCCGGGCGACGAACTCATTATCTTCAGCAAGTCCAACAAGAGTTTCGTGATTGCCTTCTGGGCGGCCATTCTGGGCGGCATCGTGCCGGTGCCGGTTGCCGTCGGTATCAGCGATGAGCACAAGCTCAAGCTGTTCCGCATTCTCTCGCAGCTCGAGAACGTCACGCTGTTCACCGAGATGGACCTGCTGCAGCGTTTGCTCGATTTTGCGAAGGAGCGCGAGCTGGCCGACATTACGCAGCTGTTGGAGACCCACGCCGTCCTGATGAGCGATGTCGAACCCGGTGCGCACGGCGAACTGCATGCAGCGACGCCCGACGATCCCGTGTTCATCCAGTATTCGTCGGGTTCAACCAGCGACCCGAAAGGTGTCGTACTGACGCATCGCAATTTGTGCGTAAACATCCGCGCGATCGTTGAGGGCGCTGACTGGCGCGACGACGACCAGGCACTCAGCTGGATGCCGCTGACGCATGACATGGGCCTGATCGGTTACCACCTGAGCGTGCTTGCGGCAGGCATGAACCACGCGGTCATGGATACCAGCGTGTTTGTGCGTCGACCACTGCTGTGGATGAGCAAGGCCAGCGAGCTGCGCGCCACGCAACTGTGTTCACCAAATTTCGGCTACAAACATTTCCTGAAACTGTTTGTTCGCAAAGGGCTGCCGGACATCGACCTGTCGTCGGTGAAACGCATTCTCAACGGTGCGGAACCGATTTCCTGGGACCTGTGTGAGGAATTCCTGACAGCCCTGGCGCCGCACGGGTTGAAGCGCAACACGATGCTGCCGGTCTACGGACTGGCGGAGGCGACGGTCGGTGTGTCGTTCTCTGAGCCGGGCCCTGAATACGGGCGCGTCATCATGGACCGTCACAGCCTGCAAATCGGCGAGACGTTCCGACCAGTGGACGAGGCGGATAGCGACGCCGTCAGTTTCGTCACGGTCGGCAAGGCGATCCGCGACGTCGATATACGCATCACGGATGACAACGACGCTGAGCTTTCGCCCGGCCATATTGGCCACATCCAGTTGCATGGTGGCAGCATGGCTGAGCGAATCTATGGCGACCCTGAAGCGACAGCCGAGCTCTTCACCGAGGACGGCTGGTTGCGAACAGGTGACTGTGGCGTCTTTGTCGATGACAAGCTCGTCATCACAGGCCGCCAGAAAGACATCATCATCATCAACGGGCAGAACTACTATCCGCATGACATCGAGGAAATCGTCGCGCGGATCGACGGCCTCGACCTCAACAAGGTTGTGGTGGCCGGCGCCACGCCCAAGGGCGGACAGACGGAGGAACTCGTTGCTTTCATTCTGTATCGCCAGGATCTCGACAAATTCAGGCCATTGATCGACGCGGTGCGTGACGTCGTCGGTGAACAGACCGGCATAGCGGTCGACACGGTGATCCCTGTTCCCAGAATCCCGAAGACAACCAGCGGCAAAGTGCAGCGCGGCAAGCTGCTGGAATCCTATTTCGACGGGGAATTTGACGCTGTGCTCAAGGAGCTGCGGCCATCCGAGGCAGCGGACGAGTCGGTCGATGCCGACCCGCTGGTCGCGGAACTCGAGCTGATTTGTCGAGAAGTGGCCAAAGATCGCACGATCAGCGCAGATGACAACCTGTTTGAAGTCGGTGTAAGTTCGTTAACGCTGACCGAAGTCGTATTGGCGATCGATGAGAAGTTTCCGGGCAAACTGGATATCAGCGATTTGTTCGATTACCCAACGCTGCGTGAGATCGCGGCGTTCCTGAAGAGGGACACCTGATGACTTATGCACGTATCGCTGGAATTGGCAGCTTCCTGCCAGAGAAGGTCGTAAGTAATAAAGATCTCGAAAAGATCATGGATACCTCGGATGAGTGGATCCAGGAACGCACGGGCATCAAGCGTCGCCACATCGCAGGTGAGGGTCAAACGACAGGCTCGATGGGCCTCGAAGCCGCAAAGCGAGCTATGGAAATGGCGGGTGTCGGCGCCGATGAGATCGACCTCATCATTCTCGGAACGGCCACGCCCGACAAAGTATTCCCGTCGACCGCCTGCATTGTTCAACGGCGACTGGGCGCCAAGGGCGGCCCGGCGTTCGACGTGCACGCAGCCTGCAGCGGATTTCTCTACGGGCTGGACCTCGCGAACCGCTTCATACAGACCGGTGGGGCGCAAAAAGCCCTGGTCATCGGCTCCGAAACGCTGTCACGCATTACCAACTGGGAAGACCGTGGCACAGCCGTGCTATTTGGCGATGGCGCGGGAGCCGTTGTTCTCGAAGCCTGCGACGAACCCGGCATCATGTCGACGCATATCCACGCAAACGGTGAGTACGAGGAGCTCTTGCACGTGCAGCAGGGCGTTTCTATTGGCTACGACATCACCCGTAAGGGCGAGGCCTTCATCGAAATGAACGGCAATGCGGTGTTCAAACGCGCTGTGGCGACGTTTGACAGCATCGCACGCGAGACCATTGCCGACCTGGACGGGCACATCGACGATATTGACTGGTTTGTTCCGCACCAGGCCAATATGCGCATCATCAAGGCGGCTGCCAGGAAAATCGGCCTGCCGATGGAGCGCGTCATCGCGACGGTCGATGAGCACGCCAACACCTCCAGTGCATCGATCCCGTTGGCTATCGACCAGGCGGTGAAGGATGGGCGTATCAAGCGCGGCGATACGCTCCTGTTGGCGGCATTTGGGGCAGGCTTCACCTGGGGCTCGACGATGCTCAAATTCTGAGCCAGGCGCATCAGTTTGACCGGGTTCGCGCCTGTTTTTTATTCGTAGTTCACATTAACTTTAATGTATAAGATTTGATTAGTAAACTATTAAAGTCTGCTCTTCGGGGCGCTCTTTTGAGTGTTGTCTTGCTGGGCGCATCGGTGTGCGGCGAGGAGCTGCCCGACCGCATCAGTGCCGGCCAGATCCGTAACCTGGTCAACAGCCATGCGCTGGAGGCCATTTCCCTGTACCGCGAGTTCCTGTCGCTGCCCAATGACGCGAACTTCCCGGACCAGATCGGCAGCCTGAACAGCTGGGTGCAGGGAGCCTTTGAGCAGCGCGGTTTTGCCACGCGGCTCATTGCCACTGAGGGCAGCCCGTCGATCTACGCCGAACGTCTCTCTGCAGGCGCGAGCAAGACGGTGCTGATCTACCTGCAGGCAGACGGCCAGCCTGTGGATCCTGCCGCCTGGCATCAGCCGAACCCCTACGAGGCCGTACTCAAGAAGCAGACTGCTGACGGGGACTGGGAAATTATCAGTTGGGATGCAGTGCAGGGCACGCTGAATCCGGACTGGCGCATCTTCGCCCGCTCGGCATCGGATTCGAAAGGACCGATGACGCAGTTCCTGATGGCGATCGAGTTGCTGACCAGCGTGAAGGGAAACCTCGGCTACAACCTCAAGGTTCTGATCGATACCGAGGAAGAGCTTGGGTCGCCCAACCTCGCGGCCGCCGTCCGGGCAAACAGCGAACTGCTCGCGGCCGACATGCTCCTGATCTTCGACGGACCGCCGCATGCGTCGAATCGCCCGACCGTGTCACTTGGCGCGCGGGGTATCGCGACGATCACGCTGACCACCTACGGTCCGCAAGTAGCACAGCATAGTGGTCATTACGGCAATTTCGTGCCGAATCCGGCCCTCGCGTTGTCTCAGATTCTCGCGTCGATGAAGACACCCGACGGCGTTGTCACGATCGACGGCTTCTACGACGGCGTGGCCATCGACGACAGGACTCGGGCGATGCTCGAGGCCGTTCCGGACGATGAGGAAGCGATACTGGCGTCGATGGGCCTGGTTCGATCCGACGCGGTGGCCGGCAGCCTGCAGGAAGCGCTCCAGTATCCGTCATTGAATATCCGGGGCCTGTCCGCTGGTTGGACAGGTGCGGCATCGCGAACCATTATTCCGCCAACGGCTGTGGCCGAGATCGACATCCGGCTGGTACTCGAATCTGATCCCGTTCGTCTTATAGGCCTGGTTCGGGCCCATATTGAAAGCCTCGGGTTCACGGTGCTGGATCATGCACCAACAAAAGACGAGCGTATGGCTTACCCACGAATAGTGCGCCTGAATCACGCGGTCTCCTACGGTGCGTTTCGGACCGACCCCGAGGCACCGCCGGCACGCATGGCGAGGGCGGGAATGCGGCACCTGTTCGGCGAGGAACCGATCGTGGTGGTCACCATGGGAGGCTCCATCCCGATTGCGCCGATCATTGAGGTCCTGGACTTGCCGGCCGCATCGGTGCCCACCGTCAATATCGACAATAATCAGCACAGTCCCAACGAGAACCTGCGCCTCGGCAACTTCCTGGAAGGGATCGCAATACTGATGTCCGTGCTGCAACAGCACCCACCTTCAGGGTGACGGGTTCCTCAGACTCCGTTGTTTTTACATAAGTGCATGAAATGCCGAATTGTGAGCAAATTTAGTGTGATCTGGTTCACACTTTGGCCAGGTTGCTGTCTCTATACTGCGACATATAGCCTGTCGCTAAACACAGACAGAAATCGATATGGAAGGGAAGATGGAAAAGGATTTCAACGACATACCGCTCGCGGAGTCAAATGTGTCACTCAAGCTCGCCGATATTCAGCGGCGGTGCTCCGAGTTGCTGCTTGACGCCGGTGACGAGCTTGAGCTGACGCTCGAAGAGCCCGTAGCCGTTCCTGATAGCGGCAATCCTTACAACCGCGGCTAAGCTAGCGTTCAGAGTCCTGTACGGCGTCCTCATGCATACGCTGCATGAGACGTAGCCGCCATATCCAGATTGATGCAATCATCACGGCCGCAATCGGCAGCGCAGCGATTGGGTACATCAATACCATGAAGTCGTAGAGCCCGTGCAGCCCGGCCGCAAGCAGGAATCCCTGTATTGCGGGCACCACTATCGACGCTTTTATGAGCCACGCCCGGGTGATCCAGTGCGCCCAGATCGAGGCGAACAGGATGTGAATGACCGGGCCGGCAAACCCTCGTGCCGCCGATTCAAGGCCGGTCAGAAAATCCAGGTAGTAGTAGTTCTCCACTGCGGCGTAGCCCAGCGCGATGAATGAGGCGTAGATGATGCCGTCGAGCGGCTCGTCGAACGCGCGCATGTGAATGACAACGATCAGGAAGGGCAGCAGCTTGGCGAGTTCTTCGATCGGGCCGATCGCCAGCATGGCGTATGCGAACAGGGCCGGGCCGTTCTGGTCCGCGAGCGCGACGGCATCGTAGCGAAGTCCCAGTGGCTCCAGCCCCATGTACATGCCCTTCGACAGACCCGAGGCCAGGATTCCGAGGCCAAAGCAAAGCACGAGGTTGCCGAGCGGCTCAGGCAGGTGCCTGTCCTTGTGGTAGTGGTACACGGCCCAGAACAACACGGGCACGATAACCGGCAATATGAGCAGTCCGTTGGGCATCTGGTTATTATCCGCCTATGCCCCGTCACTATCTCCTATGGTGGTCACAAATCCTGCTCTTCGTATGGGGTGGCACTGCGCACGCCGGTGGCTCCCTGTTCGATCGCGACGAGGTGCTTGAAGTGTCCCTCCAGGGTCCTCTGCAGCAGACAATCGAGGACCAGGATGACCGCAAGGCACGGCCCTTCAAGCTGTTGCTGGATGGTCAGGAGCTCCCCGTGTCGGTTCGCGTCCGCGGCAACAGCAGGGCCCGCGTGTGCCAGTTTCCGCCGCTGAGGCTGAAGTTTGACGCCGACGCAGTGGACGCCAGTGTCTTCGAGGGCCATGACAAGCTGAAGCTGGTCACGCATTGCAAGGCTTCGGGTAAGTACGAACAGAATGTTCTGGCGGAGTACGCGGCATACCGTATCTTCGGGATGCTCTCGAATACCGCGTATCGCACACGTCTCATGCGCATCAGTTACGTCGACACCACGAAGGCGGAAAGTGAGCCGCTGATCCGCTACGGCTTCTTGCTAGAGCCCGATGCAGAGCTCGCGACGCGGACTCAGGGTGACGTGGTTGGAGCGCCACATGTTGTGAAATCCCTTTTGCAGCCCGAGCAGGCGGCGCTGGTCTTCGTGTTCCACTACCTGATTGCGAATACCGACTGGTCGCTGGTGACAGCGACCGACGAGGAAGACTGCTGTCATAACGGCACGCTGGTGGCGAAAGACGGTGTGCACTACCTGGTTCCCTACGATTTCGATCTCGCAGGCCTGGTGAATGCCCCCTACGCGCGTCCCGACCCAGGCGTGGGTATCAGAAACGTACGGGTCCGCCGCTATCGCGGCTATTGTATTCCTGGGCTGCCGATCGCGGCGGCAGTTCAGACCATTGTGGACCGAGAGGGCGAGATCACTGCGTTAGTCCGCGCTCTGCCGGATACCAGCGACAAAGAGACAGAGCGGCGCCTGGAATTCCTGGCGAAGTTCTTCACGGCGGCCAGGGATGATGAGAAGTTCGTCGCAAAGCTGGAACGCAAGTGCATTGGCTGATGAGTAATGCGTTTCTCTATGCAGTAACGGTACTGATCTGGGGTTCGACCTGGCTCGCCATCGAATACCAGCTGGGTGTGGTAGAGCCAGAGGTGTCGATCGTATACCGCTATGCGCTCGCGTCTGCTGTGCTATTTATTTGGAGTAAAATAAAAGGCTTATCGCTTTTATTTAAAGTAAAAGATCACTTATGGTTCGGTCTGCTGGGGCTCTTCCTTTTCTGTCTGAACTACATCCTGGCGTATCGGGCACAGGTCTATATCACGTCGGCACTGGCGGCCATCGCCTTTTCGATGATGTTGTGGATGAACATCGTCCTGTCGCGCGTGCTGTTCGGTACCCGTGCCGGCGGCCGCGTGTTGCTTGGGGCTTTGCTGGGCGTCGTCGGGATCGTGGTGCTGTTCGCGCCACGAATTGAGTCGGTCTCCTTTGATGATGGCGTGTTCTTCGGCTTCACGCTGGCGATGTTGGGTGCCCTGATGGCATCGGGCGGCAACATGGTGTCACAGGCCTCGCAGAAACGGGCGCTGCCGGTCATGCAGGGGAATGCCTGGGGAATGTTCTATGGCGCAGTAATTACCGCAATTGTGGCCGTCTCCAGTGGTCATGAATTCAATTTTGACGGGACTTTTACGTACATTACTTCGTTGGTCTATTTGGCAATATTTGGCTCGGTCGTCGCGTTCGGGGCATACCTGACGCTGCTTGGCAGAATCGGCGCCCACAAGGCCGGGTACGCAACGGTCATGTTCCCGGTGGTCGCCCTGGTGCTGTCGATGGCGTTTGAAGGGCTGCAACTGGATCTGCCGATCGTTACAGGTACATCGCTGGTCCTGCTGGGTAATCTGCTGGTTCTGAAGAAAGGCGCCTGATTCCCCGTCGGCCAGTCTGGTCAACAGGGAGAACAATCATGAGTGGCCGAAACCCCATTGAGGATCTTGCTCACCTGCGTCACGAGTTCGGGGAACACGGTGGTGTCAACATGTCTGTCGAGACCAGTTCGACATTCACCGTCATCGATCCGGAGACCATGCCCGACCTGTTCCAGGGCCGCGCGGGTCCGGACAAAGGTTGCTATCTCTACGGCCGGCACTTCAATCCGACCGTGTACAACCTGGGCCGCCAGATGGCAGCGCTGGAGGGCACGGCAGCCGGGTACTGCACTGCCAGCGGCATGGCGGCGATTTCCGGCGTCATTATGTGCCTCTGCAACGCCGGTGACGAGGTTGTGGCCTCGGATACGATCTATGGCGGCTCGTACGCATTGCTGCACGATTTCCTGCCCGCCAAATCGGGCATCACCACGCGCTTCGTCGACATTACTGACCTTGATGCCGTGGCCAACGCAATAACGGACAAGACCCGGCTGATATTCACCGAGAGCATCTCGAACCCAACCTTGAGGGTCGCCAACATTCCACGACTGTCAGCTCTCGCGAAGGAAAAAAGCATACCGGTCGTCGTCGACAACACATTCAGCCCGCTGATTCTGAGTCCTGCGGTGCTCGGCGCCGACATCGTCGTGCACAGCATTACGAAATACATCAGCGGCGCCTCCGACGTTATTGCGGGTGCCATCTGTGGCAGCGAGGAGTTCATAGGCGAACTCATGGACCTGCATATGGGACCGCTTATGCTGCTCGGGCCGACCATGGACCCGAACGTGGCTGCCGGAATCAGCCTGCGGATTCCTCATTTGCCGTTGCGCATGAGAGCACACAGCGAACGGGCGCTCGCCATGACGGCGCGACTGGAGGAACTCGGTCTCAAGGTTGGCTACCCGGGCCTGCCGCATCATCCGGATCACGCACTGTTTAAGGATCTTCATTGTGAGGAATACGGCTACGGGGGCGTGTTTACGCTGGACGTTGGCGACGAGGAGACTGCCAATGCACTGATGTCGTGCCTGCAAAACGAGCAACGCTTCGGGTATCTTGCCGTGAGCCTCGGTTATTTCGACACGCTGATGTCCTGCTCCGGGTCGAGCACCTCCAGTGAGATGAGCGACGAACACAAGGACTCGGCTGGCATTTCTCCGGGCCTCCTGCGAATCTCAATTGGCTATACAGGCACCCTTGAGCAGCGCTGGACGCAGCTGTTGGCTGCACTGCAGCAGTCGGGTCTGATTTAATACTGATCAGGACGGCGGAACATCTGGCTTCCGCTTGAGTCTGTTGTAACACGGCATGGTTTGGGGGAGATCCAGAATGAAAAGGCCGCTTGCAGCGCTGCTTGTACTCGTATTCCTGACGTCCTGCGGGGGTGGAGGCGGGAGCGCGCCTGTCGCAGTGCCACCGCCACCGCCAGTTTCTACTCTTGCAGAACAGCTCGCCAGTGACCTGCAGGGACTGGCCCTCGATGCATTTTACGAAGAGTCGTACAAGGCGCTCCTGTACCGATCGCCGGAAACGATTATCTGGCAGGCTCTGACGAGTATTTACCCGCTGGATGATGTCGGCCTCGACGATCTCTCTGATGATTACAGGCGCGAGACCGTTACCCTCTACCAGGTTGTGCTGGATACCCTGCGTAGCTATGACCCGAGCAGCCTGTCAAGCGCAGACAAGCTGACCTACGATTTCTATGAGTGGTTCCTGCAGGACTACATCGATTCGCTGGACTACATCTACTTCGATTTTGCTGCGACCTATAACTTTAATGGCGTACAGAACGGTACGGAGCGTTTCTTTACGGACATCCATCCGGTTACGTCACTGACCCAAGCCAACGAGTACCTTGCGCGTTTGTATGCTGTTGACGATAAATTCGCTGATGTCGTTGATTACCTGACACTGCAAAGCGGTGCAGGGATTATCGAACCACAACTCACGATAGACGCTGCAATCTTCGGTCTCGGGCAGATTGCCGATGCAGCGCCGGCAAACGTCTCCTATTACACGAGCTTCCGTGACAAGTTGGACACAGTTTTAACGATCAACGCTATCGAACGACAGGCGCTGCGGGACAATGCACTTGCGGCCGTGCGCGATAGCGTGCAGCCGGCCTACCGAAACCTCCGGGCCAAGCTACAGAGCCTCCGTAATATCGCACCGGCGAGCATCGGGGTAGGACAGTACCCGCGAGGCAGCGAGTACTACAATTTCATGTTGCGCCACCACACGACGACTGACCTGACCGCAGCCGAGATTCACCAGCTCGGTCTCGATCATCTGCAGCGGATCCATGCGGAGATGCGGATAATCTTCGATCAACTCGGTTACCCGCAGAACGAGACACTACAGCAGCTTTATGCGCGCGTAACAGCGGATGGTGGCGTGATACCTGCCGCAGACGTGAAATCCACCTACGAGGCTATTATCCAGGCGACGGAGCTGGAGCTTGATCAGGCTTTCGATATCTTTCCGTCCGCGAATGTTGTCGTCGCCGAAGACCGCTTTGGTGGCTTCTATATCGCTCCCAGTTTCGATGGCAGCCGTCCGGGCGCGTTCTACGCGGGTACGGAATTCGACGAGGCGTGGTTCCGGATGCCATCGCTGACGTATCACGAGGCTATTCCGGGCCACCACACGCAGATCGGGATCGCCATGGATCAGGACGGCCCTGCGTTCCGCAAGACGGAAAGATTTACGGCGTTTGTCGAAGGCTGGGCGCTGTATGCAGAGCGACTCGCCTACGAACTGAACTGGTACGACAGCGACCCTTACGGGGACCTCGGACGGCTTCAATATGAGGCGTTGAGGGCGGCCCGCCTGGTGATGGATACCGGAATCCACAGCATGGGCTGGTCGTTCGAGCAGGCCGTGCAGTTCAATATGGACAATCTGGGCGCAAGCCGCAGCTCGTCAGAAGGCGCGGCAGGGCGCTACAGCGTCGTTCCGGGCCAGGCGACGGCCTACATGATCGGGATGCTGCACATTCTGGATGCGAGGCAACGTGCGCAGGACCAGTTGGGCGCTGAATTTGACCTGAAAGAGTTCCACCGTGTGGTGTTGACGAACGGTGGTGTGCCGCTGGCATTGCTCGACAATGTGGTGGATGACTGGATCGCGGAGAAGCTCGCGGCCCCGTAAAAGACATCGCGCGGGGCGGGGGTTCATTGTAAAGTTACGGCACCCAAAGCCGGAGCTCACTGATTTCCAATGAAATTCCTACTCGCTCTCATCGTCGTGGCGGTCGCCGCGGCGGTTATCCGCAAATTAGTCCGCTACAAGACACTCGAACCGCTACTGCCGCGCAGGTACAACTTCGGCAAGCGCCGTGACACGTTGCGCGAAGTCCTGCGCCTGCTCGACGAACGCGGCGCCACCACCTTGCTGGAAACCGGCGTTGCCCGCATGGGGCTCGAGAAGTCGAAAGGCGATGGGGCTTCGACGATTGTGTTCGGTTTATGGGCCAAGCAAAACAATGCCCATCTCTACTCGGTTGACATAGACCCCGAGGCAACTGAACGTGCCGGCGTAGCGGTCAATGACATGGATCTCGCCGACAACGTGACGCTGGTGACGTCGGACTCAGTGGCCTACCTGGACGAATTCACGGATGCCGTCGATTTTCTGTATCTCGACAGCTACGACTATCACAAGACCGACACGGCGATTCAGACTGCCAGCCAGGATCATCACCTGAAAGAGATCAAGGCGATAGAAGGGTGCCTGCACGAGGATACGGTCATCCTGATCGACGACTGCGACATGCCGAACGGCGGCAAGGGCAAGCTCGTCATCGAGCGACTCACGGCGAAAGGCTGGAAGGTCCACATGTCCGAGTACCAGGTGATATTGGTCAAGGGCAAGTAGCCCTTTCCAAGAGCAGTATCCGTGTCCCCTGAATTCATGCTGATAGCGCTGATCCTGTTCCTGGGAGGCGTGGTTGCGGTACCGATTGCGTCGCGTCTTGGGCTTGGCTCGGTACTGGGCTACCTGCTGGCCGGCATCGTGCTAAGCCCGGTGCTGCGCTGGGCCGATACGGATGTCACCCAACTGCAGCACTTCGCCGAATTCGGTGTGGTCATGATGCTGTTCCTGGTTGGCCTGGAAATGAGTCCCAGGGCCCTTTGGGAGATGCGTTCGCGAATCTTTGTGCTGGGTGGCCTGCAGGTCGTCGGGACAACGATTCTCGCTGCGGCCATCGCGGTGGGTCTTGGGCAGCCATGGACGGTCGGTCTGGCCGTTGGCATGGTGCTCGCACTCTCATCGACCGCGATCGTCAATCAGACGCTGAACGAGAAGGGTTTGCTGCGCTGCGATGGCGGTCACGCCAGCTTTTCTGTCCTGCTGTTCCAGGACATCGCGGTCATCCCGATGCTGGTGTTTATCCCGTTGCTGGCGATACCCGAGCTACGCGATGCGGCGCTGCAGGTCGCCGCTCCAGGCCATGGCACTACAGAGCACCTCGGATTGAATCTGAGCCTGGTGGATGGTCTCGTGGGCTGGCAGGTAGCGCTCGTGTCGTTCGCCATGATCGCGGTCGTTGTGGCCGCCGGGCACTATCTTACCGATCCGATTTTTCGTTTCGTCTCACGGTCGCGATTGCGGGAGCTGTTCGTCAGCACCGCCCTGATGTTGGTGTTGGCCATTGCGCTACTCATGACCATGGTCGGTCTGTCACCGGCACTTGGGACGTTCCTTGCCGGCGTAGTAATGGCCCGCAGTGACTACCGCCATGAAATCGAAAGCGACATCAGCCCGCTGAAAGGAATTTTTCTCGGCGTCTTTTTCATTACGGTGGGCGCAGGCATCAATTTCACGTTGTTGTCTGACAATATCGGGACGGTCCTGGGTCTGACCTTTGGCCTGATCGTGATTAAGGCGTTGGTGCTGTACGGTCTCGCGCACCTGTTTCGACTCAAGGGCGGCGACAAGTGGTTGCTCACGCTTGGTCTTGCGCAGGCGGGCGAATTCGGCTTCGTGCTGCTGTCATTTTCTGTGGCAAACGCAGTTTTGCCAGGCGACGTCGCCGACTTACTACTGTTGGTCGTCGCACTTTCGATGTTGCTGACGCCGCTGCTGTTCATTCTCTACGACAAGGTGATCGCTCCGCGTTATTCAAACCGGCAGGAACGCGAAGCCGATGCGATCGATTCGTCCGCCACGATCATTATTGCCGGGCACGGCCGGTTCGGTGGCATCGTCAACCGTGCGTTGAGCGCGGCCGGTTTCGAAACGACAGTGGTTGACTACAGCTCGGAGCAGCTCGAAATGCTGCGTGGTTTTGGGTTGCGCGCGTACTTCGGCGATGCGACTCGCCCCGATCTTCTGCATGCAGCGGGTATTGAGAAAGCCCGGGTGCTGGTCGTCGCGATTGACGGTAAGGAGTCCATCACGCAGCTGACACGGTATGTCATCAACCACCATCCCAACGTTCACGTCGTAGCCCGCGCGTACGATCGTATGCATGTCTATGATCTCTGGTCGATCGGTTGTCGTGACATTATTCGTGAAACCTATGACAGCTCGATAAGGGCAGGGCGGTCGGCCTTCGAGGCACTCGGATTCACCAAAGACCAGTCAAGCATGATGATGCAGGAGTTCGAGGAAATGGACCGCAGGATGATGGTTGACCTGGCGAGCCTCTACGACACCGATGTGCCGATCAGCGAAAACGAGCCCTTCAAAGCACGATTCCGCGACATGCGGGACGAATGGGAGCACGAGTTGAAAGGGCGCATGGGTGTTCATCGCCCCGACGACAGCTGACTATTCGACAGGTTCGCTGCTGATAAGCTGATCTGAAGCCACGCAGCACCTTGATTTGACCATCGACGATGCCATACGTGGTCTCGCTGATCGACACGTCCTTTATCTTGACGCCCATCATGTCCATCATCGCGGTCGTCTTCTCTTTGATCGTCGCCTGGTTGTTCTCGTTGTCAATGACGATTGACAGGACCTCGAACTGAATGTCGGCGTCCTGCATGAAGGGCAGTGCCATCTTCATCATTCCCATGTAATCGTCATAGCTAATTTCCGTCTGACCGGCGCTATTGGACGGGTGCAGGTCGACGGTGATTTTGCTCTCCGCGTACAGGTATTTCTCGAACACCGTTATATCGGCGTCCTTAATCGCTTGTGTAAATTCGGCGCTGATTCCCTTAACCGTGTCTTCATCCAACACTGGCTCTGCTACGACAAATCCAGACCACAGGATGAGACAGATCGATACCGATACAAGCTTGTTCATTGACGTTCTCCGGGAACGGGCACACAAGGATCTTTCTATTGTAATGGTCTCGTGATGGTGTTCTGTGATCTTCGTTGGATTTGCGCAGGTGGGCCGCAAGTTTGCGGATCAGATAGGAAGCGCCGTATGCTCTGGTCCTGCCGGCCGTGACGCAGGCGTATAGGAATAGTTCATCTGATGAAGAAAACAGCAACCGTGCTGGTGGCGCTCGTCGCTATCGAGCACCTGTACATTCTGGTTCTCGAGATGTTTCTCTGGACCAGGCCGGCCGGACTGCGTGCCTTCGGGCTGACGCCCGAGTTTGCAGAACAGACGGCCGTACTTGCAGCAAATCAGGGCCTCTACAACGGGTTTCTGGCAGCCGGACTGATCTGGAGTCTGTTTCGCAAACAGGATGCCACGTCGCTCAGAGTGTTTTTTTTGGGTTGTGTAATCGTTGCCGGTGTTTTCGGCGCGATAACAGCAAAGCCTTCCATTTTATATGTGCAGGCGGCACCCGCTTTTATAGCGCTCGTTATGACGCTGCTTGCACATCGTTCAATTAATCGAGGTGGTACGCAATGAAAGCACTGTCCATATTTTCTCTCGACGATCTCGAGGACAGAGCTCCGGCGCACGCGCTCGTAGCCGGCGTCGATCTTGTCGTCACCCGCTACGACGATGAAGTCAGTGTGCTGTACGGACGCTGCGCGCACCGTGGCGCGCTGATGTCCGATGGTCATATCGACGGCGAGAACATCATTTGCGGATTGCATGGATGGGACTACCGGCTCGATACCGGAATCAGCGAATACGACAATTCCGAGACCTTGCCGAGATTCAGCTCCTGGCTTGAAGGCGGCGAGGTATTTGTTGACGAAGACGAGATTGCCGAATGGGCGAAAGACCATCCTCAACCCTACAATCGGAACAGCTACCAGGGCGTGTACCAGGACCCGACCGGCACAGCTGATGAACCGCACGTAAAACTCATCCGCAAGCTGGCCAACGAAGGCTTGAGCAAGGTTGGGCATCACGGACCCTCATCGGCGATGGGCGTGTCTCGCAACAGCCTGCCGAAATGGGATGACCTGCAGTTCGTCGTCGGGCAATTGCACAAGCTGCCGTTGCTGGACGAAGAAGCGGTAGGCACGGACATCGTCATCGGCCCGAACGCCAGGAAGCCGCTCAAACTCGATATTCCGCTATTTGTTTCCGACATGAGTTTCGGTGCGTTGTCCGAAGAGGCCAAGGTGGCGTTGTCGAAAGGGGCGGAACTGTGCGGGTACCGGTATTTGTTCGGGTGAAGGTGGGATGCTGCCCGAGGAACAGGCGGCGAATTCGCGATATTTCTATGAGCTTGCATCCGCCCGGTTTGGTTTTTCGTGGGACAAGGTCCAGAAGACCCAGGCTTTTCATTTCAAGGGTGGCCAGGGCGCCAAGACGGGTACCGGTGGCCACCTGCCAGGCAACAAGGTCAAGGGCAAGATTGCTCAAGTCCGCGAACTGGCGGAGGGCGAGGCCGCAATCTCTCCGGCTCGGTTCCCTGAGTGGGACAGCTTAAGCCAGTTTCGTGATTTCGCCGATGAGGTTCGCGAGAAGACCGGCGGCATTCCCGTTGGCTTCAAGCTCTCGGCACAGCACATCGAAAAAGACATCGATGCAGCGCTGGATGTCGGTGTCGATTACATCATCCTGGACGGTCGCGGCGGTGGCACTGGCGCAGCGCCGTTGATCTTCCGCGACAATATTTCCGTGCCGACAATTCCGGCGCTGGCGCGGGCAAGAAAACATCTCGATGCCAGCGCTGCGAAGGGTATTTCACTGATCATTACAGGTGGGCTGAGAACCCCGGCCGACTTCGCGAAAGCCATGGCACTTGGTGCGGATGGCGTCGCCGTTTCCAACGCGGCGATCCAGGCGATTGGCTGTCTCGGCATGCGGGCATGCCATACGAATAACTGCCCGGTCGGCATCGCCACTCAGAAGCCGCATTTGCGGGAACGACTGCCAGTCGACATCGCGGCAGAACGCCTGGCGAGATTCTTCGAGGCGTCGGTGGAATTAATGCAGGTCGTTGCGCGCGCGGCCGGCCACCGGCACCTGTCCGACTTCAACGCCGACGACCTGACATCTTTCAAAACCGATATGTGTCAGCTGACCGGTGTTGCCTATGGGGGCGTTGGCAGCGGGGCCTGATCTTAGTGTAAGTGTTCGGCGACAAGTGCGATCTCGGACATGCGACCGAGGACCTTGTCAGTCGTCCGCTCCAAAGATCGAATGATGCGTGCCGCGTCGTTGAGTGACGTGAGCGTTTCGCGTTCGCCGGGTCCGTCATATTCATTGGGCAGCACGTCACCCAGCGACGCATTATTTGCGAACGGATCAGCGACGCTACCGAGCGAGGCGCGGATACGACGTTGCAGCTGTTCGTTAGTCGAGCTGTCCGAGTTCAGCTGGCGTTGGAATTTTTGTTCCTCGGGCAGTGCGTCGAGGCCCTGCAGCAACAGATCGATACGTTCACCGCATTCCCGTAGCTTGGTGAGGTCCGCTTCCGTAGCCGCCAGCGCGGAGTAGGCACGGCGCAATTTTTCGAGTTCGTCGCCGTCGACTTTGTTTCTTCGTCGCGCAATCTCCAGCCCGATACTCAGGCGTTGCCCCTGCAATTCAATACAACGCCGGAACGCCGCGCGCGACTCATTCTCGGACGCCTTGTAACCCGCAAGCTTTGCCGTGATCTCGGGGATTTCACTGGTTGTGAGTGGCAAGCGGTAAGCATGCAGGTCTATCTCGAAATTGGCCCGACGCCAGAACAGTGCCTGCCGGTAGTAGACCTGGTATTCGGCGTCCTCACTCATGCGTTTATGCAATAGCATGAAATCAGTTTTGCCCACACGGAGCTTCTCTTTGATGTTCTCGAGCGTGGCAACGAGTTGTGCATCGTTCAATTTGGCGAGGGCGCTTGTGGTCGCCAGTGGCAGATATTGGGGCGTGATTGCCAGGTCGCCAAAGTACGCACGCATCGATTGATCGGCAGTTTTGAGGAGGTCTGTTTCCGAGGCGAATTCCTCCAGCGGCATGAGATCGTCGGGAGTCACATGTATACCGAGCGAGCGATACCACTGCAGTGTGACAAGTTTGCCGAGTCGGTCAGGCTCTCGTAGCAACTTCTCTGCCGGGCCTGTGTGCGAAAAGTTTGCCTCTGCGTTGGCTTCCATTGCCTTGCGGATACGTTCCTTGTCGGACGGGTGCGTGTCGAAGACACTGGTATTTGTCTCCTCAACGTAAGACATGATCTCCTTGCGCTCCCTGTCAGTAAACCGCGAGGCTTTTAGAGCCGCCAGCTTAGGCAGGTTGTCGACTTTCTTGTCGCTGTCAAAGGCCAGCGACAGATCCGCCACGGCAATCTGGTGTCCGGCACCAAGCATGCGCATTCCCTCTGCTGTTTTCTCATACGCGGAACTGCCCACCAGGTTGATCTCATACCGATCGGCGTCGAACTCCATCTCCCGGGACAGCGAGTGGCTAAACAAGGAAGCGAGAATCGATAACAATTGCAGGAGCAGGCGGACGAGGAAGCTGCCGAGTTGAGCGATGATTGCGGCGAGCGTCAGTATGACGTTTTCGGCTTCGAGCCACTTGTCGACGAAGCGGTCCCAGCTGTCGCGCTCGTGCACCTGGCGATGAAACCAATAGTTGATCTGGTGTACCAGTGCTGATGAGCGCATGCCAACGCGTTGCGTAAAATGCCCGAACTCATGCGCGAGCACGCCTGTCAGTGACTGCATGTCGAGTCCATAGAGCAACGGCATGCCAATCGTCAGGGTCAGGCCGTTCGAAAAGGCGCCGCGGGTCAGGTGAGCCGAGGCGTTGGCCTCCGAGTCTACGAGGATCTCATCCGGCATCGGCGCCCCGACAGCATCCGTAATCCGATCGACAAGGTCGAAGAGAACGGGTTCGCGTGAGGGGTCGAGGCGAACGGGCTGGGGACCGCGGTCGATTCTCGCGACAAGTGGCCGCAACAGGAAGACCGTGAGCAACAGCATGCCCAACAGCGAAGCGGAGACACCGATCAAGCGACCGTAGCCTGGCCTGTCGGCAAACCATGAGAACCCTTCGACGGCGACCCACAGAGTCCCTGCGCCACTCAATAACGTGATTGCGAGGTAAACGAGCGGCAGCAGCAACATCAAGGCCGTCACGGGAACGAGCTTTGCGATGTAGCTTCTTGACGCAGTGGGTATCTCGGTCGCGTCCTTGAAGGCATCAGCAAGTTCGGCTTGCGAATAGGTGGTGGAAGTGGGTGCTTTCTTCGATCTCGCGCGGGAGCGGTCCGGCAGCACACCAAAATCAGCCTTCTGCGGCTGGTCTTCCTGTAGTGGAGCAGGCTGCTGAGCTACAGGTTCCGGGGTGGCTGGTGCAGGCGCATCGACCAGCGACAGTTCCGCCGTTATGGGAGACGACGGGACCACCTGCACAACAACGCCAAGTTGCTCGAAAGATACGCTGCTTCTTCTGTGCGTCCTCGCGACTCAGGTTCCGATTCAGCGTCACGGACTTACCCGAAAACACCGTCTTCGCGGTTGCCTCGCCAAAGCGGCGGGTGAAGTCAGCCTCAATCTCTACCGGATTGCGGCCAGGGACCAGGCGACCGTCAAATACGAGCCGGAAGGTACTTTTCTGCAGTGATTCGTCCATAACGCCGTGATTCTATGAACCAATCGACGCGATCGGGGCTAGCCAGGTCTCAATTCTTGACGAGAACAGGTCTGCAACCCGGCAAAACTTGAACTGGTTCCGAAATCAGGCGGCCTGGGCCATGTCGTAGTTGAATTTCAGCGAAATCACTGTGTTTTTGCCGATGTTGGACTTGATGGGGCAAAGATCCGCCGCATTCTCGATCCGGCGCGTATCGACGACGTCGAAGTGGCGCGGAATATTAAATTCATAGTCGATCGACGCGACATGCGGAAACGGCTTGGCTTCCTCTGTGAAACTCACGCTCAGTTCGGTGCCGTTGAGGTCCAGGTGGTGGCGTGCTGCAACGCTCCCGATAGCCAGCAACATGCAACTGCCCAGGCTGACACACAGGAGGTTGGCGGGAGAGAATTCGTCACCGTCTCCTGTATAGGGGCAATCGACACCAATGATCTTGTGGTGCGGCTCCTTGCTTGCGGTGACGTGATGATCGGAATCGTAGGTGAGTTTTACCGTGCTTCTCATGGCGCTCTCCGAAGGCCCGTTACTTCAATGTGCACGCCTTCCGGATGGAGCGCAATTCGGAGTTGCCCCTATTTGGCTACGGTGCACCCACAGTTCGCTTGGCCAACCGCCTGTTCAGCAGGATAAGTAAGAACAGGACGATGCCCCATTGCACCAGGCACGTCATGATGCTGAAGGGGTCGAACGGATCGAACCAGCGTTCCGGGGCGTAGACGGCGGCGGCCTGGTAGAGCCACCAGCCAAGCAGTACTGCGGCGAGGGTTGGAATGACGAAGCGAATCATCGAATCCCAGACAGGCCCTGCATTCCAGTCATCCGGCTGGTTGTCGATACTCTCGGTGCGAAACCGCGACGCGCCCTGGCGTATTACGGCGAACGCAATAAATGCTCCGGAGATCATCAATGCGACTCCCCAGACGAAGTCCTGATTGGCGAAGAACTCGAGATTAATTGCCGACGGAATTCCCAGCGTGAAGCCGACAATACACACGCCAAGGATCGCCTGGCGTCTCGCGATGCCAAAATCGACGAGTATTCGGGTGCTCAGCTCGATCATCGAGATGAGAGAACTAAAGGCGGCGAATGACAGGCCCAGGAAAAACAATATGGCGAAGATACTACCGCCCGGCATTTTCGCGAATAGCTGCGGCATCCAGATAAACGTCAGCCCGGTTGCGGCAGGTCCGCTCGTTTGCATCACTTCCAGCACCTCGCCCTTGCTCATTTGGGAGCCGAGAATGGCAAATACGGTGCCGAATATGACGATCGCCGCGAGGAGTGAAACCGTGTTGTTGCCGACGCCCGTGATGATTGCGTTCTTTACGACTCCATGGCGGCTCTGCATGTAAGCACCGTAGGTCAGAATCAGGCCCCAGCCAGCCCCGGTATCCCAGGCATTCTGGGTTAGCGCTTCAAGCCAGATCTTCGGCTTCGCGAGCGTAGACCAGTCGGGTGTGAACAAGAAGGTGATGCCCTCGGACGCCCCATCGAGAGTCAGCGTACGTGCCAGCGAGATCAGAACAATCAGTAGCAGGGTAGGGATGAGCACGAGGTTCGCGCGTTCGATCGAGCGTATTCCGTTCCACACGACAATGGCACCGAGTCCCATGGCCAGCGCATGAAATGCGACGGGAAAGCCGCCGCCCTGGAAGCCGTCCCAAACGCTCTGTGCCGACTCGGCGCTGAGGGGCAGGGGCGCGACGGTCATTTTCATCAGGTAGTAGATGCACCAGCCTGCGACCACGGAGTAATAGAACATGATGGCGGTCGCGACAAAGCCGACGAAGGCACCCATCCAGGCGAATTTCTCCCCGGCGAGTTTTGCAAACGTGCCAACGACGCCCATACGGCCTTTGCGACCAAGCGCGTACTCCGCAATGATCAACGGCACGCTCCAGACGAACAGGAACACGAGCCACGCAACCAGAAACGCACCGGCACCGTCTTCACCCGCGTTCTGGGCGGCGATGCGTGGAAATCGCCAGATATTGCCCGTACCGACCGCGATGCCGAGTACGCAAAGAATCATTCCGAGGCGCGAGGAAAAACGTTGATCAGTTTGATTCATCAATAGAGGCACCGTGATTTGGACGGGTCATGATAGCAAACGACTCGCCGCCCTGGTTCGCGTCTCCGCGGCAACCTATTTGCGAGGCGCTCCGACCTGGTCTTTGTTCGTGCTTACGGCGCTTCAATGGCTGGGTGGACATCTGAGTTCACTCTGCGCCTCGCTCGAGATCCCGAAATCCCTCAAAGAACCAGTGCCTGATCGCGAGCACCATCGACGTTCCATGGCGTTCGCGCGCCGGAATTTTGCGCTCGTCCCAGGAGGTGTCGTCAAAAAGCTCGCCGATTGCCTTGAGTTTTTCGATGAGCTGAATCTGGCTTTTTCGGGAGAGCATGCCGTTCTTTACAATGCGTATTGAGCCGTCGTCACTAAAGCTATGCTTGAAGAACTCCGTCTGTACGCGGCTTGTGAAGAAACGCTCGATCGCTCCGTTCTTTCTCCAGGCGAAATTGTTGGCAATAAGCAGCCGAACGCGATCGCCGGGTTGCAGTTCGATGATATTCATACGATCGAGACGGCGCAGGTAGCGCAGTCCGTCCTGCGCGGATATATCGTAACGCTCGAGAATCTCCTCGAAGGTCCAGAAGTTGATCAGGCAGTAGGCAACCAGCAGAAGCCGGATGTCCGACACGATTTCGCGTTCGTGCTCGTCCGAGAGTTGCTCGAGCATCGGCTGTTGGGACTCGCTGATGTTGACCAGCTCACCGATGTCGAGCTCCAGCACGGCGCAAATCTCGTCGAGCCGCTTGAGCGAGAAGTTGCCGGTCGAGAACATGTGTTTGACGGCTGACTCCGACAGTCCCAGCTCCTGGGCAAGACCCTTGTAGGTGATCCCGCGTGCTTTCAGCTGCCGCTTGAGTGCGTCAATGATTCGTATTGAAGTTGTCATAACGAGATCAATAGTATCAAAAAATAGGACGTAAGGTGTCTACTGGGTAACTTTTCAGAAAAAGGTTGTGAATAGTTGTACTGGCTCCTAGGCTTGATCCTGCACTAACCATTCGCTTAAGGAGTCATCATGAGCCTGATTCGTAGAATCTCAGCCACACTTACATCGTCGGTCGACCGCGCCGTTAGCAAGGTCGAGAATCACGACGCCATCGTCAATGCTGCACTGCGCGACACCCAACAGGCGGCCGCGCGCTCGCGGGTTCGCCTGGAGCGCGTCCGTAAGGACGGCCGTGCACTGAAGACTCGTCACCAGTCACTCAAGGATGCGCATTCCCGCTGGACCGAGCGTGCCCGGAGCATCGGGTCCAGCGATGAAGCGAAGGCGCTGGAGTGCCTGCGTCGCCGCCAGGACTGCGAAGCACAGATTCGCAACCTCGCGGAATCGATCGAGAAGCACGAGGAACTCGAGAGCCGCATTGCAGAGCAGGTCAAGAAGATCGAAGCGCGCATCAGCGAGGTTTCGCATCAGCGCAACATGATGCGCTCGAGGCAGTCCGTCGCGGAGGCTATGCGCACCATTCACAATATTGAAGGCGTGTCTTACGGGGAAGTCGAAGAGACCTTCGACCGCTGGGAAATCAATCTTGGCGAAACCGAAATCCTCATGGGTGCCGGTGCCTCGGTGGACCGGCTCGACTCGGAGTTTCTTGCCGAAGAGGATACCGAGGCGCTGCGTGCAGAGCTGCACCTGCTCCTCAATAGCGAAAAGGAGAATCCGTCGTGAATACTCGCGTAAGCAATCAGTTCGACGACGATTACCACGTCGACCTTGGGCCGCAATTCGTGCCCAGGACGTCGCGATTCGATGTCGACCGGATCATGAACTCGATCAGGAACTTCGCCACGGTCTCCGAGGCGTTACGTATTCTCGGTGCCGCGGTCCTGGTGGCCTCGATGTCGCTGTTCCTGATGCAGGGCTGGAACGAGGGTAATGACATTCGCCGTTACCTGATGCTGCTCACGCAAACGGGCTTGCTGGCAACAGCGGGATTCGCCCTGAGCCATGGGCTAAAGGAGGCCAAGGGCGCGCGGCTCTTTTTCGGGCTGGCGCTGGTGTCCATTCCAGCCAACTTCACTATCCTGGGTGCGCTCTTGTACTCGGTATTCCAGTGGGACGGTGCATTAACGACCTACCCGAGCTATGCGACGTGGCAGATTGAGAATGTCGCCAGTACGGGTATTACGCTTGCAGGTGCGATGTTGGTACTGCTGCCTGTGACGATGTTCTGTTTCGCAATCATGGCGCGGCATTCAGCCAAGACCTTGTCGCTACACTTCTTCGCGTTGAACATGATGCTGCTACTGCCCATTCGCGGTTCACTCGCGGCGGGTACGGTGGCCCTGCTGGGCACGATGTATGCGCTGTACGTGGTCCGCAATGTCATCGCCAGGGACGCCGCATTGAAAACAGCGGAGGGCAAGTTCGCCCTGATAACCCTGTTCATACCGGCAGGCATCATTCTGTTCCGGAGCATGTACTTCTACCAGGTGGATAGCCTGTTAATCGCGATGCTGTCGTTGGCCGCGTTCATGGCCGCCAGGCAGGCATCAATGTTCCCGGAGAGAAGCCCGCGAGTCGCATTGGTACTCGATATCCTGTCGGTTCCGTTTGCGTTTGTGTGTGCCGCGGCACTGACGAATGCGCTCATTCCATCTGTTACCTGGGCCTTGATCGCGCCGATATTCTCAATCGCCTACAGCGCGCTCACGCTTGACGTGATTCGCCGCACGGAAAGCCGCAAGCTTGCCGCCGTAATAGCGTTCTCCATCAGTCTGTTCGTGGCCACCAGCTTCATATTGAGCCTTGCGGCAGAGCAGGGCGCACTGACGGCATTTCTGAGCCTGATCGCCGGTGGGCTGATGCTCCTGACGGGTATTGCGCTGCGCAATCGGAGCGCCACGATTGCCGGAATCCTGACGGTGGTTGCGAGCACGCTGTTCGGTTTCGAGGCACTGCTATCGCTGGTGCTGGGCAGCAGCTGGATCGACCTGGCCATTTTTGGTGCCTGCGCGATAACGCTGGGGTCCGTGCTCGACCGTCACGGCGTAGCGATCAACCTGCGTATTGCCACCTGGTTGGGCGCGGTCGGCGAGCGCAAACAGGAAACCGCTCTGGACAACTAGCGAACCGAGGTTTGGTGCAGGGCGGCCGCCGCGATCAGACGATCGCGGCGGTTTTTGCGTTGGGCTGAGCGATTAATTCCTACTGTTTAATGAGTTATTTCAGTAACTTAGGATGACTACCTATTGTTGACTTCACATAATCCCCAATTCGTCATAGACTGAGACTAACGACAACAAGATAAAAACACCAATAAGAACCCATAAGTGCCTTGTCTCCGAGGCTAAGTGAGGTCAACAAAATGAGCGTTGAATTATCTGTGCAAGCAGCCGGCAGCGGTGTAGGTCGCGCGCCTGCCGCTACGTCCCTGATGCGCCGTCAGGAGGTCGCGAAATCGAGACTCGTTACAGCGTTCGAACAGCAGCGCAGGGTCGTTCTGATGCTCGGAGCGGACAGCTTCGAACTCGGTCAGGTGATTGGATCATTCATTGATGATCTCGATGAACGCACAACGTCAGTGCGAATCCGGCATCCGCAGGCCAATGCCCTGGAAGCATTTGCCGAAATCAATCGTGCGATAGGGTTCGACCCCAAAGATCTGACACTCTCCGATCTTCAAAACGTCCTGACGTTATTTCTCGAATACCAGTGTAATCATAACCACCGCACCGTGCTGTGCGTGGAAAAAGCGGACAAACAGTCGATGTGGCTGCTCGATTGTATTGCACGCCTCGCGAAGTCCACCGAATCGTCGCAAATCGGGCGCAGCCTGCTCGTCATCTTGTCGGGCGCCGAACGGCTGGGCGACGTCCTGCAAAAAACGGCATTTGATGGGCTTCGAAAGGAGGCGGGCTCGCCGATCAGATTGGGCCCACTGTCGATTTTCGAAACCCGGGATTTTCTGTCTCGGATGTGTGCCACCATGAATTTCGGTGACATCCAGAGCCTGATTGAGTTCGATGCCGTTGAGCGGCTGCACAATCTGAGCGGAGGCATCCCGCACGTCGTCGCGAAGCTATTTCGAGAATGCATTGCAATTATTACAAAGAATGGCCTCCCATCCGCGACCTGCGAAATCGTCAGTGCGGCGGCGAGAAATCTGCGCGCCGACTCGAATCTCGAGGCAAGAATTGCTGCACCAAAACCAGCGCTTGTACCGGCATTAGTCGAATCCCGGCGGCGGCTGCTTATCCATTCTCCCGGTAAGCCGCCGCAGGAACTCGCTATGGAATCAGGACGATTCCTGATTGGGCGCTCAGCCGAGGCTGATATTCACTTGTCGAGCCCGACAGTGAGCCGGCGCCACGCATTGCTGATCAATACCGGGACAATGATTCACGTGCGTGATCTCGGCAGTGTGAACGGGGTGCATGCAGGCACAGAACGCATCGTTGAGGTCACTATGGAGCCGGGGACCGTACTGAGGCTGGGCGACTGCAAGCTTGAGTATCGGGTCGACTAAAGGTCCTAGTTGCCGAAGCGATACTGGAAGCCGATCGAGATTACGTCGGTGTCGACATCATCCAGTTCGAAGCGGCTCCAGTCTCCGATCAACGAGAGATTGGAAGACACTTTCAAGCGCGCGCCCGCACCGTAGTAGGGGTTTTCATCCGACGGCACGTCGATGGAAAATCCGTCGATGCTGACGTCAGCGTCCCAGAAGAAGACACCGGCGCGACCGAACAACGAGAAGTTATCGCTTAGGGGAAGGTCGAGGGTGCCACCGGCTGTCCAGCCTTCGGCTGAAATACGGGTCAGCGATGAAACGGGACCGATGAACACAATCTCATCGAGATTGCCGAAGTCCTGATAGCCGATCTCCAGACCGAACAGGTCGCCGAACTGATAGCCGCCGACAATGCGATAGGCCGAAGTGTTGGCATCAAGATTGACGCCATCGAAGCCGTCTTCGAGTGTAGCCGAGCCGATGCTGCCACCAACGAAAAGCCCGCTGTCGGCTGCTGCGATTCCCGGAATCGCCATAGAGGCGGCCGCCAGGCTGGCGAGCCATAGAGTTTTGGATTTCATGGTTTTCTCCTTCGAATTGCCCATACGAAGCTAAGGGAACGGTCATTAAGCAACGGGCAAGCTGAAGGGGAGCTGAAGGCGACTGCTAATTCACTTTCACAGCAAGCGTGTCGTGATGCCCGGAGATCAGCGAGCGAAGGTAGAACGAAATATCGGCAAGACCTTTGAACCCAGCGGCTTTTGCCGCGAGTTCTTTTTCCTCGTCCGTGACATCGGCCGGTGCTGCGAACGTCTGGAAATCACGGTGGAATCCGATCGTGAAGGCGTCTACGTCAGAACCTGCCGCGCGACGAAAAATCATATTCGGCGTCTGGCCGGTCGATACAAGGTACGTGTTTTCCATCCGGCGCTGTTCGAGGAGTTCGATTGCTTTGCCACTCGCTGCCTCGAACATCTCGATGTGATAAAAACTGTTCGCGGCATAGGCGGATTTTACGGATGACCATGATGGTCCGTATGCAAAGTGATCTTCGTAGAACGCGAATAATTTCTGGCCCGCGGCTATTAGATCCTTATGCTTGGCCGCTGCAATGCTGCGCTTTTGCGTCGCCGCCTGGGAGTGATAGTCGGTCCAGCTTTGCATCGGGACGATAACCAGTAGATCCCACTGATCGCCCTGCGAATGGCGCATGAGAAGAGGGCGCTCTTGTTCCGCTTCATCGTAATAGTCCGATGCACTCAGCTGCGCCTCCCAATCAAGCAGATCCGCTAAAGCCCCGGTCGCAGCCCGAATCGTCGTGACCTTGTACAGGTAACTGCCTTCCAACTCCTCGGCGCTGGCGAGTGTTGGGAGGACAAACACTAAAACGAATACCGCAAGGATGCGCTTGGTCATTGTGTACCGGCCTTTCGCTGAGTACTGGAGAGATGACTATAATGAATCAACAGTCACGGGCCAAATCAGCATTGTCTGAGCTTACGGGTTAAGAGCAATAATCGCTGTTTGTAGTGTTCAGCTTTGTCGGGGGAGTACTCGCGGCCAATTTCTGCGTCGATGGCATCGATCGCGTCTCGATAGTGCTTCTTGCACGCTGATCTGCCTGGCTTCAATTCGGGCTCTTCTTGCGGGACTTCGGTAATAGACAGCTCTGGTGTTGCGGCTACCGGGGTTGCAGTCTCAGCTTTCGCATCAGGCTCCGTCTTCTCCGGTTCCACAGACTTTTGAGATACGCAGGGTAACTGGGAATACACAACACCGCCGTCAGCATCCGTACACTTGTGAATCTGGGTTTGTGCGCCAGCCGTGTTGAGCAAACAAATGCCGACGATAATCAGACCGAATCGAAATTCCCGCATAGAGACTATTGATTCGACAGTGATATCGAGCCGCGATCCGATATGCGGATCTTTCGCTTGTAGGCGCCGGGATCGAGCTTGGCCTTGAACGCATAGTCGAAGCTGTCGCCGTCCTTATTCATTAGCGAACGGAACAGCTGGATTCCTGCCAAAACGTTGAAGCCTGCAGTAAGCGTAAACGTTCCCTCTCCATACCCTTCGATAACGGGAAGGTCATTGCCGACACCCTTGATGAGATCTTTGCCGTCCAGGCTGATCGTGTAGGAAATGCCGGCGAGCTCAAGTGGATCCAGATTTGGGTTAGTAACATGCAAGCCGATCTCAAAGGACGGTAATCCCGTGCCATTGTCGGACGCGACCGGCCGAAACGATTGCACGCTCACGGTCGGGACCTCGTATCCGGGCCCCATGCCGGCGCAGCCGGATAGCAGTACAGCGGCCGTTAGGAGTAATGCGAGTCCTCTTACAGGACGCGGTCTGGTTGGGTTCATCACCTGGCTCCGTGGATATCGAGTGGACCGGCCGATATTACTCCAAAGTGCGCCTGCGCTGCGGTTATTCATGTCCTACAGCTATCCAAAACTCGCTGCGCAATTTTTGTTACGCGGCAAAGAAATACTGATGCTTGAGCTGTATAGCTGGGAACCGGTCCCGAGGCGCGGACCAGGGCGCGGGATGAACCGCCATCGAACTTCGAACGTTGGTCGTTTCTTGAGGCTATGCCGGCGTCGCGCAAGAGATCAAACACCCGGCGGTTCCAGAAAAGACTCGACCAGTGGGACGATCTATGCCCGCCGCGTCGTCCTCCGAGAGGCTTCAAACCGGAATTCATTCGTATTAGAGAATTCGAACGGCTAACTAGAGATTTTGAATTTAAGCCGCTGGTTGTGAGTCGGGAATTGCACTACAGCCGGATATGACCCATCATCATCCTTGCTACGAGTTGAAAAGCCAGCTTACGACTGTTTGGTGTGTCGCAGCCAGTGTTCAGATGTTGCTAGACTTCTATCGCTACAACTTCGAACAGACAAAACTCGCAACCGACCTGGGTCTTGGCACGCTTATCATCTTGCCAGCGAACTACTTCCAGTGATCCGAGATGAACTCGTCTACCTCGGGTAGACCGCCCTGCAGGATCAGATAGCCATTGTGAGGCTCACGTTCAGTGATCTCGTGGCTGATCGGATTTCGCATCATCGCCATGACTTCGTCGTGCTCGTGGGTGTGGCCGAGCACCCAGCCGAGCTTCATCAACGCGGTTTCGGGCAGCATGTTGTCGAGCGGCACCACGCCGATATTGAGCAGGTCGCGCCCGGTGTCGTAGACGTACATTTGTGCAAAACCCCACAGGGTCTGCACGGTCATGACGACATGGACACCCTGATCGATCGCACGCTTGAGGGCCGGGAAGAGAGGTTTGTTGACATGGCCAAGGCCGGTGCCGGCGATGACGATGCCGCGATAGCCTTTTTCCACGAGAGCATCGACCAGATCCGGCTTCATCCCCGGGTAGTAGTAGAGGATGGTGACCCTGTCGTCATGACGCGTATCGATTTGGACTTTGCGCGAGTGATCACGTGGCAGATAGTCGGGGTTGATCGTGGTGAAACCGTCTCTGTCGACGATACTGAGCGGAATGTCGCCGATGGTTCGGAAGGTCGAGCGGTAGGAGCTGTGCATCTTGCGGCAGCGCGTCCCCCGGTGCAGCAGTCCGTAGCGATCTGACGTGGGTCCGAACATGCAGATCTGTACCTCGGCAATATCGCCGCGCGCCGCGGCAGAGACGGCATGCATCAGGTTCAGGGCGGCATCGGATGACGGCCGGTCGGAGGATCTCTGCGAGCCGACGACAACGATCGGCACCGGACTGTTCTGCACCATGAAGGACAACACGGAGGCGGTGTGGCCCATCGTGTCGGTGCCGTGACCGATGACGATCCCGTCGGCACCCCCCTCGATCGCCTCGCCGACCGCTTCTGCGAGCGTAACGTACTCCACCCAGCTCATGTTTTCGGAAAAAACGCCGAAGATCTTCTTGGTTGTCAGATTACAGAGCTCGGCGAGCTCCGGTACGGCACCGTACAGTTCGCCCGGGGTAAACGCAGGAATCACCGCGCCGGTTCGGTAGTCGAGACGCGAGGCGATCGTGCCGCCGGTGCCAAGCAAGGTGACGTTTGGCAGGTCGGGCGTGACCGGAAACGCCTTCTCGGGGATCTTGTAGACCGCTTCCTTGAAACCAAGCTCCTCGATCGATTCGATGCGATCGACGTGGATGCCGACGTTGTAGCCGGTCTTGAGCTTGAGCACGACGTGTAGATCGTCAAAGGTCTCGCTGCGCGGCAGGATGACGCCTTCGAAGGTGCTGCCTGCCGTGTTTCTGACGCGAACGTCACCCCACACACGCATTCCCCATTGTTCGAGACGGGACCGCGCAAGGCCGCGATAGCCCTTCAGGGGGTCCTTGGCGTCACTCATGTTCGTGCCTCCAACTCGGATGAAAGCGTGGAGGCGACCTCCGCCGCAGGTACCAGTCCCCTTAGCCCGGACATCAGGCATCCCATCAGGAATCGCTTGAACTGACCATCGTTGTAGGTCGGTTGCTGAAAGGGCTCGGTTTCGATCGCCGCTCGAACACTCTCGGGAAGGTCGTCCAAGCGGCGATTGAGCCCGAGACCGGCCAGGACCGTGTCGAGATCGGGCGACTCGGCGAAGCCCGTGACGATCTCCTTCCATGCATCGCGCAGCGCCGGTTGCCGGCTGAAGCTGTTGAAGAGCGTGAGCCAACCCTCGTCCGAAATCCGGTCAACCGGCACGCCGGAACGGCGCAAGCCCTTGAGGCGCTCGCCAAAAAAATAGCAGGTCCAGGCGAGGTCGCTACCGCAACTTTCGACCACGAGATCGACAAGGCGCGCGCCGCCGCGTCGAATCAAAAAGTGGATCGTTGGCAGCGGAACCCCGACCTTGCCGTAGCGCTCCTCGCGTTCCCACGGCGGCTCAGGCAGGGCGTCCTGCAGACGTTTGACGCGACTGCGCGTCAGCGCCTGCGGTGGCGAGTCGGTGTCGGGGTACATGCGATCGGGTCCGGGCAGAATACGCTCGAAATCAGTCGATCCGTCCGGCTTCGGTTGTCGTGTTTCGTGCGGCACACCGTCGAGCGCATCGACGTAGCGCAGCCGGATTTCTTCAGCGGCGGTAACGGTGTCCTCCGCAGCTCCCCAGAGCACGATCAGCGCATCATCGCCGCCACAGTCGAGGTGCTTTTGGAGTCGCTCGAGTTCCTGCTGTGAGCCCTCGTAATCGGGCCACTTTTCGCTGTGGATGAAAGTCGGCTGCTGATCGAGGCAGGCGATAACCCGGACCCGGCCCATGAGTTCATGAGCGAAGGTCAAACCCGGCTGCGTCGGCCAGCGTAGCGTTCGCGCCAGGCCGCGCAGCACTACCGCACGTACACAGAAGTCGCCGCGACCGTGCTCAAGATCGGACCTGGGATCCGCAGCCCGTGTGGCACGCTCGCTCTGCCATGTCGCGGCGCGAAAGTGATCGAGCGGCGAGTCGGCGACAAGCTTCGTGACGTCCTCGTGCTGGACACGTATATCCTCGGCATCGCGCAGCCCACGGCCGCGCAGTTCATCCCGCAATTCCAGTAAATTGACTTGTCGAGCTGCCTCGCCGTGAACCAGGGCCGGTGCCAGGCCGGCTTTGGCGACCCCCTTGATCTCGACCCTGCGCCCGCCGGCGACCGAAACGTTGACGTCCTGCCGGCTCGCGCCCATGCCGACGCGAACATGCCCGGTCGAACGACAGACCCTGCCAATGGACAAAATCGCCTCTTCAACTTCCTCGGGTGTTCTCAGGTCAGGCCCCGTCACCGTCTCGATCAACGGCATGCCGAGTCGGTCGGTGCGCCAGACGATGAGGTGGCCGCGGTCAGAAACCTCGCGGCAGCTGTCCTCTTCGACGCTGATCTGCGTGATCGAGATGCGCCGCTCCCGGAAGGGAATACTGCCCTCTACGCCGACGATCGCAGTCCGCTGGAATCCCGTTGGAATCGATCCGTCGAGATACTGCTTGCGAGCGATGTGAACCTCGTCGACGATGTCGCAGCCGAGCATCAGGCATTGCTCGATGGCGACGTCAATCGCCTCCTGGTTGACGGGAAACGGTGGCGTATCGTCCATCTCATAGGTACAGACGTTCGACTTGTGGAGCAGATAGACGACGTTTTTTTTCGTCTTGAACTCCATGAGCGCGGTGCCGTCGTACTCGCCGAGTTCCGACAGCGTCGGCCGCATGTGCCGCAGCACCGAACCATCATGGCTCGAGGTATAGACCCCGGCGGGGCAGTGGCAGAAGAGTTTTCGCTTGGTATCGAGCTGCTGGTGGACCTCGAGTCCGACCCGCAATCCAATCTTTTTGTAGTCCAGTGAATCCGTCATCGCCCCAACTTTCCGGCCTTCGACAAAGCGCGCGAATGATAGCACCCCGGAGCCGCTGCCGTGCCACCGCGCCGAGATCAGTTCCGCGACCCGCTCGAATTCCTTACTACGAATTGCTGACTTTTTTTCTGTTCTCGCCGGCGTCGTCGCCGTTGTATTTTTCGAACAGCAGTTCTTTCGCCTGGCCTATCCAGTCGTCTTGTTCCATACGGCCTTTGAACTCTTTGAGCTTCGCATTGACGCGGGCGATGTCGGCCATGCCGAAGTTGGCGAGTTGCCTGAATGAATACACACCCAGTTCGTTGAGGGCGCCTTCGAACACTTTTCCGATGCCGATTATCTGCTTGAGATCATCGACTTCCTGGACAGGTTCGTCATCGTAGGCATGCGGATCGTTGGCAGTGGCGGCTTCTTCGCGCGCCTGCTTGATCGCATCCTGCTGTTGCTCCTCGAACTCCAGGAAGTTCTTCTCAACCTCGTCGAGACGAAGGCGAAGCGTCTCGGACTGCTTTTCGGACTCGCTCGCGACACCCTGGTAGCGTTTGGCGTCCTCTTCGTATTGCCGGCGGCTAGCCTCCATGGACTTCACGACCTCGGACATTTCGTTGTTCTGTACTTTGAGCTCGTCCAGTTCGGTGACGTCGCGCCTCAGTGATTCAATCTCCTGCCTCGCCAGTGCGGCGTCGTGATTGAGCTGTGCGTTGTCGGCCTCGAGGCGAATAACGTCTCGTTCGAGTTTGTCTATCTCGGCCAGTCTGTTTCTTGCTGACTCCAACATTCTGTTCACCGACTCTTGCTCAGAACGTGAGCCTGTCAGCAGGTTCCTGAGTGAGTCCTGCTCGGCCCTGGCATTGTCGATGCTCACTTCGAGAGCCTGGCGTTTTTCAAACGCTTTCCTGAGTTCTGCTTTGTAGAATTCTCTGGACTTGATGAATTCGCGCTGTAATTCCTGCGACTTGACTCGAACGGAGTTGAGGGCGTTTTGAAAAGTGACCAGTTTTAGTTTCGAGTCTTCGCGTTCGGCGCGGAGCGTGAACAGATCTTTTGACAATGAGTTGATCTTCTCTACGGCGGAGTTAAGGGAGGTATTACTGCGCCGCACTGCCTGCTCGCTCTGATGAATCTCGGCTTGCTGAGCTTCGATAGTCCCGCGATATTTGTTGGCTTCGGCTAGCAGGCCGTCTCGTTTTCGCGAGAGACCATCAACTCGCGACTCCCATTCGTCGATGAGCTCGATCGCTTGACGTTTTGCGATCATGCCGCGCAGCAGCCACGCAAGGATGCCGGCCGCAGCGCCGGCGCCGAGCAATATCAAGAGCGTATCTGTCGTAAATTCTGTGAGCATCTGATCCTGTTAACGCGATTTGTTTAATCTACCTCACCGGGAGTATGGTTGGCGTGCAGCCTGCGGAATATGACTTAATCCACAAAATGATGTTTTTTTAAGCAGTTTTTCGGCAAATCTCTGTGATTTCCGGAAATTGAGGAGGGTAAGCGAAATGAAATCCAGGTCTTTGGTCGTCGCACTCGTCTTGTTACTCACTTCTCCTGTTTGCCTGGCGAGCGATGAAGACCCGTATCTCTGGCTGGAAGAGGTCGAGAACGAAAAGGCGCTCGCGTGGGCGGAAAAGCGATCTGATCAGGACGTTGCCGTGCTCGAGGCGGTGCCGGAGTTTAGCGATATTCACTCAGAGCTTCTTGAGATCTACAACTCGCAAGATCGCATCCCAACCCCTGCATTCCGCGCAGACTGGATCTATAACTTCTGGAGAGACAAGGACCACGTAAGAGGCATATGGCGACGGACCACGCTGCCGGAGTTCACTGAGGGAGAGCCGAGCTGGGAGACCGTCCTCGATATCGATGCCTTGGCCAAAGCCGACGGCGAAAACTGGGTCTGGAAGGGTGCGAACTGTCTCGAGCCGCAGTATCGGCGCTGCATTATCTCACTGTCGCGCGGCGGTGCGGATGCCTCGGTCGCCAGGGAATTTGACACCGTTGCGAAGGCGTTCGTTGAGGGAGGCTTCGAGCTTCCGGAGGCCAAGAGTTCCCTGAGCTGGAGAGATGAGAACACGCTCTGGGTAGGGACAGATTTCGGGGATGGTTCGCTCACGACATCCGGCTACCCGCGCCTGAGCAAGGAATGGACGAGAGGTACTGCCCTTAAGGAGGCGGAAACCGTTCTCGAGGCGTCGGTCGACGATGTCTCGGCGACCACGTACTCGATACACACGCCAGAAGGCCGCTACGATATTGTTTCCGTGGTTCCGGAGTTTTTTCGCGGCACCCACTACATGCTTCTTGGCGGACGACGGATCAAGCTGGACCTGCCGGAAGATGCACGGCTACGAGGGTTCTTCAAGGACCAGATGCTCGTCTCTCTGCGTTCGGATTGGGAGACGGGCGGGACTACGTTTTCGCAAGGAGCGTTGCTGGCCATCGCACTCGATGACTTTCTCGGCGGTTCCCGAGAGTTCCAGGAACTTTTTACGCCAGGGGAACGTACCTCGCTAAGACAGGTCGGTAGGACCGCGAATTACCTGCTTTATACGACACTCGACAACGTTCGTGGACGACTGTATCGACTGTCGTTGACCAGCGGAGACTGGAACGAGGAAGAACTAAGACTGCCCGGTATCGGGTCGGTCGGTCTTGGCAGTACGAGCGATACAGGCGATGACTTCTTCTTCACCTATTCCGATTTCACGACGCCATCGAGCCTTTACATTGCACGAGGAGAGGGCGAATCCGAACAGTTGCTGTCTTCGCCGGCGTGGTTCGACGCAAGCGGCATGGAAGTTGTGCAGCATGAAGCGGTTTCGAAGGATGGCACTCGCATTCCATACTTCCTCTTTACCCCGAAAGGCTTCGAAGCCAATGGTGCACATCCGACTATAATCTCCGCTTATGGAGGGTTTGAAGTTTCCCGGCTGCCACTCTATAGCGCGTCCAATGGGAAGGCCTGGGTGGCCCGCGGTGGCGTCTACGTTCTTGCCAATATTCGCGGTGGCGGCGAATTTGGGCCGAAATGGCACCAGGCGGCGGTCAAGGAGAAGCACCAGAACAACTTCGATGATCTCATCGCGGTGGCCGAGGATCTAATCGACCGCAAGATCACATCCCCTGAGCATCTGGGCATCATCGGCGGGTCGCAAGGTGGACTGCTCGTTGGCGGCTGCTTCGTACAGCGGCCGGATTTATTCGATGCGGTGGTCAGCGCGGTGCCACTGTTCGATATGAAGCGGTACAACAAGCTCCTGGCCGGTGCCAGCTGGATGGCCGAGTACGGTAATCCCGACACAGACGATTGGGAGTTCATGAAAAAGTGGTCGCCGTATCAGAATCTCAAGGAGGACGAGGGTTATCCGGAGGTGTTCTTCTGGACAAACACGCGAGACGATCGCGTCCATCCCGCACATGCGCGTAAGGCCGTCGCCAAAATGACGGACCTCGGTTACAAGGTCTATTACTACGAGAACACGGAGGGCGGGCACGGCGCTGGTGCCAACCTGAATGATCGGGCTTACACAGGTGCGCTGGGTTACGCGTACTTTTGGATGAAACTTCGGGAGTAGTGCGTTCTGACCAGGTAAGGTTGCCACCGCACTAGTTGCGCTAGTCGCAATTGAACACATTGCTCGCACAACGACAAATCGAGGGACAACGATGACTTCGAAATCAGCGGATACGATCGAGAGACGAGGCCACTGCCTTTGCGGCAAGGTGAGTATCACGGCGAAGAACGCCAGTAGCGACGTGGGCGCGTGCCACTGCAAGATGTGTCGCCGCTGGGGTGGCGGCCCGTTCATGGAAATAGACTGCGGCACGGGCGTCGAGTTTGATGGCGAGGACTATGTCTCGGTATTCGATTCCTCCGATTGGGCCGAACGCGGTTTTTGCCGCAACTGCGGGACGCATCTTTTCTACCGCCTGAAGGAGTCCGGACAACATATGATCCCGGTTGGCTTCTTTGAAGATAGCGGAAGCCTCGTGTTCAAGAGTCAAGTCTTTATCGATGAGAAACCCGAATACTACGAGTTCGCGAACAAGACTAAAGATTTCACAGGTGCCGAGATATTTGCCATGTTTGGTTCTTCGTAACCGGGTGGGCGAGGCCTGAGAGTCGAATCAGCCGAATAGGCAGGCTCTGACGAAATTATGTGGGGCTCCCATACCCGGTACGAGCGCCGGGGCTCCAATGGGTCGCTTTAAAAGTATATTGAGGGTCCTGTCTTTTGGATGAGATCGGACGACCATGCGCCAATGAAATTGTCTCCAACAACACCTGAAAACACACCGATTGAAAAAACGGTCGCATGGGCCATGCTTGGACTGGCTGCCGGCATCGGCGGAGCATCGCTCATTGCCTTCGGTTTGTTTCTGTATGCCGGGCCGCTGGACCTCGTGGATTTCGATTTGGGCTTTGGGACCAAGCTGGCCATCGATGCCGGCCTGTCGATGCTGTTCTTCGTCCAGCACAGTTGGATGGTGCGCCGGTCCTTTAGACAGCGGCTGGCTGGCGTAATGCCGAAGCACTATCTCGATGCGGTTTATGCGATTGCATCAGGGATTGCGCTGTTCGCGGTTGTGTTGCTGTGGCAGGAATCCAGGCAGATTATCTGGCAGGCAACAAACGGCTTATGGTGGACGGCGCGCATGATTTTCCTGCTTGCACTGGCCGTCGGCATCTGGGGCGGATTATCGTTAAAAGGATTCGACAGTTTCGGCGTGCGGCAAATTCGGCACCGCTTCCGGCCTGAGCCGTCGCGGCCTTCATTCTTGGTGGTGCAGGGCGCCTACCGATGGGTACGGCATCCTTTGTATCTCGCAGTACTACTGATGATCTGGTCTTACCCGGTACTCACGATTGATCGTCTATTGTTCAACACGCTATGGACGATTTGGATTGTCATTGGCGCCGTGCTTGAGGAACGTGATCTGGCCGCCGATTTCGGTAGTGACTATCACGAATATCAGCGCAACGTACCTATGCTGATACCCACCAAGGTACCGAGTTGGTGAGCGACCCTTCAGCATTTCGAGGCAGGTGGCCAACTTCTCGGCATTAGTTGGCGCAGGCGCAATTCAACACAGGGTGAAAGG
>CAVROF010000007.1:0-215851 GCA_963722775.1 uncultured Gammaproteobacteria bacterium
CTGGTCGCCGTCACGCTCGGCCCGGCAGGCGACAGCGGACAGGTCTGAGCCGGCCTGCGGCTCGGTGAGGTTCATCGTGGCAGACCATTCGCCGGTAGTCAGGCGCGGCAGGTATTGTCGCTTGAGTGCGTCACTACCATGCGCTTCGAGTGCGGCCACTGCATCACGCGTCAGCATCGGCAGCAGTGAATAGGCCATGTTCGCGCTCTGCAGCATTTCCGCCGTTGCGAATGCAATGGTCGAGGGTAGGCCCAAACCGTCATATTCAGGGTCGCCGGCAACGGCTTGCCAGCCATTCTCTACAAACTGCCGATGTACATCTGCCAGTACGTCAGCCACCTGGACGGTGTTGCCTTCCAGGCGGCAACCCTGCTGGTCAGTCGGAATGTTGGTGGGCGCGACCACATCGCTCGAGAACTTGCCGGCCTCTTCAAGAACCTGTTCGAGGTCCTCTGGTTCCATGCCCTCGAACGCGTCAAAGGACAGGATTTCCTCGATGTTGGCGAGGTGGCGGATGCAGAAGTTAATGTCGCTGAGGGGCGGATTATAGTTGGTCACATCAAGCCTCGGGTTATGTTCGCAGTGTAATAGAACCTTCCAAACTCTAGCTGGCCGGCGGCCCATCGGGAATCATGCATCGATGGTATGCGCACGGATACTCTTACTCCTGTAATTCCTCTTCGTAAACCTGGGAGGCTGTCTGTGCCGAGGACAGAGCGTCGCCAAACGCGATGGGTTGGTCGGCCTGCGTGCCTTCCTTGAGGTAGCGATAAGTGACGAAGCCAATAAGCAGTAGGTGGACGGCAGCTGTAAACAGGAACAGTCCGTCGGGGCCCCGCAGGGTAATTAGCGCGGAGGCGGCAAAGGGTCCGATGATCGCGCCAATGCCGTACACGAGGAGCAGGCCGGCGGAGACTTTCACGTATTCGTTGTGATCGGCGTAGTCGTTGGCGTAGGCAACGGCGATCGAGTACATCGGAAAAGCGAACGCGCCCCAGGCTCCGCCAAGCAGAACAATCCCTGTGAACTCAAGGTGCGGTACCAGCATTGCGAGCGCCACACCGGCGCCGGCGCCAAGAACGCAGACGGCGACCAGGATCTTGCGGCGCCCGAGGGCGTCCGACAAAAGCCCCAGCGGCCACTGCAAAATTGCGCCGCCAATAACCGCGGCAGCCATGAACCAGGCGGCCATTTTCGCAGGGTCGCCAACTGCGGCAGCATAGACAGGCGCCAGGCCCCAGAACGAACCGTTAGCCATACCAACAGCAAAGCAACCGATGGTCCCCGATGGTGACACTTCGAAAAGGCCGCGGATGTCCGTTCTTGTTGACGCCGGCTGGGCAGGTGGTGGGGTCGATGACAGCGCAATCGGCACGGCGCCAATAGAGAACAACACAGACGTAATAACGAAGAGCTGCAGCCCAATCGGGTTGTAAAGCAGGGTCATCATCTGGCCTGCCGCCATCATGGTCAGTGTAATCATCGAGTAGGTAGCAAACACCGCGCCCCGATTGGCGTTCGTCGAGCGCTCGTTCAGCCAGGATTCGATCACGATATAAAGGGCTGCGAGGCAGAACCCGGTCAGAAAGCGCAGCAAGCTCCAGACTATCGGGCCGACGACGAGGCCGTGAATCAGTGGCGCTGCCGATGCCATGGCGCTCATGGCAAGGAACACACGGATGTGCCCAACCCGCCGTAAGAGTTTGCCGCCCTTCAGACATCCTACGGTGAAGCCGAAGAAATACGCGGCGCCGAGCGAGCCGATCGAGAACGTCGAAAAGTTTTCGAGTGAGGCGCGGACGGGCAGCAGAGTGCCCTGCAGGCCCTGACCAGCGAGGAGGATCGCTGCGCTGAGGAGCAAAGTGGCGACGGGCGCGAGGGCACGAATTGGCATTGACTAACCTGTGGGAGTTTCGGGCGGGCGCCCGAGATAAAGCGCAGTACTGTACCAGTCTAATTGCCCGCTACAAGAGTTCCTTTTTCTCTTCCAATCCAGCAGTCGAAAACGAATGCCGTTCCCGCGTGTGCAGGAAGTAGTCCCACGCAAGCTTCACGATGATGAGCAGTGCCGCGAATGTTGTATAGGTCAGAACGCCGGGCCAGGTCTGGATGGCCGTTAGCGCCGCGGCTATGGTCACGAACAGGGCGAGGCCGCGTTTGAAAGGCAGCCACAGCAGGGTGCCAATGCGAGCATGGCGAAATTCGCCGAGGACAAGAAAGTTGATGATGAATGAAAGTCCGTGGCCGGCCAGGAACAGCAATGAACATTTGAGTAGCAGGGGTGCCTGCTCGCGCACGAAGTCATTGCCATTAACACCCGTTAGTTCTTGTTGGGCAACAACGAGCGCGACACCGGTGAGGACCAGAATGATCAGAAACACGCCGCTCGACTTGACGAGGGCGAACAGCGAAATAAACAGGCCGCTGCCTCGTGAAACGTCGATCCAGCGATTCTCGTAAGGGTCGCCAAAGACCGAGGCCACCAGGAGTTTCAAGCCACTGAAAAGCCCCACCCACAGGGCCTCAAACCAGTAAACGACCACGACCTCGAACAATGTCAGGTCGAGGGCAAAGTACAGGAACAGCATGCCGGCGTTGGCCGCTAACAGGCTCAGTGCCGCGACGCCGCGAGCGCCGAGCTGGTGGGTTGCGCCGATGCCATCGGCGACATTTTCGCTGAACGCATGCATCTATCCAGCTTACGGAAATGCCGGACCTTCGGGAAGCGACGCGGTTCACGAACTCTCGAATCCGGATTTGCGCTAAGCTATGTGCTGCCGAATCAGGGGAATAAGAAAAATGGCACAAGCATCAGGCAAAACCTGGTCCTCAGGATTCACGTTCATTCTTGCCGCTGTCGGCGCCGCAGTTGGCCTCGGAAATATCTGGAAATTCCCCTATATCGTCGGCGTCAGTGGCGGCGGCGCGTTTGTGCTGGTTTACCTGGCTTGCGTGCTGTTCATCGCAATCCCGATCCTGATCGCCGAACTCTGGATTGGCCGGACCGGTGGTCATAGCCCGCCGATCGCCATGGCAAATGTGGCAAAGCAGGCCGGTCTCTCGCCAGGCCGCTGGTCGCTGGTGGGTTACATGGCGATGATCGTCGGTTACCTGATCGCAACCTACTACAGCGTCATTGCGGGTTGGACTTTGGCATACATCTTCCAGGCGGGAAGTGGCTTCGGCGATGCAGGGCCTGCCGCTGTAGCGGCACAGTTCGATAGCATGCTCGCAGACCCTGTCGCGTTGACGATGTGGCATACGATCTTCATGGCTATCGCCCTGTTCATTGTGGGCCGTGGCCTAAAGGACGGTATCGAAAAAGTTGTAACGATCCTGATGCCGGCGTTGTTTGCAATGCTGCTACTTATGATCGGTTACGCAGCTGTAGAGGGAGACTTTGGTAAGGCCATCAGTTTCCTGTTCAGCACGGACTTCAGCAAGATTGACAGCGGGACGGTGCTGGTTGCTATCGGCCAGGCATTCTTTTCGATCAGCGTAGCCATGGGCCTGCTCATGACTTACGGCTCCTATGTGCCGAAGAACGTCTCTCTCACCAAGTCAGCCTTGATTATTGCCGGCGCCGATACGCTCGTCGCGCTGCTGGCCGGCCTGATGATCTTCCCGCTCGTTTTCGGTAATAACCTCGATCCCGGCGAGGGTCCCGGGCTGATTTTCCAAACGCTGCCAGCGGCCTTTGCCGGTATGCCGGGTGGCCAGGTGTTTGGCGTAATTTTCTTCGTCCTGCTGGCGTTCGCTGCAGTGACATCGATTATCGCGATCCTCGAACCGATCGTGCGCTTTGCCGAAGGCAAGTGGCAAATGAAGCGCCGTAACGGCGTGCTCGTCTTTGGCACGCTGGCCTGGGCGATCGGCTTGCTCACCGTGTTCTCGTTCAATATCTGGGCGGACGTAGCGCCGCTCGGCCAGTTCAAAGTCTTCGAAGGCAAGACGCCGTTCGACCTGATCGACTACTTCACGGCAAATATCATGATGCCGCTTGGTGGCACCCTGATGGCGCTGTTCGTGGGTTGGCGAATCAAGCCGAAGACGCTGACGGCAGATCTGTCATTCAGCAATGTCGCGCTGTTTAACGCCTGGCTCTGGATGATCCGCGTGGTCGTGCCGCTGGCTATCCTGTGGGTGCTTTATACGAGTGTTTAATCTTGCTTGACTGAACGCTCGTCCATCGCCTTGATTATGGCGACGAGTCGTTTCGTATTCCCGTAGCGGCCGGCTATAAGAAGCGTGTTGGAGTTGCCATCTGCGACCAGGTGGCCCATCTGCGGCAACAGTGGACGGAGGAGCGGTACGAACTGCGGTGCGTGCCCGTTTTGTATCTCAACGATGCGGTTGACCCACTCGAACTCCGCGATCGAGTCATCGTCTTCGTACAGCATCGGCAGGGCGTGCTGTCGAATTGTGGCGTCACGAATAATATTGGTCATATCGTCGATGGTAACGGCTGCCAGACCGTTGTTGGCGAGAATGACCAGCAGTGTCGGGTAGGTGATGTCTTTCACTTTGACCTGGCCGACAATAATTTCAGCCGGTGCCCGGGCACTGGTTAGGAAAACGCGCCCCGATTTCTTGCTGACTGAATCGAGAACTTCTGCGAGCTGTACGGGCGGATATGCCGCGCGCTGTTGCTCCGACTGTTCGTCTGCACTCGCTGGTAATGCGAGGAGGAATACTCCCAATATGACCCAGGCCTGAATGACGGTCTTCATAACTGGCTACTCCCGATATAGTTGGCTGGAAACTGTCGCTCATATTATTCTACAGTGTGATGCCGCCGCCGACGATCAGCCTCTGTCGTGAGACGTAGTTCGACTGGCCGATGCTTCGGCCGGATCCAGTGACGAACGCGACCTTCCTTTAGAGCTTTCTCACTTCAGGTTTTCCTCAAACAGTTTGTAAATGCGGCGGTACTCGTCCAGCCAGCTTTCGGGGTGGACGAAGCCGTGGGGGTCTTGTGGATACAGCGCAATTTCGAAGTCTTCCTTCTTGAGTTCGATCAGGCGCTGCACCACCAGGACCGAGTCCTGGAAGAATACGTTGTCGTCCTGCATACCGGCGGCAATCAGCAGCGGGTCTTGAAGGCCGTCCGCATACTCAATAGGTGAACTGATCGATAGGCCTCGGGGTCGATGTCCGGTGTGTTGAGAATGTTGGAGGTGTAGCCGTGGTTGTAATGCGCCCAGTCCGATACGGGTCGAAGTGCAGCCCCTGCCTGGAACAGGCCGGGTGCGCGGAACATGGCAACAAAGGTCATGAAGCCACCGTAGGATCCCCCGTATACGCCGATGCGCTCCCGATCCACACCGTAGTGTTCGACCATGTAGTTCACACCATCGTGAAAGTCCTCCAGTTCAGGTACGCCCATTTGACGGTAGATAGCAGTGCGCCAGTCACGGCCGTAGCCCTCGGACGCCCTGAAGTCCATGTCGAATACGACGTATCCCTGCTGCGTTAGCAGGTTGTGGAACATGCCTTCGCGGAAGTAGTAGGGCCAGCCCATATCGGAATTCTGCGTGTAGCCAGCACCATGCACGAACATCACTGCTGGATATTTTTTTGATGGATCGTGGTCGGCGGGCAGGTAGACCTTGGTGAAGATCGGTGCATCCACATGCGACGATGGCACCTCGACGATGGCCGGTTGTTGCCAGTCGATGGCCTTGTACGCAGCGCTCATCGTGTCCGTGATCTGCCTCGCCGTGGCGCCGGGTTTATTCTCCTGCACGAACAGTTCGGGGTGACGGTTGATTTCCGAATGCGTGATCAGGAGCTTCGACTCATCCGGTGAAACGCTGACTTCGTTGAGTCCACCAAGGCTGCTTAGCTGTTCCGACTTACCCGACGCAACGTTCAGGCGCCAGATTTCATAGATGCCGGGATGTTCGACGTTGGCACGGTAGTAAATGAACTGACCGGACGGTCCCAGGACCGGGTTAAAGACCACGTGTTTTCCGGCGACAAGTGCTTTACTGCGACGTTTGTCGATGTGCGTGGTGTAAATGCCGAGATAGCCGTGATCTTCCGCCAGGAACCAGAGCGTTTTGTTGTCCTTCAGCCAGCCGTATTCGCCGTGATAGACGTTGACCCATGCCTCATCATTGGAGCGATGCTGGCTGACCAGTTTCAGATTCTCGAAATCGACCGTTGCAATCCAGCGGTCCTTGTTGTCGTTCGCATGAACCCACAACGCCACCTCGGAGCCGTCAGGCGACCATTGCGTGTCCCATACCTGTATGCCACGTGAATCCGGCGCCTTGAGGCGTTCTTCGGCTTTTTCGCGATTCTCGCCGAGCCCAACATAGTGCTCGATAGCGCCAGCGCGCAGCTTAGCGAGCGGGTCCTCATTGATACCCGGCAAATCGCCGAGGCCGACTTCGTTTTTTTCGCCTGTTTCGAGATCGACGAGCCACACAGAATGCGATGAGCGGCCGTTGCGACCTACGCGCGTGCGAACGTCGCGAGTTTCTACGTGGCCGCTCGCCGTCACGTAGTTCGGCATGGTTCCGGCCTTGCCGTCATCCGGATCTTTGGGGCCAGTGACAAGCAGCAGCCGGCGTCCGTCCGGTGACAGCGCAAAGCCCTGCGAAGCGACTTTGTCACCGAAATAGATCGGTGCAGGACTCAGCGCGTCGTCCAATTGGAACAGGGACGATTCACGCTCGCGCGCCTCTTCCTCATTCTCACTCGCCTTCCGCAGTTGGCCGTAGAGGCGCTCCTGGTGGGCACGCAAGACGTCGAAACTCTCTTCGTCGGCCGGGTCCTTTTCGAAGCGCAGATTGGTGGCCTGCTCGGTGAACCCCGTCACCCTGTCGAACAGAAACACCTGTCCATCACTGACGAACGCGATACGGCCATCGTTCATGAACATCGGCGAGGATTCGGCCGCGGCAGTACGCGTGACCTGGCGAACCGCGTCTCCGTCACTCAGGTAGATGTCGCCGGAGTAGGTCCAGGCATGCAGATCACCGGCTTCGCTGTACACCGCCGCCGAACCGAGACACCTGTGACCAGTCAGACTCAGCAACCTGGGCGATTGCGCCATCGTTGCTGTCCACCACAAACAGATCACGAAGTTCCGATCCCTGCCGCTTCTGCTGGAAATAGACGGTCCTGTTGTCGGGGCCCCAGTAGGCGCCCTCGGGCTGGTTCCCGAGCCAGTCGGGATCCGCCATGATCTGTTCGAGCGTCAGGTTCTGCGCAAAGGCAAGGCCTGGTGTGATTACTAATAAGGAAAGTAAAGCTGTGCGAATTTTCATGGCTGCTCCTGGTGCCGCCTATTTGTTCTTGTAGATAACCCCACCTTTCATGACAAAGTCGACGTCTTCGAGTTCCGATATGTCGGCGAGAGGATCACCATGTACCGCGATAATGTCCGCGAACAGGCCTGGTTCGATCGCACCCACTTTGTCTTCCCAGCCGAGCAATTCCGCAGTCAGAGAGGTCGCGGACATCAAAGCCTGCGAGGGCGTCATGCCAAAGCGCACGGCACGGGCAAACTGCTTGCCATTGTCGCCGTGCGGGTAAACGCCCGAGTCCGTCGCGAACACCACTTTGGCGCCCATGTCGACAGCCAGCGTGAAGCTCTGTCGCTGGCGCGTGCCCACTTCGCGCTCCTTGTTGATGTTCTCTTCGGGAACACCGTTCGCTTCGCCTTTCTCCAGCGTGTATTCGGTGTTGTAGATGTCGAGCGCGAAGTATGTGCCGCGATCGATTCCCATCTGTACGGCTTCGCGATCGAGAAAGCTCGCGTGTTCGATCGAATCGACACCGGCAAGGATAGCGCGCTTGATACCTTCGTTACCGTGGGCATGCGCTGCAACTTTGCGTCCATGAGTGTGTGACTCATCGACAATTGCCTGCATTTCCTCGAGCGTGTACTGGGTCATGCCGACTTTGGTGCCCTTGGAGAATACCCCGCCGGTAGCGCAGAACTTGGTGAGGTCAGCACCGTACTTGATGTTCTTGCGGACTTGCGTGCGCACTTCCCACGGGCCGTCGGCAACGCCATCAGAGCGTTCTTCAAATGACGAATTCAGGGCATTGTTGTCGCAATGCCCACCCGTGATACCCAGGGACGGGCCTGACACGGCCATGCGGGGTCCGGGTATCTCGCCTGCATCGATGGCATTGCGGATGGCAATATCTGCATAGTCACTTGCGCCGACATTGCGAATGGTTGTGAAGCCTGCAAGCAAGGTCTTCCGGGCGTTGACGACACCGCCTATCGTGGCGCGGTGCGGCGACTGGAAATAACCGGCAAAGAAATATTTGTCCAGGTTGCCCACGATATGCGTGTGCATATCCATGACACCTGGCATTACAAACGAGTCCGATAAGTCGATGACTGTTGCTTCTTCAGGGATCGTGGTAGCCGAATTGCCCACCGCGACTATCTTTTCGCCTTCGACAACAATCACCGCGTTGCGGGTGATGCGACCGGTCTTCGAGTCGAACAGCGTTCCGGCCTTAATGATCGTCATGGAGTCGGCTAGCGCCGGTGTCACGGCGATCAGGGACATCAGCGCGGCAATCAGCGCGTAGCGAATCGGTGTCTTCATGTGGGCATCCTGGTTGGGTACGTGGTCGATCTTCCCGCCCGACGCGCCTGCGGTCAATGCTGCGATTCGTTACACTCAACCGCCGGATGGGTGAAACGAGGTTCGCCGCAGAGTCGGTTGGATCGTGAACGCACACTGAGAAACTGCCATGACTGAAGCCGCCACGCCTATGACTACGCCCCTTGATTATTCGTCGATGTTTGCGGATCTGCGAGCGACCTTCGAGACCGAGCGCACGCGCAGCCTGAAATGGCGCGCCGAGCAGCTGGCGGCACTCGAGCGCATGATGATTGAGTGCGAGCAGGAACTGATGGATGCCCTCAAGTCGGATCTGGGCAAGCACCCCCAGGAAGCCTGGACGACCGAGATTTCCTATGTGGCCGGTGGCGCCGCGTATTGTCGCAAAAACCTCAAGCGCTGGTCGAAGACGCGCAGGGTGCATACACCCATGCTTGGCCAGCCGGGGAAAAGCTGGCTGCAGCCGGAGCCGCTTGGCGTCGTATTGATTATCGGCGCATGGAATTATCCCTTGCAGCTAACGTTGGCTGGCCTGGCCGCGGCGATTTCTGCTGGCAACTGTGCCGTTGTTAAACCGCCGGAATTATCACCGGCAACGTCGGACGTTATTGCGAGACGTATTCCCGAGTACCTCGATAACGACTGCGTGAAGATTATTGAAGGTGCGGTACCCGAGACGAGCGCGTTGCTCGAACTGCCCTGGGACCACATCCTGTATACGGGCGGCGGCAATGTCGGTCGTATTGTGATGGCTGCTGCGGCGAAACATCTGACGCCCGTAACACTCGAGCTCGGTGGCAAGAGTCCATGCGTCGTAATGCCCGATGCCGACCTCATGACGACGGCGCGCCGTATTGCCTGGGGCAAGTTCACGAACGCGGGCCAGACCTGCATTGCGCCGGATTACGTACTAACGGACGCAAGCACCGAAAAGAAGCTGGTGCCGCTCATCCAGCAGGCGATTACCGAGATGTTCGGCGAGGATCCCCAGGCGTCCGAGTCCTACGGTCGGATCGTCAACGACAGGCACTTCGAGCGGCTGGCCGCTTACATTGGCTCCGGCGACGCCGTGATCGGCGGCAAGACCGATGCCGCCTCGAAATACATTGCACCGACAGTTCTGACCGGCGTTGCGCCCGACAGCGACGTCATGCAGGAAGAAATATTCGGCCCGATCCTGCCCGTCGTGCAGGTCGATGACCTCGAGGCCGCGATTCGCCACATCCGTGCGGGCGAAAAACCGCTTGCTGCCTACATCTTCACGAAGGACTCTGCGGCCGAAGCGCGCTTCCTTGAAGTAGTCAGCAGCGGCAATGCCTGCGTTAATGACACGATGATGTTCATGATGGTCGAGGAACTGCCGTTTGGCGGAGTCGGGCCCAGCGGCATGGGTAGCTACTCTGGCGAATACGGGTTCCGGACGTTCAGCCATATGAAGGCGGTTATGAAACGTGGCTGGTGGCCAGACCTCGCCGTGCGCTACGCGCCCTTCACCGACAAGAAATTCAAGTTGCTACGCAAACTCCGTTAGTACGCATGTGAAGCGAGTCTCAGTTTGCCCGGTGAACTGGGACACAAAAGACACTTTTGTGATTTGCGGCACAAATAAGACGCTTCCGTGCACGTAGATTCAGGCCTGTCTGAACCAAGAGCGTGCAGTGAGGCATTCATGCAACTAAATTCTAATTTTTTAGAACGAGCACCACTCGTGTGGCTTCTGCTGGGTCTGCTGATGGTTTCAGGCGGGCTGTACATTGGCTTCGACCATGCGCTGACGATTGTCTACCTGGTGATCGGCGGCTTTTGCAGCCTGTACGGCCCGTTGCTGTACTTTTTCAAGCGCCGTGAGCAACCGAAATGGTCGTCAAAAAGGCCGTTGTCCCGGGACTTCATCTCTGTAGGTTCCACGGTAGTAATGCCGACGCGTGACACCGACGCCAACTAGCACTAGTTTCCGAAGATCTTGCGCTTGATGGCGCGGCCGACGATGCGCAGCTTGTTCTTCGTGTCGAAGCGCTTCAGGTTCGTCTGCACAGTGCCAATAGTGAACTGCGTCTTCTTGCTGTAATCGATGTGCACGTTAACCAGCACCGGCTTGTTATCGGCCGATGCGGCAAGCGTGCTGGCGATACCGTCTTTTAGATCGTCGTCATTCTTTATCTCAACGTACTCGACACCGGTCGCCGCTGCGAAAGCCTCGTAGTTCAGCTTGCCCACATCTGTGCAGGCTGTGCGCTGGTAGGGCATGGCCTGGGCCTGCGCGATCTGGGCAAGTTCGCCATCATTGAAGACGAACCAGACTGCACCGATGCCATTGGATGCGGCGGTCACAGATTCCAGACCCGTCATCAGGAATGCGCCATCTCCGACGATACCCACCACCTGCTGATCCGGTAGCGCCAACTTAGTGGCGATGGTTGCCGGGACGCAGTAACCCATGCAGTTGAAGTCGGTGGGTGACAGGTAGGCGCCGCCCTTGTGGATACGCATCAGCTCTGCGGTCAGAAACGTGTGATTGCCGTCATCGGTAACGACGATCGCATCATCGTCAAGCTGCGACCGCAGTTCCTCGAAGAAACGGCAGGGGTTAACGAGACCTTTGGAATCATGTGCGAGCCATTCGTCCCGATACGCTGCTTTGTCTTTTGCCAGGGCCTGCTTGATAGCGGAGCCGTCGCGTGCGGGTAGCTCGGCAAGTAACGCGTCCGCGAGTGCGGGTACTGCGTCGCGCGAGTCGGCACATATGCCGATCGATGTCTTGTAATTAGCGCCGATCGCTTCGCCGTTGATATCGATGTGGATAAGTTTCTCAGGTGGTATGGCGCCATAGCTCCCCGTGCAGATCTCCGCGAAGCGCGTACCGACCGCGAGCATGACGTCGCAATCCTTGAAGGCGTTAGCCGAAGCGGGCACTGCCGATGGACCGAAGCTCATGCCGGCATGCAGCGGGTGGTTGCCGGGAAATACGCCCAGGCCCTGTAACGTGGTCGCGACGGGCGCACCAAGATGTTCAGCGATACGAATCAGGTCGTCAGTCACATCTTTAGCGCCCCAGCCAACAAACAACCCGGGTTTCTCAGCACCCGCCAGCAGCGCAACCGCAGCGTCGATCAGGCCGGAGTCGAACTCCGGACGTTCCAGCGAGATATTGGCATCCGGCATACCATCGACTTCGCCGGTCAGAAGCTGCAGGTTCGCGGGTATTTCGATGAAGACCGGACCCGGCTCGCCCGAGACGGCCGTCTTATAGGCCTCGTAGACCGTAGGAATCGCATCTTCGTGACGTTCGATCTTGTACTGGGCTTTGGTCAGTGTCTTCAGCAGTGCCTGCTGGTCGACATCGTGCAGCTGGAAAGACTTGTCGAGGTCAGTGCGAATCCCGCCCGAGATGACGAGCATGGGCACGCCATCGAGAAACGCCTCACCGATGCCGCTCATTGCGTGCGTAATACCGGCCGCCGGCACGATGACCAGGGTGCCAATAGAATCAGTGGCCCGGCTGATCGCGTCAGCCATGAAGGCGCCACCGCCCTCGTGGGTCACCAGCAACGGCTGGATGCTCTCGGATCCTACGAGTTCGTCGTAGAGTTCGATGGTGTGAACGCCAGGAATGCCAAACGTATAGCGCACTCCAATTTGTTCCAGTGCGTGACGCACCAGTGCGGCTGCGGTAGTTTTCATTTTCTGATCTTTTTCCCGGGACGCTGGTGCGACCATTCTCCGTCAAAATCAGGCCGATGTCTTTGGTGATTGGCCTGCTGCTGTTGTCGGGCTGCGAGCCCGATGAGACGCGCGAGTACTGGGGCAACCTCTATTTCGGTGCGGGTAGCTACCTGGGTCAGCTCGACCTGCGAGACGGCAGCGTGGCGGTGCTTGCCAACCTGAGTGACGCGTCTATCCGGGAGCTCGATGAGTTCGGCGACGACCAGTTGCTGTTGACCGTATTCGGTCCGGTCGACCATAAGGATACGTTTCGCCTGATGCAGTTCAAACTCGATACGTATGGTCTGGTCACAGTGATCAATGGCCGGCACGGACGTTACCTGCCAGTGCCCGAAGCACTCATCTTCGATGATGGGGCGCACCTGAAAGCTCGAGTTTATGGCGGTGGCCCAATGGAGGAGCTAACGATCATCCAGCATCGTTTCGGCTCCAGGGTCCGTATCCTGCGAGTATCCGATACGCAGATTCTCTACAGTATCGACCCGGATAACGCGATTTACTCATTCGATGTCGATACGCGGGAATCACTTGCGTTGCCCGAGTTGTCGAAGGAATGCCAGCTGGATGGTGCGCTCTGGATAGATGCGCGTAACGCACTCTTATGTAAACGTGAGGGCAAGTCGCACACCTATAGTCTCGTCGCCCTGGACGGAGCAGTACGTGGTGCACTGGCGATCCCCGATGCCGGGGCATATCGGGCTGTGGCCTATTTGGCAGATCAGGACGCGCTGGTGCTCACAGAGGCCTGGAACACGGTTGTGAGCGACAGCGTGCGCTATGCGATCTGGATCTACGACCTGGCCAGCGACCGGATGGTGCGCCTTGTAGGCGATCAGTACCTGGGTCCGAGCGTGGTCTATCGGTCGCACTGAGCCGGAACTTATCGACTGATCGCGGTCTTACAAAGGTCCAGCAGGCCTGCTAATTCATGATTTTTGGCGGATGTGCACTGGTTCCAACCGCCAATACATAAGAGAATCGGCCACCTGAAACCGGGAACCGCAAAATGACACGCATAGCACGCAACCTATTATTGGCGCTGATAGCGCTGGGACTGTCGGCTCCGGCACTTGCCGCGCCGGTAAAGACCAAGTACTCGACGATCGATCTCGTTGCTGAGCAGACTAGCTCTGCCAGCCGATGGCGGTTCGATCACGGTTGGTTTTTATGTCGAGCCCGACCACGACCTGGCACGCCTATTGGGTGAACCCCGGGGACGCCGGCATGGAGCCGTCGGTTGACTGGGAACTGCCGGACGGGTTCGAAGCTGGGGCATTTGTCTTCCCAACCCCGCACCTTCTGCCATTTGGCGAGCTGAATACTTACGGCTACGAAGAGCCGATCCTGCTGATGTCGACCGTCACGGTTCCCGGCGGCCTGGCAGCAGGCGACAGCATCGAATTGGCCGGCAAGGCTCGCTGGGTTGTTTGCGATGACAATATTTGTGTGCCCGAGCGCGCGGATGTGTCGCTAACGCTGGCAGTGGGTGACGGCAGTGACAATGCCGACGTCGCCGGCATGTTCGCCGACGCGCGCGGCAAGCTCCCCGTCGACCTTGGCTGGCCGGCGCAGTTTGCAATCAAGGACGACACGGTAACGATCGAAATCGCAGCGGAAACCGGTCCGATCGATCTCGAAGACGCTTATCTGTATATAGAGTCCAGGAAGCTCGTCAAGTACAGCACCCAATCGGCAGGCTTTACGCGTGCCGGCATTACCTTCGCAATGAATGCGGGGCGACGCGCTGCTGACGAAGATGCGACGCCTGCCGTTTTTACGTATACGGATAGCGACGGTGCGCAACAGGCAGTCGCGCTGAATGTCAGCAAGGCTGACGGCCCACTAGCCGCTGCCGCGAGTAGCTCGGTCATAGCCTCCGATGGCGGTCTGGGATTCTGGGAGGCGGCTTTCTATGCCTTCCTCGGCGGCATGATCCTGAACCTGATGCCGTGCGTGTTCCCGATTCTGAGCATGAAGGCCCTGAGTCTCGTGAACATGGCGAAGCAGAACCAGCGTGCGGCTCGCGAGAGCGGCCTGATCTACACGCTGGGTGTGCTGGTTGCCTTTGCTGTAATCGGCTTCGCGATTCTCGGTTTCCGTGCGGCTGGCAACGCCGTCTATTGGGGTTTCCAGTTCCAGAACGGCCCGGTGAATATGCTGGTTGCCATGCTCATGGTCGTTATCGGCCTGAATCTGCTGGGCGTCTTCGAGGTCGGCACGCGCATTATGGGCGTTGGCCAGGAACTCACGCAGGGAGGCGAGCGTAAGGCCGCCTTCTTCACCGGCGTGCTTGCGGTGGTCGTCGCAACGCCCTGCGGCGCACCGTTCATGGCCACCGCTATTGGCTTCGCCTTCCAGCAGAGCTCGGCAATTCTCGTGACGATCTTCCTGGCACTGGGCTTTGGCCTGGCGTTCCCTTACCTGCTGCTGAGCTTTGTGCCGAACATCGGTAAGAAGATGCCGAAGCCGGGTCAGTGGATGGAAACGTTCAAGCACTTCCTCGCGTTCCCGATGTTCCTGGCAGCGTTGTACTTCTTCTGGGTGGGCGGCCGTGTGCTCGGCGTGTCCTCGATGTTTGCGGGCATGGTTACTGCGCTGGCGCTGGCGTTCACGCTGTGGGCCTACGGCAAGGCGGCCTTGGCAAAGACAAAAGGTGTTTGGTACACAACGGTGCTGATTGGCCTGCTGGCGACTGGCTATATGTATACGAAGATCGATGCGAGCAAGGTGGTGCTGGATGAAGACGGCCATGTCGTCGCCGGCGCGATGGGCGGTCTCGAGCTTGAGCACTTCGATCCCGATCAGGTGAAGCAGTACATCGCCGATGGCCAGCCTGTGTTTGTCTACTTCACCGCCGACTGGTGCATAAGCTGCAAGGCCAACGAGCGTGTGGCTCTCTCGACCGACACGGTTGCAGAGGCGTTCAATTCGCGTGGTATCAAGGTCGTCGAAGGCGACTGGACGCTGGAAGACCCCACCATCACCGAGTGGCTGGAAATGTACGACCGGGCGGGCGTACCGCTGTATCTCTATTTCCCGAAAGGCACCTCCCTTGAGACGGTGACGATCCTGCCGCAGATCCTGACGCCAGGCATTGTCGTCGATGCGATTGTCGCGGCGGACGAAGGCGCTGAGACGCTAGCGGTTTCGGTGGTGGAAGAAGAGGACGAAGAGAAAAGCGAAGCGGAGAAATACCGGGAGTTCATTACCTTTGAGGTGCCCGACGCTGAACCTGACTGGGTGCCTGTACAGGAGTACCTGGACCTCGACGCTGCATGGCACGAGGTCGACAATGAGATCCGGGATTCGGACGCGTCGCTGGAAGAAAAGGATCGCCGGAAAGAAGAAGAGCGCGGACCGCATCCTGAAATCCTCGATGCACAGGCGGCCGCAACCGCGATCGTCAGGGTTGAAGGCCATGAAAAAACGCGCGATGCGGCTATGTTCCTGATTGAAGACACGCGCGGAGCCCCCGGGGGCGTGTCGTCGATGCTGCTGGGTATCGAAACGATGGCCGCGCAGGAGGGTGGTTTCGATGGCTGGCCCGGCGCACTGTTCAATCTCGATTTCGGGGCACCCGTTGGCTGGTTTCCCGAGGTCGACGATTTCTTCAACGACTACGTCAATAACACGCCCGACGATCCACTGACCCGGGCGACAGCGAAGTACTATGCGGCTTCGCGGCAGCTGCAGTTCGCCAACGCTGTCGATACGTCTGCTGAGGACCGCCCCGGACACCGCCTGCGCGGCATTGAGTTCGCGAGCGGCCTGAGCAGGGGCGTGGAGAACGAGGAGCTGATCAAACGCCGCCGCTTCACTGACGACGGCGAGCCCATTCCTTTCCCGACGCTGGCTGAGGCTGAGGCTGACCTCATCTATAACCTCAACTTCCTGACCGTCGGCAACAAAATCCCGAACGTAACTGGTGTGCGTCTTGACGGCTTCGAGGAGACGATCGAGGCCTTTGAAGGCGAAGCGGTGCTGCTCGACTTCTGGGCGACGTGGTGTGGTCCCTGCATCAAGTCGATCCCCAAGATGGTCGAGCTTGACGAGGGTCTGCCCGACAAAGAGTTCGAAATCCTGTCGATCAGTGTGGACGAGGAGATCGAAACGGTCACCGAGTTCCAGGAGAAGACGCCGATGGACTGGGCCAACTGGCATGTCGGGCCGAAGGGCGAGCTGCTGCAAACCTGGGCTGTCCGCGGTTACCCAACCTATATTCTCGTGGATCATGCGGGAACAATCGTTGCGCGCCAGCATGATCTGAACAAGGATTTCATGGCGCTGATCAAGGACACCGCTTGCGGACCAACAGGTGGAGAGAGCTGCTAGTGATTCATGCCATACGATCCACGCGTTGCCTGCTGACGCTGATAGTTCTTTCATTTCTGACTGTCACCGCTCACGCCCGTGAGGCCATTGCCACTCAGGTCGATATTCCTTACGAGGTGTTCCAGATCGACAACGGCCTGACCGTTATCGTGCACTCTGATCACTCGACTCCGACCGTCTTTGTGGGCATGTGGTACGGCGTTGGATCCAAGGATGAGCCGGAAGGCAAGACCGGATTCGCTCACCTGTTTGAACACCTGATGTTCCAGGGATCGGAGAACCGTGAAGGCGAGTACTTTTCCCCGTTCACTGATGCCGGCGCGACCGGGATGAACGGCACGACGAATGAGGACCGGACCAACTACTACGCCACCGTTCCGTCAGGTGCGCTCGACATGGCGCTATGGATGGAAAGCGATCGCATGGCGAACCTGCTTGGCGCCGTTACGCAGGAAGCGCTCGACGAGCAACGTGGCGTCGTGCAGAACGAGAAGCGCCAGGGTGAAACCCGGCCGTATGCGCAGGTCTACGACAAGATTCGTGCAGGGATCTACCCGGTTGATCATCCGTACCGCCACTCGGTCATCGGCTCGATGGAAGACCTGGACGCCGCCTCGCTCGAGGATGTGTATGAGTGGTTTGAGACCTACTATGGCGGCTCAAATGTCGTTCTGGTTCTTGCAGGTGATGTGACGGTCGAAGATGCCAGGGCCAAGGTAAAACACTACTTCGGCGAAGCGCCGGCGGGCCAACCGCTGTCTTATCCCCAAGAGTGGATTCCCTACCTGCCTGAAAATCGTTCCGAGGTCATGTACGACCGGGTTGGCCAGACGCGCATCGTTCGCACCTGGGCCATGCCGGGTCTGAACAGCAGGGACTCGTCTCTCGGCTACCTGCTTAGCGACTCGTTGGCCGGGAACAAAAACTCACCACTACGCAAAAAACTGGTTGACGAACTGCAGCTCGCGACGAGCGTGTCGGCTCGGGCATATGGCCGGGTCATGAGCGGTGAATTTACGTTGCAGATAGATTTGCGGCCGGATGTCCTGCCTGAGCAGGTATTGCCGATTATCGACGCGACGCTCGCTGAGTATCTTGCCGACGGTCCGGACCAGCAGCTTCTCGACAACGCCAAGCTTGGCGTGAATATGTACATGCTGGGTTCGCTGGAGAGCACTGCCGCAATCGGCCGCATGTTGGCCGAGGGATTCCTGTACTCAGACGATCCGCTGTTTGTTAACACCGAACTGAAGTGGTTGAACGATGCTAACGCCGACGAGCTGCGCGACATCGCCAATCGCTGGCTGACGCGCGGCTATTACCAACTCACCGTATTGCCGTTTCCCGAGTACGTTGAAGGCGAGCCGGTTGCAGACCGTTCTTCGATACCGGAAGTCACGGCGAACTCGAGAATCAACTTCCCGGACATTGAGACAACCACGCTGGGAAATGGTGTGAAATTGGTCGTCGCCAGGCGCGGCAGCATTCCATTGGTCGACGTATCGATCGCCATTGAAACCGGTGCGCTGGCAGCACCGGCCGATGCGCCGGGGCTGGCTACGTTCGTCATCGGATTGCTCGACAAAGGCACAGAGCGGCATGATGCGAGCGCGCTTGCGGCTGCGAAAGACAAGATCGGCATGGGTGGCGGATTCCGCGCCGGTACCGAGCGCAGTACCTACAGCTACCGCATTCTCGAAAGCAACCTGGCGTCGTCGCTGGACCTGGCTGCCGAGATGTTGCGCACGCCAACCTTCCCGGATGAAGAGCTTGAGAAGATGAAAGCCCAGGTTGGTGCCTGGCTTGCGAATCTCGAGCAGTCGCCCGGACGAGCAGCAAGCAGCCTGTTCGATCGTGCTGTTTATGGTGCCGATACGCCGATGGGCGCGGTCTGGACACCTGGACTGTTGGCGCAGGTCGATCGCTCCAAACTTGAGGCGTTCCATGCTGCCGAGGTCACGCCGGACAACGTCACCATCTACATGATTGGCAATATAGATATGGCCACCGCCGAGAAGGCGGCCAGCAAGGCGTTTGGCAAGTGGAAGGCGAAGAGCAATTCGGCTCTGCAGGAAATCGGCGATGCCCCAGAACAGAAGGCGCGCGTAATTCTCGTCGATCAGCCGGGCGGGGCGTCGAGCACGATTGTTGCCGGACACGCGATCGAAGCCTATGACGCTGCTACGTGGACCGAGCTGTCGTTAATGAACATTATTATCGGCGGCAGCTTCGAATCACGATTGAACATGAACCTGCGCGAGGACAAAGCCTGGTCCTACGGATACCGTTCGGCTATTGACCGAAACCCCAGTGGCGCCATGACGTTCTACACCAGTGGTCAGGTGCAAACCGACAAGACCGCCGAAAGCATGCAGGAGATTCTGAAAGAGCTTGAAGGCTACGTGGGCGACCAACCCGCGACGGCTAACGAAGTTGACCGGATCAAGTTGAACCGTACCCGCTCATTGCCGGGTTCGTTTGCGACGAATGCCGGCTTTCTCGAGCTCCATCATGAACTCGGATGCCTACGGATTGCCATTCGATTATGCGGAGTCGGCGGCCGATCGTATCGGCGCCGTGACGACAGACGGTGTCGTCGAGCGGGCAAAGCGCATTATTGATACAGACAGGCTAACCTGGGTGGTTGTCGGTGACCTTGAGCTAATCGAGGCGGATGTTCGTGCACTGGGCTTTGGTGACGTTGAGGTCTGGAACGCCTTTGGTGAGAAGCTCAGGTAAAAGCATCGATGCCCGGACACATGAGAGGCTTTCTGAAATGGGATTCTTTGAACGCTACCTGACCGTCTGGGTCGGGCTTTGTATCGTCGCCGGCATCGCGCTCGGCAAGGTCGCCCCCGAGTTCGCGCAATCGCTCGATGCGATGGCCATAAGCGTTAACGGCGCACCGGTCGTTTCGATCCCGATCGCGATCTGCCTGTTCTTCATGATGTACCCGATCATGGTGAAGATCGACTTTGGCGAAGTGCTCAAAGCTGGCAGGGCGGTGAAACCCGTAGGGCTCACGCTGTTCATCAACTGGGCCGTCAAGCCGTTCACGATGTATCTCATCGCCAGCTTCTTCCTGGGCTCGTTGTTCCTCGGCTTTATCGGGCCCGAGGCGACCGATCTCGTGAAAATGCCGTTGGGCAAGGACTTTGTTGTCGGTGACACCTACGGGTCCGGGACGGTCGTCCTCGTCGAGGGCGTAAGAATGCTCGAAGTGCCCTTGTGGCGCAGCTACCTGGCCGGCTGCATCCTGCTGGGTATCGCGCCTTGTACCGCCATGGTGCTCGTGTGGGGATATCTCTCGAAAGGTAACGATAGCCACACGCTGGTCATGGTCGCCATCAACTCGCTGACGATGTTGCTGCTGTTCGGTTTCCTGGGTGGCTTCCTGCTTGGTGTCGGCAAACTCCCGGTCCCCTGGCAGGCACTGCTGTTATCAATCAGTGTTTACGTTGCGCTACCGCTGGTCGCAGGTTACCTGTCGCGCAAGTGGATCATTGCGGCGAAAGGTGAAGACTGGTTCAAGGAGACGTTCCTGCACTTCCTGACGCCGGTCACGATTACTGCATTGCTCATCACGCTCGTGCTCCTGTTCTCGTTCAAGGGCGAAACGATCGTACAAAACCCGCTCACCATCCTGTGGATTGCCATACCGTTGTTTATCCAGACCGTGGTGATTTTCGCGCTGGGCTATGCTCTCGCGAAGTTCCTTGGCCTGAGTTATGAGAACGCGGCACCTACCGCCATGATCGGCGCATCGAATCACTTCGAAGTCGCGATTGCGACGGCGGCGATGCTCTACGGTCTGTCGTCCGGCGCAGCGTTGGCAACGGTGGTCGGCGTACTGATTGAAGTACCGCTTATGCTAATGTTGGTCAGGTTCTGCCTTGCGACGCAGGGCTGGTTCAAGACTACGGGGGGTATGACATGAGAAATGGCGTACTGATTCTGCTGACTATCGTCCTGTCAGCCAACGCGTATTCGGATGATAGTGATGTCGCTACTTTCAACGCGGCGTGGCAGGCATATGAGGCCGCCGCCGAGTCCGATGACGCCGAACTCAGGACTGAAACGGCTGCGCAAGTAGTTGGGGCTGGCAAACAGATCTTCAATGAGTCTGATGAGCAACTCGCGATCATCACGCACAACTACGGAGTTGCGCTATCCGATAGTGGGAATCGCAAAGACGCGGTGCCGGTTCTGGCGGAGGCGTTGCGACTCGGTGAGATCGTTTATGGAGAGAGCGGTCTCGAACTGGTTCCAGTTCTTGCGGATCTCGCGGATGCAGAAGCGGAACCGTTCAGACCGGGAACGCAATTGCGCTACTACAGGCGGGCGCTAAAACTTGTCGAAGGACACTTCGGCAAAGAAGGTGTTGAGTATGCTGATCTTGCCTTTCGCGCCGCGCGAAACGTTTACGCTATGTCGTTGTCATTGAAGGCCGAGGATTATATGCGCGAAGCGCGGGACATCTACGCGTCATTACCCGAGCCCGCGACGCAAAACGTCGGCATGGCTGGCTTTTACCTGGGCAAGATGGCGTTTACCGACCGCAGCTTCAAAACCTCATCCAGGCACCTTGAAGATGCACTGACTGCCTTCGAAGGCCCGGGCGAGGCAAATCAGGCGATGCGTCTGTTGACGCGGGCGTTGTTAGTGCAGGTCTACGAAAACCGGGGACTGACTGAGGAAGCGACACAGCATTGCGTCGCGATCGGTAGCGAGAGTCAATTCGCACCAGATCAGGATTACGAACCACTTTTTCGTGTCGCACCTCTGTATCCGGTTTCGATGCTTCGATCCAACAAGGAAGGACGTGTGGATATCGAGTTCATGATTGACGAAAACGGCTTTGTGCAGGAGCCGGTCATAATCGACCGCCAGATCAACGGCAGGGACAGGAATAACAAAAGTGACTTCGACAAAGCGGCCATTGATGCCGTCGAGCGCTTTCGCTATGCGCCCAGGTTTGTCGACGGTGAGGCCGTCGCGACGGCAGGCGTAAAGACGCGGATATCGTTTGCCCTTGAGTAAGAATCCGCTGCTTTCGCTCGGTTTTCGGCCGTTCTACATGCTGGCTGCGGCATTTGCCGTAATCGCAGTGCTCCTGTGGCTGGTGTCCTTTACGGGAATGGCGCAGTTCAGCACGTACCTTCCGGGCGTGTTCTGGCACAGCCATGAAATGGTGTTCGGTTTCAGTGCGGCCGTAATCACCGGTTTCCTGTTCACTGCCGTTCGCAACTGGACCGGGCAGCCGACCCCGACCGGAGCGTTACTCGGAGCGATTGCCCTGCTGTGGATCAGTGCCCGGATGCTGCTGGTCTTCGGCGCAGGCGGCCTCGGCGCTATCCTCGACGTGCTGTTCCTGCCCGTCGTGGCTGTGGCGATTGCAATCCCGATATTTCGTAGCGCCAACAAACGTAACTACAAGGTCGTCGGCATTCTCGCCGTCATGGCAGTGTTGCACTTCGTCTTCCACCTGGCGCTCGGTGGCGAGCTGCCAGCATCGTTGTCGCGAACGTCGCTGTTTGCGGTGATCGATGTCATCACGATTCTGTTTGCGCTCGTCGGCGGACGGGTCATTCCGGCATTCACCAAGAACGCGGTCCCCGGTTCCGAACCGATACACAAGCCGTTTGTCGAGGTTGCCGCATTTGGCCTGCTTGCACTGCTCGCTGCGACAACGCTGGCAAGCGGCCAGTTGGCTTTGAATCCCTGGCTTGCGGCGGGTTTGGCGTTCCTGGCGGCCGTCGTACACGCCGCCAGGCTGGCGCTCTGGCAGCCCTCTGTAACGCGCAACAGCCCACTGCTCTGGATGATGCCGGTTGCCTACTCATGGTTGCCTGTCGCACTGGTTCTAAGAGGACTGGCTGGGCTCGGCATCGTTTTACCGGGCACCTGGATTCACGCGCTGACTGTCGGCGCGCTCACCAGCCTGATGATTGCGATGATGATGCGTAGCACGCTCGGTCATACGGGCCGCGAACTGGTAGCCAGCCGTGCAGACCTCGTCATGTTCCTGCTGCTACAGCTTGCGGCCGTGCTCAGGGTGCTGGCAGGCATAACAGGGGATCACCGCACGCTGACAATACTGGCAGGCATTGTCTGGATAGCCGCGTTCGCCGGGTTCCTGCTGCGCTATGCGCCGATGCTCATGCGACCGCGAGTGGACGATCGCCCCGGCTAGGAAGCAGGTTTCGCGACGCTCTGTCTGATCACGAGTTTGTGCGGCACGATCTGTGCCTGGTTATTGCCGTTTCCTCGACCTTCCTCGATACGCTTGCACAGCCTGTACATGACGCGCTCGCCAATTTCCTCTGCCGGCTGGCCGATGGTCGTCAGCGGTGGATCCGTCACTTCGGCGTAGCGAATATCGTCGAAGCCGATGACCGACACGTCGCTCGGCACCGTCAGGCCCGCAGCCTTGATTTCATGCAGGCAGCCGATTGCCATTTCATCGTTTGCGCAGAAGATAGCCGTGGGGCGATCGGTGTTATCCAGAATCTCGCGCGTCGCTTGTCGGGCACCGGAGATCGAAAGTTGCCCCGCAGCTAACCAACCGTCCCTGATTTCCAAATTCGCAGTCTTCATCGCAGCGCGGTAGCCGAGCTCGCGATCCTTGGTTAACAGCGACGACTCCTGACCGCAAATCATCGCAATACGCTCGTGGCCCTGCGCGATGAGATAGTTGGTTGCATCCTTGGCGGCGGCGACATTATCGATACGGACACTCGGCAGGTCCGCCAGATCGGAAGAGACCTTCTCGCAACCGACGACAATCGGCAGGCGCCGCCGACTCTTCGCCGAGAGTATTTCTGTGCCGAACGGCGACATACTGGCAAGGAGGAGAATGCCATCGGTTTGGCGGGAGACGAGCAGGGCGCCGATTTCGTCGGCGGTCATGGTGTTGTGCTGGGTTTCCTTGATGAGAATCGAGTAGCCTTTCTCTTTCGCGGCCGTTCGAATGCCGTGCATGACCGCGGTGAAAAACGGATCGCCGATAGACGGCAGGACAACCATGATCAGGTTGGTACGACCGCGCCGGAAACTCTGTGCGAGTGTATTCGGTGTATAGCCGGTTTCGAGGATCGCCTGCTGAACCTTGAGGCGGGTACGCTCAGTGACTTTCTCGGGATTGTTAATGCAACGCGAAACGGTCGCGATCGATACGCCTGCGATCTCTGCAACGACCTTGATTGAGACGTCGGGCATGTCCTCAGTAGCTCGCATCAGGAAATACAGCCTGCAGAGTAAACGTTTACAATTAGGTGATCAAACACACTGCGCCGATGTGCTCAACGAGCTTTATTAGGCGGGCTGTCCCCAGAACGGACGCTCGGGTAGCGTGACGATGCCCCGCTCATAGTTGAGCCCCCCGGGCCGGTCAAAGCGCGCGAGGAGTGGCCCGTCGATATCGACGAAGTCGCAAAGCTGTGCGATGACATGATGCGGGGCCATTGCCAGTGATGTGCCACCCATACAACCGACCATCAGTCCAAGACCTTTCTCACGCGCAGCATGCGCGAGCTCCAGCCCGTGAGTCAGGCCACCGGTCTTGTCGAGCTTGATATTGATCATCTGGTAGCGCTGCGCCGCTTGCTCGAGCTCCCCAAGATGCAGACAGGACTCATCACCACAAATCGGGAGTGGCGGATCATAATTCTCGAGTTCGGCATCATCGCCGCGCGGTAGCGGCTGCTCGATCATGCTGATACCCAGTGACTTCATTTGCGGGGCATAGCGTTGTAACTCATCGAAGTTCCAACCCTGGTTGACGTCGATGACCATGCGCACATCCGGCCGGGCCTCGCGGATCGCGGCAATGCGCTCGACCGGACGATCGTTGCCAAGCTTGACCTTGAACAGCGAAATATCAGCGGCCGCGACGGCCTTGTGTGCCATCTGCTCCGGCGTGTCTTCAAGTCCGATCGTAAACACGGTTTCGACCGGCGCGGCGTCCACGCCCGCCATCGACCATGCCGTACGCCCCGTGAGCTGTGCTTCGAGGTCCCAGAGCGCTGAGTCGGCAGCCATGCGTGCGCCGCCCGGCGGAAGCAGGTCGAGCAGGTCCTCGCGGTTTGCGCCGTCGGCGAGTTCAGTGGCAATGGCTTCGAGCTGCTCAGACATCGACTCGACGGTTTCGTCGAGGTAGTACACGCCAAGGCCCTCACCGCGACCAACTGCGCCATCCTGTTCGATTTCACAGACAACGCAGGGAAAGTCATTCCAGACGTTATTGGAAATGCGGAACGGGATAAGTGTGGGCCATGACTCTGAATGTATCGCCACAAGGCGTTTCATGATGTGTGCTTGAGCATGAAGCTGGCGACGGGCGACATCCCGATCGCGACCGGATCCACGCAGGGAAGTCCCAGGTGGTCCTGAAGCTTGCCGAGGTAGCCGTCGCGTTCGAAATCGGTCATGGCGGAGGTGTTAACGCTGACGCCGGCGCAAAAACAACCCGGCCGGGTTCTGCGCGCCAGGCGCAGGGCATCGTCGATAACTTCGTCAAGCTCGGGAATAGGGTAGTCGCCGAAAACTTCGAGCGTTTCGGTACGTGCGGCGTCATGGCAGAGGACCAGTGCGTCCGGTTGTGAACCATGCAGGAGTCCCAGGGTCACGCCGGAGTAGCTCGGATTGAGCAGCGAGCCCTGGCCTTCGATGACGTCCCAATGATTGTCGTCATTGTCGGGGGACAGGATTTCGGCGGCGCCGGAGATGAAGTCGGCGACGACTGCGTCAATCGGAATGCCTTCTCCCGCAATCATGATGCCGGTCTGGCCTGTGGCTCTGAACGTTGCTTTCACGTCGCGCCGTTCGAGTTCGCGGTGCAATGCCAGTGCGCTGTACTTCTTGCCGACGGCGCAATCGGTGCCGACCATGAGCACGCGCTTGCCACTGCGCGGCCGGCCCTGGCCGATCGGAATATTGTTGGGCGGCACGCGAACGTCCGTCAGGTTGGAGCCGCCCTTGTAGGCCGCAGCAACGAGGTCGGGCATGGACTTCAGTTTGCTGTGCATGCCCGATGCGATATCGATGCCGGCCCGGGCCAGTTTGATGAGCTGGGGCAACCAGTGGTCGGGTATCTGGCCGCCTACGGGAGCAACACCGACGATCGCCGTCCTGACGCCCGCATTGACGGCGTCGGACACACGCATCTCCGGCAGGCCAAGGTCGACGGGACAACCGGCAAGACGCATCTGACCGACGCACAGTTCGGGGCGCCAGTGGACGATGCCGAAGCCGGTCTTGGCATGGTCATCATCGGCGACATCGCCGAGGAACAGCAGGTAGGGAGGCTCCAGGCTGACTCTGGTGAGTGTCATACTGCCAATTATGGCAGGAAAATCGTCGCCGGGTGCTCGAGCATCTCCTTGATGCACTGGATCATCGCTGCCGCGTCGTAGCCATCGACAAAGCGATGATCGAACGAGGTGGACAGGTTCATCATGAGGCGCACCGCGATCTGGCCATTAACGACCATCGGTCGTTCGACGGCACGGTTGACGCCGATGATGCCGACTTCGGGCGAGTTGATGACCGGTGTCGACGCGATGCCGCCAAGTTTGCCCAGGCTGGTAATCGTGATCGTCGAGCCTGACAGCTCGCTCTTCTTCACCTTGTTGGTCCGAGCTGCCTCGGAGAGGCGACGGATTTCACCGGCGAGTCCGTCGATCGCCATCATTTCCGCATGCCTGACGACCGGTACCTTAAGGCCGTCCGGCGTCTGCGTGGCAACGCCCAGGTGCACGGCCTCGTGCTGCAACAACAGGTTGCGGTCCTTGTCATGCGTAACATTGCACTGCGGAAATTCCCTCAGCGCCCTGATCAGCGCCATACCCAGGAACGGCAGCAGGGTGAGGCGGTCGGCGGCATCTCTCTTCGAGTTGAGGTGCCTGCGCAGCGATTCCAGTTCGGTGATATCGATTTCCTCGATATACGCGAAGTGTGGAATCTCACGTTTTGCGGCCTGCATGCGCTCGGCAATGATGCGCCGTAGCCCAATAATCTTGATTTCCTTCACCTTCGTCGACGGCATTCCCGGCGCCGCGATAACGGTGCCTGTAGCACGCGCTTTAAGGTAACGATCGAAGTCCTTGCGACCGATTCGGCCTCCGGGCCCGGTGCCCTGGACCAGTGCCAGGTCGACGCCGGCCTCCTTCGCGCGCATGCGAACTGCAGGCGAGGTAATGATCCGTGCCGAGGGCAGGTCCGTGGGAGCGACCTCGGTGGGAGCGGCTTCGGTGGGAGCGGCTTTAGCCGCGAATGGCTCTTGCTTCGGGCCTGAAGGCCCTCCTACAGTTTTCTCAGGCGCTTCTTTCGGGCCTGAAGGATCTCCCACAACACGCCCTTCGTCTGCGGTGCCTTCCGTGTCGATCACGACCAGCGCGGCACCAACGGCGATGACGTCGCCGGGTTCACCCGCGAGCTTCACGACCTTCCCGGAAACAGGGCTCGACAATTCGACGGCCGCTTTGTCCGTCATCATGGTGCCGACCACATCCTCTTCGTTGACCCGGTCGCCGACCTTGACAAACCACTCGCCGATTTCCGATTCGACGGTACCTTCGCCGAGGTCCGGCAGTTTGAAAATGTATTCGCTCATTCCGCCTCCATAACGCGTCGGATGCCGGCTGACATGCGTTTCAGACCCGGGAAGTATTGCCACTCAAACGCGTGCGGATAAGGGGTATCCCAACCGGCAACACGACTGATGGGCGCCTCGAGGTGATAGAAACACTCTTTCTGTATGGTCGCAGCCAGCTCGGCACCGTAACCGCCGAAGCGCGTGGCTTCGTGTGCAATCAGGCAGCGCCCGGTTTTCCTGACCGAGTCGGCCAGCGTCTGCACATCGAGCGGCGCCATTGTGCGGACATCGACAACCTCGGCATCAACGCCGGTTTCTTTTGCGGCGGCGATCGCCACGTGGACCATGGTGCCATAGGTGATGATGGTCAGCTCTTCGCCGGGCAGGGCAATCTCGGCGCTGCCGAGTGGCACCGTGTAATAACCTTCAGGCACTTCGCCTTTCGGATGCGACGCCCAGGACACACCCGGCTTCTCGGGGTCGCCGTCAAAGGGGCCGTTGTAGATCCGCTTGGGCTCGAAAAAGACGACCGGGTCGTCCGACTCGATCGCGGCGATCAGGAGACCCTTCGCATCGTAAGGGTTGGACGGCATGACGGTCTTGATACCGCTGATGTGGGTGAATATGCCTTCAGGTGACTGCGAGTGTGTCTGGCCGCCACGGATGCCACCGCCGCAAGGCGTACGAATTGTAACGGGCGAGAAGAAATCGCCGCAGGAGCGATAGCGTAGCCGTGCGAGTTCCGACACGATCTGGTCGAACCCCGGATAGATGTAATCCGCGAACTGGATTTCGGCGACCGGCCGCAGACCGTTGACGCCCATGCCGATGGCGGCGGCGATAATACCGCCTTCGGCGATCGGTGTATCGATGACGCGGTGTTCACCGAATTTGCGCTGCAGGCCATCTGTGCAACGGAAGACACCGCCGAAGTAACCGACGTCTTCGCCGAGAACAACAACCGTGCTGTCTTTGTCCATCATCACGTTGTGGGCCGAGCGGATGGCTTCGATCATGTTCATCTGCGCCATGGCTCAGTCCTCCGCCAGAATTTCGAGAAGACGGCTACGCTGCGACTCAAGGTGCTGCGGTATCTCGGCATAGACGTCTTCGAACATTGTGGCGGGATCCAGCCACGGGCCCTCGGTCATCGTTCCGAATTTCTGGGCTTCCTTCCACGCCACCAGCACTTCTTCCTTAAGCTCTTTTTCCAGACGGCCGTGCTTGTCTTCGGACCAGTGGCCGACCTCGATCAGGTGCTGCTTCAGGCGTTCAACCGGATCGCCAAGCGGGAACGAGTTCCACTCATCGCGCGGGCGATATTTCGTCGGGTCGTCACTGGTCGAGTGAGCACCGCCGCGATACGTGACGAGTTCGATGAGCGTCGGACCATGGCCGCGCCTTGCGTGGTCGGCCGCCCAGAGCGTTGCCGCGTAAATGGCGAGAAAGTCGTTGCCATCGACACGAATGCCCGGGATGCCAAGACCAAGTCCGCGTGCGGCAAACGGTCGGCGTTGGCCGCCGGCCGTACCCTGGAAGCTGGAGATCGCCCACTGGTTGTTGACGACATTGAGGATGACGGGCGCCTGGTAAACCGCGGCGAAGGTCAAAGCATGGTGGAAGTCTGCCTCGGCCGTGCTGCCGTCGCCCAGCCATGTTGCGGCGATGTGGTCTTCCCCCTTGATAGCGGAAGCCATAGCCCAGCCAACGGCATGTGGAACCTGCGTCGCGAGATTGCCCGAGATCGAGAAAACGTTGCCTTCCTTGCTGTGGTACATGACCGGGAGCTGCCGGCCCTGGCACATGTCCTTCGTGTTCGACAGGCACTGACACATCATGTCGACAAGTTTCATGCCGCGGTACATGTAGAGGCCCTGGTTGCGGTACGACGGGAAACACATGTCCCCGGCTCGCAATGCCATGCCCTGCGCGATCGATATGGCCTCTTCTCCGAGTGCCTGCATATAAAAGGAGATGCGACCCTGCCTCTGGATCTGCCACATGCGCTCGTCGAATACGCGGTTGAGCATCATCCAGCGCAGGGCAATCTGCAGCTTCTCGGGTTCAAGATTCGGATTCCAGGGGCCAACAGCTTCGTGGTTGTCATCCAGTACGCGAACCAGGCCGCTGCTCAGGAACTCGATATCGCGAGTACGCGAACCGATGGGCGGCTTGTCGACAGCGCCAGCCGGCGACAAATCGAGATAACTGAAATCGGGCTCGTCGCCGGGTCGAGCTGTAGGTCGCGGTATTTGTAATCGCGATTTCTCAATCATGTGGAAAACCCTGTTCTGTTATGGGCGAGCTGCCGCAACAATGCTGCGTGCCAGTTCGTCGGCCAGTTCGTGCGTTGGCCGGTCCGTTTCCTTCGCCTGGTCGAAGATGTTTTTCAGGCGATCCTTGATGCGGCCAACATCGGCACGCACGTCTTCCTCGGAGCCATTGTCATAGTATTCGGCCGCGACGCTAATAATACCGCCTGCGTTGATCACGTAGTCAGGTGCATAGAGGATGTCGCGCTCAGCCAGGCGTACGCCATCGGCCGGCGTGGACAACTGGTTATTGGCGGCGCCGGCAACGACGGTTGCCTTGAGTCTCGGAATGGTTGTCGACGTCAGGATGTTGCCCAGCGCGCAAGGCGCGAGTACATCAACATCGGCAAACAGCAGTTCGGTCGGCGCGACCACAGTGGCCGGCATTTCGTCCGTCATCATTTTCAGGTTGTCGCCGTTGACGTCCGAGATAAAAAGCTCGGCGCCAGCCTCATGCAGCAGGCGGCAGAGGTGAAGGCCCACATGCCCTACACCCTGGACAGCAACCTTGATGCCTTGCAGCGAGTCAGCACCGAGACGTGCCTGTACAGCTGCTTCGATGCCCTGGTAACAACCGAGGGCAGTCCACGGTGACGGGTCACCCCCGGCATCATGGCCGGTTTGCGGCAGACCTGACACGAATTCGGTTTCTTCGTGCACGATGCGCATGTCCTCGACCGAGCAGCCGACATCTTCAGCGGTTACATACTTGCCACCCAGTGAGTCGACGAAGCGACCAAAGGCGCGGAACTGTTCCGGGGACTTGGGCGTATCCGCACTGGCCAGGATGACAGCCTTGCCGCCGCCGAACTTGAGCCCGGCCACCGCGTTCTTGTACGTCATGCCACGTGAGAGACGCAGTACGTCCGTTAGCGCATCGGCATCGTTGTTATAGACCCAGCGGCGGGTTCCGCCTGCTGCCGGCCCAAGTGCCGTTGAATGCACCGCAACGATGGCCTGGAGGCCCGATTTCTCGTCGTGGAAGTAATGCAGAGATTCGTGATTATCGAACTCGGCGTGGTTGAAAACGCCCATGGTTGTCCCCCAAGGTCCAGGCTGCATTCTATGACTAATATACAGCGACTAAACCCGATAAAACATGCAAAAACTTTTACGTAAGTCCAAAAAAGAGCATAATCTATGCTGATTTAGCCCTAAAGAAACATTAATTATGCAGACCGTTTCTATCGATCATATCGACCGCAAAATCCTCGACCTGCTGCAGACTGAGTCAGGAATTAACGCTTCAGCGATTGGTGAGCGTATCGGCCTGTCGCAGTCCGCCTGCTGGCGCCGTATCCAGCGGCTGCGCGAAGAGGGCGTCATCCAGGAACGACCCATGGTTCTGGATCGAGAAAAGGTCGGTTTGACGACGATGGTCTTTGCGCACGTGAAACTTACCTCACATGGCCGCAGCAACCTGTCCGCATTTGCCGAAGCGGTGAAGAGCTTCCCCGAAGTCATGGACTGCTATGTCCTGCTGGGCAACGTGGACTTCCTGCTGCGGATCGTGGCGGCGGACATCAAGGCCTACGAGCAGTTCTTTTTCGAGAAGCTCTCGCAGTTGCCAGGTATCCAGGAGGTGACGTCGAGCATCGTCCTGTCGGACACCAAGCACACCACCGCCCTCCCCATTTAGGGGACAGTCACCTCCCCAAATAGGGGACAGTCACCTTTCTTCTTGAAGCCCCTGATTTTCGCCATTGAGTGGGATGCCGACAGCGGCCATTGTCCGTGGACACTTTTGGCCAAGAGGGGTGGTACATGCCACGAGCACCAAGGTTGGTGGTCCCGGGACTACCACATCATGTAACCCAACGAGGAATACGAAGAAAGAAAACGTTCTTCAGTGTGGCCGACTACCTCGCCTATATCGCACTTCTAAAGAAATACAAACAAATTGCGGGAGTCGATATCTGGAACTACTGTTTGATGCCCAATCATGTACACATGATTGTCGTGCCCCATAACGAAAACAGTCTGGCGAAGTTCTTTGGTCCAGTGCATAGCCAGTATGCGGCGAGAATTAATTGGGCGCATGAATGGCAAGGCCACTTATGGCAACAACGCTTCTACTCGACCGTCATGGACGAGCAACATACTCTCGCCGCAATGCGTTACGTCGAGCTTAATCCCGTCAGGGCCGGCTTGTGCGCGTCTCCGGATGACTGGCGTTGGTCCAGTGTTTGCGCCAACCTGGGCCTCGACTTCGATGAACTCGTAAGTACCGATATGACTCGCGCCCTGGTAGACAACTGGCGCGACTACATCGACGAAGCAATATCCGATGAAATGTTGAATTCCATTCGAAAATTCACGCGGAGCGGGCGCCCTGCAGGAAACGAACGATTCATCCGCAGCCTGGAGATCGAACCTACGCACGGCTAATGCTCGAAAGGTGACTGTCACTCCCGTCGAAAGGTGACTGTCCCTATCTGGAGGTGAGCCAGCGTTCGATGTGCGCGCGCAGAGCCGGGAGCGGAATCGTGCCGTTCTCGAGGATACGGTCATGGAATTCGCGAATGTCGAATTCGTCGCCGAGAGCTTCTTCCGCCTGTTTGCGCAGTGCGATGATTTCGAGACCACCGGAGTCATACGCGGTTAACTGCCCGGGCAGAATCGCGATGCGGTCAACCATCTCGTCGCCCATGGAATCAGGAAACCGGCCGGACTCCATCATGAATTCGATCGCTTCCTCGCGCGTCCAGCCGAACAGGTGTAAGCCCGGATCGACTACCATGCCGCGCGCCGGCCACGCACGACGCGTGATCGGGCCGGTCGTTGTCTGGTACAGGCCCATTTCCTCGGATAGCGCCTCGGAGTAACGCGCCCAGCCTTCGCCGGGTCCCGAGAACCAGATCAACCCGGTAACAGGGTGCAGGCCTTCAATGGACTTCGCGAAGGCGACCTGCAGATGGTGGCCAGGCCATGCCTCATGAAAAGCAACGCTCTCCGCACCGCCCCTCGATTGCTCTTCGGGCTCGTGCAGCGGAATCCGGTACTCCCCCGGCTTGTCGCCGGCACCCGGCCGGTAATGGGCCGACCGGCCCGTGCCTTCTTCATGCTCGGCAAACGGCACGACTTCGACCGGCTGGCTCGGCATCGTACCGACCCAGTTCGGCATTTCGGCCTCTGCCCGTTTGACCATGTCGCGCGAGAACTCGAGAAGTTCTTCCTTGCCAGTGAAACGATCTGACTTGTCAGACTTGACGCGATCGAGGATCTCCTTGAAGTCAGAAAGCTCGTACGCAGATCGGCCCAGTTCAATGACTGACGCCTTGTTAGCTTCGACAGTCTTCTTCCCTAGTTCGAAGACCTCCTCGGCGGGACGTTTAAGTGTCGTATAGGAACGCAGCGATGCGTCGTAGCAGGCGCGACCATCCGGGTTCGCCGTGATCGACAACTCGGCGCGCGCCCGTTCCATGTAAGGCCCTGCGAGAAACTCGCGATAGCGCATAAGGGCGGGCGCAATCTGTTCTTCGACAATTTGTCTCGTTGCTGCCGCAAACTCCGCGTCGTCATCACGCGCAGCGGGTGAATAAAAGGGCGACTGTTCGGTGTCCAGGGCGAGCAGGCCATCGACCTGGTCGACAACACGTTGCACCACGGTCTTCGGCGCGGTGTAGTCGAGCTTGATGCCCTCTCCAAGGTTGCCAAGTTCCCGGTTGATGTAGCCGGCGAAGTTCGACCAGCGTGCGAGAGACTGCTCGCGCAGTTCGGGTGTCCCGACCGGTTGCATCTGGGCTATCTGTGCGTACCCGGAGTGCCAGCCGCCCATTTGGTTGACGTTCCAGAGTTCTGTGCGGCACACACGTAATCCCACTTTCGCTTCGAGTTCCTCAAGCAGGTACGCATGTGTGATCCAGGCCGGGTCGCCGATCAGGTCGTCGGCATCGACAGTGTGCAAGCGAGCCAGCAGGGCATCGATGACCGCATCGCTCGCGGCGCCGGCAGCCAGGCTGTTGTTTGCAAGTCCATCGTGCCGGTCGAGTTCGATACCTGAAAAGTATGCAGCTTCAGGTGTCGTGCTCATTACATGTGCGTAGTAGTCATCGGCAACTTCGTTGACGGCCGCAGCGGGATTCGCTACGGGTGGCGTAACCGGTGCCGGGGTCTCTTTCGAACAGGCGCTTGCCAGGAAAAGTGCTGCGAACGCAGCGGCGAGGAGTTTCATATTCATAGGGTTACCACTTTCCGTCGAGATCACCGACGCGCTCAAAAGGTTCGCCAATAATGACGCCGAGCTCGCGCTGTTCACCAGCGGCGAGATGAATGCCCGGGCGACCATGTGCCCAGCGCCAGTTGCAGACGATAGTCACATCGCCCACGTTCCAGTTAATCGGGATGCCGAAGCGATCGTACACGTCGACAAACAGTTCCTTCTCGGCACGTGTCATTTCGCTCAGGTCACCGAATGTCAGTTTCAATGGACGCTGCTCGTAGGGCAGGTGTTGCACCTTGGGCCAGGTGTCGAACCACATACCGTCATCGGCGATACTGCTGTAGAGGACGTTGCGGTCCAGCGGCGGGTAGTACTCGTACGCGGAAATGTAGTAGCGCGTTTTGAGGAGACGGTTCGGACCCCATTCCGTTTCGAGACCGCGGGCACGCGCAAACCGCTCGGCCTCATCGGGATCTTCCGTCATCATCGATTTCTGCCAGTGGTTGTAGACCCCAATCTGTTCCGTCCCGGCAAAGGCTTCGCGGTCCGTCAGGTCGCGGTGATAGCAAAGTCCAAGTGTCTTCAGCTTTTGTCCGAGTTCCGTTTTGAGAATGGCGTCGGTTGCACGGATGTTGTCCGACACGAATGTCTGTCCCTTGCCGCTAACCGCATGCTTGGCAAGGAACCCGAGCATCGTCGTGCTGGTACCGACGTAGGCCATCTCATGGTGATAGTGCAGCCAGGCCTGCAGGGGTGCGCCGACCTCATAAACGTTTGGCTCAAGATCGTTCCGCGGATTGGCGCCCGCCTCGTACTGCATTTCCCTGTTAATCACGAGCTTTGCGGCGCGTCGCATGTCGGCAAGTTCGGTAAGTCCGGTATTCGTCAGGTAAACAAGGCCGACGTCATCGAACAGCGCATTCATGCGCTCGCCAAGTTCGCTGCCGTACGTCAGCGCGGCGTCGTCGAGGCGCATACCGGCACAATCGATGGTGAATGAGTCCGGCGCGACAGGAAGTTCGCCCGTCCACCAGCGCGGCTCAATAATATCGGGCAGTGGTTTCATATTGGCGTTCATACAAAATCCGCTTTCACATGCCGTTGTGCTGTCGTGCGCAGATCATCCGGAATGGTCATGGCGCAACGTTTCTTAAGGTCAAATAATACTACGACACCCTCAAGCGAGGCCGCCACGTCGCCGCTTCCCAGGTTGATCATTTCATAGGCAATCGTCATGGACTTGCCGCCGACCTTGATGAGCTCGGCGCGCACTTCCAGCAGGTCACCGGCGCTGACCTCTGCCCGGTAGTTAATCGTGTGGCGGACATCGACCCAGCCCAGTTTGCCGTCGGGATCCTGCGCGCTGTTCCACCCGAATACCTGGTGCAGAAAGTGATAGGACGAGTCATCGAACATCGCCATGTAGAAGCGTGTCGTCAGGTGACCCATGACGTCGCACTGCCATGGGTGGGCGATATTCTTGTGCACGGAGATCATGGCGTTCTTAGTCCGAGGGTTACGCGTGCTTGGGCCGGCGTCTGTACCGACGCGCCCATGGCTTCAATAATCGTCCTGGCGCGGTCGACGAGCTGCGCATTCGACGCGAGCACGCCCTTCTCGAGATAAAGATTGTCTTCGAGTCCAACACGGACGTTGCCGCCCAGCAGCATCGACTGAGCCACCATCGGCATCTCCATCGCGCCGATGGCGAACCCGCCCCAGTTACAGCCTGCCGGCAGTTCGTTCACCATCGTCTGGAACACGCCGGGTGTCGCGGGTGCGCCCCATGGAATGCCGAGGCATACCTGGAACAGCGGGGGGCTGTCGATCAGGCCCTGTTCGATCATATGCTTCGCGAACCAGATCTGTCCGACATCGAAGACCTCGAGTTCAGGCTTGACGCCGATTTCCTGCAGCCGCCTGGCGCCGAGTTCAAGCATCGTCTGCGTCGAAACATAAACGTAGTTCTGGCCCATGTAGTTGAACGAGCCGCAGTCCAGAGAACAGATTTCCGGCAGCAGGGCTTCGACGTGCGCCATGCGCTCGATCTGGCCGACGCAGTCGGTGTCGTCAGTAAATTGCAGCGGGTTATCGTCCGGGCCGAGGTAAAGGTCCCCGCCCATGCCCGTTGTCAGGTTGATGATGACGTCGGTCGCACTGTTGCGAATCCGATCGACGACTTCACGGTAGAGGCCGACGTCGCGGCAGGGCTTGCCGGTTTCCGGTTCCCGCACATGTATGTGGGCGATGGCCGCGCCTGCTTTCGCGGCCTCAATCGCAGCCGTCGCGATTTCTTCAGGCGACTTTGGGAGGCCAGGGTGTTTACTCGCCGTGTCGCCGGAGCCCGTAACTGCGCACGTGATGATCGGTTTGCGATTCAAAGGCTCTTCCTTATGCGAACGTCGCAACGACGAGGTCAGAGTCGGATGATCCGCATGCGCGTTTCATGCCCTCCGAGTTGTAGGGCATCGCAATGTCGCCGTCCCGGGTCACCGCGATCACGCCGGCGTCGCCACCCAGCCGCGCAACCTCATCGAGCATCTCCTGCACGGCGTCCTCCAATGGCACGCCCGACTTGTAACGGAAGGCGATCGACGATGCGCCACCAGAGCGAATGATGTGTTCCCCGATACCGGTGCAGGAGATCGCGATGTTGTCGTCCGCCCAGGTCCCCGGGCCTACCAGGGGCGTATCGCCGATACGGCCTTCGAGTTTGCCGAAGGTTCCGCCGGTCGATGTTGCAGCGGCCAGTGAGCCTGACGTATCCAGTGCAACGGCACCTACGGTCCCATGTGCGATGTCGTCGACATCTTCATGAGTGACGCCGACGGGCAGCCTGTAGTAGTTCGCCGGATCAGTCACTTCCGCGAACCCGTGTTCGCGTGCGAAGGCCAGCGCGCCTACGCCGGCAAGCATCACGTGGGGCGTCTTTTCCATGACTCCGCGGGCGACACCGACGGGACTGACAAAGTCTCTCAATGCGGCAACCGCTCCAGCTTTGCGAGACCGGCCATCCATGATGGACGCATCGAGCTCCACATAGCCGGCGCTGTTCGGCGCAGACCCGCGCCCGGCGACATAAAGGCCACTGGACTCGAGTGTTGCAACCGCGTATGCGACGACATCAAGCGCCTCTGCGCCGTCTTTCAGTTGCTGCTGGCAGGCAGCCCCGAGTTCGTGGAGGTGTTTTTCGGTTTCGGCGTAGTCGCGACCGGCGACCGCGCCTGCGCCGCCATGGAGCGCGAACGCCCAGTTTTTGTTGTTGTCTGGCATCCCGCCAATTTACACCAAATACGCCGAAAATCACGACAAGCTCGGGCAATGATCGTTAAGGACTTACCGGGCCAGCTGACAAAACGCAGTGTCCAAACGACGGACTATGCCCATCCGCAACGGGAAGCTCGCATTGAATCGATTTGTGAGCGAATTTATAGCAAGTTCCACGCACTATGTGGCCTTATAATAGAAACATGACGGAACCTACTAAGAACAGCCGGACCAAAGAAGACCTTGATCGCCAGGTATTCAAAGCCTTTCAGGAACACAAATCCGGACGGTTTGCCGAGGCATTCGCGATCTACTCAGACGTCTTGCGCATTATGCCGTTACACGCTGACGCTCTTCATTACATGGGATTACTAGCGCAGCAGTCTGGCAGGATTGAAGACGCAGTAGGACTTATTCGACGTTCCCTGGAAGTGAATCCCGCAAATCCCGACGCTGTAAATCACTTGGGGCAGGCGCATATTGGTCTTGGCGATTACGCGACCGCCGAGCGATGCTTCCGGCAGGCGCTTGAATACGATTCCAATCACTTTCATGCCATCAATAATCTAGCAAACTGTCTCCGACACGCCGGGGATCTCGAACAGGCGTTAGTGCTTTATGAGCAAGCCAAGGAAATAGAGCCCCGAAGTCCTGTTTGTGCATTCAATTACGGCATCACTCTGAACGCTCTTGGGCGCCCTCGCGATGCGATTGAATGGCTGACCAAGGCAACCGAACTCGATGCCGGAAACTACCTTGCGCATCATCATCTCGGCGTGCTGTTTGAGCAACTGGGGGAATTTCAAGATGCAAATGCCAATTACCTGGCCGCGTTGCAATATCAACCAAAGTATTATGAGTCGCTGGCGGCTTTGTTGAACTCTCCTGAATACGAGGCAAATGAAGCACAGCTTGACGCCGCACGTGAGGCGTTAACGCTGGAAAACCTGTCGGCAGACACCAGGCTAAGGCTTGAACATGCGTTGGGCAAGTATTTTGAAAAAGCACATGATTACGATATCGCGTTCCAACACTTCCGAAACAGCAACGAAGTGCAAAAAGCCATAGCAAAACCATTCAACATCGACTCCTATATGAGTCAGTTCGACAAAATCATCGAGTTCTTCACCGCCGAGAAGATTGAGCAGCTAGCCCAGTTTGGCAGTCAAGATGAGCGGCCAGTTTTCGTGGTTGGATTGCCGAGAACCGGCACCTCACTAACGGAGCAAATACTGTCAAGTCACTCCGCGGTGCATGGCGCAGGTGAGCTAAGTTATATGCGGTCGATCGCCGATCGGTTTGAAAACTCAGTAGTCAAAGGAGGTCGCGACGGACTCGCATCACAAGCGCCATCTCTTATACAACAATCAATTGAGCATTTGAGCCAAACATACTTGCGTGGCCTCGATAGTAGAAGCCCTGAGTCTTCGCGTCGCGTCGTCGATAAGTATCCGCTAAATTATGTTTACATGGGGCTGATTTCGATCCTGTTTCCCAAGGCGAAAATCATTCATTGTCAACGTCAACCGTTGGATGTGGCGATTTCCTGCTATACCGTTTTATTCAAGTTGGGCGACGATTTCACGAACGACCTGATGCACTTCGGACTTTACTACAGGGAATATCGGCGATTGATGGCACATTGGTCGACAGTATTACCGACGACGTTTTTTGAACTTCCATATGAAGACCTTATAAGTAGGCCAGAAGTTGTGACGAAGAAACTGATCGCGTTCTGTGATTTACCTTGGGAAGACGAGTGTCTCCAGTTTGAAAGGAATGAACGTATGGTTCTGACACCAAGTAACTGGCAGGTCAGGCAAAAGCTCTACGATTCGTCAGTCGGCCGGTGGCAAAAATACGAGAAGCACTTGCTTGAGTTGAAAGCCTTCCTTGAAGATTAGCTGAACCATTCAGAATCGTGTCGGACCGTTAATGCACGCTTCAAATGTTTAGAATGCTCAGCAACGGTGCCAACTTTTCCTCGTGATGACGCCACGCTCCGACCGAGTCAGCGTAGATTGGACGCCTTACCTGATCGGCGCTAATCGTGGCTACGGGCCGCCTTGTTTTGTGAAACTCAAGGCAGGCCGGGTCCCAGGGTAATTGGCACGCGTCGAGCAAGGCCCTCGTTGACGTCTCAGCATTGGCCACGACAGCCTCGTACTCGAACTGATGTATAGAGATCGGCAGGACCCGTGCCCAGTGAGCCATCAGGCTGCTATACAGGTTGTAGTAAGCGCCCCAACTCTTCAAGGTCATAAGCGTAGTCGTGCCCGCGTGCACTGAAGTAATGTTTGTAGATTGAAAAGCAGGTGTCGCGCGGATCGCGCTTGCAATGAATGATCGTTGCCTTCGGAAACAGGAGGCTGATCGTGCCAAGGTTGAGGAAGTTTGTTGGTAGCTTGTCTGTGATACGACGTGCCGCGCCATTGAGGGCGCGTATCGAATCAAGATACTGATTAGCTATCGCGCTCAAGTCATCCGCAGTCGCAGATTCAATCGCTGCCGAATAATCCAGTCCGTGCCGCAACGGGAATCGTGAAGCAAGCGCTTTGTACAATGTCATTAGTTCACCGGCGCCAAACACGTTGTTGTGGCTTGCGAGAATTTGCTCAGCGAGCGTCGTCCCGGATCGTGGCATGCCGACGATAAAGATAGGCGTTGTATCATCCGACCCGGTCCCTGACCAACGATCGAAGAACGCCTCGTCAAAGACGTTTCGAATATTGTCGAATATCTCCACATCACCTGCCAGGCTGTAAGAGACCGCGCCTCTGCGCGTTGCGTTGCCTCGTTCAAAGTGCTCGAACGCTCTAGCATACTCAAGCCTGTCTTCACGAGACTTGCCCGCCGCGAATTCCAGGTGCATGCGTTGTTCGTCGGTACGCTCAGTCGACTCGAGTTCGCTTTCAATCGTTGCCAGATCAGAATCACTCAAGTTATTCCTGCGCAGGCTGGCGAGGGCTCGCCAGGCTTTGCTGCATTGGGGGTCGACGTCGAGTGCCGTGCGCAAAGAGGCTTCCGCTGGCGCTGCGGTCACCGAGAATCTGGTACGCGACGCCGAGATCGTAATGTGACTCAGCATAGCCCGGTGCTAATGCCAACGCTTTTTTGTGGCGGGCGATCGCTTCATCTATGCGCCCTGCCTGTCGCAGGACATTCGCCAGATTACCGTGGATTGGTGCAATGTTCGGATGCACTGACAAGACCCTTTCAAAGCAGGCGATCGCCTCGTCGCTCCTGCCTGTCTCACTTAGGATATTGCCCAGCGTTACCTGCACTTCGAGCGAGCGTGGCGCTTTTCTTGCAGCCTCGCTTATTTCTCGAATCGCATCGCTCGCTCTACCCAATGAAAGTAATGCCGCGGCCAGATTTCGGCGCACCTCTGTCAGGTTGGAGTCGATTGCTAATGCTGCCTCGTATTGCTCGATTGCATTCTTGGTATCACCCACCTGCAAAAGCGCGTTCCCGAGGTTGGCACGCATGTGTGGATCGCTAGGCGCTAGCTCGAGAGCCCTGCCGATCATGTCTACCGCCCTCAAATCTGCGCTTTGCATGGCGGTAACGCCAGGTAATGCAATGCGTCGACCTGATCCGGATCCTGTTCGAGTACCGCACGATACAGAAGACCGGCACGGGCAAGATTGCCGCGTTGATGACTATCCACGGCCTTTTCCAGGATTTTCTGAATATTGTCTGGATCGCTCATAATGGTCCGGATCGCCAACTGGATCGCTCCTTGGCGCAGGTGCGAGGCTTAGGATTGAGGATTCTATCGCGCTGCCGGCGACCGGCTGGGATTAAAGTATTCGCTAACCCATGCATCGAGCAGTCAAGCGCGATTCGACTGTCTTGGGATTGTCGATGATCTTGTAGAAGTCGTTCAAATACCGAGTCAATTGCTTCTTGACCGATGACTCGAGATGTTCCGATTCTGTGACCAGCCCGAATCTCTCCGGTCGCTTGTCCTGAAACGCACGTACGCTGGCGGCGAGTTGTGCGTTGTTCGCACAACGACCGCGATAAAGACGCTGTCGGACGCTTCGTATTGGCAACTCCGGATTGGGCGTGGCATATGTCGCATTGACCCAGCCTGACATGTCGAAGTCGTATGGAATTGCAAGAATCTCCCCAGTCTCTTGCCCGAATAGCGTGTAGTTATGACAGCAAGATTCTCCTCGGCGCCCGCGGTCGGCGAAAAGTCAGTGTTGCCAATCAGGTACTGAAATAGCGAGCCGAGATTGGTATTGGCCGATTCCAGGTCGGCAACGCGAACGGACTCAAGGTCCCTGATCGCGACGCCTATCCTGTCTGCTAGCTGGTCGCGATGCTCGATGAGGAACCCGAAGTTATCAGGATTTGTGTCGCCGTCCTGGGTATCGACGTATTGGATACGCAACAGGCGCACGCGATAGCTGTAGTCTGTAATAATGTTCAGAATTCGATAGGCGAGGTACTCCCTGAGAACCGCTTGCTGGTAGCTGTCTCGTCCAGATCGACAGTGTGTTACCAACTTGATCTTATCGACGGTCGCAAACAGGGTGTCCTTGACCCCCGACTTCCTGAAATTGAGGCGCAGTGGCGCGAACGGGCAGATGCGCCGTTGCTGCCGATATTTGCCCCTGTTCCTGACGCCTATTTCCAGCGAGACAGTGCCACCGTCGACGTCCTTGAAGGTGAGGATTGCAGGCAAATCCTCTTCGGTTGAGCGCTCGCGCATAATGCGAGTGAACGGCGCCTCTATCGTCACATCGAGGGCGTCGTTCCCGACAAACAGCGGGGCGGTCTTGCCGGCCGCACCGGTGTCGGCATTGGTTGGGATGGGCAGGCAAATAGCCAGAAGTGCTACAAGAATAATGGGCCGCAGCGTTGGCATTCTTACCGATGTGTCCTCTGCTAAGATGATTCAAGCCTAGCATAGCTATTGCACCGTGAGACCAGAGCTGGATCTGTTCAACCGGTGCTGAAAGCGCACAGAATGTCCTGAACAACGCAAAATCTGAGCAGTCTGTTGCGAAATAGCAACAGCACTTAGCGCTGGATGCTCCGACCTCAGACTGTCGTAAAAATACGACACCGCCCCATTAATCTGTGCGAGCTGAAGCTACACTTGGCTTCTTACTAAATAACAACATGTTATAAATGGCAGCAGGATGGTCGACCCCTGCTTTTGGTGTCCTGCTTCAATATTCTGTTGTTTGTGCGCAATTCCCCTAAAGTGTGGTACTGAAACACTTAATGGTATATATTCTGCCAACTTGTTCGCGTCTGGTTGTGTCTTTGCGCCTGTGCCAAACCGGCTGATGGCGAGGAAGCAACGTGATATGGACAATTCATTTATAAGGATCTAGGGGATTTTCTCATGGCAAGAAATTTGAACGTCAGAAATGCTGTCAAGCTCGCGCTTGCGGTGAATGCTGGCCTCATCGGTTTGTCGGTGGCTCCGGGCGCTCTTGCTCAGGAAGAAAGCACTGAACAACTCGAAGAGATTACGGTCACCGGTTCGCGCATTAAGAAGAAGGATTATCTGTCGAATGCTCCCGTAGCAACGGTCGGTTTCGAGCAGATCGAGATGACCGATACGGTCAACACCGAATCACTGCTCAACACGCTGCCGCAGACCATTCCGGGTCTGGACCGTACGTCGAACAACCCGGGTAACGGTACGGCAACGGTTGACCTGCGCGGTCTCGGCACCAACCGTACGCTCGTGCTGATCAATGGTACGCGCGTAGTGCCGACCCGTCAGGGCGGTACGGTTGACATCAACACCATTCCGAACGCGCTGATTAAGGACATTGAAGTGCTGACCGGCGGTGCATCGGCTGTGTACGGTTCTGACGCTGTTGCAGGTGTTGTTAACTTCATTCTGAAAGACGACTTCGAAGGCGTAACGTTGCGGCCGGATTGAACAGACCGTTGACGGCGACGCTGGTATCTACAGCGCTGACATCACGCTCGGCGCCAACCTTGCGGACGACCGCGGTAACGTGATGTTCAACTTCTCTTTCACGGATCGTGACGATCTGTTCCAGGGCGATCGCGACTTCGCGACCTTTGCACAGTTTGACGATGGTGACGGTAACCCGATCCTGATCGACGGTGGTTCTTCCGGTATTCCGGCCACCTCGATTTTCGCAGGCGCTCTTGGCGTATTTTCGCCGGATAGCTTCGGTGTTACGTTCGATCCGAGCGGTGACATTCGTCCGTTCGACACCGGCGACAACAACGACTTCTACAACTATGCACCGGTTAACTACATTCAGCTGCCGCAGACTCGTTACCAGTCAACCGCTCTCGGTCATTTCGATCTCAATGAGGCAGACGGCTACGGCCGCGCGCACTTTACGTCGTCAAGGTGCCGCAGCAGCTGGCACCGACGCCGATCTTCCAGACGGCCACGTTACGCTCGACGGCAGCCCGTTCCTGACCCAAACTCTCAGCAGGTGCTGAGTGACGCACACGGTGACGGCGTTGACACCGACATTGACGGCATCGACGACACGGCTACGGTGTTCGTTCGTCGTCGTTTGCTCGAAGTGGGCCCGCGTATTTCTGATGACACCTTCACGAGCTTCCAGATTCAGGGTGGCTTCAAGGGCGATATCACCGAGAACTGGGGCTACGACGCATACTTTCAGATTGGTACCGTTAACGTCTCCGGTACGCAGATCGGTAACGTTAGTCGTCTGCGCTTCAACCAGGCGCTGCTGCTGGACCTCGCGGCGGACCCAACGGGTGGGACCTGTGTAGATCCCAGCAGCAATGGCTCGACTAGTGGTTGTGCGCCGATCAATATCTTTGGTCAGGGCAATATTTCGCAAGCTGGTGCGGCATTCCTGAACACGGCCGTAGCGTCTGTATTCGACTACCAGCAGACGATCTTCGGCCTGACCTTCATGGGTGACTTGGGCGGCTTCGAGCTGCCCGGTGGCGCGATTGGCATGGCCGTTGGTTTCGAGCACATCGAAGATGATTTCGACTTCCGTCCGTCACAGGCACTGGCGTCAGGCAATATCGCAGGATTTAATGGTTCGCCGGCTGTATCGGGTGGATTCAGCGTACGTTCTGCATACGCTGAGTTTTACCTGCCGATCCTGCAGGGTGTTAAGGGTGCCGAGTTGCTCGACATGGAACTCGCCTATCGTACGTCTGATTACTCGACGGCCGGCAGCGTAGAATCCTACAAGATCGGCGGTTCGTGGGCACCGGTTGAGGCGTTCCGTATTCGTGGTGGTTTCAACCGCGCGGTACGCGCGCCGTCCATCGGTGAGCTGTTCTCTCCGCAGGGTGAGAACTTCCCGGGTGCGACGGATCCGTGTTCTGCAAAGGGCGCGCCGGACGCAGCTACGACGGCGGTCTGTATTGCCACTGGCGTTCCAGCTAACGTCGTCGGTACTCCGGCTATCAACCTTGCAGCGGGCCAGGTTCGCGCAATTACGGGCGGTAACCCGAACTTGCTGCCTGAGGAAGCGGATACCTACACGATTGGCTTCGTGTTCCAGCCAGACTTCATCGAAGGTCTGAGTCTCTCTGTTGATTACTTCGACATCGTAATTGACGGTTACGTTACCGAGTTTGGTGGTGGTGCTGCCAACGTCCTGGACGTTTGCTACAACGACGCCACGTCTGGCGGCGCAGGTTCGCCGTTCTGTAACGTGATTCAGCGTCGTGCCGACGGTACGATCGATTTCGTATCGCTGACGTCAGCTAACGTTGCTGAGCAGACGCTCAAAGGCTTCGACGTACTGGCAGGCTATGACATGGACTTCGCCGACGGTGATCTCCGTATCAACTACGTTGCTACGCTCACTCAGGAGTCGAACTTCACGGCTTTCCCGGGTGCAGATACTGATGACTGCGCCGGTGCCTTCGGCCAGGCAATCTGTGGCGAGCCGCTGGCAGAGTACAAGCATCGAGCGACCGCTAACTGGTCTAACGATGACTGGAACGCAATGTTGTCATGGCGTTATGTCGGCGAAGTTAAGGACGACGACCCCGCAAACCTTTACGCTGTTGAGAAAATTAAGGCGTTTAGCTACTTCGACGTCGCTGGTACTTATCGCATCGGTGATAACTACTCGGTAACGGTTGGTATCGACAACCTCGCGGACAAGAAGCCGCCAATTCTGGGTGATAACCAGGAGCAGGCAAACACTTATCCGGCTACTTACGACGTATTCGGCCGCACCTACTTCATCAGGGCGGTTGCTGACTTCTAAGCAGGTCTGACATTTGTCAGGAAAACGGCGGGCATTGCCCGCCGTTTTTTTTTACAGTGTCTTCCGGAGGTTCTGGCAATGGGTGACTCTGAAAGTGGATGGTCTGATTATTGGCAGCAAGACAGCGCCGACGGCGAGGTCTTTGTCACAGCACAAGGTGAGCGCCACCCGGCGCTCTCCGAATTTTGGCAGCCTCAATTTGAATCACTGGAAGATGGGGCCCGGATCATTGATCTGGCCAGCGGTGCAGGCTCCGTGTTTGCGCATCTCCCTGAGCGCCATGCGTTCAGTTTGTCAGCGGCCGATATATCGGGCGTGGCCCTAAAGACGCTCCGTGAGCGGTTCCCTGAGACCAACACTGTCGTCTGCTCGGCTGATGCGATTCCACTGGACGATCAATCCTTCGATCTTGTGGTTACTCAATTTGGTGTCGAATACGCGGGGGTGAGCGCATTTGCCGAAGCGGCACGTTTGGTAGCGCCGGGCGGTAAGTTTGTCGGTCTCTGCCACATACGGGATGGCTATATCGACAGCGCCAACCAAAGGCAGCTCGCGGAAGCGAAGGTACTTACCAGGCATGGATTTATCGACCGTGCGATGGATCTGATCACCGCTGCATTTTCGGGCGATCAGGCTGCGCTAAAACAAGCGCAGGATGAGTTCGCACTTGCTGCCACGCCAGTGGGCGAAGGCATGCGCCGTTGCCGCCAGGGGATCCACACCTATCTGTTTCAGGGCTTTCGGCAACTCTATGAGCGGCGGCAACAATATGACCTCACGGACATCACCGGCTGGCTAGAGGCCATGCGCACCGAACTGGAGGTCAATCTGGATCGGCTTGGCCGTATGTGTGAGGCGGCGCTGTCCGAGGGTGAAGTACGCGACATTGAACGAATATTTGAAAAGCAGCGCCTCAAAGATGTACATTGCACGCCACTTGAAACAGCGGAAAACAAGCTGCCCATCGCTTGGCGGTTGATGGCGCGGCGGGAGAAATGACAATGAAAGACAAAGACACTCCGCAACAGAGCTCAAGTCTGGCAGGCAAGATGTTCCTGTATGAAAAGCCGGAGCTACTGATGCCTGACGCGCACGGAACCATGGGGTTCAAGCCGGCGCAACGCCCGTTCGAGTTTGTTAAGGGTGTACGAGCAATCCCGTTGACGATGATCGAATTTGGCACGGCGCAACGTAGTTATCCGATAATATTTACAAGCTTGGAAAACCCGATGCCGCTTGCCATTGTCGGCCTGCTGGATGATGTTAATTTGTTCGTCGATGACGACGGCCAGTGGGATCCGCTCTGCTACGTTCCAACCTACCTGCGTTGCTACCCCTTTACGTTCGCCAAGGAAGCGGGTGGACAGTTGGCGGTTGTTGTCGATCGAGCGGCCACATCGGTCAGTGATGAGCCGGAATACCCGTTTTTTGTCGATGGCGAAGTGTCTGAGCATACCAACGCGCTGATGCAGTTGTGTGCCGAGTATGAGCGAGAACGCCAGCGTACGGTCAATTACTGTCAGAAGTTGGTAGACCTGGGTTTGCTCGCAACTATGCGCGCTGCGCATCAGCTTGAGGGTGAGACTGAACAGCAAGCACTGGCCGATTACATTGCGATTGATGCGGCGAAACTGGATGAGTTGCCATCGGAAGAGATCTACGAATTGCACAAGTCCGGTTTCCTGTCGGCCTCATACCTGCATCTGTATTCGCTCGAAAACTGGCGCCACCTGATGGCCCGTCGTGTAGCTCGGGGTACGGCTGCCTAGACCGGTACGGCGTCAAACGGCGCTGTGACGCGCACGGCATCTGTGTGTATGGCCTGCGTGCCATGCCAGAGGTATGACGGAAACAGCACGAGCGTCCCGGCGGTTGGGCGAATCCACTTCTCCGGTGGGCTCGGTGGCGTCGTTTTGAATGGTGGTTCGCCAAACTTGATCCAGCCGGCCTTGTTCTCGTCAGATTGTGTTTCTTCGGGAACCGCAACGTAATACGCAGAGCTTATCCAACCCTCCGAATGTACGTGATTGATATGCTGGCCGCCGCTGTGCAGCTTCACAGACCAGGCACCGGCGATACGATAATTTCCGGTATTGCGTGCGGTTAACGGGTGTTCCGGGCTGGATCCCACTTCAGCCATGTACTGACGGATCGGTTTGTCGAGGGCGTCGTAAAAAGCATTTATGACGGGGTCGTTGATCGATGTCAGGTCACGCGGGGTCTGGCTGCCATTGCGCAATGACTGGTCGAGCGGATGCGTTTCGTATTGATGCCATACATCCAGGGCCTGGAGAAATGCGTCATTAAACTCATCGATCGTCTTGAATCCGTCCGGAACCGGCAGGCGATAGGGCCTGACGAACCGATCCAGATCAACCAGTTGGCCATAGCGCTCTGAGCCCAACAGACGCAGGGCAGAGGCCTCGTAGGCGATCCAGTGTTGTCCACAGGGTTCTGCTTTGCGCATTCTTTCAATATGAGGCAGAGCATCCGCTGCTTTGCCCTGCATGAGCAGGCTGCTTATCAGGCAGCCAATGATCGTTCGGTCGTCCGCACATTCAGCAAGGCAGGCTAGCGCTGCGACCTCGGCTTCCTGCGCCTCGTCAAGATCAATATGCGCATTCGCCGCTACGGACCAGGATTGGGGCGGCAATGCCGCGAATTCGCGGGCCTTCGCCAGAACAGCAAGAGCTCTGACAGGATCGCCGCTTTGTCGCAGGATTTCGGCGCTGGTCACAGCCAATTCCGGTTTTCTCGCGGATTCATCGAGCAGCGTGACAAAGCTCTCATTATCGCCCAGCATCCAGTAAGTGCCCGCCAGGGTCCTGAGTGTAAAGTCAGTTGGGCTCGTGATATGAGCGGCCGTGAGGTCAGTGAGCGCTGCATCGATCTGCCCCAATTCCAACCGCGCCCGTGCGCGCATGAATTGAATCTCTGGCTTGTCATTCCCCTCTCTGATGAGTTCGTCGAAGATCGATTCTGCCTGCTCCGCCTTGTTACTCCCAAGACATGCTGTACCGAGCCCATAACGGCCGGTTACATTCTCGGGGTCGATCTCCAGCATCTGCTCGTAAACGCGAGCGGCATCCTGCCATCGCTCACTATCGATCAGGAACCGACCCAGACCAATAGCCGCCTGCACGAAAGCCGGGTTGCACTCCAGGGCGCGACGAAACTCCGACTCCGCAAGTTCTGACTGACCGGTATCCCTTGCCAGAACGGCGCGGTTATTTGCAATCTCAGGATCGCCGGGATCCATATTGGCGGCTTTTTCCAATAGGTCTGCCGCCTTTTGCAAATCGCCCGCCTTTTTCTCTACGAGTGCGAGTAAATGAATGGCCTTGGGGTGATCGAGGCCATCCAGATAGCGCCGCGCATCGGCAAGCGCACCGCGTTGCATGGCCTTGTAACTGGATTGGAGAGCCTGATAGATGTGCTGCATATCTCACGTATACGGTCGGTGTTTCTAAATTGATTCTGTGATCACGGCTTGAACTTACTGCTGTGCAATATCTTCCGGCAAGTCATCATCCGTGAATGAGAATTGAAGTTCAAAAATGAGACCTGTGGAAGGCACCGGTTCCCCGTCGGCAAACCGGGGCCTGAACGCGAAACTCTGCACATGATTCCGGACGATATAGTCATGCAGACCCGGCGGTGTCGATTCTACTATCCGAATGTTCTCGGAGCGACCGTCCGGATTCACATCGTATTCGACCATAATATAACCGTTCTTGGCAGTGTCCGGATTTGCAGCATTGTCGAGCAAGCTGAGCATCGCTGCCGGAGTCCCGTCAGGTATGGGGTTCAGAAGACGGGCTTCTCCAAGCAGGTTGTCCCGACGTTGGTGATATTGGGCGTCACTGTCGAGATATGTCCAGCCTCGCTGATAACTGCGTATCGCCGAATTGCTATTCGCAGTCATCGTGATGAGAAAGTCTCCCATCTCAATATGGGCATCCGCTTTCACGGGAACACTCGCCTCCGCGCTTCCTTCCGTGATAGCAATAGCGCGACGAAGAAAGCGACGCGCTTTCTTCGTACCGTCCTCACCGTCAACAATCGGACTGCCGGCCAGCAAGGCGGCAGTCGCGGTGAGTGCAGGAACCAAATGAAGTGATCTGCTCCCTTCCGCGCTCTCTATCAGCGCAATGATTCGCCGATACCCGTTATATGAGCGTAAGTAGTCCCCGGTTCTGTAATACATGTCGGCGCGGCTGTACATTGACGGCAGTCGCGCAATATTGTCGCCAGGGAACTCGCGTTCAATGACGGCGACGTACAGGTCTTGCATGCCTTTCGCACGGTCGAAATCATCGGATGCGAAGTACACTTCGCTTAGTTCAGCGACGATTTCGGCCGTTTGCTCACCAAACAGTCCGTTGTTGACCTGGTGGACGTGCAACGATTGTTGGTATTTGCGTATCGCGTCCGGGTATCGACTTGTCGCGGCGAGGCAACGGCTCAGGCCGAGCAGTGGGGTCACCAAAGCATTGTCGAGGCGATCTCGTGCATACTGAATCGCGTCGATCGCCAGTTCGTAATTCTGTGTCGCTGGACCATACTGTCCTGCAAAAAACTGGGAGTCGGCCAGCAACGTCAGCAACTGCCCATAGACCATGCGGTCGTGGTCGGGGTCCTGCAATAGAGCGGCCAATGCCAACTTCGCTGATTCGCCCGCTTCGAGATACTGTTTCTCGGCTATGGACCCATGGTAGGCCTGCAGCGTGTCTTGGATATCAAATTCCGAGTCGGTCAGGAGTTCAGCTGACGCCGCACTTCGGCAAACCAAGAGAATGCCCCACAGAGCTAACCATCGCAGCACTCCTCATCTCCCTCCCAGATCACTTCTTTTGTATGACTGGTGATTCTACCGAAAGTTCGGGGCGGGTCCGATGAAATCCGGCCACATCATCCGAAGAGGGCCACTGCCGACCGCTCAGATCTGTAAAGCTTATAGATCCGTAGATACTGGGCACGAATTTTTCGGTGTATTAAAAATCGGGCATAACAGCGAAGCGTTACGCCCGGTTGAAACATGCTCCCTGGTGTTACTCGCCGCGGCGCGGGATCTCCTCGTCGAGCATCAGTGCGCGTACGAAGCGCACGGGCGGCGACCCGTAAGACAAGGCCTGGTCGTGATAGCGCCGCAAAGTGAACTCGTCACCCCATAGCTTCTCGACGGCTGCACGCATCTCGATGTGCTCCTGGTAACCCACGAAATACGTCGACAATTGGGCCGAGGTCAGCTGGGCACGCACCCACTTGCCGGCCGCCTCGCGTTCTTCCTGGAAGCCACCCTCGACCATGAGCTTCATGGCTGCCTCGCGGGTCATGCCATCGACGTGGATCGCCGAATCGATAATGGCGTTGGTGACGGCGCGCAGATACCACTTGAGAGTAATCAGCCGTTGCAGCGGATCGTTATCCTGGTATCCCTCTTCGATCATCATGCCTTCGGCGTAGACTGCCCAGCCCTCAACGAAGGGTCCCGAATACAGGACGCTGCGCAGTACCGAAGGATAACGATTGCTCAGGGCGATCTGCAGGTAATGTCCGGGAACGCCTTCATGAATCGTGAGGTCCTGCAGCGAATAAAGGTTGTACTCACGCAGGAACGACTCTACCTGCTCGTCGGTCCAGTCGGTGGGCAGTGGTGCGACCGCATAGAAAGCCGGCTGGTCGCGATCGAGCGGCCCGGGTGGATCGAGGTAGGCAACCGACACGCCACGCTGGAACTCGGGCATGATGATGATCTCGACGGGCTCCTCGGGCATCGTGACGAGGTTGCGCTCAACCACGAAGTCAGTGGCTTCCTGCAGCTGGCCTTTGGCCACTTCCACGATACCGTCTCGCGGCGGAAGCTCACGATATGCCTCCTCGAGCGCAGCGCGAATAATGGCCTGTTTGTAAGCTTCGTTCGGGCTATCGGGGAAGGTCGTCATCGGATGCATCTGCAGGTAGACCTCCCTGGCAACGTCATACATCTGCTTGCGGACGTTTTCGTATTCCTGCTCGGCTCGCGCCGTGATTTCCTTGCGCGACAGGGGTGAATTCAGTGCGAAAGCCAGCTTCGTATCGTACAGCTCAGCACCGATGCGGAAGTCACCGGTCGCTCTGGGCAGGAGTTCTTCCTCCAGCCACGTCTGGTGGTCGGCAAGCGCATTCTTGGCCGTTTCAATCGCCGCGTTGAGCTTCTCCTGCTGCTCACTCGAGAGAACAGCCATTTGCGGCACGATCATGTTTTCAATAATCGAATTGAGCCCCTCGTTTTGGGCGATGGCTGTTTCCGTATGAATTTTCGGGACTCGATCGGCGACCAGTTCGCCACGCGCCTGTTCGAGAAACCGGGGAATCTGCTCGAGCCTGGATGCCGCCGACATCAGGCGCTCTTCGAGCGGAGCAAAGTCACGTGACAGCAGGCTGTAGACCGAGCTGCCAGAAATATTGATGTAGTAGAGAGGATTCCAGGCCCACTCCTGCAGGATCTCGATGGACCAGATGCTGGACTCCATTTCGTGCAGCAGCAGTTCTGCGTCGACCTGGTTCGCGCGCGACAGCTTGTCACGGTCGATTGCCTCGAGCGCGGACTGGTACTTGCGAAGCAGCTTCAGCGATTTCGCCCTGCCGGCAGCATCAACCTGATCGAGTTCGCCGTCGGCGCTGTGATCGCCGATCATGGTTGCAGCCACAGGCGAGAAGTTTGTCAGGTCACTGAGGTATTCCTCGGCGAGGCTCTGAAATGCTTCGTCGGTCGGTGTGCCGGCATGCGCACTTGCAGCCAGCAGGCCGAAAAGAATAACGCTAACTATTCGATTCACGGGAGATCCTTGGTGTGCAAATATGCGGCTGACCTTAGCATGCTCGCAACAGCCCTGTACTATCAGTGAATGCCGAAGATCCTCGCCTCCCTGGTCCTCCTGCTGACCGCAAGCGCGCTGTGGGCCGACCCGGTGCCCGCATGGCTGGTGCGGCTGCCTGAATCGACGCCGACAGTGTTTGTCGCCGAAGCATCGTCATCGACCTTTCATCGCTTCGATCGCACGGACAGTGGGGCGCAGAAAAATAGTCAGGACTACATGTCCATCGGTCAGGCGGGGATCGGCAAGGAGCGCTCCGGCGACCGCCGTACGCCGCTTGGTATCTATTTCGTCACTGAGCAACTCGATACCACTCGAATGCACGAGAAATACGGTGTGACGGCATTCCCGCTTGATTACCCGAATGCCTGGGACCGCCGCCTGGGTCGAACGGGCGATGGTATCTGGGTGCATGGAGCTGACCCACGGGGTGGCGTTCGGCCGCCGCTGGATACTGACGGCTGCATCGCCCTGCCAAACGAACGCCTGCGGGAGCTGCAGCAGAACTTTGAACCCAATATTACGCCGGTGCTAATCGGGACCGAGATCGCCTGGATGGAAGCGGAAGCGCTTGCCGAAATTCGCGATGCTCTGGAAAGAGCAGTTGCCGATTGGGCCGGGAGCCTCAAAAAGGGCGATATGTTCAGCTGGCTCGAGCTCTACGACGAGACGTTCGAACACTGGGGAATGAACAAGGCACAATGGTCGGCGTTCAACGTGGAAACGCTGGGCGAGCGAGCGATCAGCGACGTAGCGGTGAGCAATTTGTTGTTGCTCGGAGACCCGGTGGAAGACGGGCTTTACCTGAGTCGTTTCCGACTTGAAATTAGCGAGGGAGAAGCGCGCAAGGTGATTTCCGTGCGCCGAATGTACTGGCGCCGCTCAGAGAGCGGCGCCTTCAGAATCGTTGCTGAGGATAGCGGCTAGCGCAGGCCTTCGCGTACCGTGAGCTCGTCGATGAGCTCGATCAACTCGTCGTATCCGCCTGCATCGGCCGCACTGGTGCGGTACTTGCCGTTTACGACCACGGCGGGGACTGACGAGATACCGTAGCGGCGATTCAGATCACCTCCAAGGCGCATCCGCGTGTTGACTTCAAACGAGTTCCAGGTCTTGTTGAACTCGTCTTCGGATACCCCAAAGCGAGCGAACAGTCGCTGGATTGCGGTTACTGACGTCAGGCGATTGCCACGCTGATGGAATTCCGCGAACACGGCCTCGTGGAAACCGTCAGCATCCTCAAGCGTACCGTTACGGCCGAGAATGTCCTGCGTGTAGTAAATCTGCGCATGCAACATGGCGGCCTGGTTCCACGTTGCGGGAATGCGTACGAAGCGAACTGCCGGATCTTTCCCGGCTTCCCATTTGACCATGTACGGTTCCAGCGTGAAGCAGTGCGGGCAGCTGTACATGAAAGCCACGGCAACTTCGATCTTGTCAGCACCACCGACCGTCGGCTGGGTTGGAACCAGGCGGAAGTAGTGCTGGCCTTCTTTGTATTTCCACTCACGAGCCGTCGCATCGGCGTCTTCGGCTACCGCAAGAACGATAGGCTCATCCTCAGGCTCCTCGACGGCCGCAGATTCCTCGACGACTTCAAGCGTCTCGGTTTCAGCTTCATTCGAAGCCGCTTCTTCCGTTACAGCCTCAGGCGCGGGTGTTTCGACGGCTGCCGATTCTTCAACCGCCGGCTCCGCCTGTTCTTCCTTGCTGCATGCGCCAAGCGTAAGGAGCAGCGCGGCAATCCAAATAAGATGTTTCGTCATGGTGTCTTCCTGAACTCGATGAGGGGCTTATCTCAGACCCTGTACGTACGAAGAAAGTGCCGCTATATCTTCCTTGCTCAGGCGTCCGGCGATATCCCGCATGATGCTGGTCTTGCCATCGGTTTTGCGTGTGCCCGACGCGTAATCATTGAGCTGCTTGGCTGTGTAAACAGAATGTTGCCCCTGCAGCGCCGGGTACTTGGCGGCCGGGTTGCCACGTCCGGTGGGTCCGTGGCACGCCATACAGGCTGAAACGCCCGTTGCCGTATTGCCACCGCGATACAATGCCTCGCCGCGACTCACCGAATTTGCATTGGCAACCGACTGTGCGGCGGCGGGCAGACTCTCAAAATAGACAGCGAGGTCGGCAATGTCTTCGTCGCTCAGCAGCATGGCCTGGCTGGACATGACCGGATCCATGCGTGAACCGTCTTTGAAGGCTGTCAGCTGTGCCTGCAGGTACGGCGCATTCTGGCCGGCGATATTCGGCCACATGGCGTTGGCGCTGTTCCCTTCGGGACCATGGCATGCGGTGCAGGTGATGGCCTTTGCCTTACCGGCCTCAGCCGACCCATTGACCAGGCTTTCTGCCTGGACCTGGATTGCTACGAGTGCCAGACCGACCGTTGCGAATAGCGGAGCGAGCTTGATTTTCATAGTGTCTAACCGTTACTTTCCTGCGCCGGCTGAGGCCGTCGCTGCAAAAAAATCCATTAAGCCAGATTCGTCGCTTGAGTCGCACCGGGTGCGGTGCCGGGTTGGAAGGCGGCGGGCCGCCTTGCTGCGTGACCCCGGACCGGTCAAACTGCTTGCCCGGCCGCATACTCAGCAAGCGCGAATTATACACACAATCCACTGGGCGTACCCATGTCGCAATACCCACAAGCTGCCTTCATAAAGAGCGCCAACGCACCCTCACAGTTCGTTCCGGACGAGGGCGCCGAGGTCGCATTTGCAGGCCGTTCCAACGCTGGCAAGTCGAGCGCGATCAACGTGATCGTGAACCGCCGCCAGTTCGCCCGTACCAGCAAGACACCCGGTCGTACACAGCTGGTGAACTTCTTCAGTCTGCGGGACGACAAGCGTCTCGTGGACCTCCCGGGCTATGGTTTTGCCAAGGTTGCCGACAAATTGCGTCATCACTGGGCGGACCTGATGGCCGACTATTTCGAGGGTCGCAAGAGCCTGGCGGGGATGTTCCTGATCGTGGATATCCGCCGGCAGCTGACCGACTTTGACCGCCGGATGCTGGCCTTCGGCGATTCAGTTGGCCTGCCTGTACACGTGCTGCTGACCAAGACGGATAAGCTCAAGCGCGGGCAGGCGGCCACGGCCCTGCTCGAGGTACGGCGGGATCTTGGCGACATGGCCACCGTGCAGCACTTCTCGGCCCTGAATCGGATGGGAGAGGAGGAAGCCCGCAGCAAACTCGAAGAGCTCCTGAACCGCGATCGAGAGAGCTAGGCGCGGCGCAATAAAAAGCCCCGAAGCACTTTCGTGCCCCGGGGCCAGAAGAAGCAACAGGCTTGGGGTTACCGTGTTGCACGCCTGCTTAGGGAGGTAAACAGGCGAGTGACTTATGCACTCAGTAAATTAGAGGGGCGGGTTCAAAAGAGTTCCCAAAAAACGGTAAGTTACTGAAAGAATAGAAAATTTAGGTTGGACCCGGTCTAAATCAGCAATAGTGGCACCGACGCGGGACAGGCAGCCTCACACGCATCGCGTCCACGCCGGCACGTAGTTTGGTCGCCTCAGTCGCTCCGCTATGGATTCGGCTACCTGTCCCCCGTCGTCGCCAGGATTGGTGGCGAGAACGGAACACGCGATGCGTGTGAGGGAGTACTTTCCCCGACGACGCGAGAACGTACTAGTGCGCCTCATCCCAGTTCGCACCCACACCGACATCGACTTTCAGAGCGACACTCAGTTCCGCCGCCCCGTTCATCAGCTCCGTCACTTGCCCTGTTATCGCCTCGACCTTGTCCGTCTCAACCTCGAAGACCAGTTCGTCATGCACCTGCATGATCATCCGTGCCCCAGGCTGCTCGTCCTGCAGCCAGGCGTGCACTGAGATCATTGCACGTTTGATGATGTCTGCCGCCGTGCCCTGCATCGGCGCGTTGATGGCGCTGCGTTCCGCATACTGGCGGCGTTGCGCGTTGCGGGCGTTGATTTCGGGCAGGTACAGCCGTCGGCCGAAGACGGTTTCGACATAACCTTTTTCGCTCGCCCTCGCGCGAATGTCATCCATGTACTGCTTTACGCCCGGGTAGCGATCGAAGTAAAGGTCGGTGTATTCCTGGGCTTCGCCGCGGCTAATGCCCAGTTGCTTGGCGAGCCCGAATGCGGACATGCCGTACATAAGCCCGAAGTTGATAGCCTTGGCTGAGCGGCGCTGATCGTCGGTTACGTCATCGAGCGCCATCCCGAAGACTTCGGCAGCCGTGGCCCGGTGTACGTCCTGTTCCTTCTCGAAGGCCTTGAGCAGCCCTTTGTCGGCCGACAGGTGCGCCATGATGCGCAGCTCGATCTGCGAATAGTCCGCCGCCAAAAGAACCCGGCCCTCCGGTGCCACGAAGGCCTGGCGAATACGCCGGCCTTCTTCCGTGCGGATCGGAATGTTCTGCAGGTTCGGATCGGTTGACGACAGGCGACCGGTTGCCGCGACGGCCTGGTGATACGAGGTGTGAATCCGCCCCGTGCGTTCGTTGATCTGCAACGGCAGCTTGTCGGTGTACGTGCTCTTCAGTTTGCTGACGCTGCGGTAGTCGATAATGACGGCCGGCAACTCATAGTCGTTGGCGAGCTCGACGAGCACATCCTCGGCTGTCGACGGCTGGCCTTTCGGCGTCTTGCGTATAACGGGCAGCTCCTGCTGCTCGAACAGGATTTGCTGGAGCTGTTTCGGCGATCCCAGGTTGAACGGGCCGCCAGCCAGTTCATGGGCCTTCGTTTCAAGCTTAGCCATTTTCTTTGCCAGTTCGCCGCTCTGCGTTTGCAGCATCTTGCGGTCGACGAGCACGCCCGTTTCTTCCATGTCGAGCAAGACCGGAACGAGCGGCTGCTCGATCTCCTCGTAGATCTTTCTTAACGGCGGCACGTCGCTCAGCTGAGCCCAGAGCGTTTCGTGGAGCTGCAATGTAATGTCGGCATCTTCGGCGGCGTAGGGAGCGGCCGTCTCGAGATCGATCTGATTGAACGTCAACTGCTTGGCACCCTTGCCGGCAACGTCCTCGAAGTGGATCGTCTCTTTGCCGAGGTACTGGCGCGCCACCGAGTCCATATCGTGTCGTGTTGCGACGCTGTTGAGGACATAGGACTCGAGCATTGAGTCAAACGCCATGCCGGCCAGTCCGATATCGTAACGCGCGAGAATGTGGGCGTCGTACTTGAGGTGGTGGCCAACTTTTTTCTTCGCGTCGTCCTCCAGCCACGGCTTGAGTTTCTGGAGTACCTCATCGCGAGGCAGCTGGTCCGGTGCGCCCGGAAAGTCGTGTGCGACCGGTACGTAACAGGCTTCGCCCGTCTTGACGCACAGCGAGAAGCCAACGATCTCCGCATTCATATAGTCGAGGCTGTTGGTTTCCGTATCGAATGCCGCGAGCCTGGCCTTGTTGAGCTTCTTCAACCAGGCGTCGAACGCGCCCCACGTCAAAACCGTCTCGTATTCAGTTGGTTCGTCCGCGGGCGGCGCCTCGACCGGCGTGTCGTCGGCCTCATCGAGCTGCCGCAACAACGAGCGTAGCTCATAGTGGCTGTACAGTTTGCGGAGCGCTTCGGTGTCGGCCGTGCTTGCCTTGAGGTCATCGATGCCGACGTCAAGCTCGACATCTCTCTTGATCGTCGCGAGTTCGCGCGACAGATGCAGCTGCTCGACGTTGTCGCGCAGCATACTCGCCGAGCTTTGCCCTTTATCTCGTTCGCGTTAGCGACAACATTGTCGGCCGTACCATACTCATTCAATAGGCCCGCGGCCTTTACGGGGCCGACTTTTGGCACCCCTGGAATGTTATCCGAGACATCGCCAACGAAAGCAAGATAGTCAACGACCTGTTCCGGCCAGACGTCAAATTTGGCCTTTACACCATCGCGATCCGTGCGGTTGTCTTTCATCGTGTCGATCAACGTGACGTGTTCGTCGACGAGCTGGGTTAGATCCTTGTCGCCCGTCGACACCAAGGTTGCGAGACCTTTTTCCGATGCCTGCCGGCACAAGAGTGCCGATGACGTCGTCTGCCTCCACGCCGGATACACGCAGCAGCGGCAGGCCCATCGCCTCGACGGCATCAAGTATGGGTTGTACCTGCGAGCGCAGGTCGTCCGGCATCGGCGGACGATTCGCTTTGTAGTCAGCGAACATCTCATCACGAAAGGTCTTGCCGGGTGCGTCGAATACCACGGCGATGTGGGCGGGCTGCTCATCGCGCAGCAGTTTGAGGATCATCGTTAATACGCCATGCAGCGCGCCCGTCGGTTCACCCTGGGAATTGGTCAGGGAGGGCAGCGCGTAAAAGGCGCGATACAGATACGATGACCCGTCGATAAGGACGAGGTCAGTCATTTAGCATTCCGTCTTATTGCTTGTCGGCGTCGTTCTCGCTGTCTTCTTCGCCTTCCTCTTCGGCCGTCGATTCGGCCGCGGGCGGCGGATTCGCAATCTGGCTCGGATTACCCGGAATGTACAGCGGACCGCTCTGGCCACAGCCAAAGGCGAGGAAAGTAAACGAGAGTGCGGTGAGCGCGAGGATCAGGCGTTTCATAGTTTTTGGACCATCAACGAGGATCGTCCGATTATAGAGGTCGGTCGCCGCTTGTGGACATCATTTTGCGTAGCGCTCGGCGACTTTCCGGTAGGCCTCGCGAAATGGCATACCTTCCTCGGTAACCAGTCGGTACGCCTCGGCCGTCGCAAAGATGCCCTCGTCCATAGTGATGTTCTCAGGCAGGAACGCCAGACCCTCGAGCACATAGGCCATGATGTCCACGCTGTCGATCGCAAGATCGATCGAGCGAAACACGGGCGACTTGAGGCGTTGCAGGTCGCGGTGATAGCCGGAGGGCAACTTGGCGGTAATCATGAGCGCCTCATCAAGGCAGGCCTGGGTCGTTGCCGACGATGCGCGCAGCAACTCGAGTACATCGGGGTTACGTTTCTGCGGCATGATCGACGAGCCCGTCGTAACCTCGGGTGCCAGCGAGACGTACGCAAACTCCTGCGTATAGAACATCAGCAGGTCGCTCGCCATGCGCGAGAGATCCTGCATCATGAGTGCAATCTCGAAAAGCAGGGCGCTCTCCGCCTTACCTCGGGACAGCTGCGCCGCGGTAACGGGTGACTGGGTTGTGTCGAATTCGAGCTTCGCCGTCGTCAGTTCGCGATCGAGCGGCAGTCCCGGCGTCCCATAGCCTGCAGCGCTGCCCAGCGGGTTCTTGTTGATGCGCTTGTGCACGGCCTTGAGGCCCGCCACAGCGTCGGCAAAGCCCTCGTCAAAGCCACCACACCAGAGGTCTACAGACGACGGCATCGCGTGCTGCATGTGCGTGTAGCCGGGGATCTCGACATTGCCCTGCCGTTTGGCGAGATCGGCGATCGAGGCGCGCAGTCCTGCCACTCGCTTCGCCAGGTCGAGCGCCGTATCGCGCAGATACAGGCGCAGCGCTGTCAGCACCTGGTCATTTCTTGAACGCCCCAGGTGGAGACGTCCGCCTGCCGGGCCGATGTTCTCTGTCAGGCGTGATTCGAGTGCGGTGTGTACATCCTCGTCTTCGAGGCTGATGGCCCATTCGCCGTTCTCAAAGCTCTGTTCGAGCGCCTTGAGTCCGTCGCAGATGGCGGTGCAGTCCTCATCGCTGATGAGCTTCGTGGCGGCCAGCATTTCTGCGTGGGCGATCGAACCGCGGACATCGTAGGGAACGAGTCGTGCATCGAGCAGATGATCTTCGCCGGCCGTATAGCGAAGAACGCGCTCGTCGAGCGGCAGGCCCTTTTCCCAGAGCCTGCTCATGATTCGCCGCCCTGTTCCTCAGGTGTCAGTGCGGTAATGTCATCGACGACGAGCGTGCCTGTGCCTTCGTTGGTAAAGACTTCAAGCAGGATGCTGTCGGGCAATTTGTACGAGATAACGTGCACACGTTGTACGCCATTCTTGATCGCCGCATCGATAGCCGCGGCCTTCGGCAGCATACCGTCGGCGAGGATGCCGTCGTCCTTGAGCTGCTGGAGGCGTTTGCGGTCGATGTAGCTGATCAGCGAGCCCGGATCGTCGACGTCTTCCAGGATCCCCGTCGCTCCTGTGACGAGAATCAGTTTCTCGGCGTCGAGCTCGGCGGCGATCGCGGCCGCGACGGTGTCGGCATTGATGTTAAGCAGGGTGCCTGATTCGTCGCACGACAGCGGGCTCACAACCGGCATGAGGCCATTGTCGAGCTGTTTCCTGAGGATGTCCGCATCGACGGAGTCGATATCGCCAACGAAACCGTAGTCGATTGCAGTCTTCACCCTTGCGTTCGACGGGAGGGCGCCTGTGGGCACGAATCAGCCCTGCGTCGACGCCACTGATGCCGACCGCCGGGATCTGCAGGTCGCGGCAGCGGGCGAGGATGCGAGTGTTGATCTGGCCGTTGAGAATCATCGCCGCGACGTCGAGTGAGTCGCTGTCGGTGACGCGCCGTCCCTCCACGAATTGGGTACTGAACCCAAGGTCCGCGGCAAGCTTGGTCGACTGCGGGCCGCCACCGTGAATCAGGACAGTTCTTATACCGACCTGGTGCAGAATGCCCACCTGCTCCACCAACGCGGTCGCCAGTGCCGGGTCGGCAAACACCTCGCCACCGGCCTTGATCACGAACACCTTGCCTTTGAAAAGGCGGATGTAGGGTGCGGCGTGCTTGAGTGCCGATACGACAATCGCGCGATCTCGATTCGTGGTCACTTCTGCCCCCCGAGCATCTGGTGAAGAACCGCCATCTGCGCAAGCATACGGTTGCGTGCTTCGGGAATTACCACACTGCGTGGCCCGTCGAGAATTCTGTCCGCGACAACGACGCCACGGCGCACTGGCAGGCAGTGCATGAAGCGGCAGTCGTCTTTTGCGTTTTCAAACCAGGGCTCATCGACGCACCAGTCGAGATGCTGTTCCCGCAGCTTCTGGTCGGCAAGCCGATCGCCGTAGTGGCGTGTCGATGACCACGACTTCGCGTAGATAACGTGGGCGTCTTCCATCGCTTCCTTACGATCGCTGGTTTCGACGACGGAGCCACCGGCCTCTTCTGCGGCGAAGATGGCCTTCTGCATAATCGGCGCCGGGAGCTCAAACCCCTCGGGTCGCAGGACGGTCACATCCATGCCGCGCATGGCCGCCATGTGCAGGGTCGACGACGGTACGGCCAGCGGAAGAGCCTTCGGATGATAGGCCCAGCTCAACACGAATTTGCCGCCATTGGCGGGCAACGCGAGGTCATCCATCGTCTTCCAGTCGGCGAGGCTCTGGCAGGGATGATTCATCGCCGATTCCATGTTGATGTACGGCGTATCAATCAGGTCGGTCAGCGCCGTGAAGCGAGTTTCGGCGAGGTCCTCTTCAATCTTCCTGCGATCGGCGAATGCACGAATGCCAATAGCGTCACCGTAGGAGGCGATCACGGGTACCGCCTCGCGGATGTGTTCGGCCGCAACACCGTCCATGACGATACCTTCGCGAACCTCAAGCCCGTGTATCGACATGTCGGGAGAGATGACGAAAGACCCGCCGCCAAGGCGAACCATGGCTGCCTGGAAGGATGCGAGTGTGCGCAGTGACGGGCTCAGGAACAGCAGGGACAACACCTTGCCCTTGAGTGCTTCCGGCTCCGGCTGCGCATCGAGGCGCCCGGCCAGTTCGACAAGAGCCTTGATTTCCTCAATGGAAAAATCGGCCAGATCATTAAATGCTTTCATTCCTGTTTCCCTTCCTTCCTAAATTGGGTACCGGACACCTTAGACTGGTTATAAGGTGTCCGGTACCAGTCTGTTGAGAGCCTGTGCGAGGTGGTGCACATGACTTTCCTGCAGTACGAGTGGTGCGAGAATTCTAACGTACATTCGGATCGGCGCTGGTGCCGGTAAGAATATCGTATTCGAGTAGCGCGTCCCGCACCTCGGTGGCCGGGCGATCGCAGACCAGGCCGAGCAGCAGGCCCATGCCCTGGATCCTGAGTACCGGGCCGACAACGCACTCTTCGCGGATCTGCGCCTCGCGGGCCCGCACGTTAGCAAGCAGGTGCTCGGCCAGGATGCCCTGTATGGTCGCCGTGATGGCAGCGGCAGCGATCGGACCGCCGCCGAAGGTTGATCCCAGGTCGCCCGTACCGAAATGCGCGGCAACAGACTCGGTGCACAGCACGGCGCCACAGGGTATGCCCCCGCCCAGAGCCTTGGCGCTGGTGATAATGTCGGGCGTGATCCCATGAGTTGTTACAGCGAAGAACTGGCCGCAGCGCCCCATGCCGGACTGCACTTCGTCAGCGATAAGCATCACGCCGTTCTTGCGGGTAGCGGATCGCAGCGTCTCGATAAATTCGGTGGTCAGGTCATACGCGCCGGCGACGCCCTGTACGGGTTCAAAAATCACGGCGGCGATGCTGCTGTCGATCATGGATTCTGCGGCTGCGATGTCGTCACGCGGAATGAACTCGACGGCAAACGGCTTCTCAGGGAAGCCGTACCACTTGTCCGAGTTCCAGGTCACAGCGGCGGCCGCGGCCGTCCTGCCGTGAAATCCGTGGGTGATGGAGAGTACCTTCTTGCGGCCCGTCGCCATCAGGGCCATACGCAGGGCATTCTCGTTCGCCTCTGCGCCCGAGTTGACAAAGAACACGCGATCGAGGCCCGGGGGTGAAATACGTGTCAGCTGCTCGGCCGCATCGGCGCGGACGTCGAGCGCGACGGCATTGCTCTGGAACAGGAGCTTGCTGCTCTGCTCGTGGATGGCTTGCACGAGTCGCGGATGGCCGTAACCGAGTGCGGCAACGGCATGCCCGCCATAGAGATCCAGGATACGCCGGCCATCACGCGTAAAGATGTCGCAACCGCTGGCCCGCTCCGGCACGAACGGCAACTGGCCATAGACTGGAATCATGTGGGCCGCTTCACGTACGCGCGGGTCATCAATGTATTCGTTGATGGTTGCCATCACGTCCATCCAGGCGCAGGGGCATTAAGGCCAGACGTTTGCGGCAGGTCCCAGAGACGATTCATCCACTGCATGGCGCCGCCCGCCGCACCTTTGACCAGGTTGTCGATCGCGGCCATCACGACGACCGTGTCGCCGTCGGTCGCGACACTGATATGGCACTGGTTGCTGGCGACCACATCCTTGAGGCGCGGTGTGCCACCGACAATCTGCACAAATGGCGCATTGGCGTAGGCATCCTCATAGACCTTCCGTACCTGCTCTTCAGTCACAGGTTTTGTAGCCTTCGCCTGAAGCGTCACATGAATACCGCGTGCGAATGGCCCTGAATGCGGCACGAAATGCACGTTCGTCTTTCGGCCACTCGCAGTCTCGGCGAGCGCGGCAACTTCCGGTGCATGCCGGTGCGCCAGTGGCTTGTAGGCGTAGAAGTTGCTGTTCCGTACGGGATGGTGCGTCCCGGCCGATGGCGACTTGCCCGATCCCGTGCTGCCTGTGACGCCGCTGATAAACACTTCCGCTTCAGTGAGGCCCGATACGATGAGTGGCACTGTGGCCAGTGTCGAAGCCGTGGCAAAACAGCCGGGGTGACCGACGTGCGCGACATGAATGTCGTCAGCATGCTCGGGCAGGGCACAGATGAACCTGTCGAGGAGTTGTGGCGCTCCATGCTTCGCTTTGTACACGGCCTCCCAGTCGTGCTGCCTGGCGAAGCGGAAGTCAGCCGAGGAGTCCACAACATGCACATTGATATTCCGTTGCTCGCAGGCATCGATCGCGGCAGCGATGACCGCTGCGGAAGCACCGTGCGGTGCCGCTGAAAACAGCGCGAGGTCGCTGTCAGCCTCTACCTGACCCAGCCAGTCACCGTGTGCAACGAACGTGTCCTCGGGAAACGCTGTCGCAAGGTGGCCGAATACGTCGCCGATCTTTTTGCCCGCCACACTGTCGGAGACGGCCGCCGCGAGTTCGAAGTTCGGATGTCCTGCGATCAGCCGCAGCAGTTCGCCGCCGACATAGCCGCTTGCACCGATGATGACAGCCGGTATCCGGGAGTTCATGAACCTTCCTTCTGCAACAGATCGGCGACCATATCACCGAGTGCCACGCCGTTGGATAAGGCGTTCACGGCGGGCAGGTTGCAGCGTTCATTAATCTGCTGGATACCGACGTCGTTATCGGTTGCGGGGCCCGTTACCAGGGCAGGTTCGATCTTGAACTCCTTGCGTAACAGCTGGGTACCACCCCATGCAGACACCGGGTCATTGGCGCACAGAATAACGGACGTCAGCGCAGCGCGAATGGCGGGATCGGACAGAATCGCACCCACGCCGTAGGCGCCGAGCAGCCCGTCGCCAAGCTCCAGCACAATGACGTCCGGCTTGTGCTTCGCCAGTCGGGAAAGCAGGGCGCGGGTCAGTTCCGGACCGTTGGCTGCCGTTGTCGTCACGATACCGAAGTCCGAGAAGATCATTGTTTCGCTCGCACCGGCATCTTCCATGGCCAGCACATCGCGCCGCAGCGACACGCCCGTTGCCTTGCAGGCGGCCACATGCAATCCCAGGTGCCGCAGTCGCCCGACGATCGCGCAGGCGGCGGCCGTCTTGCCCGAGTCCATGCAGGTGCCGGCCAGCGCGACGACGGGTACACCATTGGTATCGAGTACGGTGTCTTCGCTCAGCGAGTCGAGTCCCGCCCTTGCAGGTACGCCGATGCGTTCACCAAGATAAGGGAAGCTGAGTACCGTGCCGAGGACTTCGATATCGAACGGGGGGCCGACGTCAGGGTTGGCTGAGTCGCACATGCCCAGCACGCCACCGATGTTCAGTATCTGGATAATGTCGCCGGGTTTCAGCGATGTCGGCAGGTGGCCAGAATAGCCACGCAGAGCCTTGCGGTGGCCCAGGGCGCCAACAATCACATCACCCTGGTTCACCGTGGCCATACGCCCGGAGGTCAGCTCGAGCTGGTTGTAACGAGACTTGTTGTTCAGCACCCGTGCGGCAACGAGTACGCCCTCCTCGCAGGGAATGTCTTTCGACAGGCGCAGCTCTGACGCGAGGTCATTGTGCTGTGCTACCGATGCGATCTTGTCGACGACGACGCTTTTCATGACGCGTTGCTACCGGCCCGGGTTTGTAAAGATCCAGGCAGTGACAGTATGCGCGCATAACCCAGCGCATCAGCCGGCGTCCATTCGCCGGCCGATTCTCCGTACACGCCTTTCGTTGCCGCGAGAAGTGAGTAGTCGGACTCGACACCGTCGATAAACAGCTGGCCCGGCCGCAGCGTGAATTTTACCTCGCCGCTAACGCGCCGCTGGGAGGACGCAAGCAGTGCCTCGACATCGTCACACGCAAGGTCGAGCTGTTTGCCTTCATGTACGAGGTCGCCGTAGATCGCGGCAACACTGTCCTTGATGCGCATCTGTTGTGCGCTCAATACGAGTTTTTCGAGTTCGCGATGTGCGGTTATCAGCGTGATGGCTGCCGGCGCCTCGAACGCGACACGACCCTTGGTCCCGAGCACCGTGTCACCCAGGTGAATGCCTCGGCCGATGCCATAACTGCCCGCGAGATCTTCCAGGGCTTCGATCAACCGGACCGGCGGCATCGCCTTACCGTCCAGCGCGGCTGGAACACCCTTGCTGAAGCGGAGCACATGTGTGGACGGATCTTTCGGTGCCGAGAAAGCATTGGCAGACAACACCCAGGCTGACTCGGGAATCGAGTTTTCGGATGTCAGCGTTTCCTGGCCACCGATGGTGATGCCCCAGAGTCCGCGATTGATCGAGTAGGCCGAGCCCTGTGCCGGCGGCGGCATGTCGTGCTGTTCGAGGTAAGCCAGTTGCTCGTCGCGTACCCAGCTGTTGTCCCGTACCGGCGCGAGCACCTCCAGCCCGGGATTCAGCGTACGCAGCGCGACCTCAAAACGGACCTGGTCATTGCCGGCTGCTGTGCAACCATGGGCCACCGTCGTTGCGTTGCGCTCTTTCGCCAGCAGCGCCAGCTTCTGTGCCTGCAGGCCACGTTCTGCACCAACGCATAGCGGATAAGCATTGCCGCGCAGCACGTTGCCGGCGATCAGGTGCCGGATGACGGTCTCGAAGAACTCCTGCTTGGCATCGATCAACAGGTGCTCGATCGCTCCGAGGGCCTTTGACCGTTTCTCGAGAGCGACGGCCGCCTCGGCATCGATGCCGCCTGTGTCGACACAGGCAGTGATCACGTCGCGGCCGTAATTCTCCTTGAGCCACGGCACGCAAAACGACGTATCGAGGCCGCCGGAAAAGGCGAGGATGATTGGGGACTTGTCCTTGTTCACTGGTATCTCCGGGATCAGGACCGAGCTGAGCGCTCGATCCGGTTAATCAGGTTTTTCTGGGCCGCCGCGGATTCCGTGGCGATGAATACGGTGTCGTCTCCGGCGATCGTACCGACGATGCCTGGCCAGTCGCAGCGATCGAGCGCCAGGCCGACGCGCTGCGCTGCGCCGACGGCCGTGTGGATAACGAGCAGGTTTGGACCGGCGGGGGTGGTCGAACGGAGCAGGTCGGCGACGCCTGTAACGTGGTCGTGACCCGGGTCGTTCGCGGCGGGCAACTCGTAGCCATGCGCTGTTTTGACGGCGCCGATTTCCCGCAGGTCACGACTGACGCTCGACTGTGTGGCGACGTAGCCGCGACCCTGCAGGGCGCTAACCAGCGAGGCCTGCGTTGCGGCAGGCCCTTGTTGCAGCAACTCGCGAATGGCCGAGCGGCGCTGGATCTGGTCTTCTGTTGTCGGGGGCATGTGAGCCAAACCACGTCAATGAATAAATATGCACATATTAAAGTACTAATGTGCATAAATAGTCAAGCCCCGGACGCACTTTTTTTTCGGCTGAATGGGTTAAACTGCGCCGCTTTCCGACCATTGGAGTTCACGAGTGGCCTTACCTGAATGTGTGGAAGTGACAACGGGCAACGACCCGGTCGGCAGCGTCATCTGGCTGCATGGACTGGGTGCGGATGGCCATGATTTCGAGCCGATCGTGCCCGAGTTGCGCCTGCCGGACAACGTGCCGCTGCGATTTGTGTTCCCGCACGCGCCGGTGCGGCCCGTGACGATCAATGGCGGGATGGCGATGCGTGCCTGGTACGACATCATCAGCCTTGATACGAAGGGGCGTGCGGATGCGGCCGGCGTGTACGAGAGCACGGCCATCCTCGAAGCGCTGATCGCTCGCGAGAAAGAGCGGGGCATCGATGCGGGCAAGATCGTCATCGCCGGCTTCTCGATGGGCGGGGCGGTAGTGATTAACACGGCACTGCGTACGCCGGAAAAACTGGCAGGGATGATGGCGTTATCGACCTATCTGCCGCTGCCCGGTGAAGTCGCTGCTTCCAGCAGCTATCGGGACCTGCCGGTGTTCATGGCGCACGGCAGCTTCGATCCGATGTTGCCGATGCAATGGGGCCAGCTGTCGGCAGAGAAGCTGAGAGAGGCCGGATTCACTGTCGAATGGCACGACTACCCGATGGCGCACGCCGTCTGTCCCGAGGAGATTCGAGACATTCGCGAGTGGCTGTTGAAGGTTTACGTCTGAGTTAGAAAGTAAGGCTGAATGTGGCGCCGCCGGCATCGTTGCTACCCACCCGGATAAAGCCGCCGTGCGCGATCATCACCTGGCGCGCCAATGCCAGGCCTACGCCCGAACCGCCATCCTTGGTCGTGAAGAACGGCACGAAAATCTTGCTGGTGATACTGGCCGGGACGCCCTTGCCGTTGTCGGCGATCTCGATAACGATGTTGTGCCTGCGATTGAAGCGTCCCTTCACGGAGACCGTCGCCTTATTGGACGACTCCGTCGCCTGCCAGGCGTTGCGCAGCAGATTGATCAGGACCGGTTCGAGCAGGTCACGATCGGCGTAAACGTCCAGCTCACTCGGACTGACCTCGATGGAGAATTCAACGTCGTCGCGCGGGCACTCCGCTTTGGCAAGTCGCACAACAGTCTCGAACAGGTCGGCCAGTCGGATGCGCTTCTTCTCAGGTGGTGCCAGTCGGGTGATCTGCCGATAACCGTCGACAAACTGCATCAGGCTGTCAGATCGACGCGCGACCGTGCCAATCGCATCGCGCAGGTCCTCGAGATCTTCGTCGATGGCTTCACCCGCATGAACCTTGTCCGCCATATCGGCAACGACGTCCGTGGCCGTCTTTGCGAGCGACGTCACCGGCGTGATCGAGTTCATGATCTCATGAGTCAGCACGCGAACAAGATCCTCCCAGGCCTCAGCTTGCGTCGCGTCCAGTTCCGACTGGATGTCTTGCAGCGACACGAGCCGCTCGCTCTTGCCTGCAATGACCAGTTCGGTTGTCGCAAGAGTCAGTTTGTACTCGATACCTTCGACGGAGAACGTCACGAGTTGGCGCACGCCGGGTACGGCTGTCGCAACCGACTCGGCAAAACCGAACCCGAAACGGCGCAGGTCCTTCAACTGTGTCACGTGCTCTGCGCCAAACAGACGGCGAGCGGAATTGTTCTGCAACGTGATGGACTCGTCGGCATGCAGGGTCATGAGCGGTACCGGGATATGCTCAATCAGCGCGGTCACCCGACGCAGTTCCGATTCCTGCTCGGTGCCCCGCTCCCGCATGCGTTCCAGGATATCCGAGAAGGCTTCGCCCAACGGACGATAACCGGAACCCTGTCCTTTGAAATCGAAGCGCTGCGAGTAATCGGCGTAGCGCGCGGCGTCGAGGAACCTGGCTACTTCGCGATTGGTGCGGCTTACGTAATGCCACAACTCGGCGACGATGAGCGTCAGTACCGCCGCCGCGATGGCCATCGAAATGTGGTACTGCGGGATCAGGAACAACCAGACCACCAGGGCCATCGCCGCACCGGCCAGTACCAGGCGAGCAATCAGCGCAACAACGAAGCGCCTAAAGATCATGCTTTTCCATGCGCCGGTACAGGGATGCTCGCGTCAGGCCGAGTTCGGCGGCAGCTCGTGAAATGTTGAAGCCGTGCTTTCGCAGCGCCTTGGAAATTGTCTCTTTCTCAAGGTGATCCAGATTGAAGATGGTCGGCATGACCTGGGTGTCGGCCTGTACCATCTCCCCGGTGTAGTCGAGTTGCAGGTCGTGCGGGCCGATCTGCTCGCCTTCGGCAAGAATCACTGCCCGTTCGACGGCATGGCGAAGAGCACGCACGTTTCCAGGCCAGCTGTAATTGATCAGTGCGGCCTCAGCCGCTGGGGAAAACTTCCTTGTTCTGCCTCCGTACTTGCGCGAGAAGCGCGCGAGGTAGTGTTCTGCTATCGGCATAATGTCATCGACTCGTTCGCGCAGTGGTGGCACAGAGATTTCGACGGTATTGAGCCGGAACAGCAGGTCGGTGCGGAAGCGTTCCGGATTTCGCAACTGGTTCGCCGGCAAATTTGTTGCGGCGACGATACGCACGTCAAACGGCTGCGCGAGGTTGGAACCGACCGCTGTAACTTCGCGCTGTTCGAGCACGCTCAGCAGCTTTGCCTGCAGGTGCAGCGGCAGGTTGCCGATTTCATCGAGAAACAGGGTGCCGCCATTCGCGGCCAATATGCGGCCGATCCGATCTTCATTGGCGTCGGTGAAGGACCCCTTGCGATGCCCGAACAGCTCAGATTCAAACAAAGACTCGCTGATCGCACCCATATCGATCGACAGGAACACCTGGTGAGCTCGCGCCGACTGGCGATGCAGTTCGTGGGCGATGAGCTCCTTGCCTGTACCGTTCTCACCGAGAATCAGGACATTCGCATCGGTTGGCCCGGCCCGCCGCACAATGTCGAGGAGGCTCTTTAATTGCGATGACTCGCCGATGATGTCGTTGTCGAACGTTACCGCGTCGCGGATCAACTCTTCATTGGTTTGCCGGAGCGCCACTGTCTCGAACCGACTTTGTCGCAACTTGAGTGCTGCCGAGATCGTCGCAACGACTTTTTCGTTCTGCCAGGGTTTCGCGACGAAGTCCGTCGCTCCGTACTTCATGGCGTCGACTGCGGTATTGACGCTGCCGTGTGCCGTGATCATCACGACGACCGCCTCGGGATCGATGTCAAGAATCCGCTTTAGCCAGTACAAACCCTGCTCACCCGAGGATTCGCCCGGACCGAAGTTCATATCCAGCAGGATGACGTCGATGTCGCCTTTATCGAGAATGTCGGGGAGCTGTTCCGGATTCGGGCAGGTCGTCACACTGCCAAACTGGCGCCGGAGAAGCAGGCGGCCCGCCGTCAGGATGTCGTCGTCGTCGTCGACAATGAGAATGTGCCCGGTCTTGCTCATGGTGCCCCCGCCAATGTGTTCGAAATCGTACACTCACTGTCCGCATGCGTACAGTTTTTGGCGCCAGCTTGTGCTCGTTTCTATCTAAAACAACAACTTATGTCTTGGCACGCTCCTTGCTATCTATACAGGTAATCGCAATGAGCCAGCGAGGAAGACAACGGTATCGTGGACAAGATCAGGAAAATTCGGGAAGCCAGCCAGCCGGCCGGCATGGGGGTCTCCGGTCAGGCTATGGATCGGCGCGTCGAAAAAAAGATGTCGTACGGTCGCTATGCCCTCTATGCGGCGGGAGGTATCGCCGTCCTGCTGTTCGCCTGGTGGTTTATCGACATGCTTGCCGGGGGCCGCAGCCTGAGCGTGAACTCGCAGCGGATTACAGCGTCGCCGGTGACGACGGGTACCTACGAAGACTTTATTCCCCTCCGTGGTCGGCTCGTGCCACGCAGCACCGTTTTTCTCGATGCCATCGAGGGTGGCCGTGTCGAGGAGATTCTCGTGGAAGACGGTGCCATTGTGGAAGCCGGTGATCCGATCGCCGTGCTGTCCAATACGAATCTGCAGCTGGAAGTTCTCGGCCGCGAAGCTGCCGTAACCGAGCAGCTCAACAACATGCGCACCATTGAGCTGCAGCTCGAGCAAAATCGGCTCGCTCACAAGCGCAACCTTATCGAGATCGATTATCAGATCACGCGACTAACTCGTGAAATAAATCGACAACGTGAGCTGATTACCAAGAACCTGGTGTCTCAGTCGACCGTCGATCAGCTCGAGGATGAGCTGATCTACTACAACAATCGTCGCGATGTAACACTCGAGAGCCAGGTGACTGATGCCCGCATGCAGGAGCAGCAGTTGCTACAGCTGCGCGATGCGGGTGCCCAGCTACAGGCCGGGCTCGGTTTCGCGAGCAAGAACCTCGAAGACCTCAGCGTCCGCGCGCCGGTGGCCGGCAAGCTGTCCGGATTCAATATTGAGATCGGCCAGTCGATCACCCGCGGTGGGCGGCTCGGACAGATTGACGATCCCGATGGCTACAAACTGAACGTCAGGATTGACGAGTACTACCTCGGCCGAGTCGACCTGCAGCTCGTAGGCAACGCCGAACACAACGGCCGTGACCTCAATCTCCATGTCTCGAAGATCTACCCGCAGGTCAATGAGGGGCAGTTCGAAGTCGATATGCTCTTTGACGAGGATCCTGTTGGATTGCGGCGCGGACAGACCTTGCAGGTACGTCTCACCCTGGGAGACAACACGGATGCCACGCTGATTCCGAATGGTTCTTTTTATCAGGATACGGGCGGCAACTGGGTGTTCGTTGTATCGCCGGATGGCAGCGAGGCGATCAAGCGTAGCGTTCGCCTCGGCCGCCGTAACCAGAACTTTATTGAAGTGCTCGACGGGCTGGAGCCCGGAGAGACAGTCATCACCTCACCGTATACGAGTTTCGTCGGCATGGACCGGCTGAGCCTCAACGACGACTAACGAATTCTGATCAGGGGATCCAGCCATGCTGAAACTGCATAACATGTACAAGATATATCGCACCGACGAAGTCGAAACGGTGGCGCTCAACGGTGTCAATCTCGAAATTGCGCAGGGTGACTTCGTTGCGATCATGGGCCCGTCCGGCTGCGGGAAGTCCACGCTTCTGAATATCATCGGCATGCTCGATAACCCTTCGGACGGCGACTATTTCTTCTTTGACGAAAACGTTGCGCCCTACAACGAGTCTGGTCGTAGTCACATTCGCAAGCAGAACATCGGCTTCATTTTTCAAAACTTCAACCTGATCGACGAGCTTAGCGTTGCCGAGAACATCGAGCTCGCATTGCTGTATCACAACATGCCAGCCTCCGAGCGCAAGCGCCGCGTGGCGGACGTCATGGATCGCATGGGCATAGCACATCGCGCCGGCCACATGCCGGGCCAGCTGTCCGGCGGCCAGCAACAGCGTGTTGCTGTAGCTCGTGCGGTGGTTGGTGACCAGCCTCTTATTCTCGCGGATGAGCCTACAGGTAACCTCGATTCAGTACATGGCCAGGAGGTTATGGAGCTGCTGCGCTCGTTGAACAAGGAAGGCACAACGATCGTGATGGTGACGCATTCACCGTCACACGCTGACTATGCGCACCGGACTGTCAATTTGTTTGACGGCCATATCGTGACCGAAAACACGCGCGCCGCCTAGAGCGCGCCACACGCTTTCCAACGGGGAAAACCATGTTTTGGAATAACGTAAAAATTGCTCTGCGAAACCTCCGCAAGAACAAGGTGTTTGCGCTGGTTAACATCCTGGGGCTCGCGCTGGGTCTCACGATCTACGTGTTTGGCGGCGTGCTCGTCAAATACGAAAATACTCACGACATGTTCTTCGAGAACGCAGCGAACACGTACACAATCGGTTCTATTGCGGCGCCCGATCTGGACGTCGGCATCGACAGGTTCAATGCAACGTGGACAACTGTCGGGCCAATCATCGAGGCAGATCTGCAGGACGTTCGAAAAGTAGCGCGGACCGTGCCCAGAGAGTTCCTGCTGTCGGTCGGTGACCAGAGTTTCTATGAAAGCGTCAACTTCTCTGATGCGGCGCTCCTGGATATCTTCGATTTCACCTACATCCACGGCGACGCAACGGCATTGCAGGATCCGTCGGCCCTGGTTCTTACCGAGGCGTCTGCGATCAAGTACTTCGGGCGCACGGATGTCGTGAACGAGACCATTACGTTCGACAACGAATTCGATTTTCATGTCACCGGTGTGATTGAAGATGTGCCCCTTAACTCGCACTTCTCGTCATCGGTGGTTGCAGATGCCGGGCTCAACTTCCTTGCCCCGATCAGCGGACTCAACCGCATGCGCGACTGGGACCTGGCGGGAAACTGGAACAACCTCTCGATTGGTAACATGACTTACGTGTTGCTGCCCGAGACGCTCGGTGAGGAGTGGCTCACTACACAGGTAAATGGGATTTACGAACGCTTGGTTCCGGATGACCGGAAGCAGGTTCTGGCGGGACTGACAGTCTCATCGCTGCAACGCGCTAACCTGGCAGTCTGGGACATGATCGGCATGCCGGTTATCGCCGTGGTGTCCCTGCTCAGCTTCCTGGTACTGATAGTGGCCTGCGTTAACTACACAAATCTGGCGACCGCTCAGTCGCTGGGCCGGAGCCGCGAAGTTGGCATGCGCAAGACGATGGGCGCCAGCCAGATACAGCTTCTCGCCCAGTTCCTCATTGAGAGTCTTGTTATCGCATCACTAGCGATGATTGTCGCGATCGCAGCGCTGGAGCTCGTCATTCCGTTGTTCAACAACGTGGCCAGCAAGAGTCTCACACTCGACTATCTGAGAACCTTGCCCTGGCTGGTCCTTACCACCGTGCTGGTGGGTCTGATTGCAGGAATGTACCCGGCGTGGCTGATTACGCGTGCGAGCCCGATCGATGCGCTACGGGACCTGGCAAGGAAAGGTAAGAAAGGCGCCCGAATGCGTGCGGTCATGATTGGCGCACAATTTGCGATCTCAGCCTTCATGCTGGCGATCGTGTCGATCGTCTTCATGCAGAACGAGAAAGTCAAAGAGTCCAGCTACATCTTCCCTCGATCCGAGATTTACACGATGGACCGCCTGTTTGTCGAAGGCATAAAGGATCGGCTCGATACGCTGAAGGTTGAGCTTGAGGCAATTCCGAATGTTTCCACGGTCTCATACTCCTCGCAGGTTCCTTACGAACAGAACAACTCGCAGCGTGGTGTGTCACTGCAGCCAGGAGACGAGGGAGGGCAGGTGAACCTGCATACCATGGAAATGTCGCCTGACTTTCTGCAAACGTACGACATTCCGTTGCTGGCAGGCCGGACGCTCGATCGCAATATGGCTCAGGATCTCTATAAGGAAGATGCAGCGACAGTCAATGTAATAATCAACGAACTCGCGGTCGAGTCTCTGCAATTTGGGACACCTGCCGATGCCATCAACCAGCGATTCTACCGCCTGGACGACGACGGCAATTCGACGGAATACATTGTTGTCGGCGTCGTTCCAACCCAGAACATCATTGGCCTGTTTAACGAGGTCAAGCCATGGATGTTTAGTTACGATCCGGAGTCCTTTCGCATTGGTTCGATCCGAATCACGGGCGGCAATATCATGGATACCGTCGAGCAGATCGAAGATACGTGGCAGCGGGTCATTCCCGAGTATCCCATCCAGGGTCAATTCCTGGATGCCGTATTCAACGACGTCTATGACATCCTGAAATTCATGAACATGGCGCTGGCAGGCTTCGCGTTTGTCGCGCTTGCCCTGGCCTCGGTTGGCCTGTTCGGCCTCGCCGCATTCATGGCTGCCCAGCGCACCAAGGAGATCGGTATGCGCAAGGTGTTGGGAGCGAGTACAGCGCAGATAGCGCGTCTCCTGGTATGGCAGTTCTCGACGCCGGTCCTGTGGGCTCTCGCTATTGCGCTGCCGGCCGCCTATTTTGCGTCGATCCAATACCTGAACTTCTTCGCCGAGCGCATCGAGTCACCGGTGCTGGTCCTCATTGTCGCCGGGGCATTGGCCGTGACGCTGGCCTGGACCACGGTAGCCGGGCACGCGATCCGCATTGCGCGATCGAACCCGATCATGGCGTTGCGCTACGAGTAACGCTTGCTGAGAAAGAGAACTTCGACTCGCCGGTCTTTTGACCGGCGGGATCGAAGCGTCTCTCGGTGAAGCGCCACTTGCCACTCGTGTCCGCCATTACGACGGTCGTGCAGCGAGTGCCGTAATCAGGCATAACAATGAATGGCGCGGTAATCGCATGTGCCTGGTCGAACTTGAGCTGGTCCGCCCTGACCTCTGACACAGGGCCCTTCGTGCGGTCATTCATCAGGCGCAGCAGAGTTGATTCGTTGGCGGCGTTCCTCTCGAGCAATTCCCGCAGCCTTTCTTTGCTGCTTTCCACCTTGTGCCAGGGACCATCGAGTAGTGCATTGCTCAGACCGTAGGTACCGGGTTCGAGTCTGCGCGTGCCTTCCTCGCGGTTTGATAAATAGGCGACACTATTGCGCGTCCCGACAATCAGGTTAAAGCCGGCGTACCGGTCTTCCTCAATCGTCGCCAGGTAGTCCTCAGGCGATAAATTGCCGTCGAGGAATCCGGTGACGAGATGGCCGCGTGATCGATGCCCCGCCTCGGGCGCCTTGGCGTCGCGATAGTTGGTGACCGTCGCGAAACGACCTGTTCTGTGCAATGCCAGCCACGTGCCACCCGCCTGCAGGTCACGGCCCCCGACAACATCCGGTTTGTCCGGCCACCAGTGTGCTTCCTTCGTGGGTCGCGCATGAAACTCATCACGGTTGGCGGCAAGGATAAGGGGGTAGTCGGGGTGCTGGCCGACACTGAGCGCGATAAGACACATCGTCAGTCGCCGTTGATGTAGTCATCGACAAGCCGTCTTGCGATCGAGATTCTGAAAGGCAGACCAACGTCACCCGACTTCAGTTGATCGCGTGTGAACCACTGCGCATCCTCGAGTTCGCCATCGTTGAGGTTGATGTCGTCCGTCGTCGCTTCGGCCACGAAGCCGAGCATGAGGGCCGATGGGAACGGCCAGGGTTGCGAGCTGTGGTAGCGCACCGCGCCGACGCGGATGTTGGTCTCTTCAAAGACCTCGCGGCGAACGGCATCTTCGAGGCTTTCGCCGGGCTCCACGAATCCGGCAATAGTGGAGTAGCGTCCTTCCGGCCAGCTTGCCTGACGGCCCAGCAGGCAACGGTCGCCGTCGGCCACGAGCACAATGATCGCGGGGTCTGTGCGCGGAAATATCCGCTGGTCGCAGTCCGGATTACAGCAACGCCGTATATTGCCCCCGGCCTCGGGCTGCGACGCCGAGCCGCATTTGCCACAGAACAGCGTGGCGTCATGCCAGAGCGCGATGGCTCGAGCGTGGGCGGCGAGGTTGGCGTCGTCGGGGGGTAGCACCGTCCCGAGAAAGCGCAGGTCCTTGAACTCCCCGAGTTCCGTAAACGGCGGATCCAGGTCGCTGCTGATCGACACGGCAAAGGCCGGCTGGTCGCGGAACAGTCCGAGGAATATAACGTTCTGTTCGTCGATGAACGAGTCGATCTGCGCTCGCTCAAGCAGGACGGCGCCGGGCGGATCGCCACCCACCAGGCAGCGATCGCCCCAGACCGGCACGAAGCGAGTAGTACTTGCGGACATCGCTTCGGCCAGCCAGTCAGGGTCCTTGCGGCGCTCACCGCTACGGTCAACAAAGGCGCCCGCAAAGACGTTGTGGTCTTCCATAGTCGCAGCTATCAGCCCCGAAGGGCGTTGATCACTATTTGGCGAGAAGGTCGCGAATTTCCGTCAGCAGGGTCTCTTCAGCCGATGGCTTGGGAGGCTCTGCAGGCTTCTCTTCTTCCTTCTTCTTCATCGAGTTGAGGCCCTTGATCAACATGAAGATGGCGATCGCCACAATCAGAAAGTTGATAATCGTGTCGATGAATATGCCGTAGTTAATCGTGGCAGCGCCTTCGCCTTCGCCAAGCGCTAGTGCGAGTTCGCTGAAACTCACGCTGCCCATGAGCATGCCAATGGGCGGCATGATGACGTCGGATACCAGCGACGAAATGATCTTGCCGAAGGCTGCGCCGATAATGATACCGACCGCCATATCGACGACATTGCCTCGCATCGCAAAGTCTTTAAACTCTTTTAACATCTGATGTAACTCCCTTAGGTTTCGATTCTTATTCTTGCGCGTCTGATGCGCGCGCCGCCAGTGTACCGGAAGTTGCACTGATCTCGCAGTTTGGGCAGGTCTTATTGTCGAGCGCGTAGGCATCCTGAACGTAGCGGGCGTCGCACTGGTCGCACACCGCCAGGTATAGCTCGTCGTTGTAGCCGATACAGTGCAACAGGTTCCATGCCCACTCGAAATTCAGCTTCGCATCGTCGTGGAGCAGCAGGTAGGTCTCGTACGCTCGACACAGGCGGTGCCCGAATTCGACGTCGGGCCGCGGCCACCTCGGGTGAACCCGATTGTCCTTGTCGATCCGCACCAACAGACCGGCACAGAAGAGCGCAACCAGGGTTGTCGCCTGCAGCTGATTGCCCGGGTTTTTTACGAAGCGCTGCACCTGGCGCGGCGACTTACCTCGCCGCCGCTTAATGTCTACCTGCCCGCTGTTGCGGAAATAGGTGGAATACAACTTGCGAATCCGGTCGTCAGAGAGGCCCGTGCATTCGCGGATAGTGCGCGTACGGGCTTCGTGCCGAATCATCCTGAGGGCCAGCTCAAACTGGCTGCGTTCCCCTGCATAGCGATCGTCGGTTAGTCTCATTTTTTGCTCTTTATGATAGATAATGACCATATATGGTACTAAGATACCCTATAACATCCGTACATGGTCCGACAATCAAATATATAGAAAATCCAAAAATGCACGAAAAAGGCGCCAAAACCGCGCACAAGGGGAGGTTGTATGGAATACGAAGGGCTGACACAGGACGATCTGGCGAACGTTCGCGCATTGAATCGTGCGTGGCTCAGGTTGCGTCCACAGGATTCGACGGGGCTGCCGCGCCTCTCGGGCAAACGGCTTGAGCGACTCGCCTCGGCGCCGTTTCTGCTGTTCTCGTTTCGGGAGCACGACGACCAGTGGTGGAAGTCGCTGCTCGACGGCGGTCCGCAACAGGACCTTCTCGAGGAGCGCCCGATCAACGCGAGCGATCTCATCGCCCTGCAATCGGCCGGGCTGGCGTTTCTCTGGGCGCTTGCGCGGCGTAATCCCTATGTCGCTCGTCTCGTCAGCGGCGCACCCCTGTCCTGGTGTGAACGGATCGCTTCGGGGACGCTGGTGCAGGTGCTGGACTGCGGAGCGCGCTGCCGGGTCATCGAGTCACGCTTCGACGATGCGTCGGCCCTGCACAAGAGATTGTGGCGGCGCGGGGGCAGCGCCCTGCAGGAAATGCGCGTTTTTGCACAGATCGGCGCGCTGCAGGCGATGCTGACAAGCAGAGAGCTCGTACCCTACCGACGTATGCCCGCAGCAGCGTGTCGGATGCCGCAGCCAGCGCAGCAGGTGGCCGACAAGGTGTGATCGGCATCTGCGCGCGGTTACAATACGCCGCCTCATGAATGCCCTGACAATAAGAAACCTCACGAAGACCTACTCCAATGGTAACCAGGCGCTGAAAGGCATAGACCTGACCGTTGAAGCCGGCGATTTTTATGCCCTGCTCGGGCCGAACGGCGCCGGCAAGACGACGGCTATCGGCATCATCAGTTCGCTGGTCAACAAGTCCGGCGGCGAAGTAGAAATCTTCGGCCACAACGTTGATAAGGAACTCGAGGCGGCGAAAGCCTGTCTCGGAATCGTCCCCCAGGAGATCAACCTGAATCTGTGGGAGACGGTCGGTAACACGGTGACCCACCAGGCCGGCTACTACGGGCTGAGCGGCACACTTCGCAAAGAACGCGTGGAAAAATACCTGCGCGCCCTGCGCCTCTGGGATCGTCGCGACGACATCGCACGGAGCCTGTCGGGTGGCATGAAGCGGCGCCTGATGATCGCGCGCGCCCTGGTTCACGAGCCGAAGCTCCTTATTCTGGATGAGCCGACGGCCGGCGTGGATATCGAGATCCGTCGCTCGATGTGGGATTTCCTGAAGGAGATCAATGAGGCAGGTACCACGATCATCCTCACGACCCATTACCTGGAGGAGGCGGAGTCACTGTGCCGGGACATCGCGATCATCGACGAGGGCAGGATCATTGAAGATGCGCCTATGAGTTCGGTGCTGCGCAAACTGCAGCGTGAAGTATTTGTCCTGAGCCTGGCCGAGCCATTGTCCGAGGCCCCGGCGCTACAGGGCTTCGAGACGCGTCTGCGCGACGATGCCGACCTTGAAGTTGAGAAGGGGCGCGATACCGATCTCAATGACCTGTTCGAGCAGCTGAGTGCACAAGGGATTCGAGTTATCAGCCTGCGCAACAAAGCTAACCGCCTGGAAGAGATGTTCATGCACCTCGTTGAGCATAAGGGGGCAGAAGTATGAATCTCGCACTGAATATCGTTGCCGTGAAAACCATCATCCGCAAGGAAATGGTGCGCGTGCTGCGTATCTGGGTTCAGACTATTGTGCCGCCAGCCATCATGATGACGCTGTACTTCATCATCTTCGGCAACCTGATTGGCCGGCGCATTGGCGTCATGGACGGTTTTGACTACATGCAGTACATCGCGCCGGGTCTGATCATGATGGCGGTCATCACGAACTCCTACGGCAACGTGGTGTCATCGTTCTTTGGCGCCAAGTTCGGGCGCCATATCGAGGAGATGCTGGTTGCGCCGATGTCCTACGCAACGATCATCATCGGTCATGTGGCAGGCGGCGTGCTGCGTGGCCTGCTGGTCGGCACGCTGGTGACAATCGTCGCGCTGTTCTTCACTGACCTGCAGGTCGCACATCCGTTTATCATGATTTCGGTAGTACTGCTGTCGTCGATCGTGTTCTCGCTGGCGGGCTTCATTAACGCCGTCTTCGCGAAGAAGTTCGACGATATCTCGATTGTCCCGACCTTCGTGTTGACGCCTTTAACCTACCTGGGCGGCGTGTTCTATTCGATCTCGATGCTGCCCGAGTTCTGGCAGAACGTCTCGAAAGCTAACCCGATTCTCTACATGGTCAACGCGTTCCGCTACGGCATCCTCGGCACGTCCGATATCAGTATCGGGTATGCCTACACGATACTGCTCATCTTCGTCGTTGTGCTGTTCTCTGGCTGCATGTTCCTGATGCAGCGCGGCATCGGTATCCGCGAATAAGCATGTGTGGCCGGTTCGCATTCTATTCGCCAAGCGAAGCCGCAACCGCACTGTTCGGCGTGTCTGCCTCGGTTGAGGTGCAGCCGCGGTACAACATCGCGCCGACCCAGTTTATTGCAGCAATCCGCGACGACGAGAATCGTGAACGTGAACTCGTCATGCTGCGCTGGGGCCTGGTGCCCTTCTGGGCGAAGGATCCGTCGATAGGCAACAAAATGATCAATGCGCGCGCCGAGACCGTGGCAGAGAAGCCGGCGTACAGGGCCGCCTACCGACATCGTCGCTGCATTGTGCTGGCCGATGGGTTCTACGAGTGGCGCAAAGAGGGTGACGTCAAGACCCCACACTTCATTTCGCTGGCAAGCGGCGACCCATTCGCGCTGGCAGGCTTGTGGGAGAACTGGACCGACAAGGAAAGCGGTGAGACCCTGCAGACTACGACGCTGATCACGACGGCAGCGAACGATTTCATGACGCCATTACATCATCGTATGCCGGTCATTCTCGAATCGAATACGGCCGGTGAATGGCTCGCGGGCTCGACAGATTTACTGGACGACGTCGCAGCGATTACCCCTGCATTGCAGGCGTGGCCCGTCGATCGGCGCGTTAACAACGCGCGCAATGAGGGTGAAGAACTAGTTAGTGCTGTCGGCGATATCCTGCGCTGAGACCCAGGGTTTCACCGCGACGAGCAGGGAGCCGGGGCCGCCGTGTACGCCGATGGCAGGACTTACGCCGCTAATCCGTGATTTTCGTATGTCCGGAAGCAGCTTGTGCAGATGCTGCTCCAGTGCCGTCGCGTCCTCAGCGCAGATTGCGTGCCCGACACCAATTTCGACAGGTCCGGCGGGAGCTCGACGCGCGACGTGACGGGCGAATTTCTCAATCCAGTTGCCGCGACCGAAGAAGAAGCCACTCAGCCGGAGCTTTCCCTCGTGCGTCGTATAGATGATCGGCGTCAGTCGCAGGATGTCAGCCATGGTCTTGACCCAGGCCGGCAGGCGTCCGCCCCGTACCGCGTATCGCAGGTCCTTGAGAATGACGTAGCTGGTTGTCTGCGGCACCTGGGCCTCAACAGCGGCGATAGTGCGGTCGGCATCGAGACCGGCCTCCGCACATTCGGCAGCGAGAACGGCAAGCTGACCCTGCCCCAGTGACCCGTTGCGAGAGTCGACGACATGGACTTTGCCACGAGCATTGGTGCGTGATGCAGCCAGGCAAGCGGCGTCGTAAGTGCCGCTCGCGCCACTCATCACGTTGATCGAGATGACGTCGTCAAAATGGCTCGCAAGGAACTGGAACTGGCGTCGAAAATCGCCGGGTGAGGGTTGCGACGTCGTTGGGTGGTGCGGGCTGCTTTCGAGCTCGCCATAAAACTCATCGATCGTGATGCCGACCTTATCCAGGTAGCCGTGTTCGCCAAACTGGATGCGGCAGGGAACCATGTGAATGTCGTGGCTCTCCATATCCTCGTCGGTGATATCGGCCGCGGAGTCCACGATCACGGCGAAGCGCTGCTTGTCGCCATGCGTCGCATGTTGCTGCCGATGCATGTCATCGGCTTTCTGAGCGCTGACCTCGCCGTATTCCCGCGCCGCATCGAATACGGTCTCAGGCTCGTCGACATGAATGTGGATTTTTGCCTTGCGCTTGGTCCCCGCGAGTACGAGTGAGTCGCCCAGTTCGGCCAGTGCCTCACGCAGCTTGCGGCGGTTTATGTCAGTGCCGGTCACGATGCACTCCGTACAGAAACGGAATTGCGAATCGTTATCCGCCTCGAGAAAAACCAGTGCGGGTTCCAGTTCATGGGCGAAGGAGGTGTCGGGCAGGGGTGCGATCGTGCCGTCCTGCAAATAACCTGCGATGCCGGCAACGAGTTCGGTAAATCCTTTAGCGCCAGCATCGACGACGCCCGCTTTGCGCAGCACCTCCAGTTGGTTGGGTGTGTTGGCCAGTGCGGCTTCGACGCGCTCCAGTGCCTTGCTCATGACCACCGGAAATTCACCTTCGCGAACCTTGCTTACCTGGTGCGCAATACTCTGGGAGAAGGCCGCAATGACCGAAAGAATCGTGCCTTCGCGCGGTTCCGAGAGCGCGTCGTGCGCGTACTCGTTACCCACGCTGACCGCTTTGCCGAACGTGTAGGTCGTGAAACGCGTGATTTCACCCGCCGAGTCGCTCATGCCCTGGAAAAACTGGGCGACGATTGCGCCGGAGTTGCCGCGTGCGCCATCGAGCAGCGCATCAGCAACGGCGGCGAGCATTGTGCCAAGGTGCTTCTCTCCGGGTTGGGCCAGCGGACCGAGTGCAGAACCCAGCGACAGGCTCAGGTTGGTACCGGTGTCGCTGTCCGCGACCGGGAATACATTGATGCGATTGAGGAGTTCCTGTTCACCGAGGACCCGGTGGATTCCCGACGTCAGCGCTGCTGCCAGCGCGTCGCCGTCCATATGTTTGGAAATTTCAGATGACAAGCGTTGGGCGTCCTAGTCGCGAGGCAGCAGGAACGTTATGCCGTTCTGGTCGAGCACCACGCCGTCGCGGGTTATTTCCCTGATCAGCGGGCCTTCAGCCAGTCGCGATCCTTCCATGTGTTTATTCATATTGATAAATACAAAGCGGTCCTTGCTCACCTCGCTGTACACATGAACATCGACGTGCAATTCGGGCAGCGAGATCGTGCCGTTAGCGACCAACTCGTGAATTGTCGGCAGGGCATTCGAATTCACAGCTTCCTGAGGGACGATTGCTGCAGGAGCCTGTGATACTGCTGGCGTCGATTCCGGAGCGGCCGGGCCAGGCGTCTTCGCGTGCCGGGGCGTTTTGCCTTGCGGCTGCAACCTGACTGGCAAAATCGTCGCTCTCGGCAGGGGCGGCCTGGATTATCTGCGCGGGTCGAGCGGCAGGGGAGACCGCAGGTTGCGCATCGGGTCGCAATAGCAGGCCGAGTAGCACGATCACATTGACGGCGAGCAGCAGTCCCAGGACCCATAGCCACCGTGGCGGCTTTTCGCGACGGTTACTCGTCGGTACACCGGCGAACTCGGCTGAGCCCTGCTGCTGGCGATCCGTTTCCGACTTCTTCAAGGCATCGAGTATGAATGACATCGCTTATTCCTGTGCCAGCCGCGGCGTCGATAGTCGCGGCGTTCCTTCAACCGCGAGTAGCGAATTGATGATGATCTGGGTCTGTTGCCCAGCCAGTCCGTCGACATCGAGCCGGTGTTCGCGCTGAAAGAGGCGCACGAGTGCTTCAAGTTCGGCGTCAAACAACTCCGAATCGGGGTCCGCGCTCGCATAGCGTCCGTCGATCGTCGCCAGGCTGTTGCGCAGCCAGGCGACATCGGCGCCCCGGGAGCCGCGACCCAGCGATGTGGCTTCCCCGGTAGGCGGGCGCCAGAGAAGCATGAAATTACCAAACCAGGCCCGAGTGATATCGGCCACGGGGTGACTGACACGGACGCCGCCGATCGAAAGTTCGGCATTATCACCAGCGATGGCCGTCAGCACGACCGAGTGACTGGCGCCGTTCTCGTCGACCAGCGTCAGCATGGCCGGGCGGTCCATTTGTTGCAGCCCTGCCCAGGAACCGCGCTGGTAGAGGCAGGTCAGTCCGGCATCGCTGGCCTGCGCGCAGCCGCTACGTCCACCGGTGCGGTACTCGAGGCCCCAGGTTTCGAACAGCGCGGCCAGAGCGTAATCGGTATTTGTCAGGTCAGCCGCCAGCTGCAGCTGTTCGTCGAGCGTTGGGCCGGGCTCCGGATCTTCGGGCGGTGGGGTCTTTACAATGGGTTCCACAACAGGCTCGGGAACCGGCTCCGGTTCTGTGGCAGGGAGCTCTTCTGCAACGGTTGCAGCGACAATTTCGGGTGGCGAGACGCGTTCATCCTGCAGCACCGACCAGACGCCGGCCGCGATGATCGCCAGGCCGACGATACCGGCCGCTATGGCGGTGCGCCGAATCCAGGGCGAGTACTCAAGCTGACCTTTGACCTCTGCCGCGGCTTGCCGGATAAGACGCGCGTTAACACGCCGTGATTCCTGTGCATAGCCGCCCAGCAATGCCCGGTCGCAGATCACGTTGATCAGACGCGGGACACCCTGAGACAGGCGGAATATTTCGCGCTTGGCGCCCGAGTCAAATACCTCACCCAGCGCGCCGGCCACCTTGAGCCGGTGTTCGATGTAGGTCGACGATTCTTCACGCGACAACGGCTCGAGGTGATAGCGTCCCGTGATGCGCTGCGCGAGCTGGCGCAGGTCGTTGCGGGCCAGCAGGTCACGGAGTTCTTCCTGGCCAATGAGGATTATCTGCAACAACTTCTGTTTGGCTGTTTCGAGATTGGTGAGCAGGCGTACCTGTTCCAGCACGGCCGGTGTCAGGTTTTGTGCTTCGTCCACCACCAGTATGGTGCGTCGGCCTTCTGCGTGCGCCTTGAGCAGGTGACGGTTAAGTGCGTCGGTCAGCGCCTTGGCGCTTCCCTTGTTGTGCGGCACCTCGATATGGAGCTCCTCGCAGATCGTTGCGAGAAACTCGATGACGGATAGCTGCGGGTTCAGGACCACAGCGACATCGGCGTTATCCGGCATGCGATTGAGCAGCAAGGAGCGAACCAGTGTCGTCTTGCCGGTTCCGACTTCGCCCGTCAGCTGGATGAACCCGCCACTTTCGGTAACGCCATAGACGAGATGCGCGAGGGCCTCCCCGTGCTGCTCGCTCAGGAACAGGTAACGCGGGTCAGGTGTTATCGAAAACGGTTTCTCGTTTAGTCCGAAGAAGCTGGTGTACATGGTTCCTTGCCGGAAGCCAGGCGAACTGCCGATTCTACCCTAGAAGCTATCTCATAATCAGTGCCGGTCGAGCGTCCGCGCGCGGCCGAGAAGGTCCTTGCCGAAGCGATCCCGGATCTCGTCGACGGTCTTGTCCACGACCGTCTCGGTTTCCCCAGCCGCAAACAGGTCGGGTTGTGCGGCCGGCGCAAGGTCGCTGCCGCCGACACCGAGCAGCCGGATCTTCGCGTCCGGATTCTGACCAAGCCACACGCCGAGCAGGTCACAGGCGACCGCAAAGATCTGATCGGTACCATTCGTTGGCGGTCGAACCCGGCGTTGGCGTGTGCAGGTCTTAAAGTCTGACTGGCGAATCTTGACCTGCACAGTACTCGCAGCGAGGTTGGCCTTGCGTAAGCGCGTCGCTGTCCGTTCCGTCAGCCGGAGGAGTTCGCGCTCCATCTCTTCGCGGGTAGCGATATCGGTATCGTAGGTTTCTTCCGCGCTGATCGATTTTTCGGCACGAGATGACACAACGGGCCGGTCATCGATCCCGGCGGCACGATCGCGCGTTTTTTGGGTGTAACGGCCGAAGACGGGCTCGAGAACCCGGTCGTCAGCCAGCCGCAGGTCGCGCACCGTGCCGATCGCCGTGCCTGTGAGCCGTTTCAATGTCTCGCGGCCGATCCCCGGGATGACAGACACCGGCAGAGGGTCGAGTTTCGCCTCGTAGTCGGCCGGCAGGATCACTGTGAGTCCGTCGGGCTTGTCGAGTTCGGACGCGATCTTCGCGACAAGCTTGTTCTGCGCGACACCGACGGACGCCGTAAGTCGGGTTTCTTCCACGATCTTCAGCTTAATCGCCTTCGCTATTTCGACAGGCGCGCCAAACAGGGCCATGCTCGCTGTCACATCGAGAAACGCCTCGTCGAGCGAAAGACCTTCGACCAGTGGTGTGAAGCTGCGAAACACCGCGAAGATCTGCTTCGACACGGCCTGGTAGTGAGCCATGCGCAGCTGCACGCGCAGCAGGTCAGGGCATCGTCGGTATGCGTCGCGCATCGGCATGGCAGATCGAATGCCGAACTTCCTCGCTTCGTAGCTGGCCGCCGCGACTACGCCACGGTTCGTGCTGCCGCCGACGACGAGCGGCTTGTTGCGAAGTGCCGGGTTGTCACGTTGTTCGACTGACGCATAGAAAGCGTCCATATCAACATGCAGGATGCTGCGTGCTGACGATGTCACGGTCTATTGTCCGCGTTCCACGATATACCGCGCCAGCCATTTGAGCGGGGCGGCAGCGTCGCCGAAGGGTGCCAGGGTGGCCATTGCGCTTTGCAGCAATTCGTCACACCGCTTGCGCGATTCGTCGACGCCAAACAACGCAGGATAGGTTGCCTTGCCCAGCTTCTCGTCCGATCCCGATGGTTTGCCGATGACGTGCGTCTCACCCTCGACATCGAGAATGTCGTCCTTGATCTGGAAGGCAATGCCGATGTCTCTTCCGAAACTGTTGAGCGCAGAGGCACTCGCCTCATCGAGACCCTCGCGCAACAGGCATGCTGACACGATCGACGCATGAATCAACGCGCCGGTCTTGAGTGCATACATGTGCTCGAGCTCGCCGGCAGTCAGTGTTTTGCCCTCGGCAGCCAGGTCGATCGACTGGCCGCCGGTCATGCCGATCGAACCACAGGCATCGGCTATCAACCGGACGAGCGCATTTCTTGCCGTAGCCGGGGTGTGTTCAATGCGGGCAAGCACCGAAAACGCGAGTGGTTGCAGCGCGTCGGCAGCGAGAATGGCCGTTGCCTCGTCGTACTGGATGTGGACCGTCGGTTTACCGCGGCGCAGGTCGTCATCATCCATTGCCGGCAGGTCGTCGTGCACCAGGGAAAATGCATGAATGAGCTCGATGGCGACTGCTGGTCCATCGAGGAGTTCGGGATCGACACCAAGGCATTCACCCGTTGCGTAGACCAGCAACGGCCGTACCCGCTTGCCGCCGTTGAACACGGCATAGCGCATGGCATCGTGCAGACGTTCAGGTGCGAGCGTTGCCGGTGGCAGCGCCTCGTCGAGTCGTCCATCCACGCGCTGCTGGTAGTTCGTTATGCGGTCTTTGAACGGCTGGTGCAACGTGCTGGTTCCTGCGTCATCGGGCCATGTAGCCTACACCGAAACGAGTCGCTGTGCGCGCGCCTTGCTGGGCTATAATTCGCGTCCTTTGTGAACACATTGAAGGACCATCCAGGCATGCAGGGAACGGCGATCGCACAGCCGAATATCGCGCTCATCAAGTATTGGGGGAAGCGCGATGTCGAGCGCAACCTGCCTGCGGTGGGTTCTATTTCGATCACGCTGCGTGAGCTGTTCACACGCATGCACGTTGAATTTGATCGGTCCCTCCCGGCGGATACGCTGGTGGTCAACGGCGCAGCCGACGACAAGATGCTGCCGCGCCTTGCGGCCTGTCTTGACCGGGTTGCCGGCGCCGATCGACCGCGCGCTCGTATCGCAAGTACCTGCAATTTTCCCATCGCGGCTGGACTCGCATCTTCGGCCTCTGCATTCGCGGCAGTCACCGTGGCGGCGGCGAAGGCGGCGGGGAGTGTGCTCGATGTCGATACGCTCGCGACGCTTGCAGGACGTGCGTCGGGCTCGGCAGCGCGCTCTCTCTTCGGTGGATTCGTAGAGCTGCAAAACCTCGATGATGATATTCGCTGCCGAACGATCGCGCAGGCAGATGACTGGCCGCTATCCGTCGTTGTGGCGATCACCGAAAAAGGTCCAAAAGCCGTGGGCTCCACCGAGGCTATGGAGATCAGTCGGAAAACGTCGCCATTTTATTCAAGCTGGGTCGAACAACAGGCACTCGATCTTGATACAGCGCGCACGGCAATAGCGACACGCGATTTCGAGAAACTCGCAGCCATTGCCGAACACAATTGCCTGAAAATGCATTCCATCATGTGGGCGTCACGGCCGCCGATGGTGTACTGGAATGCGGCGACCATGCGTTGCCTGCAGACGGTGCGGCAACTGCAGGGGCAGGGTATTGGCGTGTTCTTCACCATTGACGCAGGACCACAGGTGAAAGCCGTTTGCCTGCCTGAGCATGTCGATAATGTCGAAGCGGCCCTGCGTGCGACCGCGGGAGTGACCGACATCATGACGACGGGACTCGGCGGCGGTGCGAGGCTGGAGGACGGCTCATGACCGTCGTGGCAAGCGCGCCGGGGAAGATCGTGCTGTCCGGGGAATATGCAGTGCTCTTTGGCGCACCTGCTGTCTGCATGGCCGTTACACGGCGTGCGGTGGCCACAGTAGCCGACAGCGCCGACGGCGAGTGCCATGTGACGACGCCGGGTTTTACTGGTGAGGGCTCATTTGCCGTCGTCGATGCCGTATACGGAGACGCACGCCCTGCCAGGAGTATCGATCTCGATACCCGGGCTTTCTCAAGAGACGGCCAGAAGGTCGGCATTGGTTCCAGCGCCGCGCTGACGGTCGCGTTAGCGGCCGCCCGGCGCAATTCCGTGGATGTGTTGACGGCTGCGCTAGACGCCCACGCTGCGCTGCAGGGCGGAGCCGGCAGCGGGATTGATGTCGCGGCGGCGGTGCACGGCGGGCTTATCGAATACGAGATGTCGTCGCGGCACGTGCGGACGCTGTCCTGGCCGGACGGCTTGCTAATGCGCGTTCTCTGGACAGGCGTGCCGGTGAGCACGGGCTTGAAGCTCGAGAAACTTGCGGCGCATGGCTTGCGCCCGTCGCGGTCGGCCCTGGGGCTGGCTGCAGCTCACATGGCAGATGCATGGCGCAGCGGCGACACCGACAGGGTTCTTTCTGAGTACATAGCGTATATCGGCGTGCTGCGGCAGTTCAGTGTTGACCACGACCTCGGCATATTCGATGCTGGCCACGAGGAACTGACGGACGCAGCGATGGTGAGCAACCTCGTCTACAAACCAGCGGGCGCCGGCGGCGGCGATATTGGCATTCTCTTCGGTCGCGATGAGGCGGAGTTCGATGCCTTCGTGGCGAACTATGCCGACCGTATTCATGGCGTCGTATCCTGCGGCCTGGATCCGGACGGTGTGCGCCTGGAGCCGGCATGAAAGACTCCCGTATCGCTGGCTTCTACCGGCTGAGTATTCCTGATCGCATTGCCAGGCTCGAGGAACTGGGCTGCGTGTCGGCCGCTGACGCGGCGCGGCTGCGCGATGGCCGCCATGTGCTGGCGTCCGCCGCCGCCGATCGCATGATCGAAAACGTGATTGGTGTATTCGGCCTGCCATTCGCGATTGCTCCGAACTTCGTGGTCAATGGTCGTGAGCACGTCGTGCCTCTTGTTGTTGAAGAGCCTTCCATTGTTGCCGGTTTGAGTAGTGCAGCGGCAATGGCGCGCCCTGCAGGTGGCTTTGAGGTGGAGAACGAAAGCTCGTTGCTGATCGGCCAGGTGCATGTGACCGGCGTGGGCGATGCCGACCACGCCATCGCGGCCATCGGGGACGCAAAGGCCGGGTTGCTTGATGCAGCCAACGCGGTACACCCGCGACTGACAGAGCGTGGCGGGGGTGTGCGCGACTATCGAAGTACGCCTTTTCGCGCTACCCGACGGCAAGCCATTGATCGCCGTGCACGTGCTTGTCGATACTGGCGACGCCATGGGCGCCAATCTGGTCAATACGATCTGCGAAGCGGTAGCTCCGGACATTGCAGCGCTGTGCGAAGGACAGGTTGCTCTTCGAATACTATCGAACCTGGCTGACCGATCGCTCTTCACCGCGCGCGTAAGGTACTCGTTACCCGACGACGTGCGTGACGCCATTGTGATGGCAAGTGATATCGCGTCGGTCGACCCATACAGGGCAACGACTCACAACAAGGGCGTCATGAACGGCGTTGATGCACTCGCAATAGCGACGGGCAACGATTGGCGGGCCATCGAAGCCGGTGCGCATGCCTACGCCGCGGCAATGGGCAGGTACCAGTCATTGACGCGCTGGAGCGCTGCCGAAAATGGTGACCTTGTCGGCGAGCTCAAGATGCCCCTCAAGGTCGGGACCGTTGGCGGTACGCTGGCCAACAACCCCGCTGCTCGCCTGGGGCTGGCTTTGGCCGGTACGGATAATGCGCGCGAGCTCGCGGAGCTGATGGCGGCTGTTGGTTTGGCACAGAACTTCGCCGCACTGCGAGCGCTTGCGACCAGTGGAATCCAGGCCGGCCACATGAAACTGCACGCGCGTAGCGTCGCCGCCTCGGCGGGTACGCCCGACGACCTGTTCGACGCCGTCGTCGAGCGGTTGATCGAGAGCGGGGAGATCAAGGACTGGAAGGCCCGCGAAATACTGGACGTCATGCAGGGCCGCGACGCAGTGGTACCGACTGCATCGGCCGCTGGCAAAGTCATCTTGTTGGGCGAGCATGGGGTTGTGTATGGCCGCCATGCACTGGCATTGCCTATTCCGGACGCAGTCAGTGTTTCGATCTCTGCGGCAGAAACGCTGTCTCACGATCTACCCGACGAGTTGGTCGCAGTCCTCCTGCGAGAGATGGGCATCGAGAATTCAAATGTGCGGATCGATGTCGATTCGCGGCTTCCTTTCGGAAAAGGCCTGGGCTCTTCAGCCGCCATCGCCGTTGCCATCGTCAGGGCGTTCGACCAGCACCTGGGCCTCGGGCTGGACGACGAGCGGATCAATGCGATCGCATTCGAAAGTGAGAAGCTCGCGCATGGAACACCATCCGGTATCGACAACACGCTGTCGACGTACGCGCAGCCGATGCTGTTCTGCAGGGATGATGGTCTGCAGGTCGACATCCTTGACGTGGATATACCGGCACCGCTGCTCGTTGCCTGGGGCGACGAAACCGGGAGAACCAGCGAGATGGTGGCAGGAGTTCGCGCCAGCCGGGAACAGGCGACCGAGCACTTCGATGCCGTGTTCGATCAGATGGACAGGTTGAGCCGGGAGGGTGCTGACTACCTGCGCGCCGGCGCCTGGACAGAGCTGGGCGCCGCTATGAACATCTGTCACGGCTTGCTGAACGCTATTGGTGTTTCGACACCCCACCTCGAGCGCATGGTCGTGTTAGCCCGGCAAAGCGGTGCGGTTGGCGCCAAGCTGACCGGTGCGGGCGGCGGCGGATCGATCGTCGCGCTGTGCCCCGGTTGTATTGACGAAGTACAAAATGCTCTGCAACAGGCGGGCTACAGTACGCTCGTGATCGCTGCAGGTGAGTCGTCGTGAATAAGCAACACAGAATCGTCTCGTCTGAGAGCGAAGAACTTATCCTGGTCGATCGGGACGACAACGAAATCGGCTACGCGTCGAAAGCCGATGCCCACGACGGTGGCGGTATCCTGCATCGCGCTTTTTCGCTCTTTCTTTTCAACGAGGCCGGCGAATTGCTGCTGCAGCAGCGCGCACCGTCGAAGCGGCTGTGGGGCGGCTACTGGTCGAACAGTTGTTGCAGCCATCCGCGACGCGGTGAATCGCTCGCGGTCGCGACGTCTCGCCGGCTGCTGGATGAGCTCAATTTCGAAGCTGAGCTCGAGTATGTCTACCGGTTTTGCTACGAGGCGGAGTTTGGCAGTGCAGGCTCAGAGAACGAGCTTTGCCACGTCTTCCTGGGCAGGGCGATCGAGAAAATTCAGCCGAACGACAATGAAATCTCAAGCATTCGCTATATAACTGCCGGCGACCTTGCCAAAGAGCTGGAGCTGCATCCCGATAGCTTCACGCCCTGGTTCAAACAGGAATGGCAGGCGTTAAACAGTAATTATACGGAGCAGCTGGCGCGCTACTGCGCTGTTTAGGCGATGTACTTGTAGTACTCGATGCCGAGGTCGGCAAAATGCCGCTCGTCCGAGCCGCCAACGCGTTCAATAACAAACTCGTTATTCGGCACATAGTCGAGACCGGTGGCGCGTCGACCATCGTGCAGTGCCTTGTACTGGTCAAAGTTGAGATCAACCGCAAACTGCATGGCATCGGCAAAGTGGATCTTGCGAGTAGCTTCCTTCCAGCCTTCAGCCATGAAGAACGGGATAACCTCAGCGGCGTCGCCGCTGCCGTATCCGAGGGTCAGTACTTCCTGGCCCGCCTCAAGCGAATTCTCGTCCAGGGCCTGCTCAAAACCGGCGGCCATCCATGCGGGCAGCGCTGCCGTGTAGAGGTTGCCGAGATCCAGCATCGTGTCGCTACCGAGTTTCATCTTGTCGAGAATCTCGCGGCGGAAGTGGCGTGACGCGCGAAATGCTCGCAGCGCGGCCATGGTCAGCGGATACGCCTCGTAGTTCAGCGTGTCGGGTTGCGCGAGCCTCGTAATTTCCGGCTTGGACGCCATTTCTTCGATCATCAAGCCAACATCGATGCCGGCTTCGTAGCAGTAGGATGCAAGTTCCGCCTTGTCCTCGCTGTTGCCGTGGCCCAGCGCGAACAGATAAGACACAGCCCAGCCGGTTTCGGGCATGCGGCGATATGGGCGATGCATGAACACCGTACGCAACGAACGCAGGTACTGGCTTGGGTCCAGTTTGCGCTTCTCGTACATGTCATTCAAAGCGTGCAGCGTCTCGTCGATGTAGCAGGTCGTTGAGTACTTGCCGTTGAATACCGGGAAGTCCTGAACCTGGTGCGACTCCGAGCGATCCTGGCCGCAGAAGCGTGCCATTGGCTTGCGGAAGTCCATGATCCGGTAGTCAGACGCTGACCCGGATCCGACCAGGTCGACAACGGTCAGCTGTGGATCCTCCTCGAGCAGCATGGCCACAGCACCGGCACCCTGTGTGGGTTCGCCCGAGCTGCCGCGCGCGTATTCGGCGATATCGGCGCAGACAACGATCGCCTGGCCACCGGCACCATCCAGTGCGAGATGGCGAATCGCACCTTTCATGCCGTAAACGCCGCCGAGGCAGGCGTGCTTGAATTCCGGTACTTCGCAACTGCGGGAGATGGGTGGTTTGCCGCGAGCGATCAGCGCCTCGTCGACCATGCCCTTGATGATGATGGCGCCGGCCGAGTTGTCGGTGCTGGACTCCGTTCCCAGCCCGAGGAACTTGACCCGTGTTGGATCAACATCGTACTGGTCGATCAGGCGGAGGACGGCATTGGCCGCCATCGTATAGACGCTATGATTGGGCCCGCGCACCCGAAAGCTGCGCCCCACGACTTCCCGAATCTTCGGCCACTGGTTTTCCGTCCAGTCACACCAGTCCTCCAGCCATACGCGGTACGGCGGGATATAGGCGGCGAGGCCGCTGATACCGATGGGTCGTGTGTTTAGGGGCTGATTCATTTGATTAGTTCGCTATAGCCCGGCGATTTTAGAGCGCCAGGCCCTGTCACTCAATACTTTATTCGACCAGAATCGTAATCGGATCTGACACGAGCGGTGGGTCGTGCGGGATATGCAGGTGATCTCCCAGCAGCATTTGCAGCGTGTGCTGGCCCGGCTCGAGCGTGATTTCGGTCTCTGTGCTGCCGTCCCCGAAGTGGACGTGCTGGGCGTCCTTGGGTATGGGCAGGCCCGGATCCGGCAGGCCCGTATCGATCAGGAGGTGGTGGTGGCCTGAGTGCGGGACATTGTTGCCAGCCGGGACGACCTCCATACCGTCGATGCCGAAGACCACGCTGACCGGATTGCTGACCGTGTCACCGTCCGCCGGACTTATGAAAAAAACGCGTGCGCCCGCAACCGACGCGGTGCGCGGAAGCGCAGCCGGCTCGGGGTTGGCCGCCGGGGCAGCAACGCTGGCCGGCTCAGGCGTTTCGCCGCCACAAGCGGCAATGAGCAGTAGCAGGAAACAGACGGGCAGAATTTTCTTCATTGTTGTGCCTCAGCGAAGATCAAACGGAAAAGAGCGCGAACAGCAATGCACCGAGCATCGTCATCCCCGCGCCGACCGTATAGGTGCCCGACAGGATGACGTATTTCAAGAAGGTCATGAGGTGCCCCTGGGCGTAAACGCGCCGCATCGCCTTGTAAAGGTACACGGGAATGTAGAACGCGGCCGCAACAATCGTCAGCACCTTGATGGCTTCGGGTAAATGCACGAGTTCGGCAAAGCGCGCAAACAACACCTGTAGCGTCAGGATCAGGAAGAAGAAGGAATGAAAGTGCACGAAGAACAGCAGGTGTTCGACGAAATAGCGGCGCGACAGCGGATACAGTCCCTTCAACACCAGCGCCATAATTGGCATCAGCACAATCAACGCGATGGGGATGTTATCCAGGACCAGGTTGCCGAGCGTCTTGCCCTCATCGGCACCGACTTTTTCGCAGATTGTTTCCAGCCGATCCTTGGTGAGCCGTCGCTGCAGCCAGTCGGGCATATCCTCGGTGCCGCTAAACGTGCACTCACCGGTTTCAGGGTTGACGTTGAACTTCAGCCCACCCTCTTCATCCGGATTGTCAGCGGTGACCCCGAATACAACGTCGCCGACCTTATTCGCTTCATCGACGTCGCCCGGCTCAATAATGCCCTCGTCCCTGAGCTCCCGCAGAGCCTCGTTGACCTCGGCCTCTGCAGCCGCCCGCTTCGCCGCCGTCTCCTCCTGCTGCGCCAATACCTCTTCAGGCGACGGTGGTGGCTGCGGTTCGAACAGCAGGCTGAGATCGTCTTCCGGGTCGAAGAACGCAACGACAAAGAATATGACGCTGAGCACGAGGTACATGCGAAAGGGCGGCATGTAGCGCGCGCGTCGACCCTCGAGATAGTCGAGAGTTAACTTGCCCGGCCGGATCAGCAATGGAATCAGCGTGCGCCACAACCTTGAGTCCACTTCGAAAAGGTCGCCGAACGCGTCCTGCAGGAGTTCCCACAGGCTGATGAGTCGGCCGCGGGCGCGCTGACCACAGGTTCCGCAATATTGCCCTCGAAGCTCCGTACCGCAGTTAAGGCAGTTTGGATGATCCGGCATCGGCGCGCGCTTCTTGGCCATACGTCAGGTTTTTGCGATCTTCTTTTTGCTGGTTTTCTTACCCGACGTTTTCTTTTTCGCGGCCGGTTTCTTCGCAGCCGGTTTCTTCGCGACAGGCTTTGCAGCTGCTGGTTTTGTGGCCGGCGCTGTTCGCTGCAATTCGTCCGACGAGAAGTCGTCCACATCGAGCAGGGCGGCGACCTTCTCATGGTAGTCACGCAGGCTGTTAGCCTCCGCCTTGCTAACGACCTGGGCTTTCTCCGCCTCTTCGATCTGCCGGACGACGTAGTCAGATGCGATCAGGCCTTCCTTGCGCGCCTGCCGCAAGCGCTTTTCGAGCGGCGCATGTTCCTTCGACAGTTCGAGTGCTTCCTGCAGCTTGCCGAGCGGGTTGCCCGGCTCCAACGTTGTGTAGGCAAACTCGCTCAGTCGCTCACGGGCCTCGCCCGGAGACGTAATCAGGTCGACGACCTTGCGTCCGATCTCGTCAGACGGCGTCTTGTAGGTGCGGCCGCGCGGGAAGATGAAGAAGCGCAGGAACCACGCTACCCAGCGATTCGGGAAGTTCAGCAGGAACGCGTGCAGCGATTCCTGCGCCTGGTACATAAGTGTCCGCACCGACCATTCGACGAGCGGCAGATCGGTCGCTCGCCGACCCTGATTCTCAAAGTGCTTTAGAACGCAGGAAGCGAGGTACATGGAACTGAGGACGTCACCCAATCGCGCTGACAGCAATTCGCGTTTCTTGAGTCCGCCACCGAGTGTCAGCATGGCAAAATCGGATGCCAGGGCAAACGCCGCGGTGTAGCGATTGATGTTCTGGTAATAGCGACGGGTTGGCGTATTCAGCGGAACCTTGCTGAATTTCGCGTGCGTGAGCGCCAGGAATAGTGAGCGCGCCATGTTGCTGATGGCATAGCCGATATGACCGAACAGCGCGTCGTCGAACTCGATCAAACCGCGGTCGTGATCATCGTCGCTGGCGGCCTGCAACTCGCGCAGCACAAACGGATGGCAGCGTATCGCGCCCTGGCCGTAGATGATCAGGCTGCGCGTCAGAATATTGGCGCCTTCTACGGTGATCGCGATCGGCGTCGCCATGTACGCGCGGCCAAGGTAGTTGTTCGGGCCCATCATGACAGCCTTGCCACCATGTACGTCCATGGTGTCGTCGGATATCTTGCGGCCCAGCTCTGTGCAGTGGTACTTGAGAATGGCTGACGGCACCGCCGGCTTCTCGCCCTGATCGATCGCCCCTGCCGTCACCGACAAGGCGGAATTGATAATGTAGGTATGGCCTGCGATCCGCGTCAGCGCCTCGCCGACTCCTTCGAAATTGGCGATCGAGGTATTGAACTGTTTGCGAATGGTGGCGTACGCACCTGTGGCATAACTGGCAGCCTGACCGCCACCACACGATGCCGCCGGCAGCGAAATCGCACGACCAACCGAAAGTAACTCGACCAGCATCTTCCAGCCTTTGCCCGCCATCTCGGGACCGCCAATGATGCAGTCGAGCGGCACGAAGACGTCCTTGCCCGACGTCGGGCCATTCTGGAACGCAATCGTCAGAGGGTAGTGCCGACGGCCGACCTCGACACCCTTGGTGTCGGTCGGAATTAACGCGGCGGTAATCCCGTGCTCTTCCTTATCACCGATGAGGCGATCCGGGTCATACAGTTTGAATGCGAGCCCGAGTACGGTGGCTACCGGCGCAAGCGTAATGTAACGCTTGTTCCAGTTGAGCTTGATGCCGGTGATCGTCTTGCCGTTCCACTTCCCTTTGCAGACGACACCGCTGTCGATCAGCGATGCGGCATCCGAGCCGGCCTGTGTCGAAGTCAGGGCAAAGCAGGGTATTTCCTTGCCGGAGGCGAGGCCCGGGAGGTATCGATCCTTTTGCTCCTCCGTGCCGTAGTGCAGCAGAAGTTCCGCGGGGCCGAGTGAGTTCGGCACACCGACCGTCGAGCCGACCGTTGCGCTGCGACCGCCGATCTTGCTCAGGACCATGGCCGTGGCATAGGCCGAGAACTCCAGGCCACCGTATTGCTTGGGAATGATCATCGCGAAGAAGCGGTGCTCGATGATGTAGTCCCACACTGAGCGAGGCATGTCGGCCAGTTCGTGGCAGATTTCCCAGTCGTCGATCATGCCGCACAGTTCTTCGCACGGACCATCGATGAAAGCCCGCTCCTCGTCCGACAACTTCGGCGGCGGGAATGACATCAACTTGTCCCAGTCCGGCATGCCAGAGAACAGCTCGCCGTCCCACCCGACATTGCCCGCCTCGAGCGCCTCGCGCTCCGTATCGGACATCGACGGCAGCATCTTGCGGTAAACCGCCAGCAGGGGTTTGGTTATTTTTTCGCGACGTACCTCGATGAGGTTGGGCACGACCATGAGGCCGAACGCCACCCAGAGGATAATGAGCCACCACCACGCGCCGTCACCGAATACAGTGTATGCAGCAACGGCAAGACCTGTCGCAATCGTCGATGTGCGAAGATCTATACGCTGGTAGGCAAGAAAAATACCGCCGCCGATAAACAGCAGCGCCCAAAGCAAGCTAACGGTAAAACCGGACACGACGAAGATTCCTTGTACTGAGTAGAAGGCAGCATAGCTGCTGCCTCATACTTTATAGGAGTTCTTCAATCGCAGCACGTTCCTCACGCAGTTCAGCTTCAGTCTTGGTCATGCGCTCGCGACTGAAGTCGTCAATATCCAGGCCCTGCACGATTTCGTAGTCGCCACCGCTGCAACGCACCGGGTAGGAATAGATGATTCCAGGCTCGATGCCGTAGCTGCCATCGGCAGGGATACCCATGCTGACCCAGTCGCCATCAGGGGTGCCGAGGATCCAGTCGTGCATGTGATCAATCGCGGCCGAAGCGGCTGAAGCGGCGGAAGATGCGCCACGTGCCTTGATGATGGCCGCGCCACGCTGCTGAACAACCGGAATGAACTCATCGGTGAGCCAGCCCTGGTCGACGAGCTTGGTGGCGCTCTTACCACCGACGGTCGCATGATTCACGTCCGGGTACTGTGTCGCCGAGTGGTTGCCCCAAATGCTCATGCACTTGATGTCATTGACATGGCTGTCCGTTTTCGCGGCGAGCTGTGCCTTCGCGCGGTTATGGTCGAGGCGCGTCATGGCCGTGAAGTTGCGTGGCTTCAGATCCGGTGCATTTGCCTGCGCGATGAGCGAATTCGTGTTGGCCGGGTTGCCTACAACAAGCACCTTGATATCGCGGCTGGCGTGATTATTCATGGCCTTGCCCTGCACCGAGAAAATCGCGGCGTTGGCTTCGAGCAGGTCCTTGCGCTCCATGCCCGGACCGCGAGGACGTGCGCCAACGAGCAACGCATAGTCAGCGTCCTTGAACGCGGCGTCCGGATCGTCCGTCGCGACTATGCCGGCGAGGGTGCCAAAGGCGCAGTCATCGAGTTCCATCACAACACCTTGCAGCGCGGGCAAGGCGGGAGGAATCTCAAGTAGCTGAAGAATGACCGGCTGGTCGTTGCCCAGCATCTGGCCGGAGGCGATACGGAAGGCGAGCTGGTAGCCGATCTGGCCGGCAGCGCCGGTGATCGTGACACGAACGGGTGCTTTCATTGTGATTATCCTGGCAAGGTAAGCAGTGGAGTTCAGGGCCGCGATTTTAGCATCGGCTGGCCCGTCAGGCACTTTCGGGAACTACCTGCTTTGCTTCGATTCCTCGAAACCGGGGAATTCGGTCAGGAGCAATAAAAGCTCGCTGTCGGCGGCATCGGACTGGCCCTCGGCACGCAGATCCTCGATACACGTGTACCAGGTTTCGGCAGACGCTCGCGTTTCCGGATCGCAATGTCTCACCTGCTCTTTCTTCTCAGGTGTTGCCGCTGCGTCAAGACTGAGGGCTTCAACCGCTGCCGCGGCAGCCGGTTCCGATCCAGACCGCGAGCGTGCCTGCTCCTCCGCCTCTCGCAGCATACTCATGTCATCTGTCACAAAGTCGTCAGACACGGATTCGCTGTCGGTAGCGAGTTCTACATCCCTGGCCGGCGCCGCCTCGTCCGCGGCAGGTGGCGAGCTTGCCTGTTTCGCAGCCGGCATGCTGAGCCGCGCCGGTGCCGGCGCATCCGACCGCTTTGCGGGTTCGCGTTGCAGGCGGTTCTCGCCGTTTTCCCTTGCAGGAGCTTCCTCCGGAATCAGGACCTCTTCCAGAGTTTCGACACTATCGGCATCGAATTGCGGCGTAGTCCCGTTCGTGAGCTGCGATATCTCGAGCACGATCGCGAGGCTCAGGCCAATGGTTGCAGCCCATGCGACCGGCCTGATCCACGCCCTGGCCAGCCCGTAGCGCGATTTGCCTGCCGCCATGGCCAGAATCTTACGGTCCAGCTCTGGCGGGGTCGTTTCCGTTGCCAGGCCCTGGTAGGCCTCGGAAATGCGCAGGTCGTTGTGGTTCGATTCTGTTGTCATGTTCGTTCTGCCGGTTCGTCGATCGCGTTCCGCAGCTTGGCCACGGCGTAGCGAAGTCGACTTTTTGCCGTTTCCCGGTTACAGCCGGTTACCGTCGCGATCTGGTCAACACTGAGTCCCCCCTCTTCGTGCAACAGGAACGCATCGCGCTGTTCTTCGGGTAACGTCTTCAAAGCAATTTCAAGGCGTTCCCTGGCCAGGCAGCGCTCGGTTGCCATCTCGAGTGATTCCCCCGGGTCGCTGTGTAGTTCGGGCTCGAGCACCGTGTTCGTCGAGTGACGCTTGTTGCGGCGCACGTAGTCGATAAAACAGTTATGGGCGACACGATAAAGAAACGTTGTGAATTTCGCGGTGGGTCGATACGACTCGCGCGCCTTGATTATCTTCCCCCACACGTCCTGGAAGATGTCGTCAGCACTGTCGCGATGACCGCTAAGCCGGAGGAGGTAGCGGTAGATAGCGTCGTTGTGGCGCCGGTACAGGATCTCGAAAGCCTGCACGTCGCCATCCCCGTATCGCAACATCAGGGCGCTGTCATCCGGTGTATGGGCCATGGCCTGAGCATAGGCGAGCGCCGGCTGGCTGCAAAGGGCGGCGTTGCCCGGGCTCGGGGGTGAGGCTAGGGATTGTGCGTTGGCGGCCATTGGCGTTCCCATCAACATTTCTATTACAAACGGGTACTGCCGGTAACGCGGGTTAAAAAAGATTGACCGGAAGGCTTGCAAATTGAATTCTTAGTGTTATAGTCAACTATAACACTAATCCACCCACCCCCTGATACAAGGTGCCCGGAAGGTCCGGGAGATGAGATATGAGCAAGCTATCACCGTATATCAATGAAATCATTAGCTTTATCGTTATGTTGCTGATGCTGGTCGCACTGGTTGCCGGCCAGGCAAATGCCCAGGCTTACCAGCTTGCGGCGCTTGATGCAGCGAGCGATGAGGTTGTAAGAGCCAGTCATTTCCGTCTCGAAGACGAGTAAAGTAGCGACGGAACGTTGCGCCGGTCTTTGAGACCGGCGCCTTTTTGAGCGCCAAGGCGCGAGACACAAGCAGGAACCGAAGCACTTATGGATCCTAAATGGAATGAAGACCAGCCGATCTATCGCCAGCTGCGCGACCGCGTCGTGGCAATGATCCTGGAAGGCGTACTCGGAGATGGCGATGCGCTGCCGTCGGTCAGGAACGTGGCCGCGGAATACCGGCTTAACCCGCTGACTGTGCTCAAGGGGTACCAGGAGCTCGTCGATGAGGGGCTGGTCGAAAAGAAGCGCGGCCGCGGTATGTTCATCAATGAAGGTGCCCACAAAGAGCTGCTGAAAGCAGAGCGAGGACGTTTCCTGGACAAGGAGTGGCCGAAAGTTCTGGCCACCATTGAGCGCCTCGGGCTCGAGGCGACCGATCTGCTACAACAACAAATAGAAAAGGACTCAGGAGTGGACAATGACTAGCCTGGTCAACGCCCGTAGCGTTTCCAAGAACTTTGGCGCGGTACGCGCCGTTGACAACGTCAGTTTCGAGATCGAAAAGGGCAAGATTCTCGGGCTGATCGGGCCGAACGGCGCGGGCAAAACCACGCTGCTCAAGGCCGTACTGGGATTGACTGATTGCGAGGGCGATTTGTCGGTTCTCGGATTCAACCCTTTTAAACAGCGCAAACAGCTGATGCAGAACATCTGCTTCATCGCGGACGTGGCTGTACTGCCTCGCTGGATCAAGGTGTCGCAGCTTCTCGACTATGTCGAAGCCATACACCCCAATTTCTCGCGCTCCCGGGCCGACGAGCTGCTGCTCCAGACAAGCGTTCGGTCCGGCGCCAAAGTTAAGGAACTGTCCAAGGGCATGGTTACGCAGTTGCACCTGTCGATCATCATGGCGATCGACGCGAAACTGCTCGTTCTTGACGAACCGACCCTGGGTCTCGACATCCTGTTCCGCAAGGAGTTTTACGCCAATCTTCTTAACGATTATTTTGACGAAGAGCGCACTATCCTGATCACAACGCATCAGGTCGAAGAAATCGAAAACCTCCTCACCGACATCATGTTTATTAACGATGGCAGGATCCTGCTCGATTCGTCGATGGACGCATTGAGCGACACTTACGTCGAGGTCCTGGCTTCGGGTGAGGGAGCACAGAAGGCGCGTGGCCTTGGGCCGATCGCCGAAAGCGAGATGTTTGGGAAATCAATCATGTTGTTTGAAGGCGTGAGTCGCGAACACCTGGAAGGGCTCGGTGAGCTGCGTATTCCCTCGGTAGCTGACCTGTTCGTGGCGAAAATCAAGGAGGCGCGCAGATGATTGCTCACCAACCGGCACTGATCAAACGAGAGCTGTGGGAACATCGGTCAATTTACGTTACGCCGGCTGCTATCGCTGTCATCGTGACCCTCGGTGTCCTGGCAATGCTCATGCTGGCGTCCGGATTTGCGAAAGAGCTCGACGTGGCTATCTTTGGCGCACAAAACGTTGCGGGTGAAGCTGAGCGCCGGGCCGCATTGACGGGCTTTTTCGTCGGAACCTCCTGGGTCTTCCTGGTTGCGTTGATGTTCCTTACCGTGTTTTACAGTCTTGACTCCCTTTACGCCGAGCGCAAAGACAAGAGCATCCTGTTCTGGCGCTCAATGCCGGTGACCGACGCGGAAACGGTTATATCCAAGCTGTTGACGGCCGCCATCGTGATTCCAGTGATCACGGCTGTGGGCATATGGGCGACTCATCTCGTCAACCTGATCGTGACCAGTCTCTGGGTGTCCGCGAAAGGCGGCGATGCGGGTGTGCTGATCTGGGGCTCGGTGTCAATTCTGGATAACTGGCTCGCAGCGTTGATCGTGGTCGTCGCGTCGGGTATCTGGATGTCGCCGTTTATTGCCTGGTTCCTGTTCGTTTCGACCTGGGCCAAGCGCATGCCGATACTGATGGCATTCATGCCACCCATCGTTCTGGGCCTGCTTGAGTGGATCGTATTTCGTACGCAGTATTTCCTGACCACGATCGGTGAGCGAGGCGACATGACGCCGTTGTTCCATAGCATGAGTCTCGAGCGGTTCTTCGAGGAGGAACAGTGGCGAGACGGTGTGGAGAACATCAGTCTCCTGCAGCACATGGACCTCGTCGGATTCGTCACCGACCCGGGTTTCTGGAGTGGTCTGCTGGTCTGCGGCATTCTGACCACGGCCGCTATTTACGTACGCCGCTACCGCGACGACAGCTAGTCACACGGTTCCGGGCCGGCTGCTGATATTCAGTTTGCGCAGCCTGCCCCGGAACTGGTGATAACTCAGTCCCAGCAAGTCTGCCGCGAGTCGTTGGTTAAAGCGCGCCTTCTCAAGGGCGGCTTCGAGTAAATCGACTTCGGTATCAATCAACCGTTGCTTCAAATCGGCCGGCAAGAGCGGCGCCTTCCGCCGCGCTATAACAGGCCTGTCCCGGGCGGGGACGCTGGCAATCTTGAACGGTGAATCAAACGGGTCGAGCGCGATATCGCCAATCGGCTTTTCGGGATCGGTGGATCGATACACTGACCGCTCGATCGCAAACTTGAGTTCCCGCACATTACCGGGCCACTTGTTCCTCAGCATGGCGGACGTCGCCCTCGCGCTGAAGCCTGGAAAAAAACTCCACTTCAGTTCGCTCGCCATGTTGATCGCGAAGGCATTTGCAAGCGGCAGGATGTCTTCCACACGGTCGCGCAGCGGCGGCAGGGTAATCACATCGAACGCAAGTCGATCAAGCAGGTCCTTGCGAAATCGACCTTCTGCGGCCAGTGATTGCAGGTCGGCGTTCGTCGAGCCGACAATCCTGACATCGACCCACATTGTCTCGTTGCCGCCAACACGTTGAATCTCGCCGTACTCGATCGTCCGCAGGATCTTCTCCTGCATGCGCAGCGAGATCGTCGCCAGCTCATCGAGAATAAGGGTGCCACCGTCAGCGCGTTCAAAATGGCCGATGTGTGTTTTGGCAGCTCCCGTGAAAGCGCCGGCTTCGTGCCCGAACAATTCCGACTCCAGGATTGACTCCGTCAGGGCGGCACAGTTGACCTTGACGACAGGCTGCTCCCAACGGTTTGAGAGAAAGTGCAGCCTGGATGCGACGAGCTCTTTGCCGGTACCGCGTTCGCCGACCACGAGTACCGGTTTGGAAAGAGGGGCGGCGCGCGATACGTGCTCCAGCATTTCGAGGAACGCCGGGGCTTCGCCAATGATCGGCTGGGATTCAGGGGAGACCGCCATTGGTGAATTAGGCCATAAGTTAGCAAAAAACACTACTAACTGGTGAAAAACGCCATTCTAAAGTTTCGTGAATCCACGCTGGAAGCGCACTTAATCTATTTCTATCAACAACTTAGGTACGTACATCCAAGTTGGCACGATTGCTGCAATATTACAGACACAGTCACGCGAAGAGAGGAAACATCATGGGTATTTTCACGAGATTCAGCGACATCGTGAACTCGAACATCAATGCGATTCTCGACAAAGCCGAGGATCCCGAGAAGATCGTCCGCCTGATGATTCAGGAAATGGAAGACACGCTCGTCGAGGTTCGCTCCGCGGCCGCACGTTCAATTGCCGACAAGAAGGATCTGAATCGAAAGATCGAAGCGCTCGACCGTGAGAGGAGTGATTGGGACGACAAAGCCGAACTCGCGATGCGCAAGGGTCGCGAAGACCTGGCCAAGGCCGCGTTGGTTGAGAAATCTCGCGCCGCGTCCGCAGTCGAAGTCCTGAAAGAAGACTATGCGGCCGTCGACGAGGGGCTGGCTAAACTCAACGAAGATATCGCGCGCCTTGAGAGCAAGCTTAATGACGCCAAGACGCGGCAGAAGGCCTTGTTGGCGCGACACAAAACGGCGAGCAGTCGGCTGGCGGCGCGTAAGAAGATCCATGACTACAAGATCGATGATGCCATGGTGCGCTTCGAGGCCTACACGCGGCGAATTGATGATGTCGAGGGCCGGGTTGAGGCCTATGACCTCGGACTGCCGAAGGATTTGAACCATGAGTTTGCGAGCCTGGAAGCCGAAGAATCGGTGAACAAGGAGCTGGATGCGCTGAAGGCGCGTGTTGCAGCAGAGCGAACCGCGGCTGCCGAATAAGGGCAGGGCTTCCGTCAGAAAAAGATACAGAAATACGGAGGATAGAATGAGTCGAGACACGTGGAATATTGACTACGGCCCTTTACGAGGCTTCTACCGTGATCGTGAAAGCGGCTGGATATTCGGCGTCTGTGCGGGCGTGGCGGAACGGTTCAATTTCAAACTCGGCACGGTTCGGGTGATTGCGGTCATCAGCCTGTTGCTGTTTTTTTGGATGACCGCAGCAATCTATGTTGGCCTGACGTTGCTGATCAAGGAGAAACCGCTGGTCTATTCCGGGCGACGGAGCGAATATGAATTCTGGAGGCGTGTATGAGCACCTACGCAGGAACAACGGAACGAAGACTCTACCGTGACAAGGACAAAGCTGTCCTCGGCGGGGTGTGCGCGGGTCTCGCCGAATATCTTGGGTTTAACCTGAAGGTAACGCGCTTCCTGGCATTCATCACGTTTCTTTGCGCGATGCCGTTTGCAATTATCGGCTATCTTGCGGCTGTCTTCCTGATTCCGTCATCGTCGTCCAAAGTACACGTCAAGGCCGACTATGACGAACTGCGCAAGGAGCAACTGCGCGAGGAAATCAGACGGGCGAAACCGGATGTTGAGGAGGTGCGCAGGCGCTACAAGTCAATGGACGAGCGTCTCGCAAAAATAGAACAATACGTCACGTCGTCGCGATATGAGCTCGACGAGAAGTTACGCAGACTTTGATAACAGCATAGGGGCTGTCAATGAATACGATGTTTTGGGTTGTCTGTATCGTGGCGATCGTTTTTACGGCGGACACCGTTCAGAGGTATCTGAAATTGAAAGGCAACAAAAAGACCATGGATCCCGATCCTGAGCTTGAGGAAACTCTTGCGCACATCGAACGGCTTGAAGAGCGTATTCGCGTTCTTGAGCGCATCGTAACCGAGAACAAGTTTGATCTGGGTCGTGAAATCGACAAGCTGTAGTAGCAGCAGTAACTATCGATTGCGGTCCTTGTAAGCACGGACCTGCACATTGAATTCTTCAGCGACAAGATTCATTTCTTCAACAGCCGCATTGTACTTTTTGTTGAACATGTCCTCACGCTGGCGCTTTGTGTCCTCATTGACATGGCCAAGCTCCAAAACTGCCTTTGCTTCGTCGGCCTCAATGCAAGCCAGGTACTCTTCCATAGACGCCATGTATGTTTTTACGCCCTTTTGCCCGGCGATCATGTCGTCCTTGGTTGCCGTTGCGCCATTAGGCACATCGATGCGTTGTGGATAGTCACAGGCAATGGCGCCTTGGGCGGCAAAAATCATGGCTATCGATATGGCCGTTTTGATCAATTTGTTCATGCGTCCTACTTTGTCGAGCCTGCAGCATCAGCGATCGCGGCCAGGCAGGTTGTCTTGGATCGGTAATTTAAGCATGTTGCCGGGTTCGAGTGAAGCTGGGAAAAAAGCACTCTTTAAATCAGTTGCTTACAGTGTATGAATACGATTATCGCCGGGTCTACCTGAACCAATAGTGAACGTCGGGATTACGCGAACAGCGCGCGATATGTGTCCGTGCCTTCGGCCTGGGCAAGCAACAGTTCAAGATAGTTATCGGCGCTCATCGGGTCGCCAAACAGGAGCCCCTGCACGTAGGAGCAACCGAGTTTTTGAAGGAAACTCAGCTGATCCTCATCTTCGACGCCTTCGGCGACGACGTCCATGTTCAGATTACGGCCCATCTGAATAATCGTATCTACGATCGTGGCGTCGTCGGGATTGGTGGCTATATTCCGGACGAAGGACTTGTCGATTTTCAGCGTGCTGATAGGGAACTGTTGTAGCGCACTCAACGAGGAATAGCCGGTGCCGAAATCATCGATCGCCAGATGCAGCCCCAAGCCGTAAAGCTCGTCGAGTAAGCGAATCGTGCGCTCCGGATTTTCCATGAGCGTTGTCTCAGTAATCTCCAGCTCAAGTGAGGTCGGCGAAATTTCGTGGCCGCGCATTATCGATCCGATACGGTTGATAAAATTCAGCTGCCGTAGCTGCTTGAGAGACAGGTTGACCGAGACGCGACCAGGAGACCCGACGCTACGTTGCCACACACGAAAATCCTCGCAGACCTTGTCGAGCACCCATTCGCCAATCTCGATGATGAGGCTGGTCTCTTCTGCGATGGGTATGAAGTCAGAGGGAAGGATGAGGCCACGTTCCGGAAGTTCCCAACGTACCAGCGCCTCTGCGCCAAAGACCTCGCCGGTTTCGAGGTTGTACTTGGGCTGGTAATGGACCAGCAGTTCGTCTCGCTCAAACGCTCGCTTCAGCTTACTTTTCGTAATTAGCCGCTCAACAGAGGCTTCGTTCATTTCCGGCACGTAGAACGAGAAGACGTTCCCGCCGGATTTCTTGGCGCTGTAAAGCGCGGCGTCCGCGTTACGAATCAGGTCGATAACGTTGGGCGCATCCTTGGGGTAGTAGGCAATACCCATGCTGGCAGTCATGAAAACTTCGTGCCCCTGCACGAAGAACGGGTCGGCAAGTCGGTTCAGAAGCTTCTGGGCCAGTTCGGACGTTTCTCGTAGCCCCGTTCTGTCGGGCCCTAAGTCTTCCAGGATCACGGCGAACTCATCGCCTGCCAGCCGACCGATGACTGATCGCTTGGGCAGGGCCGCTGACAACCGCTCCGCAACCGTCTCGAGTGTTGTGTCACCGGCAAGGTGGCCGAATGTGTCGTTGATTTCCTTGAAGTGGTCGATATCGATATAGAACAGGCAGAGTGGCTTGCCGGCGCGGCGAGCACGCGCAATGCCACGCTGCAGCAGGTGCTGGAACTGCATGCGGTTCGGAATCTTGGTCAGGGCATCCATACGTGCCAGGTAGCGAATTCGTTTCTCGGCACGGCGTCGTTCAGTGATGTTCTGCGCCGCATAGATTCGACAGGTCTTGCCCTCATCTCCCTGGATAACCGAGCAGGTGTAGGACACCGGAATCGATTCACCGAACTTACTTTCGAAAATTGCCTCACGCGGTAGCCCGGACGGTGAATCATCAGCCAATGAGCGGCTCTTCTTCGAGTTAATCACGAAGTCGATCGACGTTCCCTTGAGTTCGCTCTCTTCGTAGCCGAGCAGGTGCGTCGTCGCCATATTGATGCGCTCGATCTGACCGCCATCGGTCGTTACGATGATCGCCTCGTTCATCCCGGAGAGGATGCTGTCGACGTAGTCGCGCGAATGGGTCGTGGTTCGTAGCTTGTCCCGCATGTCGTTGAAAACGGCCGCAAGCGCACCGAGTTCATCACCACGCGATTCGGGTAGACGCTCACCGAAGTCGGCGTCCCGAAATCGCTCGGCCTGTGCCTTCAATTGCCTAATCCGTTTCGTTTGACCCCGGACCAGCAACCAGACTACCGCCCCGCACAGAAGCAGGATCGCAATGGTACCGCCGCCGATCCACAGGTAGCTGGCCCGGCGGTTTTCACCTTCCTTGGTGTTGACTACCTCGGTGAAACTTGTCAGGTCGGCGTGGAACGAATCAAGTGCAAAGGCACCGGTAATACGCCCAACCTCCAGCTCATTGCGAACTATCGGGCTGGACTGCAGCAGGTGGTCATTCAGCCATACGGTATCCGGACCGCCATCGATCTGCGGATAGGCACCGATGGCAAAGGTCGCGCCTGTCGACAGCGTTACCTGCAGGCCGGTCAACTTCGGATTCGCAATGAGCGCACGATCAAGTGCGAGGACGATTGAGTTCTCGTCTGCCGCGGCCAGGTCGGCTGGCAGCGCATCGGAGATGGCGCGCAGTTCTGCCCGCGTGTGCCTGTCGAAATTCGCCTCAAGGAGAATGCGGTGCTCTTCGTAGCTTGTCGACATTATCTGCCCGGCAAGCCAGCGATACTGGCCGAAAAACATAGACAACATGACAGCCGCGACTGCGGTGCCAAGCACCGTCGCGTACAGAAGAAATCGCGGAATCCTGGTGCCGATCATGTCATCGTTATTATTCGGCTACATTACGACCTCAAGTGTAGCACTCCGGCCGTGCCGGAAACGCATTGTTTCCACAGTGGATAATTAAAAAGGATAAATAGCCCGCCGCCGTTCAAACCCCCGTCAGGCGTCGTCTTTATTGCGTTTTTCCACAAAGCCGACCGGCTCCGTCTGCACGGTGGTTTTCATAACGCCTTCAACCACGGCGCCCTCTGCGACGGCGATTGCCTCGCCAGTCACAGTACCCGTGATCTTTGCGGATTCCGCGATCTCGACTTTGCCCGCGGCAATAATGTCGCCTTCGACATGCCCGGAAATCACGACATTGTCGGCCTTGATGGTGCCGGCCCAGAAGCCGTTGCGTGCGAGGATGATGTTGCCGTCAATATCGCAGTCGCCATCGATTTCGCCGCTGATCTGAAAGTCGCCGCTGCCAGAAATTACACCAGTGACCTTGCAGCCTTCGTTGATCAGTGTGGGTGCACCTGCGGTGCGGTCGCGAAAGCGCCTGCGCTTCGAATCATTCATGCCTTGTCGGCTCCGGATAGGATTAGAGGAATTGCAAGAACGCATAGTACCCGCTGAGACACGCCCTGTTAATATGGTAAAACTGCATGTCAGCTCGGAACGTGCGAGCAAATCCAAAGGAAGTGATTTGAAGCAGGGGTTTGAACAGCGCCTGGAGGCTCTTGCTGCTGCTGGCAGCGATGTCCTCAATGGTGGGTTGAAGGGTGTGGAGAAGGAGTCGCTGCGCATCAGCCCGGACGGGTTTCTGTCGCAGACGCCACACCCGGAAGGTCTTGGCTCAGCCCTGACCAATCGTTTCATCACCACCGACTTCTCCGAGGCATTGCTGGAGTTCGTAACGCCCGCCTTTCCGACCACGTGGGAAGCACTGCGTTGTATTTGTGATATTCACCAGTTCACTTACGCGCATCTCGGCGAAGAAATGTTGTGGACCGCCAGCATGCCTTGTCGTATTCCGGGTGATCGCGAGATACCGCTGGCAAGATACGGCGATTCAAATGTGGGTCGCATGAAGACCATTTACCGGCGTGGCCTCGGGCATCGATACGGGCGGCAAATGCAGGTTATCGCGGGAGTCCACTTCAATTACTCGCTACCCAAGGCATTCTGGCCGGCCTATCGCGCCGTCCTTGATGACGAACGGGACGACAAGACGTTTCGGTCCGACCACTATCTCGGCATGATCCGAAATTTCCGCCGCATGGGCTGGATCGTCCTGTATCTTTTTGGCGCCTCGCCGGCAGTCTGTAAATCCTTCGCCGGTGCAGCGGCAAAACTGCCGTCGCTCAATGCCGATACCTGGTTTGAGCCATTTGCGACCTCGTTGCGCATGAGTGATCTGGGCTATAGCAACCAGAACCAGTCGCGAATCAACATCTCGTTGAACAGTCTCGATGAGTATGTGCGCGACCTGAGCAGGGCAATCTGTACGCCGGAACCGTCCTATGAGGCAATCGGCGTAAAAGTTGGCGATCGCTACGAGCAGCTGAACGCCAACCTGTTGCAAATTGAAAATGAATACTATTCGTCAGTTCGTCCAAAACGCGTCGCCCGTTCGGGCGAGCAACCTACTGCCGCTTTGCGGCGTGATGGTATCGAGTACGTCGAGATCCGTTCGCTGGACATAAACATGTTCGATCCTTCGGGCATCAATCAGAACTCAATGCGTTTCATCGAGGCGCTCCTGATCTATTGCCTGCTTGAAGACAGCCCGAAGCTAAACGGTGACGAACTGGAGGAAATTCGGCACAACCATACTGGCACCGCCAAGCGCGGGCGCGATCCTGATTTTCGCCTGCAACGCGGCGGCAAAACTGTCACTTTGCAGTCTTGGGCAACCGAGATTCTTGAGAACGTCATGACGGTCGCGGAGATGATCGACCGTAGCAGTAGTGACGGCAGCTACAGAGCCTCCGTCGGTATCCTCCAGACGATGGTCGACAACCCGGACAGCACGCTCTCGGCACGCATTGTCGCGGAACTGGAACAAAGCGGCACCAGCTACTTCGAGTTTGCTCACGGCATGGCGAAGTGCCATCGGGATTACTTCGCGTCCATCGCGCCGCTGCGCGCGGCCCAGGAAAAAAATCTCACCGACGAGGCGGTTGATTCCTTAGCGCGCCAGGCGGCGATCGAGGCGGCCGACGAGATCACGCTGGACGAATATCTGCAGCAATATTTCACGGCCTGCTAGGACAGAGACTCCGGCAGATCAGACCGGGTTCGCGTTTGCTCCACCAAATCGTGTGCGTTCCGTCACAAAAAAAGTCGATCAGGTGGGCCGTCGGCGTCAATTTAACTAAACTCTGTGCATGTGCCTGATTTAGCGGGCGAATTAATTCGTGGTGAAACCGTTTTGCTGAAGACATTTTTCCTTGGAATTGTGCTTGGACTGGCTGCTGCCGCAGCTGCCCTGTATGCAATTCCGGTCGTCGACCAGACTCGTGAAGCGTCGATCGTCAAGGTCGCGCCGAACGGTGGCAACGCCGAGACCTTCCACATCAACTTACCGATGGATCGAATCGTGCTTGGCGACGCCGGCCAGGCTGGAGCCATACCACCGGGGTTGGGGTGGCCGTCCGACGAGATCCTGGCCGATGTTCGCGCCGAGCTCTTCAAGATTCGCAATGCACGAGATGCGGTTGTTGGTGTAGCCGTGCGTACGGCAGCGACGTCCCAAGAGAACAACGTGATCGACTGGGTCCTGCATTTGCCCGCACGCGGATCGTTATTCGTCACTATGGATGTTGCACCGCTCAAGGGCGGCTTCCGCATTGGCCAGATTGCTTCGGGCTCGCGTGAGTTCGGATCATTGAGCGGATTCATGACAGAGCGCTGGATTTCGAACGACTCCAACGAGGAAGACGCGCCAACGGGTCGCATCGAACTGTTAACAACGTATGTGGGCCAGTTAGAACCATTGGAAACAGAGGAGACGGTCAAATGAAATATATCGTCTCTCTCTTGCTTGGAATGGTCGTCGGCGTCGCACTGTTCGTTGCGGGCCTTTTCTACAATCCGTTTATCGCCGACCGGGGTCTGTCGCCATTGTCAGTGACTAATGCTGAAGTTATCACCCTCAATTTCGCCAATGTGCCGGCGGAAAGTATTGCCTATACCAACGATGGTGAGTCGTTGCACGATCCGCATCCTGAGAAAATACTGCAACTCTGGGAAGCACCCATTCGCTCGACGAGCGCGCTGGCAACGGTGATGCGTGACGCGCGCAACCAGGTCGCAGGTATTGGCGTAAAGTTCTCATCGGATTCCGAAAGCACCAGGCTGTTAAAGGGTGAAGTGATTGTCGACAGCGTCTGGTATGTCTATTTGCCAGACCATGGCAGCCTGTTCATCGAGCAGACAGAAAACTACTTTCCGTTTGTCCGCGAGGTCGCATTCCCGGCATGGCGTAGTTCGGCGAACAGCTGGCGCGGGGCCTGGCTTGGTGATTTGACAGTGGGTCCTGGCGCGCTCGGAACTGCCGCCGTAACCGGCGGCTCGGGACGTTCAAAGGACTCAGGATGGACGGTGTCGAATCGATGAGCGTACGCGCTTTCTCGGCGGATATCGGCCTTGTGTCGTCCCAGGGCAGGCTGATTATCGAGATGCCCAAAAACCGCGGCGGGATTGAAGACTGAGTATCCAGGGCCCGGCTTCAGGTCATCAGGTCCTTCAGCGCAACGTCTGAATCAGCCAGCCTGTCTGTCGCGATCTCAACCTGGTTGGCGATCAGTTGTTTCGACTGCACAAAGTCGCGCGGCGCGTTAATAGCATCGACCGCGATCAGTCGTCCCTCCCGAAGATAGAGGCAGGAAAATGATCGTTCCACGGGGTTGCCTCGTATGACGACATCATCGTAGCCCTCGGACAGGCCCGCTATTTGCAGCTTAAGGTCGTACTGATCCGACCAAAACCAGGGTACTTGCGTGTACGAAGTGTCCTTACCACATAGATTGGCGGCAGCTGTCTTCGCCTGTTCCAGCGCGTTGTGCACGGATTCGAGTCGTAACTTTCGTCCGTAGATTGCGTTGGGATGCATTGTGCAGTCGCCCACGGCATAAATGTCCGGGTCCGACGTTTGGCAGTGGTCATCGACTACAATTCCATTGTCGACATCCAGCCCCGCATCAGTAGCAAGCTCGGTGTTTGGCAGGATTCCTATGCCAATGACAACGATGTCTGCGGGTACGTCCTCACCTTCCGAGGTCGTTACCGACTTAACCCGCTTTTTGCCATTCAGTGCCGTTACACCGGTAGACAGGCGAAACTTGACGCCCTGGTTGGTGTGCTCGATCTGGTAGAAATCAGAAATCTCTGCCGAGACTACGCGGCTCATGACACGGTCTGCCATTTCGATAACCGTGACATCCAGGCCCGCCTGTTGTGCCACGGCAGCGACTTCAAGTCCGATATATCCGGCACCGACGATAACCATGCGGCGACCCGGCTCCATCTTCTTTCGAATACGATCCACATCTGCAATAGTGCGAAAGTAGTGCACGCCCTTTAATCCGGAACCGTCAACGTGGAGCTTACGAACTCGTGATCCAAGCGCGAGTACCAGTCGGTCGTACTCGATGGTCTCACCGTCCTGGAGGCTGAGGCATTTCGCCTGGCGGTCGAGAGCCACAATGCTGGTGTCGAGATGTAGCTCGACTTTGGCGTCGTCGTAAAAACTTGCGGGCTTGACGTACAGCCGTTCGGCCGGCAACTCTCCCGCCAGGAATTTTTTGGATAGTGGCGGTCGTTGATACGGCAGGTAGGGCTCGTCACCAATAAGCACGATCTCGCCCGCGAATTTGTTCTGGCGCAGGCTTGCGACGACCTGGCCGGCGGCATGGCCGGCTCCGGCAATAACAACTCTCTCGCTCACTTGGCTCTCCCTAGACCGGCACCAGTGGCCACAGTATCGGCAGCAGTACCATAACGGTAATGAAGACCACGATAGTCAACGGCACGCCCACCTTGAGGTAGTCGACAAATCGATAGCCACCCGGACCCATGACCAGGATGTTCGCCGGGTGCGAAATCGGACTCGTGAAGCTCGCGGAGGCCGCCATCGCAACGGCCATCATCGCTGTCTCCGGAGCGACGTTCAGATCGCCCATGGCCGACAGAACGATTGGCGCCATCAGAACCACCAGTGCCGCGGTGGGAATGATCATCGTCGCCATCGCGGTGAGGATGTAGAGGCCCATTATCACAGGCCAGGGTCCGGCGTCGCCCAGCAGGTCCATGACCTGATTGGCGAGAAACTCGGCTGCGCCGGTTTCCTGCATCGCTGTGCCTAAGGGCAACATGCCCGCTATCAGGAATATGGCCCGCCAGTCAATTGCGCGATAGGCCTGTTCCATGTTGAGGCAGCCGGTCAGAACCATAATCGTGCCGCCAATAACGGCGGCAACCGAGATGGGTGCATAGCCGGCCATGACCGTTAGCACTACACCGAGCATGATGGCGGCAGCCAGCGGCGCCCTGCGTGTGTCCGGCGGCTCCTGACCCAGCGGAGTCAGGATCAGAAAGTCGGAGTCTGATGACAACAACTGCAGGCGATCTCGCGGACCGAGCAACAGAAGTGCATCACCAATCTGCAGGCGCTCGTCGGCGAGTTCAGTGCCCACTGTTTCGCCCTCGCGCCAGATGCCAGCAAGTTCGATGCCGTATCGCTCGCGAAAATTGAGTTCGCCGACGGTGCGGCCCGCAAGCGATGAACGCGGGTCCAGCGTGGCATCCATGAGTGTCAGGCGCTCCGACTCAAACGGCGTGACGTTGGCAGGGACCTTCGTATCGATCTCGAGTTCCTGCAAGCCGCGAAGTACGTCGAGATCGCTGTGCTGGCCTTCGATCAGCAACAGGTCCCCGCCCAGCAGAATCTCGTCGCCGCGCGGCATTACCCTGAGTTCGCCGTCGCGAAATACGGCCAGTACGCGGAAGTCGAACACATCGGCAAGCCGGCTCTTGGCCAGCGTTTCTTCCGCGAGACCACTGTGTTTAGGGAGGCGCACAACGAACATGCGCTCGCTGGGGTGGTACTCAGCGAGTTCTTCTTCCGTGTGGATCTCCACCGCCGAAAAGTCCGAGAACTTCTCGAGTTGCGCGATGGCATCGACTTCGCCCTGGACGAGAACCTGATCGCCTGCCTTGATAGGCACATAGGTGAGATTCGTCAGCCGATAGGAGCCGCGGCGCATGATGCCAACAACCGCGACGTCGAAGCGCGTGCGAAACGCGGCATGCCGTACCAGTTCCGAAACCACCGGCGAGCTGTCGCTGATCGTGACTGCGGCGTACATGACCTTGGACGCGACCATCGACTTGAGGACCGGCGCCTCACGCTCGATGACGAGATCCGACCAGCGGCGCAATTCGCGAAACTGGTCGACGCGGCCCTGCACGAGCAAGCCGTCGCCGGCCCGCAGGACGATCTGTCGACCGGGCAGGGTCTCGCTGCGCCCGTTGCGAAACAAGGAGAGAATGATGAGGCCTGTCGACGCCCCGATGCGACTCTCAGCGAGCGTCTTGCCAACCAATATCGAATCGGTTGGAACGCGCAACATGAATGTGCGTTCCTGCAGCTTATAGCGCGAGCGCAGGCTGCGCTGACTGACATGTTTGTCCCTCGCGGCACGCGTTTTCGGCAGAAAAAAGCGTCCAACCAGCGCAACGAACGCGACACCGATCACCATCACAGCGCCGCCGAGTGGTGTGAAATCGAACAGTTTGAAAGGCTCGTAGCCGTTCAGGACCATCGATTCGCTGATGAGAAGGTTGGGGGGCGTACCGATCAGCGTCATCAGGCCACCGAGCAGGGTCGAGTATGCCAACGGCATGAGGAGTCTGGACGGGGCAATACGGGTGCGACGCGCGACCTCGACGACAACCGGCAGCATAAGTGCTGCGACGCCGATGTTATTCATGAATGCCGATAACACAGCGCCCGTAATCATGATGACTGTGATCATCGCGATTTCGCGGCGACCGGCGAGCCGCATGACCTGTCGGCCGATGATGTCGGCGATGCCGGTACGGGTCAGGCCCTCGCTGAGGATGAACATCGCCCAGACAGTAATAACCGCGCTGTTGCTAAAGCCGGCAAAGGCCTGGTTGGAGTCGACGAGTCCCGTGATGGCAAGGGCGCCGAGCACCAGCAGCGCCACAACATCCATGCGAATGACTTCGCTGATGAAAAGGACCAGCGAAACTGCCAGGATGCCGAGTACCAGTGCGATTTCGAAGGTCATTCAGTGATTCTTTGGATCCGCAGCAGCGTCATGATTGGAATTCATCACTTTTATACACACCTGAGGTGCAAAAGCGTAGTGCACAGGCATCCTGCACGAAATACGCGGACAGGCACGCGATCACGGCCGATGTCCTGCTCGTCTCAGGTGACGCCAGCGCATTTGCGCTCAACGCCGGGCAACAGGAATCCAGCGCCTGGCTGGATGCAAAAACGGTCGAAATTGCCGGAGCCGGGCAAAGGCTGCATTTCGAGTCACTGTCTGAGCTGGCAGCGGCCATAGACGCATTTCTGAGCAAACACTTGTAAATACATCCAGTACTGTATAAAAATACATATTTGGTCAGGACGACCTTCCTGGAGTGCAAATGCAGGCGGCAGAGCAGGAATTTGACCATCTGGGGTCTTTGAACCCGGCGCAGCGGCTGGCCGCAGAATTTGGCGAGCGGCGCGAGGCTGGTGGCTTCAGGGCAGGGCCTTTGCTGGTGATCGCGGGCGCGGGCACGGGCAAGACGATGACACTGGCGCATCGCGTGGCCCACTTGCTGATTGAAGGCGTGAGCCCGGAGCGCATCCTGCTTTTGACGTTTCACGCGACGTGCGGCGCAGGAGATGACCAGGCGCGTTGAAAATATTGTGCGTGTCTCATCGCGTGATTCGACACCGCTTCCCTCTGGCGGCTTGCCGTGGTCGGGCACGTTCCATTCTATCGCCAATCGCCTGTTGCGCCGCTTCGCGCGCAACCTGGCCCTCGATCCCGGTTTTTCCGTACTGGACCGTGGCGATGCGGCCGACATGATGGATGTTGTGCGCCACGAACTGAAGCTGACGCGAACGTCGCGCCGCTTTCCCAAGAAGGACACTTGCCTCGCGATCTACTCACGCTGCGTTAACACGCAAAAGCCCCTGGCCGAAACGCTGGATCTGACCTACCCGTGGTGTTCGGACTGGAAGGACGAGCTCAGTGAGCTGTTCCGGCACTATGTGCTGCGCAAGCAGCAGAGCCAATCGCTCGACTACGATGATTTATTACTCTACTGGGGCCATCTTGTTGCCGAGCCGGAGTTCGCCGAGGAGATCGGTTCCTGGTTCGATCATGTACTGATCGACGAATACCAGGACACCAATCTTGTGCAGGCGCAGATTCTGAACGCGCTGAAGCCGGATGGCGATGGTGTCACTGTCGTCGGCGACGATGCGCAGTCGATCTATTCGTTTCGTGCTGCCGAAGTCGAGAACATCCTGGGTTTTCCCGACCAGTACATGCCGTCCGCGCAGGTCATAACGCTGGAACAAAATTACCGTTCGACCCAGCCGATCCTGGACTCAGCTAATTGCCTGATTGCCGAAAGCGAGCGCCAGTACCGCAAGAACCTGTTCTCTGAGCGCAAGGACGGGGGCAGGCCGCGTTACGTTACGGTTGAAGATGGTGACGCCGAAGCCGAGTATGTCGTGACGTCAATCCTTGCCAATCGTGAGCTCGGCATGCAGCTCAAGGAACAGGCAGTTCTGTTTCGCGGTTCGCATCATAGTGACCGGCTCGAACTGGAACTCGTACGGCGCAACATTCCCTACGTGAAATATGGTGGGCTCAAGTTTCTTGAAGCAGCACATGTCAAAGATTTGCTGTCCGTCTTGAAATGGGCGGAGAATCCGAAGAACGAAGTTGCGGCATTTCGCGTGCTGAAATTGCTGCCGGGCATGGGGCCCGCTACAGCCTCCCGGTGTTTCGAGCACCTGGCCATCAACGATTATCTTCTCGGCGCGCTGCGTGACTTTCGACCGCCGGCCGCGGCGGCGCAGGACTGGCCGGTGTTCTGCGAACTACTTGCATCGCTGTCAGATGCCGAATTTGATGATCGAGGATGGCAGTCACAATTGCCCCAGGTCAGGCGTTGGTACCAACCACATCTCGAACGCATGTACGACGCACTCGATACTCGCGAAGCCGACCTCGAACAACTGGAACAGATATCGGGGCGCTACCCGACACGTGAGCGCTTCCTGACCGAGCTGACGCTCGACCCACCCAGTGCTGCGGGTGACCTTGCAGGGGATCCGCTGCTCGATGAGGACTACCTGATTCTGTCGACCGTGCATTCGGCCAAAGGCCAGGAGTGGGAATCGGTGTTTATTCTCAATGTGACTGACGGCAATTTTCCGTCTGAGTTCGCGACGGGCAAACCCGAAATGATCGAGGAAGAACGTCGGCTCCTGTACGTGGCGATGACGCGTGCGAAGCAGTCGTTGTCGCTGGTGTCACCGCTGCGCTTTCATGTGACGCAACAACGCCGTGACGGCGATCGCCATGTTTATGGCGCTCGCAGCCGCTTCATGTCGGATCGTTTGCTCGGAACGATGGAGAACCGCTTTGCGGGAAGGCCCGAGAACGAGGGTAGTGCGTTCAGGGTACGCTCGGACAAGCAGATTGATGTGGCCGAGCGGATGCGGCAAATGTGGTGAGAAAAAAAGGCGGTGACAAAAGTCACCGCCAAATAGTACGAAACAAACAGCATAAGGGGTTTTCAGTTTGTTACGTCGATCTCCTTTCTGATGATGCGCACTTCGTGTTTTCCTTGAGCCTGCTCATCACCACTTAGTTCACTGCCGTCGAGAAACAGGATTTCCCCGTCCTTGCCGGCTTCTTTCAGGACCTTCTCGAGTTTTGCGCGAGTTTCGTCATCTATTTCGTCGCCCGAAATAATCGTGACGCCCTGGGAATCGTCCGTCTTGATCACTCGCACTTGCCTGTGCTTCTCGACCACGACGTCTTCATCTTCGAGCGCTTCGTGCGACATCTCAAAATCATGTTCACCATGCATACCGGCTATCTCGATTTTTTCGCCTTCAACGTCAAACTCAAAGCCTTTTTCGGTCCGCAGTACCGTTACCTCGTTGCCGTCGCTGTCGGTAATGACCTTGCGCTCACCTACAGCGAGTTCGTGCAAATCGACATCCGAGTCCTGGCTGTCAAACCGGAATACCCGATGTCCCGTGTTCTCACCATCGATGGCGATCTCGATTTCGGTGCGCTGTTCTTCGCCCGCAACAGCAGCGGTGCCGATGAGGCACACCCAGAAAAAGACAATAAGAGTTCGTAGTGTCATTTGGTTCCCCTTCTAACTGACTATCTATTCGATGCGCCGCCGACGCAAAAGGTTGCAATCAGATGGGAATAAGGCCCGATTCGTCCACGCTAGCCCAGGAATATCCTGTACGCGGGGTTATCGCTTTCTTCCCAGTGTGTGTAGCCGAGTTCCGCGAGGTGGGCCTCGAGCTCATCTGTCTCATCCTGCGGCACATCGATGCCGGCCAGAATGCGGCCATAGTCCGAACCGTGATTGCGGTAGTGAAACAGGCTGATGTTCCAGTCCGTTCCGATCGCGTTCAGAAAGTCGAGCAAGGCACCGGGCCGCTCAGGGAACTCGAATCGGAAAAGGCGTTCATTGCTGATGCCTGCTGACCGCCCACCGACCATGTGCCGTACGTGCAGCTTCGCCATTTCGTTGTCGCTCAGGTCTTCAACCGGGAAACCCGCGTCGCGAAGCGTACTCAGGAGTTCGCCACGTTCCTGCATGCCATTTCGCAGCTGAATGCCCGCAAAAATATGCGCCTTGCGATCGTCGGCGTAGCGATAGTTGAACTCGGTAATGCCGCGGCGACCGACAGCTTCGCAGAAGCGGCGGAAGCTGCCCGGCTGCTCCGGTATCTCGGCTGCCAACAGCATTTCTGTTTGCTCACCCACCGCGGCGCGCTCCGCAATATGGCGGAGGCGATCGAAGTTGACATTGGCGCCGCAGCTGATTGTCACCAGCGTCTTTCCCTTGAGATGGTTCCCGGCCGCATATTTTTTGGCCGCCGCGACGGCCAGGCCGCCGGCAGGCTCGACGATCGAGCGTGTGTCCTCAAAAATATCCCGGATAGCGGCACAGATCTGGTCGGTGTGGACCGTGATGATTTCGTCGACGAATTGCTGGCACAGCCTAAACGTCTCGTCGCCCACGCGGCGAACGGCAACACCATCCGCGAAGATGCCCACGTGGTCGAGCGTAACGGGATGACCAGCAGCCAGCGATGCCTGCATTGCTGCCGAATCGTCGGGCTCGACGCCGATGATACGAATATCGGGCTGCATCTGCTTAACCCAGGCGGCAATACCCGCGATCAGGCCGCCACCGCCGACCGGCACGAAGAGCACATCAATCTTCTCGTCAGCCTGATCGAGAATCTCCTTGCCTATAGTGCCCTGGCCTGCAATGACATCCGGATCATCAAACGGGTGTATAAAAATGAGGCCTTCTTCTGCCGCGAGCTTGCGCGCATACGCATAGGCGTCGTCGTAAGTGTCGCCATGCAGCCGAACCTCTCCACCCAGTGCCGCGACTGCCTCGGTCTTGATCTCAGGGGTAGTCACCGGCATGACGATTACGGACCGGATGCCCTTGCGTTTCGCGGCGAGCGCCACACCCTGCGCATGGTTGCCGGCAGAACTGCAGATGACCCCCCGATCGAGGTCGTCATCGGAAAGCCCGGCGATCTTGTTGTAGGCCCCGCGCAGTTTGAACGAGAACACGGGTTGCAGGTCCTCGCGCTTCATTAGCACGCGATTGCCGATACGTTTCGAGAGGTTGGCCGCCAGATCCAGCGGCGTCTTATCTGCGACGTCATACACGCGCGCGCGCCGGATCAGGTCCAGGTAGTCAATCGTGTTCATTCGGCACTTATCGCACACCGCGGGTGGATCCGCAAAGCGCCGCAATCCAGGGAGCGATGCCAAGGTGGTAATCGCCTCCACGCCCTTTCATAATACCTTGGTGAAAAGGCTCCTGATCAGCAATGCGCGACTCGTCAATGAAGGCGAGACCCGGGACGTCGATGTGCTGGTGGAGGGCGACAGGATTGCCCGTATCGACGGCAGTATCGCTGCACCGGAAGGGGCCGAAGTCATCGACGCATCCGGCAAGTATCTTGCTGCCGGGCATGATCGACGATCAGGTTCACTTCCGGGAGCCGGGTCTGACCCACAAGGGCGACCTCGCCACCGAATCGGCCGCGGCAGCGGCCGGTGGCATCACCAGCTTCATGGATATGCCTAACGTCAAGCCTCTGACGACCACGCGCACCGAGTTGGTCGACAAGTATAAGCTCGCAGCCGGACGGTGCACCGGCAACTACGGTTTCTACTTCGGTGCCACAAATACCAACATTGAAGAGATTCGGGCGTTGCAGGTTGGTGAGGCCTGCGGCATCAAGGCGTTCATGGGAGCATCGACGGGCGACATGCTGGTCGACGATCCTGACACGCTCGACCAGCTCTTCGAGCACGCACCGATCATGGTCGTCACGCATTGCGAAGACTCTCCGATGATCTGGGCGAACGAGGATGCGGCCCGGGAGAAGTACGGGGACGACGTGCCCTTAACGGAACACCCCAATATCCGGTCCGCTGAAGCATGCTTCGCGTCATCGAGCCTGGCGATCGAGCTGGCTCGCAAACACGACGCGCTGCTGCATGTGCTGCACCTGACGACCGCGATGGAGATGCCGCAGTTTTCGACGGCGCACCGGTCGGAAAAACGGATTACGGCGGAGGTGTGTGTGCACCACCTCTGGTTTGACGAGTCTCGCTACGACGAGCTTGGCACGAGGATAAAGTGCAACCCCGCGATCAAACGTGCGACAGACCGACAGGCGTTGATCACTGCGTTGAATGAGGGGCGTATCGACATCATTGCGACCGACCATGCGCCGCATACGGTGGACGAGAAGGATGGCACGTATTTCAAGGCAGCTGCTGGTCTGCCTCTTGTGCAACACGCGCTACTGGTGCTGTTCGATCTCGTCGCCTCCGGGCAAATCAGTATTGAGCTGCTTGTCGATCGGGCCTGCCACGCGTCGGCCGATATTTTCGGCATGAAAGAACGCGGCTACGTGCGAGAGGGCTGGTTTGCCGACCTCGTACTGGTCGATACGGCGAGGCCCTATCGGGTTACCGCGAACAATGTTCTATATAAGTGTGGCTGGTCCCCGTTCGAAGGCCACGAGTTCTCGTCCACGATCGATACGACGATCGTCAACGGTGACGTCGTCTATCGCGATGGCGCGCTTACAGGCAAGATTGCCGGACGCCGGCTCGACTTTGGTCGGTCCCGGTAGTCTTGGCAGAATTGTTTACTTTCTGGGTGATCCCGTTATGCTAGCGCCAGCCAATGAAGCCGACAGATACATCTAACCCCGAGTACTTTCACAAAGTTGTTGACTGCCAGTGGGGCTGTCCGGCACATACCGACGTTCCTTCGTATATTCGCATGATCGCCCAGGGGCAGTTCAGCGATGCGTACATGGAAAATCGCAAGTCCAACGTATTTCCCGGCATCCTGGGGCGAGTCTGCGACCGTCCCTGCGAACCCGTGTGCCGCCGTGGTCGTGTTGAAGACAAGCCGGTGGCGATCTGTCGCCTGAAGCGCGTCGCTGCCGATCATCGGGATGACATTACAGAGCGACTGCCCAAGGCGCCGGAAAAGACGAACGGCAAGAAGGTCGCATTGCTCGGCGCCGGCTGTGCGTCGCTGACCGTTGCCAACGACCTGGCTCCGATGGGCTACGAAGTTACGATCTTTGAGGCGCTGGATACTACGGGCGGCCTGATGCGGACCAACATTCCGACTTTTCGCCTGCCACCGGCAGTCCTCGACGAAGAGATCGGCTATATCCTCGACATGGGCGTGGACCTGAAGCTCGGTCACCGTATCAATAGTATGAAAGACCTGCTCGACGAGGGTTTCGACGCAGTATTCGTGGGCACAGGTGCGCCGAAGGGCAAGAACCTCGAAATTCCTGGTCGTTACGACTCGGACCGGATCCATATCGGCATTGAGTGGCTGGAGTCGGTCGCTTTTGAACACATCAAGGAGATCGGGAAAAAGGTCCTGATCATTGGTGTCGGCAACACGGCGATGGACTGTTGCCGCACCTCGCTGCGGATTGGCGCCGATGACGTCAAGGTGATGGCACGCAAGCCACGCGGGTTCTTCAAGGCATCGGAGTGGGAACTCGAAGATGCCGAGGAAGAGAATGTCGAGATTCTGGTTAATCACTCGCCGAAAGAATTTGTCTACGAGGACGGCAAACTTGTCGGCATGAAGTTCGACCTGATGAAGTACAACATCGAGGAAAATGGGCGTATCGATCGTGGTACGTCGACGGGCGAGGTCGTTATTCCCTGCGATGACGTCGTACTGGCCATCGGGCAGGACAATGCGTTTCCGTGGATCGAGCGTGACATCGGCATCGAGTTCGACAAGTGGGACTGCCCGGTTGTCGACGAGACCACGATGATGTGTACCCGCGATGGCATCTTCTTCGGCGGCGACTCGGCGTTTGGTCCCAAAAACATCATCTGGGCAGTTGAGCATGGCCACCAGGCGGCCATCTCGATGCACAAATACTGTCAGGGCGAAGATCTGCACGATCGCCTGCCCATGGGTCTGAACCTGTCGACCCAGAAGATGGGCATGCATGAATGGAGCTACTCAAACGACTACGATGGTGTGTCGCGCCAACTAATGCCGCACGTCGGACTGAAAGAGCGCTTCAAGAAACTGAATATCGAGGTAGAGCTTGGTTTCTCTGCCGAACAGGCGGTTGAAGAAGTCGAACGCTGTCTTAATTGCGACATCCAGACTGTCTTTACGGAAAATCTGTGTATCGAGTGCGATGCCTGTCTCGATATCTGCCCGGTCAATTGCCTGACGATCACGCCGAACGGTGAGGAACAAGACATTCGCGCGCGCCTCAAGGCGCCGGCGCTGAATCCCGACCAGGCCCTGTATGTTTCCGATGCCCTGCCTCACACGGCACGCGTAATGGTTAAGGACGAAGACCTCTGCGTGCATTGTGGATTGTGCGCCGAACGTTGCCCGACCGGTGCCTGGGACATGCAGAAATCGACAATACTCATCCCCTACGCCGCCGATGAGGCTGCATCCGACCAGCCACAAGCCGCCACAGGCGGAGCAGCGAAGTAGAGGATTCCCGTGGCATCAATTAACGACGTCGTCATCAAAATCGCTACGGTCAATGGCACCGGTTCAGCGAGCGCCAACGGCTTGCTGCGCAAGGCCATATTCCGAATGGGCGTGCCCGTTGTGGGCAAGAATTACTTCCCCTCCAATATTCAGGGGTTGCCAACCTGGTATGAGATTCGTGTCACGGGTGACAATTACAGCTGTCGCTCTGACCGGGTGGATATCATGGTGGCAATGAACGCGCAGACCTACGCGCGCGATCTGGCCGCGGTGGAGCCCGGCGGATGCCTGATTTACGACTCCACCTGGCCGCGCAGCAAGCTGCTTAGTCGTGACGACATCACAATTATCGGGATCCCGTTGTCGAAGATGTGCAATGAGCATTTCGACGGCGCTCGCGCACGCATCCTGATGAAGAACATCGCTTACGTCGGGGCCATTGCGGCGCTGCTCGAACTGGACCTCGATATCATCAAGGGTCTGCTCGAAGAGACTTTCGCAGCCAAGCAGCATCTGATCGCGTCGAACATGGAAGCGATTCACCTGGGCTATGACTACACGTCGAAGAGCTTCCCGTGTCCGTTACCGGCGCGCGTCGAAAAGATGGACGCGACCAAAGGCCATATCGTTATCGATGGCAATACGGCTGCGGGACTGGGATGTATGTATGCCGGCGCAACGATCGGTGCGTGGTATCCAATTACACCGTCAACGTCTCTCATGGACGCGTTCCGCGCGTTCTGCGGGCAGTACCGCGTGGATCCGGAAAACGGCAAGCGCACCTACTGCATTATCCAGGCCGAAGACGAGCTTGCTGCCATCGGTATGGTCCTCGGGGCCAGCTGGAATGGCGCGAGGTCATTCACGCCAACAAGCGGACCAGGCATCTCGCTGATGAGCGAGTTCCTGGGGTTCGCATACTACGCGGAGATTCCTGCCGTGCTGTTCGACGTGCAGCGTACCGGTCCGTCGACGGGTATGCCCACGCGCACGCAGCAATGCGACCTTCTGAGTTGTGCCTATGCTTCGCATGGCGACACGAAGCATGTATTGCTGTTCCCGGCTGACCCGGCCGAGTGCTTCTACATGTCAGTACAGGCATTTGATCTTGCGGATCGCCTGCAGACGCCGGTGATGGTCCTGACGGATCTCGACATCGGCATGAACGACTGGATGGTCCCGGAGCTTGAATGGGACGATTCTTATATTCCGGATCGCGGCAAGATCTATGACGCCGAGGATCTTGAGAAGATGGAGAAGTTCTACCGTTACCTTGACGTCGATGGTGACGGAATCACTTACCGGACCTTGCCTGGCGTTCACCCCAAGGGCGCGTACTTCACGCGCGGCTCAGGTCATACCAAGTTGGGCGCGTATACAGAAGATTCAGCCGAGTACCAGGAGGTCGTCGATCGCCTGCTCGTCAAGTGGGAGACGGCGAGGACCATGATGCCAGATGCTGAGATCCGTTATTCCCAATTCAATAAGGCAGCAATTCTTACGCTGGGCAGCTGTGATGGTGCGTGCAAGGAAGCACTGGATCGGCTCAAAGCACAAAATGTGGGCCTCAACTATTGCTGTGTGAAGGCGTTCCCTTTCACCGACTCCGTGCGGGAGTTTATCGACCAGCACGACGTCGTCTATGTCGTCGAGCAGAATCGCGATGCGCAATTGCGTACGCTGTTGATCACCGACATTGAGGCAGACCAGAGAAAACTCGTGCCGCTGTTGCACTACGATGGTATGCCGATTAACGCCGGCTTCGTGGTTGATGGAGTGCTCAAGGAAATAGCCAAAGGGCGAGCAGCCTGAACAGGATGATACTGTGACCTATATTGCCAAGCCCAAAATCTCACTCCCGAATCTGCCGAAGAATGAACTTGGCCTGACGACGCGCGACTACGAAGGCGTAGTTTCCACATTGTGCGCGGGTTGCGGACACGACTCGGTCACGGCGGCGCTTATCCAGGCAGTCTTTGAGCTCGACATTGAGCCACACATGCTGGCCAAGATGAGTGGTATTGGCTGTTCATCGAAGACGCCAGCCTATTTTGTCAGCCAGGCACATGGCTTTAACTCGGTACACGGTCGCATGCCTTCTGTTACTACCGGTGCGAATGCGGCCAATCGCGACATGACTTACATCGGCGTCTCGGGTGACGGCGATTCGTTGTCCATCGGTGTTGGCCAGTTCGTGCACGCGATCCGGCGTAACCTCAATATGTGTTACATGATCGAGAACAATGGCGTCTACGGACTGACCAAGGGCCAGTTTTCTGCGTCCGCGGACATTGGCACCAAACCCAAAAAGGGTTTGCCCAATCAGCAGGAGCCGATCGACCCGGCAAGCGCGGCGCTTGCACTTGGCGCCACCTACATCGCTCGCAGTTTTTCGGGTGACAAGGAGCAGCTGATTCCTCTTATCAAGGGTGCCATCATGCACTCCGGATTCTCGCTGCTCGATATCATCAGCCCGTGCGTGACATTCAATGACCATGAGGGGTCGACGAAGAGCTACGCGCATACGCGCGAGTTCTATCGTCATGTGGCCAATATTGACTACATTCATCCGACCGAAGAGATCAAGGTGTCTTACGGTGAGGGCGAAGCACTGCCAATCCATCTGCGCGGTGGCGATACCATCGTTCTGCGTAAAATCGATCGTGACTATGATCCGACCAGTCGTGCCGAGGCTTTCAAGCATCTTCGCGAGCGCTTCAATGCGGGGGAGATCACGACCGGACTGTTGTACGTCAATGAGGATCGTGCAGAAATGCACGAACTGATGAACAACGTCGATACGCCGCTTTCACGGTTGCCTTATGAGGGGCTGCATCCCGGCAATGACGAATTGCTGAAGCTGCAGGGCCGCTATCGCTAGGCGCGTGTTAATATAGAGACTGACGCACCGGTCGGTGCGTGACAAGCAGGCGGGAATCCTCACAACGGGAGTTTGTGATGAATCGATTCCATGCCGTATTTCCCGAAGACCGAGCTGACATTAATCTGTCACCCATGCTGGACGTGGTCTTCATCATGTTGATTTTCTTTATTGTCGTCGCTTCGTTTGTTCGGGAAGAGGGTATCCCGATCACGTTACCTGCGGGTCTGACTGTTCCGGATGATCCCGTCGTTGCGATTGTGGTGAGGATCGAGTCCGCGGGTGTATTCAACGTCAATGGTCGCGTCATGAGCGGCAGTAGTGTGGCGCCCTATGTGCAAGCGTTGCACGGCGAAAACCCGGAGGCGTCTTTCTCGGTCATGGCGGCGGACAACGTGCCCGTCAGGGATACGGTGGTCGCGGTTGATGCGGGGTACGGTATTGGCTTTAGTCCCGTAATGATCATGCCGCTCGACCCCTGATTAGAGCTGCCTGTACCGATGGGCTAGACTGCCGTTCTGAGCCGAGGACGGAGAACAGGGTATGGCGAGCAGTAGGCGTGAGTTCATCAAGGCGGGGGCTATCGGTGCAGCCGCAGCAGCGACCGGCCTGCCGTTGGCGAGTCTTGCCGATGGTAACGAGGCCAGGCGAGGGCCACCGCTCAGTATTCTGATTCTGGGTGGTACCGGTTTCATCGGGCCGCACATGGTGCGTGAAGCCTTACGCCGTGGCCACTCGGTGACCTTGTTCAATCGCGGTAAGTCGAACAACACGTTATTCCCCGATCTCGAAACGATTAAAGGTGATCGTGATAACGGGCTGGACGGTCTGAAAAATCGCAAATGGGACGCCGTCATCGACAACTCGGGATATATCCCGAGGCACGTTCAGGACTCGGCACGCCTGCTGGCACCTAATGTCTCGCGCTACGTGTTTATCTCAACGGTCTCGGTCTATGCCGACTTCAGCACCCCGAATCATGAAGATTCTCCCCTCGCGACGCTTGCCGATGAGACTGTCGAAGAGGTCACTGGCGAAACCTACGGTGGGCTCAAGGCCTTATGTGAGCAACGTGCTGCTGGCGAAATCGATGCCGATAAGCTCGCGGTGCTTCGTCCCACTTATATCTGTGGCCCTGGCGATCATACGGACCGCTTCTCGTACTGGCCGATTCGAACCCGCAAAGGCGGTGCAATGCTCTGGCCCGGATCGCCGGACGATAATGTCCAGATTATCGATGTCAGGGACCTCGCGAATTTCACAGTGGATTGTGTCGACCGTGAGATCCACGGCACCTACAACATGGTGAACGCCAATTCGTACAGCATGGGCGGACTGCTCGAGGATTGTCGGGCGGTAACTGCCGCAAGCGTCGATCCCGTCTGGATTGACGCCGATTTCCTGGAGAGCAAGGGACTTGCCGGTGGTCGCGATTTTCCGATCTGGCACGGATCAGATGGCTTTGCCAGATTCAGTACCGATCGGGCGGTTCGCGCGGGCATGCACAACCGACCAGAACGTGAGACGGCTCGTGACCTGCTTACCTGGTGGGACACCTTGCCCGCCGAGAGAACCGCCAGCACTCGTGCCGGGCTGTCGCCCGAGAAAGAGGCTGAGGTTCTCGCAGCGTGGCAGGCCACCCAGAGCTGATCCTGGCTTCAATAGTGAATCTCAGGTTGTATCTTGCATCGCAGTTTTCTTATATGGCAAAGGAGCCCGCTATTCGTACTCTCGCAGTGATCCTCATATTCCTGCTTCTTCCGCTCCAGCTCCAGGCCCAACATGAATTGCCTCCGCTCGAGGAGGGTGAGGGCTATCTTGTTGTCGGCATCGACATGAACAATATCTTTTGGACCGGTTTTTCTATCGATGGCGATGGCAAGCTCGGCAATGCACATCAGTTCACCACCAAAGAGCTGCAGAGGAAGCTCATTTACGAAATCATCAAATTGCCAGCTGGCCAATATTATTGGAGCCGAATCAGGCTTAAGAACTACAGCTGGTTCTCCTTCTCGAAGAAGGCTTTTCCGATGACTGTCGAAGCTGGCCGCATAAACTATGGGGGTGATTTTCACGGCAGAGCCGCTGGCGGCGAGGGCGCGCGTTACAAGATCTTGAATCGCGCGACTGCGGCTATTGAGTATCTCGAAAGTTGCTGCGCGGATTTGCTCAAACAGTACACATTGCAGTCTGGTGTGAGCGCGGAGGATCCGTTCCTCGAGTACTACTCATCGCTGGATCACAACCATGACCACGATCCCGCAACGAAAGAACAATCCGAGAGCGACCTTGAAGGAAATCTCACGACCAGTCTTACTCGGGACTTCTTCAGGCGAAGCAAATACTACGCACCCCAGCTCAGCCCTGATGGCAAGCTCATCGCGGTATTTGAGCAGGTTGACGACGTGCGGCAGCTCATGCTTGTTGATCCAGTCCACGAATATAAACACACCATCATCGCAGAGAAGAGCAACCAGGCAGAGATTGAGCTCAATGACATGCGCTGGATCGACAATGACGATCTGCTGTTCACGTACACGGTTTGGGGTACCGACCGGGAGTGATGTTGAGTCCGTAACACTGGATCCTCTTAAGAGCCGCATTGTGCGCGTAACCACTACGCAGGATGGGCTAATTCGACATCATTATATGGGTGATGAGAAAGCCGTCTATCGGCAGCTACTCGACTATGAAACGTATGGTAGCGAACCGTACATCATCGACCAGAGTACCGATGGTCAACGAGCAATTGTGCAAACGTCCACCAGCGACGATCCCGGGTCGTATTTTCTCCTGGACGTGAACGACCGCCTGTCTTACCGTTTTGGCAACTTACGACCGTGGATTTCGAAATTTCGTATAGGATCCAGTCGCATAATCAAGGCCGCAAGTTCCGATGGTCTGGAGGTCGAGTCTTTCCTCACCATGCCGGATCCGGCGACGTATCCGAAACCTCCGCTGATTGTCATGCCCCATGGTGGTCCGATTAGCGTCCAGGACCGGCAACACTTCAACTCGGAAGTGCAGTTGCTGGCAACACTCGGATATGCAGTCCTGGAGTCCCAGATTCGTTTCCACCAGGGTTCTTTAGCGGTCTCGGGACGAATGCCGCCGGCGAACGGGATCTTCCCGCGGATGTCCGCAATGTCCCAGCCCGTCATGTTCGCAAGCAATTGTGCCTCGCGCTCCTGGCGCTCTCGAACACTGGCGTCGTATTGCGTCAGGTCGCAGCTGGCTTCTCCCTTCCACGGATGACGAATCACGTAGCGGCCCTGATAGTTCTGTCGGTCTCCTGTCTCCTGGAACATCAGGTCTTCAGGAAAGTGCTCGGCGTCGTAACGGACGTGTAGTCGTGTTACGAACACGTTCTGTGCCTGGGGCTGCATCCTGCGCTTCGCCTCCGGCCCGTTGTTGCCGAGCCAGAAAACACCCAGCTTGCGCAGTTCCTCGTGGCTTAGCGGATCGGCAGCACAGGGATCGCACCACGCCATGTCCCAGGCATATTCCAGGAAGACGGCACGTTCATTTTCCTTTTCGGTCTGCCGGGCGAACATATCCCGGTAGAAGTCGGCGAACTCGCCTTCGACGAACTCCGGCAACTCCACGTCGGTCGGCAATTTGACTGTACGATAGTTCGTCGTCTCGACTCTGCCCGTACGCGTCAGTGCGTAAACATACAGTTCCTGTTTGCCTTTCGCGTTTAGCGTACCGAGACGGATAGGCAGCATGAACTTGTTGCTTTCGTACGCGACCTGCAGTGGGCGCAGATATTGGTAACCGAGCCTCGACTGTTCCTTGACATTCACCTTGGCCACAAAGAACCGCATGTCCTGGCCGAGATAGCTGTCTACGACGCGCTCGGCACCGCTCGGGATCTTATAGTCGTTATCGTTGAGCCAGCGAATCAGACCGTTGCTCTGTTTGGCGGACAGAATGAGGATGTCGTATTCGCCGACCGTATAACTGGCTTCGATCGTTACTCCCTGAGAACGCGCCGACCGTTTCAGTTCCTTCGCGGCGGCCGGCAATGCCGCATCCATGCTCATTAGTTCTTCGCGGTCATAGCGCGCGCAGGGATTGCCATCGTGGTACTCGACCAGGCGGGGCGACGTGTAAGCATCGAGATGCTCAATGATGGCGCGGTCGCCGACGTTGATTTGTTCTCGCTCGATCATGGTCGGGACTGGAATGACGACGGCGAAGTCCCTGGCCTCACCCTCGAAATCATTAGCCATTGTGATGACAGTCCTGTCGTCATCGCGGACCAGCACGACCTGAGAGGCTCGGTTAAACAGGCTGGTGTCGGCCTTGGCGACGTAAAAGCCGCAGAAAGCCTGAGCCGTGGTCGTCACCATGACGGTCACAAGCGCTGTAACCGCAGTGATAAAAAACTTCATGTCTGAACTCCTTTGAGGTGAGTGCTCGATTGAGCGTCGGGTTTTTCCCACCGGTAATGCGTTCCTTGCAGCAAGGCATCGATCACAGGCACGAGCGGCGCAGACAGAATCAGCGCGAGAATCGGCCCGTTCGGCTGGTAGTAAATAAACTGGATAGCGAATGCGATCGCCGCGACGAGCGCAGCAAATACCACGCGCCCGACGGCAGCGTTGGGCGTCGTCTTCGGGTCCGAGATCATGAAGAACGCGAAGATGAGAAGGGCGCCGTTCTGCAGTTGGTGCACAGGTATCGACATCGGGTCGCCCAACCACAGCGCGCGACCGAACAGCAGCGCCCCGTAGCAGGCGAGGAAAGCGATGGTCGTTTCGGCGCGCCTGGCGCGCGTGAGGACCAGGAAGCCGAGGCACGCCAAACCGAATGCCCCAATCGCAGCGCTGCCCCACTGCCCCGAGGACACCCAGGCATGGTCGCTGAGCAGCATCAGTGTAACCAGCGCCACGTTAGCGGGATTGAACACATGTTTGCCCTTGACCCGTATTACAAATTTGCTGCCGATGGCAATTGCGGGCGCGGCGATGGCGAGTGCGATGAGTTCGGTCCTCAGCAACAAGGTCAGGGAGAGCGAGGTAATCAGCGCACTCATCGGGTCGAAGCGGGGCAGGCCGTAGAGTCGGGTGCCAATAAACTGCACGGCCTGGGCAGTCAGTATGATGGCGACAGCGTTTTGCCATCGAATACCGAAATCGAGAACGAACACGCCGATACTGAGCAGTGTGGTCAGCACAGCGACCTGGTAGTAGCGGGGATCGGCCAGTCTGGATATCAGTTTCATGCCCGTTGTTAACGGGGGATTCGGCGGTTTGGGTCTAATTCGCCTCAATGTGTTAAATTAATATCTATAAAAACAACAAGTTAAATATATTGCATCCAAAGACTTCATGGCGTGCATCTACTGGGTGAATGCAGGTTTGCTTGAATTTAGGGAGTTACCAAAGTGAATGAAGAACTGATTCCGATCGTGATGTTTATCAGCATAGCCGTCGTCTTTATCGCGGCATTCTGGTTCCGTCAACGCGCCCGCGATGCCATGCAACAGACGATACGCCTGGCTTTGGACAAGGGACATGAACTGACTCCGGAGATCATCGATCGACTCGGTCATCCGAAAGCCAGTCAGTACAAGGACCTGAGACTTGGCATGATCTGGATGTCGCTGGCCATTGGTCTCGTATTGTGCGGCATTGCGGTCCCCGATCCATCCGGTCACGCATTACGAGGGTGTCTTGCCGGCGCAGCCTTCCCGTTTGCGATCGGTGTGGCCTACCTGATCCTGTATCGTTTTACGGGCAAAGAGTTCCAAGCGGGCTGATCCATTGACCCGAAGCGAGGACCATCAGCTCGTCGCGAGAGTCGTATCCGGTCAGGATAGCGAGGCTTTCGGCGAGCTGGTGCGCCGCCACCAGTCGCATGTGCGCAATTTCCTGCGCAAGCTGACGGGGGATTTCAGTGCGGCGGACGATCTTGCGCAGGAATGTTTCATGCGAGCGTGGGACAAGCTGCACACCTACTCTGGCAGTGGATCGTTTATCGGCTGGTTACTAAAGGTTGCCTACACGACGTTTCTGCAATCGAAGCGCAAGTCGAAACGCTATGCAGAAATACTGGAACAGGTCGGTCATGTATCAGAGGTCGAGTCACGTACGATATGGGGCGCAGGCCGACGAGGTCAATGACCTGGACAAGTTCCTCGCGGTACTGTCTGAGGAAGAACGAGCGATCATGGTTATGTCGTACGCCTGCGGCTTGTCGCATCGTGAGATTAGCGAGGCAACGGCCATGCCGGTTGGCAGCGTGAAATCAGTGATATTTCGTGGTAAACAGAAGATCAGGACGAGTTTTGATATCAAAGATAATCAACATGGCTGAACGAACAAAAGACGAGGATGACCGGCTGCTGGAGTCGATGTTTGCGTCAGAGCCAATTGCTGACGACGGTTTTAGCAACAGGGTCGTGACGCAGGTTCGTCGTCGCATCTGGTTGCGGCGTCTCGCTTTGCCAGTGGCAACGGTTGTTGGCGCGCTGATTTCTTTTAAGCCACTTGCCGGACTGGTCAAGATGCTGTCGGGGTTTGTTGCGCTCGTTCCCCAGGACATTCTGAGCCTGCCGACTGACGTTGTTCCGCAGTTTTCAATGCTTATGTTGGGTGCGGCTTTGCTGGCGGCCTGCATGGTTGGCCTGCGCGTACTGGAAGACTGATCCGCCATTGTCTTGGCTTGAGCGCTCGGTTACATTGCGCCAATGACTCTTCGCGACAAAGTTGAGGCACGACTGCCTAACTGGGAACGCTGGTATCCCAGCCTGTTCGACGCTGCAAGCGATCTCGGCATTATCAAAGCCGAGGTCTGCGATCCTAATTCCCTCCTCCTGACGCGGCGTCATGCGAAAGTCCGCCAGCGTGCGGAAGATGCTCACCGCGAGAAGTGGGGCGGCAAAGCCGAGGAATAAACATGCCATTCGATCTCCATGCGGTGCGCGCGCAATTTCCGGCGCTCGCCATCCAGGACAACGGCCGACGCCGTATTTACTTTGACAACCCTGCTGGCACACAGGTGCCCGCCAGCGTCGCGAAGGCGATGTCCGATTGCCTTCTTGAAGCCAACGCAAATCAGGGCGGTTACTTTGCCTCGTCAATTGCCGCCGACAACATTGTCGAGGGCGCCCGGGAAGCCATGGCCGATCTGCTCAACGCACCATCGAGCAACGAGATAATCTTCGGCCAGAACATGACGACGATCACGTTGCACCTGTCGCGCTCGATCGGGCGACTGTTCAGTGCTGGAGATGAGATCATCCTGTCCCGAATGGACCATGATGCGAACGTGTGGCCATGGGTATTGATGGCGCGTGATCTGAATCTTGAGGTCAAATGGCTGCCATTCAGTCCCGCCACGTTTGAGTTCGATCTTGACGAACTCGACAATTTGCTGACAGATCGCACGCGCCTTGTCTGCGTGGGCGGCGCCAGCAATCTTACGGGCACGATTAACGATGTTACTTCCATTTGCGCGAAAGCCCGCGCGGCCGGCGCGCTGACTTTCATTGACGGAGTGCAATCTGTGCCGCATGTCATGACAGATGTTCAGGCGATCGGTTGTGATTTTCTCGCCTGTTCTCCGTACAAGTTCTTCGGTCCGCATCAGGGCGTCCTTTGGGGTCGTCGCGAAGTGCTGGAGAAACTGGAACCTTACAAAGTCAGGCCGGCACCGACCGAACTGCCTGGTTGTTTCGAGACCGGCACACAAAGTCATGAGGGTTTTGCCGGCATTAAGGCAGCCGTCGATTACTTCGAGTGGATCGGCACAACGATGGCGGGCGCCGCTGGCGGACGTGAAGCCCTGCGAGCGGCTATGGGATTGCTGTTCGACTATGAGAAGACCCTGGCTACGCGCCTGATCGAGGGTCTGACAGGAATTGACGGTGTCACCGTACAGGGTATTTCCGCGGCCGACGCGATGGATCGACGCGTGCCGACGGTTTCATTTACGCATGCAACTGGCGCACCGGCGCATATCGCTGAGTCTCTGGCACAGCAGAATATTTTCGTCTGGCATGGTCACAACTACGCCGTAGAAGTGGCAAAGACGCTGGGCATTTACGAGTCGGGCGGCGCGGTGCGGGTGGGGCCTGTGCACTACAACAGCACGGAAGAAATCGACGAATTGCTGGCTGTATTGCCACACATTTTGGCTGCGTAAACAAAGAAAGCCGCATTGCTGCGGCTTTCCGTGGAATCGAATACCTGAAAAGGAAGGCTAGCGAAGCGAGTAGCGGTGCTCCATTAATCGCGTCAGACCCACAGGTTTTTCAGATACCTTTATTATCCCACGAGACATGGATCACCTCCTTTCATTTGTTTGCCCGAGGCCAGTATCCCTTGGAAATCAACAAATTCCAAGCGAAAAGTTAAGTAATAAATATGCCTTCAATTCGACGCATTTTGTGGGTTATTATTAACGGCCAGCCTCGGCATTCAGCCCGCAATCATTCAAAGAGAGTAAATAATGGCAATTGCAGATCTCAACTACGTACTGAAATTGTTCGGTGGCTCCGACGTCAGCGAAGACCATGTGAATGAGTTGTTCCAGGAAGTGCTGCTTATGACGCTGGCACGAGCTGCGGATGCCGACATAAGCATCCAGCACGTTGAGGTTGAGAGAATCCAGGAAATTCTCAAGAAACATACCGGTAAAGATTTCAGTTCGGCCGATATTCGTGTCGCAGCGCGCGCGGAACTTTACGCGGAAGCGACACTCGTCAAGTACCTCCGTCGTGCGCAAAAGAAGCTTAGCGATGCGCAGTGCTCGGAAGTTGTACACGCGCTTGCAGATGTATTCCGCAGTGACTCGACAGTCAGTGGACTCGAGGTTGACTTCTTTAACAATATTGTAGCCGCTCTGAATGTTACACCGGCACAGATCGCCGGGCTGGTTGCCGGAGACGTATAGGCCTCAAGAAACAGTTCAGGAAAACGGGCCTCGATGGCCCGTTTTTTTTGGCCTTGCGTTGCCTCAGACTTCTGCCTTGCGTGCCTCGCCGCGATACACGACAAAGACACCGGATGAGATGATGATCATCGCGCCGATTACGACCCACCTGTCCGGCACTTCGTCCCAGATCATGAATCCCGCGACGGCCCCCGCGACCAGGGCGCTGTATTCGAGCGGTGCGAGAATTGCGGGTGATACCGCCCGGTAGCCATTGATGAAACCAACCCAGGCGATTACGGAGCACGTCGCGGCGCCGACGATGAGCATCCATCCTTGCAGGTCAGGCGTCAGCCATGAACCGGAGTCAAAGAATGCGCAGGACACCACGAGCGGGCCCACGACAACATAGAATGAAAGAGACAGTGTCGATTCGGTGCCGCCGAGCCGCCGTGCCGTAATTGCCTGGCAGGCGTAACAGAAGGCCGCAATCAGGATAGCAATGGCGGCGAAGGACAGTTCACCGCGGCCAGGCCGCAACATGACGAGAACGCCCACAAAGCCGATGACCACAGCGGTCCATCGTCGCCAGCCGACTTCATCGCCGAGGAAGACCGCTGACAGCGCCGTCACAATCAGCGGAGCGGTATACCCGAGCGTTAGTGCGTTAACGAGCGGCATGCGTGCCAGCCCGTAGAAAAAACCGAACATCGCGCCGATGGCAAGTACTGAGCGAACGGCGTGCCAACCAGCCTCGCGGGTGCGAAGAGACCTGAGGCCACCGAAGCGAGGCGCAATGGCCAGCATGATCGAGATGGCGATAATGCTGCGCAGCATGACGAACTGCACAAGTGAATAGGTTTGCAGAAGTTCTTTGGCACACAGGTCCAGTCCGAGTCCACCGGCAACGCCGAGTAGCAGCCATGAGGCAGCCTGACGGATGTTTTCATGCTCACTATTGAGGGACATCGGTCGTTTTCTGTCGGCAAGGTGAACGCAGGCTGAACATGGTCGCACGCATTTGTGCTGATGCCCACAGGGTTCAGCATCGATTCAGCGTCGTAAGCGCTAAATGGTGTTAAGCAACGAGAGGACACCGTGATGAAAAACGCGACCCGCATATTTGTATCGATCAGCCTGCTGCTGTTCGCGACCATTAGCATGGCCCAGACAACGCCAGAACCCAGGCAAAGCCTGACGTCACAGGGCCAGGACATTACCCGTGGCAGCGTCGTGGATGGCAATGTCTCATTTGATGAGTTTGATGCCCTGCAGACTACCGGCGCACGCACCGCGAAGGACAGGCGTTCGGCACAACAGAAAACCGGTGTTGGTCCAACACAGGCTGCAGACCCCAATATCTGGTTCTACGATGCCGACGTCGAATTGTTTGCCGATTTCGATCGCGACGGCTATTACACCGGTATCGACCTGCTTTTCGATGCCGACACGACCTATGTAGCTATCGATGTCTACGCCGTGCTCTATCTGAGTTATGAGTACGGTCCGTGGAACGAGTACGCATCAACAGACGACTTCACGCTATTTGGCGCCACGAGTGCTGATGACTACATTGTCGAGACGGAACTCGTATCCGGCTACCTGACAGGTAACTACGATATCCTGATTGAACTGTTCGATGCCTACGACGGTACCTACCTCGCGAGCTTTGGGCCGGACGAAACCTCAGAACTGGCCTTACTGCCGCTCGAAGATTCGACACGAGACGCGGTCACGACCGGGCATACTCACGTTGTCGTAAGTTCAGGTGGTGGCTCGCTCAGCTGGTTCTTACTGCTCGGGCTGCTGGCCGTGCGCATGACTTTTCGGCCCCAGGCAGCAAGGCTGTCGAAGTAAAGATACAAAGCGGGCACGACGAGCAGGGATACGATCGTCGAGAACGCCAGCCCGCCGATGATAGCCCTCGCCATCGGGTAGTACGGAGGACCATCTCCCCCGACCTGCGTAGTGCCCATGGCGAGGGGCGCCAGGCCGACGATGGTGGTAGCAACAGTCATCAGAATAGGCCGCAGGCGATCCCGCCCTGCAATAACAATCGATTCTTCCCTGGCTACGCCTTCCTGTCGGAGATTATTGATGTGATCGACCAGCACGATGCCATTGTTCACGACCACGCCGATGAGGATCATGATGCCGATCATCGCCATAAACGAAAACGTTGTGCCGGTTGCCGCAAAGAACAGGAAGACGCCGAGAATAGAAAACACGATTGAGCCGAGAATGATGGAAAACGGCAATAGCAGTGATTCGAACAATGCGGCCATAACCAGGAAAATACACGCGACGCCCAAAAGGATATTGGTCATCATCATGTTCGCGGTCTCGTCCTGGCGCTCGAACCCGCGGCCTTCCTTCCAACTGTAACCAGGTGGCAGGTCGATCTGGCTCATCCGGCTTTCTACACGTGGCCGCACGTCGTCAATCGTGACCTCGTCCTCAAGATTGGCCGAGAAGATAACGGCAGTCTGTCGGTCCGTCCGTTGAATCGTATCGGGCGACTTGCTGATGTGCATTGTGGCAACGCTGCCAAGAGTGATGCGCTGTCCGTCAGGTGTGTACAGTGGCAGATCAGCGAGTTGCTCAATACTCTGTTTGTCGTTCTCCCGGAATGCCAGACGCACATCGACCTCACCCGCGTCGTCACGGAATTCCCTGAGGTTTTCGCCGCGCATGGCAATTGCGACCGACTGTGCGATCTCGGCTGCCGTCAGACCTGAGTTCGCCGCCCGTGCCCGATCGATGGTGACACGGATTTCGCGGTCGCCCGATTCTGCATCCGCCTGGACATCCTTGAGGCCCTCAACTGTCGACAGTGCACGTACGATGTCGACGCTGAGTTCGTTCAGGATTTCGGTCGAATCGCCGCTGACCTGGATTGAAAATCCATCGCCGCCGCCCTGCTGGTCGAACTGAAAACTCGGCTTGCCGATCGCAACAGACGGAAGGTCCTTTTCAATGAGCTCGATGATCTCCCGCGTGGACAGGGTTGCGTCCTCTTCATCCGTTAGCAGGAGAGTGGACTCTGCTCGGCCCTGATCGTAATAGCTGTAGACAGAGCGAATATTGAACTCGTCCTTGCGGGAGTAGAGGTATTCCTCGATCGTGTTGACAGTCGCTTCAATCCGCTCAAGCGAGTGCTGTCCCTCAACGTGGTAAGGCATGAACAATCGCCGCCCTACATCCTGCGGGAACATATCGAATTTCACGAGCCCCAGCATCATTGGCAGGATGCCGATGATGCAGATCAGCAAGATGCCAAGCGCTGTCCACCAGCGATGGCCGATGATCCATTTCAGGGCGGCAACGTAACGGCTGGTCAGGCGCGAGATCCAGGCGCCCGTTTTCGGCCGTGGCGGCACGGCTACGCGCGCCGCAAGCATCGGTACCAGTGTCTGCGCAATCAGCAGTGACGCAAGCAGGGCCACGATAATTGTGACCGCAACATGAGTCAGAAATATGGTCATGTCCGTTCGCACGCCGAATACCATCGGTGCGAACACGATAATCGTTGTCATCGTGCCAGCGATAACGGCCAGTCCGACTTCCTTGACGCCACTGATTGTTGCTGTAAATGGCTGGTCGGGTTTTTCGGTGCGGTGGCGAAAGATGCTCTCGGTGATGACGACGGCGTTGTCGACGAGCATACCTACGGCAAGCATCAGGCCCATCATCGACAGGATGTTCAGCGTCAGTCCGGCGAAGTAAAGTGCGCCGAGTGTTATCAACAGGGAGAAAGGCACTGATGCCGTTACGATCAGGGTCGTCGTGACCTGGCGCAGAAACAGGTAGAGGACGATCAGCGCCAGTAACCCACCGAGCATGCCGGCGTTCAACAAGTCCGAAAGAGACTCGCGAACACTGTCGCCCTGGTTATCCAGCGAGAAGATATTGATGCCCTGCATCTGCGGCAGTTTTTCAATCTTCTCGACCTCCGCAATTACGCGGTCTGTTACGTCGACAAGATTCGATCCCGGTGGTCTTGCTGATGGCGATGCCGATTGCGTAGTCCCGGTCCAGGTGCCGTCCGTAGTTGCGTTCCGGCGTACGCAGCTCGATGTCGGCCACATCGCGCAGCCGCAACCCGGCAGCCGTGATGGTCAGGTCCTCAATCTCCTCAACCGACGAAAACTCGCCGCTCGGGCGGACACTGAAACGCTCACCACCTGCTGTGATTTTTCCGGCGCTAACTGCGAAGTTACTGCCGAGCAGCAGATCTCGAATTGTCGCGATATCGACCCCGTAGGCTGCCAGCATGTCAGGTTTGAGCAGAATTCGAATCTCGCGCGGATCGACGCCCTGCAGATCGACACGCGACACGCCATCGAGACGCTCCAGGCGACGCTTTAGTACGCGGTCAAGCAGTTCGTAACTACCCGACAGGTCGCGTTCGCTGGATATGCGCAACTGCAGGACGGGCTGGTCGCCAAGGGACCCCGTAAACACGAAGACCCGGCGGACATCATCAGGCAGCAGGTGGCGAATACCGTCGACCTTGCCCCGCGCTTCAATACCTTTGGCACCCATGCTCTGGTCCCAGCCGAACTGCAGGAATATTTGCGACTGTCCTTCGCTGGAGCTCGAGTTCATGCGCTCAACGCCCGATAATGTCGCCAGGGCCTCCTCGATCGGACGAGTAATCAGGCGCTCTACTTCCTCGGGCGTCGATCCGGGATAGGGAACCTGTATGAAGATGCCGGGGAACTCGATATCGGGGAATTTCTCAAGGGGCAATAGCCGCGTCGCGATCAGGCCGACCACCGCCAGGGCGACGAAAATAACCACGGTTGTTACGGGTCGATGGAGAGAGATCTCTGTGTGCTTCATTACGCTGCCGCACCGTCGTCGGACGCGCTCACCGGCCAGCGTTTGCGGTCCATCAGTGAATAGACGACCGGGATGACCACCAGCGTCAGCAGTGTTGATACAACAAGTCCGCCGATCACTGTAATTGCCATCGGGGTGCGCACCTCAGACCCTTCGCCGAAACCCATTGCCATCGGCAGCAGGCCCAGCGCAGTCGTCAGTGAGGTCATTAGAATCGGCCGCAGGCGGGCTTTACCCGCTTCCATAATGGCCTCGAAACGGTCAATACCCTGTGCACGGAGCTGGTTAATCAGGTCCACGAGCACAATGGCGTTGTTGACGACGATACCGGCCAGCATGATGACGCCGATCAGGGCAACGATATTGACGGTCGTCCCTGTCAGGAACAGCGCCAGCACGGCGCCGACCAGTGCAAGTGGAATCGTGAACAGGATCACGAAGGGATGAATGAGCGACTCGAACTGGGATGCCATCACAAGATAAACGAGGAAAACGGCGAGAATCAGCGCGAACTGCATGGACTGAAACGACTCCTCCATCTCCTCGCTCTGTCCCGAGACAATCGCCGTAATGCCGTTCGGCATCGGGGTTCGATTCACGATGTCACCGGCTTCCGCTGCGGCCGCGCCGAGATCGCCGTAAGCGAGGTTCGCCGTGATAATGGCGACACGTTCCTGTGCCACACGCCGAATCTCGGCCGGGCCCTGCGAGACAGTTATGTTCGCCACAGCATCGAGCGTTACGGGACGGTCGGATTGCGGGTTGACGATCAGCCGGCGGATCTCCTCGATGCTTGAGCGGCGCGTATCGACGCTGCGTACCAGCACGTCGATCTTTTTGTCGCGCCAGGTGTAGCGGGTAGCGAGTTCGCCACGCACGTTCGCTACGACTCGGTTCGCAATATCACGAACGGCGAGGCCGAGCTTGGCAGCGCGTTCCTGGTCGAAGACAATCTGAATTTCAGGATTGCCGCGCTCGACCGTGGTCTTGACGTCGGTGAATCGATCGGACGTGGACATCTGCTGCACCACGAGGTTGCTGACGCGCGCGAGCGCATCGAGGTCGTAGCCGGAAATCTCGATCTGCAGCGGGCTCGCGAAGGAGAGCAGTGCAGGGCGGCTAAACTCATACTGCACACCCGGCAATCGAGAAAGTTCGCTGCGCATGGCGTCCATGGCCGTGTTCTCGGCGTCGCGCCCGGCTCCGCGAGCCAACTGCACACTCAGGGACCCGGTATTGTCGCCGGCATCCACAGGATTGGCATCCAGTCGGTTGCCTGTTCCGGCGACCGAATAGTTCAGAGCTACAGCGTCAATGTTGCTGGCAGCGCGCTGTGCCACCTGGATTGCACGGTCCGTTTCCGACAGGGGCGCACCCGGCGCCAGCCTCAGGTCGACGTCGAATTCGCCCTGCGAAAATTGAGGGATGAGTTCCGTGCCCAGACGCGGAACGAGCGACATGGTCGCTGCGAAAATGCCGAGCGCTGCGATGATGACGGTCGCACGATGGTTGAGCGACCACCGCAGCATACCCGGATAAACCGCGGCGACAGCGCCATACAGACGCTGGAAAAGCCAGGTCGGAACCCATAACAGCGCCCACATTGCCCAGCTGACTCCTCCGAACAGGTACCTGGAGACGCGAACGATAATTACTGAAACAAAGGTAATGACGCGGACGATGAAGGCGACTATGCGCTTCAGGAAGCGAACGATGCGCGACTTCGATTCGACCGCAAAACCATCACTCTCGATCTCCCCCTCATAGCGGCCGGGTGCACGCAGGGACGCCAGCATCGGGATGAGCGTCAATGCGACGATCAGGGAAAAGATCAGGGCGAATGTCACGGTCAGCGCCTGGTCGCGGAACAGCTGCCCGGCAATGCCGCTGATGAAGACCATTGGGAAGAAGACGGCAATTGTCGTCAAAGTCGCCGCGACGACCGCACCGGCAACCTCGGCCGTGCCATTCTGCGCCGCCTCGACAATGCCCTGGCCCTGTTCCTTCTTCCGCACGATGTTCTCAAGGACGACGATTGAGTTATCGACCAGCATGCCGACAGCAAGCGCAATTCCGCCGAGTGACATGATGTTGAGTGAAATGTCGTTTGCGTACATCAGCAGGAATGTGCCGACTACGGAAACAGGGATTGCAATACCGACGATTGTGGTAGCCCGCGAATCGCGCAGGAACCCGTACAGGACGAGAATTGCAATCAGGCCACCGAGAAATGCGGCAAGGCGCACATCATCGACGGCGGACGATATGAAGGTGGACTGATCATGTATCTTGACGATATCGATATCATCGGGCAGTGATTCGCGAAGTACTTCGATTCGTTGCTCGATGCGTCTTGCGACCTGCACGGTGTTGGCATCGCCTTCCTTGTACACGGCGAGTTCCACGGACTCCTGGCCACGAACCCTCGTAATCGCTTCACGCTCCTTGTAACCACGTTCGACGGTAGCGACATCGCGCAGGTAAACAGGGCGGTCGGCGACATACGCAACAATTGCATCGCGAAACTCATCGACGCTCTGGAATTCGTTCAGGGTACGGACGAGGAAGCGCTGGTTGCCCTCTTCGAGTCGCCCACCCGATAGATTTACGTTTTCGGCGCGAATACGGGCGGCAATCTGTTCGATGCTAATGCCGAGCTGCGACAGTTTCTGCTGGTCGACGCGAACCTGGATCTCATCCTCGAGGCCGCCGCTGACTTTTACAGCGGCGGTACCTTCCTGAGCTTCGAGGTCGGTCTTGACGCGGTCTTCCGCCAGGCGCCGGAGCGCCTTCAGGCGCTCCTCGCTCGTATCTCCAGCGGCGTCGGTCGAACCCTTGTACAGCAGGCCCAGTCGAACTATGGGTTCGGACGAGGGATCAAAACGCAGCAGCAACGGGCGACTGGATTCGATCGGCAGGACCAGGACGTCGAGTTTCTCGCGAACGTCGATGCCCGCGATATCCATATCCGTACCCCATAGAAATTCGACGGTAACGTCCGATTGTCCTGAGCGTGATACCGAACGCACCAGGCGCACATTGCGCACGACGCCAACGGATTCCTCAATCGGCTTGGTCAGGAGATTCTCGATTTCAACCGGGGCTGCGCCGGTCAACTCCGTGCGTATAGTAATCGTCGGGTAGGAAATGTCGGGAAGCAGGTTCAGCTTGAGGCGAGACAGGGACACCATGCCGAACAGAACGATTGCGATCGTGAACATGACGATGGTGACGCGACGCTGGGTCGCGATTTCGATCAGTCGCCGCATTAGTTGTCCCCATCCGCAACTGCGTTGATTACGGTAACTCTCGCGTCGGGTTTAAGGCCAACCTGCCCGACGATAATGACATTGTCGGTTTCTTCGAGGCCTTCGACGATTTCGATCATGCCGTTCTCGCCATATCCGGTGGTTACGGCCCTGCGTACGGCCTTGTCGTCCTCGACGACAAATACGCTCGTGCTCCCCAGTTCTTCCACGATCGCGCTGCGCGGGACCTGTAGTACATTCTCGTGGCGGTCATAAACGATGCTTATGCGCCCAAACATGCCGGGCTTGATACGGCGCTCGTTGTCCCGGATCTCAATGGCTATCTTGAATGTGCCCGTTGCGGGATCAACGATTGGACTTACTCGTGTCACGGCTGCGATGATGCTCTGCCCGCCCAGTGCGTCAATATCAATAGCGACCGGTTGACCCGCAATAATCTGCCGATACTCACGTTCGGGGATATGCAGGTATGCAACAAGCGGGTCGAGACCGGTTACCCGGTAGAGCGGGTCGCCAACCCTGATCGTGTTGCCAATCTTGATATAGCGTTCCGAGATGACACCGGTGATAGGCGCCCGGATCTGGGTGTAATCGAGCTCCAGGCTGGCGAGGTTATAGGAGGCCTGTAGCGCTTCGAGGTCGTATTGGAGTTTTTCAAAGTCACCCTCGGAGAGCAGGCCTTTTCCGCGAAGGTCCTTATTGCGTTCAAAATCGCGCTGCATTTTCCTGAGGCGGGCCTGTGACTCATTGAGTTCAAGGCGCAGGCGGTCCCCGTCGAGGCGGGCGATCACCTGGCCCACGGTAACCTCTGCTCCTTCTTCAACGAGAACCTCGCGAACTTCACCTTCGACCTTGGCGATAACGTCCGCTTCGGCAAATGCTTCTATTGGCGCCGTTCCGGAGTACACGGCGACCACATCACCTCGCACGGGAGTACTGGTTTCCACAGGGATGGGCGGGGTCTCTTCCTCGTCCGACTTCTCTGCTTCGTTGCCCTGCTGGCATGCGCTCAGCAGCAATAGACAAGCGAACGCCGCCGAGCTAATGCGATGTAGCTTCATGAATCTCCCCTCATGCCTTGCGCCAGACGAGCGGCGCGATTTGTGCGTCAGCCCGCGTAGCGGTCCGGAATTGTGTTACTCGCAAGAACCTTGCTGCCGCTGCGAAGGCCGGAGTGACCAACGACAACGATGATCTCGTCGTCGCCCAGTCCGCTGAGAATCTCCACGTTGCCGCCGGACTCTATGCCTGTCTCGACAGTACGCCGGATCACTTCACCGTTACTCACGACGTACACGGTGCTCTCGTCGTCTTCATCGAGTAGTGCTTCTGCGGGAATAACGAGCGCGGCTTTGTGCTGTTCGTAGGCGATGGTGAAGCGCCCGAACATGCCAGGTGCGAGATTGCCGTTCGCGTTATCGATCATCGCCGTGGCGCGAAACGTGCCATTGCGCGTATCGATCGTCGGGCTAATGCGCTGGATGACGGCAGGAAAGCGCGTTCCCGGCATCGAGGCAACTTCGATATCGGCTGTGTGACCGACGTCGAACTTCGAAAGCTCAGACTGGGGAATATGCAGGTAAGCGATCAGCTCTTTCGTATTGGTGATGCGAAAAGCGACGTCGTTGACGGCGAGATTCTGGCCCGGCTTGATTTCACGCGCAGTAACGATGCCGGCGATTGGCGCGCGAATCTTCGAATAATCGTAAGACAGACTCCTGAGTTTGTAGGTTGCCTCAAGTGCTTCGAGATCATATTGCAGGCTATCGAACATAGAGGCGCTGATCAGACCGCGCTTGTTCAGATCGATATTGCGCTCGTACTCTGTGCGCGCTCGCTTGAGGTTTGCCTTGGCGGCCAGCATTTCGAGACGCAGGCGTTCGCCGTCGAGGCGAGCGAGTACCTGGCCTGCGACCACGTAGTCGCCTTCTTCAACCAGCAGTTCCACCACTTCGCCAGGAACACGGGCCACGACCGGCGCATCGGCATCAGACGTAATCGTTGCTGTTGCTGCATAGGTCGCATAAATGTCGGCGCGAGAGGGTTGAGTAACCTCAACCGGAACCGGGATCGCCGCCTCGATGATTTCTTTGTCATTAACGCTGGCCTCACCGACACCGCAGCCCGTAAGCAGGGCGGATCCTGTCAGTGTCAGCATCGCAATGATCGGTGTTATTGCTTTCATGATCCCCTGGCCATCTCATTTAGTGTTGTAGTGAAGTATAACACTAGTTCGGTATAACGCAACCCAGGGTTTCACGTGATTGACGATCAACGCCGGTCTTTAAAAATCAATGGGTTACGTCTTTCGTAGCGGCGGTATTGCCACTCCTCGACTATTAGATGCGCGAAACGGGGATTTGGATTGCCCGCCGCTGAGAAAATTCCCGCGGCGGGCCAGGACTACCCAGTGGAAGACGCGGACGCGGTGGGCTTCAGGGCCCGGCGTTCCTTCCAGCGATGCATGAAGTTGGCCTGGACCATGAGCAGGCTCGGCGTCAGCCACAACGTCAGGATAGTCGCGAAGGCGAGGCCGCCCGCCACCGATGATGCCAGCTGCGTCCACCACTGCGAGCTCGGAGCGCCAATGGAAATGTCACGATCAATAAGGTTGATATTTACGCCCAGTACCATCGGCATCAGGCCAACAATGGTGGTCACAGTGGTTAGCAAAACGGGCCGCAGGCGTATCGCACAGGTGCGCAGGATTGCGTCGAATGGACGCTCGCCTCGACTGCGCAACACGTTATAGGTATCGATGAACACGATGTTGTTGTTCACGACAATACCGGCAAGCGTAATGACACCGACGCTGCTCATGATGACGCCAAACGGCTTGCCCATGAATAAATGGCCGAGAAGAACGCCGCCCGTCGAAAACAGGACGGCGGTCAGGATCAGCCCGGCCTGGTAAATGCTATTGAATTGCGTAACCAGGATGATCGCCATGATGGCGAGCGCCATTAACATGGCGTTGGCGAGGAAATCCATATCCTCCTGCTGGTCCGCGGTGCTGCCGCTGAACGACCAGCTCACTCGCGGGTCGATGCCGAGCTCCGGCACGCTTGCCTTCAGGCTGCGCACTACATCGTCGACGAGCACTCCAGGCGCGGTATCGGCATCGATTGCCAGCGTCCGGCGCATGTCGATACGACGAATCGTGCCGACCTTCTGAGCGGGCACGCGATCAATAAAAGTGCTGATCGGTACCTGGCCCTCCGGGGTGGGGATGCGCAAGTCATCGATCTGCGAGAGGTTGCGACTGGCGGCCGGGTAACGAACGCGAATATCAATTTCGTCATCACTGTCATCCGGGCGGTATTCACCGATCTTGATGCCGTTGGTAACGAGCTGGACCATGGCGCCGACCAGCGAGATATCCGCGCCGAAGCGTGCGGCTTCGGCACGATCTACCTTGATCTGCCACTCGATACCGGGGAGCGGACGACTGTCTTCAATATTGACGATCGTATCGTTCTCTTCCATGTGCGCACGGACGCGCTCAACCGCAATACTCAACTGGTCGTTAAAGCGAGAGGAGAACTCAATACGAATCGGCTTCCCGATCGGAGGGCCCGGATCCGGCTTCCTCGTTTCAATCCGGATACCGACAAGGTCCTTCGTACGCTCACGAATCTCCGCCAGTATGTCGTCAGCCGGCCGGCGGAGCTGCCAGTCGACGTAGTTCAGGGTCAGCGAACCGATCTGGTCTTCAGCGCCCTGCTTGCTGCTGCCGGTTTTCGCGTAGAGGAACTCGATCTCCGGCATACCCAGTACGCGATTTTCGACCTCGCTCACGAGGCGGTCGCGTTCGTCGGTGGACAGGTCGCCGCGGGCACGGATGTCGACCATACCAAAAGGTTGTTCCACGTCCGGAAAGTACTCTATGCCCTTACCGAAAATAAAAAACGCGGAGTAGACAGCGACTAACAGTCCGGAAACGGCGGCGACGTTTAGCCAGGGATGCCTCAGGGTGCGTTTCAGGAACTGGATGTATTCACCAGTGACTCCGGTCACGTCGTCGAGATCACCGGTTTCGGCCGCCGCGAGATTACGACGAGCCTCTTCGGTCTTTGCGCCTGTTCGCCCAAAAATTGCGCCGAGGGTGGGCACAAACAGCAGCGCCATAATCAACGATGCGGACAGCACCGCTATCAACGTTATAGGAAGGTACTTCATGAACTCGCCGGACGTGCCCGGCCAAAATGCGAGTGGCACAAAAGCAGCGAGCGTTGTGCAGGTTGACGCAATGATGGGCCATGCCATCCGGACCGCGGCGCGTGAGTACGCGTCATGGCGAGAGTCGCCCTCCGCCATGCGCCGATCCGCCATTTCCGTGACTACGATCGCGCCATCCACAAGCATGCCGACCGCCATGATCAGTGCAAACAGCACCATCATGTTGATCGTTATGCCGAACGACCCGATGATCAGGATGCCCATAAGGAAGCTGCCCGGAATAGCGACGCCGACCAGCAGGGCAGAACGGATACCAAGGATGCCGATGATGACAATAAAGACGAGCAACACCGCCGATATCACGCTGTTCTGCAACTCAGACAGCATGTCATTAACGTCTTTGGATTTGTCTCGCGATGCGACGATCTCGATATCAGCAGGCCAATAGGCAGATTCTTCCTCGATGATCGCGTTCACGGCGGCAATCGTGTCGATGACATTCGCACGCGATCGTTGGATGACCTCAATGGCGAGCGCGGATTTGCCGTTCAGGCGGGCGACGCTCTCGGCATCTTTGTAGGTGCGCCGGACCTGGGCAATGTCCTTGAAGTGCACCACGCGGTCGCCGACCGCCTTGATAGGCATGTCGAGCACATCCTCGGCGCTCTCAAAAACACCGGGAACCTTAACCGGGAATCGTCCTTCGCTGCTATGCAGCGCACCCGCGGCAACCAGGCGATTGTTGCGGCTTACAAACTGGATGATCTGCGCCTGATCGAGGCCGTAGCTTTCCATCGCAAGTGGATCGACAACCACTTCCATTAGTTCTTCGCGGGTGCCGATGAGGTTCACCTCAAGCACACCCGTTAGTGCCTCGAGCTTCTCCTTGAGGTTTTTCGCAATCGTTGTCAGCGAACGTTCCGGCACATTACCCGCGAGGTTAAGGACGAGCATCGGATCGAAGCGCGACATCTTCACTTCCTGTACGGTCGGTTCGTCCGTCTCGCCAGGCAGTTTCGCCTGGGCGAGGTCAACCTTCTCGCGCACGTCCTGCAGGGCCTGCTTGGTATCGATGCCCGCGTCGAATTCAAGCTGTATGTTTGCGCCACCTTCGTAGGCGCTTGCCGTCATTTCCTTGACACCTTCAATGGAGCGCAGCTCCTGCTCCATTGGGCGGACCAGAAGGCGCTCCGAATCTTCTGGCGAGATACCATCGTGGTCGATGCTGACATAGACAATCGGAATTTCGATGTCAGGCTCGGCTTCCTTGGGGATCGTGATGTACGCGAGAACGCCGCCAATCAGGACGACCAGCAACGAAAGCACCACGGTCCGGGACCGCAGCATTGCCAGTTCGATCATATTCATTACCTGGCGTCCTCAGACTCCATGATGGCGACAGCCGTCTCTGCATCACCTTCGGGAACCGCATCGACCACGGCCCCGCTGGGAACGTAGCCCTGGCCCACCGTAATAATGGTCGCCGTCGGGGGCAGGCCCGCCAGCCAGACCCCGTCGCTCGATGACAGGGCAATATCGGCGACGACGAATTCGACTTCACCGCGATCGTTGATGATCTTGACGCCCACATTGCCGGCATCGTCCAGTGTCAGCAGGGATGGCGAAACACGATGCGCTAACACGGTCTGCGCAGGGATGCGAAGTTCAGCCGTACCACCGGCGCGAAGATTGCCGTCCGCGTTGGCAACTTCGAGCTCGACGGTAAACGTCCGTGTCGCTTCGTCGGCGACGGGTGCGACATAGCGAATACGACCGCGCACGGTCTCGCCCGTGGCGAGCCGGGCTTCGGCCGTTTCGTCGACATGCACATACTTCGCATCGAACTCCGATACGTTGGCGCTCACGATGATCTTGCGGTTATCAACATAGGTCGCGATTGGATCGCCACGCTTTACGAAATCACCGACTTCTACGTTGCGAGCCTGCAGGGCGCCTGGGAACGGCGCCCGAACATACATGTAGTCAAGATCGAGTTGTGCACGCGTTAATTCTGCACGGGCCGTCTCGAGCAGCGCCAGCGCTTCCTGAAGTTGCGCTTCAGAAACATAGCTCTCCGATTTGAGCCGCTCTCGAGCTGCATACTCTACTTCGCGTTGCCTGACGGTTGCCTCGGCTTGCGCGAGGCGGGCCGAACGATCACGTTCGTCGAGCCGCACAATAAGCTCGCCCCTGTTGAGGCTTGCACCACGCTCCGCGCCGATGTATTCGATGCGACCGTCTGTTTCAGCCGCGAGATGGGTGATACGTGCGGGCGCTGTCTTGCCGTTGACGACAATCGTGCGCATGACTTCCTCGGCCGACTGCGTGCGAACACGGACCGCATTTCTTAAGGTCGTAGTTGCGGCGGTCTCCGCCGTCGCCTGTTCGGTCTCTTCGTTCCCGCTGAGCTGCCCGGACAGGAGCCAGATCGTGACCACTGTGATGATGCCTGCCGACACGTACCAGGATCTGAATCGATTGATATTGCCAAATGCCATTGTCTTTAATTCCTATCTAACCGGCTGCCGATTTGGCAGTCGATTCTGTCGCCAGCGTGTGGCGGTTCTCTTTAATGTAGGTTTCCATCGCAGCAGCGACGGTTTTGCCGAACCCGAGGACGAACTTCGCACCTTCCGTCCAGTCGCACATACCCTCTTGTTCGATGTTCCGGAAGAGCTCCCTGTATCTGCTGATCTCGCTGAGCCGGTGATCGAGGACCGCCTGAATGTCCTCTTCTTCCATCAGGTGCGCAAAGCACATCGTTGCCAGGAACTCCGAGCGGACCTTGTGGCACGGCTGGGTGTTTTTAAGTGCCTTTAGCAGGAACTGCCGACCCGCTTCATTGATGCGATAGAGCTTGCGGTCAGGCTTGCCGTCCTGCGCAATCTCCTCGCAACTCACAAGCTCGTTGTCTGCGAGCCAGGACAGGGCGGGGTATATCGAACCGTAGCCGGCGGCAAAGAAATGGCCGAACGAAGACTCGAATTCTTTCTTAAGGTCGTAGCCTGATGCTGGCCCGTCGGTCAGCATGCCGAGGCACACGGTTTTGACATCCATTGCGGTCACGCCTGGCAGCTAGCACTGCCCATATATCGGGGCGATGTATAATATCAGTTCGATATATAAAGTCCAGCCGTATTGACCTCAAAAAGGGGGCAAAACGTGTTTTTTTTCGCGTTTACTCGAAATACTGGGCCATAAACGGATTGAGGAAGCGTCCGTGCGCATCGAGCTGGCGGCGTATCCTCCGAAAGAAATCGAGGCGATTTGAATACATCTGCTTGCCATATTCGGCGCGCAATGCCCGGGATTCACTGAATAGCGGTGTGCCACCCCAGTTCTCGGCGAACTGAGCGAGGTCAATGATGAAGTCTTCCCAGCCTTTCTCCTGCGTCGATGCCGTCTGTAATGCGATCAGGGGTTCATCGAAGGACGGTGACAGAATAGCTGACACGTCCCTGGCGACTCGGAAACCCACAACCGGAAGGTCCGTGCGGTATCCCGATTGGGCCAGCGTGTCCCTGCAAAACTCGCGATAGGCCTTGATGACTACGGAAAAATCGGATGCCGGAAAACACCAGGTCGACCGTAAAACGTTGCGCGGCTTGCGTCGTCCCGGGGTTCCGCTTGACGTGACGTTGTTGCCATTGCGGACCAGGCGAGTGTTGACGAGGCCATGCGTTGCTGCACTGATGCTATCCATTAGCCGGTATTTCATTGAGGGAATTGGGAGGACGCGGTTCAGTGACTTGAAGACATGGGGCAGCACCGTGCTTTCACCCCAGTCCTTGATTCTCCAGGGTGCGTTGTAGGAGTTGCCAGGCGTTCGTTCATAACGACGCAAATCGAGGTAGACGCGATCCATGTGTGGCAACACATAAAACTTGAGACCGATATCGCGGCTTGCGAGCCGGTTGGCGACGTCCGCGAACGTCTCGATTGAGAGACTGCGGTGGCTTGCCGAGAACGTAGCAATGGGGCGCACCCGCAAGGTGGCTTCGTAAATCGCGCCAAGCATTCCATAGCTGAGACGGAAGGCGTTCAACAGGTGCTTCTGCTGCTCCGAGACTGTCATCACTTGCCCGCTTGCCGTGATGACTTTCAGACTGATTACCTGGGTCGAAAGATAGGCTGCCTGCCCACCGATACAAGCGCCGATGCACGGCGATGCGACCGCGCCACCAACGGTGCGTCCCATCTGGTCGTGATTGCCAATCAGTTCGAGCCCCTGTTCGGCTAATGCGCCAACCAGCGTTCCAAGGCGCACACCGGCCTCAACCTTGACAGTGTGGTTGTAGGCATCGATGTGGACGATACGATCGAGTCCCGTCATGTCGATGACCGTTCCGGCGCTGTTGGTGTTGCAGTCGGTCGCTGCCGTGCCGGCGCCACGAATTCGAATGGGCACCGGTGCATTGCTGGCGGGGTCGAGGCAGCGCATCAGATCCGCGAGGTTCGCGGGAATGTACGTCTTGGTGGGGGCGGTGCGTCGGACGAACCGGCCGGTGTCGCGAAATCTCGGGGATGCCATCAATGCCTCCAGCGTTGTCAATCACTGCCAAAGACACCCGAGACGTATCGCTGCAGCGATACGAGTTCGCGTTGGTGGCCCCGCTGTCCTTGGAAAATCCTTTAGACCGGAAGCTTTGCGACGCTGCCTTTCGACAGGTGTGCCTTTGTCAAACGAGTCCCGATCCTTGCATATCGATGACGGCCACGCAACGAACCAGTTCCATACGCCTGATTCTGTAAAATTGATGCCACATATATGGTCGGAAAGCGCATTAGCGGTTGTCAGCGCCCGCTGGTTCCTGAATCATCACCCTCATGGGGATGTTCTCGACATTGGTTGGTAGCCGCCTGCCGCCAAAGTACCAGCGGTTTTTCAAACTACCCGAACGCAATGAGTCATGGAAACCGACCGACACTGAGGGGACGGTACTGGGCGTCGCAGCGACGACCTGGTTAAGAGCCCGGCAAACGCAGTCGGCGGTATATCGGCTGGATTCCGGAAGTGACGCGCTCGGTGCGCGCGTCGGGCTGATCGACCTGGCCGAAAAGACCGTCGATATCCAGAGCTACCTGATCAAGGATGACCTGTCCGGTAACCTCGTTGCCCTGCATCTCGGGCAAGCGGCAGAGCGCGGCGTGCGCGTGCGCCTGCTGATGGACGACGCACTCACGGACGAAGTCGACTCCGGCCTGTTGTCGCTCGACGAGCACGAGAATATCGAGGTCAGGGTGTTCAACCCGTTTCCACGGAGGCGGTCGCGCTTCATCAGCCTGTTGGCAAATTTCAACATTCTGAATCGCCGCATGCACAACAAGTCGTTCACGGTCGATAACCAGGTGACGATCGTGGGCGGCCGTAATATCGCCGATGAGTACTACCGGACCGGCGGCAAAACGGAGTTTATCGATGAGGACCTGATGGCGATCGGTTTGGTCGTCAACGATGTGTCGGATGGCTTCGATGAATACTGGAACTCGCCCGAAGCGATTCCGATGGATGCGTTCGATAAACAGGTCGCGCACGGCAGCGTTGCGGATTCGCTCGAAGAAGCACGCAAGTATGTACAACGACATCGGGATGAGCCGTTCCTGAAAGGTGTTAACGGCGCGCTGATCGACGGTTTCGTCGATGGTCAACTGGACTTGGTCGCGGCCAATACCCGAATTGTGCAGGACCATCCCGACAAGGTCCGTAACCTGATGCGACGTCGGCAGAGTGAGATGAGCAACTACCTGCTGAAGCTGGTGTCAGCCGCAGAGCAGGAACTGATTGTCATCTCTCCGTATTTCGTGCCGCAGAAGCAGGGTGTCGATTTCTTCGGTGCGCTTGTCAGGAAAGGGGTGCGGGTGGTCATCATCAGCAACTCTCTGGCTTCAACCAATCACTCAAGCGTGCATGCCGTCTACGCGCGCTACCGCAAGCCGCTGTTGCAGCAGGGTATAGAGCTCTATGAACTGCGACCCCGTTTTGAGGCAATGGCAACGGACACCAAAATCACTTTGCACTCGAAGGTGGCGACCGTCGATCGCAAGCGGCTGTTCGTTGGTTCATTCAATCTCGACCCGCGCTCGCTGTATCTTAATACCGAGATGGGTATGGAAGTCGAGTCAGACGCCCTGGCGGAATCCATGGCGACCAGCATCCTCGATTCCTTGCCGGACTTTGCTTACAAACTGAGTCTGTCACGCAAGAACCGGCTGCAATGGCTACTCCAGACGGCCGGTGTTGAGGAGATCATCACGACGGAGCCACAGACCAGTCTCTGGCGTCGCTTCACGACGAAGCTCCTGAGCTTGCTGCCGATCGAAGAGCAGATGTAGAACCCAGCCGCGCTTAAGCGCATATTTGAAAATGCCGGGTTGGATGGTCGACAATGGCCGGCCCCGGATCAAGGAGCAGGCCATGCGGTGGCAAGGCGGCAGACGCAGTTCAAACGTAGAAGACCGACGCGGTTCGCGGGCAGGGCCGAAGATACTCGGCGGTGGCGTGGGAACCATCGTCCTGGTCCTTGTCGCGATGTATTTCGGGGTTGACCCTACACCGTTGCTAGAGGGCATGCAGGGCGGGGGCGCGTCGTCGACCGGTTCGCGCCCAACGGCCGAAGAACTCGAAAATGACCCGCTGGCCGATATGGTGTCAGTGGTCGTTGCCGACACCGAGGACGTGTGGACCGAGATTTTTGCCGCACAGGGACGTCGCTACGAGGCGCCAACCCTGGTGATGTTTACGGGTGCTACTCGTTCCGCGTGCGGCCTTGGCCAGGCAGCCATGGGGCCGTTCTATTGCCCGGCGGACAGGAAGGCCTACATCGATCTCAGCTTCTACGATCAGATGCGAACCCGCTACAAGGCGCCCGGTGATTTCGCGCAGGCCTACGTTATTGCGCACGAAATCGGCCACCATGTGCAAAACCTGCTCGGCATCTCGGGGCAGGTGCACCAGATGAAACAACGACTCGGCACGGCCGAAGCAAACGCACTGTCTGTCCGTCTCGAGTTGCAGGCGGATTGTCTCGCTGGCGTCTGGGCCCTGCGTGCGGACAAGGCTCGCAATATCCTTGAAGCCGGCGACATCGACGAGGCGCTGAACGCGGCGAGTGCAATTGGTGACGACACGCTGCAGCGCCAGAGCCAGGGCACCATTGTGCCCGAATCGTTCACCCACGGTACATCGGAACAGCGACAGCGCTGGTTCCGCGAAGGACTGGGCAGCGGCGATCCGGATAGCTGCGACACTTTCAGTGTCGATCGTATCTAGTACCGCCGCGGCTGCGAGCGCGGCGGCAATGCGCTGCGCCGGGCATCTCGAGCACACGCCACTACAGCGCTCGTCGACGTTCAGCGACGCATTGGGCGCCGAGGTTTACTTCAAGCTGGAAAACCGGCAGACCACGGGCTCATTCAAACTGCGAGGTGCGACCAATCGCTTGCTGACGCTTGACGACGAGAACCGTGCGCGCGGTTGCGTGGCCGCATCGAGCGGCAATCATGGAGCCGCTGTTGCCTGCGCGATGCGCGCGCTCGGTGTCACCGGGGTTATCTTCGTTCCCGAACAGACGTCGTCGGCAAAAATAGAGAAGATCAGAAGCTATGGTGGCGAGGTGCGCTTGTTTGGTACGGATGGCCTCGACACAGAACAGCATGCTCGTGAATACGCAAGCGACACAGGTATGTTCTATCTCTCCCCCTACAACGACGAGGAGGTCATCGCCGGTCAGGGTACCTGCGGTGTGGAGATCGTCGGAGACCTGCCTGATGTCGATGCGGTTTTCATTGCCGTCGGCGGTGGCGGCCTTATTGGCGGTACCGGCGCAGTGCTAAAAGTCCACAATCCCGGCGTTCGTGTCTATGGCTGCCAACCGCTGGCTTCACCCGTCATGACGCGCTCCATCGAAGCGGGCGAGATCATCGACATGCCCAGTAAGCCAACCCTGTCTGACGGCACGGCCGGCGGCATTGAACAGGGCTCGGTGACCTTTGAGCTTAACCAGGCGGTAGTCGACGACTGGATCGTTGTGGATGAAGAACAAATCGCCGCAGGCATGCGGGCGTTCATGGACAGCGAATTCGATACGATCGAAGGTGCCGCAGGTGTGGCTGTCGCAGGCATGCTGGCCCGGCGGCTTGAACTCAGGGGCAAGCGGGTCGCCGTGGTAATCTGTGGCGGCAATATCGCAGACGACAAGCTCGCCAGTATTCGTTCCACTGAGGAGAACGATTCATGAGTCGTTTTCTTGTTCTTTTCACGGGGTTGCTGGCTGCGTCGGCCGTCTGCGCCCAAACCACCGCGTTCGTCAACGTGAACGTAGTGCCCATGACCTCGGAAACGGTCATCGGCCAGCAGACTGTTGTGGTGAAGAACGGTGTTATCGCGGTACTCGGACCTGTCGACGAGACCCCGATTCCGAAGGGCGCGAAAGTCATTGATGGCACCGATCGTTTCCTGATGCCGGGCCTCGCCGAAATGCACGCTCACGTGCCGGCCGCCAGCTCGGACGAGCTTGACCGGTACTTCAGTCTCTACGCGGCCAATGGCGTGACCACGATACGGGGCATGCTCGGGCAGCCATCGCATATCGGCCTGCGCGAAAGGCTCAATAACGGCACCGTGTTTGGCCCGCGCCTTGTTACATCCGGACCGTCTTTCAATGGCCGGTCGGTTGCCGGCGCTGATCAGGCGCGTCAGATGGTCAGGGACCAGCGCCGATCAGGCTACGACTTCGTCAAGATTCATCCAGGACTGACCGCGGAGGAATTCGAGGCCGTTGCCGAGACCGCCAATGAGCTTGGCATGCCGTTTGCGGGTCATGTCCCCGTGGCGGTAGGCATTGCTCGTGCGCTGCAGCTCGGCATGGCCACAATCGATCACCTGGATGGCTACTTCGCCGCATTGTTGCCTGCTGGCAGCGACGGTTTCGGGGGCTACGGCGGTTTCTTCGATGTCATGCTGGCGACGGAGCTCGATGCTGAGCGTATCCCGGAGATCGCTCGGGCCACGGCGGAGGCCGGTACCTGGAACGTTCCCACCGAAATTCTCGTCGAGGTTCGGATTAATGCGACGCCAACAGCCGAGCTTCGCAACCAACCCGGCATGCGATACATGCCCAAAGACACCGTGGAGCGCTGGGTTGCTGCAAAAGAAACGCTGCTCGCAGACCATGATTTCAATCCGCAAGTGGCGGCCCTGGCGATAGAGTTGCGCCGCCGATTGATATTGGAATTACACAAGGCCGGGGCCGGCCTGCTCCTGGGTTCAGACTCGCCACAAGTCTTCAGCGTGCCGGGGTTTTCGCTACATCGAGAGCTCGATGCACTCGTTGCAGCTGGACTGACGCCCTATGAGGCATTGCGAACCGGTACGGTTGCCGTTGCCGAGTTTCTCGACAGTAATGCGGGCGCGGTTGCTGTTGGCCGCGACGCCGACCTGGTCCTGCTCAACGCTAATCCACTGGAGGACGTCCGGCATGCGCATCGCATTCACGGCGTCATGTTGCGCGGGACCTGGTATTCGGCGGATTCGCTGTCGGAGCGGCTGGCCGGGTACGCAGAGCGCGAGGACTGACTGCGGTGATTGCAACCAAAACCCCCTCAGGGGCGTCTAACTATTAATACGCGTGTCACAAGCTCACAGGGGACCACTATGCGCAGCATCATCCTAATGGCCATGTTCATGGCGAGTTTTTCGAGCGCCGCAGCGGGTGACTACACGGAGGTTCGTGACTTGAAGCTGAAGGCCAGGGGTCTCCAGAAGCTTATTATCGACGCCGGCGCGGGCTCGCTTGATGTCACAGGCGTCGATGGCCTGAGAAGTATCGAAGTCAAAGCGACCATCGTTATTCCGGATGCCAGCGAAGAAGACGGGAAGGAGATTATCGCCAGTGAGCTTACGCTGAGTCTCAAGGAAGTTGGCGGTTCGGCGCGGCTGAAATCAGGCTTCGAGCAGGGGTTCTGGCGTTCGGGCTCGAACGGCCGCGTTGATCTGGAAGTCCGGGCTCCGGCGTCGCTGGCACTCGCAATCGATGACGGCTCGGGTTCCATCGACGTCGCCAACTTCGCGGCCGATGTCCGGATCGACGACGGCTCGGGCTCGATTGATGTGCGCGGGGTGGGAAACCTGCGAATTCATGATGGGTCCGGCTCTATCGACGTGGTTGGCGTCAACGGCGACGTCTTCGTGGATGACGGCTCCGGCAGCATCACCATTGATGCAGTGGGTGGCAGTGTCACGATCGACGATGGATCCGGCGGAATTCGCGTCAGAGACGTGGCTAAAGACCTGATAATCCTTGACGATGGCAGTGGCGGCGTCACCCACTCGAATGTCCGCGGGACCGTCGAAGGGGAAGGTTAGGCGGCATCTGCTAAACTTCCCCTTAAACCACTGCCCGCGGGCAAAAGGGGAGGCGGAATGAAACTGGTGCAGCATCTGCTCGATTCAAAAGGCGACGAGGTTATTTCAATCGTCCAGGACGCGTCGGTTTTCGATGCGATCAAGCTCATGGCTGACCGCGCGGTTGGCTCTTTGCTCGTCATGGATGGCGACGAACTCCAGGGCATCGTCACGGAGCGTGACTACGCGCGCAAGGTCATCATTAAGGGTCGCTCATCCGAGTCGACTCCGGTCGCCGATATCATGACGACAGATCTCGTGACGGCTTCGCCAATGCAGTCAGTGAATGATTGCATGAACCTGATGTCTGAACGACGCATTCGCCATTTGCCGATTGTGATGGACGGTAAGGTGGTCGGATTGATATCGATTGGAGATTTGGTTCAGGCCATCATCTCGGACCAAAAGGAAGAGATCGAGCAGCTGGGGAGTTACATCAGCGGTTAGAGTAATGAAGTGAAGATAAGGCACATAAGCTACTGGATACTACTGGTCGCAGGTTTCCTGTTGCTGGCCTGTCCGGAGCTTGCGGCCACTGAAGAGTCCAAGACAGTGATCGGACCGCGCAATGCCCTGTTGGCTGATGGCGCGGATGCCCTGATAGCAGGCGATGGCGCTGAAGGTGTCAGGCTGACCCTGCGTGGGCTGGAAATGGCCCAGGGCGAACTCGAGCGAAAGATGGGTCACTCTAATCTGTGCGCCGGCTACATTTTGATTGACAAGCCGCTGACGGCATTACCGCACTGTAATTGGGTACTCGAGCGCGATCCGGCCCATTGGCGAACCTACAACAACAGGGCCCTGGTTTATCTCAGGCTGGAGCGCTTTGAAGAGTCAGAGGCCGATATCGCTCGTGGCCAGGCACTGAGTCCTTCATCCAGAAATCTCAAGATTGCCAAAGGTATGTTGCTCGACGAGACCGATCCCGTGAGGCCCAACGTCGAGGTCGACGAACGCCGCAGCGCGATGGAAAATGGGAGTGACGATTCTTCGAACGACTAGTCTCGGGGCTTTGCTCGCTGTTGCGCTGGTCGTGCCTGCGTTCGGGCAGAGCGGCGTTGACCGGGTCGATTCCAATACTGAACGCGTACCGCTGCACACCGTAATCCCCGAATACCCCGAGGTTGCCCGCCGCGATCGGATCGAGGGCAGCGTGCAGGTCTGCTTCAATATTTCGCGCAGCGGTTACCCCCGGCGCATAGCCGTGCGTCGAAGCACGAGTCGAGTGTTCGAAAAAATAGCGAAAAAAGCCGTACGCAAATCCACATGGAAGCCGCTACCAGACGGTGAACAACAGTCTGGCATCAAAGCCTGCCGCACGTTCCGGTTTTCGCTTCTGCCCGTTAGCCGGGACGAGCCAGATTGAGCATTCGGGTGGCGGCTTCTTCCAGCGTTGTGCCGAAACTGATCAGGCCGTCATCATGACCGGCCAGGACGGCGATTCCTGAATCACGCAGGCCCTCCATCCGGTAGAGCCGGTCGAGTTCCTGGGCCATCGCAGGCGTTCCGTAGGCAATCTTTGCATCAGTCGTCGGCAGCTTACCGAGATGGCGCCTCCAGAGTTCCGCGCTGTGCGCGTGCACGATCGCACCGATCGTGCCGCCCAGTGCGTAGATCGCCGCGTGCGTCATGGCTTCGGACGAAGCCTGAATGGGCCCGCTGCACCTGACTGTGTTGGCGCGGATGTCGCAGTCCGTGACGAGCGAATAATGGCGTTCATCGGTCACCGGCAAATGACCGGTTTGAGTACCACTGATCAGAAATAGTCCGCTGGAACCTCGACGCACACTAATGTTGCCGTAACCAATGCCGTGCTCTGCGTATTCGCCGATCAATTGCGCCTCGTACAATGGCCTGCGCCAGAATTCGAGGTGTCGCGCGGCTGTCACATGTGATGCGGGACCAGGCGTCCAGTGGCTTTCGTACTTGATATAGCCTTCGTCGAGCATCAAACGTCTCTCATCTCGGGAAACAGGCTGAGCAGTCCTTCTTCGGACGCGTCGCAAATACCCCGCTCGGTGATCAACCCGGTAACGAGTCGGGCGGGCGTGACGTCGAACGCATAGTTGCTAATGGGCGTGTCATTGGCTGTTGTGCGTACTCGCATGGGTTTGCCATTGCTGATGCCGTAGATGTGACTGACTTCTTCGGGGTCGCGCTCTTCAATCGGAATCTCGGCAACACCGTCACGACTGTGCCAGTCGATTGTCGTCGATGGCAGAGCGACATAGAACGGGATGCGGTTGTCGTGCGCCGCCAGCGCCTTGAGATACGTGCCTATTTTATTCGCGACGTCACCACATCGCGTTGTGCGATCGGTGCCGGTGAAAACGATGTCGACCATCCCGTGTTGCATCAGGTGACCGCCGGCATTGTCAACGACGAGCGTATGGGGAACGCCGCTGGCGGACAGTTCCCAGGCCGTCAGTTGCGAACCCTGGTTGCGGGGACGGGTTTCATCCACCCAGACGTGAATATCGATGCCCCGTTGTTGCGCGAAGTATATCGGGGCAGTGGCGGTTCCGTAGTTGATGGTCGCGAGCGAGCCCGCATTGCAGTGGGTCAGGACGTTGATTGTCTCGCCGGGTTTTTGCCTGGCGATTTCCTCAAGCAGCACGACGCCGTGATTGCCGATGCCACGACTGATCTCGACATCCTCATCGCAGATCGCCTGTGCATCGGCCTGAATTCGTTGCACCAGATCGTCACCTGACGCCTCGACGAGCCGCAGGATCCGCTCGATCGCCCAACGCAGATTTACGGCTGTCGGTCGGGACTGCAGCAACGCGTCGGCCGCCGCACGGATGCCTGCCGGCGTCGGATCGGAAAGAGCTGCAAGGTACAGCCCCCAGGCAGCCGTCGCGCCGATAAGCGGTGCTCCGCGAACATACATATCCGCGATCGCTGTGTCCGCGTCCTGCCATGTGCAGAGGTCATGCACCGTGTATTCGTGTGGCAACAGCCTCTGGTCGATGATCTGCACGACGCTGGGGTCGTCTGCCTTGAGCCAGATTGTTCTGAAGTTTTCGGCTGTCAAGCTGTGTCTTCCTGCAGGATTGATTTGCGTGGCGGAGTCGCGTACCAAGTCGACTCTACACAGGAGAGTGAAGCATGGGACCGCTGGCAGGCAAGCGAATTATTGAGATGGGTGGTATCGGGCCGGCACCGGTCTGCGGAATGATGCTCGCCGATATGGGGGCCGAGGTAATCCTGATCGAGCGCAAGGCGGATCCCGTCAACCGCACTGGCATGCTGGAAAACGCCAACGCGAAGATCATGAACCGCGGCAAGAAGTCGATCGCGATCGACCTCAAGGGAGAAGGTGCTACAGCTATTGTCTTGCGGCTGCTGCGCGATGCCGACGGACTAATCGAGGCATTTCGACCCGGCGTCATGGAGCGCCTGGGTCTGGGGCCGGAAGCGTGTCTGGAGGCCAATCCACGACTGGTTTACGGGCGCATGACCGGTTGGGGCCAGGACGGCCCGCTCTCCCAGGCGGCAGGGCACGATATCAACTATGTGGCCCTGTCCGGTGCGCTCTGGTACGGCGGTCGTGCAGATTCGCCCCCGACGGTGCCGCCCACGCTGGTGGGCGATATAGCCGGAGGGTCCATGCTGCTTGCGGTGGGCATGCTGGCGGCCATGCTGAATGCACAGACGACCGGGAAGGGCCAGGTTGTCGACGCCGCGATTTCGGATGGATCCGCGGCCGCCACTTCGTTGTTGTACGCCCTGTTCCAGAACGGACAGTGGTCGCCGCAGCGGCAGGACAACCCGCTGGACGGCGCGTCTCACTGGTACGACACGTATGAGACGGCCGACGGCAAATATGTTTCGGTGGGCTCGATCGAACCGCAATTCTATGCGTTGCTGCTTCAGAAGCTGGGCCTCGCTGACGACCCGGATTTTGCGAATCAGTACGACAAGCAGCGCTGGCCAGAGCTCAAGCAAAGGTTCGCTGAGCTCTTCAGAGCAAAGACGCGTGCCGAGTGGTGTGACCTCATGGAAGGTACGGATATCTGTTTTGCGCCGGTACTCGATTTTGACGAAGCGCCCGAACATCCACACAACCTGGCTCGCGGAACATTCACGGAAGTTGCCGGGGTGAAACAACCAGCGCCAGCGCCGTGCTTCAGCGAGACGAGATCTGAGATCGCGTCAGCGCCACCCGATTTAGGGCAGGACACGGACAGCGTGCTCTCGGCCGCCGGTTACTCTGAGGTGCAGCTCGCGAACCTGCGTGAGCAGGGCGTTATCTAGGCTTCAAGGCCCGCGGCGAGACGTGCTGAGCGCAGCGTGTTGAACATCAGCATCGTGATCGTCATGGGGCCAACGCCGCCGGGTACCGGTGTAACCGCCCCGGCCACGGTGCAGACATCGTCGTAGTCGACATCGCCTGTGAGCTTCGACTTCAGTTCACCGTCGATTTCTTTTTCGACCCGGTTTATACCGACATCAATGACAACAGCGCCGGGCTTGACCCAGTCGGCCTTCACCATATCGGCGCGACCGACCGCCGCGATGACGATGTCCGCATTGCGGACGACACCCGGCAGGTCCTTGGTACGGCTGTGCGTCATGGTGACGGTGGCATTGCGCTGCAGCAACAGCGCGCCCATTGGTTTACCGACAATGTTGGAACGTCCGATGACGACTGCGTTGAGGCCCGAAAAATCGCTGCCCAGTTCGTCTTCGATCATCAGGATGCAACCGGCCGGCGTGCACGGTACGAACGCGTCGGCTGTGTGGCCGGCGGTGAGTTTGCCGATATTCACGAAGTGGAATCCGTCGACATCTTTGGATGGAGCGATGGCCTGAGTGATGGTCTGCTCGTGGAGATGTCCCGGCAACGGCAACTGCACGAGAATGCCGTGGATGGCGTCATCCTTGTTGAGATCGTCGATCAGCGCGAGCACATCGTCCTGCGACGTGTCGTCGGCCAGCGTGTGCTGCACGGAATGAAAGCCACACGCCTCGGCGCGACGTTTCTTGTTGCGTACGTACACCTGGCTGGCAGGGTCTTCCCCGATAATGACTACGGCGAGGCCGGGCTTGATGCCGTGTTCGGCACAGCAACGCAGCCGTCTGCTCGGTAATGGATTCAGCGAGTTGCTCGGCCCTGGCCTTGCCGTCGATTCGTTTTGCGGTCGTCATCTTGGGTTTTCCACACGATTGGGATGCGGGCCGCATGGTAACGGCAATGAGGGCTTCTGGCTACTTGGGGAAACCCGTAACGGGTACTCGGCGCGCCCTCTCGTGCAGGCCCAGGAGCAGGCAGGCGGCCCCCAGTGCTGCCAGTACGTGTTTGATCGCATGGCCGCTCATCAACTCGCCGGCCGCAAACACGGACGCGTCGTAGAATTCGAAGATCTTGGCCGCGGCATAAAAGACGATCATCAGCCCAAACCAGGGTCCCAGGTCACTCCGCCCCCGGCGTAACAGCACAATGAACGGTACCAGGAACATGGGCAGGAACTGGACAAGCGCATAAGGTCGCAGGTCGCCCGCGCCCTGCGCTTCGGTACTCAACCAGTAGTAGACGCTGCCCACGCCGATGAGCAACAGCGGCACCAGCAGGCGGTTTGCCCATTCCGTTGACAGGTATTCGCCGATGACCAGCGCAAACAGGCTCATGAAGGCAATGACCATGGTCAGGCGATCCCAGCCGAGAGAAGCGTTGTCGGGGGCAAGATGGTAATAGCCGGAGCCGAACATTATTACGATAATGCCGATGAAGAATACCGTCCAGACGCCGCGCAGGTGAGTGACTGTGCCCGGGTAGCGTGCCAGGAATACGAGGCCCCAGACCCCGACGATGAGGAACGGCACGCTGGAAACGACGTTCCAGAAATTCGGAATACCCAACAGTGCGCGGCCGTCGGCAAACGCATGGTAAGCCGGGTCCTGGGCCAGCGGGCTAAACAGCATTTTCAGTACACTCATGCCGGGCGCTCCCGGCCGGGAGCGAAGTCCATACGTTCGTCGTTCAGAACGCCGTACAGGCCAGCGTCCGATGTCGCCACAGCGGCCAGGGCCTTTTCAGGTGTCATGCGTTTGGTCATGGCTTCGGGATAGAATGCGCAATCGATTCAATGAGCATACTAGATTGAGAGCTTTCTTCCGGCATCTTCGCGGCGTTCTCGTGTTGGGCGGTTTTGCCCTGAACACTGTTTTCTGGTTCGGACCAATCCTGGTGCTGGCGGTCGTCAAGCTGCTGCTGCCGGTCCCCGCTCTGCGGCGGGAGATCACGCGTCTCCTCATGGCTATGGGCGAAACCTGGGTTGCGCTGAACTCGGCGATCCTGGCGAAGGCTGGATCCATCGACTGGCGTGCCACGGGAGTCGATGCCCTGCGCCGCGACGACTGGTATCTGGTGATGTCGAATCACCAGACCTGGGTCGACATTCTGGTCCTGCAAAAGATTTTCAATCGGCGCATCCCGTTTCTGAAGTTTTTTATCAAACAACAGCTCGTCTGGTTTCCATTTCTCGGCATCGCCTGGTGGGCTCTGGATATGCCGTTCATGAAGCGATATTCGGCTCGCTATCTCGCGCGCAATCCGCATATGAAAGGTAAGGACTTCGAAACGACGCGGAAGGCCTGTGAGAAGTTCCGTCATACGCCGACGTCGGTGATCAACTTCGTCGAAGGCACACGTTTCAGCGTAGAAAAGCGCGATCGCCACAACGCCCCCTATCGCCATCTGCTGCGACCACGCGCCGGTGGATTTGCCGTTGCGATGTCCTCCATGGGAGAGATGTTTGGCTCCATACTCGACGTCACGCTCGTCTACCCCGACGGGCCGGCAAATTTCTGGGACATGTGCTGCGGCAAGCACGTCGAGGTCCTGGTCAGCGTGCGGGAGCGTCCGGTCGAATCATGGCTGACCTGCGGCGACTACGAAAACGACCGCGAATGGCGTCGTAACGTGCAGGCCTGGCTCGGTGAGATTTGGCAAGAGAAGGATGAACTGATACAACAGACGCTCGATAGCCGAGAGTCTCAATGACTGAAAGCCGACAATACGACACGGTCGCATTCGATGTCCGTGACAACGCAACGATGCTGTTCTTTGCGAAGACAACAGACGTTGGTGATATCAACGACTACCTGTTGCTCATGCGTACTGTCGATGAAGAGTTCGATGAATCGATCTACATTGAGATCAACGAACAGCAGTTCGGCGGTCATAACCTTATCCGCGAAGCTGGCCTGACGGGCAACGTGTTGACGCTGCGACTGCATGAGCCGGCCGCTGAACTGGGTGATATCGCCGACATTGTGTTGACGTGGTCGGACACCACCGAGAACCAGGACAGCATAGAGGCGGGCGCGTTCCGCGTACTGGGTGACACGCTGGTTGGCGGCAACGCCTGAGGCCGAAGTGGCCGGTTCCGAGTTCAGTCTCTACATCGTACGGTGCGCGGATGGCACGCTGTACACTGGCATTGCAACTGACGTCAGCAAGCGCCTGGCTGAACACGAAGCCAGCCCCCGTGGTGCGAGGTACCTGCGTGGCAGAGGGCCGCTGCAGGTCGTATTCTCAGAAGTGGTCGGCGACAGGGCGAGTGCATCGCAGCTTGAATACCGGGTCAAGCGACTTAGCCGAACGCAAAAACTGGCTTTGGTAGAAGGACGCTCGGCCTTATCCGAACTGGCGTCGGGTCAGGTGCTCGAAGATGGCGGCGCATAGAGCGGAATGGGCTTGCCAAACTCAGGTAGCAAGATCTGCGTCTCCTGGTCCCATTTGTCGCGAAACGCGTCAAACCACCTTGCGGTCTTCTCCAGATTGCCGAGGAACTTCGGTGATGGGACGACCGTACCGAAAGGCTTGGTAAAATCATCAAAGTGAATCGGGTAGACCACGAGCGCGCCGGTGTTAGTGACCGTTTCCTGCCAGTAAGTCTCTGCGTACTCCCTGTCCAGCGTCGTCAGCCCGCCAATGCCAAGCATTACGACATCGGCGGACAGCGGTTCCAGTTCACCTTCGACAAACCCGGCACTGCCCTGGACCAGTGTCGTGCCCTGCGTGTGTTCGATGACAATTGAATAGCTCCCACCTTCCCGAAAGGCATCAATTGGCTGGGGCAGGCTCAGGGGCTCGTCGATTGTGCCGGGCAGGGGCGCATTGCCTCGCCAGCCGATCGGCGCATGGCGAGAACGTAACAGGCGTACCCTGAACTCGCCGAATTCGTACGCCTGCCCATCAGTAGCTACGATAATCTGGTCGTCAGGAACACCGGCCCCGCGCGCGATGTTTGCTGTGGATTCCGAGCCCAGCACCGATGCGCTCGTGCGTCTTGCGATGGCGCCAATGTCCATGGCATGGTCGAAATGTGAATGTACGGGAATGATCGCCGCAAGACGGCGCATACCGAATTCATGAAGTGCGTAGTTAATCGTAGCGGCGTCGTTAACAACCTCCCACCCAAGGACTGAGTCCCAGAGTGTCGGTCGCGAGAAGAACCCGTCAATCAGGATTTGCGATTCACCGTCATCGAACAGCAACGTGGTTACGCCAAGCCACGTTGCCGTGACTGATGCATTATTCTCTGCCCGGTCGGGTGGGGCTTGCCACCCTGCGCTGTCCAGCGTTGGCCTGTCGCGCCACAGCAGGGAACCGCCTGCTGCTGTGACAGCGAGAATTGCGGTCAAGACGACCGCAGTCTGTTTCGCCCGTCTTTTCCAGATCGCCAAAGCCATTCCCTTACTGCCCGACGGCGATCCTTGCGAGGTGTCCGGTCAGGGGCGCGAGGTAGTTGCCCAGGGCGTAGCCAAGTAACGCCAGCAGGATCGATGCGGGGACCAGGTTAGGCCGGTGATGCGCAGCGACGATGGGCGCGGACGCCGCGGCACCGATATTCGCTGCCGAAGCGATTGCGACACTATGGACATCGACGCGGAATATCCACGCGCCGGCGAGCATGAACAGGCCGTGGATAAAGATCCAGATGAAGGCGCCCAGCACGAACGCTGGCGCATCACCGAGACCCGAAATTTCTGCTCGTGCACCCATACCGGCGACGAACATATAAACCAGTGCCGTACCCAGTGCGGTCGAGTTCGGTAGCTCCGATACACGGGTTGTCGATAGTGCCAGTGCGATGGTCGTGACAAGGAGAATCCGCGTGGTTGTTTCCGAGAATATTCCTGCCGCCCCGGGCGACAACTCGGCGACCCAGGCGGCAATGCCCGGCGCGGCGCCGTGGCCGATCGCGGTAACACCGATAACGACGGCCGCAAGATACAGGTACTGCTGCATCGTCGGTGCATGGTCGTCTTCAATGTGGATTGCGGCGGCGGCATCCATCGCGGCGAGTCGGTCTTCCGGGACACGTGCCCACTTGTTGAACTTGTCGGCATAGTCGCGCGACATCAGGAGTATCGGCAGCCAGACGATGTAGATAACGTTGTCGGCAACGATCGCGAGCGTGAACTGCGATTCCGATGCACCGAGGATTTCCTTGGTCGCCAGCATGTTCGCTGTGCCGCCGATCCAGCTGCCGGCCAGCGTGCCGACGCCTTTCCACGAGTCGTCCGGCAGCCAGCCGTGAACTATGACGTAAGAGACGACACCGCCGACCATGACGCCGGCCGTGCCCATGAGCATGACGAGTACGCCCTTGCCCATCACCTTGACGATCGCCGGGACGTTGACCTTGATCAACATTAATACAATGAAAACGGGTAGCGCGAACTTACTGAGACCCGAGTAGATGATCGAGGAATTTGGAATCAGGGTCTTGCCACCAACAGCAAGATTGCTGAGAAAAATCGGCGTGGCGTAGATGAACAACAGTGGCGGAATGTAGTTGAAGAGTTTGGCTTTCGTTACCTGTGCGAGCAGGAAGAAGAAAGCGGCAACACCGCACAACACGGCAAGTACGCCAATCGGTGAGTCAATCAGGACAGATTCCATGCAGTATCTCTCGGGCCGGACTTGGCGACCGAGTATAAAGCAAAGGCTCAGCCGAAGCTGATCTGCGCAGAGAAATCCTTGCGTGCAGCGTCGTCCCGCAAGACGGCGGAATTTACGGTTAGCCAGACGGCCTGCCAGTCCTTGATCTTGCTGGGACCAAAAACGTGCTTCGCGACAAAGCTATCGAGGTCGCGAACATGTATGACGTTTTTCGGGGGTGCTTTTGTGAACTCGATCGAGCCGGTGAAGATGACGAGGTTCTCGACAGGCACGTCAGGAACGACCTTGCGCAACGCGCGGGCGCGACCTTCATTTTGAATCAGGGGATTCAGGAAGCGACGGCGGTGCACGCCATCGACGTTTGTCCACTGGGCCTCATCCTCGCCACCAAAAACTATGCCGTTGAAATGCTTGGTCTGGATACACAGGATGCCGCCCGCCGTAAGGACTGCGTGGTCGATCTTCGCGAGACCGCCATAGGCGCCGGGCAAAATAAAATCGTGCAAGACGTCCGGGCTGCGTTTTGCCAGCGCCGAGCGAATCCTGAACTGACCGATCTTGCCGGTGATGGACTTTGCGAGATGATTTGCCGCAGAGCGGAAAACGAGGGCCAGCAGCAGCGCACCCGCAATTGCGAACAGGAACATCGCGGGCCCAACGCTCGTGATGCCGGTCTGCGTGCCGCCCTCAGCCGCCAATGCAGGCATCGCGACGAGCGGGGTGCTGGTGATAATTCTGTGGACCGGTCTGAACATAAGACACAGGATAATATCCCGGCTGCAAAAAAATAGCGTAGCAGGTCACGTTTTGGCGTTCTGCCCCGGATACGCCAGATAATAGCCGTCGATTTCGGTCACTCGGATCGATGTTTGGTAGACCTCACTGAGCTGTTCTGCGGTCAGGACGTCGCCCTTGCTGCCGTCGGCGGCGATGCGGCCATTTTGGAGCAGAACCACGCGGTCTATTTCCGGCGGTATTTCGTTGAGGTGATGCGTAACGACGATAATGTTGCGCCCGGCAGCCGACAATGCCTGAACGCGTTGCAGGTAGTCGAAGCTTGCCGCGAAGTCGAGGCCCGCCGTTGGCTCATCGAGGATCAGCGTGTGCGGCTTGTGTACCAGGGCACGTGCCAGGATGCAGCGACGTTGCTGGCCGGTGGACATGGCTCGTAGCGGTGTGGTTTCAAGCGATTCGATGCCGAGCTCCCTGAGCGTAGTGTGCGCGGCATCAAGCTGCTGCCGATCAACACGCTTGGCCAGCGTGCCGTGCACGCCAATGCTCGAGTGAAAGCCGGATACGACGACTTCGAGTGCGGTCGTCGTTGGTGTATAGCGCTGTTGCAGGTCCTGCGAAACGAGCCCGATGTGCTTGCGCAGCTCCCAGACATTCCACTGGTCCCGTCCCAGGATCCTGAAAATAGTATCAGGGCGCGCAACCGGATACAGCTCGCGATTAATTGCCTTGAGCAGCGTGGTTTTGCCCGATCCATTCGGTCCGACAATAGCGACGCGTTCGTGTTGTTCGATGACCAGGTTGAGATTTTCGAACACGCAGGTCGTGCCGCGCCAGATCGTAGCGTTGCGAATGTCTACCAGTGGTGCTTCATACGTCATGTTCTATCCGGATTATCCTGTGACGTGCACTGACGGTGTGCCCACGCCGATGCTATGCTGCGGGCACAGCAAATCACGGGGCAGAACACGATGCCAAAAGGCCTGATTTTTCTTCTTATCATGATCGCCGTGATCGTCGTCTATACGATCGCCAAGGTTGTCAGCTACAACCGCCTAAGTGAACAGCAATGGAAGCAGGTCGACAAGAGCAAACTCAAGGAGTGGGACGATGACGAGTGGGACTAGCGCCGCGCATTGTTTTAAACTACAGCACTCCGCACATCACCGGGAACAAAGAATGTTGACAGCCAGTACTTCGAAAATGGGCATACTTGCCGCGCTTCTGGTTAGTGGCCTGTTATTGAGCGCTTGCGAAAAAGAAGAGGCTATCAACGACGAATCTGACAAAGTCGCGGGCCGCGAGAACGCCGCAGCCATGTCGAGGGAACATGCGGAAGACACAACAGAGCCAAGTCCTGTTGCCCAAATCGCGCCGTCGCAGGCCGTTATTTCGGATCCGAAAATGCCCTACGTCGAAGTGGAGAGCCAAAATGTGTACGGCTATTTTTCAGCGCCGTCCAACGTATTCGAACCGCTGCCTGCGTTGATCGTGATTCATGAATGGTGGGGTCTGAATGACAATGTCCGCGCAATGGCCGACCGCCTCGCCGGGGAGGGCTACATGGTACTGGCTGTCGATTTGTACGGAGGCAAGACCGCGAGTACGCCAGCGGAGGCACGGGCGTTGATGCTCGAGGTCGTCGAGGAACCTGAGGCGGCCCGGGAGAACCTCCGTGGCGCGTATGAATTCCTGACGACAGCAGGAGCACCTCGTGTCGGATCATTGGGTTGGTGTTTCGGCGGCGGCTGGTCTCTGAACACGGCGCAGATGTTTCCGGACGATCTCGATGCAAGCGTCATCTATTACGGACAGGTTACGGCCGACGAAGGCAAGCTCCACGCGATAAACGCACCTATTCTCGGCTTATTCGGAGCTGATGATGCCGGCATCAAAGTGGAGTCTGTAGAAGCGTTTCGCGCCGCGCTGGAGCGCCTGCGCAAGGATCACGAGATTCACATCTACCCGGGGGTCGGACACGCGTTCGCCAATCCCACCGGGACAAACTACAACGCAGAAGCGGCAACAGACGCCTGGAACAAGACCATCGAATTCCTGGGCCGTCACCTGTCCGCCGATGAATCCTGATCCTCGGATGAGGGGCGGCTGCAGCGCAGCCTGACCTGCAACGGTGCACTGGCGAAATGCACCCTTACACCATCTTCATTCCTGCAGCGCAATGATGCATGCGCCGTTGCGAGGCCGGGCACCAGCAGCTCGTCCGTGCTTGCCAAGTCATCCTTGAGACAGAAACCGCTGCTTGCTGCGAGCGTGAGTTGGGGCGCAGGCACGGTTAGCAGCACGTCGGCCCATCGCTGGTCCACGATAGCGTCCTGCCCCAGCGTGGTGTACGTATCGGCGACACTGAGCGTCAGTGATTCTGCCGTGCCGGTGCACCTGATTGCTGCGCGCAGGCCGAAATCGAGTGCCGGCAATTCGATCAACTGCAGGTTGGCAGCGCGAGGTTCGACAACGACTTCAGTTTCTTTTGCTGCAACTACGACACTTTCGCCGGCAAAGGCGGTCGGAATGTAAGCAGCGGCGACAAACAGCGCTAGAATAGGGGGCCGGTTGATGTTCATGCACCAAGGCTACGACACAGCACGGAAAAAGCGAAGGATCTTTGATTGATCAAGCGAGCGGCGCATCTTACATACAAGACCGCACGACGCATCATTATTGGCGTTGTGGGCGTTACGGTTCTTGGAGTCGGCGTGGTGATGCTGGTCACTCCGGGTCCCGCATTGATTGTGATCCCCGTCGGGCTTGCGATCCTGAGTATCGAGTTCACCTGGGCACGGGCATGGCTCAAGCGCTTGCGCGAGTCCATCAGTAGCCGCAAATCAAGCAACCTCAAGTTCTCGCGCTGAAGCGCATCGGGACAGGGTTTCCGGTGACTAGGCACGAATAAGCCAGGCAAAAAAAAGGGCGCCGGCGAACCGGCGCCCATAGTTAGCGGCTTGGGGGAATGCCGCCGGACCTTCCAGGTCCGCAAAAGCCGAAATCCTTCCGGCTCGGTTTTCGGAAGCGCAACCAGGTCTTCGGGGGAGAGAGATTCCTGGTCGAGTCGCAACCGAAGGGGGGTTCTTGTCAGACCTTACTTCTTGTCTGCAACCAGCGTAGACGTGCGGTCGTCGAGCTTGATATCAAGGTCAATCCAGTTTTCGCGTGCCAGCGACTTTGCAGCCAGGGCTGCCGCGTCGGCATTAGCTTTCGCCGCGTCGCTTCTGGTGCTGTCCGCTACGTCGTGAATTGCAATGACCGTGGTGGTTACGTCGGCGGTTTCAAAGCCGAGAGCATCCTCGGCGGCAAACAAAACGCCAACCAAAACGATCAGCGCGCCAACCAGCGCGAGATTGTTTTCAATGTTCCTGGCTTTCATTAGTGTGTCCTTTAAAAAAATCGGTGATACTGGGATTCAGAGGTAATATGTTCTGCCTTCCTAAATGCAACTCTCGTGCCAACTTTAAAAGATCATATAAAACAATCATTTAACTCAAAAACCATGATTACGGAATTTCGTAATTTACGAAAAATCGTAAGATAATTTACGAAATTTCGTATATCATGCGCCGATGATTTCCCAGGATGATTACGAGTGGTTGTTTCGCAAGGCGCCGGTCATGACGACGTCGATCGCCGAAGACGGCGCCTATCTCGACGTTAACGACGCCATGCTGGAGCGCCTTGGCTATGAACTCGCGGACATGGTCGGGCGCCGTCCGGAGGAATTCGCGACGGCGGAAACGGCCGACTGCATCCTTCACGAATTACGTCCGGCATTGCGCAGACGCGGCAAGCTGGAGAACAAACCCGTGTCATTTGTCACGTCTTCGGGTGAGATTGTCGAGTGCGTTACGAACGCTTTTGTCGAGTACGACGCTGAGGGTAAATTTCTGCGCACGGTCGCCATGTACTCGGAGCTGTCCGACCAGGCACGAGCGAACTTCAAGTACCGCACACTGTATCGATCGACACCAGCCATGCTGCACACCGTTGACGGGGACGGTCTGATCATCACGGTCACGGACCATTGGCTCAGTAAACTGGGTTTCACGCGCGACGAAGTGCTGGGCCGCCCGATTACCGATTTCATGAGCGTCGCCGATCAGAAGAAATACGCCGATGGTGGTTTGCGTGAGTTGATTGCCGAGGGTGACTTCAACAACCTCGAACGCCAGATGGTTGCCAAGGATGGCCAGCCGATCGACCTCGTCATGTCAGCAATCTCGCATCGCGACGAAAATGGCAAGGTCGACAGAATGCTCGTGGCCTCAAAAGACGTAACCGAAAGAAATCGTGCCGAACGAGAGCTGCGGCGGACTCTCGCCGAGAACGCCCACCTGCGCGAAGAGCTGGAGAACGAACGCGACTACCTGCGCGAGGAGGTCAACGTCGCCCTGAATTTCGGCCGTATTGTCGGAACCAGCCAGGCACTGCGACGGATGTTGAAACGCATCGAAGCCGTTGCGGAGACGCCGGCCAGCGTGCTCGTGCTGGGCGAATCGGGCGTCGGCAAAGAACTCGTCGCCAGGGAAATCCACGCCCGAAGCCCGCGTTCTGATGGGCCGCTGGTCAAGGTGAACTGCGCGTCTATTCCCAAGGAGCTGTTCGAAAGTGAGTTCTTTGGTCACGTGAAGGGTGCCTTCACAGGTGCGCACCGGGATCGGATTGGACGCTTTCAGCTTGCCGATGGCGGCACGATTTTTCTCGACGAAATCGGCGAAATTCCGATGGAGTTGCAGGGCAAGTTGCTGCGTGTCCTGCAGGAGAGTGAATTCGAGCGCGTCGGTGACGATATCACGAGGTCCGTCGACGTCCGGGTCATTGCTGCGACCAACCGCGACCTTGAGCGCCTGATCGTCGCTGGCGAGTTCCGCGAAGACCTCTTCTATCGGCTAAGCGTGTTCCCGGTAGACGTGCCACCATTACGCGAGCGCGGCGATGACATCGTGCAGCTTGCGCAACATTTCCTTGAGCAGACCTGCAAGGACTTTGGCCGTGAAGCGCTGACCCTCACACGTTCGCAGGTTGCCAACATGAAGTCATACGGCTGGCCCGGTAATGTGCGCGAGCTCAAGAACGTAATCGAACGCGCCGTTATTCTGTCGCCTGGCAAGTCCCTGCGCCTGGACCTGTCCATGCCGGAACTGAAATACGACAATGGAACGACGGTGCCGGTCGAGCCACGCGGCGAAGACCCCCTGACCGAGAAAGAAATGCGAGAGTTCCAGAAGGCAAACCTGATCAGGGCGCTTGAGAAGGCTGACTGGAAGGTCTCGGGCAAGGATGGCGCCGCGGAATTGCTGGGCGTGCGCCCGACCACACTCGCGGATCGCATCCGCACGTTCAAGATCGAGAGACCAGCACGATGACTCGACGGATATTCAATCGCCTCGTGATGGTGGCGATATTTCTCGCCCTCATTTATGCCGTGTATGTGATGCCAATCGCCGAGCCGGTCCTGGCGATGGTCAATTGGGCGCAGGCAAACCCGGTTGCCGGGGCGCTCGTTTACACAGTGTGCGTAATCCTGGCGACCGTCCTGTTCGTCCCCGGTTCCGGCTCCATGATGATCGCCGGCTACCTGTTCGGGCTGGGCACCGGCACGCTGGTTTCGGCGCTTGCGATAACGTTGGGTGCGCAATGCGCTTTTCTTGCAGGTCGCCTTGTCGCGCGCGACTGGGTCGCAGCAAGAGTGGCGGGCAATCCACGACTCCAGGCTATCGAGGCAGGACTGCGGGAGGAGGCATTCCTTATCGTTGTGTTGACGCGGCTCTCCCTCGTTATTCCCTTTAATCTCCTCAACTACATGTACGGCATCACCTCGGTTCGGGCGCGGGTGCACCTGCTGGCGACCGCTGTCGGCATGCTCATGCCGGTCGCCATGTACGTTTACCTCGGAACGATGGCGCGAGACATCGGAGAAATTCTATCGGGCGACGCAACCCCGACAACACTCGGCTACTGGCTTGGTGGCGCTGGTCTCATCGCAATTGTTGTGCTGACATGGGTCATGCATCGTGCCGCGAGCCGCGCGCTTGATCGCCACCTGCCCAAAATGGAATCGGATAATGCCTGACTGTTTGCGTTACATCCTTGTCAGCCTGCTTATGGCCGCACTGCTGTGCCATGGCACAGCGCACGCGGCTGAGGATGAGTTGCCACTCGGTGTTCGCAGCGCGCTGCAGGTGCGCCAGGTACCGCAGGACACGCTGAGTATTCACGTTGAAGATCTCGAAACCGGTGAAGTTGTCCTGGCATGGTTGCCCGAGGAGCCGCGTAATCCTGCATCGACCATGAAGCTGCTGACTACACTGGTCGCTCTTGATGTCCTGGGCCCTGCCTACCGGTGGAAGACCGAGGTCTATGCGCTCGGCGAAGTCAATGATGGGAAACTGGAGGGCGATCTGCTGTTGAAAGGTCATGGTGATCCGTTTCTCGTAACCGAGCGCGTCTGGCAGATGCTGCGCAGTATTCGCCAGACAGGCATCGACAGCATCTCCGGTGACCTGCTGCTCGATGACACTTACTTTGACATCGGCAAGTACGATCCGGCCGCATTCGACAAACAACCGCTGCGCGCCTACAACGTTGCGCCCAACGCACTGCTCATGAACTTTAAAGTCGTGCGTTATTGGTTTGAGCCGGATGGCCAATCGGTGAAGGTCCGCCTCGATCCGCAGCTGGGCAACCTTAGCGTGGACAACCGATTGAAGCTTGTGCCGGGCTATTGCGGCGGATACCAGCGCGGAATTACCGTGACGAACAACGGTGACAATGACCAGGTGACCTTTTCAGGGCGATTTCCAAGTGGTTGCAAGCGGTATGCGATGGACCGAACCGTGTTGTCTCATAATGAATTTGTCTACGGGCTGTTCGCATCACTCTGGAAGGAATCGGGCGGGACGTTGGACGGTGGGTGGCGCAAGGCTGTTGTACCGGAAGACCTGGAGCCGATTCTTACGTTTGAGTCGCCATCGCTCACCGAGATGATCGCAAGCGTCAACAAGCACAGCAATAACGTCATGGCGCGTCAGGTGCTATACACGCTGGCAGCCGAGGTGCTCGGTCCGCCCGGTACCGAGAAGGGCGGGCGAGAGGTTATTGGGAAATGGCTGAGCGATAACGGACTGGAACCTGCCGAGCTTGCCGTCGCGAATGGCGCCGGGCTGTCGCGCGAATCGCGCATCAGTGCCGTCGACATGGCGTCACTATTGCGCTTCGCCTGGAAGCAGCCCTATATGCCAGAGTACCTTGCATCGATGTCTTTGACGGGTCTGGACGGCACACTGTCCCGTCGCTTCAGAGGTAGCGAGCTTGTGGGTAAAGCCCACCTGAAAACGGGTTCGCTTGATCACGTTACCGCGATCGCGGGCTACCTGCAGGCCAGATCCGGCCGACGTTTCAGTGTGGTCGTGCTGCACAATTTCGAAGACATTCACCGCGGTCCAGGTGAGGAAATTCAGGAAGCATTGCTCCGCTGGCTGTACGAGCAGTAGTTCACACAGCAGAGGATTTCGCTTGTAGTACACTCGCGCACAGCACTGGAGATCGATTATGCGTCTGATTATTGGGGTTCTGGCGTTGTTGCCTATCGTGGCGGCGGCGGAGACGGCCTACGTTACTGACAATCTCAAACTCGGCCTGTACGAGGCTGAGGACACGAGCGGTCGCGCGTTTCGAACACTCGACAGCGGCCAGTCGATGGAGGTCCTGATTCGCGCACTCAACTATGCGAATGTCCGCCTGCCGGATGGCACGGAAGGCTGGGTGAAGAGCGCCTACCTTGTGGACGACAAGCCAGCAAAACTGATCGTCGAGGAAACCATCGTCGAACGCGACGCGCTGGCCGCTGAACTCGAACAGGCGAAACAGGCATTTGCAGAGCCCGCGGCGACAATTGATGCCCTGCGCAATGAAACGTCAGCGCTGACCGCTCAACTCGAGAGTGCCCAGGGCGAGATCACCGCGTTGCAGGAAGAGAACGCGTCAATCCAGGGTATGAAGGAACAATACAAGGGCAGCATGCCGCTGAGCTGGGTCGGCGGCGCCACGCTGGTCTGCCTGATTGTTGGATGGCTCGGTGGACTCTGGTGGTCTGATCATCGCAGCCGCAGGCGTCACGGCGGAATTCGCATTTACTAGCGCTTAGGCCGCTGCAGTTACGCTATCGCCGCAGCCGCCGCGCAGCGGCAGTGTCTTGTCGCGGAAAAGTTCGTTGACAGCTTCCTGTGTGTTCGCGCGGCGCAGGTCATCAAGCTGCCCGGCGTCAATATGCGGGGCGAAGAGCTGCAGAAACTCGAACATGTAGCGCCGCATAACGGCATCCCGGCGATAGCCAATCCACGTCATACTGCGTGGAAATAGTCCTTCCGCATCGATGACCTGCAGGTCTTTCTTGTCGGAACAATCCGCGGCCATACTGGCGACGATGCCGACGCCGAGCCCCATGCGAACGTAGGTCTTGATGACGTCAGCGTCACGTGCCGTAAAACCAACGTTGGGCTCCAGCCCCTCATCCGCGAAGGCACGCTTGAGTGATGATTCACCGCTGAAACTGAATACATAGGTTACGAGCGGATATTCGACGAGATCATGCAATGTGATCTTGCGATCGATACGCGTGAGCGGATGTCCGTTTGGCACGATGATCGAGCGGTCCCAGTGATAGCTGGGCACAAGCAGCAGGTCCGAAAACAGGTCCTGGGAGCCCGTGGCAATCGCGAAGTCAATCTTGTTGCCCGCAACCATGTCGGCAATCTGTTCGGACGTTCCCTGGTGCAGGTTCAGCCCGATGTTCGGGAAGCGCTTGCGAAATTTGGCGATAATCTCGGGCAGCACATAACGCGCCTGCGTGTGCGTCGTGCCGATCGACAGGGAGCCGTCTTCTTCTTCGTAATAGTCGGCAGCGAGGCTGCGGATGTTCTCGACCTCCTGCATGATGACCCTTGCGCGCTCGATAATCCGTTCGCCGGCGGCGGTTATACCACCGAGGCTTTTTCCCTTGCGCGTGAAGATCTGCATGCCAAGCTCTTCTTCCAGCAGCTTCAGCTGTTTACTCACACCAGGTTGTGATGTGTACAGGCGCTCGGCAGCCGCCGTGATGTTGAGGCCGTTGTCGACAATCGCCAGAAGATATTTGAGTTGCTGCAGTTTCATCGGTTTGTTGCTGTGATACCCAATAAAGTCGCGACTAGTAGTAAGACCTTCTCGCGACCGTTCAGTTTCACCCGGGATCGCGGCCTGTCTGCAACGTATAGCAGATTCTTATAACAATAGGCTATAACTGTTTAACGAGCGCCAAAGCACGCAGGCTACTTTTGTGCTAAACACACTGGATAGCCGAAAATAACAAGGATAAAGCGATGATCTACAACAATATTCTGGAAACGATCGGAAACACGCCCGTGGTCCGGCTGAATCGCATGGGCCCCGATCATGTGGATTTGTACGTGAAGGTCGAGTCCTTCAACCCGATGGCCTCGGTCAAGGACCGACTCGCCTTCGCGATCATCACCGACGCCGAGCAGAAGGGCACCCTGAAACCAGGGCAGACGGTCGTTGAGGCGACGTCGGGCAACACCGGCATCGCTCTTGCCATGGTGTGCGCGGCGAAGGGCTATCCTTTTGTCGCCGTCATGGCTGATTCGTTTTCGGTCGAACGTCGCCAGGTGATGCGCGGCCTTGGCGCGAAGGTTGTCCTGACGCCGGCCGCCGAGCGTGGTACCGGCATGGTTAAGAAGGCGCAGGAGCTCGCCGATCAGTACGACTGGTTCCTCGCACGCCAATTCGAGAATCCGGCCAACCCGGCATACCACCGCAATACAACGGGTCCCGAGATCCTGACCGATTTTGCGGGCAAGCGGCTCGACTACTGGGTATCCGGCTACGGCACAGGCGGCACCATTACCGGCGCGGGCGAAATACTCAAAGCCGCGCGACCCGATCTCAAGGTTGTCGCGACTGAGCCCGCTGCCGCGACCCTGCTCGCCGGCTCAGACTGGGCTCCCCATAAAATCCAGGGTTGGACGCCGGACTTCATTCCGAAAGTCCTCAATCGGGAGGTCTTCGACGAACTGCGTTCTGTATCCGATGATCGCGCCATCGCTGTGTCACGTGAACTGGCTGCGAAGGAAGGTATCTTCACCGGTATTTCTGCGGGCGCGACGCTCGCGACGGCGCTGGATATTGCGGAAGAAGCAGCGGAGGGCACCGTGATCCTGGCGATGCTGCCCGACACCGGTGAGCGCTACCTGAGTACGCCTTTGTTCGAGGGTGTCAATGAAGGTTCGGACGATGACTGGCTCGCCGCGTTGTAGCGACGGAGGTGTCCACCGGGTCAAAACATATCGTAATTAGCTGAAAAAAAACAACAAAACCGGCCCTGCTGAGACATGCGTCACAGCCTGATGGGCCCGTGGCTGGCATCGTGGGTGTCCAAATTGGCGCACTGCGCACGGGACTGCCATGACCGCAGATCTGCATGACCTTACAGCGAAGAAAAATATCGGCAAAGCGGAGGGCCTGCTGCACTCACTGGTGCCGCGCGCGCAGTGTTTTTGCTTTTACGACAACGAGCGCGAATGTGTCTGGAGCAGCGACGGTGCCGACGACTACGAGATAGACAATTTTGTCAGCGAACTTCCTGCGGAAGTCATTGCCGATCTGGGCGAGGGTGACGGGATCCTGCGCAGGACATTAAGTTCGGGCCGGACTGCGCTCGCCTTGCCTGTGCATGGTGACGGGAACGAACGGCTTGGAATGCTCGTTGCGCTGTTCTCGAAGAACGCCGGCAAGGCGTCCTGGTTCAACCCCAGTCTCCTGAAGAATATCCTCGAGCCGGCGCTTGATGTCATCGGCGATGGATTTTATGTCGAGCGCAAGCTCGCTCAGGCAAACGACCGCGCTAATGAGATCGAGAAGGAACTCGAGCTCGTTTATCAGGTTGACGAGAAAATTCACGGCGCCAAGACGCGGCACTCAAGTCTTGCACAGCTCGTCGGACAAAGCGGCCGTTACCTCGGGATCAACTACAGTGTGCTGCTGATCCCCTCGAAACGAATACGCATAAGCGCTACGCACTCCAGTTGGAAAGGCGTCAACCGCAAGGTTCTCGACCGCTACCTGGTTGAACAGTTGTTGCCAAATCTCGAAGGCCAGCGAAGCCCTGTTGTCTTCCAGATTCCGGCAATGGAGGACTCCGAGGAAGTGGCGGCACATGGTTACCAGGCACTGCTCAGCCCGCTGCTCGATAGCCAGGGAAATGTCGAAGGCATTCTTGCGCAGCTCGGTCGAGTCGAGAACAAGAGCTTCTCGAAGGCGGACCGCCGTTTCATGACGCATATTGTGCGCAAGGTCGAGTACGTCATTGAGCGATCCTTCGATGCAATGACAGGTTTCATGAACCGCGCCGGCTTCGAAGACCAGTTACATGAGTCCTGGAAGGCACTGAAGTCAGACGACGATGTCCATCAGTTAATCTATTTCGACCTCGACAACCTGCAACTCGTGAACGATCGTTTCAGTCGTGAGGCAGGTGACGATGTCATCATGCGTTTTGCAAGGCTCCTCGAAGAGGATCTGCCGAAGAGTGGCGTACTGTCGCGCCTGACCGGTGACGATTTCTGCATGCTGCTGACGCATGCCAATACAGACGCAGCACTCGAGTATGCGGAAGCCGTTCGTGAGAAAGGCAATTCGCTGCGTTATCTCGAGGGTGACAGGTCACTGCAGATCACGATGAGTATCGGCATTGCAGAATTTGGTCGTGCCAGTGGAGATGACGGTAGCGCGCTAACCACGGCGCGAATGGCCTGTGAGTCAGCGAAAGAGCATGGCCGTGACCTTATCGAAGTCTACAATGAGGGCAACAAGAGCGTCGTGCGACGTTACGATGATATGCAGCTTGTTGCCGAGATTCAGCAGGCGCTGGATGGCGACGAGTTTGAGTTGCTTGCCCAGCCGATCGTAAGTCTTACCGACAACAATGAGAACATTCAGTTCGAGGTGCTGCTGCGCATGCCGGACTCTGATGGCGGACCCATCACAACGAAGGCGTTGTTCTCTGCGGCGGAACGTTACCGCATGATGCCGCATATTGATCGATGGGTTGTATCAACGGCCGTGGGCAAGCTCTCGGAAGCCCGGGATTCTGTCGTCGGCAAAAACGTGACCTTCTCGATCAACCTGTCCGGCCAGTCGCTGGGTGACGACCAGATTCTCGAATTTATCGAGGATGAACTGGAGCATCGCGGAGTGCCCGCATCGGCACTGTGCTTCGAGATTACAGAGTCCGCTGCCGTATCCAACCTGGATAAGGCGCAGGCTTTCATTAATCGACTGCGCAAACAGGGCTGCAAAATTTCGCTCGACGATTTTGGCGCCGGACTAAGCTCCTTCGCCTACCTGAAGAACTTCAACGTGGATACTCTCAAGATCGACGGAGGTTTTATTCGCGATATCACCGAGAACCGAATCTCGGAATCCATGGTCGCTGCAATTACCCAGGTTGCGAAAGTGATGAAGCTGGAGACGGTCGCGGAATATGTGGAGACCGAAGAAGCACGTGAGCTGCTCGTCTCCCTGGGCGTCGATTACGCGCAGGGCCACCTCGTTGGCAAGCCTGTCCCGATTGAGTCTATCCTCGCGGATCTTACCGGCTATCTCAGGGCCCAGGCCCAGTAGTACCCGGCACACACCGAATTTTCGATAGACTGCACGCCATGGGCGGGAGTCTCGACACATTACCAGGCGTACTACGCGAACCAACCGGGCGCTGGCTCGAGCGCTTTGGTGAGGGCGGGCCGGTCGATGATCTTGTCAGGCTTGCAGCATGCAGTGAATTTGCAGGCGCTGTCGCTATCCGTGAGAAGGAGTGGCTGGTCGGCAATGTCGCGGTTTTCGACCACGCCCCGGACCTGCAACAACTCGACGCCTTCGTAACTGACATTGCGGCCAGCGATGCCGACGTTGCGGAAGTCCAGTCGCGACTTCGAAAGTTCCGCAACCGCTATATGCTGCACGTCATCTGGCGGGAAGTGTTTGGACTTGCCAGCCTTGACGAGACGCTGCAGTCGCTTTCACTCCTCGCTGACCGGTTACTGGATGCCGCGAGCCAATATGCAGAAAAGGCGCTGTCGCCGCGTTACGGAGTTGTTCGCAATGCCGCCGGGGGCAAGGTACCGCTGGTCATACTGGGCATGGGCAAGTTGGGCGGCCGCGAACTGAATTTGTCGTCGGACATCGACCTTATCTTCCTGTTTCCCGAGGCTGGCGAAACGGACGGAGCGAAGCAGGTCAGCGCACAGGAGTACTTTGGCCGGCTGTCGCGCCAGATCATTGCGTTGCTGGACGAGGCGACAGTCGACGGTTTCGTATTCCGTATCGACACACGACTACGACCCTTCGGCGAGAGCGGCCCTCCCGTCGTGAGTTTTGGCGCGCTGGAATCCTATCTACTGCAACATGGCCGGGACTGGGAGCGCTACGCTTACGTGAAAGCGCGCGTCGTCGGGCCCGACCCCGGGGACGACGTGGTCGAAGACCTGTACCGCAACCTGATCCAGCCGTTCGCGTACCGGCGCTACATCGACTTCGGCGTGTTTGAGTCGCTGCGTGAAATGCATGCAATGATCTCGGCCGAAGTGAAACGGCGTGATCTCCAGGACAACGTCAAGCTTGGGCCAGGTGGTATTCGCGAGGCAGAATTCATCGTTCAGTCATTGCAGCTCGTACGGGGCGGCAGTGAACCCGCCCTGCAGTCCCAGGAGCTGCAGACAGTTCTGCCGAGGCTGATCAATAATCGCGGCTTGAGCGAGGAAGAGGCCGGTCGCCTGCGGGATGGCTATCGCTTTATGCGGCGTCTCGAGAATTTCATCCAGGCCATTCGCGACCGACAGACGCATGAACTGCCCGCAGATGAAGCTGATCGCGCGCGTCTGTGCCTGGCGATGGGCTATCCGGACTGGGCCGCACTGGCCGAGGCGATCGAGGTGCATCGCGGCGTCATCTCGTCGCAATTCGAACAGGTTGCGTTTCGTGAGAACGGTATTGCCACGCCGCTGCGGGAACACGTTGAGCAGGCCTGGGAGTCAGGAGCCGATGAGGCCACCTGGATTACGCTCCTCGAGCAGGACGGCGTGAGTAACACCGCCCAGGTCGCGAGCGCACTGGTCGGGTTTGCGAACGACACCGCTACGCGCCAGATAGACGCTACGTCGCGGGAGCGTCTGCAACGGTTCATTCCATTGCTTGTGACCGAGGTAGCCAAGAGCGAGCGGCCACTTCGGGCGGTGACCCGCACCCTGTCAATCGTCGAGAAGATCCTGCGGCGCAGTGCCTACCTTGCGCTACTCAATGAAAATCACGGTGCGCTGGCGCGTCTCGTCGACCTGTGCGCGCGCAGTCATTATATTGCAGACCAGATTGCGCGCTTCCCGGCGCTGTTGGACGAACTTCTCGATCCGCGCCTGTACACCGATTCCGTGACGCGCGCGGATCTTTCTACAGAACTCGGTAAGCGACTTGCGGTAGAGAGTGACAGCGAGACCTGCATGCGGGTAATTAGCCAGTTCCAGCGTGCGACGATGTTTCGCATCGCCATTGCCGATTTCAACGGGCAGCTGCCGATCATGAAAGTCAGCGATGGTCTGACCTGGCTGGCCGAGACCGTTCTTGAGGAAGCGTTGCGGGTTGCGTGGCGCGATCTGGTGGAACGACATGGAGTACCGAAGTACCGAATTAACGACGTGGAGCAGGAGGCCGGCTTTGGCATTGTCGCGTATGGCAAGCTGGGGGGACTCGAGCTTTCCTATGGCTCCGATCTCGATATTGTGTTCCTGCACAACTCCTGCGGCACGAAACAAACGACCGATGGTGACAAGCCACTCGACAACGCCCTCTTTTTCAGTCGTCTGGTACGTCGACTTGTTCATTTCCTGACCACGCAAACCGGCTCGGGCCAGCTCTATGAGGTTGATACGCGGCTCAGGCCGGATGGGCGTCGGGGTCTGCTCGTCACCAGCACCGATGCCTTCGAGCGCTACCAGGAGGACAATGCATGGACGTGGGAACACCAGGCATTGCTGCGGGCGCGCGCCGTCGCCGGCAGCGCGGCAGTCGCTGATGAGTTTGAACGCATTCGCCGCGATACGCTGATCGGCCGTGTGCGCCGCGATACGTTGAGCGATGACGTGATCTCGATGCGGCAGCGCATGCGCAAGGAACTTGATCGTAGCAGCGGTGAGCTGTTCGATCTGAAACATGGTCGTGGCGGTATCGGAGATATCGAGTTCCTGGTGCAATATTTCGTGCTCGATCAGGCGCAAAAGAAGCCTGATGTCATTTTCTACTCGGACAACATCCGGCAACTTGACGCCCTGACGGCCGAAGGTTGCCTGGACCAGGCAATCGGCGATGCGCTGCAGGATGCGTATCGGGCCTACCGTTTGCGCCAGCATCACCTCGTTCTGGACGATCAGCCGCCGCTGGTTCCGGTCGCCGAGTTCGCCGAGCAGCGGGCTTTCGTGGCCAAAACATGGGACGACTGGCTGGGTTGAGCTTATAATTCGCGTCCAGCAATCTGTACCAGACGAGGAAGCGCGTGGCATCCAGAGCAGGAACCATCGACCAGAACCTGATTCCGGCTAACGCCCAGAACAAGTACGGCGTACGACCCCGGGATTTGCCGCTGAGCTGTCCCATGCCCGGAATGTACCTTTGGAATTCGCACCCCAAGGTGTATATCCCGGTCGAGGAAACGGGTGAGGCGAAGTGCCCCTATTGCGGCGCGCAATTCCACATGCTGGACGTCGTAGACTAGCGTCATGATTATCGTAACCGGCGGCGCCGGGTTTATTGGGAGTAACCTCGTACGTGCGCTCATTGATCGTGGGCACGATGACGTCGTCGTGGTCGATGATCTCGAAGATGGCCACAAGTTCGTCAACATCGCGAACCTCGGTATTGCTGACTATCTCGATAAGGACGACTTCATCGAGCGACTGGCGACCGACACGGCCTTTGCGAGTGACATTAAGGCGATCTTTCATCAGGGTGCCTGCTCGGCGACGACCGAGTGGGATGGCCGCTACATGATGAAAAACAACTACGGGTACTCGCAGACCCTTTTGCATCACTGCCTCGAACACAAGACGCCGTACATTTACGCGTCATCGGCAGCAGTCTATGGCGGCTCAAAGGAGTTCGTCGAAGATCCGCTGTTCGAAGACCCGCTGAACGTCTACGGGTACTCGAAGCTGCAGTTCGATCGCTACGTGCGCCGAGTTGCTGCGAAGCCCGCAAGCCAGGTCGTGGGCCTGCGCTACTTTAATGTCTACGGCCCGCGCGAGCAGCACAAGGGCTCGATGGCAAGCGTTGCCTTTCACTTCAATAACCAGATTCTCGACGATGGCGAAGCACGCCTTTTCGAAGGCACACAAGGCTACGGTAACGGCGAACAGTTGCGCGACTTCGTCTACGTGGACGACGTTTGCAACGTCAACCTGTGGTTCCTCGACAACCCGGGCGTCTCGGGTATCTACAACACCGGGTCCGGGGCCGCGCAGAGTTTCAACGATGTAGCCAACGCCGTGATCAGATGGCATGGCAAGGGCAAGATTCGCTATATCCCGTTTCCCGACCACCTCAAAGGCGCTTACCAGAGTTTTACGCAGGCTGACCTGTCAGAGCTGCGCAAGGCAGGTTGCGATGTTGAATTCAGGCCCGTGGAAGAGGGTGTTAAGGACTACCTGGACCAGCTTTGCGGACCGCAGCAACACTGATCGTCGGACCGTCCTGGGTTGGCGACATGGTCATGGCCCAGTCGCTGTTCAGGGTCCTGAATCGACGTGAGCCGGAGCGTGCGTTCGACGTGCTCGCGCCGGATTGGTCGTTGCCGATCGTCGCGCGTATGCCCGAGATTCGAAAGGGTATTGCCTCGGAAACCGCACATGGCGAGATCGGGCTGCGCAAGCGACGGCGTATCGCATCGACCTTGCGCGCAACAGCCTACGAACGCGCGATAGTCCTCCCACGCTCATTCAAGTCCGCCCTGATCCCATGGTTTGCCGGCATACCAGAGCGCACTGGCTATCGCGGCGAATCGCGCTTCCTGCTCGTCAATGACGTACGGCCGTTCGATCGCACTGTGCTCGACCAGACCGTGAAGCGCTTCGTCGCGCTCGGGCTGGACGTTGGTGAGCCGCTGCCAGACGAGCTGCCCAATCCTTCGCTGCGCGTCTCACCGGAGAACCAGGTCCGAGTCATGAAGGAACTCGGCGTGACGGACCAGCGGCCTGTCGTTGCCATGATGCCGGGCGCCGAGTACGGACCGGCGAAGTGCTGGCCGCACGCCTATTTTGCGGAATTGGCAAAGATGCTTGACGATTCGGGCTACGCAGTCTGGGTCCTGGGGTCGGCGAAAGATGCGGCCGCCGGGGATGCTATCGCGGGTGCGAGCGACGCCCTGAATCTCTGCGGCAGAACCTCGCTGGAAGACGTCATCGACCTGCTGGCGGTCTGTGAACAGGCCGTATCAAACGACTCCGGGCTGATGCACATTGCGGCCGCGGTTGGCATCCACGTACACGGCATATATGGGTCATCTTCGCCGAAATTCACGCCCCCGCTTACAAATAGCCGCGATATTCACGAAACAGGTCTGGCGTGCAGCCCCTGCTTCGAGCGGGAGTGCCCGCTGGGTCATCTGAAATGTCTGAAGGACCTGTTGCCGGACCGTATTTTCGATAAAATACTTATAGCCAGCCGCTAAAGTTCGCGATCATCAAAGAAAAGGTCAATTTTCTCCGTAACGTCTGCAACCTCGATCAGGGCCATGGCATCGGGGTCACGCACCCTCTGTCCCCAGCGGACTTCTGCTTCATTCTTGTCAAGATAACGACGAATCGCGTCAGGATAGCGGTTTATCGTGAACTTTTGTGACATGTACGGCCCTGTTCGAGCGGGGTTTGAGCTTGCATAGAGCCCAACGACCGCCGTTCCGAGCGCCGTTGCCATGTGAGCGGGTCCCGAATCAGGGCAGATGACGAGGTCGGCGCGGGCGATCAGGGCGGCGAGCTGCTTAAGCGTCGATTGTCCGACGAGGTCCAGTGCCGTACTTCCCGCCGCGAGCCGGGCGCCATAGTCCTTTTCCAGATCTGACGCTCCGCCAGTCAGAACGACCTGGGCGCCATATTGCGTTTCGAGATGCGTAATCACCGCGGCGTAGTTTTCGACATTCCAGTTGCGGAAATTACGTGCCCGCTGGCTGCTGCACGGGCTGATCACGACCAGCGGCCTGTCATGCTCCGCGAAACTCGCAGCAAAATCTCTATCGGCCTGAGCGAGCGGTATGTCCCAACGCAGGTCACGCTTCGTGGCACCCATCGCTGTCGCGAAAGCCATCATGGCCTCCAGCGCGTGTGCGCCGGGGGCGGCATCGATGCGTCGGTTCGTGAACAGCCATTGAAAATCTTTTGCGCGCGCCTTGTCGAAACCCAGTCGAATGCGCGCAGGTAGCGAACGGATCAGGAGATTGGCGCGTAATGAGGCGTGCATGCAAAGTGCGATATCGAAGTGCTTGCCAGCCAGCGCTGTGCGCACGTCCCGGTAAGCAGCTCGGCCGCGCGACTTGTCGAAGACGACAAAATCGATGTCGGGAATGTCTGACATCAGGGAGGCTTCGGTCTTCCCGATAATCCAGGTAATGCGTACGTCAGGCCAGTTATCCTGCATCCGGCGGATGACGGCGAGCGCATGACAGGTATCGCCGATAGCGGAAAGTCGCATAGACGCAGATGTGTTCAGGCTTCGATTGCAGGAGCAAATCAGGCAATATCACGTCACCATGAGCATTGGGGAAAGGGTCCGTTGACCGAAACCGTCGAGAAGACCAGAAACGGCGCCATCCTATACGATAAGGCCATTATCAACCAGATTTCGGACGAGCGATTTACGCCGCAGGGCTGGCCGCATGCCGAGTTGCTGACGGGTTCGCTGGGCTCGGGCGGGCGTGGCAGCACGATGTTCGTCGGCAATGTCCCGAGGCAGTTCGTGCTGCGCCACTACATGCGCGGCGGCCTCCTCGGAAAGCTCATCAAGGACACCTACATCTTCTCCGGTGAAGACAAGACACGCCCCTTTCTTGAGTGGCGCCTGTTGGACAAACTCGCGTCCAACAACATGCGCGTCCCGCGGCCTGCAGCTGCTCGCTACGTGCAGCGTGGCACGTTTTACACGGCGGACATCATGACGGTGCGCGTACCGGGGATCGTGCCGCTGTCGCAGTACATTGCGCAGAACGACCCGGATGAAGCGTTCTGGCAGTCGGTTGGCGCGGCGATCCAGGAGTTCCATGCGAAGGGCGTCTACCATGCGGACATGAATGCCTACAATGTGCAGGTCGATACCGATGGCCTGGTCTGGATGCTCGACTTTGACAAGGGTGAGCTGAAAACGCCGGGCCAGTGGCAGCAGAAGACGCTGAGTCGCCTGCATCGTTCGTTACACAAGATCGTCGGGCTGGACCCCAGACTGCACTTCCGCTCGGCCAACTGGGAGCAATTGCTCGAAGGCTATTTCAACGCATCGAGATCGGAGTAATAGTCCGGGTAACCGTCAGGCAGGTCCTTGAACTTGCGATGAATCCAGAAGTACTGCTCCGGGCACGTGCTGACATGTTCTTCGATGAGCCTGACGTAGCGTTTCGTATCGGCGACCGGATCTTCGCTCGGGAAATTATCAAACGCGGGCAGCAGGACCAGTTCGTACGTCGAGTCGTTGAGCCGCCGCGGAAAAAAGGGCACAACGATTGCGTCACCCAGCCTGGCCAGCGTCGATGTTGCCGTCGTGTGCATGGACGGCACACCAAAGAAATCGATCACCTCGGAACCCTTGCGGTTGTAGCTCTGGTCGGGGGCGTACCAGACTGCGCGATTCTTGCGGAGGCTGCGCACCATTTTCTTGATATCGCGCTTCTCGATCGTTGTGTCGGCTGACACTTCGCGACCGCTGCGCTGCAGTTCGGTCATGAATTCGCTGCGATTCTTGCGGAATACTGCGTCGAAAGGAAACGCCTCGGCCAGTACTCGCCCGGAAATCTCCAGCGTCGTGAAGTGCGCGCTAAGGAGTATGACGCCCTTGCCCGATGCCAGCGCATCCAGAACATGTTCGGCGCCGACAAGCCGCGTGATGGACTGCAGGTGCTTCGTGCGTGCCCAGCGTCCGAGGCCCATCTCCAACAGCATCATGCCGAGTGCCTTGAAGTGGTCCAGGGCGAGGGCATCCCGTTCGTCGGGTGTCAGCTCAGGAAAACACAGCTCTATATTGCGGCGCACGACAGCACGCCGCGACCCGCCCGCGGCATGCGCGAGGCGACCAAGCACACGACCGATGGCAAGCGCCATGCGATGTGGTAACAGGCAAATCAGGCGCAACAGGCCCATGCCGGCCCATACGGGCCAGTAGCGGGGAGCCCGGTAACTGGACAGGGGTTTGCGTTCGCCGGCCATGTACGTGCTGCTTTGGGAGTGAAAACCGGATTTTACTCGGACATGCCGTCCACGTAACCACCGGTCTCCTGTTTTCGGGGGCTGTCGGAGACGGCTTCTGCCGGCGTCACGTCCGGTATGACGTCTTCGGCCTGGATGCCGACGTGGAAGGCAGCGAAGCCTGGCATGACGACCTGGTTGCGTGCCATGCCGATAATGCGGCCGGAGTAGGGTGACCGAAGTTCGGATCTTGCGTTGCTCATCGGATCAGTGATCGTGCCGAGCAAATCGCCTTTGCGTACCGAGCTGCCAAGGCTGACGTCGGCAAGCAGGATACCGCCATTGTCGGCGCGCACCCATGATGATCGGTAGTACACGGGCTCCGGGTCACCCCAGAAACGCCTCTTCTTTACCATGCCCAGAGTGGAGAGCAAGGTCTGGATTCCCTTAACCCCGTGTTTCACCTCGGCGAGCTCCAGCTGCGAAGGGCCACCGGCCTCGACAGTGACCGCGGGAATGCCAGCCATCGTCGCAGCGTGGCGTAGCGTGCCCACCGTCGGCTGGCTGTGTAGCACGACCATTGAGCCGAAGCCCAGTGTGAGTGTTACAACATCCGGATTGCGCAAGTCGGCACGAATCTGCGGCAGATTCGCGCGTTCGAACGAGCCGGTGTGGAGATCGACAAGCGCGTCACAATGCGCGATGACATCCTTGAAAAGCGCGTGTGCGATTCGCGCCGCAGCGCTGCCATTGGGATTACCCGGGAAATAGCGGTTCAGGTCGCGGCGGTCGGGCAGGTAACGCGAGCCGCGCCGAAAGCCCTGCACGTTGACGATCGGAACGCCGATCACGGCGCCTGAGAGCTTCCTCGGGTCAATGTCGTGGAGCACCCGCCGTACCATCTCGATGCCATTGAGTTCGTCCCCGTGTACAGCCGCTGTGAGGCAAAGCGTGGGACCGGGCAGTTCGCCGTTGACGACCAGTACGGGCGTCGACACCGGTACGCCCTCAAACAGCTCCGTAGCCGACCAGGCCAGTCGCTGGGCAGTGCCGGGAGCGATTTCCTGTCCCAGCAAGCTGAGTGGTTCGGCCACCCCTTCTGCTGTCGTTACCGCATCCGCTAACGGCACATCATGTGGGTGCGCGGGAATGGCTTCAACGAGTTCCTCGGCGGCGGCGGACGTTTCGCTGGAACGCGAATCCGCATCGAAGGTCGTATCCTGGAGCAGGTCGACACCATTGCCGGACGGCTCGACAGCGGTCTCACCCGCGAGGGCAAAACTGCCCGCAAAGAGCAGGCACAGGGCCGCCGGCAACGTTCGAAAACGAGAGGAAGATGAGCTTGGCGGCAATTAGCGCTCATAAGAGGTTTAAAATACGGCAGAATGCCGAGAATTTCCGTGAACTAATCAATAATTTGCGATTGAAACCTGAAAAAAACCAAATGACAAGCTTTTGCCGCCTTTTAGTACTGTCCGGGCTCCTCGTAGCCGGCGCAGCGCAGTCTCGAGGAGACTTTCCCGCAGCCGCCTGAGTTGCAGCCGGATGTCGACTTCTGGGTGTCGATATTTACCACCTACACCACTGACGAAGGCGTGCTGCATGACAATCGCAATCTCGCCGTCGTGTATGACCGTCTCAACATGCCCGCTAAATTGTCACGAAGCGAACGCAATCGCCGCGTGGATAAACGCCGCAAGGCACTGCAGGTTGTCCTGCGGTCGCTTGCGTCGGGTCAAGCGCGGCAACCTGAGCACCGAGGAGGCACGAGTGCTGGCGCTATGGCCGGACAACGTGTCAAACGACACATTGCGCGCTGCTGTCAGCCGCATTCGCTTTCAGCAGGGGCTGCGCGATCGATTCAGGAGTGGGCTCGAACGTTCCGGGCGCTGGCGCGACTACGTCAACCGGGAATTCACAGCGCTGGGTGTCCCGATCGATATTGCGGCGCTTCCGCATGTCGAGTCGTCGTACAACCCGAAAGCGCGATCGCACGTTGGCGCGTCAGGAATCTGGCAATTTACACGCAGCACCGGGCGCCGCTTCATGCGTGTCGACCATGTTGTCGACGAGCGTAACGATCCTTTTGCTGCAACGCAGGCCGCTGGTCGATTACTTGCCTATAACTATTCGCTAACCGGCAACTGGCCCATGGCGATCACGGCTTACAACCATGGCCTGTCCGGCGTGCGCCGCGCCCAGAGCAGGCACGGGGATACGGCCTATGTCGATATTCTGCGCAATTACAATGGCAGGACATTTGGTTTCGCATCGCGCAATTTCTACGTCGCCTTTCTTGCGGCGAGGGAGGTCGACCAGAATGTTGAGAAGTATTTCCCCGGCCTTGTCCCGGAATCACCAACGGACTACTCGACGGTCAGTTTGCCGACCTATGTGTCGGTGTCCGGCCTGAGCAAGGCGATCAATGTAAGCCAGGCGCAGATTGCAAAACACAATCCGGGACTGCAGGCCACAGTCTGGCAGGGCAGTAAATACCTGCCCAAAGGGTATGAGTTGAGGCTGCCGCGCTCGGCGACGAGTACGCCGCTGGCGCAACTCATCGACGGTCTGCCCGATACCGCGATCTTCCAGAAACAGCTGCCGGACATGTTCCACCGGGTTGCACGCGGCGACACCTTGTCGCAGATCGCTGAAACCTACGGCACGCGAGTCTCGACGTTGGTCGCCCTGAACCAGCTTGGCAGCAGTCACCGTATCCGCGCCGGACAGCGCCTGCGCCTGCCGGCCGCCGGTCCGGCCCCACAGGCCACGGTTGTGGCCACGGCCCCGCCCGAACCTGTGGTCGTGGCAAGCATCGCGACGCCGGAGCCTCAACCAGAGGTTGTTGAGATGGCGCCCGTCGCTCTTGCCGGTGACCTGGCATCATCGATGCTGGGTACCATCCAGACAGCATTGCTGTCAGACCCGAGTGACTACAGCGTCGCAGATGACAACACCATTGAGGTGCAGCCGCTGGAGACCCTGGGACATTACGGTGACTGGCTCGAGATCAAGACGCAGCGGCTTCGGGACCTGAACGGATTTGCTTTCCGCACACCGGTAAGTGTCGGGCAACGTATTCGCCTCGATCTTGGCACCGTCGACGCCAAGGTCTTTGAAGAAAAGCGTATCGCGTATCACCGGACACAGCAGGACAGTTTCTTCAGGCAGCACGTCATTAGCGGTGTTGCCGAGCACACCATCCAGCGCGGTGAGTCGATATGGATTATCGCCCTGCGGCAATACAAAGTACCGGTGTGGTTGTTCCGCCAATACAACCCGACCATCGATATGGACAAGGTGCAGTCTGGCACTACCGTACAGATCCCCGTACTAACGGACGTGGACAGCGATTAGTGAAAGCGCGTCACAAGCTTCTTGTCCTGCGCCTGTTGCCCATCGCGCTGCTCAGCGTCGCGGCGGGCTTCTGGTTCGTCGATGTTCAGGAAGGTGGGCCCTGGGCTGCGCGCAACCTCGTGCCGCTCGCCGTACTCGTTGGCTTGTCATTCCTGACCCTCTACAAAGGTGCGGGTCACTGGACCGGCGCCGGCATGCGCATGCCGCTGGGAACACTCGGCTTCGCAATTCCCGCGCTTGGGCTGGCCGCCTATCTGCACTATGCCTATGCAATTAACCTGAATGACATGTTTAGTGATGCAGAGTTTCCGGATCGTGTGTTTCGCTTCCTTCCCGTGTACACGCTTGTTGCTGGCGGCATCGGCTTTGCGATCGGCTGGATCGTCGGTCGCAACGTATGATCGTCCTGGCGAGTCTGTGAAGCAGCTCTTTTTTTACAGTCTCGAGATTTGTTAGGCTTGCCGACATGAGAGTCTTCCTTCTGGCGCTGATCGTCCTGCTGGCACCCGGCCTTACACAGGCCAGCGAGTTTCCCGTGGCCGATCGTGTCGTCATAGAAAAAGGCGCGCGCCTGTTGCACCTGATGCAGAACGGCAAGGCTATCCGTACGTTCAGGATTGCGCTGGGTATTCGACCTGTTGGTGACAAGAAGTCGGAAGGCGATTTCAAAACACCTGAGGGCAAGTACACGCTGGATCATCGTAACCCGAATAGCGAGTTCTTCCTGTCGATTCATGTGTCCTACCCAAATTCGGTCGATCGCCGCGAGGCTGCAAAGCGGGGTGTCGAGCCGGGGGGAGCGATCATGATTCACGGCCAGCCGAACGAGCCGTCGCGATCCGAGACTTACTACCGGACCCGGGACTGGACCAACGGCTGCATCGCCGTGACCAACTCCGATATGATCGATATCTGGCTCATGACCGGCGAGAATACGCCCATCGAAATCCGACCCTGAATGTCCGGACAGTTCATTGACGCCGAGGTGTGGCCGGAAGGCAGCCTCGAGGTGCTTTCCCAGTTTGAAGTAGACCAGTTGCAGAGCAGCGGCTCAGGTGGTCTCTATCCATTGCTGCGGCGCTGCATGCTGGCAGTACTGAACGCGGATAGCCACACGGATGACGCCCGCGTCCTGCTCGAAACGTATCGCGATTTTGAGGTTGGCTTTATTCGCCAGGATCGCGGGCTCAAGGTAACGCTAAAGAACGCGCCGGCAGAAGCCTTTGTCGACGGCACGATGATTCGCGGCACGCGCGAACTGCTGTCGGCGGTCCTGCGGGACATCGTTTTTACGCGCAACGAGGTCGTCGATAGCGGCCGCTTCGATCTTTCGACATCCGATGGCATCACGAACGCCGTTTTCCACATTATTCGCAATGCGCGGTTACTGACTTTGCCGGCACACGTGAATCTTGTCGTCTGCTGGGGCGGTCATGCCATCAGCCGCGACGAATATGACTACTCGAAGCAGGTTGGGTATGAGCTCGGCCTGCGTGGGCTGAATGTCTGCACAGGCTGTGGTTCTGGCGCCATGAAAGGTCCCATGAAGGGTGCAACAATCGCGCACGCGAAACAGCGAATCCGTGGCGGCCGGTACGTCGGTATCACCGAGCCGGGCATCATCGCGTCCGAGTCGCCGAATCCCATCGTGAATTCGCTGGTGATCATGCCCGACATGGAAAAACGCCTTGAGGCGTTCGTCCGGCTTGGACACGGCATCATCGTATTTCCGGGTGGCGTCGGCACGGCCGAGGAAATCCTGTACCTGCTGGGCGTACTAATGCACCCTGAGAACGCCGGCCAGCCACTACCCATGATTATGACAGGCCCGGCGTCGGCCGAGCCGTATTTCCGCAAGATCGATGACTTCGTTGGGGCAACGTTGGGTGCGGCAGCGCAGGATCGCTACAAAATCATCATTGATAACCCGCGGGAAGTGGCCAGGCAAACAACAGCAGGCCTCGAAGAGGTACTTCAGTTTCGTAAGGAACACGGTGATGCCTACTACTTCAACTGGCGCCTGAAGATCGATACAGACTTCCAGCACCCGTTCGTAGCGACGCACGCGACCATGCGTGAATTGCAGATCGACGCAGGGCTTCCGGTACACGAGCTCGCGGCAAATCTGCGGCGCGTGTTCTCGGGCATCGTTTCCGGCAACGTCCGGGAAGATACCGCCGCAAAGATCGAGTCAGACGGGCCCTTCGAAATCGACGGATCGCGGCAAATCATGAGTCTGCTCGATGATCTGCTGGCGAGTTTCGTAGCCCAGCATCGCATGAAGATATCGAGCGGCGACTACGATCCCTGCTACGTGATTAAGTAAAACCAAAGCTTAACCATATGTTTTAAAAGGAAAAACAGGGGAGTGGCACTGTGATGCAGTTCCTGTGATTCTGGCGTGCTGGCACTTAACATTTGTTCAAAGGATTTACTTGAGCAAGACCATGCCAGATAGCAAACACATGAGGTGGGATGAGCGTTTCGGTACGGATGCCGAAGCTGAGTCCAAAGCAGATGATGCGACACTCGATGCTACCGAGCCTGCGGCGAATGACGCAGACGGCTGGCAGCAGTACCGTCGCTGGATCTCGAAAGCGCCGACGCCGAAGGGACGACGTTCCGGCATAGATCCCTCCCTGTATTCGTGGAAAGGCTACCGCGACTGGAGCGACCAGGTGCGCCGTAATTGGGCGAAAGAGTCCACGAATGATAAGGACTGACACTGAACATCATGCACACAAAAACGCCGGCTTCATGCCGGCGTTTCTAATTTCAGGAGATCGTGAACCGAGTCCACATAAAAGCCGGAACTGCGTCTGGTTTCTGAGCTTTTTCAGGCATTGTGAAGCAAGCTGTGACCGGCCTCACAGCCCAAAGCAAAGAGCGGTCCTATAGTCACTCTTAATGAACACCAAACAACGCGATATGAGTATGGCCAATAAGCATCAAGAATCGGAATCCCCTGTTGACTCGTTGCAGAATGAGTCTGCGCGCCAGCGCTGGGAGTTGTTCCATCGCGCGATCGCACATGCCAAGGAATCGAATAACGCCGCCCTCCATGAAGCAGATACCCAGGCAGGTGATGCCGAGTGCGCGGGTCCGCTGCTGACGATCGTCCGCTAGGCACTGACATGGAATGTTTCCTGCAATATCTCGATGACCTGGATGATCTGTACGGTGCGTTCGGGCTGGTCTGGGAGAAGCTCCGCAGGGCGCTACTCAAACTGACCTCACTTCTGATGGTCCTCGCTGTGGCGGCCGGTGGAATCTCTCTTGCGCTCGCGCATCCGCCCATTGCTCTCGCAACATCAACGATGTTATTTGTGATCCTGCTGTACCGCTCGGTGACCGTTCCGTCGCCCAGATGGGCAGCCACCAGCTGGTAAAAGTCCCCTGGCCCGTCTCCGGGCTTGAAATCGACAGCCAAGCCCCTATCGTGTCTGACTTTGGTCAGGAGATAAGCGGCGTGGCTGACAAGCGCAACGATACCCAGAAAGAGACACTCGGATTCCAAACCGAGGTGCGTCAGCTGTTGAAGCTGATGATTCACTCCCTCTACAGCAACAAGGAGATCTTCCTTCGTGAGCTGATCTCCAATGCCTCTGACGCGGCCGACAAACTGCGTTTTGAGGCGCTTGCTCAGCCCGATCTTCTGGGCGAAGACGAACTCACAATTCAGATCGAGATAGACAAGGACAAGCGCCAGCTGTCGGTGACCGACAACGGTATCGGCATGTCGCGTGACGAACTGGTCGACAATCTCGGCACCATCGCGCGCTCCGGCACGGCCGAGTTCCTCGAGCAGATGACGGGCGACCAGCAGCACGATGCACAGCTTATCGGTCAGTTCGGTGTCGGTTTCTACTCAACGTTTATTGTGGCCGACAAAGTGACGGTCGATACACGCCGTGCAGGCGGTGATCAGGCTGTACGTTGGGAGTCGAACGGTGAGGGTGAGTTCACGATCGAGGACATCGACCGCGAGGAGCGTGGGACACGCGTAACCCTGCACCTGAAAGATGACGGCGTCGAATTTGCGGAGCCATTTCGCATCGAGTCACTGATTCGCAAATACTCCGACCACATCGGCTTCCCCGTGTCCCTGCGCACGGAAGGTGAAGACGAGACCAAGGTTGTCAATTCGGCGACCGCACTCTGGACGCGCTCGCGAACCGACGTCGAGGACGAGGAATACAAGGAGTTCTACAAATACCTGTCCCACGATTTCGCCGACCCGCTGGCATGGAGTCACAACCGCGTAGAGGGCAAACGTGAATACACGAGCCTGCTCTACATACCCGCTGCGGCGCCGTTCGACCTGTGGAATCGCGAAGCACCGCGCGGTTTGAAACTCTATGTACAGCGTGTCTTCATCATGGACGACGCAGAACAGTTTCTGCCGCTCTACCTGCGTTTCGTGAAAGGCGTGGTCGATTCGGCTGACCTGCCACTTAATGTCTCTCGGGAATTACTACAGCAGAATCCGGAACTTGCCGCCATGCGCAGCGCGCTGACCAAGCGTGTCCTCGACATGCTGAGCAAGCTGGCGAAGGGTGACGACTATGCGACGTTCTGGGGAGAATTCGGCCAGGTGCTCAAGGAAGGTGTGGTCGAGGACCTTGCGAACAAGGACAAACTGGCCAAACTGTTGCGTTTCGCGACGACACAGTCGGGCACGGAAGCCCAGGATCAGTCGCTCGATGACTACCTGTCTCGTGCGCAGGAGAATCAGGACAAGATCTACTACATCCTCGCCGACAACTATGCGACGGCCGTTGCCAGTCCGCATCTCGAGCAACTTCTGAAGCGTGGTCTGGAAGTACTGTTGCTGACAGACCGTATCGATCCGTGGCTCGTCGACGGCATCGCAGAGTATGAGGGCAAAACGCTTGTTGACGTCAGTCGTTCCGCGCTGGACCTGCCCGCGGATGAAGAAGAAGCCTCGCTGGAGTCGATGAACGAAGAGCACCAGCCGCTGCTGGAGCGAATCAAGGGAGTGCTTAGCGACCGGGTTGCGGCTGTCAACGTCAGCCGGCGTCTCGTCGATTCGCCAGCCTGTGTGGTGGCTGCCGATGACGACCTGAACCCGCAGCTTCGGCGTATGCTCGAAGCCAGTGGTCAGGAAATTCCGGAATCGAAGCCGCTTCTCGAGATCAACGTTGAGCATCCGCTCGTCAGCCGCCTGGCGGCCGAGGGGGACGACAAGCGCTTCGAAGAGTTGTCAAACATCGTGCTTGATCACGCTCTACTGGCCGAGGGAACGCAGCTCGACAACCCGGCCGCGTATGTGCACCGCATGAACAAACTGCTGCTCGATATCGAGTCAGGAACAAAAAATGACTGAACAGAATGACAAAGACCTGCGGGGCAAGCTCAGCGAGGAGCAGTATCGGGTGACGCAGTGCTCGGCGACCGAGCGGCCGTTTACGGGTAAGTACGTCAATCACAAGGATGATGGCACCTATCACTGCGTATGCTGCGACGCGCCGCTGTTTCGCTCTGAGCACAAGTACGACTCGGGCTCGGGGTGGCCGAGTTTCTGGTTGCCGCAGGCGGGTGACGCCGTGCGGACGCGCACGGATGAGACCCACGGCATGGTGCGTGTCGAGGCTGTCTGTGCCGCCTGTGACGCACACCTGGGGCACGTATTCGAGGATGGCCCGCAGCCCAGCGGTTTGCGATACTGCATCAATTCCGCTTCCCTGGATTTTGAGGACCAACCTGAATGAACCCGTTCAAACTGTTGCTGGGTTTGCCAGCCGTAATCCTGATCGCCGCTTGCAGCCAGACAGAGCAGGCCGAAGTGAATGAGGAGCCTGCCGTGCAGGAAGACGCCCCCGCCGTTGTCGCCACAAACTGCCCCAAGCCGGATGACAAGCGGTGTTGTCGAGATCCAGGAAGGACTGGCGGCGACGATCACGAAAAAGGGATACGGGCGCGCCGCGAAGAGTAAGGACTATGCGGACGTGCACACCACGCTGTGGTTGTACGACGAGGCAGCCGAAGGTGGCCGCGGACAAGAGATCTGGGCATCCGGTGGCGTGGACCCGTTCCAGTTCCAGCTGGACGCCGGCCAGGTGATTAAAGGCTGGGATCTCGGCGTGAACTGCATGCTGCTCGGCGAAAAGCGTGAGCTGATGATTGCCCCTGAGCTCGGTTACGGTGCGCGAGGCAAACCGCCGGTACCGCCGAACGCCACCCTGTTATTCGAGATCGAGCTCGTTAATCTGACGTCGCCGTAAACTGAATCTCAATGCGGCGGTTGATACTGCGACCGTAGCGCGTTGCATTGTCCGCGACGGGAAGTGACGAACCGGCGCCAACGACGACCAGCCGTTCCTTCGCTATTCCCCGCGAGTCGAGATAGGCGGCGACGGCCCCGGCGCGCGCCAGGCTGAGCTGCCGGTTCCGGTCTTCATTGCCTGTCGAATCCGTGTGCCCGGTAATGGTAACGGTTGCTGCACGGCAGGCGTCTGCCAGCGCAACCACGCCGTCGAGAACGGGATAAGCGGACGCTCGCATCGCAGTTCCTGATTCTTCGAAAGCGATTTGTCCGGCCCCGAACGCGGAGAATTGCTGCTCGCAAAACGTGGCGGCTGTCGCGCTCGTGTCGATAGCCGTGAGTTGGACTTCGATGTCCGTTGACGACGGCATCGATTGACGCAGCGCCTGCAGACGATGCTTAGCGCCGGGCTTGTCAGATACCAGGGCCCTGACACGTAACCCGTCCTCAGTCAGGTTGGCGCTGGGTGATTCCATCGCTGCCAGCGCCGCAACGAGCTCAACCGTTGCGTCGTCCCACCATGCCGGAGCAACGCCCAGCGGACGAAAATCAAGTTCCGTCGAATGTGCCGGAAAGTGCTTTGATACGGCGGCGATGATGCGTTGTTCGTGGTGCTTCGATCGGGTGTGCCCGGCGACAAGCAGCGTGTCACGATAGGCCGTGACCTTGAACTCGGCCGGGTCAGCTGCGGAGTAGGTGGCGGGTTGGGGATCGATATCCGTGCGGCCAGGACCCATGGGCAATGTCCATGCGATCCCGGCGAGCAGGATCAGAACCGCGGCAGCGTTGCGCAGACCGTGCGTCAAGGGTCAGGCGCGTATCGCCTGGTCGCGCAATTCCCTGGCTTGCCCGATCCAGTCTTCGCGATAAATGCGAGAGCGGAATCCCTTCAGCCGCATGGCGACGCGATCGATATCGTATTCGCTCATCTCGGCAATCTGCCGGAAGCTGAAAATACCCATCTCATTGAGGGTCTTCTCGATGGCCGGGCCGACGCCCTTGATTTGTTGGAGGTCGTCACGACGGGCGTGTGTTCCTGTCACCGGTTCATCATCATACTCGTCGTCGTCGTCGTCGTTGTCGTCGTCGTCGTCGTCGTCGTCGTCGTCGTCGTCGCCCTCGTCGTCGTAATCGAAATCGTCCTCAGGCTCTGGCTCATCGCCCCGTTCATCGTTGTCAGCAACCAGCGCATGCACATAGTCGTCGACCGGATCATTCGATGCGTCGAGGCCATCAGTCAGTTCGGCCGGATCCGTCACGGGTTCTATGCGCGTCTGTTCCTCGACGGAATTTTCCAGGGCACTTTCCAGCTCGTCGATACGCTCGCGGGCCTGTTCGAGCTCCGACTCAAGCTGCTCAGCTTCCTCATTACGCGTGCGGAACCGCTCGATGAGCGGCGGCAGGCGGTTTTGCCAGTTCTCGAGCTCCTTCGTCAATTTCTCGATACGTGAGTCCTTCTGCTGCACGATATCGTCTTCGAAGCTACGTGCCGCCATATCCGATTGCAGCTGGTCTCGCTCGCTAACCGCCACTTCAAGATTGCTGCGAATATCCTTGATCTCACGCTGCAGTTCGTCACGGCGCGCGAATGCCTCCTGCACCGCGATGGACAGTTCCTTCGCTCGATTCTTGGCGTCAGTGTTCGACGCCTGGAACTGACTGACCTGTTCCATCAGTCCCTTGTTCTGCTCGAGAAGCCGGTCGCCTTCGCGGCGTTGTGCATTGATCTGGTCCTGCCACCCTGCACTGACGGCTGCCTTTTCCTGCTGCGCCCGATTTCCGCGGAGTACCCAGCCGATGATCACACCGATGACCGTTGTAATGGCCATCAGGGCGATGTGAAAGACAGTTAGTTCGGGCATAGGCTGGTTCCTGTACCGGTGCCTTCATAACGAGAGGCAGCGGGTGGTAATTGTGTGCACAATACTGTGCTTCGAGCAGCTTGGTGTCGTGCAGTAAACCACCTTACATTACATAAGATCATAATTTTACAGCACAATTCACGAATCTATCCACCCCGGAATCAGCAATGAACCAACACCCCGTAACCGAGAGACTGTTTATCGACGGCCCCGTCGGTCGTCTTGAGGCCGTTATCGAGCGTCCAGGCGAGGGTGCGCTGGAAGGGTGTGCGGTAGTTTGCCATCCGCATCCGCAACACGGTGGCACGATGCATAACAAGGTCGTCCATACGCTGGTGCGAGCATTTGTGCGCTCAGGTTTCGAGGTGCTGCGGTTCAATTTCCGCGGTACGGAGCAAAGCGACGGCGAATATGATGAAGGCAACGGCGAACTTGATGATGCGCTTGCGGCGATCGAATGGATGCGTGCCCGGCACGCGTCCTACCCACTATGGCTCGCCGGCTTCTCGTTCGGCGCGGCGATCGCTGTGAGAGCGGCTGTCGCGACTCATGTTGACGGACTCATAAGCGTCGCACCAGCCATCAGTCGTTTTGCGACCGGAATGGACTCACAGCCCGACTGCCGCTGGCTCATTGTGCAGGGCGATGAGGATGAGCTCGTCGATGTCGAAGAAACAGTAGCGTGGGTCGATAGTCTGGAGCCCGGGCCCGAGCTTCTCATCGTTCGGCAGGGCGAACATTTTTTTCACGGTCGATTGACCGAACTTAGAGATGCAGCGATGGCATTCATCGCACAATAAAAAAAGGCCGGGCAATGCCCGGCCTTTCGTTGTTTACCGGTTGTCCCGATTAAACCATGTCTTTGAGACCCTTCAGGGCAGAAACCTTGACAACTTTCGTTGCAGGCTTCGCCTTGAACATCATCTCTTCGCCCGTGAACGGGTTAACACCCTTACGAGCTTTGCGAGCCGGCTTTTTCACGACACGCATTTTCAGAAGACCAGGAATGGAGAACATACCCGGGGCGCCACGACCGCCAAGGTTTTTCTTGATCTGGCCGTTAAGCGATTCGAAAACGGCTGCAATGTCTTTGCGCGTCAGACCGGTGTCGTCAACAATCTTTGCGTAAATTTCAGATTTGGTAGGTGGCTTTTTGGTGTTCGCTGCCATGAAAAACTAACTCCTAAGAAAAGACGAAACGGGCGACTGCCCGCTATGAAAGCGCAGCGACGATAACACTTTTTCAAGGGCTGCGTAAGCGCAAAAAGACCTTTTTTTTAAGCTATTTTTGCTGTAGTGGCCAGTAATAAGAAACGGGCCCGAAAGGGCCCGTGGCAAAATAATTTGGAAAAACAGAGTCGTTGCTAATCCGTATAGAACTGGCGCTTGAACCTGACGTCGGACGAACTGTCAGCCCCGTCTGGAGTGACCTTGATATCAAAGACCAGCGTCTCGCGATTTGCGACCGGCGTCACGCCGATGTAGTAGATCGCAACGACATCACCCGGTTCCTCGATCTTGCGCATCGTGACGCTCTTGAGCTGTCCGGTCAGGTTAACCGTCTTGACGGAGACCTCGCCACCGACCGGGACGCGGTCAGACTTGCGGATGATGGATACGTTGAGCATTGCACGGTTCTTGCTGCGCACGATGTTGTATGCGCGTGCGACTGCGGGCGGCAGCTGGTCTGTCGATTGCGCACTGAAATGCACAACATAGTCGCCAATATCGGCAGACGTGGCTCCGGCTGGCTGGGCCTCAGGAACAGCCGCAGAGTCGCCAGGTCCGCCGCATGCGCCCAGAAGCGCCAACAACGAAAAAGAGATCAGAGTTCTTGCCAATGCCATCAAACCACCCCCTCTTCTTTTTTTCACTATAAACCATTCGCGGCGTCTTTGACGAGGAACTGCTTGTTGCGATGAGTCTGGCCACGTAACAGGCTGATTCTTGAGGCGGCACGTGTCCCCGGAAAACGTCAAATGTTGTAAGGGGCGAAATCGCCGATCAGGATTCCGAGCGCCATCAAGCCGACGATCGCAAATACCGGGGAAATATCCAGGCCGCCGACGCTGGGAATCAGGCGGCGCAGTGGTGCGAGAATGGGCTCAGCCAGTGAGTCGATGATCTGTGTTGCCGGATTAATCTGATTGGGAGCGACCCAGCTGAGTACGACCCGGATAATGATGGCGAACGCAAACAGGTGAATGAACAACACCACGAGCTTGAGGATCGTAGTCAGTGCAACGTAGGAGGCTATGATCGGCCATCCGTAAAGAAAGACGATCAATGTGACCGCAGCACACTGAATAGCCAGTGCCACCAGCAGGGTTGCAGTATCAATACGACCGATCGGTGGGAGGATACGCCTGAGCGGTACCACCGGTGGCGACGTCAGTCGCATGATGCCCTGCACGAGCATGTTCCGGAAATTCACACGGATGTACGGAAACACGAGCCGCAATAGCAACAGCAGCAGGTACAAGCTGGTTAATGCGTCGATGATGTAATGAAGTGCTCTCACGGTGTCACTCGTCCTTTCCGGCTGCGTGTGCCTGGTTGGCAAGATCCACTGCACGATCACGCGCAGCGACGACGGCGGCACTGAAGATATCACGGAAATCGGTGCCGTCGAGGTAGTCGAAGGCAGCGGCCGTCGTTCCTCCGGGGGAGCGGACCCGGGCGATCAGCGCGTCCATGGTCTCGCCCGATTGTTCGGCCATTTCGCCGGCTCCGCGTGCGGTTTCGAGCACAAGGGCGAGGGCATCGTCGTAGCTCAAGCCAAGATCGACGGCTGCCTGCACCAGCATGTCGACCAGCAGGTAGAAATAGGCAGGCCCCGTACCTGATACGGCCGTCACCGTATCGATGTCCTCTTCGCTGGCGACTTTAATGACCGGGCCTGTCGTAGAGATGATGTTTGTCGCGGCGCGGAGCTGCTGTTCGCTGGTGTGCTCGTTGGCGCACAGTCCGGAGATGCCGAGGCGTAATAACGCGGGTTGGTTGGGCATGACCCGGACGACCGGTAACCTGCCGCCGAGCCAGTCCTCTATGTCGCGACCGCGCACGCCTGCCGCGATCGAAATCACCAGCGGTCGGGTCTTCTGCACTATGGGAGCCAGCGGCTTGCAGACGTTGCAGAGAATCTGTGGTTTGACGGCGAGCACGATGCACTCCGCCTCACGCACTACATCTTCGTTGGACTCGCGGATCACTGCGCCGGGCAGATCCTCCGCCAGCCGCTCACGATGCTCGGCGAGTGGCTCAGATATGAGTATGTGGCTCGGCTCGTAACCGGCCGAGAGCATGCCGCCTGCAAGTGCGCGCGTCATGTTGCCGCCACCAACGTATGCCACTTTTCCGTAGTCCATCTGGTCCTGCCCTTAGGTGTCGCGCGCGCCGAACAGTGCTGTGCCGATACGCACAATCGTTGCGCCTTCAAAAATAGCTGCCCGAAAGTCTGCCGTCATTCCCATCGACAGGGTATCCGTATCGATACCCGCGGCCCGGAGCTGTTCTGCCAGTTCGCGCAGCACAGCGAAGGGTCTGCGCTGATCCTCGAACTCGGTCCGTATCGCGGGCAGGCACATCAGTCCGCGAAAACTGAGGTTTGGCAGCTCGGAGCATGCCGCAGCCAGGTCCGGAACCCGGCCGGCAGGACGCCCGACTTGGCGTCTTCGTCGTCGACGTTGACCTGCAGGCAGACATTCAGAGGCTTCAGGCCCTCGGGTCGCTGGTCGGAAAGGCGTCGCGCTGTCTTGAGTTTGTCGATTGTGTGGACCCAGTCAAAGTATTCGGCCACCACGCGTGTTTTATTGCTCTGCAAGTGCCCGATGAAATGCCAGGTCAGGTCGAGGTCGGCCAGGGATTCGATCTTCTCGACGCCTTCCTGGACGAAGTTCTCGCCGAAATCACGCTGCCCGCAGGCGTGTGCCTCGCGGATCTTTTCCACGGGCTGCTTTTTGCTCACTGCGAGCAATTGGACACCGGCCGGGTCACGGCCGGCCTCAATGGCCGCAGAGTGCAGCAAATCGCTGATCAGCTTTAAGTTTTCCGTGACTCCAATCACGTTTTAGTCCGGTTGCTTCGCTATACTAGGCTCAATTCTGCCCGGGTTATGGTAAGTCCGGGCGTTCAAAATGAGGGAGAAATATGGCCGTCGACGTTGCCCAGCTATTGTCGTTCGCGGTGAAGAACAACGCTTCTGACCTGCACCTGTCCGGTGGGGTGCCGCCCATGATTCGCGTTGATGGTGACATCAAGCGTATCAACATGCCGGCGCTGACCCACAAGGACGTCAATAGCATGGTGTACGACATCATGAATGACAAGCAGCGCAAGGACTATGAAGAGTTCCTCGAGACCGATTTCTCATTCGAGATTCCGAAGCTGGCGCGTTTTCGTGTTAACGCGTTCAACCAGAACCGCGGGTCGGCAGCTGTCTTTCGTACTATTCCCTCCGAAATCCTGACGCTCGATGATCTGGGCGCGCCGTCGATTTTCAAGGATCTGGCGATGCACCCCAGGGGCATCGTGCTCGTCACCGGACCGACAGGCTCGGGTAAATCGACGACGCTCGCCGCGATGGTCGACTACATCAACGAGAACAAACCGGATCACATCCTGACGATCGAGGATCCTATTGAATTCGTGCACGAGTCGAAGAAGTCGCTGGTGAACCAGCGCGAAGTTCATCGTGACACGCTTGGCTTTAACGAGGCGTTACGTTCGGCACTGCGCGAAGATCCCGACATCATCCTCGTGGGCGAGCTTCGCGATCTCGAGACGATTCGCCTGGCGCTGACGGCAGCGGAAACCGGTCACCTTGTATTCGGCACACTGCATACCAGTTCCGCATCCAAGACGATCGATCGTATCGTCGACGTATTCCCCGCCGCTGAGAAAGAAATGGTCCGCGCCATGTTGTCCGAGTCCCTGCGTTCCGTTATTTCGCAAACTCTGCTGAAGAAGATCGGTGGTGGGCGTATTGCGGCGCACGAGATCATGGTCGGTACGCCGGCTATTCGAAACCTGATCCGCGAAGGCAAGATTGCCCAAATGTACTCGGCGATCCAGACCGGCCAGGGCTCGGGCATGCAGACACTCGATCAGAATCTCGCGGAGCTCATGAGCAAGGGGCTGATCAACAAGGAAGAGGCGCGCTTCAGGGCCGTCAATAAGGAGAATTTCTAACGGGTGGCGTTAGCGGCCTGACGGGAGATTGAAAAGATGGAACGCGAACAAGCGGTACGACTGACACAGAATCTGTTGCGTAAGATGGTCGAGCGCGAAGGTTCAGACCTGTTTTTGACCTGTGGTTTTCCGCCGGCGATCAAGGTCGACGGCACGATTCACAAGGCGACCGATACACCGCTCTCGCCCGACCAGGCCGCGATGATGGTGCGTTCGATCATGAACGACAAGCAGACCAAGGAATTCGATTCCACGAAGGAATGTAATTTCGCCATTGCCCCACAGGGTATCGGCCGTTTCCGTGTAAGTGCGTTCATTCAGCAGGGCATGGTCGGCGCCGTACTGCGTACGATTACCACCGAAATCCCGACGCTCGAAGAGCTCGACCTGCCACCGATCCTCAAAGACGTGGTCATGAATAAGCGCGGCCTCTGCATCATTGTTGGCGGCACGGGTTCCGGTAAGTCAACGACACTTGCGGCTATGATCGGGCATCGCAACGAGAACTCGCGCGGTCACATTATATCGATCGAGGATCCGGTTGAGTACGTGCACCCGCATAAGGGCTGCGTGATCACGCAGCGTGAGGTGGGTGTCGATACCGATTCGTGGCACGCCGCGCTGAAGAACACGCTGCGACAGGCGCCGGACGTCATCCTGATTGGTGAGATTCGTGACAAAGAGACCATGGGGTACGGTATTCAGTTTGCCGAGACGGGTCACCTTTGCCTTGCCACGCTGCATGCCAACAGCGCGAACCAGGCACTGGATCGAATCATTAACTTCTTCCCTGAGGAACGTCGCCAGCAGCTGCTGATGGACCTGTCACTGAATACGAAAGCGTTCGTCTCACAGCGACTCATCCCACGCGAGGGCGGCATCGGCCGTATCGCTGCAATGGAGATCCTGCTCAACACGCCGTTGATTGCGGACCTGATCTTCAAGGGCGAAGTCGGGCAGATCAAGGAGATCATGGCCAAGTCGACACGCCTCGGCATGCAGACCTTCGATCAGGCCTTATTCGCACTGTATGAGTCTGCCGCCATTACTTACGAGGAAGCCATGCGCAACGCCGACTCGAAAAACGAGCTTCGCCTGCGCATCAAACTCGAGAGTAAGCGTGACTCATCGATTGCCGATCATCAGTCCGAGAGCCTGCGCATCATGGAAGAGGACACTGCTCAGACCTTCTGAGCACAAGGAACTACTCGCAAATGAACGTCAAACCGCTATTCAAGTTGATGGTAGAGAAGAAGGCTTCGGACCTCTTCTTCGCGCCGTTTGCGCCCGCCAAGATCAAGATCGAAGGCAAGATCATGCCGGTCAACAAGCTCGAAATGACGCCGAAGATGGTCAAGCAGGCGGCGCTCGAGCTTATGGACGCGGAGCAGATGGAGTACTTCACCCGCGAGCTCGAAATCGACTTCGCTCTGTCGGAAGAAGGCCTTGGGCGATTTCGTGTCAACGTCTTCCACCAGCGCGGCAACGTCGCGATGGTATTGCGCTACATCACCAGCGAGTTGCCAACGCTCGATGAGCTGGGCATGCCCGCACAGCTCAAAGAGCTCGTCATGCTGCGTCGTGGCCTGATCCTGATGGTAGGCGCCACCGGCGCCGGTAAATCGACAACGCTGGCCGCGATGGTCAATCATCGCAACGAGAAAACCTCGTCGCACATTCTGACGATTGAAGACCCGATCGAATTCCTGCACCCCAACAAGCAGTCGATTATCAACCAGCGCGAAGTCGGGCTGGATACGAAATCCTACGCACGCGCACTCCGAAGCGCCGTGCGTGCCGCGCCTGACGTTGTCCTGATCGGTGAGATTCGTGACACCGAATCAATGCGGGCCGCACTTGATATGGCCGGTACCGGTCATCTTGTACTCGCCACCGTCCACTCGAACAATGCCGCGGAAACGCTTGACCGAATCATCAACCTGTTTCCGCAGGAACAGCATGCCCAGGTCTTCATGGACATGGCCCATTACCTGCGCGCCATCCTCTCGCAGCGTCTCGTGCGGGCGCGGAACGGCAAGCGCGTCGCAGCCGTGGAGCTCATGCTCAACACGCCGCACATTAAGGACCTGATCCTGAAGGGCGATATTTCTGCTGTGAAGGAAGCCCACAAGGAATCGGGCGAGGCTGGCATGCAGAACTTCGACGACGCGTTGCTGCAGCTCTATAAGGACGGCACGATCACGCTCGAAGAAGCCATGTCGCACGCCGACTCGCGTTCCAACCTCGAAGCGAAGGTCAATTTCGGCGGGTAGAAGATCCTCATATTTGAAACCTGCCGTCGACTAGTCTACAAAGACGCAATCTTATTTCATGGCGCAGGCGCGGCGCTCGCGGTGCCGGTGCTTTTCGGTTTGGGAAACAATCAATGAAATTAGTCACAACGTTGGTCCTGCTCTGTATTTTTGGATCTGCATTCGCTGGAGTTTCGTCCTGGGTACCGGTGGAGATTGAGAATGGTCTCGTGATCCTGCCAATTACCTTAAATGGGGAGCCTGCCAGAGCAATGCTCGACACGGGTGCCGGTGGCAATTCTATATCGCAGTACTATCTGGACGCGCATGAGGGCGAGTACTCGACAGGCCAGGGGGTCATAGTTACGAGCCACAGCGACCAGCGCCGTACAGCCATGGCTAACAACATCATGCTGGGGATATTCGGCACGGAATTCGAGATAGACCAACTGGTGCCAGCCTACTATGACGATTTTGATTTCATTATCGGGCTTCCTTTCTTTGAGCTGTTTGTCGTCCAGATCGACTACCCGGGCAGGCGCATGCGCATTATGGATCACGCTTCGATCGACATGAAGAAGTTGGCTAACGTAAAAATGCGACGTGATGGTGATTCCGGGCCGCCGCAAGTTCGCGTTGAACTGAACGGTGAAGTTAAGACCTGGCTGATGCTCGATACGGGTAACGCCGGACGACTGATGTACGGGCGTGCCAATGCTGAGCGCCGGGGGTGGCTCGAAAAATATCCGGTCACGCAGGGCGAGGTTGTGGGTATTAACAACGTTTCGTCCGAGATTGACTTGTTCCGCCTCCCGACGGTGACCATCGGTCCGTTCGAGATGGAAAACGTGCTGGTTGGTGTTTCCGCCGGTGATTTCAGTATCGAGAGAACACGGCGTGATAATCGCACGACAGGGTTTCGCCTCAAGAAAGGTGGTTCGAAGAAAACCGACGGTATTCTCGGCTTCGACGTGCTCCAGCATTACATCGTTACGATTGATGTTAGGCGTAATCGCCTGAATCTGGATGTTCCCCGGTAATTGCCGCCACTTTGAGATCGACCGTCACACTCCTTGCAGTTCTCTGGTCGACGGCTGCCGGTGCCGGGGTTTCACCATGGATCCCGTTTGCGAGTGACCGCGGACATATCACCATCCCCGTAACGCTGAACGGGGAAGAAACGCGGGCGATACTCGACTCAGGCGCCACCGGCAACGGCATTTCGGAACGCTTTTTGGCCGCCCATGAGGGCGAGTACAAGTATGGCCGGAAGATTCGCGTGACCGGGGTAATGGGGACGCGCGATGTGCGTCTCGCCGACGGCATCGACATCGGCATGTTCGGGGCGAACTTCACGATCGGCGAACTCATGCCAATGCGCCTGCATAGCTTCGACCTGGTTGTAGGGCTGCCCTTTTTCGAGAATTACATCTTGCAGATCGACTATCCGAACAGTCGTCTGCGCATCATCGACCACGGGTCGTTTGACCTCAAACCGCATGCGAACGTCAAGATGAAACGTATCGGTGGGCGAGGGGCGCCGGTCGTAAGAGTGCGCCTCAACGACCAGTGGAGTCCCTGGCTCCTGCTGGACACAGGCAGCAATGGTGGCGTGTTTATCCAACGCGGCGACGCTGAGCGATTCGACTGGCTGGAGACCTTTGCGACTGTCGAAGGGCGTGTGCGCGGGGTCAATACGGTAGGGCAGACGGAACGGCTCAACCTGCCACTCATGACGATCGGCCCGTTTACGCTCGAGAACGTCATAGTGACCGTGCAGGCTGAAGGCGAAACGACCAATGTAGGCCGGGAGTTACAAATGCAGACGGGCACGCGTCTGAAGAAGACAGATTCGGATGGCCTGCTCGGTTACGATGTGCTCAAGCACTTTATCGTGACCATTGATTTCAAGCGGTCGCTGCTGAACTTCGAACCCGCGCCGGAGTAGCCGCTACTACCAGGCTACCGTCGCTGCATCAAATACGGGTCCGTCCACGCAGACGCGCTTCATCGCCGCACCTTCGGGCGTATTGATCTTCACCGCACACCCGGCGCAACCGCCAACGGCGCAGGCCATGTATTCCTCGAGTGAGACCTGGCACGGCAGACCGTAGCGGGCGGCGAGCTCCGCGACAGCCTTGAGCATGGGCGTCGGGCCGCAGGCGAACACCTCGACTTTTGCGAGTTCATCGGCCCCAAGTGTCGACAGCCAGCGATCGGCGAGATCCGTCACGTAGCCGTTGTGGCACCCCTCATAGCCCTGCAGGCTCGTGAGTCGCGTGGGCGTATCCCAGCTCTCGAGTAATGGCATCGTGCTCGATTCGCCATCATCTATGCCGCTGATGGCGATGGACGATTTCTTCAAGTCGAAAGGAAAGGGGATTTCAGAACCCAGAATGGCGAACGGTTGCCACTCGCGCGCGTCCTGGCGCAGCCAGTCCGCGATGTAGATCATGGGCGGAATACCGACGCCGCCGCCGATCAACAGCGTGTTGGGGCGTTCCGTCGACATGCGAAACGGCTGGCCGATGGGGCCAAGAACACTGACTTCGTCGCCCGCTTTTTTTTGTGACAGCAGGCGCAGGCCCTGGCCGACAATCTTGTAGAGAATCTCGATCCAGTCGTTGCCAACGCGCATGATCGACAAGGGTCTGCGCATAGGCAGCGATGCGTCACAGGTGATGTGCACGAAACAACCCGGCTCAGCGGCAGCGGCACACTTCGGTGCGTGAATTCGCATGATGAACTGGTCGCCCGCAAATTCGTCGACCGAGAGGATTGCTCCGTCCTCTACAAATATCGACCCGCGATTTTCCTGGGCTTTTTGCTGTGCCGCTGTCAGCGCCATGCTACAGACGCGCGGCCATGGTCTTGCCGACGCGATCAAGTACCGCCATGCGCACGGCGACTCCGTTGGTGACCTGCTGAGTAATGACCGACAGCGGGCCGTCGGCCAGTGAGCTCTCGATCTCGATTCCGCGATTCATCGGGCCCGGATGCATCACGATGGCATCGGGCTTCGCCAGTTTCATCCTCTCGTGGCTAATGCCATAGTTCGCGAAATACTCGTCGATACCCGGGATGCCATCGAGATTACCGATGCGCTCACGCTGGATGCGCAGCGCCATAACAACGTCTGCATCGGCTAGCCCCTCGGCGAGGTTGTGGAGAATACGAGCACCCGGAACCCGGTTTTCGTCCGGGGCGAGTACCGGCGGCGAGATCAGGCGCAGGTCGCCAACCCCGAGTGTCGTCAGTGCATGTACCGCCGACATCGCGACACGCGAGTGGCGTATATCCCCGACGATCGCGACGGCCAGGTTTTCAAAGGCACCTTTGTGCTGGCGCATCGTCAAGACGTCGAGCAAGCCCTGCGTCGGGTGTGACACGTCGGATTCACCAGCATTGAGAATGCTGACATGCGGCAATACGTGTCGTGCGATGTAGGCGGGCACGCCTGCGCTGGCATCGCGCACAACCAGGATGTCGACATGCATGGCCTCAAGCGTGTAGATCGTGTCGAGAATGCTTTCGCCTTTCTTGCGCGATGAGGTGTTGACGTCGAGATTGAGTACGTCAGCGCCGAGGCGTTTGCCGGCAAGATCAAACGATGCCCGCGTGCGGGTGCTGGCTTCAAAAAACAGGTTTGCGACCGAGCGTCCTGCAAGCGACTGGCTGCTTGCGGGCAGCACGCCGGGCGCTGTCAGGTAGGCCTCGGCATCGTCGAGTATGTCAGTCAGCAAGGTCTTGTCGAGACCGTCCAGGGTCAGCAAGTGTCGCAAGCGACCCTTCGCGTCGAGCTGCAGTGACGATTCGTTTTCGAGTACTTCTTTGGGATCCGCGTTCATCGCGGCCGCATTTTACTCGCTTGCCAGATATCTTTCAGCGATAAATACGGCTGCGGCGCTGTCAATCATCTCCTTCGAGATGCGGCCTCGTGTTCCAGCTGCGCGGGCGTTCTTGAGCACCCGCTCCGCCTCGACCGACGTATGGCGTTCGTCAACCGTATCGATCGGCAGTCCGAAGGGTTCGAGGTCGGCAATGAAAGCATCCACGTGCTCCTGAATATCGCTCGGCGAGCCGTCGGCATGCGCAGGCATGCCCACCACCAGCATCGTCGGGCGCCACTCTTTGATGAGCGCCGCGACGCCATCGAAGTCGACACCGGTTTCCCGATTATTGACGATGCCCAGAGGGCTGGCTGAGCCCGTGACATCCTGACCGACCGCGACGCCGATGCGCCGCAATCCGAAATCAAACGCGAGAATCGTGCGAGGTTGGGACAACTCAGGCGTGCCCGGCGTCCGGTGACATGCAGGCGATATTGATGCCCAGGGTGCGCGCGGCTGAGTCCCAGCGGTCTCCAAACGGGATGTCGAAGACGATTTCGGGTGTCGCCGGAACGTTCAGCCAGGAATTAGCGAGCATTTCGTCTTCAAGTTGCCCGGGCTCCCAGCCCGCATAGCCGAGCGCCACCAGCGACTGTTCGGGGCCCTCGCCCGTGGCCATCGCATCGATAATGTCTCGTGACAGCGTCAGGCAAATACTGTCCGATACGGCGACTGTATTTTCGTAGCTTCGCTCCGGACCGTGCAGCACAAAACCGCGCTCGGTGCCGACAGGGCCGCCAGATAGCACCGGGCTGCCGGCCGCTCGGGGATCCGGGTCATCGACTGAGAGTTGCTCGAACAGACCGCCGAGCTTCAGGGTCGTAGGACGATTTATGACGATGCCCAGCGCACCCACATCGTTGTGTTCACAGATAAGGGTCACCGTGGTGCTGAAATTGGGATCCAGCATGCCCGGCATTGCGATAAGTAGTTGATTTGTGAGCGAACCGTCCGTTTGCATAAGGACAGTATCTGCCCATCAGTCGCCCTGTACAAGCTGCTCCGTGAACAGGAACTTGTACTCGAACGCGACCGTGTCGTACTCGCTCGCCATCGGCGCCGGGAACTCGTCGAATGGCGATGCGCGCTGAATGATGTCGACCGATGCAAGATCCAGAATCGCAGAGCCGCTTGTTCTACTGACAGTGGCTTCAATCAGGTCGCCGCTTTCGTTGATGCGTACCAGCAGGGTTGGGCTGCCCGTCAGATTCTCCAGCATGCCGAGTTCAGGCAGGTATGCAGCACCGACGGCCTCGATGCGACGCTTCCAGGAATCCAGATAAGCCGCCGCCACGGATTCGCGCGTGTCGGCCGAGATGATGAGTTGCTGCGGGTCGTCGTCGGTCAGGAGAAAACTCGCTTTGTCTTCCTGCGGCAACGGCAAAGTGAGTTTGCTGCCAGCTTCCATCGCAATGGCGACGCTGTTCTGTGCCTGCGGATCGGTTCGCGGGTTGATGGGTACCTGCCGGTCACTCGCGTTCTCGGAAGCGAGTACCTCGTCGGCAGACCGTTCGTGAGCTTTGGCGTCGTCCAGCGCGGTGCCGTCCTCGACGCCCTGGTTGTCCGCCGGCAAAGCGCTTTCCAGTGGTGCGGACGGTCGGATCTGGTCGGTAATGTTGCCGCCACCTTTCTGACTCGCCTGCGCCAGGTAGGCCGCTTCGTCGGGTCGGTCGATTTGCTGGTCGGGTGCCGCGACGATCGTGACCTCAAGCGAGATCGCATCGGCAAACTGATCTGTCAATGCGGCATTAAACGTCACGCCGATGATCAGGATGCCGTGGACAAGCGCAGCCAGGAACAGCATGGCGGGCAGCCGGTCCGGAATGACCGGGGCTACAAGCCGTAGCTCATCGAGAGGGTCGACAATAACTGCTGGATTCGCCATATTCGCGCGAATGTTCCGTCATTTCTTTTACATAAACAAGGGATTGGATCACATCCAACTAGGGGACAGTCCCCTATGGTTGCTACCGGAGTTTTGCCAGGATGGCGTCGAACATCAGGCCCGCAATATTCAGGTCGAACTGTTTGTCGAGTTCCCTGATGCCCGTCGGGCTGGTGACGTTGACCTCGGTCAGGTAGTCGCCGATGACGTCTATGCCGGCGAACAACACGCCCGCGTCACGCAGGGCAGGGCCGACCTGCTCGCAGATTTCGAAGTCGCGCTTTGACATCTCCTGGCCTTTGGCGACCGCACCCGCGACCATATTGCCCCGGTTGTCATCACCAGTGGGTATGCGGGCCAGCGCGAAGGGCACGGGCTTGCCTTCTATGAGCAGGATGCGTTTGTCTCCAGCGGTAATTTCCGGAATGTACACCTGGGCCATGGCGAAATTCCTGCCATAGTCGGTGAGTGTTTCGAAAATGACGTTGGCGTTCTTGTCGCCCTTTTTGACGACGAAGATCGAGCGGCCGCCCATGCCGTCGAGCGGTTTTGCCACGACTCGGTCATGTTCAGCGAGAAACGCTTTCATTTCGTCCATCGAACGCGTGATCAGCGTCGTCGGTGTGCATTGCGGAAACCAGGCCGTATAGGCCTTCTCATTCATATCCCGGAGCGCCCGGGGTGCATTGACGATCAACGCGCCATCAACCTGGGCACGATCGAGAATGTAGGTCGTATAGACATATTCCATGTCAAACGGCGGATCCTTGCGCATCAGAATCGCGTCGAGGTCTCCGAGTTCGATTTCCTGGCGGTCGCCAAACTCATACCAGTCGTCGTTATTATCACGAACATGCAAAAGTGTGGACTGCCCCAGCGCCTTACCCGACAACAACCTGACATCCTTTTGTTCGAAATAATGAATTTCGGCGTTGCGGCGCTCAGCTTCCAGCAACATGGCAAGCGACGAGTCTTTGTAAGGGGTTATCGAGTCAATCGGGTCCATTACGATGCCGATTTTCAGGGATTCTTCTGCCATCTCTCGCCGATATTCCGTGGATCTGCTTAAAGGCGGCCCACTATACAGCGAAATCGCGCGTAAGCGCCCGAATTCACGCGATTTTGCGCAACGCGGCGGGCGTCATAGCGGGAGTTATGTCAATATGGTAAAAGTCGGTTTTCAACGTGGGGAAATTTGGTGTCCAGTAACGCGTCCAGGTCCTTAAATGGGCTCAAGATTCTTGTAATAGACGACAGCAAAACCATTCGCCGAACCGCCGAAACCCTGCTCTCCAAGGAGGGGTGCCAGGTGTTCACGGCCATTGACGGATTCGATGCACTTTCCAAGATCGCGGATCACCAGCCTGACCTGATCTTCGTGGACATCATGATGCCGCGCCTCGACGGCTATGAGACGTGCTCGCTTATCAAGCACAACAAGACATTCCGCAAGACGCCGGTGATCATGCTGTCTTCCAAAGACGGCCTGTTCGACCGCGCGCGTGGGCGCATCGTGGGATCCGAACAGTACCTCACCAAGCCGTTCACGAAAGATGAACTCCTTGGCGCAATATCCAACCAGATTAACTAAGGACTACAGGATGGCAGTTGTTCTCATCATTGATGATTCACCGACGGAACTTCACTTGTTCCAGAGCATGCTTGAGAGAGCCGGCTTCGACACGCTCGTTGCTGATAGCGGTGAGGAAGGAATACGGCAAGCCGTGACAGCGCGGCCGGATTGCATACTCATGGATGTCGTCATGCCGGGCATGAACGGCTTCCAGGCAACGCGCAAGCTGACCAAGGATCCGGCCACGGAGTCCATACCGGTCATCATGATCACCACCAAGGATC
>CAVROF010000008.1:0-140716 GCA_963722775.1 uncultured Gammaproteobacteria bacterium
CCAACGCGCATCCAGATCAGGTTGCGGCTTATCGCCGAAGTACACATACGGCCAGCCGAAAAGTCGTCCCTTACGCACCGAGGTGGCGTAGTCCGGGACAAGGTCACTGCCAAGTTCGTCCCGCTCATTCACGACTGTCCAGAGCGCATTGGTCGAGGGCTCAATCGCCATGCCGTTGGGATTACGCAGGCCATGCGCGAAGAGCTCCAGTTCACCGCTCTCGAGATTTAGTCGATGGATCGCAGCGCGACCTACCTCGACCTCTGGCCCGCACTCTCCGACATTGCTGTTGGAGCCAACCGTAATGAATAAGCTGCGATGGTCAGTTGACGTAAGGATGTTCTTCGTCCAATGGTGATTCCTGCCCGACGGTAGCTTGACGATCACCTCGGCGACTGCGTCAGAGGAGTCGTACTGTCCATGCTGGTAGGGGAACCTCAGCAACGCGTCGGCGTTGGCGATGTACAGGTGATTATCGACCAGGGCCATGCCGAAGGGCGAATGGAGACCCGCCGCAAACACGTGTGACTCGTCGGCTGCGCCGTCGCCGTTGGTGTCACGATGCAGTGTGATTCGGTCCGCACTGGGCGTTCTCGCGCCGCTGTAATTCAAGACGACGCCCGCAGCGAAGTTTTTGAGTTCGCTGCACAGTCCGGAGCCCTCAGGCGCGTTACTCTCGGCTACCAGCACATCGCCATTCGGCAAGACATACAGCCAACGCGGATGATCCAGGCCGCTCACGAATGCATTGATTGCCAGGCCACTGGCAGGAGACGGCATTTGGTCCGCAGGCCAGCCGACGGCTTTGGCCGGTTTGATGACCGGGACGAGGGTTCTGTGAGGCTCGACTAATTGCGGTGATGGACCGTAGTCTGCCTGCTCGCTCGGGACAGATGTCGATGCCGGAAACAGAAACTGCCAGGCTACGACAGCGAAGACCGCAGTCAATACGCTAATGACGAGTATTCGAAGCTTCCTACGCAAGATTCTATTAATCCTCTATAGACGGGTTAGCCCAACCGATTCTTTAGTTTATAGCAATCGGGCAAACGCGAGCAGCGTTTCCGCCCCGGCAATTTAGCAGCCTCTCAAACAGCCATTTTCACGGTATCATTGACTAGCGGACCCCCGGTGCAAGTATTGCCCGCCAGCGCAGTAGACAATCCCAGATTTGGTGGCAAATCGCTCTGACAACAAGAAGAAATCAAAAAATGCAGATGAAACAACATGACTAGCGTTTTCGCTGAGCTCAAACGTCGAAACGTATTTCGGGTTGGCGTTGCCTACGTGGTCGCGGCCTGGGTAGTTGCCCAGGTGGCCGATCTCGTGTTGGAGAACATTGGAGCGCCGTCCTGGGTGATGCAGAGTCTCCTGTTGCTATTGGCGCTTGGGTTCGTCGCCGCATTGATCATCGCGTGGGCTTACGAGGTCACCCCGGACGGCATCAAGCGCGAACGTGACGTCGTGCGCCATGAGTCCATTACGCACGAGACGTCTAAACGCTTGAATATCATTACCATCGGCCTCGTTCTGGTCGCCATCGTCCTGTTGTTTGCCGACCGGTTCCTGTTGAGTCGTACACATTCTGAACCTGTGGCGTCTTCTGCAGGCGGCACCGAGATCAGTGTCGACCCAGCGGATAAAGCAAGCTCAGGCGGTACGCCGGAAAAATCGATCGCCGTACTACCGTTCGTAAACATGAGCCCGGATAAAGACCAGGACTACTTTGCAGACGGCATTTCGGAGGAAATCCTGAATGCCCTGGTTAAAGCAGAGGGCTTACATGTTTCCGGGCGCACTTCCTCGTTTTCCTTCAAGGGTAAAGATACCAATATTCAGGAGATTGGCCGTGCTCTCAATGTGGCCCACGTGCTCGAAGGATCGGTTCGCAAGCAGGCCAACCAGGTCAGGGTGACTGCTCAGCTAATCAAGACCGGTGACGGGTATCACCTGTGGTCCGAGACGTACGACCGATCCCTTGAGAACATATTCGATGTCCAGGACGACATATCCAGGCAAGTTACCAAGGAACTGCTGAGATTATTAAAGTCGGACGATCAGGGAAGGTTGGCCAACGCCATGACCACCAACATGGAAGCGTACGATCTTTTCCTGCGCGGTCGCGACTATATAGGCAAGAGAATCGGCGACAATGTGCCGACCGGCATGGCGCTGCTGCGCAGAGCTGTTTCGTTGGATCCAGACTTTGCCGAAGCATGGGCAGCGCTGGCAGAAGCCGAGCTTGTATCGCCCGGTTACGTAGATGTAGATCACGACGCGGCGAGCCGGCGCGCGCAAGAGTATGCGCGGACCGCAATTGACCTTAGACCAACACTGGCATTACCGCATGCGGTTCTGGGGTTGGCCCAAAAGGACAAAGGCAAAATCCTGGAGGCGCAGCTCGGGCTGCAGAAGGCCTACGAGATGGAGCCGAATAATGTGCTTGTATTGCGCTGGCTTGGCACAGTCAGCCAGGCGCTGGGGCTCTTTGACAGGGCACTTGAAATATTCGAGAAAGCGTCCGAGCTCGACCCAATGTCCAGGACCGATGTTTTCAACAATGCGGTGGCCCAATTCAGTCTGCGCAATCTGGATGAGGCAGAACGCCTATTCGAGAGGGTCGACGAACTTCAGGATGGGCCTGTCGGGGATTACGTTGGAGATATTCGTTTCCTGAGGGGAGACGCTGAGGGTGCCATTGACTATTCTATTCGTGTTTACGATGAGCTGGTCGAGGAGTACGGCGCTGCTATGTTCTGGAACAAGTCTGACGCAGAAATTTATGCTCGCGGCGCCTACAGCGACCTCGAAAGCGATCGGCAGGCGGCTCTCGCACTTGAGCATATGGTTCTTACTGAGGATGATGACCTTTTTAGTTGGCAGGTATACGCACATATCAAAATCGGAAATTTTGAGCGGGCCTTTGAGATTCTCGAGGAACGCCCAGCCCTCTTCAGCAGCTTCGCTTCGGATTTCATGTGGTTCCCAATGAAGAGGTCCATCGAGTTCCGACAACATCCGAATTTCCCGGTGCTTCTTGAACGGCACAACTACGTCGAGGCGTGGCAACACCTTGGCTGGCCGGATCTCTGCCAACCGAATCCGGGTACAGACGGTAGCAACGCACAGTTCAGTTGTAACTAGCAACCAATATCGTTGGCGATCCGCATCACCGCTGTCAGACTGGTTGAGCGGCGCCCCTTCGACCGATACAGTGCTTAACCATGCGTACATTCCTTGCTTTATGTGTCCTCATTACGGTTTCCGCTTGCAGGCTGGGCGATTCGTCCCCAAGTGATATTCCTGTCGTTACGTCTGACATTGCTCAGGACGAGACCCTTGTGTTTTTCCGTACAGCCGGCTGGCTGGACGAGAATGCTCAGGAATGGCATCTGCCTGTCCACGGCTGGATCTACGAGCCACAGGACAGTTCGGCCAGGAAGGCGCTTTTCGAAAAGATTCTTGAGCAGAAATTCGAGCTAGCCATCGATGACAGCAACGAAGCCAACTTCTCAGAGCGTCTGAATCTCCTGATCGCGGACAACGAGCGCGGCAAGAAGATAGTCATCAAATTGGCAGGGCGCGTGTTCGAAATGCCCCTTTCAAGCGAAAACGGCCATTTTGAGACGATTCTGCGCGTCCCAGAGGCCGAAATTGCGGATTTCGTGAAGGCAGGGCGACTCCCCTACTCCGCCGTTACCAGAGAATCTGAGGGCCGCTCATTCGAGGGCGAGATTCGCCTCGTGCCCCCCGTTGGCCTGTCGATCGTCAGCGATATCGACGACACGGTGAAGATATCCAACGTCACGGACCACAAACAGCTTCTTGAGAGCGCATTCCTGCTCGATTTTGCGGCTGCTCCGGGAATGGACGGGCTTTTCTCAGACTGGGCCGCACAGGATGCGAGTTTTCATTTCGTGTCCTCCAGTCCCTGGCAACTGTACACACCGCTACGGGAGTTCCTGGACGACAGCGGCTTCCCCTGGGCGACGTTTAACCTCAAGGCGGTTCGTTTTCGGGATGAGACGCTGTTTGACCTCTTCAAGAAAGGCACAGAAACCAAGCCGCCGCTCATAAAGGCAATTCTGGACCGCTATCCGGAGCGCACCTTCATCCTGGTCGGTGACAGCGGCGAGCAGGATCCGGAAGTCTACGCAGCGCTGCTCCGTGAGTACCCGGACCAGGTTGCAGGGGTCTACATCCGCAACGTCACGCAGGCAGCAACCGACGACGAGCGATTCGCGACACTATTCAGCGGAATCGAGCCCGATCGTTGGCATCTTTTTGACGATCCCGGCCAACTGCATGCTGACGAGCCTCAGTAACGACATCAAGGGGCTGCTCAACGCCGCAGCCCAGTTAGCGGACGACGCCCCTCCTCCGGCTTTACTCGACGACATTGTGGCGCGCGGTGACTTTCGACCATCCGAGGATGAAAGCATCGGATTCTGGTTCGCTCGCTTTCTCACGACCCGCGATAACCTGTGGATGATTATCAATGAGGTTCGCGATGTGCTCGATGATCCGACCAAGCCAACAGATTCAGAACAAAAGCTGAAGTACTTCCTTGTAGGCTATGCCGCCATGTGCATCCTGGTCCGTATCGATCGCATCATGCTGTTCCAGGTTGCCGGCCACAGCATTATCCAGCGCAAACTTAACGAGGCCTTTCCTGAGTACCGTATTCCTCGCAAGCAATACACGAAAATTTTTTCCGGCTTCGTCGACCAGGGTAATGTGCTGGCGATCAGGGACGCCATGCAGTTTGCACGCAAGCATCGACGCAAACTTCTGAAACTTCATGACGACAAAGACGTGGGCTTTATCGTCTCGCAACTCCGCGAACTCGGAGCGTCGCTGAACCCGAGCAAACGCAGCCATCTGAAGCGCGCCTGGGCTTATGTCAGTCACAAGTGGCGGCGGCGTGGTGTGGTGAGCGTGGAGCGAGTGTTTGCGAAAGTCCTGGAAGGATTTGGACGCGCCGCCTCCGAGTTTGTGGAGATGGACGACAAGCTCGTGACGCCGGAGATCCTGAATTCCTTAGCGGCGTTCCTGCTTCCGGGTGACGTTATTGTGACGCGCCATGCCAAGGCGCTCACGAACCTGTTTTTTCCGGGCGTCTGGCCGCACGCCGCATTCTACGTTGGCACGCCGTCACAACGGGAAGCCGCCGACATTCAGGCCGATGATTCACGACTGAGTCGCTGGACAGGTGATGTCTGTCTGTTGGAGGCAAAAAAGGACGGCGTCCTCTTACGACCGTTGCGGGAAACACTCACCGTCGATGCGTTTGTCGTGCTACGTCCAAAGCTCGCTCCAGACAATATCAAGAAAGCGATTGAGCGAGCGTTGACTCATGAAGGCAAGGAATACAACTTTGACTTCAACTTTTTCAATTCCGACCGCGTCGTCTGCACCGAACTGGTTTACCGGGCCTACGATGGTCTCGAGGATATGGAAATTCCGCTAAAGGAACGCGCCGGTCGCAAAACACTGTCTGCAGAAGATCTGCTCGACTATGCGCTCGATGCGGGTGCCTTCACACCGGTCGCGATATTCGGTACTGCAGGTGCGGAGGATTCCGTCGTTTACGACGATCGTGTGCGGGACATCCTGATCGGGAGCTATCGTTAGAAGCGCCACACAACTCCCAGAGATGGGACCATCGGCAGCCAGTCCTTTTCTTGCTCGACAAGCGTCGGTCCCAAACCGTCTGTGTTAATTGAGTATTCGGTGCAGCACGGGTTTTCCCGATTGTAGAGATTCGACACCTCCAGGAATGCCGTCAGTTCTCCTCGCCGCAGCGTGAAGTCTCTGCTCACGCGCATGTCCAATTTATGGAATACGGAGTAGCGTCCCGTGTTGAGTGGCGTCGTCGTCACCAGTAGTGACCAGGTTCCGTCGGGGTTGGGGACTTCCTCCGCGACGAGTTCTGTCTTTGGCCAACCCGTATGCACTTCGCCAGCAACGCTCAGGTCCCAGCTCCCCCAGTGCCAGCTCGCGCCAGCCTTGACGGCATGTGTCTGGTCCCAGCTTCGTAATGTTCTCGTCGTCTGCGTCTTGTCGCGAACTTCCGACCAGCTGTAGCCAAGCCACCAGAAAAAATCCTCGCCAGAGTCGCCCTTGGCGACGCGTAACTCCGCGCCATGCGCTTCGCTGGAATACGGCGCAACGAAATATCGATCAAACTGGATCTCTGGCAACAAGGTCAACGAATTAAACGCATTCTCGAAGCGAGGCCGCACGGCTCGAAAGCTCTTGCGGTAGTACGAGACATCGAAAAACAAGTCTTTCCCAAGGCGCCGCTCCAGGTTGGCGACAACATGCTCCGCACGCTGTGCCGGAAAGAACGTCTCGACGCCGTCGCTTGCCTGCAGCTCGTTGATCTCCTGCGCCTGCGAAAACTGCCCCCAGCCCAGTCGAATATCGGTCCTGTCGTTTGGGCGGTATAACAGGCTCACTCGTGGACTGGACTGCCCATCGTTGGCCGCTGTCGTGTAGCTCTGCCTGTCCCAGCGCATCCCGGCATCGACTGTCAGCTGCATTGACGGTTGCCATCGATACTCGACCCAGACACCGTACTGAGCGCCCTCCGGTGTCGCCGTTATCGACCGGACCTCATTGGGCTGGTTGTCGAGGACGCTGTCAAAAGGCGCCGTCAACGTGCGGATCGATCCGACGTCATAGCGTGCGTCCTGGTGCTTGGCATCCAGACCAAAACTCACCATCCAGGTTTTACTCGGGGCAAACTCCCAATCCTGCTTCAACCCCACTGAATCGAACTCGCGTCGATCACTGATCGCGCCCGATACGATCCCGGGGAGCTCCAGTGTCCCGCTTCGCCGGTTTGAAATACTGCTCCTGGAGAAAATTGTCGTACTGCGCAGTACGTCGTTCCAGTCGGCATCCCACTTGAGCCAGAACACGGAGTTCTCGTAACTGGCGATTGCGAACTCGCCGCGATCCACGTCGTTGAGTGACAGCTTGTCATGCGAAGCCAGTACATTGACGCTCAGACGGGCCCTGGGGCCGAATTCCCATCCGGCGTGGACCAGGTAGTCCTGGTAGTCCGGACTGCCGACGTCCGGATCAATAACATCGGCTATCAGGTCCAGGTTGCCGCGGCGGGCCGCGACCAGCCAGTCGCCTTTATCGTTCCCGCCGAAGCGGCCGATAGAAAGCGCAGAGGTATTGAAAAAACTCAACGCCAGCTCGGTTTCGGCATCCTCCTGTGGTGATCGCAGGCTGATGTTCATCACACCACTCATGCGATCGCCGAACCTGGCCGGATACGCGCCCGAGAAAAAATCGATGCCGTCAATCGCGTTCGAATTCACAATCGTTGCGATGGACTGAAAATCCTTCAGGTGAAACGGTTCGTAAAGACGCAGGCCATCGAGCAGGAACAGAACTTCATTCACTTCCCCACCGCGAATGTGATTGCGGCTCGAGATTCCGCCGCCGGCCGTGCCGGGGAGCCTGCTTGTAATACGCACGGCCTCCTCGGCTGCAGCCGGAATGCGTGTCGCCAGTTCCCGATCGAGGTACGTCTGCTTGCCGGATTGCGCGTACTGCAGCCTGTGCAAACTCGACGTTACGACAATTTCAGGGAGAGGAATCTCAGCACGTGTTGGCGCTGCGGCGGCAACTGGGGCGGAGCGTTGAGCGCGCACCAGCCACGTGCCGGCCGGGCCCTTCGACAGGTCGAGGTGGTGCGGTGCGAGCACCGCTGCAAGTCCTGTCAGCGGGTCTGACAGATCCGGTTCTTCGATTATGAGCAGCTCATCCGATACGACATCGCTGCTGTAGATAATCCGGTAGCCCTGCCCTGTCAGCTCTTCGAGTAACTCGGCCACGGGACGACCCTGCCAGGCCGCCGCAATGGCGAGACAGGGCAGACACATGAATATCAGTAGCCAGCTGCAGCGCAATCCCGGTTTCATTGGGCGCAGTCTAGGGCATAGGCTGCTACCAGCCAATGCGGGAAACCGAGAGGCTTACTGGATGCTGCGGTTAAGAACGACCACCTTATCCAGCTCGATACGGTATTCCAGCATTGTTGTAGAGAGGATCGCCGCCAATGCCTCGTCTGGTGTCAGCCCGGTCACCGAACCATGCACATCGGTGCGCATGGCAAGCATTCGGGATTCATCAGTTTCAAAGCGAAGCTCCCTGCCTGTTTCGCGCGATGCCCATTTCAGGAAGTCCAGCAACGACTTGTTGGTCGTGTCGTACGCTGGCGTCAGGTCGACGATCCAGTTCCAGTACTCGTCATGCGTATCGAGCGCCGATATAGACGCTGACCGTCCCGTGCCGAGAGTCAGTCGTTCACCCATCCTGGCGGTATGGGCGGTGGCCTCATGGGCAACCTCAACCCGTCCTTCGCGGACGGCCACGTCCAGCGAACCAGGATTTGCCGTTATCGCGAACTGGGTGCCAATGTCGCGGACCACACCAAATGGCGTATCGATCACAAGCCCGTCATCGCGATACATGAACTCCCCTGTGTCGGCGTAAATTTGCCCACTCAGTAATGCGATCCGGTCGCTATCGTCGACACGTATCCGGGTGTTTTCATCAATTCTCAGAGTCGCGTTTCTTGCCAACAACAGGCTTAACCCACCGTCTGGGCCGGTCTCGATGACGTCGCCACTGTAGATGGGCGCTCCTTCCTCATAGGTAACCGTCGTCGGGGTTGGCGTGACGATACTCGCGACCGTCGCCACCATTGACGGAATCACGACCGGCTGTGACGGCGACAGCAACACAAATGCCAGGATGGCAGACGCCGCGACCCCCATCGGTGCCAGCCATCGCAGAACTCGTGCTCTTCCAGTGCCGCGTTTCCAGCTCTTGTGGACCTCGGCATAGACGTTCTCGCCGTTCGGCTCTTTGGTGCTTGCCTGCCACTCCTGCTGAACACGGTGATAGACCCGCGACTCAATACTGAGCGGGATTTCCGGCCTTTCGCCTGCCAGTCGGAGAAGATTGCCCAAGGCTTTCTCGTCGTCCGCTCGATCCGGTTTGTTGGAATCTGTCGTCATCTCAATCCACTAAAAAATTAGGTTCTATGTCCCAGATAGCGCGAAAGCGTTCTCTGAAGGCCACCCGAGCTCTGCTCAGAATGGACTCTGCCGCTTTTTCCCCAACGCTCAGGCTGTCCGCTATTTCCCGCACGCTACAGCCGCGTACGTACTTCATTTCCAGGGCGCTGGCGTAGTTAGCCGGAAGGTGCTCAAGCGTTACCCGCACGAAATTCGCAATCTCGTCGCGGCGAAGCGCTGATTCGGGCCTGCCATCGTCGGCAGCAACCGACTCCAGCGCCGCCTGCACGGCCGGATGGTCCTCAATAGGAATATCCTCGCGAAGTTCGAGATTGCGCTGCCGGAATACCGCACTCGTTTCGTTTCGGCAAATCTGGCATAACCAGGTGAACAGCAATGCTTCACCCCGATAACTGCCCATTTTGCGAACCACGATACACATGGTGCGCTGCACGATTTCCTCGGCCAGTTCCTCGTTATTGTCGACACGCGTCAGCGTGAAACGAAACAGCCGCGGAAAATACTCGCGGAAAAATACGTCAAATGCCCCCTGATCACCGGCCGCCACGTTGGCGGCCAGCGACCGGTCCTGCTCTATCTGGGGAATACTCTCAGTCAACTTTTCTACTCAGGAGGAAGGGGGAGGACCTCCATTACCTTAGAGTCCGGTGGATCCAAAATCCTTCGCACCAATTATGCCCTTTCGCGGTGATCGCGAAGGATTTTGGTGCGAACAACACTCACACGGGCAGATAACCTATCCCAGAGGACGCCGTGACAACTCTCGTATCCACTTTCAAGTCAACTTTCGAGTTACATCCGGCCCATGTTCCTGGCCGCGTTACTCATGGTGGCCGCGACCGCGCCGGCGCGAGCCCAGACGGTTGACGAAACCCTGCTCGACATTGAAAACCGTTGGGCGGTGGCCTTGTACGAGTCGAGTGAGCAGGAGAAGGAAATAGCTCTCACACAATTGCTTCGGGACGTCAGAGCGTTTGCAGCAAGTCATAGTGACAACCCCGAGGCAGTCGCCTGGCACGGGATCATTGCCCGGGAATGCACCCGCTCGCGCTGCCGGTCTCGCTCGAAGAAATTTCACAGGGAAGCGCGGGACGCGCTCCTCAAGGCGGAGGCGCTGGACCCCTACGCTCTGGGTGGCCGCATCTACGCGCACCTGGGGGCGCTGTACTCACAGACCTCGTCGGTGTTTGGCGGGTTCGGTAGCCAGGTGAAAGGTATTGGCTACCTGTGGCGTGCGATCATCATCGATCCGACTGGCCTGGAATCCAACTACCTCTACGCGGAGCTGTTGGTCGGCGAAAATAATCTCGAAGAAGCTCGCGAGGTGCTGTTAAAGGCCAGCGAGACACCCGTCCGCCCCAGTCACCTCATTGCTGACCGGGGCCGGCAACGAGAAATCTTCGCCCTGCTGCAGAAGGTCGAGGAGCGACTGGATAAGCGGACCTGACACCGCTCACGCGAGCCAGCCGAACACGCCGCCTGTTAACAGGCCGTAGATCAACGCATCCAGGAACGTCTTCAGTGTTGCCGACCAGCTGCGGCCGAACCAGACACTCTCCTGGATATAGGCAACGCCATACGCGATAAACGCGACAGCTCCGGCGATCCTGAATATCGCCAGGTAGTCGGCCCCGGGCTCAACGGTACGGCTGACAAGGTACGCACACAGTACGGCCACAAGGACGTTATAGGCGAACATCATCGCCAGCTTCGGCCCCATGTTGGGCAGTCCATTGGGGACAACGGTAATGAACGCCTGCGGTCCGTCGATGAATTTCTGCCGCATCTCCGCGTCTTTGAACTCTGCCTGATCGGGACAGTTCGGCAGGGTGTACTGGCCTGGTGATGCACCCTTCAGAGCCGCACGCACGGCCTCTTCGTCCGGCGTTTTCGCCCAATCGGTCTTGTGCCACGGCATGGCCATCCAGATCACGGCACCAGCGATGAATACGACGATGGCCGATACCAGGATCGGCATCCAGAGCGTCATGATTGTCATAGCAACCCCCTTTCTTGTTGTTCATTAGGGTATAGCAGATACGCATCGGTTATGCTGCCGAAATGCTTGTACGCGCCCTGCCTCTTATCGCCGCCATAGCCCCGCTGATAGGCATCAACGCTGCCTACTGGATTGGTGCGAGCAATGATGTCCTGCCGTCCTGCATTCCCTACCTCGACGGCTGCACATCGATCAGTTCGACAGGACGATACCCGCCGGGCGATCGGTTGTTCAGGGCGATTCTGTTGCCGCAAGCTACGGTACTTGCGTTGACCTGGTATTTCGCCGTCCTCTGGCTAAAGTCGCTGAAACCGGCAAGCAAAGCCGGGCCCGTGATTCTCGTCTCCGGTGTTGTTGGCGCCGTCGCCCTCGTGCTGTACGTCTCTTACCTGGCAAGCAACGATCCGTTTTACGAAATCATGCGCAGCTACGGTGTGTATTTGTATTTCGGTGGGACAGCGTTGGCCCAACTGGTGCTGTCGCTGTCGCTCGACCGCTCACTGATGCAGCGCGCGATGGTCTGGATCACGGTGACGCCGTGGGCGCTGGGCCTGATCAACTTTGCTCAGAAGGCCGTCTTCGGGAGCCTGAACAGCAACGAAAATCGCATCGAGTGGATCGCCTCACTCCTGATGCAGGTGTGGTTCATACTCTTGTGGATCACCTGGCGCAAGACGCGGCTGACAGTCGACGTATCGACCGGCTAGCGAACAAACGGGTTCGAGAATCTCGGATCAGTCAGTACAGAATCGTCGCTTAGCGACTCCAGGAAGGCGAGCAGGTCCGCACGTTCTCCGGCGTTTAGTTCAAAACCCGTAACGAATTCTGATTTGTAAGGACTCAGGCGGCCATCACCAGCGTGTTCGCCGTCCTCAATAAGTCGTCCGCCGCGTTCGTAGTTCGCGATGACATCCTCGAGCGTCGCGACACTACCGTCATGCATATACGGCGCGGTGACCGCAATATTGCGTAGCGAGGGCGCCTTGAACCGCCCCATATCCCGAGGCTCACCGCTCATATCGAACAAGCCCGTATTGTCGGCCGGATAAGCGCCGACTTCATTCAGGTTGTACAAACCCGTGTTGTGGTAGCCGACGCGATCTACATCGCTGCCGGCATGTGTCGTGCTGTCGGTAAAGTTGAACCCGCCATGGCAGTGAAAGCACTCGAGGCGTTCAGAGAAGAACAGATCCATACCCCGCTCCGCCGACTCGCTGATAGCTTCTGCATCACCTCTCATGTAGCGATCGTACGGCGCATTGAAGCTGTTGATAGTCCGCACAAACGCCGCTATCGCTCGCACCCCATTGAGCAGCGAGTGCGGATCCGCATCACCTGGAAACGCCTGTTGCACGAGTTCGCTGTAGTTGGGCTCCGACCGAAGCAGCTCTGCGAACCGCTGCTCTCCGTTCCGCAGGCCCATCTCGATGGGCCTGTCGCCAAGCAACGGTGTGAGCGCCTGGTCTTCGAGCCGATCAAGCAACGGGTTCGCCCATGTCAGCCGACTCGCGTACGCAACGTTGACGAGGCTCATGGAGCTGCGGGGATGAGTGGCCCCGGTTGAACCCATCGAACGCGCTACGCCATCTGTAAACGCCAGCGCCTGGATGTGGCACGTTGCGCAGGACATCGTCTCATTACCGGACAGACGGACGTCGTAGAACAGCCAGCGCCCCAGTTCCACTTTCGCAGAACTCATCGGATTGTCCGCAGGCACCTGTGGGGCTGGCAGATCCCCTGGCAGACTCCAGTCCCACTCCGGTTCGCGCGACAACCACACGACCACGAGGGCCACCGTTACCACAGCGGCGATGAGAGCAAACGTCCATTTCATTGCACTGAGAATACGCGCTGCGCGCCGTTTTGTTCACCGGTTGTGAAGTCGATGCCAAGCGCAGCAAAGGGTGTGAGGCACGAGGTCTCGGGTGGGCCCGAAGAGCAATCGCTCCGGGTTGCGTCATCAAGATCGACGTCCTTGAGCAATGCCGTCAAATCAATGCTGACTGCATTCTCGCCAACCACGAAATCGGGCAGGAACACCTCGATTCGATTTGGGAATGTACAGCCCGTGATGTTCCCAACGGTCCCCTCGCAACCTGCGCTGCCCGTATGAATCCAGAATCCGTCATCGTTGGTCCTGACGCCGGCACGAAGAAATTTGTAGCCGGATCGCCAGTGCCAGTGCATGTCAGGATCGTCCAGAGGCGGTTTGGCTGTCAGGGGATTTTCGTGATTCAGTCTAAACGGCACGCCGACGGTGAACCGCAGGCCCTGGTATTGCCCGGCGATGGCAACTCCAAGAACATGGTCAAACGTGGCGGCGGTCCCGTTTTGACAGGCCCCCGTTCCATTTTCGAGATCGATATAGGCCACGGCATCGTTCTGCCAGGTCTTTTCCGTTGCGAATCGGACGTCATGACTCTGCCCGTCGCTATCAACCAGCTGCACATTGCTCACGTAAAAACGCATATCGGTAAGCGCAGAATCGGCACTGCCGCAATCGATCGCCTTACCCTGCCAGGTGGCAACGAAAGGGATGTTAACGGGCTGGTCCCACTGGCTGCAGGAGGTGCAGATAGCGGCCGCGGCGAGCGCGGCAAAAGGTCGTACAGGCAAGATCAGGTCGCTACTTTGCTGACTTCGGCCGGTTCGTCCTCGTTGGCCGGGGCGCCGCCGTCTTCGTTGTCGGGTGCGATTGAGTAATCCAGAACACCGGTCGCGATCAAGTCCGTCGACGCCTGAGCCACGGACAGCTCGGTCTCGACCTCTCGGATCTTGGCCTCGGCGTGCACGTTTTCGGTGGCCCTTTCGGTGAGTTCAGACCGCAATTCTCGCGTCTTCATCACAGAGTCTTTCAGGTCTCTCTTCGCACGCTCGAGTTTGGCCTGTTGATCGGAAATCACAGTATCGCGACGCTCGATGCCGACCGTCGTCTGCTTGAGTTCTTCCTCAAGGCGCTCTACTTCGCTCATGGTCTTACCGAAATTTGTCTGGGCGATGCGCATTTCGGCTTCGAGTTCACGGATCCGGTCGTCCCGACGGTCACGTTTCTTGGCCCGGTAGCGCGCACTCATCCTGGAACTAATTGACGACAGCAGATACCCCACCAGGAAGGCGCCAATCGAGTACAGGATCAGTTCTTGCGGAAATTCGACAAACATCGGCTAATAATTATTGGGATTCGCCTTCTATGAAAGGACGGAGTTCTCACTCTGGAACCCCCGCCCCGCGCCGTAGTGACCATAAATGGAAGTGACCCAAATGGCAACGTTTCACTCTATTTGTTATAAAACAATAACTTATATAATATTATTAAACTAGTTTATCACCTAACGTCGGCACCAGTGGAGTAACTCCTGTGCGGCAAGGAACTCCTCGGCGTCTGCACCACGCAGCATCGCCAGCGTACTCATCATGCCCGCCTGGGTACAGGTATCTGCAGCGACCGTTATCGACGCCGGTGCGTCAGGCACCGGCCATCCAGTTCCTGGATCGAGAATATGACTGTAACGCACCCCGTCGCGAATCAGAAATCGTCGCGCGTCGCCGCTCGTCGCCAGCGCGCCCTGCCGCAGAACGACCCGTTTCTCGGCTGCATCGACGGTTGGCCCCTCGATGCCAACCTTCCAGGCCTCCCGGGTCACCGGTGGGCTGGTGACCGCCAGATCTCCGCCGAAATTGATCATCGCCGGGACGTTCGCAGCGGACCGGGCCAGGGTGGTACATCGGTCCACAGCGTATTCCTTGCCGATACCGCCCAGATCCACTTCCATACCGGGTTGTAGCGTCAGCTGCGAGTCAGTCCACGTCACCCGCTGCCAGCCAACGCGTCCCAGTATGTTGTCGATGTCGTCCTGAGCCGGAATAATGTCACCGCCATCAAAGTTCCAGGCAGCACGCAGGACGCCCGAGGTGATATCAAAGCGGCCTTCACTGATTTCAAAGAGCGTCGCCGCAAAATCGAGCAGACCGGCCGTCTCGGCGTCGACGCCTACCGGTTCACCACGCGATGTATTGATGCGATGGATGATGTTGCCGTCGAGATAGCGACTGAATTTGTCCTCGATCCGCCACGCCTCGGTCGCCACAACCGACGAGACCCTGTCTGCGAGCTGCCTGTCGCCACCATCAGTCAGAACCTCGCAGGGGCTGCCCATGGCCCGGAAGCGCCCTGCCCAGCCGTGCTCTGTGGCGACAAGCTGGACGTGTCTCCCGGGCCTGGGTTGCGTCACGTCAGCGCGAAAACCGGTAGCTGAACTGGACGATCAGGGCATTGAGGTCCGGGTAGTTGTCCCGTGACGCCTGGTTGCCAATGAGTTGCCCTGCGGGCACCGTGCCCGACTGCGTGTACCACTCAACGCGAATGCTCATGTCATTGTCGTTGCGCGTCTTCCAGCCGTACTTCAGACCCGCCGTAATGGCATCGAAATTACCGAGGCGGTAATCCGACGAGGCAAATTGCGGCAATGGCGCCGAATCATCCAGGCTCAGCCGATAGAACTCGGCCTCAGTCTGCGTGTAGTAGCGGACGTGAGGCTCAATATAGCTCGAGTCCCCGATGGGCCACCGATAGCGCACGTCGAGCGTGTGCGAGTCGATCTCCCAGTCGTCTGTCATGTATCGATAGGAGGCGTCCAGCACCTTGCCATTCATGTAGTACTTGGCCTGCGTATACAGGCTGTGCTGAGTCCGCTCGTCAGGCCTGCTTTCGAACAGGAACTCACCACTCGGACCGCCTTCGTTACCCGGGATGCGTGGCAACGTGTCACCCGTTACGCCGTCGACCAGGCTCAGCACCTTGTAGGGGTTGTTGAGATAGCCGTCAGACTGGCTGAACGAATAATTCGCCTGCACCAGGAGGTTTTTCGAGATTACCTGAGACACACCGAACACAACATCCAGCACGTCCTTGTCCTGATCGCCCAGCCGGTTACTCGTATCCTCCACGTCCAGCATGTTGGTGAGCGGGATCGGTGCGCCTCCCACCGGTTCGATGCTGTCACTGGCGAAGGCAAATCCTGCGGATACCGTCGTGTTGCGGTTGTTGAAGTCGTGCGCGTAGCTCGCGTTGATACCGGTGTGCAGGTAGTCGTATTCCTTTGACGCGCTGAAGCCGACACCCAGCAGTCCCTTCTCACCCGCGGGCTGCTGCCAGCCGGCGGTGATGGCCACTCGCGTGTCCTTGAATGTGTCATCAAGCGGTAATTCGCCTGCGGGCACGTCATAGCTGCTGCTACCGGACGGCCGGGTAAACGACTGCGGCACATCCTGCCGAATCGCACCACTGGGGGTTGCGCCGGTCAGCGTATCCACCGTCAGGCCGAGCGTCAGCGTACGATCATCGACAAACAGGCGCCGAATGATGGACTTCAGGCTCACATCCTGAACCCGGTTCTCATCCTCGCCGTAGTACAGCAATGACGTATTGAAATCCCACTTGGGCTCTTCCTGTGCATCGACAGGCGCCGCTGCGGCGGTACCGAGCAATGCGCAGGTCGCTGCCGCCAGCGTCGCGGATACAGAGCGCTCGTTCTTTCTTGTTGTTGCTGTCATGTCAGTTGCACCCGCAGCCACCGCCGCCGAATCCACGGCCGCCGCTGGAAGCTTCTTTGCTGAAATAGATGTGATCGTCCGTTGCCGCCTCCAGCGGATCTGCCGTCAACTGCATGTCCTCGCGAGCCAGAATCTCTCGCTCCCAGGGCTGTACGCCCATTGAGGAGCATCCTGCACAGACCAGTAGCAGTGCAATTGCCGCAATTCTCATCTTCACGGTTTTTCTCCCAGCGCCTCGACGAGGATCGCTTCATATTCGTGCTGTTGTTTGACCTTGAAGCCGCGGTGGCTTGCCCTGATCTCGCCGTCGCGGCCGATGACGAATGTACTTGGCATCACCTCGACACCGTATTCGGTGGCAAGCAGGGCATCTGTATCGAAGTGAATTTTGAACCTGGCTGGATAGTCGTAAAGGAACTCCGCCGCATCTTCCTGCCTGGCATCGAGATTGACACCGATCACGACGAGCCCGTCCTGTTGGTACTTGTTATGCATCTCGTTGAACCAGGGGAACGACTGTTTACAAGGACCACAGTAGGAGGTCCAAAAGTCGAGTACCACCACCTTGCCCTGATACTGACTGAGGTCAAGTGCCGCCGAGTTGGCCTCTTCAGCCATTGTCGTGGCCGAGAAAGTCAGCAGCAGTGCCAGTAGAATCGTTCCAGTACGCGTTGTTTTTTGCATCATTTGCATCCCTGCATCATCGGACTCCAGACATCCATAGGGTTAGAGGCGGTGTGTCAGGAAATCCTTCGCAAAAATCGAAATACCTGGTCTGGAAAATCCGTAAACAGGCCATCCACCGCAAGCTCATTAATACTGAAATCAAGGAGTTCATCAAAACGGGCGAAACCGGGCGGCAGCGCATCGCTACGAAATGTGTACGGGTGCACGACAAGCCCTTGTTCGTGTGCCTTTCTAACGAAACCGCTGTCACTAATGCGACCGTCGCGCCTGCGACGCCTGTACAGGCGATTGAACCACGGTCCGACCCCGTCGACCGTCGCTGCGAGCTTGGCAAGCCCCCTTTTCTTTCGCATTGCGGCGAAGTTGGTGGGTTCGGGACTCCAGTCATCCTCACCGATCAGTTGCACGAGCTTCAGGCGGCAGCCCAGCTGGTGGCGAATACGCCGCAGCTCAATTTCGTCAAAGCACTGCAGGTAAGCGGGAGCGGCATGATCCTCGTAACCGAAGCGCGTTAACGTCTCGAGGACAAGCAGCGATATATCAACGCCCTCCTGGCGATGCCATGCCGGGTTTTTGATCTCGGGATAGATACCAACGCGACGCGCGCCGTGCAGGGACAAGTGAGCGACGAGCTCGAGCTCGCGTTCGAGCGAATGGACCCTGAAATCCTCGCCGGCAGACGGGAATCGACCCGGAAACACGGGTTGGCCTTTTTTGTCGGTCCGCTCATGAGCTTTAAGCGTCCTGATCTCGGCAAGGTCGAAATCCCGTGCATAGTAGCGGCCATCGTCGCGAGCTCGCCCCGGGAACCGCCCGGCAACATTGGTGACACGATCCAGGTGAATGTCGTGCACAACGATGAGCCTGTCGTCGCGCGTCGCGACGATATCCTGTTCAAGATAGTCGGCGCCCATGGCATAGGCCAGTGCCTTGGCCGGGAGCGTGTGCTCGGGCAGGTACCCGGAGGCCCCGCGGTGCGCGATGACAACCGGCCTCATTCAACAGGCCCGTTCTCATCGAAGCCAGGAAAGTCGAGCACCTCCCAGCGTGCCGTATCCTCGCCGCGCGCCTGTCGCTTGAGCGCATCCACCATCTCCCGGTCGTTCCACTCGATCTGCTCGGCACAGCGCTCGACCAGTTCGGGCTGTATCTGCTGAACACCGCCAAAAGGTCGGATCGTGATCATGCCGATGTTATTGGCCTTGGCCACATCCATCATGAAGCTGGTGAGGTCCTTGTTTTGCTCGAACGTGGACGGCAGGACGAACACGGCCTCAGATGCCTTGATCTGCTTGATCAGCTCGTCCTTAAGATCCTGTGCCCCGCCCGTTGTTGGCAGGTTTTCGGGCCTGCTGACATTGACGTAATAGAAGCGGTCCACGCTCTCGAGAAATTCGAATATGCGCAGATAGTCATCCGTTTCGTCAAAACAATGCGTCGCGAATACGCGGATCGGATTACTTTCAGACAAAAGAATCTCCTTTCCCTATGGGTTTTGTCGTTAGTTTAGCCAATTCATGACGCTGCCGCCCGGACCTGTTCCCATAGTATGGGCGTTTCGGTATCGTAGCGGCGCATGCGGCTTCTTTTATACAATATTCGGTACGCAGTCGGCGGCGGTACGACCATGCAGATGTCGATTCCTGGCGCGGGCTATGTATTTGGAAACCAGGCGGTTCTCCCCGAGATTACCCGCTTTATCAAGTCTGTGGACCCGGATGTCGTCGGGCTTATCGAGGTCGATACCGGCTCCATCCGCAGCCGCAACGTCAATCAGGCGGAAAAGATCGCCGCAGACCTGGGTATGAACTCCTCGTACGAGACAAAGTACGGCGAAAAGTCCTTTAACCAGATACTGCCGATCGTGCGCAAACAGGGCAATGCCTTTATGGCTGCGCCGCGCGTGCACGGCGAGCGCTTTCACTATTTCGATACCGGTATCAAGCGACTGATTATTGAACTCGAAATGGACGACTTCGCAATTTTCCTCGTGCACCTTTCGCTCAAGTACCGTCACCGGCACCTGCAGCTGCGTCACTTGTACGATTTGATCCAGGAAACGAAGAAGCCGGTCGTCGTGGCAGGCGATTTCAACACGTTTTGGGGCGTGAATGAGATCTACCTGTTCATGAAAGCGGCCGGCCTGACCTCCGCCAACGCGGAATGTCTACCGACATACCCGAGTCGAGCTCCGCGCAAGGAGCTTGATTTCGTGCTCTACCAGGATGGCATCAAGGTGACGAGATTCGAAGTCCCCCACGTTCGCCATTCGGACCACCTGCCACTCGTTTGCGATTTCGAGCTGGCCTGATTCACGAGATAACCATGATGAACCACTGGAAACTGGAAACCGACGACGCCGGGATCGCCTGGCTGTGTATCGATAAAGCGGATGCGAGCGCGAACGTTCTGTCATCCGAGGTCTTGATGGAGTTCAACGACGTCATGGATACGGTGGCTGCGGCGCCACCGCGTGGCCTGGTGTTGTACTCCGGCAAGCCCGGCAGCTTTGTAATGGGCGCCGACATAAGCGAATTCACAAGCATCGACACGGCCGAAAAGGCCTTTGAACTGACGCGTCTTGGGCAGCAGTTGTTCGACAAGCTCGAAGCACTTCCCTGTCCCACGGTCGCGGCCATAAACGGCGTCTGCCTGGGTGGCGGACTGGAATTGGTCATGGCCTGTGATTACCGCATCGGGCCGGAGAGTGACAGCCGAATCCTGGGCCTGCCGGAAGTGAAACTCGGCCTGCATCCGGGATTTGGCGGCACAGTACGTGCCGTGAATTATTGTGGCGTGCGTGCTGGCATGCAGCTGATGCTGACCGGCAACCCGGTCAACGCTCGCAAGGGGCTGACGATCGGCTTACTCGACCGTATTGCCGGAGAGGACCGTTGGCGCAGCGTGGCGGTGGACCTGATTACGACGACGCCGCCCAGGCGGCGAGCACCTCTTGTCGATCGCCTCATGGGCCTGCGACCGCTGCGGCCCCTCGTGCGCAACATGCTCATCAAGCAGGTGGCGGGGAAAGCGCGGAAGGAACACTACCCTGCCCCCTACGCCATGATCGACTTGTGGACTGAGCATGGCGCCTCGACAAAGACCGGCTATATCGCGGAAGCGAAAAGTTTCGGCGAGATGATGATGACGAGCGCGGCGCGCAACCTGATCCGGGTCTTTTTCTTACAGGGCAAACTCAAGAAACAGGGCAACAAGACCGACAAGAAGATCAAACACGTGCATGTGGTTGGCGCCGGTGTGATGGGCGGCGACATTGCTGCGTGGTGCGCACTCCGCGGTCACACCGTGACGTTGCAGGATCGCGAACAAAAATATATCGACCCGGCAATGGAGCGCGCGCATAAACTCTTTGGCAAAAAAGTACGGGATGACGAGAAGCGCGCGGCGACGAGTGACAGGCTGAAAGCCGATGTCAGTGGCGAGGGAGCTGCCGAGGCAGACCTCATCATCGAAGCTATCTTCGAGAACCTCGAGGCAAAGCAGGATCTCTACAAAGTGCTGCAGGCGAAGATGAAACCCGGCGCCCTGCTCGCAACGAATACTTCGAGCATCCGTCTCGAGGAACTGCGCACCGTCCTGAATGAGCCGACACGTTTCATCGGGCTGCATTTTTTCAATCCGGTGGCGATGCTGCCGCTGGTGGAGGTTATTCGCTGCGCAGACACCGATCAGGAAGCCATGGATATCGGCTTCGCGTTTACCAAGGGCATTGGCAAGTTACCCCTCGAGTGCATGAGCGCACCGGGATTCGTCGTTAACCGCGTACTCGCACCGTACATGGGCGAAGCCATGGCGCTGGCAAAAGAAGGCGTGCCCCTCGCCGAGATCGACAAGGCGGCCGTCAGGTTCGGTATGCCCATGGGTCCCATCGAACTCGTCGACAGTGTCGGTCTGGACATCGCGCAGCATGTCGCTGCGATCCTGACCACCGGAGCAGACCGGGCAATGCCCGACACAGATATTGCGGTCTTGGTCGAACAGGGTCATTTGGGGCGCAAATCGGGCCAGGGCTACTACCGTTGGGAAAATGGCAAAGCGGTCAAACCCGCCTCTGACGGCGCGAACGTGCCCGACGACCTACAGGACCGGTTGATGCTACCGATGGTCAACGAAGCGATGGCCTGTCTCAGTGACGGGGTTGTCGCCGAGGCCGATCTGCTCGATGTCGGCGTAATCTTCGGCACAGGATTTGCGCCGTTTCGTGGCGGCCCCCTGAATTATGCTCGCGAACGCGGCGTTGAGTCCGTTGTCGCGGCACTGAAGGGACTTGAGTCACGCCACGGTGCGCGATTTAGGCCACACAGTGGTTGGTCTGGCCTGTGACGCCCGTCACACATGGTTAAGGGGCGACTCGGAAACTGTGCGGTGCTTCACGATGCTTGCCAGAGAAGGTACCGGAAGTCGTTGAATTGAAGGTAGAATACGTTCTTGACGTAATACCAACTTCAAAGAGCGATACTCAGGGATCTCAACAGGATGACTAATGGCGAGTGAGCAGGTAAGCACAGAGCTGCTCAGGGTTTTTTCACCGCTTGACGGCCTTAAGCGCGATAACCTTGCGGCGCTGGCGCGCAAGGTGCAAATCCGTGAGCTATCCCCCGGACAATTGCTTTTCAAAGAAGGCGATACCGAGAAACGTACAATCTACGTGGTGTCAGGCATTCTCGAACTGATCGATCAGGCCAAGATTGTCGCCAAAGTGGAAGGCGGCAGTGAACTGGCGCGCAATCCCGTTGCACCTGTCTATCCGCGCCGCGTGACCGCCAAGGCGCGTGACCGCGTTCAGTTCATCTCTATCGACAGCGATCTTCTGGATGTCATGCTGACCTGGGACCAGACCGGTACCTACGAAGTCTCAGAGTTACAGGGCAGGTCAGACAAGGGCGGCGAAGACTGGATGACAATGCTGCTGCAGACCAGGGCGTTCCACAAGATCCCGCCTGCCAACATCCAGGCGATCTTCATGCGTATGCAGCAAATCAACTATCGCTCCGGCGATGTGATTCTCAAGCAAGGCGCGGAAGGTGACTATTTCTACGTCCTGATTCGCGGTACCGCGCTGGTCACGCGCGAAACCCCGCTCAGCAAGGAAGGGATCAAGCTGGCGGAACTGAACATTGGCGACACATTCGGTGAGGAAGCGCTGATCTCCGAAGCCAAACGTAATGCGACCGTCACCATGCAGTCGGACGGGGCCGTCATGCGCCTCGGCAAGGAAGACTTCAAGAAATTGCTGAATGAGCCGATGCTCGACTGGCTGTCCATTACGCAGGCTGAAGAAATAATTCGAACCGGTGGCCAGTGGCTGGATGTCCGCTTGCCCAGCGAGTTCGAAAACCAGCACCTCGACGGCGCAATCAATATTCCGCTGTACTTTATACGTCTGAAAATATCGACGCTCGACAAGAGCAAGAAGTATGTTGTGTGTTGCGATACCGGCCGTCGAAGCTCAGCAGGCGCCTACATCCTCAGCGAACGTGGCTACCACGCTTACGTGCTGCAGGGCGGGGTCAACTCAGCACAAGTCTGACTGATCTGCAGGAGGACCTTCAGGCCCGATGTTCGCGGCTGAAGCGGCTCCTACATAGGCCGCTCCTACATAGTGTGGGTCGGCTTGTCTCCACCCAGCGCGCCGGCCAGGTAGGTTTCGATCTTCTTCTGTGTGTTGCCCTGGTCCTGGTCCGAGAACTGCACACCGATACCCGCTGTGCGTTTACCCTGCGCGCCCTTAGGCGTCATCCAGATGACCGTACCCGCTACCGGGATCTTCTCCTCCTCGCCCATCAGGTTCAGCAGCATGAAGACCTCGTCGCCGAGACGATAGGAGCTGTTAGTCGGAATGAATAAGCCGCCGTTGATCACATAGGGCATGTACGCGAGGTACAGGGCGCTCTTGTCCTTGATCGTCAGTGTCAGCAGTCCTGGTTTACTCATCTCATTACCCTTTAGGTGCCTATCGGCCGGCCAGCATTAAATTCATTCCATCCATGGGCGCATTCTGCCCGCAATCCTGCAGGCCATCTGCCCAGTCAATCAGCAGGCCCTCAAGCGTCACCTGGACGTTGAACGAGCCGCTCGGCTGCCCTCGCAGCCCATTGATTATGTCTAGATAGCAGAAGAGATTTCGCCTGTCCATGCGCCGGACCACAGATTCCTCAATTGCCAGCCCGGCCGCCTGTTCCCGGCCTGCAGAACCAGCGATAACCACCAGATTTACCTGTTGCGCGAGCCAGTTCAAGACCAATCCGGGCCCGATCTTGGTCCAGCGAGCCGCAACCTCGACCGCGGACCCCATACCCTTGCCCAACGCATTGAGATCGCGCGCCATGCTCGCACTGGTTTCAAGGTGGTCGAGTACAGCGATGGCAGCCAACGGCCCCCCACCGGCCACTCGCAGCGCCTCACTCCAGGGCGCACCGGGCTGGACGCGATCCAGCCATGCCAGCGCAGCCCCTTCTGCAGGCGGCGCAAGGTCAATACGTTGGCACCGGCTGAAAATTGTCGCCGGCAATTTGCCGACCCGGTCCGCGACCAGGATTAGCAAAGCATCGCCTGGCGGTTCTTCCAACGTCTTCAGCAGGCTATTCGCGGCATTGACCGTCATGGCGTTGGCTGGCTCGATTACCGCTACCTTGCCTCCCCCCTCGTAGCTCGTCAGTGCCATCGCATTCACCAACTCGCGAATTTGCTCGATGCCAATCGACTCCTTGTCTTCGAGTGGTGCAATCCAACGCAGGTCGGCGTGCTCAACCGTATCTTGCGGATCGACCGGCAGTCGCGACACTTTAAGCCCCAGCGATGTTGCCGCAATCCAGCGTGCGGCCGCTCGCTTACCGACGCCAACTGGCCCGGCCAGCAACACGGCATGAGGAACACGACCGCGCGAAATCCGGTCATGCCAGCTATCGACGAATTGCTCCAGCCAGTCTAGTTCCATGCGCACTTATCCACGCAGTATCTCGTCGATCAGGTTCGCCACGTCGGAACTGACCTCGTCAATAGTGCGCGTGGTATCAATGATGACAAATCGGTCGGGCTCCCTGGCGGCAATCTGCAGATAGCATTCTCGCACGCGCTGAAAAAAATCATGGAGTTCCTGCTCAAAGCGGTCCGGGGCACTCCGCCTGCCGGCTCTTTCCATGCCCACCTCGACGGGCGCGTCGAGCAAAATCGTCACGTCGGGCCAGGTATCTCCGTGCACCCAGTCTGCGATTCTGTCGATGGTCTCCATCGGGATTCCGCGACCACCGCTCTGGTAGGCCCGACTCGAGTCGGTGAAACGATCGCAAACGACCCAGGTCCCTGCCTCAAGCGCCGGCACTATGACGTTGTTCACGTTGAACGAACGTGCCGCGAACATCAGAAGTACTTCGGCGATCTCGGGAATCGGCTCGTCATTCCGATTCATCAGGATATCGCGAATATCTTCAGCGAACGGTGTGCCCCCGGGCTCCCTTGTGGTCAGGACCTTGTGGCCTGCTGCTTCGATACGTCGGACAACGACGTCGATGTTGGTCGACTTGCCGACGCCTTCGATGCCTTCCACGCTAATAAACTTGCCGCGCTCCATGTCAGCGCTCTTCCCTGCGTTGTTGCCTAAACCGCTTCAGGTACTCTGCCACGGCTGTGTCGTGTTCGTCCTTGGTTACGGAAAACTTGTGGCTGCCATCACCGAGACCCGTTGCCACGAAGAAGAGCTCCTCACCCTCAGCCGGGTGCAGCACCGCATTGATAGCTGCGCGCCCCGGCATCGCAATAGGCGTTGGCGGCAAACCATGTCGTGTATACGTGTTGTATGGCGTATCGGTTCGCAGGTGTTTGCGCGTCAGGTTGCCGTCAAATCCGGCACCGATGCCATAGATTACCGTCGGGTCGGTTTGCAGTCGCATACGTTTGGCCAACCGTCTCGCGAACACACCCGCTATTCGCGGGCGCTCATCGGCACGAGCCGTTTCTTTTTCGACAATTGACGCAAGCACAAGCGCTTCGTAAGGCGAATCTACGGGCGCATCGTCGCCCCTTGCCTGCCACTCCTCCGCCAGTACAGTTTGCATCAGCTCATAGGCCTGGGTCAGCAGTTGCTTGTCCGTCGTGTTGCGCGGAATGCGGTAAGTCTCGGGCAGGAACAACCCTTCCGGGTGCGTGACGGTAGCGCCAAGCGATTCGAGAAACGCCGGCCAGTCCTCATCTGTCATAGACGGAACGACCGCTTCGTTTGCATGCAGCGCCCCCAACAGGTCGCGATGATTCCAGCCTTCAATAATCGTGAACGAATAAAGCCGAACTGAACCGCGGAGAAACTGCTCGAGCATGCTGCGCGGCGTTGCGCCGTGTTCGAAGTATGTACTCGCCCGCGTGGATGCCACCTGCCTTCCCGCTCTGACGCGCATAGAGCCGATACCAGAAATCATTTTCAATGATGCCCAGTGCGACCAGATCGGCAGCGACCGTCTTGAAGGAGCTTCCGGGGGCGATGTCAAACGTCGCGCCTTCCTGCGGCAGCGTGACGGGCGTGTCCATGAAGCGGTTCATTTTATAGACGCCTGTTCCAGCTACCACTGCAGCAAGCAAAAGAGCAAACAGTGCTATCGAGACGACCCGTTTCATACCCGGCACTCGTCGATGCCATAGTCGGCAAGCAGGCGCATAACTTCACGCGTCTGCTCACCGATAGACCACTTGTAGTTGCCGCAGCGATGCACGGGAACGGCACCCATCTGGCTGTTGGTTATGAATACCTCGTCGGCGCCGGCCAGATCGTCTTCGATGAGGTCGCAGATCTCGACATCGTGACCCTCCTGACCGAGCAGCCTGATGACCAAACGCCGCATCGTGCCTTCGACACCGCAACGGGCGAGCGACGGCGTGCGAATAATTCTGTCTTTAACAATGAACACGTTACTGATGGTACCGCAGATAAGGCGATCTTCCGCGTCGAGTGTGAATCCCTCAAACGCACCCGTCGGCAGACACTCGGAACTCGCGAGCACCTGCTCTATGCGGTTCAGCGTCTTCATGCCAGCGACGGGAGATCCGGTGGCGAGCCGGGTTTCGCAGAGCATTGTGGCCACGCCCTTAAGGTAGGCCGGCTTGTTCATCGGTGTCGCTGGAAAAACACCAATATAGACGTCGCCTGGCGTCGGCAAGGTCCGGCCATAGCCCCGCATGGAACTGCCAGCCGTAACGATGATCTTCGCGATACAGAAAGACCTGTCCTGCTTGCTTCGCGCAAGCGCCACACCGAGATCGAGTTCGAGTGACGGCGGAGGCGGCTCCAGTCCGAGTAGCTTACAGCCAGCGGTGAGCCGATCCAGATGGTACTGCCATTGCCGTGGCTTGCCGTCACGAATAGCAATCGTCTCGAACAGACCATCGCCATATTGAAAGCCGCGGTCAGACGGATCGACTGCCCGGGTCTGGCGGTTTACTTCATACCATTCGGTCATCGGGAAATCGCACGCAACATGCCTTCTGCCTTGGCTCGTGTTTCTTCGAGTTCAGCGCCTGGATCGGAGTCTGCGACAATGCCTGATCCGGCGCGGAACGTCACGCTGTCGTCGTTCATAACCATCGTACGAATCAGGATATTCAAGTCCAGACTGCCGTCCCGGTTCAGGTAGCCGAATGAGCCCGTATAGGCGCCGCGCGGCCCGCGTTCCAGTTCGCTGATGATTTCCATACATCGGACCTTGGGGCAGCCGGTGATGGTGCCACCCGGGAACACAGCAGCTATCGCTTGCCCTGGTGTGATGTCATTCCGCAACCGGCCCTGCACATTGGAGACAATGTGGTGCACGTGTGCGTAGCTTTCAAGCACCATCAGCTCGTTAACCTCAACCGTTCCTGCTGCGCACACGCGACCGAGATCGTTGCGCTCGAGGTCGATCAGCATGACATGCTCGGCAAGTTCCTTGGGATGCGCAAACAACTCGGCGGACAGGTCTTCATCGGCACCGGCATCGATAGACCGCGGGCGGGTGCCGGCGATAGGCCGGGTCGACGCAATGCCGTCGCGAATCTGCAGCAGGCGTTCAGGTGATGACGAAATGATCTCGGTATCCTGCCAGCGAGCCATGCCCGCAAAGGGTCCGGGATTCGACTCACACAGTGCGGCGTAAATGTCGCTGGCATCGACACCCGGAGAGACTTTCGCCGACCACTGGCGCGACAGGTTCGCCTGGTAGACATCTCCGGCAGATATGTATTCCTTTGCCCGCAGGACGGCATCGGTAAACGTGACCGAGTCCTCCTCTGTAACCGACAATACGCTGGCCGTCGCGACAGGACGATTCCGATCGAGTGCATCGATGTCCGTCAGGAGCTGGTCCCGGTTTATGCAGTCCGGCGTTTCGCAGACGAGGTGACAAACTGCAGCCTCGTGATCGTAGATAAGCGCCGTTGGACAGCGCACCGCAAAGGCCGCAGGCAGAACCGGATCCTGCGCCAAAGCGAGTCCTGGTTCTATTTCTGCGGCGAGTTCGTAGCCGAGGTACAGGAACCATCCGCCCCTGAACGGCAAGTCAACGTGCTGCCCGGCGACGCGTAATTCCCGCCAACGCTCGTCGAGTGCCTCAAGGAAACCAGGCTCGTCGCCAGCGATCAGCGTTTCACCGGGGTATGCAAACAGTATGTCGTAGCGCCCGAGCGAACCGCCCGGAGCTGTGCTCTGAAGAAGAAATGGGTACCGCGCGGGATGATCGCGATGCAACTGTCGCAGGTCGCCCGGACCCGCGATCTCGCGAATGAGACTAGTCAAAAGCGCGAAGAATCAAGCTTCCGTTGGTGCCGCCGAATCCGAAGGAATTGGAGAGGATGGTCTTTACCTTCGCATCGCGTGCGACATTGGGTGTGTAGTCCAGGTCGCACTCGGGGTCCTGGTTTTCCAGGTTGATCGTGGGCGGAATAACCTGATCCTGGAGCGCCTTTGCGCTGAAGATGGCTTCGACCACACCGGCCGCACCGAGCATATGACCGGTTGTCGATTTCGTCGAACTGATCATGAGCTTGTGCGCATGGTCACCAAACGCGCGTTTGATACCGGTCGTCTCGCCGATGTCACCCGCTGGCGTCGATGTACCATGCGTGTTGATGTAGTCGATGTCCGTTGCATCGATGCCCGCATCGCGAATAGCTGCGGCCATGCACTTGCGAGCGCCTTCGCCGTCGGCCGGTGGCAACGTAATGTGATACGCGTCGCTGCTCATGCCGAAACCAACGAGTTCAGCGTAGATTCTCGCACCGCGCGCTTTGGCGTGCTCGAGTTCCTCGAGCACCACACTGCCCGCGCCGTTGCTCAGGACAAAACCGTCCCTGTCGATGTCGTAAGGGCGACTGGCGCCCGCCGGATCGTCGTTCCGCGTTGTCATGGCGCGTGCCGAACAGAAACCGGCCATCGCGAGCGGTGTTGTGGCATGTTCCGAACCACCCGCCAGCATGACATCGGCATCGCCATGTTCAATGCTGCGAGCCGCAAGTCCGATGCAATGCGTCGACGTTGCGCAGGCCGTAACAATGGAAATATTCGGACCCGTGATGTGCTGCATGATGCTGACCTGGCCCGAGGTCATATTGATGATGCTGCCGGGAATAAAGAACGGCGAAACCTTGCGCGCGCCCCCTTCCAGCATCTTGGTATGGTTCTCTTCGATGGTCTTGATACCACCGATACCAGCACCCATGGCAACCCCGACTGTGTGGCCGTTCTCCTCGGTAATCTCGAGGTTCGCGTCCCTGATCGCATCGATCGTCGCGGCAACGCCGTAGTGGATAAAAGGATCGTTCTTTCGCTGATCCTTCCTGGACAGGTAGGCATCGACATCGAAGCCCTTCACCATCCCCGCAATTCGTGTGGGCAAGGCGCTGGGATCGAACTCGTCGATTAATGCTGTACCGGGATTGCCCTCACAAACATTTCGCCAGGCATCATCCAAGGTGCTACCTACCGGTGAGACGATACCCATACCGGTAATTACGACGCGTCGTTTGTTCAAGAATCTGTCCGTCAGATGATGGCAGGACTGCCGTTCGGAACTGGATAATGAGGCGCGGCGATAAATCGCCGCGCCTTCATAATTAACCCTCGCTCTTCTGGCGAGAGGTTACAAAGTCGATGGCCTGCTGGACCGTGGTGATCTTTTCAGCTTCCTCATCGGGAATTTCGGTTTCAAATTCCTCTTCGAGAGCCATCACCAGCTCGACGGTGTCGAGCGAGTCAGCGCCAAGGTCATCGACAAAAGAAGCATCGTTGGTCACCTCGTCTTCTTTAACGCCGAGTTGCTCTGCAACAATACTTTTCACTTGTTCTTCGATACTGCTCATAGTCTTTATTACTCCTGAAAAGACTCAGAAAATTCACAGCCAGGTGCCTTTAGGAGCCTGTTATGCCGCTGTTTTACGCGCCCGATTGTGCCCTAAGTCCTTGATATTTCAAGGTACAGCCCGGGCGTGGGTGGCTATTGTATGTGAATAATAATCGGCAATCTATAGCCTTCTAAGCCATCACCATGCCGCCATTCACGTGCAGCGTCTCGCCCGTAATGTAGGCACCGCCCTCCGATGCCAGAAACAGCACCGCATTGGCGATCTCGTGGCTTGCCCCAAGGCGCCCCAGCGGCACCTGGCTGAGCATGGCCGCGCGGTTCTCCTCGGCCAGGTCTTTGGTCATATCCGTATCAATAAAACCGGGCGCAACGACGTTGACGGTGATACCGCGTGACCCGATTTCCCTGGCGAGAGACTTGGAAAACCCGACCATTCCGGCCTTGGTCGCCGCGTAGTTCGTCTGGCCGGGATTACCCATGGTGGCGACCACCGAAGCGATATTGATGATCCGGCCTTTCTTCGCCTTCATCATGCCGCGCAGACAGGCCTTGCTCATCGCGAACAGGCCGGTGAGGTTGGTCGCGACGACATCATCCCACTCGTCCTGCTTCATACGCATGAGCAGGTTATCGCGTGTAATACCCGCATTATTGACGAGAATCGATGGCGCGCCCTCGTTCTCCTGGACGTCCTTGACGGCCGCCTGCACTGAATCCGGGTCCGCGACGTTCAACACGATGCCCCGCCCACGATCGCCCAGCGTGGCGGAGATGCCGTCGGCACCGCCCTGGCTTGTTGCGGTACCCACAACCCTGGCCCCTGCAGCGGCAAGCGCGGCGGCGATGGAAGCACCGATACCGCGTGAAGCGCCGGTCACCAGTGCGATTTCGCCCTCGAGGGCAGTAGCATTGAAAAGCTGACTCATGAAAGGTCCTTTGTTGGTTGGGTGCCCCTTGCGGGTGTCGCGCATTATATAGGCGTGGCCTGCCCGTCTCTACGCCATAGCAGGGCGCCGGCCAATGCCCCACCGATGGTTCCATACAGGTGTGCGTTGACGATCACCGAGCCGCCTGAGGTCGCCTCGGAGCCGGGCAATGGGCCACCGCTGAGCTGTTCCCACGCGAGCTTCGCCAGCACAAAACAAAGCAGGATAATGCTCTCCTTGTCCCGCGTCCGAATACCGCCGTACAAGCCACCTACCAACAGGCCGTGTTCCAGTCCGGAGAGCCCGACATACCATTCAAGCTCCGGATACAGGAACCAGAAGCCCGCAGCGATGGCCAGCGCGGTTATTCCGGCGACAGCGAGCCAGCGGCGCCAGTCAAATACGCCGCCAACGAGCCAGGCGACGAGCGCAAGACCGGCCACGTTGAGCCACATGTGAGTCCAGCCCAGATGGACAAAGTGATTCGTCAGCAGCCGCCACAGCTCGCCCGCCGCCACATCGTCTCGCGTATAGGCCAGCGCTTCGCGTACCGGTTCACCCGCAAACTGAAAGACAATGGCACTGACCGCGACCACCGCTGCCATGCCCCAGCAGTGGCGCTTATTCGCATTTAACGCAACTTTGTGTAACCCCATGTTTGGTATACTGACGTTTACGCTAATTCAGTGTCAATTCAGCGGATCCGCCTGTTTTGCGGTCCGCATGGAGCATCGCTTGTGAAGGAACATCAGAAAATGCCAGCGCCGCAACTGCGCCAGGCCGGTTTTACGCTTATCGAGATCATGGTGGTTGTGATCATCATTGGCATACTTGCGGCTATTGTCGCCCCCAATGTCATCGGCAATGTGGACGTCGCGCAGGTCACCAAAGCCAAGGCCGACATCGCCGGGATCGAAAACGCAATGAAGTTCTATCGCCTTGATAACTTCCAGTACCCATCGACTGAACAGGGTATCGAGGCCCTCGTTACGCAGCCGAACGACCCGATGGTCAGGAACTGGAAACCCGGCGGCTACCTCGATGGCATGCCCAAAGATCCGTGGGGCAACCACTACGAGTACCTGAACCCGGGCAACCACAAGGAAATTGACATCTATACGCTCGGTGCGGATGGGCAGCCCGGTGGCGAGAATCTGAACGCGGACATTGGCAACTGGGACGACGACTAGTCGACCGCAGGACGAGATCCTGATGTTCAGCAAACGACAGTCTCGCGGCTTCACCCTGATCGAGATCCTGGTCGTCATTGTTATCGTGGGGACCGTTCTCTCAATTGTCGTCCTGTCGACAGGTATCATCCCGGACGACGAGGAAATACTGACCGAGCGGACGCGCATGACCGCCCTGCTGGAGACCGTTCAGGATGAGGCCATGATGCAGGGACGCGAGTTTGGCCTTGAGATCATGACCTCCGCCTATCGTTTCGTTGAATTCGATCCGCTGACGCGACAGTGGATGGAGGTTCCCGATGATGAGCTTTATCGTTTGCGGGAGCTGCCGGAAGGTATCGAATTCGAGCTCTATATCGACGACAAGCGCATACAGCTCAATAGCGATCCGCAGAAATTCAAGGACCCGAACAGCACGAATCTGACCGCGGCCACCCAGACCTTTGTGCCGCACCTCTATATTTTTGCCAGTGGTGAGGCCAGTGCCTTCGAGCTTCGGCTGCATCGTCCGCTGACGCGCAAAGAAATCATCATGCGCGGCGATATTCTCGGTGAGATCGAATTCGGGGAAGACGATGAAATCTAGAGGCTTCACTCTCCTGGAGGTCATGGTTGCGCTCATCATTGTTGCGTTCTCGCTCACCGCGCTCACCGCCAGCATGAATCAGATGATCGATGCCGCGAACACCCTGCGCGAGCGCACGTTCGCGAGCTGGATTGCGCAAAACAAGATTACAGAAATGCGGCTGGCGAACGTGATACCCGATGTGAGTGCTACCAGCGGTGAGATCGAGTTTGGAAATACTGAGTGGGAGTGGCGCGCCGTCGTTTCCGAAACCGGAATTGAAAACTTCCGGCGCATCGATGTCTCCGTGTCTCACTACGGTGCCGACTACGTCGTTCTTACGGTGACCGGATTCATCGGCGAGCCTGTGCAGATCGGCCGTCGCAACGGAATTTATCGATGATGGTCCGGCGAACAAACAGGGGCTTCACGCTCATTGAGGTGATGGTCGCGCTTGCCATTTTTGGCGTCTTGACCGCCCTCGCCTACGGTGCGCTCTCGCAGACTTTGAGCAACTCCGACTTACTCACCGAGCGCATGGATCGCCTGCAGAGTATTCAACGAACGATGAGTTATTTGTCGTCGGAATTACTCCAGGCTGCGCCGCGGTCCGTGCGTGCAGATCTCGGTCAATATGAGCCTGCCCTGCTATCCAACTTTGCATCGGATTTTGCCCTGCAACTGACGCACAGCGGCTGGCCAAATTCAGCAGGCGTGCCACGCAGCACCCAACAACGGACCGCCTACCGCATTGAGGACGACGAACTCATTCGCTATCACTGGAACGTTCTCGACCGCACGGTGAATAACGTGCCTGTCACAACGGTGATGATGACGGATGTTGAAAGCCTGACTTTCCGCTTCCTGCAGGTAAGCGGTGAGTGGACCGATCAGTGGCCGCCGATCAACCTCCAGACAACGTCGAACACGGTTACGTTGCCGCGGGCGGTCGCTATTTCCCTGGTGCTGCCCGATGAAGGCGAATTGGTACGTATCGTCGAGGTAGCCCCGTGATACGCATACGTGGCGTAGCGCTCATTACCGCACTGCTGCTGACCACGCTGGCAGGATCGGTTGCAGCGGGTCTTGCGTGGGACAATGCGCTGGACGTTCGGCGCACCATGGTCATGCTGCATCGGGATCAGGCGATCCAGGTTGCTGTCGGTTCCGAGGGCTGGGTACGGACGATTCTCCGCGATGATGCGATGCAGACGCAGATCGATCATCTCGAGGAAGTCTGGGCCACGGACATTCCGGCTCTGCCAATCGATTCCGAGAACGTCCAGGGACAGATCTACGGCAAGATCGAGGACCTGCAGGGCCGCTTTAATGTCAACAATCTGATCGACACCAACGGCCAGGTTGACCCGGCCTACCTTGAGCAGTTTCAGCGCCTGCTCGCCGCGCTGGCGCTCGACCCGGCCATCGCGGACGCGACCGTTGACTGGCTCGACCCGGACCAGAATGAGACGATTCCTAACGGCGCTGAAGATCCGCTGTATACCGGTTTCGTGCCCGCCTATCGCACCGCGGATCGCCCGATCTCCAATATCACGGAACTTGCCGCGGTCAGCGGCATGGATCGCCTGAGTTTCGAGACGCTGCTGCCGCACGTTACGGCATTACCGGACCGGACAGCGATTAACGTGAATACCGCGAGCGTCCAGGTGCTGCAGTCGCTTGGGCCCAATATTGACCTGTCGACCGCTGAGGGACTCGTCGAGGTACGCGAAGGCGGAGGATTTGCGGACATCAGTGGTACTTTTGCGCCGCTGGTGGCGCCCGACCTCGCTCAGGCAGGGTTCAGTGAGACTTCCGAGTTTTTTCAATTGAAGGCCGTCGTACAGATTGATACCGTTCGCGTTAGTCTATTCACGGTGTTTCACCGGGTCTCCGGATCCGGCGAAGTCACACCCATCCTCCGCAGCCTGGGAACTATCTGACATGGCAGAGTTTGTCGTCATTCGACTGGGACGAGACAACGACCCGATGGTTGAGTGGATCGTTGCCGATGACAATGGCACGCGTCGCAGCCAGCCCTTTCGTGGAGCATTGGCTGACGCGGCCCCGCTGGTGCAGGGTCGGCCGGTAATCGCGCTGGTTCCGGCCACTGAGGCGCTTACGACGACGGTCAACTTGCCAGCGCGTAGCGGATCCAAACTCAACGCGGCCCTCCCCTATGCCCTGGAAGAACAGGTCGCGGCTGACGTTGACACCATGCATTTCGCGGCAGGAGATAAACGAGAATCGGGAATACGGCCGGTTGCGGCTGTGGCCCGCGCACAACTCGACAGATGGCTCGCGCAGCTTGAGGAAGTCGATATTGTTCCCTGGAAAATCATCCCGGAGAACTACGGACTGGCGCGTATTCCCGGCACGATGAGCGTGCTTGTCGATGACGACTGCGTCTTCTTCAACGATGGTGATGACACCGAATTCGTAATGCAGGGGGCGAACCCCAGTGACGCTCTCGTTGCCGCTGGAAAACTAACCGATCGCACCGATGACGACGCACCGCCCGAACAATCGGGGCACCTCATCGTGTACTGCAATGCCGCGGACGAAGAGCGCTTTTCGCACGACTGGATTGCGCTCCGCCACGAACTGCATAGCGTCGATATCAACCTTTTACCGGACGGTGCGCTGCCCCGTCTCGCCGTTACCGTTGCCAGCGGCCAGGGCGTCAATCTGCTGCAGGGGCGGTACGGGCCGAAAGCCGACTACGGGTCCTGGCTGCGTCCCTGGAGCAAAGCCGCCATCCTGCTTCTGACCCTGGTGATTATCGGTTTCGCCGGCAAGGGTGTCGATTATTATCGACTCACCCAGGAGGAAGCGGCGTTACGGGCGCAATTCACGCAGGAGTTCCTGCGATTCAACCCGAACGCCTCGACCGATATCGTCGACCCGATGGCCGTCGTCAATTCAATGAAGCGGTCCCTGGGTACGGCGACCGCGCCGCAGGTTTTTCTGCCTTCCATTCGCGAGTTGGCGACCGCCATGCAGCAAAACCCGGAAGCGCGAGTCGAAGCCGTCAGCTATCGCGCCGGCGTTGTGGATATCAGGGTGATCTCGCCTGACGTAGAGACGGTCGGCAACATACAAGAAGCACTCAGCGCATCCGGTCGCTTTGCGGCGTCGATTCAGTCGACCGACAAGGTAGCCGACCGCATCAACAGTCGGATCCAGATTCGCGAGGCAGGCTCATGAAAGACTGGTACGACAATCTCGAAGCGCGTGAGCAGGTTTTCGTCGTGATCGGAGCCATTTTCGTGAGCATCGCACTCATCTACTACGTGCTTTGGGCACCGCTTGACAGGAATCACCGCCAGGTAGCGACCCGCGTGGATACCTGGGAACGCTCGCTGGCAGAGTTACGGCCGTTGCAGGCAATGGTTGCCTCCGGGGGGCTGAATACCTCGACAGGCGCAATCCCCAGTCAGCAGGCACCGATCATTGTCGTTTCGCAGACACTGCAAAGCCGGGGACTCGAACAGTATCGCCGTCGCAGTCAGCCAACGACCAGCAACGGCATCCGCGTCGAGTTCGAAGAAGTTGCGTTCGACGATTTGGTGCTCTGGTTAGGTGACCTGAGCGATACGCATGCCATGCACGTTCAGTCCGGCAGCCTGTCCGAAGGCGATGCGGTCGGTGATGGCCGCATCAACGCATCGCTGACGTTGGAGCGCAGTCTTTGATCGTGCGCAATCGCGGGCTTGTATTGCTCACAGTCCTGACCGTGGTGGTTGCCCTGGTGATTACTTTTCCCGCTCGCATTGCATACCGGTGGACGTCCCCACCATTCGTGCAAATGAGTGGCATCCAGGGAACCGTCTGGAACGGCAGCGCGCGCGAATTCGCGACCAATGGCGTGTACCTGCGCGAGCTGACCTGGCGCATGCATCCGCTTGCGTTGTTCACGGGCAAAGCACGCTACGACATCAGCGGAACGCCGGTTTCAGGCTTTCTTGAAAGCGAGATTGCGTTAAGCCTTGGAGGAACGCTAACTCTCAGCAATCTGTCTGCATCTGTACCACTGCAGATGTTTGAAGAAGCCTCCAACATTGCGGGACTTCGAGGTAACGCCAGCCTGCAATTCGAACGGCTTGAACTGGCGGCCGGTCGTGCCGCCGCCATGGACGGCACTGTGGACGTCGCCAATCTATTAGTCCCAATGCTGGGTGGCACGTCGCTAGGCGGGTATCGGGCCGAGTTCTATACGCAAAACAACGGCATCGTCGCAAGCGTTGAGGATACTGACGGCGTTGTGGACGTTGCCGGCAGCCTGCAATTGAATCCCGATAAGACCTACGCTTTTCGCGGCCAGGTAGTGGCCAAGCCCAATACCCCGGACAACCTCAAGAACCAGCTGCGTTATCTTCCCACCAACGATCGCGGGCAGCATGAATTGAGCCTTGAAGGGCAATACTAGACTTCGACAAACTCCTGCAGCAGCGGGAAATACAATGCGCAGCGCGGCTGCTGCCCCGAATAGGCCGCGTACAACGCGGCGTACTTCTCTAGCTGCGGTGCATAACGTTCTACTTCGGCTTTGAGAAAGCCCTGCAGGTTGCCACCTTCGTGGGTACTGGTCTTGTAGTCGATGATCCAGTGGTTACCCTCCTCATCGATGCGCACCCTGTCGAGGACCACGGATTCGATCGCACCTTCGTATTGTCCCGTTAACGCAAACTCGGCCCGCCCTTCGCCGGCCAGTATCCAGCGCCCTTTCGCGTCCTTCCTGACCCCATCAAGAGCCGCTTCCACCCGCGCGGCGATGCCGACCTGGAGTTCGTCGCCGATACCCATTTCACGCAGCCAGCGACGCGTTACCTGCTGTTGACCGTGACTATCGGCAGCATCCACGTCGGTCCGCCCCTCGGCCAGCACCTGCAGCCAGCGGTGCACTACGGTTCCCGCGATACGCGCCTCCGTCCCAACCCAGTAGAACTCGACTTCTTCATCGGCAGCCTCCGTGTCGGCTTCAGGTGGCAGCGGGCCAGGCAGCGGCAGGACCTCGGGCGTCTCCCAGGGGCTCGCAAATCGTCTCAGCCGCGGGACGCGCCACACACCACCGTCGTCATCGGCCATAGCGATGCCGGCGACAGTGAATGCACTCGCATATTCCTCCTCGACGGCTGGCCAAAGCATTCGCAGCAGACTGTTTTTCGCCGGCGGCTTGTACCCATCCTCCGTTGCCGGCGTGTGACCCAGCAGATGCAGCTTCTTACGCGCACGCGTGCATGCGACATACAGCAGGCGCGCCTGTTCGTGTTTACCCTTGGCGCTGTCTGTCAGTTCGATAAAGCGATGTACCGGATCGTTTTCGACGTCGATACGTGGCCCGACAGGGCTGATAATTTTTCGTTCATCGCCATGTTCGTTAGGGATATCAAACCACGACAGCACGCTCCGGCCGCTTTGCCCCGGGAGTCGACCAAGCCCGTAGAGTAATACGTGCTCAAACTCGAGACCCTTGGCCTTGTGCATGGTCATGATCTGCACGCGCGCGCTACCGTTCGTGGATACGCGTTCCAGGTCGAGCAACGACTCAAGTGCCGCAACATCCTTCAGCGAACCATGTTGCTCGTGCTTGGCAAGCACATCGAAGTACCGATACACGTTCTCGACGGCATAGCGGTCGTCGAGCAATGCCGGGCCACCCAGCGATAACCAGCAGTCCTCGACAAGATCCCGCAGGGAAATTAAGGGTCGCGGCGCCACGAGTTTAGCGAGCACGGGAATGGCCCTCTGCACGGCCTCACGTCCTGCCGGCGATAGCGCATCCAATCTGGCTTCGTCTTGCAGTAACTCAAGGATGCTTGCCTGTGTCTCTCCAGTCACCAGTGCATGCAGGTCGGTCCAGTCGAGCCCTATCCAGGGCGCACGTAAGAGACCGAGCCAGGCGATGCGATCGCCCGTATGCACCGCAGCCCGCGTTAGCGCCATGACCTCAATGATCTCAGGCAGATCCGTCAGCCGGTCGATCTCAATCGCCTGGTAGTCGATTCCGTCCCGTCTCAATGCGGCGAGCAATTGCGGCAACTGATTGCGGCCACGAACCAGTACGGCAACATCGTCGTCCGGATAGTCCCTGAGCGTATCGGCGATGACTCGGCATCCGATCTGTGCTTCTGTCTGCTTGTCGCTGCCGAAGACGGGATGGACCACACATTCCCCGATGCCACCCAGCTGCGGAACCGCGAGGGCCTCTGAATAGCTCACCGAACCGCTTCCCGGGTCATCGCGCGCCGCAAGTACTGACGGAAATACGGTGTTGAACCAGTCAACGAGTTTTTCGCCTGATCGGAAATTCCTGCGGAGGACCAGGGGTTCCAGCGCTATGTCGCCGATACCGTGCTGCCTCGCCAGAAGGAACTGGCCCACTTCGGCGTTGCGGAAGCGGTAGATCGACTGCATCGGATCACCGACACAATAGAGTGTTCTGCCGTCGCCCGGTTCCCATCCGCCCGTCAGGGACTCCAGCATGCGGTACTGCGCACTGGAGGTATCCTGCATCTCGTCCACGAGCAGGTGACGGACCTGGTAATCAAGCAGCAGCGCCACGTCGCCCGGGTTCTCGGCGGTACCGAGTGCGTCATCGGCAGTAATCGCGATATCAATATGGTCGGCAACTCCCTGCTCCGAGAAGAGCCGTTTCAATTCCCCACTGGCCAGCGGCAACAGGCGGAATAACGCAAGCAGAACCGCCCACTGCTCGTCGCTGTAGCGGACCGGCGGCAGGGCTCGCACGTTGTGCAGGCGTTCGGCCAGATCGGCGCATGGCGCAAGCTCTGCCAACAGTTCCTTGATCGTGTCCTTTTGTGCCTTGTTACCGGGAGGGAAGCCCTGCCGTTTATCCACCTGCTTCCGGAAGGTGCCTGACAAGGTCAGCAGCAATTCAGCAACGCCGCGCCACTGCAATGCAGCCCCGGCCTCGCCTGCCGGAAGATCGCTCATGCCGGCCAACGTGGCAATCGGGTGTTCTGTGTTGCCTTCGGCCTGCAGGTTACTGCCTGCGTAGTCGAACAGGCCCACAAGCTCGTGCCGTACCGAGGATGGAAACGAGGCCGCCGTCAGAGCCAGGTGTTCGCCCACAGCCATCTCGAGGTTGCCCTCAAGCCTCTGCCGTAGCGCAGCGGCTTCTTCTGCAGATAAGGAACCGCTTCCCGTAAAGGGCAACCACTGGTCCCTCGTCCCCAGCATTCGCGCGAGATAGTCGACATAAATGCCGGTGTTGTTGTCCAGATGCCCCAGTACTTCTGATGCGACATCGTGAACCGGGCCTGTCGTTGCCACATAGTCCAGCGTCGCCATTGCAGCAGCACGATGCAGGGCAAGCATCTCGGCATCGACGACAATACGCACGCCGCTTGCACTGGCAGGCGAACTGATCGGCCGCGAGCGCGCTATCGCTGCATTCAGGGAGTCGAGCGTCTGGATCCGCATGCGTCGCGGATTGGCAAGCAGGTTCCAGCCGTTCTGCGCATCGCGCTGCAACGCAGCGGCTGCCAGTTCCGCCGTTCGCAACAGGTGCTCCTGTTCAGGCTGCTCACCCCGCTGCGACCGGCGCAATGCCACAAGCACCCGATGTTGCATTTCGGCTGCCGCTTTGCGCGTGAATGTAATTGCAATGATCTCTTCCGGCTGATCAACAACAGCCAGCAGCCGCAGATAACGCTGGATAAGAAGCTCGGTCTTGCCCGACCCGGCCGGCGCCTGGACTATGAATGAACGCGTTACATCGAGGGCTTCATTGCGCGCCTTGAAGTCGTCGTCCAGGAGTTGCTGCTCAGACGTCATTGCGCAACTCCGTGAATCGCGTCAGCAGGTTGAGAGGTCTCGCATCGGTCATGGCCATGGACATGTTCATCCGCACATCGCCGGCGGTCAGTTCGGCGCAGGCACTTCGCACGAGGTTCGACCAGCCAGACAGCTGTTCAGGCCACATCTCGGGGTCCGTGTAACCCGCGCCGGCACCATTGAAACCCATAGTCCGTGAATCGACATTGACGAGCGCGAGCGCGGCAACCGGCTCATCGACCGCACAGGCATAGGCGACAAGCTGGATTTCCTTTGGCTCGCCTTTCGACGTCAGGAATTTCTTTTCAGCGCCCGTCTTATAATCGAGAATCGCTATTCGATCGTCGGGCAGGCGATCTATCCTGTCGACGCGTAATCTCAACCTGACCCCTGCTTCCGCAAACTCAACACTGCGCTCGACGCTGTCGACGACAAAAGAATCTCGTGCGCTATCGATAGCAATGAAGTCGTGCAGCAGCCCGGCAACCCGGCGGCGCTCCATCGCAAGAAGCGCCAGCAGTACCTTGTCCGCATTTCTCTCGTGGCGACCGAATGCAAAGTCGATAGCGCTTGAAATGCGTTGTTCGACATCCGACCATCCCGCGATGTCGTCGCGCGAGGGCTTTTCGAAATACAATTGGTAGAGCGCGTCATGAATCAGGTTTCCGCGCAGTAACGCCGGCAGTCCATCGGTTTGTTCGTCGATAGTACGCACCCCGAGCCGTCCGCCGAGAAACGCGGCTATGGGATCGGTTAGTTGATTCTGAATCGTGCCCGCTCCGCCCGACAGGCGCTCGTCAGGCGCAATCGGCGGCACCCTGTCCGCCAGGTCTGCGAGATTGACTGTTCCGGCAAGTGTTGCGGCAAACAAACCCGGATCCGGAAACGCATCAGCATCGGCGAGTGACGACGCAGGTAGCAAGTCACTCGGCGTCTGTTCTGCGTCATCCTCGGTCAGCGGATAGCTGCAGACCATTAAAGGCGCGGCGGCACATAAATGTCCGAGTAAGCGCCGGGCATAGGCAACCGTGTCGTCGGGAGTGGCATCCGGCATGCCATGCTGTTCCTGCAGGCGCCTCGATACGAGCGCCGAGGGATTGCCTGCCGGCGGCCACTGCGCCGCAGTGACGCCGGTCAGCCACAGTGCATCGAACTCGAGTCCTGACGCCTCAAGTGGTCCCATCAGGTGCACGCGCGCGTGCTCGGATTCCGGCTGAAATACCGCATCAGCGGCCATGCTCTCGATTTGATTCAGCGCGGTCTCGAGCGACATTCGCGAACTGACGAGGTCCATGCGCGCCAGGTCATTCAGAAGATCGCGCCAGCGATTAACGAGCTGAAATTCAGCACTTCTGAGGCGCTGTTTTCCGGGCCAGCCTGCGGCTTTGAGGACTTCATCCATGGTCACAGCCCAGTGTGCCGGCGAAGCCGCGCCACCGAGGTCCCTGCGGTTCTTTGTAACTGCCGCAACGCGCTGAAGCCACTCTGCAGCATCGGCCGATTCGTCTTTCCCCTGGAGCGCGGACGTGATCATTGATGGCGACCAGTTCCGGTCCGGCAGCCTTCGCAGGCGCAATTCCAAACGTGCGCGCCCACTGCCCGGGCCGGCCACAACCAGCGGCGACCTGAGTAGTTGTGAAACTTCGCTTGCGCGAAGATCTCGAACAAGCCAGCGCAGCCAGAGCAACCCAATTGAGATCAATGGGTAGCTCGAGAGCTTGCGGCCATAAGACACATTTAAGGCATCGGCAAGATGCGTCGGCGACAGGCGGTAGCCAGGCATGAACCCCTCACGTACCAGCCCGGCCATTCGGGCCGCGTCCCTTTCGAGTCCGTTGGCCACAATCGCAATAGGTTGCGCAGGGTCTTTTTCGAGTCGCTCTCTTGCCCAGGCTCCAGCGGCGCGCAATTCGGCCTCTGCGGTTGCAAACGGCACCAGAACGGGTTGGCCGGAACGTGCCGGAACCGCCACATCGTCGACGGTGCAGCCCGCGTCGGCAAGATGCGTCCTGATTCGGGCTGCAGAGGGTTTTTCCCGATCGAATCCGGCGAACGTGTAACGCCCGGCAGCGGCAATGTCACCGTCGGCAATCAGCGTGGCCACGAGAGCCGCCAGCCCGGCATCGTCGATCCAGGATTCGCGCTCCAGCAACCCAGCGTAGCGTCCGGCCGCCGCCGCGAAAGCCTTGTGATCCGAACTCAGCGATGCCCTTGCAACGTCCCGAATCGAAACGTTCCAGTCGGAGAGTCTCTGCCAGGAATCACGGGCAAGACGCACCAGGTTTCCAACTCCAACGGCGTCCTCCCCCAGTTCCCTGCGCAGGCAACGATCCCACAGCAAAGTACTGTGATACGCGTTGATTCGGGTTGGCAGATTTTCTTGCCGGCTGGCGTCGCGTAGTTGTGCGTCGAGCCAGTCAGGCCATGCGAAAATGCGTGGGCTTGGCCAGGCGAGAACACCGGCTTCGACCTGTCGACGAGCAAATTCCTGCTTCAGGACACGAGCGAGACGCCTGTTTGCCGTGATGACGGTCGACGTCCCATCGAGCGCTCCAGGCAACCAGTCGTACATATTCAGGCGTGCGGCGCCAGGCAGGCGTTGATCCGCTCGAAGACGATGCTAATTGTCTCCGGGTCCGGTAACGTCGTGACGCGGAAATGGTCTGAATACGGCGTATTAAAACTCGTGCCCGGCGCCACGAGCACATGGTGCTTTTCGAGTAACTCCAGTGCAAATGCCTGATCGTCGAGCTTACCCGCGAAGCGCGGGTCCAGGCGAATAAACGCGTACATCGCGCCCATCGGCTTTTGCAGACTGAGGTAATCACTGGCTGCCACACCATCGATGATGGCCTGCCGCGACTGGTAGAGTCTTCCTCCCGGACTTACCAGGTCGACAATACTCTGGAAACCACCCAGTGCGGTTTGTACCGCCCACTGCGACGGCACATTGCTGCATAAGCGCAGTGCTGCCAGTAACTCCATACCATGCAGATAGTCGCTCGCGCGTTCGAGGTCTCCGCTAAAGACACACCAGCCCACGCGGTAGCCGCACGCCCGGTAAATCTTGGACAGGCCTGAATATGTGAGGCAGACCGTGCTGGTTACGAGCGTAGCCAACGGGATGAACTCCGCACCGTCGTACACCATCTGGTCGTAAATCTCGTCTGCGAGTACCACCAGCCCATTTCGCTCAGCCAGGCCCACGATGGCATCAAGCGTTTCCCGGCTGTAGACGGCACCGCTCGGGTTGTTCGGGTTGATGACAACGATCGCACGTGTTCGCTTATTGACGAGCCGCTCCATATCGTCGATATCCGGCATGAAAGCGTTTTCGGGACGACAGGCATAATGCCTGGCCACGCCGCCATTGAGAGCGACGGCAGCGCTCCATAGCGGATAGTCGGGACTCGGTACGAGGACTTCATCACCGGGGTTCAGCAGGGCTCGCAGCGACAGGTCGATGAGTTCGCTCACGCCATTGCCGATAAATACTTCATCAGCTGTGACACCAAGTACCCCGCGATTCTGTTGTTGCATCACGACGGCTTCACGCGCCGGGAAGATGCCCTTTTGGTGGCAGTACGGCTCGGCCTGGGCGAGGTTTTCGATCATCGCCAGCCGCATGGTCTCGGGTGTGCGAAACCCGAACAGGCCGGGGTTACCGATGTTCAGCGATATGATTTCGTAGCCGCGCTTTTCGAGTTCCAGGGCGTGATTGGCGAGCTGACCGCGGATCTCGTATCGGACGTCTTTGAGAACCGCGCTGGTCTGGATAAGTTGTTCCATAACGGGGGCTGTATTAGAGGGTTAAGAATCAGATCGCGCCGTCACTCCGGAGTGCCGCAATCATGTTCGCAGAGTACCCCAACCACTCGCGCAAAACCTCATCTGTATGTTCGCCGAGCAACGGCGGGGCACGTTCATAGTGCACCGGTGTTTCGTCGAAAGCGACAGGATTCGATACGGTCGGTACCGTATCGCCGGCGGTATTCTGCAAATGCCGCACAAGCTCGCGCTCGCGTGCATGTTCGTTGCTCAGCACCTCGCCAATATCGTTGATCGGTCCGGCCGGAACACCACCTGCCGTAAATGCCTCCAGCCAGAATGCCGTGGTATTGGTCCGCAACTGCTCTTCCAAGAGCACGATGAGCTGCGTGCGATTTTCGATGCGCGCGGCATTGTTCGCGTACAGCGCGTCAGTGCCGAGGTCCGGCATTCCAACGATTTCCATGCAATGGCGAAACTGTCGATCATTCCCGACGGCGAGCATCAGGTTGCCGTCGCTGGTAGCGAACGCCTGGTAGGGAACCAGGTTCGGGTGCGCGGTTCCCATGCGGCGCGGCACCTCCCCGCCAACAAGGTAATTCATATTCTGGTTGGCAAGCCACGCGACCTGGCTGTCATACAAGGGCACATCGATGCGCTGTCCGCGCCCTGTAGTCGCTCTCGCAGTGAGCGCCGCCAGCACGGCGGTAGTCGCGTACATACCAGCCATAATGTCAGCAATAGCGACACCGACCTTCTGTGGTCCACCCGCTTCGCTGTCAGGAGGCCCTGTGATACTCATCAGGCCGCCCGATGCCTGAATCATTGCATCGTACCCCGGCTTGTCAGCCCGAGAACCACGTTGTCCGAAGGCCGAGATTGAGCAGATGATGAGCTGCGGGTTGTCGGCCATAAGCTCATCGGGATCGAGGTTGAAACGTTTCAGCGTTCCGACCCTGAAGTTTTCAAGAAGCACATCCGCTTCCCGAGCCAACTCGCGGATCAATCGCTGGCCACCACGGGTCGCGATGTCGACCGTCATGGAGCGCTTGTTTCTGTTCGTGGACAAGTAGTAAGCGGATTCCCCCTCCAGCCACGGCGGTCCCCACTGACGGGTATCGTCGCCATGCCCCGGACGTTCAATCTTGACGACGTCGGCACCGTAGTCCCCAAGCAGTTGACCCGCCCAGGGACCAGCCAGTACCCGGCTCATGTCGAGTACGCGAATATTTTGTAATGCGGTAGTCATGGTACGCACAGGGTACCCAAATCCAGCGCATAAAAAACCCGGCCAACCGTTAAGGCTGGCCGGGTGGGTCCGCACGGAGATTGCGGATCGCGTGACGTAGTCAGCCGGCGATTACTCGCGGGCGGCTTCGTCCAGCTCTTCTACCTCAGCGCCCTTCACTTCCTGTGGCGCCGGTGTTTGTTCGATTTCCGGCTTTTTCCTGCCGTACTGGATGAGGAGGTGCTCTTTATCCTCTTTGGTCAGCTCCCGTATCGACAGGATGCGTATTGCACCGAAGTTGCCACTCATGCCGTCGTCGTACCTGATGCCATCGAATCCAGCGCAAACTCGACTTGTCGTTGTGTCGAATTCAATGAAAAGGCTGCTTCTCAGGCCGTGAGCCCTGCGCCGCAGTACAACGTGGTAACTACGGCGACTGGAGGCATCAACAATGAGATTTTGCTCATCCAGAACGGTGTATCCTCGGATACTTGGCTTATGGATGCAATCGTTGCCCCGCGATGTGCTGTCCCCCGCGGCTGTTTCTCCGTCCTCCGAAGTGGTGGCACATGCTACTAAACAACATGAAATAGATACAATAAATAGTTGTTTTAAAAGCATAATATACGTCCTCTATTTTGTGGTACGAACGCGACAAACCTGCCGACGCAGGTACCCATCCATCACCCAATCAGACCGGAATTCACCCGAAAGTTCACGCCAAATCCGCAGTGGCCTGACGCCCGTTTCAGCCCTCTCCGATGCTAATTGGGCGCTCGGGATCCCGAATCCATTCGCTCCAGGAGCCCACATACAGCCGAGGCTCGCTGAAACCGGCCTCAAGCCCTGAAATGGCCAGATGGCATGCCGTGACGCCCGACCCACACATCACGCTCCAGACCGCCTCTCGATCACTGCCTAGCACTGCCTCAAGCAGTGCCGCCCTCTCGGCCAAAGGTCGCCAGGTTCCTCCTTTAGTAACGAATTCGCCGAAAGGTGCGTTGACAGCGCCCGGGATGTGCCCTGCCACAGGATCGATGGGTTCATGCTCACCCCGGAACCGCTGACGATCGCGGGCGTCTACCAGGTTGCGGTCAGGGATGGCCGACAGCTCCGCAGCCAGCTCCTCGGTAGTGAGCACCAGGGAATCGTTGGGCTTGCCGGTGAATACTGTTGGCTCTCGCCGTGTCTCGTTGACATCGATCGGCAGACCCAGCGCTGTCCATTGCGCGAAGCCACCGTCGAGGAGGCGTATGGACTCCATTCCGAGCCAACGAAGTATCCACCAGGCTCTCGCCGCCAGTGATCCGTTATCCCCGTCGTACACAACCAGGGTGTCTGAATGCCCGATGCCGAACTTCCCAAGAGTGGCAATGATCTGATCGACGTCGGGCAAAGGGTGCCGCCCGGTAGCGGCCTGAACAGGCCCTGCCAGATCACGGTCAAGATCCAGGAATACGGCGCCCGGGATATGACCCTCGCTATAAAGCTGACGACCGGCATTGACGTTCGCCAGCTCGGACCGGCAATCAATGGCAATACAGTCTTGCCCATTGAGCCTATGCGCCAACGTTGGTGCGTCGATCAGAATTCGTTCCGGGGACATAGAGCTACCATCTTTGCCATAACAGATTTCACGTACTTGTACACGGTCGCCCAGTCTTGGACAATATCAACCCGGCGGGTAGCATCCCGTCCCCTCCACCGATAACCGGGAGTCAAATACGTGGACAAGATCATTGTCGGCCTGAAACGTGTTGTGGATTACAACGTCCGCGTGCAGGTCAAGAGTGACGGCAGCGGTGTCGAAACCGATGGCGTCAAGATGAGCATTAACCCCTTTGACGAGATCGCGCTTGAAGAGGCATTGCGGATCAAGGAAAGCGGTGCTGCAACTGAGGTGGTAGCCGTTTCAATCGGTACTTCGGAGTCCCAGCAGCAGCTTCGTACAGGCCTCGCGATGGGTGCCGACCGTGCCATCCTGGTGACAGTCGATGGCGACATTGATCCTCTGAGCATTGCCCGGGTATTCAAGGCGCTCGCCGACAAAGAGAATGCCGGACTGGTCATGCTCGGAAAGCAGGCGATCGACGGCGACAATAGCCAGATCCCACAAATGCTCTCAGCCCTATGGGGTCGCCCACAGGCTACGTTCGCGTCCGGCGTGACGATAGAAGGCGACTCAGCACGGATCGTGCGAGAGGTTGACGCCGGTCTGGAAACCGTCGAGGTCGACCTCCCGGCTGTTCTCTCGGTCGATCTGCGGCTCAACGAGCCACGCTACGTAAAACTGCCCGATATTATGAAAGCGAAGAAGAAACCGCTGGATGAAGTGCCGCTCGCTGATCTGGGTATCGAACCCGGACCGCCAATCAAGGAACTCGTATACGCTGCGCCCCAAGGCAGGCAGCGCGGTGTGATCGTCGATGATGTCGCCGGCCTGGTTGCAGCACTGAAAGACAAGGGACTCGTGTAATGACCAAAATACTGATCGTTGCCGAACACGATGGTTCGGCCCTCAACCCCAGCACCGCCAAGTGCGTCAGCTGTGCGGCCGCGATTGACGGCGCAGAAATCGACATCGTGGTACTGGCCGCCGATACGGCGGGCATCGCAGCACAGGCCGCGGAGATCGATTCAGTCTCTCGTGTGTTGACGATCGAGCGTGCCGAAAATGAAAAACCGATAACGGCCGTGCTCGCACCGCAGATTGCCGCAATTGCAGGCGACTACAGCCACGTATTCGGTCCGTCGACGACATTCGGCAAGGACCTGATGCCCCACGTTGCCGCCCTGCTCGGCGTCAACCAGGTCAGCGACATCATGACGGTCGAAAATAGCCATACTTTCAAGCGACCGGTGTATGCCGGCAATGCGATCGTGACTGTAGAGGCTCCGGAAGGCAGCACCGTTGTGGCAACCGTGCGTGTCGCATCCTGGCAGGCTGCAAGCGGCGGCAACTCGGCGGCTATCGCTGCGGTTGACGCTGCCGCTGAGCTGCCGACGCATACGCGCTATATCAGCCTGGAATCTGCTGCGTCTGACAGACCTGATTTGCAGACCGCCGCGAGAGTCGTGGCGGGTGGGCGTGCACTCGGCAGCGAGGAGCAGTTTGGCCTCATTTACAAGCTGGCCGACGCGCTGGGTGCCGGTGTCGGTGCGTCCCGCGCCGCCGTCGATGCGGGCTATTGCCCGAACGAACTACAGGTTGGCCAGACGGGCAAGATCATTGCGCCCGACCTGTATTTCGCAATCGGTATTTCCGGGGCCATTCAGCACGTGACAGGCATCAAGGACGCCGGAACAATTGTGGCAATCAACAAAGATGAAGAAGCCCCCATCTTTGAGGTTGCTGACATTGGAATGGTTGGCGATCTGTTCCAGATTCTTCCGGAACTAATCGACGCAGTGAACTAGCCACGCTACAGGGTGGTGCACACGGGGACACCTGAAAGGTGTCCCCGGATTCGCTCAGCCGGGACCATGTCGGGGACACGTTTTACGTGTCCCCTTACAAGAACCGCCAGGATTGCCTCTGCTTTGGACACCTCGAACTGCGCGGGTGCCTCCACGGCGACGTGCGTTGCCACACCGTCATCGACGACAATGGCGAAACGTTGCCCGCGCATACCCATCCCGAATGAGCGCGCATCGAGTTCGAGGCCCAGAGCGCGCGTGTAGTCACCGTTGCCGTCGGCGAGCATGATGACCCGGTCACCGACGTTACGGTCCTTGCCCCACGCGGACATGACAAATACATCGTTGACGGCCATACAGGCCACGGTATCGACTCCCTTAGCCGCCAGCTCATCCGCGAGCTCCACGTAACCAGGGAGATGATTCATTGAGCACGTCGGCGTAAAGGCGCCCGGCACGGACACGAGGACGACTTTCTTTCCCGCGAACAGCTCGTCGGTCGATACGGAACCGGGTCCGCTGCTGGTCATCGCGCCGAAAGTGCCCTCGGGCATCTTATTCCCAATTGAAATTGTCACTATTAATCGCTCCGGTTTCAGTAATCGTTTTCGGCCACGTGCACGACAAGGCCATCCAGTTCGTCGGACACTTCAATCTGGCAGGTAAGCCGACTGTTGTCCTTACGTTCGAAGGCCGCATCCAGCATGCTGTCCTCCATGTCGTCCATCGCCGGCATCTTCCCGAGCCATGCCTCGTCAATATAGCTGTGGCACGTCGCGCAGGCACAGGCGCCGCCGCACTCGGCAACAATGCCGTCAATATTGTTATTGATAGCGCCCTCCATAACAGAGTAGCCGTTATCTACTTCGACTTCGTTGCGGGTGCCATCCGGCGAGATGTAAGTGATTTTGGGCATTGCTGGTATCCGGTCTTTGCAAAGGCGCGAAATGATAAGGGCGTTGACCGTCTCCGGTCAACGCCCTGACAAAAGCGAATCAGCTCTCTAAAGTGCTTTTACTGCCGCGCGCTTCGCCTCAAGTTGCTGGCGCTTCTTGCGTGCAGCTTCCTCGGCGAGTCGAATCTGCCTGTTTCGCTCGATTTCAGCGTTGATCACAGCGATCCACTGGCCCGATGTTCGTTGTGACCGTGGCGACTTCGCCGCGGCGCTGAACGCCGCCTTGGCATCCGCGTAGCGACGCAGGTTGTATAAGCACATGCCGAGAGATATCTGCATGTTATCCGGATTCTTCAGGCCACCTTTACGAATAGCCGTTTTAGCAGACGTCACGCAGTCGCCATACTTGCCAACATTAAGGAATGCGTTCGCAAGACGTTGGTCGAGCTCACCGTTAGTCGTAAGTTTTGCGGCTGCCTGAAGAGCGGGGATCGCTTTGTCATCTTCCTGGGAAAGCATCCATGCCTGAGATAGCAGGCGATAGTTCTTCTCATTCTTCGGCACGATTCCGGCGTCCATCTTCTCCTGCAGAAGCGTGGCCGCCTTATAGGGCACCTCGGCCTGCAGGTACAGCTGCGCCATGGTCACAAACTCAGTGTCCTTGATCAACATGCCCTGCGTATGGGCGGCATCGTAGGCGTAGATCAACTTCTCGTCTTCGCCAAGCTCGGTGTACGCACCGGCGAGTGATTTCCAGTAACGGGCTTTTGGCCAGTTCTGCAGCAACGTTTTCTGGATATCCCGAACCTTGCGGTAGTCTTCCTGCTGGAAATACGCGAAGTTCAGGAGATTCCACCAGTCTTCTTTAACAGGTTTGCCGCGTTCTTTCGCCACTCGCATCGCGTTGTCGATTGCAGGAATCATTTCCTTGAAGCGATTGAGGTTATAGAAGAGCTGCGCCTGAAGAATATACGGCTCAGGCGGCGGGTTCGTCTCAAGAACGAACCATTTGTTCAGCGTTGTGAGCGCCTTGGCGTAGTTCTCTTCCATGGTCAGCAACTGCGCCATCGTGTACGTCGTCTGCTTGGCCATTTGTGGTTCGAGCGTCGGCAGCGCGAGCATTCTTTCGTAGGTACGAATAGCGTTGGTGATATCGTCGATATTGTAGTAGACGAAACCGATGTAGTTGAGAACGTTGGCCTGTTCGTATTCGGTGAGCTTATCCGGGTTGTACAGGTTGTTCAGAGATTTCAGAGCCTGCTGGTACTGTTTTTCGTCCACCATCTCCTGAGCTTTCTGAATGCGCTCATAGACCTCTTTGCTGACAGCCTGAGCCTGTTTGGTTTTGGTCTTGTCCGTATCAGCATCGGCCCGCTGCGACTGCGCTGCAGCATTACCGAAAACCAGTACGCCGGCCATCACCGCCAGGCACAGCTGCAAAGTAATTCCACGATTAGATTTCATTAAATACTTCCTCATGAACGGCATCCCGCCTTTGCATGCAAGCGCTCTATTCCTCGAGCTGGAATGAGATACGCGTCTTAACGCCAGACACATCGACCGGCACACCGTCGACCACACGCGGTTTGTACTTGAACTTGAGCACAGCCCGGATTGCAGCGCGCTCAAACAGGCTGCTTGTTGACTGAAGAACGATCGGGTCCTTGACCGAGCCGGTGGTGGTTACCGTGAAGGACAGATCCACGAAGCCTTCCAGGCCACGCGACAACGCTCGGGCCGGATAAACCGGAGCAACGCGCACGATCGGGAGATAGTCACCTTCAGCGATATTCATGCCACCGGGACCGCCGATATCGGTGTTTGCATTGACCGTCGGCGGTGCAACGTTAATCGTCGGAGCATCCGGATTGACGTTATCCATATCCTGGGGCGGTGTTTCCGGGGGTGTTTCTGGGGGCTTGGGCGGCTTTTCCGGAATGATGTCCTCAATATTGAGGTTTTCGTTGCGCTTCACACGCACAAACTCGAGTTTGTGCCGCTCGCGCGGATCCGTGAGGGCCTGCTTACCGGTAACGATCAGCAGCTGCATAACGAACAGCAGGCTTACCGTCACGGCCGAGCCAACCACAATTGAAATTACATAACGACCTAGCATGGTCCTGTTCTCCTGAGCGGATTAGCCGCTTGGTGTGCCACCCGCCTGGTTTCTGTTACGACAGACATAAGCCTCCCGGGTTCCTAATCGTTATCCGTGGCGATAGCGACGTTGGTAACACCAGCTCCCTTCGCTGCTTCCATGACGATGACCAGCATCTCGTGGGTTGAGCCCTCGTCGGCCTGGATTACGATCGAACCTTTGGGGTTCTCAGCGTGCAAGCGTTCGATGATGCCGCGCACGGCACGTGGGTCTCGTTCCTGACGATCAATCCAGATCTCATCGTTGGGGCTGATGGCGATCAGGATAGCGGCGTCATCCTGGGTATCCGCAGTAAAGGTATTCGGGCGTTCAACCTGAATACCGGCTTCCTTGATGAATGTTGCCGTAACAATGAAGAAGATGAGCATGATAAACACGACGTCGAGCATCGGCGTCAGGTTAATCTCATTTTCTTCCTCTTCGACGTTTAAAGAGCCGTGTTTTCTAGCCATTAATTCAGTCCTTCCAAATCCCGCCTATCGTTTTCCCGCCTAACGTGTGTCCGCGATAGAAATGTTGTAGACACCGGCAAGCCGCGCTGAGTCCATGACTTCGACGAGTATTTTGTTGGTCGACTTGTTGTTCGCCTGAACGACCACAGAACCGCTGGGGTTCTCTGCATGCAGACGCTCAATATTGGCGCGCACTGCACGGGGGTCAATCAGGCGACGGTCTATCCAGATCTCGTCATTGGCGTTGATCATCACGAGAATATTGGCGTCTTCCGGCTTGCTCTCTGTCATCGGAGCATCCGGCCGGTTGACGTCAATTCCCGCTTCTTTGATAAACGAGGCAGTTACGATGAAGAAGATGAGCATGATGAACACGACGTCAAGCATCGGCGTCAGGTTAATCTCACTCTCTTCCTCGTCGACATGGATATCATCCAGATGTTTTCTCATGGCGATAGTCCCCTAGTGATCCATCGTGAGTGAGTCCTCGAGGAACTCGACCTCGTGGGATGCACGACGGCTCAGCAACGTAATCAGCAGAACGCCCGAGAGCGCCCCGACCATACCCGCCATTGTCGGTACCGTGGCCTGGGATACGCCGGCTGCCATAGCCCGTACGTTGCCCGAACCGGACACGGCCATTACCTGGAACACACTGATCATGCCCGTTACCGTGCCTAGCAGGCCAAGCAGCGGACACAATGCGACCAGGGTCTGGATAATATTGATACCTTTGTTGGACGCTTCGCTGAAACGCGAAATCATCAGCTCGCGAATCTGCTTGGCGTTCCAGGACTGGCGCTCCGGGCGCGACTCCCATTGGTCATGAATATTACGCGACATCTTCTTCATTGAAGAGCGGAAGTAAATAATCCGCTCAACGATAAGCACCCACATGAGGAAGATAGTCACCGCGATGGCCCGGAGAACCGGGCCACCGAGGTTCATAAAGTCACGAATGGCTTCTATTGCATCAGCAAGCCAAAGCATGGCGACTCCTCTTTGTTAGTGAGCCTTCTCTGAATGCTGTGCAACCAGACCAGCACTCTGCGACTGAAGGATGTTGACGATCTTGCGGCTCTTGCCACTGACCACCGTGTGCAGCAGTACCATCGGAATGGCAACGACAAGACCCAGTACCGTAGTCATGAGTGCCTGCGAAATACCGCCTGCCATCATCTTCGGATCGCCAGCACCGTACAGCGTGATGACCTGGAAGGTCTTGATCATGCCGGTAACCGTACCGAGAAGACCCATCAGAGGCGCAACAGCCGAAACCACCTTGATAAACAACAGACCCTTCGTAAGGTCCGGCATCTCCTTGAGCGCCGCTTCCGAGAGTTTGAGTTCGATGGTTTCTGTGTCAGCGCCACGGTTGCTTTCGTAAGCAGCCAGGACACGTCCAAGCGGATTGTCCGTGCTGGCCGTCTCGCGTTTGAGCTGAGCCTTAACCTTACGATCAGCCGACGACAGTGCCAGCCAGCGCATGACCGCGATGAGCAGACCAATGAGGCCGAGAGCGATAATGCAGTAACCAACGATGCCGCCCTGCTCGATACGATCCTTGATCGTGGGAGACTCGACCAGCAGCGCAAGAATGCCGCCGCGCGTGACGTCAATGCCGAATGGGACCGCCTCGCCCGGCGCGGCGTCCATCAGGTCGTCCGTCGTGCCGAGGTACTTGCCATCGGGCTGACGAAGTAGCTCGGAAACCGTGCCATCGTCGTTGAACTCGAGGTAGCCGTTGTTCGAGGCGAGGTTAAACGAGCCAATACGAATGACTTCCATCTCTTCCTCGGTGCCGTCAGCACGTGTGACGAGATGGTTAAAGCGCGTGACCTTGCCGGACTCAACAACTTCCTGCTGTAGCAGGAGCCAGAGCCGCTCGATCTCCTCGATTTCCGGGATATTGCTGGCACCGGCCAGTTTGCTGCCGAGCTCAACCAGGAACTGGCTGCGATCCGGGTATTCGATGTTCGTCAGCGACGCTGCGAAACGACCCTGCGTATCACCTGCAACCGTCTGCAGTACACCGAGCAGCTCTTTCAGCGCGCCCATACGCTCGTCGAGCGCCTGGCGTGCCGTGATGATCCGCTGCTGGTTAGCTTCGAAATCGTTTTCGAGCTTCGTGGAGATACTTTCCTGGCGAGTGCGTTCTGCACGGGCCCTGTTAAGCAGTGACTGTTGCTCGTTACGAGCCTGGGCGAATGCCGCTTCACGCTGACGGGCTTCACGCGAGTCGCGAGCCTGCCCCTGTTCGATCAGGCGCAGCAATTCCGACATTGACGCCGCAGCCGACTCGTCCTGTTGTGCGTTTGCCGTAGCAAATCCGAGACTCAGCAGTCCGGCCGCAATAATGAGTGTAATGCGTTTCATTTATGGAGCCTCCGCTGAAGGAACAGGAATAACGATCAGTTCAGGCGCGATCAGCTGGCGAGCCATACGCAGGCCTTTACGGACTTCGTTACGTGCCGAATTATAGTCTTCCCAGGCACGCGTCTTGTTGTTCCAACGCCCTGTGATCTTGGTGTCGTCGGACTGGTAATACAGACCGATACGACCGATACGCAGCATGTTGTAGGAACGCGTCGAGCCATCGATTGTCAGCGACTCTTCGTAGTACTCCGACGACGTGCCGTAATCGTTCTCGATCTGGTACGCCTCCATCACCTTGCGGAACTTCTCAGCAACGGTGACATCGGAGCGCTCCATAATCGCCTTAAGATCGGCGATACGCTTTCCGCGCTCGGCCATCAGGAACGGAAGGTCGAGCTGCACCGACTGGTCCAGGCCGTCAATCATGCGTTCCATCAAGGGGAAAATCTGGCGGTTAATGACGTCAACCCTGTCCATCGACAAAGCGATGTCTTCCAGAGTGGCCGATTGACCTTCAACCTGAGCCGTCATCAGGCGGTTGTAGACCTTAAGTCCGTCGATTTCCTTGTTTATAGCCCGGTACTGGTCTTCGAGGGAACGAGTACCTTCAACAGTTTTGTTGATTCGTTCCTGCGATTGTTGAGCCAGGTTCAACCGACGTTGATCAGCCTGCAAGATCTGATCGACGGTCTGGGCGAAAACGCCGCCGGAAATCGTCAAAGCCGAAACCGCAAAAAATGCGGCGGCAAGACGCCGACTGCTGCTTATGCACCGTTTCATGAACGCTCCTTAAAGGTCGTTGTTTTATTAAAAGTTATTGGAGAGGGATGCAACGTATCCGCTGAATACATGCACAAGTAAAAACGACGACACGGGAAAGTGCCCCCAATTGCGCACGCGGCCCTCTCCACCTACGCCGCGCGGCGTCGAATTTTGTTGGAACCCCTATTTTTCTCTCTCTTGTATTTGGCTGTCCCGGGTTGCCCCGAGCTTCCCCGCCATTTATGCCTTTTACTATTTAAAGGTCCCCGCATTTACGAGTCAAGAATAACACATGCTTCACTGAGCGCCAGTCCTTCGAAGAACATAACTTGCGACCTTTATGTATTTGATTCAGGGAGCTACAAAGCACATCGACAGTTCACCTTTCACTGCCGGCTGCAGAAGATTTCGCTGCAACATCAATTGCGCTTTGGACCTTCTCGATAGGCTGCAACAACTGTCTGATGTCGATTTGATTAATTGTTGTGAATTAGTAGCTTAGAAATCTTTTCTAAGACAACTTATTTAGTATCAGCCGTAACCGTCTAAGAAGCTGTTGACATCAATTGGGCCTTACAACATTATTCGCCGCTATGGACACCAGCGTACTCGTGCTTATTTCGCTTGAACTGCTTCTCCTTGGGAGGCAGAGCGGGTAGCGCGTATCCATCAATCGGACATCGTAAGCCCCGCATCCCGAAGGATAGTGGGGTTTTTTTTTATCGATCTAACAATCTAGTGCACAGGAAACAGCATGCAAATGTATTCGGAAGCAGATGTAGATATCTCCGTTCTGGCGGACCAGCAGGTTACGGTTCTTGGCTACGGTAGCCAGGGTCGCGCTCACGCGCTCAACCTGAAGGACTCGGGATTCAATGTCGTTGTCGGGCTGCGCAAGAGCGGCGCAAGCTGGGCCAACGCAGAGGCCGACGGCCTGACCGTCCAGGAACCTAACGAAGCCGTCAAAGGTGCTGCGATCGTCATGTTCCTGACCCCGGATATGGTCCAAAAGGCTCTGTACCAGACCGTCGTCGACGATATCGACAAAGGCGCACTGCTGCTCTTCGCGCACGGTTTCGCAGTGCACTACGGACAGGTTGCGCCGCGAGCGGACCTGGATGTCGCCCTGATCGCACCGAAAGGCCCAGGCGGACTGGTACGTCGTCAGTACGAAGAAGGGCACGGCGTTCCCTGCCTGGTCGCCGTTCACCAGGACGCGACGGGGAATGCCCTTGCAGAAGGCCCTCGCCTACTCGGCCGGGATCGGCGGCGCGCGTGCCGGCGTTATCGAAACGACGTTTGCCGAGGAGACTGAGACGGATCTCTTTGGTGAGCAGGCCGTACTTTGCGGCGGTGCCACAGAGCTGATCGTTGCCGGTTTCGAGACCTTGTGCGAAGCGGGCTACCAGCCCGAGGTCGCCTACTACGAGGTGATGCACGAGCTGAAACTGATCGTCGATCTGCTCCATGAGGGTGGTCTTGCCAAGATGCACAAGTTCATCAGCGACACGGCAGCCTGGGGCGATATGATTTCGGGTCCGCGTGTGGTCGATGATTCGTCTCGCGCCGCCATGAAAGCGGTACTTGGCGACATCCAGGACGGCACCTTCGCACGCAACTGGATCGCCGAGAACGAAAACGGCATGCCGGAATTCAAGCGCATGATGCAGGCCGACCTCGAACACCCGATCGAGAAAGTAGGCAAGGATCTGCGTGGCCGCATGGACTGGCTGTCAGAGTAAAACATCGGAATAGACTGGAGGAACAGATAATGTCCGATACGCACATTAAGATTTTCGACACGACCCTGCGGGATGGGGAACAGGCACCCGGCTGCAGCATGACGCTCAGCGAGAAGCTTCGTGTGGCGAAGGCGTTGTCGGAACTTAACGTCGACATTATCGAAGCCGGCTTTCCAGCCGCGTCGCCGGGCGATTTCGAATCGGTCAAGACGATTGCCGAACGAAACTTCGGCCCGGTAATCTGCGGACTGGCCCGCTGTAATGCGGCTGATATCCAGAAAGTCTATGAAGCAGTCAGGTACGCCGACAAACACCGCATCCACGTGTTCGTTGCAACCAGTGCCATTCATCGCGAGCACAAGCTAAAGATGGCCAAGGAAGAGATCATCAAGAGTGCCGTCGGCGCGATCAAGCTGGCACGTGAACTGGTCGACGATGTGGAATTCTCTCCCGAAGATGCATCGCGCACCGAGCTCTCTTACCTGGCCGAAGTGGTGTCGGCCGCGATAGAGGCCGGTGCAACGACCGTGAACATCCCGGACACTGTCGGCTATACCGTTCCCGCCGAGTTTGATCGACTGTTCCGCTACCTGAAGGAACACGTCGCCCGGATTGACGAGATTATCCTGAGCGTGCATTGCCACAATGACCTGGGCATGGCTGTCGCCAACAGCCTCGCGGCCGTCAGTGCCGGCGCACGCCAGATTGAATGCACTATTAATGGCATCGGTGAGCGCGCGGGCAACTGTTCGCTTGAAGAAGCCGTCATGGCCATCAAAACTCGCGCCGAGTTCTTTAACGCCGAAACAGGGATAGACACAACTCGCCTGTACCCGACGTCCCGTCTCGTATCGAATATCACCGGCATGCATCCGCCACGCAACAAGGCGATTGTCGGCGAAAATGCTTTCGCGCATGAAGCCGGCATTCACCAGCATGGGATGCTGCAGCACGCTTCCACCTACGAAATCATGAGGCCGGAAGATGTCGGATTAGCCAAGTCCAGCCTCGTGCTTGGAAAGCACAGCGGCCGCCACGCCTTTCGCGACCGCCTGGTCGAGCTTGGTTTTGAACTCGACGATTTCGAAACCAATCGTGCCTTCAAGGAGTTCAAAAAGCTGGCTGACAAGAAGAAAGACGTTTATGACGGCGATCTGGAGTCGCTTGTCATGAATGCCGGCGGCGCCTCGTCCGGACCATGGACGTTGCAGTCGCTCGAAGTGCAGACTCACACCGACCAGCCGGCCACTGCGGCAGTGGACCTGATTTTCGAGGACGGTAGCAAAGTCAGTGAATCGGCTCACGGCGACGGGCCGATAGCGGCCGCGTTCCAGGCACTCGAACAGGCGACCGGCGTGGAGCTCGTATTGAAGAACTTCGAGTTGCACAGCGCGTCGATCGGCGAGGATGCTCAGGGCGAAGTGACGGTTAGCGTGGAATACGACAACCAGAGCTTCCGCGGTCGGGGCGCCAGCGTCGACATCGTGGAGGCCGGATGCCGCGCCTGTCTGGAAGTCATCAACCGCATCCTGCGGCGCAAAGATCGCGGCGCTGCGGGCACGCCTGAAGGCGATTCAACCCGCGCCACCATCTAGCCTTAAGACAAAAACGGAAACGGACCATTGAGTACTCCGACGACCTTGTTTGAAAAGGTATGGGCAGATCATGTCGTTGTCGAAGAGACGGCGCACACACCTGCCGTCCTTTATATCGATCTGCACATCATCCATGAAGTCACCACCCCACAGGCATTCTCTGTCCTGCGTGCCAACGGTCTCCCCGTTCGACGTCCCGACCTGACGCTGGCGACCCTCGACCACTCCACACCAACAACGCCGGTCACCACCTTCAAGGACCTCCTGGTAGCCGGTGAAGGTGCGGCCAACCAGGTTCGTCAAATGGAGCAGAACTGCGAGGAGTTCGGGCTCGACCTCCTCGGCTATGGCAGCGGCAAACGGGGCATCGTGCATGTTATCGGGCCGGAACTCGGCGCGACCCAGCCGGGCAAGACGATTGTCTGCGGTGACAGCCACTCAAGTACCCATGGGGCGTTCGGCGCCCTCGCCTTTGGTATTGGCACGACCGAGGTCGGCCATGTACTCGCGACGCAGTGTTTGTTGCAGCGCAAGCCAAAAACGCTGGCGGTGAACGTCGACGGAACGCTGCCTGCCGGCGTGACAGCCAAAGACGTCATCCTCGCAGTGATTGGCAAGATCGGCGTTGATGGGGGTACCGGCCACGTCATCGAGTATCGCGGCGACGCTGTTACGGCGCTCTCGATGGAGGAACGCATGACGATCTGCAACATGTCGATCGAAGGCGGCGCCCGCGCAGGCATGATTGCCCCGGACAACACCACGATCGACTACCTGCACGGACGCCCGCGCTCGCCGCAAGGCGCCGACTGGGATGCCGCCGTCGCGCGTTGGCGAGCGCTGCGCACGGACGCGGGTGCACGCTTCGACAATTCGGTCTCGATCAATGCCAGCAAGCTGACACCCATGGTCACGTTTGGCACCAATCCCGGCATGGTCGTTGGTATTAACGAGCCGGTACCGGAAAGTGACGACGCCAGTTTCCGCAAGGCCCTGGATTACATGCAGGTGGAATCCGGGAAACCAATGACAGAAGCTGCCGTCGACGTCGTATTCGTGGGCAGCTGCACCAATGGCCGTCTGTCGGACATCGAAGAGGCAGCCCGGGTGCTTGAGGGCCGTAAGGTTGCCGCTGGTGTGCGCATGCTGGTCGTGCCAGGTTCCGAGCAGGTAAAGGCAGACGCCGAGGCGAAAGGACTCGACAAGATCATCGAGGCTGCCGGTGCCGAGTGGCGTGAAGCCGGATGCTCGATGTGCATCGGCATGAACGGCGATATCGCACAACCCGGCCAGCTAAGTGTCAGCACCAGTAATCGCAATTTCGAAGGGCGCCAGGGCGTCGGGGCACGCACCGTGCTGGCCAGTCCCGCCACCGCCGCCGCCTCAGCGATCGCAGGGCGAATAGCCGATCCAAGGAACTACTCATGAAGCCCGTCAGTACCATTCGGTCGAAAACGGTGGTCTTGCCGACCAGGGACATCGATACCGACCAGATCATCGCCGCGCGTTTTCTGACGACAACGTCAAAAGAAGGCCTCGGCAAAAACGTATTCTATGACCTGCGCTACAACAAGGACGGCAGCGAGAAGACCGATTTCATCCTCAACAAGCCAGACGCCAAAGGTTGCGGCATTCTGGTTGCCGGTAACAACTTTGGTTGTGGCTCGTCTCGCGAACATGCACCGTGGGCCCTGCTCGACTATGGCTTCGAAGCGGTTTTATCCACGGAGATTGCCGATATCTTTCGCAGCAATTCACTCAAGAACGGCTTGCTGGCCATCACCGTTGACGAACAGACGCACAGCTGGCTTCTTGAAAACCCGGGCGCCGATGTCATCATCGACCTGGCAAGTACCAGCATTACCTTACCGGGCGATCGAACCGTCGAGTTCAGCATGGACGGTTTCTCGCGCCACTGCCTGCTCGAAGGTATCGACCAGCTGGGATTTCTGAGCAAGCAACTGGACACTATCGAGAGCTTTGAAGAGACACGTTCATGGAAGCCGTAATCACCTTATTGCCCGGTGACGGCATCGGGCCCGACGTCACGACCAGCGCCAGGGAAGTCCTCGACGCGGTAGCCAAGCAATACGGTCACTCACTGCACTATAAAGAGGCGTTGATCGGCGGTGCAGCAATCGATGCCACCGGCGAACCGTTGCCAGCCGCTACCGTAGAGGCCTGCGAAGCGGCCGATGCGGTGCTACTCGGCGCCGTTGGTGGTCCCAGGTGGTCGGACCCAAATGCCAGGATCCGGCCTGAACAGGGACTGCTCAAGCTGCGCTCGGTACTGGGTGTCTACGCGAACATCCGCCCCGTCCGGATTTACCCGGAACTGGCTGGCGCGTCCCCGCTTCGGGCCGAAATTCTCGACGGTGTCGACATGCTCGTTATCCGTGAACTTACCGGCGGCATCTACTTCGGCAAAAAAACAAGAACCGCTACGTCAGCCAGTGACCTGTGTGAGTACACGGTAGGAGAAGTCGAGCGAATCGTGCGGGTTGCCGCGAGGCTCGCGACTGAACGACGCGGCAGGCTGTGCTCGGTTGACAAGGCAAACGTGCTTGAAACATCACGACTGTGGCGAGACGTAACGAATCGCGTAATGGCGAATGAATTTCCGGACATCGAGCTTGAGACGCTCCTGGTCGATGCGGCTGCCATGCACCTTCTCAGTCGTCCGTCTGACTTTGACGTCATTGTCACCGAGAACATGTTTGGCGACATTCTCACGGATGAAGCCTCCATGCTCGCAGGCTCGCTCGGGATGTTGCCGTCGGCATCGCTGGGCGATGGCTCAGCGGGATTGTACGAGCCCATTCATGGCTCCGCTCCGGATATCGCGGGCTTAGGGATTGCCAATCCCTGTGCTGCCATAGCGAGCGCCGCCATGATGCTGCGCCACAGCCTGGGCCTTGAGACCGAAGCAGCGGCCGTCGAGCAGGCCATTGCCGCTGCAATTGCCGCAGGTGCAAGGACTGCAGATATCGTTGCAAAAGGCGATACGCGCCTTAGCACCGATGCGATGACTGCCGCGATTCTCAGCCACCTCAGCTGACCTCACGGCCAGCAGATCCCAAGCTCTCAGCAGGCCGCTGCCGCTACAGGCTTCAGTATCGTCGCTGAACGCGCAGCGTCGAGCGCACGCAGGATATCCTCGACCAGGTCCTCCGCACCCTCCAGTCCTACTGAGAGGCGAATCAACGTCGGGGTCACGCCAGCGGCCGCTTTGCGTTCCTCCGAAACCGGCGCATGCGTCATGGAGGCAGGATGGCAAACGAGACTTTCCACGCCACCAAGCGACTCAGCCAGCGAAAAGTAAGCCAGGTTCTCGACGAAGGCGCGTACCGCCGCTTCGCCACCATCAATTTCAAAACTGATCATCCCACCGAACCCGCGTTGCTGACGCTTCGCGATATCGTGGCCTGGATGACTTTCAAGTCCCGGGTAATACACCCTGGAGACATTTGACTGATCACACAGCACGTTCGCGATCAGTGCGGCGCTCTCCTGATGCTGCCGAATGCGTGGGTAAAGGGTGCGAATCCCGCGCAGTGTCATGAAGCTGTCAAACGGCGCGCCGGTGATGCCGATGACATTGGCCCAGTACGCACATTGCTCTGCAAGCTCGTCAGTCGCGGCAACCAGTGCGCCGCCGACCACGTCGCTGTGGCCGTTGATGTATTTGGTGGTTGAATGAATAACAAGATCCGCACCGAAGTCGATCGGGGTCTGCAATGCGGGCGACAGGAATGTGTTGTCCACGGCAAACAAGGCGCCACATTCAGTGGCTATTTCCCGGATCCCAGCCAGGTCAGAAATGCGCAGTACCGGGTTCGACGGCGACTCGGTCAGTATGATCCTGGGACGGAGCTCAGCACACACGGTACGCAGTGTCTCGAGCTCGGTCTGGTTAACGAACTCGACATTGAACAGCCCTTTCTGCGACTGCTGGTCGAAGAGCCGGTAGGTGCCGCCATAACAATCATGCGGTGCAATAATTGTGTCGCCAGGCGACAGGAACTGCGTGAGCACCGTCAGTGCTCCCATGCCCGATGCCGTCACGACAGCGCCCGCTCCACCTTCCAGTTCGGCAAGTGCATCCGCGAGTGCGTCGCGTGTGGGGTTGCCCGAGCGCGTGTAATCGTACTGCCGCGGTTCACCAAGGCCTGCAAATGCGTAGTTTGAGGACAGGTGCAGAGGCGGTACGACGGCGCCATGTTGCGTATCGGATTCGATAGACGCACGAACAGCGCTGGTGGCTTTGCTTATTGAGGAAGTCATTGTCGGTCTCCGCTAAAGTGTTCCGTTGTTACTCATCGGAACCCTGCGAAGCCCGCAAGGGAGGGAATTTACCGCCCTGCACCGTCACCGGTGTTGCAGTAACCCTCATCTTTCGATGTCCGAAGACATCGCAGGAGTTGGCACCTTTTCGGAATGGTTAGTTCCGCTGGTTGCCCCGGCGTCGTCGGGCCTATCCCTCGACCGGTCTCGATGAGTTTCGCGAAGTGTAAGTTGGATCGGGAATTCGAGTCAAGCCACTGCTCGACTTAATTTGGATTCGCCTGAAACTAATAAGATCAATTAGTTGCACTCGACGTACTAATGTAATAGTGTATTAACGCGTTAATACATTGGTATGACAATGAAGCCCAATCGAAACGAATCCGAACGCCAGCAGGCGCGCGCCGAAGACGCGCTTTTTGATGCTGTAATCAGCCTCAGGAGCGCCGATGAATGTCGCAATTTCTTCAAGGACCTCTGCACACCCGCAGAGCTTCAGGCGCTCGTCGATCGCTGGCAAGTCGTGGAATACCTGGAACAAGGGCTCCCCTATCGCCGAATTCACGACCTGACAGGGGTCAGCGTTACAACCATCGGGCGCGTAGCGCGCTGCCTGACTGATGGCTTTGGCGGCTACCGTACGGCCATCGATCGCATTCACCCCTCCCACTAAGGACAGCTCCATGGAACCCTCTGAGCAGCGCATCAAGATTGCGGTGCAGAAAACCGGTCGCCTGACCGATCACTCAATTGATTTGCTCGAACGCTGTGGCCTGAAAATCACCAAGAGCAAGGATCAGCTCATCTGCTATGGCGAAAACATGCCGATCGACCTCCTGCTGGTGAGGGACGATGATATTCCCGGGCTCGTCAGCGAAGACGTTTGCGACCTCGGCATTGTCGGGCTGAACGTCGTTGAGGAAAAGCGCCTCAACAGGGAGGCCAACGGCCAGTCCGCTCAGTTCAAACGCGTGTTTGAACTCGATTTCGGCCACTGCAGGCTTTCCCTGGCGGGACCTGAAGACACGCCTTTCGAAGGTCCTCAGTCATTAATAAATACAAGAATTGCAACAAGTTATGTTGGACTTCTCAATGAATACCTTAAGTCTAATGACATCAATGCAGAGGCTGTATTCTTCTCCGGAGCGGTCGAGATCACACCCAAGCTCGGGCGTGCCGAATACATCTGTGACCTTGTATCCACAGGCAGCACGCTAAAGGCGAATGGCCTCGTTGAGAGAGAGGTACTGCTTGAGAGCGAGGCAATCATCATCCAGACGATGAAGCCGCTTGGGGACGAGAAACAGGCGCTCGTCGACAAGATCCTCCAGCGCCTCGACGGGGTGCTGCAGGTTCGTGAAAGCAAGTACATCATGCTGCACGCCCCGAAGTCGGCCCTTGCCGAAATTCGTGACCTTCTTCCCGGCTCTGAGGCTCCTACCGTACTCGCGCTGGATGGCTGCGATGACAAGGTCGCCGTTCATGCCGTCTGCCGGGAGAACGTGTTCTGGGAGACGCTGGAAAACCTGAAAGCGGCCGGTGCGAGTTCGTTGCTGGTATTACCGGTCGAGAAGATGCTGGCCTGATGGGTATCGGTATCCACAACTGGTCGGAACTTACGGCTGCGAAGCGTGGCGTCCTGCTGCAGCGGCCCGCCGTGAAGGGAGATGCGGCGATTCGCAGCAGTACCGCTGCAATTGTTGCTTCGGTTCGCCGGGACGGAGACGCTGCATTGCGCCAGTTCAACCAGACGTTCGATGGCGCCGATTTCAATGAGCTGAAAGTCGGTCAGGACGAAATGGACCGCGCACAGGACGCGTTGTCGCCGCCACAGCTGGCCGCCATCGACCTCGCCATAAACAACGTTCGTTGCTTTCATCGTGCGCAGTTGCCGTCGTCAATACGAGTAGAAACGATGCCCGGTGTGGTGTGTGAGCGGCACAGCCACCCGATTGACGCAGTAGGGCTGTACGTTCCGGCCGGAACGGCACCCCTGCCCTCGGCCGCCATCATGCTGGCGGTGCCGGCCGCTATTGCGGGTTGTCCGATTCGAATTCTGTGTACACCGCCACGACCGGATGGAACAGCCGACCCGGCTGTCGTTGTTGCTGCAACGCGCGCAGGGGTAAGAGATATTTTCAAGGTTGGTGGGGCGCAGGCCATCGCCGCCATGGCCTACGGAACCGAGTCTGTACCCAGGGTCTGCAAGATTTTCGGCCCGGGCAACGCCTGGGTGACCTGCGCGAAAACCCTGGTCAGTGGCGATCCGTCGGGGGCCGCAATCGATATGCCCGCCGGCCCTTCGGAAGTACTGGTGCTCGCCGATGGCAATGCGAACCCGGAGTTCGTTGCCTCGGACCTGCTGTCCCAGGCCGAACACGGGACTGATTCGCAAGTCATCCTCGTGACCACCTCCGTGCAACTCGCTGCGAAGGTGGTGACGGAGCTCGACGAGCAACTCGAGACGCTGTCGCGCGCGAACATAGCGGCCGAGGCACTACGATGTTCCCGAATCCTGGTGGTCGACACCATTGAGGACGCTATCGCGGTAAGCAACGACTATGCGCCCGAACACCTGATCCTCCAGGTTGCCGAACCACGGAGCCTGTTACCGCAATTGCGCAATGCCGGGTCAATCTTCCTCGGACAATGGACGCCGGAATCTGTCGGCGACTACTGCAGCGGTACGAACCATGTTTTGCCGACGTATGGCTTCGCGCGAACCTACAGCGGCCTGGGCGTCGATCAGTTCATGCGGCAGATGACCGTGCAGGAGCTGTCACGCGAAGGACTGGAGAATCTCGGCGATGCCGTCGTCAGCCTCGCCGGACTCGAGGGGCTGGATGCCCATGCCGCAGCCGTCACGCGGCGCCTGAAGGCCGGTTCATGAGTATCACCAAACTGGTGCGACCGGAGCTTCGAGCGATGCACGCTTATGATGCGGCTGAACAGGTTGACGATACGATTCGGCTGAATGCCAACGAGTCACCGCGACGCAGCCCGATCGGCAATTTCCGGCGCCCACTCAATCGCTACCCGGAGGTTCGTCCGCAGAAACTGCAGACGGCGCTGGCCAACCGCTTTGGCTGCCGTGCGGAGCAACTGCTCGTCACGCGAGGCTCCAGCGAAGCAATAGACCTCGTCATCCGTACCTTCTGCAGAGCCGGTGAGGACGGCGTACTCGTGACGTCTCCGTCGTTCTCGATGTACCGTCATTATGCCGAGGTACAAGGAGCCGGTCTGATCGAGGTCGAGACACTGGCCGAGCACGACTTCGCGATCGATGTGGACGCAATCCTCGCCGCCTGCAGGGACTCGACACGTCTGATATTCATCTGCTCCCCGAATAATCCGACAGGCACGGTTCTCGCACGCGATGAACTGGAGCGTCTGCTGACAGAACGCGGCGACGCCTCTGCCATTGTGGTTGATGAAGCCTATATTGAATTTGGCAACAAGCCGTCCGTTACAGAATTGCTGGATCGTCACAGGAACCTGCTGGTCCTGCGAACGCTGTCCAAAGCCCTTGGCTTCGCCGGCGCCCGGTGTGGCGCTGTCGCGGGTCCTGCGGACGTCATACGCATCCTGAGCGCCGTGCAGGCGCCCTACGCGCTCGCCACGCCGGTCGTCGAATGCGTCGAGGATGCTCTCCAGGATGACCAACTGGCGCTTGCCGAACAGGCGGTGCTGGACACCATCGCTGAACGCGAACGCCTGGTTGCTGCCCTGACCCGTTATGACTTCGTCGGCAAGGTCTGGCCGAGCGACGCCAACTTCCTGCTCGTTCGTTTTGAGGATGCTGCGGCCGTCATGCGGCGCTGCCAGGAACACAACGTATTGCTGCGGCACTTCGGCGGAGCTCTCGATGACTGCATACGTATCTCGGTCGGCAACCGTGATGAGAATAACCAACTGCTGCGTGTGCTGGACACGCTGAAAGGCACACACAATGGCTGAGAAGATTCTGTTCATCGACCGTGACGGTACGCTGATCGTCGAACCCGACGATTTCCAGGTCGATTCGGTCGACAAAGTACGGCTCGTCGACAACGTGGTCCCGTCACTCCTTGAACTCGCCAGGCACGGCTATCGCTTCGTCATGATCAGCAACCAGGATGGGCTTGGAACCGACGCCTTTCCACAGGAGCAGTTCGACGCGCCACACGCACTTGTGATGAGCCTGTTCGAATCGCAGGGTATCGTATTCGACGAGGTCTTCATTTGCCCCCACATGCCGGGGGACAACTGCGAATGTCGCAAACCCCGAACCGGCCTTCTCACCCGATACCTGGCTGCCAACACGATCGACCTGTCCGCCTCGGCCGTGATCGGTGACCGCAAGACCGACATGGAACTGGCAGAGCGGATCGGCGTGCAGGGCATTCTCACCAACTGTGACGACGCTGACGCCATGACCTGGCCACAGATTGTTGTACGCCTTTGTCACTCGGACCGAACATCGACAGTTGCGCGCAACACCAATGAGACGCGTATCAGTGTGTCGGTCAATCTCGACACGGCGAATAACACAGCGATCAGCACGGGCATCGGTTTCTACGACCATATGCTCGAGCAGATCGCAAAACACGGCGGCTTCAGCCTGGTACTTAAATTGCGAGGGTGACCTCGAGGTCGACGAACACCACACAGTGGAAGACACCGCCATTTGCCTGGGCACTGCCCTGCGCGATGCGCTGGGCAACAAGCACGGCATTGGTCGTTACGGGTTTCTTTTGCCAATGGATGAAAGCGAGGCGCAGGTTGCGCTCGATATTTCCGGTCGCGCCGCATTCGAGTTCTCCGCTGACTTTCCCCGCGACAACGTCGGAGAGCTCTCCACAGAGATGGTGGAACATTTCTTTCGATCGCTTGCTGAATCCCTGGGCGCCGCACTGCATATCAAGGTTCAAGGCAAGAACACCCATCACATGGTTGAGGCGTGCTTCAAGGCGGTTGGGCGAGCGCTTCGCCAGGCAATTACACGCAGTGGCACCGAGTTGCCGTCAACCAAGGGTGCGTTGTGACACAGGTAGCCATCATCGACAGCGGCGGCGCGAATATAACGTCACTGCTCAGCGCCTTTGAGCGCCTCGGTGTCGCCCCCGAACTCACCGCCGACGCAAATCGAATCCGCGCTGCCGCCCGTGTGGTGTTACCCGGCGTGGGCGCCGCTCGCGACGCCATGTCCCGGCTGAACAAGGCGAATCTCGTCGACCTTATTCGTGGCCTCACTCAACCGGTCCTCGGTATTTGCCTCGGCATGCAACTGTTGTGTGAGCGCTCCGAAGAGGACGACGTCGAATGCCTGGGCATTATTCCCGGCAGCGCCCATAAGCTGCCGGTCGCCGATTCTTTCCCCGTCCCGAACATGGGATGGTGCGCGACCCGGCCCACCGCTCCACACCCGATATTAGAAGGCATCAAACCTGGCGATCACTTCTACTTCGTGCACAGCTATGCAATACCCGAGTCGGAGCACACTATTGCGACGGCGAATCATGCCGAGCCGTTTTCGGCCATGCTGGGTAAAGACAATTTCGTCGCCGCGCAGTTTCATCCTGAGCGGTCGTCGAAAGCCGGCGCACGAATTCTCTCCAATTTTCTGGAGTGGACAGTATGAGGATCATCCCGGCCATCGACCTTAAGGATGGCAAGTGTGTGCGGCTGCTCAAGGGCGACTTCGAAAAAACCACGGAATACTCCAGCGACCCGGCCGCGATTGGCCGCCGCTTTTCCGCACTGGCTGTGGACGACCTCCACATCGTAGACCTTGACGGCGCCCGGTCCGGTGACCAGCAGAACGCCGCTATTGTCTCCGAGATAGCGCGTGAGTCCGGACTCCAGGTGCAACTGGGCGGCGGCATTCGCAGTCGCGAGGATGTTGCGCGCTGGCTGCGCAGCGGCGTGACCCGTTGCGTCGTCGGAAGCGTCGCAATCAACGAGCCTGGGCAGGTCAAGGAATGGATTGCCGAATTCGGCGGTGATGCCGTGGTTCTCGCGCTCGACGTGAGAATCGATGACGCTGGAACGCCTCGCCTGACAACACACGGCTGGACCGAAGACAGCGGACTGTCACTCTGGGACTGCCTCGATACCTACAGCGATGCCGGCGCCATCCACGTGCTCTGCACCGACGTCGCGCGCGACGGCGCCATGTCCGGCCCGAATTTCGCCTTATATGCAGAGGTCCTGCAGCGGTATAAGGCATTGCAACTGCAGGCGTCGGGGGGTGTACGCAACCTCGACGACCTCGAGATGCTTCGCGAACTCGGGCTGCCGGCTGCGATAACCGGTCGTGCATTACTGGATGGTGAAATTACCGAAGCGGAGATAACGTCATTCCGGCGCGGCGCATAATTCCCTGTCTGGACGTCCGTGACGGCGCAGTCGTCAAGGGTGTGCAGTTTCGTAATCACCGTGTGGTTGGCGACATTCTCGATCTGGCGGCGCGCTATCGGGACGAAGGCGCGGACGAACTCGTCTTTTACGACATTACCGCGAGCCCCGACGACCGAACCGTCGATCGCAGCTGGGTGAGCAGCGTCTCGAGACTACTCGACATTCCGTTTTGCGTCGCGGGTGGAATCAAGAGCATCGCCGACGCGGAAGACGTCCTGAATAAGGGCGCCGACAAGATATCCATCAACTCACCTGCCCTGGCCGACCCGGACCTGATCGGCCAGCTTGCGACACGTTTCGGCACTCAGTGTGTGGTTATCGGAATTGACAGCAATGCCCAGGATAATGACTGGCTCGTCTACCAGTACACGGGCGACCCGGAAAAAACACAGGCCGCGCAGCGCAGGACACTGGACTGGGTCCGTGAAGTCCAGGAGCGCGGTGCTGGCGAAATCGTGCTGAACTGCATGAACCAGGATGGGGTACGACAAGGCTATGACTGTACGCAACTCGCTGCCGTTCGCGCCGTGTGCGATATACCATTGATCGCATCGGGCGGCGCGGGTGCGAGAGAGCACTTTCTCACGGTATTCGAGGAGGCGCATGTCGACGGTGCACTCGCCGCCAGTGTGTTCCACAGCGCCGAAATCCCGATTCCCCAACTTAAGAAATATCTGGCCGAGAACCAGATCGATATCCGACTCTAAGGACAAACAGTGAACAAGCCTGACATCGCATTCATCGCCGAACTCGAGACTATTGTTACGCAGCGCCTCGCCGCTGGTGGTGAGGAGAGTTACACGGCACGGCTGGCTGCCGCCGGAACGAAACGTATCGCACAGAAACTCGGTGAGGAAGGCGTTGAACTTGCACTTGCAGCTGCCGCCGGATCGCAGCAGGAGACTATTGATGAAGCCGCCGATCTCGTCTATCACCTGATCGTCCTGCTGGCCGATCGCGGCCTCAGCCTCGAGGACATCGCAACTCGCCTCAAAGCCCGTCACGCGGACTAGGATCTATCGAGAACTACGTATTGCTGTGACGCCCCTGCCGCAGGATAGTCCTCCCGGACCGAGTATTTAAGGAGACTCCTGATGAATTCATTCCACTGGTTGCGGGCATTCCTGATCCTCCTGGCGACCTGCGCCGCTGTTGTGATCCTGTCATCACCCGCCGTTGCCGAAGGGCACGGCAAACATCACAAACACGCATGTCCGGCTTACGCAGACATTGACGCAAACGCCGATAACGCGGTGACTTCCGAGGAGTTCTACCAGTTCCGCGCAGAGCGGATGGCTGCGCGAGTCGCGGAAGGCGGCAAGATGAAGAACGCGAAAAACGCTCCTGCGTTTCGAAGATCTGGATCTTGATGGCGACGGCAATCTGTCTGCGGACGAGTTTGCCGAGCATCATTCTCAGTGCCCGATGATGAAGAAGCAGAAAGCGGCTGCCTCCGAGTAGCAGTCCCTTCTAGCTACTCCGCGCCTTTTTCCAGGGAGCGCTGGTAAGCCGGCCGGGCGAGGCAACGATCGGCATAGGCGTCGAGGTTGTTCGTCTCGGGCAGCATTTTGAACATGCGAAGAAACAGGGCGCTTGAGCCGAGCATGACGTCTGCCGCTGTGAAATGATCGGCGACGATCCAGTCCCTGCCCTCCAGCGCTTCGTCCCACGTCGCGATCATGAGGTCGAAGTCGCCCCAACCGCTGCGGTGGCGATTGCTTTCGACGTTATTGAATTTCTCCGACATCGACGGCTCGACCACCGCCGGTGTGTACATCGTCCAGTACAGGTACTTGCCTCGCTCCGGGGCATCCAGCGCCGGTGCCAGCGTGCCGGAGGCATAACGATCCGCGAGGTAAATGCAGATCGCGGCGGACTCTGACATCGACACGTCACCATCAACGATGGCCGGGACTTTGCCCATCGGGCTTGCCGCAAGGAATTCAGCGCTGTCGACCCGATCCGGGCTCATCAGGGCAATGCGTTCCATCTCGTAGTCGACGCCGGTTTCCTCGAGCATCCAGATTGCGCGTTGCGAGCGGGTTTGCGGCGCCCAAAATAGCTTCATAGGACGATCTCCCTTGCGACTTCACGCATGTTGTAGCGCGAACTCATGACGTAGCCGTAGGCGCCCGCGTTGGCGATCAGGATAACATCGCCCTCCTCGGTGGGCGGCATCAGCCGGTCACTGCCCAATCGATCGCCGCTCTCGCAGATCGGCCCGACAATGGTCACCGTCTCGCTCGGCGCCTGATCGGCGCGCGTCAGGTTTACAATCTCGTGATAGGCACCGTACAAGGCCGGGCGTATCAGGGAGTTCATACCAGTCCCAACGCCGATATAGCGCATCTCGCCTTTGCCCTTGGTTTGCGTAACCCGGGTCAGCAGGACCCCGGCTCGCGCCACCAGGTAGCGCCCTGGTTCCAGCCAGAGTCGATACTGCGGATAGGCTTCCTTGATCTCCGCTAATGTCGCATCAACCGCCGCCAGATCGATTGGCTTGTCACCCGGTTTCTCAGGCACGCCGAGGCCACCCCCAAGGTCGATTGTCTCGACCGCGGGGAACTGTTCGGCTATCTGGACGAGCTCGCCCGCTACCGTGCGCCAGTTGTTCGGATCGAGGATCCCGCTACCGCTATGCGCGTGGATGCCGATAACCTCAGCACCGGCAGCTTTCACCAGGCGCTTGAGATCGGCGACTTCAAAACGCGGCACGCCAAACTTGGAATGCACGCCGGCCGTCTTCACATGCTCGTGATGACCACGACCCTGACCCGGATCAATGCGCACGAACAGCTTCTTTCCTGCAAACAACTCCGGCCACGCCTGCAGCGGAAACAGGTTGTCGAGCGTGACCTGCAAGCCGCGGTCCAGCGCCCAGGCATATTCGGCACGGGGTGCGAAGTTGGGCGTAAACAGGATGCGTTCGTGATCAAGATCAGGAATAACCTTCTCGACCCACTCGACCTCGCCAGGCGACACACACTCGAAATCGACGCCACAGGCGTCGACCGCTCTCAGCAGGTCTTCGTTGAAGTTCGCTTTTACGGCATACAGGATACGATCGACGTTTTTCAGGCGGGTAAGATTGGTCGCAGCTTCGACAACGCTGTCCCGGTCGTAGACATAAGCATTCGCTTCCGTCTCGGCTAAAGCCAACAGTTCCTTCCGCTTCTTCATCCACCAGGTATCGGCAGCTCGTACCTCAGCCTCCTCACCGGCAAACAGGCGCTCCCAACTCGGACCGAAAACGTGCGATGCACCCTTCTTGCGAATTATGGAGGCATGGAGTTTGCTGACCAGTCGGGGACCCTGCTGCTTGTCGACGACAAAGCTCAGGTTCAAATCGTTCGAAGCCTGCGACATCAGGTGGATGCGCTCTTCCTCGAAAACTTCGAGCGCAGGCCCAAGGCGCGGCATGATCGTGCGGATCTTCCTTCCGACGAGGCTCACTGCTGAGCAATTCGAGATCACACTGACCCGACACAGTTTTTCCAAATCATGGACCAGGGCTTCCTCAACATCGTCCGGCAACATGCCATCGCTCGTATCGACAGAGACCGTTACATTCGTTTCAGACGTCGATATCAAATCAACCGATACGTCATTCTCAGCAAAAGCCGCGAAGGCTTTCGCAAGGAAGCCAACTTCATGCCACATACCCACGGTCGTCATCGAAACGAGCGTCAGGCCATTTCGAATGCAGATGCCTTTGACCTGCGGCTCCACTTCATCGGTTACCGACGAAATGACCGTGCCCTTGATCGTGGGATCCGTCGTACTACGAATGAATATGGGGAAACCGTTATCCCGTGCCGGCGAAATGCAGCGCGGATGCAACACGGTGCTGCCGGCAGATGCAAGCTCCTGCGCCTCATCGTAATGCAGACCCACAAGCAGACGAGCTGATGGCACAACGCGCGGATCCGCGGTGAACATGCCCGGCACATCGGTCCAGATCTCGAGACGCCTGGCCTGCAGTTTTCCGGCGAAATACGCGGCCGACGTATCCGAGCCTCCGCGTCCCAGCAGAACCGTCTCTCCGGACGTATTTCTCGCGATGAATCCCTGGGTCAGTATGACGCCAGTCTCTTCGGCCATCTTGCTCGTCAGGGCGTCGTCAGGACTGTAGTCACAGGTCGCTGACAGATAGCTCGTAACCGGGTTTCGACCTGGACGCGAGCGGCTCTTCAACAAATCACGCGCATCCATCCAGCGAACCGGGAGGCCCTGCTTTGCCAGGTACGCTGCACCCAGCAGCGTCGACATGAGTTCACCGAGCGCCATCACGCGCACGCGAACCCGCACACTCACTTCCTTCACGAGCCTGACACCAGCGACCAGCTGCTCGAGCTCGTGGAGTCGTTCGCCGAGGATTTCCAAACCATCCAGGCCGAGTTCCGTTGCCAGATCGCAGTGCTGCTTGCGGATTTGGGCAAGACGGTCGGCCGGGTCGCCGCTGACGGCACTGCGCAGTGTCTCTTCGAGTGCATTGGACACGCCCTTAAGGGCCGAATGCACGATGACGGGCCGCAGGCCCATATCGAGTCGCGCGCGAACAAGACCAGCGATCGTTTCCCAGTTCTCCCTCGCAGAGACGCTGGTTCCACCGAATTTCAGGACAACCCATGGGGACCGGCCGACCTCATCTGAAGCGCCGAGTGCTGTACTGTCCTCGAAGTCCGCTTCTCTAATGATCTCGCTCATTCAGGTCCTCAATCGGACATTGGCAAAAAAAAACCCGCAAGGAAGTTCCCGGCGGGTTTGCTGACACTGTCCGATCTTTATTACTAGACGGTACAGTTGCCATTCGCACCCACGCGCCTCTGGCGCGCCATGTATTTTAAGTGTTTTTCCATACCGAACGAGTCGATAAGTTGGCACTTCGCGTAGGTGTGGGAAGAAAGCATCAACGAAGTAGAACGAACCTTGCGGCTCAGGTCAAGTCAGACGTACTCCCCGGGAGGGCCTAGCGCTCGTCGTCGCGGATCATCACGGCGATATTTGGGGAGATATTCGACGGTCTGGACTCCAGATCCACTGCCAGCTTAACCACGAAGGCCTCATCACCTTCGGCCAGGGAGTCCTGTACCAGGGGTATCAGCAGCCTGGCTGAGCGCTGCCCGGGCCCGAATGAGATCGAGTAGGTTCCCGGCGCGAAATAGTCCTCGCCTTGGGTCGCGCTGATGTCTTCGACAGAATAGCCAATCTCTACCGACGTGTTGTCCGGGTTGAAGCGGATGATATCGATTTGCACGGCCGGATCAGCCTCGCTGACCGACACCTGGCTACTTGTGAACGCAATGGTATTGTCAGGCAGGCGGTTTTCGTAGGTTCTTTGGTCGTCATCCCTGAGCACCACATTGACGACAGCCAGCTCCGAATCCGCGGTATCCGCGAATCGCAAGCGTAGCGTCGATTGCTGGTCGGGTTCACGCCGCGGGTCTGATGCGGCTGTCAGCGTGACTCGCGCACGTTCCTGCCCTCTGGGGAACACAACGAGACCGCCATTGGAATAGGCATATTGACCCGAACCCCACGGCGACCGATTGCCGCTGAAGCCGACTTCCTCGAGACGAAGCGTTAACGCTGCGCTCACATCGCCTTCCCGGATAAAGTCGACCAGTGCGGGATCGCCATCCTCGGTCAGTTCGACCTGAGTGGCTTCACCTGACCTGCCGTCCAGAGTGAATCTCACGATCGCTGTGGGTGGCGGGAGCTTCGAGAAGTCAACGAGGTTCAGTTCCGGTTCGACCCGGGCCGGCACTTCTTCAAGCTCGGCGGCAACCTCTGCCACACCCCCGTCCGCCGGCACTATTGCCGATTCGGCAGCAGGCTCGTCGGTGCTGGTCGGTGCAATCTCCAGTTCAGGTTCGGCGGCGACATCTTCAATAATCAGCGCTTCGTCAGGATCCGGCCCGGCTACATCGACTATCTCATCGGAGCCTTGAAACTGTTCAAGCCATGGATCGAGATAGCCCATCTGCTGTGCTCCGATGCCCGCAAGGCCCAGCAGCACAACCATAATAGCTAACCACTTTCCTGGTGAGCCACCGTCGTCATCGACCGCAAAACGTTCCGGCACCTCGAAACTCGCGGTCGCCGCGGTGTCTTCCGCACATTCGTCCAGGGCATCGGTGAACGCCTTGACGGATTCGAAGCGGGTAACCCGGGGATACGACAAGGCTCTCTTCAGGACTTTCCACTGTTCATCGTTGATGCCTTGTGGCTTCTGCGGCGTCATTCCTGCCAGCGACGCTTCCGCGGCATTACGTGGGCCGAATACGCGGTAGCCAGCAACCAGCCGGTACAGCAGGCAAGCCAGCGAAAATACATCGTCAGACGGGACGGGCTCTTCACCGCCGAGTACCTGCATACTTGAATAGGCCGGCGTCAGGGCCCCCAGAACGCCAGGATCAAAATCACTTTCAATGTGTTGCTGCCTGACCCGCGCGACGCCAAAATCGAACAACTTGGCATCACCATTCGGCATCACCATGATATTGCCGGGTTTGACATCCGCATGAATGATGCCGCAACGGTGCGCGTAGTCGAGCGCATCGCCAACCTGGCGAGCGATTCGAAATGCAGCCTTCACATCAATGCTGCGGGCGTCAGCTGAATCGAGGATATCGGCGAGCGTGCGACCCTCGAGCCATTCCAGGATCAGGAAATAAAGATCGTCGTCACGGTCGAGGTCAATGAAACGCACGATATTCGGGTGTACAAGACAGCGCGTTTTCGCTGCTTCCTGTTGCAATGCGCGCAGCGCCTGGCCGTCCTGCGCAAGTGCAGGCGACAGGACCTTGATCGCGACGCTCGGCTGCTCCGCACCGGCTTCAGCGAGCCGGCGATCCAGCGCTTTGTAGACAGTGCCCATGCTGCCGCCCGATACTTCTACCTGTAACAGGAAGCGGTCGCGCAGTACTGAGCCAACCTGCACGCGTGTCGCGGTCGCGTTGAAAGGAAACGCGTCATTCGGAATAACGGTTGTCCTGCCGAAATCCTCGTCACTTTCGGGTTCTGGTGCGGCAACGCTTGCAGCAGGCGCTGCCGGAACGTCCGAGAACTGCGGTTCTTTGCGTTCAGGGTTGGCTTTCGCTGCTGGCACCGGGCTCGTCGGTACCTGCTCCGTCACGTAGCGATCGAGCATCGACTTGACCAGCTGGAAGGTCTCCTTGCGCAAATCACCCGCTTCATAGCGCTCCTGCAGAACCCCACGAATGGCGGCCTCGCTGCTACTATCGGACGCCAGCAGCGAACCGATTCCTTCCTGGATATCGGCGAGCATATCGACATCGGTCGACGTCGCCTCAAGCCTGTCATCGAAGCTCGATAGCTGGTCAGCGAACCGGTCGCGTATTCTTTCGGATTCAGCACTCATGTTTATCGGGCAATTTTACCGGCATTATGGGGCACGAAACCGGAACTGGTCGTCAAATTACCTTGCCCCGATTGAGGATATTCGAGGGATCCAGCGTTTTCTTGAGCTGTCGCATCAAATCCAGCTCGGGGCCTCCACGATATTCGCGCAGCCAGGCCCGTTTGGACTGTCCAACACCATGCTCGGCGCTGAAACTGCCGCCAAGCTCCTGGACAAGGTCGTAAATACCGCGACTGACGCGTTCGCCCTCTGCCGCCCACTCCTGAGCGGGCAAATCACGCGGCAGAACCACATTGTAATGGAGATTGCCGTCACCCACGTGTCCAAATGCCACCAGTTTGGCGTCAGCTCGCAGCTCTGCCAGCAGGTCGTCACCGCGCGCCAGGAACTCCTGCATCCTGGACAGCGGTACGGATATGTCATGCTTTAGCGCCTTGCCATCCTGGCGTTCCGCTTCAGAAATCGAATGGCGAAGACGCCATAGCTCGGCGGACTCTCTCTCATTCTTGGCGATCACGGCGTCGACCAGCAAGCCAACTTCGGCCGCCTCAGCCAGCGCATTCTCCAGCACCTGCTCATCGCCACCGGTCGCTGTCTCGATGAGGACATACCACGGATACTCATCCTGAAACGGTAGCCTGGCATCGGCAATGAATCGGGTCACAAGGCCAAAAACGCGCTGTGAGACGAGCTCGAACGACTCAATGCGATCATCAAGTGCCACTTTGAGGTTGCCCAGGAGATCCACCGCCTTGCCGGCACTGTCGATACCAAGCAGGGCTGTCGACAGCTCTCCCGGATCCGGGAACAGGCGCAGGGACGCCGCCGTGATAATGCCGAGCGTGCCTTCACTGCCGATGAAAAGTTGCTTCAGATCGTAGCCGGCGGTGTCCTTGCGCAATGAGCGCAGACTGTTAAGCACCGTGCCATCCGCGAGCACCACTTCAAGGCCCAGCACCAGTGCGCGAGCTGTACCGTACCGCCCAACGTTCATGCCACCGGCGTTCGTCGAAATGTTACCGCCCACCTGGCAGGTCCCTTCCGCGCCGATGCTCAACGGCAGGTAGCGCCCTGCCTGTTTTGCCGCATCCTGTGCATTCGCCAGGATGCAGCCTGCATCGACCTCCATTGAGAAATTTAATGCATCGACATTCCGCACCCGGTTCATTCGGCCAAGCGAGAGTATGACCTGCGTGCCTGTATCATCGGGAACAGCGCCACCACACATGCTGGTATTGCCCCCTTGCGGAACGATCGCCACGCTTTCCTCCGCGCAGGCCGTCACGATGGCGGACACTTCGGCTGTCGAACGTGGCATTAGCCTCACCAGCGTGCGTCCGGTGTAGATACCACGCCACTCCGTGAGGTGCGGCTCGAGGTCGGCGGGGTCAGTTGACCAACCGCCGGGGCCTACGATGGCCTTAAGTCGCTCAAGCAAAGTGGTCATCAAATATCGCCTGCCGTTCAAAGGTATTCCAGTCAATGTTGCTGCCGCACATGACCAGTACAATGCGCTTGCCGCGTAATTCATCACGAAGTGGGCCCAGCAGGGCTGCAGTACTTGCCACACACGCGGGTTCCACGGCCAGTTTCATGGCGCGAAACAGGAAACCCATGACGCGACGCAGCTGGTCATCGTCGACCAGTACCAGGCGATCTACGTTTTGCTCTGTCAGACCAAATGAGTACGGCATGGCAAACGGTGCACCGAGGCTGTCCGCGATAGTGCCGACTCGCTCAATAGCCTGGGGTTCGCCGGCTGCACGACTGCGGTACATGGAATCAGCGCCTTCCGGCTCTACGCCAAAAATCTCGCAGTCCGGACGAAGCTGCTTTACAGCATTAGCTATGCCACCGATCAATCCGCCACCGCCAATTGGCACAACTAACGCATCGAAGTCCGCAACCTGCTCGCAAATTTCCAGGCCAACTGTTCCGGTACCTAACGCTACCGATGGACCCTCGAACGGATGCACGAAGAACCGTCCCTCTTCTTCCTGGATACGTTCGGCTTCCTCGAAAGCCTTGTGCGCATCGTCGACGAGGACCACTTCACCACCATACGCACGACAACTTGCGATTCTCGACGGATTGGCCGAGCCAATCATGACGACCTTGGCGGTTGTGCCCACCGTCTTCGCCGCGAATGCTGTCGCGATCGCATGATTACCCGCGCTGACAGCGGTGACCCCTGCTCTTAGTTGTTCTTCATTAAGGCGATACAGAGTGGCCAGAGCACCGCGCGCCTTGAACGTCCCGGTGCACTGGAGGAACTCCAGTTTTGCGTAAACCTGGGTCTCACCGCCAATCAATGCCTCAATAGCTGCGCAACGAAGCACCGGAGTGAGTATCGTCTCCACTTGAAGTTGTTCGCGCAAGGCGCGAATTTCCTTGATGTCAGGGCCTTTGACTGTCATTTGTTATGTAAACTGGCACAACGTATTTCTACCACTTGCGCTGCATTTAAGAGTTCATTAGGTTGGTGTGAGCGAACTGTGGCAGAGAATCCACGCTTACGAAAGTCGCAGCGGGCAAACAAATGGAATTAGAGGATCTGTCGAAATCCGGGATTCGGCGAATAACCGATTATTCGCCCTACCTGGATCAATTGGCCGGACTGGCTCAATCTATGGGCCTCCGGCAGCGCAGTAACCTGTCACACCTTGAGACTGCCCTGCGCAGCCACTGGTCGCTGGGCCAGAATAGTATTCTAAGCTGGACGCCGCTCGACCAGGGCGTGCTGATTCTCGTCGTCCCACATTATGCGATCGCCGAGTACACAGCGCCGCGAGCCAATAATCTTCCGCCTCTCGTGTCACCGAGGTTCATCACTGAACTGATTTCCGGCGAGCGGCAACTGACCATCTCGCAAATGCAGAAGGTCGCTCGACTGCTGGAAATCGAACCCATCAATATTCGCCTGCGCGAACCGCTGGTGGGCAACAAGATTGAAACCCGGATCATTGAAGGAATGATTCGCAAATTCGGCATCAACTATGTGCCGAGCCGAGCCGTTACGTTGTTCGATATCGTCGGCTTCAGTCTGCTGACGCCGTTCGAGCAGATGACACAACTAAACAGCCTCGCTTACTCGCTCAATTCGGCACATGCAAAGATGCTCGAGCAAGATGTGAATATCGACTTTGCTCGCTCCTCGAGTGGCGACGGGTTTTACATCTGGAATCGCGACGTGGGTCTCGAGGCCAGCGTGAACCTCTACCATTTCATGCATATCGTGCTCGCGGACAACGCTATCGCGCGCAGCAAGTCCTCCACCAAGGCTGTACCAAGGCTCCGTGCCTGCTTCCATGTCGGCAGCTGTTATGAGTTTCATCAGGCGGAAGGCCTGAACCCCACGACACACGACTTCATCGTTGGCGACGTGACGATCGAGCTCGCACGAATGATCGATGCGGCCTTACCTGGCCAGATCCTTGTTGGCGACTTCATGACCAGCATCGAGTCCCATACGGACACAGGTACCTTGCAGGTCGACCCAAACGTTGATGCCGTCACCTTCCTTGAGCGCGCACAGGGCAACCTGTCGCAGCTGAGCGGCATGGACCTCTCCGGTGAGCGTGTGACTGCCATCAAGTGCTACCTGACCGGGGAAAATATGGGTGGCGGGCAATTCAATATTCGTCGCCTGACGATCAAGGACAAGCATGGGCTATCGCGCGTGGCCTTTAACGCCAAAGTGAACATCTATCGGGAATCAGCACAGCCAATTCTGCTGGGTATACAGGATCGGAAGCTTCCCTTAGCCACACCGGCCTGATCGGAGCCACATCAATGCAAAGACCTTTCCGTGACTGGGGCGGCAATCTGGTCGCCTTTGCCATTGTCATCCTGCTCAACTTCCTCTCGAACGCCCTGCCGATAAACGGGCAGACAATGCCGGAAATTTCTGCCAAGTATCCGTCACTGTTTACACCAGCGGGATTCACGTTCGCTATCTGGGGAGTCATCTACCTGGGACTGCTGGTATTCGTTATCTGGCAGGCGTTACCGGCACAGCGTTCGAGTGACAAAGTGGCCCGCCTGTCGACCTGGTTCCAGATCAACTGCCTGATGAACGCTGTATGGATAGTCGTGTGGCACTACGACCTGTTGGCCCTGTCGCTGCTGGTCATGTTCGTCATACTTGCGACGTTGATCCTCATCTACCGCACGCTTATCGCCGCTATCGACACCGCGCCGTTCACAGAACACCTGGTGCTCTACCTGCCTTTCAGCCTTTACACGGGATGGATAACCCTCGCGACCATCGCGAATGCCAGCGTCCTCCAGACCAGCAACGGTTGGGACTACGTCTGGCTGACAGCGGTGCAATGGACGCTCCTCAAGCTCGCGGTTGCAGGCGCAATTGGTGCCCGCATGGTGCTGAAGTACCGCGACCCCGTATTCGGGGCAGTTGTAATCTGGGGGGCTTACGGTATTTCCGTAATGCAGTCCGCAACTCCCGCGGTTTCCGGAGCAGCCCTGACACTGTCACTATTGATGGCACTACTGGTCGGGATCGAATTCGTTACCCGCTTTACCGAAACAGCAAAGAAGAGGAACTAAGATGGCCAACGAGGGCTACCACGAACCGCTTGAAGAACTCAGCGATGAGACCCGCGACATGCATCGCGCGATTACATCCCTGATGGAGGAACTGGAGGCAGTTGACTGGTACAACCAGCGTGTCGATGCGTGTAAAAACGACGAGCTACGTGCCATCCTGGCGCACAATCGCGACGAGGAAAAGGAACACGCGGCAATGGTGCTGGAATGGATACGGCGGCAGGACCCGACGTTCGATAAAGAACTGAAGGACTTCCTGTTTACGGACAAGCCGATCGCCCACGAGTAGATTCGATAAAATTGGTCGGGGCGAGAAGATTCGAACTTCCGACCCCCACAACCCCATTGTGGTGCGCTACCAGGCTGCGCTACGCCCCGACCGTACCTGCTTTGTGGGAGGGCCTTCTCCCGACAAGCGGGATAATAAGGCCCGAACGAATTCGCGGCTAAAGCCGCTCCTACAGGGGCGGCAATAATAACCGCCGCAAGAGAGCTTGGGAAGAAGAGAATTTAGCGACGCAGAATCTTAAGAACTTGTTCAAGTTCCATGCGTATCTGCTTGATAATCTGTTGACTTTGCGTCACATCAGACTTGGCATCATCGCCGGTCAGGCGCTGGCGCGCTCCACCGATCGTGAAACCTTCGTCATACAGGAGGCTTCTGATCTGGCGAATGATCAGTACGTCCTGACGCTGGTAATAGCGGCGATTACCCCGGCGCTTTACGGGCTTGAGTTGCGGAAACTCCTGTTCCCAATATCTGAGTACGTGCGGCTTGACCGCACAAAGATCGCTTACTTCACCAATCGTAAAGTAACGCTTCCCAGGAATTGGAGGTAGTTCGTCGTTATTCCCCGGTTCCAGCATATGCTTCCACTCGGGCCTTTAGTTTTTGTCCTGGTCGAAAGGTCACAACGCGGCGTGCGCTGATCGGAATTTCTTCACCCGTTTTCGGGTTCCTGCCTGGACGTTCTTTTTTATCCCGAAGATCAAAATTCCCGAAACCGGAAAGTTTGACTTGCTCCCCAACTGCGAGTGATGCACGCAGCTCCTCAAAATACATATCGACCAATTCGCGAGCTTCTCTCTTGTTGAGACCCAGTTCATTGAACAACGACTCGGCCATGTCTGCTTTGGTCAGTGCCATCGGGAATCAGTCTCTTAGTTCAGCGGCGAATTTATCTTCTAGTTTAGCGATCGCGGCAGCCATTGCAGTGTCCGCATCGTCGTCAGTAAGGGTGCGCGATGTTTCCTGCAAAATCAAGCCTATTGCGACGCTTTTTCGCCCAGCTTCTATTGTCTCGCCCTTATAAATGTCAAAAATCCTGACATCTCGAATGAGCTTTGGAGAGGTCTCTGCAACAGCCTCCACGAGCTCCGCCGCCGAGACTTTGTCGTCCACGATGACCGCAATATCACGACGGATCGCCGGGAACCTGGACACAGGCTCTGCCGATGGCGCCGCCGATGCGAGGGCTTTTGCAGCATCGAGTTCGAAAACGTACACCGCTTTCTTCAGGTCATAGTCCTTTGCGAGACGCGGATGCAGTTTGCCAACAACACCGATTACCTCATCGCCCCTTAGAATTTCTGCAGCCTGTCCCGGCTGCAAAGCCGGATGTTCGGTGGCGGCAAAACGGATGTCGGATACATCGCCGACGAGCGCGAGCAGTGCTTCGACATCGCATTTAATATCAAAGAAATCAACCGACTGTGACTTTCTTCCCCATTGCTCTGCGGCAACAGGCCCGGTCACCAGACCGGCAATACGCACAACTTCTTCGTGCCTGGCCAGCGTCCCATGATATGACCGGCTCGCTTCAAAAAAGCGTACACGATCCTGCTGGCGCGCAAGGTTTGCGGAAGCCGCAGCGACCAGTCCCGGCCACAGCGACGCACGCATCACAGAGAGTTCCGATGAAATCGGATTACTCAGGACGAGCTCGGAATCGGTGCCCGTGAATTTCTTGTTGGCTTCAGGATCGATGAAACTGTAGGTAACGACTTCCTGGTAATCCCGTCCGATCAGGGTCGCTGCGGCGCGTTCAATCTCGATTCGCGACTCTGTAACAGTCTCCAGGGGCGACTGGGCCGATAAGGTCGTTTCGGGGATGGAATCGTAGCCATGGATCCGGGCAACCTCTTCGATCAGGTCGACTTCGTACTCAATATCGAATCGATGGCTCGGCGCAACGACGGTCCAGCCTTCGTCCGTGACACGCACATCGAGCTGCAGACTCTCGAGAATTCCGGTCACTTCAGCAGCATCGATCTCAAGACCGAGCACGTGTGCCAGACGAGTTCTTCGCAGGACAATCGCCTCACGTTTTGGCAGATGGTCGGGCGATGATTCGACAACCAAAGGTCCTGCATCGCCGCCGGAGATATCGAGCAACAGTTGGGTCGCCCGTTCTACCGCACGACCTTGTCCTTCAGGATCAACGCCACGCTCGAAACGAAGCGACGCGTCGGTGTGCATCCCATAGTTGCGTGCCCTGCCCGCCATGAAGTCCGGTGGCCAGAACGCCGCCTCAAAAAAGATGTCTGTCGTCTCATCGGATACGGCGGTACTCAGGCCACCCATGATGCCGGCGATGCCGATCGGGCCGTTGTCATCGGTGATGATCAGCGTGTCGTCACGAAGTTCGACCGCTTTTTCGTCAAGCAGCGTGACTTTTTCGCCAGTCTTGGCGAGGCGTGGCCGGATGGGGCCCTGCAAAAGGGCGGCGTCGTAGGCATGCAGGGGCTGACCGAGCTCCAGCATGACGTAATTTGTGATATCCACGACCGGAGAGATCCCGCGCAGACCGGCGCGACGCAGGCGCTCGACCATCCAGACCGGCGATTTCGCCGTCGGGTCGATACCGCGAATAACCCGTCCTGCAAATCGTGGGCAGCCCGCAGGCTCGACCAGTTCGACAGCATGCGTATCCTTGATCGTGGCCTTAACAGCCGGAACGACTGCATCCTGAAGCGCTGCACCGGTCAATGCGGACACATCTCGAGCAATACCCAGCACGCTGAAGCAGTCACCGCGATTTGGGGTTAGATCGAGATCGATGACAGCATCCGGCAAGTCGAGAAAATCGACCAGCGGCGTACCGACTTCGGCATCTGCCGGCAGATCCATGATGCCGTCGGACTCGTCACCGAGCCCGAGCTCTACAGCCGAACACAGCATGCCATTCGACACCACACCGCGAATCCTGGCCTTGCGGAGTTTCATGCCATTGGGGAGTTTCACGCCCGGCTTCGCCAGTGGCGTCTTCATGCCTTGTCTGACGTTGGGCGCACCGCAGACGATGTCGATGAGCTCGGAGCCGCCATCGGACACCTTGCAGACGCTGAGCTTGTCCGCGTCCGGGTGTTTGCCACATTCGACGACTTCGGCAATAACGACATCGGCAATGCCGGCGCCTTCGAACTCGATACCGTCGACTTCGTGACCGAGCATGGTCAGCTGGTGCCCGAGTTCTTCGGTCTTGAGGTCAGGATCGACCCACTCACGTAACCAGGATTCTGCAATCTTCATCGCGCTTACCTGAACTGCTGCAGGAATCGAAGGTCGTTCTCGAAGAACGTTCGAAGGTCGGTTACGCCATAGCGCAACATGGCAAGGCGCTCGATACCGATACCGAAGGCATAGCCGGTGTATTTTTCTGAATCCACGCCTGCCGCATCAAGAACGTTGGGGTGGACCATGCCGCAACCAAGAATTTCGAGCCACTTTCCGGGTTCTCTCTGCGCATTGGCATCACCCGCATGATCGCTTTGCTTATGAGACCCCCAGGAAACATCAACCTCCGCCGACGGCTCCGTGAACGGAAAATAGCTGGGACGAAAGCGCAGTTCCGCCTTGCGCTCAAAATACGCCTCGACGAACTGGTGTAACACCGCCTTGAGGTGAGCGAAACTAATGTGCTCGTCAATGACGAGTCCCTCGACCTGGTGGAACATCGGCGTATGCGTCTGGTCGGAATCGCAACGATAGACGCGACCCGGCGCAATAATTTTGATCGGCACGCCTTCCTTGACGATCGAACGGATCTGGACCGGTGACGTGTGCGTCCTGAGGAGGTTCCCGCCCGGGAAATAGAACGTGTCGTGCATGGCACGCGCCGGATGGTTGTCAGGGATATTCAGTGCCGTGAAGTTGTGGAAATCGTCTTCGATTTCAGGACCTGCACGAACGCCGAAACCCGCATTCCTGAAGATCTTCTCGATACGCAGCATGGCGCGCGTAACCGGATGGTAGCCACCAATTGACGTGCCCCGACCCGGGAGCGTCACATCGACCGCATCGGCCGCGAGCCTGGCTTCCATCGCCTCTGCTTCAAGCGCGTCGCGCCGAGCATTGAGGGCTGCCTGAACGTCCTGTTTGGCTTTGTTGATTTCCTGGCCGGCGGCCGAACGTTCCTCGGGTGGCAAAGACCCGAGGGTCTTCAGCAGCGCCGTGATCTCGCCTTTTTTGCCGAGAAAGGCCACCCGAACCGCATCCAGTGCGGCGAGGTCGCTTGCTGCATCGATGTCCGACGCAGCCTTGGAAATAAGGTCGCTCAGGGAGGTCATGGTTGTGAGATCGAACCGGCCGGAATCTGTCCGGCCGGTTCTTTGATCTTAGCTGGCGACTTGCTGTTCGAGACCCGCCTTGGCGGCGGCAGCGATCGCACCAAATCCTTCCGGATCGTGGACAGCGATATCAGCCAGGACCTTGCGGTCAACCTCAATCTCAGCCTTGTTCAGGCCGTTGATCAGGCGACTGTATGACAGACCGTGCAGACGTGCGGCAGCGTTGATACGCGTGATCCACAGCGCGCGGAACTGACGTTTGCGCTGACGGCGATCGCGGTATGCGTACTGGCCGGCCTTGATAACGGCCTGCTTGGCCGTCTTGTATAGTTTGGAACGCGCGCCGTAATAACCCTTCGCTTTACCGAGGACTTTCTTATGGCGGGCTTTGGCGGTTACGCCACGTTTTACTCGTGCCATTTCTCAATCTCCTCTTAGCTGTAAGGAAGCATGCGCTTAACGGACTTCACATCGGCATCTGCGACTTGCAGAGTATTGCCGAGCTGACGCTTACGCTTGGACTTCTTCTTGGTAAGAATGTGATTGAGGTGGGCCTGGGAGCGCTTGTAGCCGCCCTTACCCGTTTTACTGAAGCGCTTGGCCGCGCCCCGGTTGGTCTTCATCTTGGACATTGTGTCTTCCTTTTTAGCCTTGCAACGAGCCTCACTGAGAACGAACTCAGCTGCCGCGGCAGGCGGATTAATGGTCGATTCGGGCCTAAAGGCCCTCCTGCGATCCCTTATTCACTTTTTCTCGGTACGCGAACGAAGCCTAGTGTTTCTTCGGCGCAATGACCTGAACCATTTGCCGTCCTTCCATCTGTGGCATCTGTTCAACCGTACCGTACTCTTCCAGGTCATCTCTGACCCTGGCCAGAAGCTGCGCGCCCAATTCCTTGTGCGCCATCTCCCGACCGCGGAATCTCAAGGTGATTTTCGTTTTATCACCGTCCTCGAGAAACTCAATGAGCTTCCTGAGCTTGATCTTGTAATCGCCTTCGTCCGTTCCCGGGCGAAATTTGATTTCCTTTATATGGACCTGCTTTTGCTTGCGTTTCGCAGTCTGGTTCTTCTTGTTCTGTTCGAACAGGTACTTACCAAAATCCATAATTCGGCATACAGGCGGCTCCGCCATCGGCGACACTTCGACGAGGTCCAATGCCTCATCTTTGGCCAAATCAATCGCTGCTGCGAGACTCATGACCCCTGCCTGCTCACCATCCGAGCCAATAACCCGCACTTCGGTGGCCTCTATTTCATCATTGCGCCTTACGCGCTTTGTAACTGCGATACCCAGATCCTCCGCAAATTCAAAATCTTAAGTCCGCTCCGACCCACGCCAAACAGCCGCAGTCACAACGGGAACGCGATTCTAATAAGCCTGCGCGCAGGAAACAACCTCCGGAACCCAAAAATCTCAAAAAAATCAGGTGCTTTATTCGTTATCCGGGAGATTGGTGGGCGATGCGGGTTTCGAACCTGCGACCTCCACGATGTCAACGTGGCGCTCTACCCCTGAGCTAATCGCCCAACCGATAGTCGGGACCCCAGTAAGCCATCCAGAGATACACGAATTGTACCTCTCGAAGGGACGCGTAAGATACTGAAGGGATTGGCCTACTGCAAGGCTTTTCAGCCCGCTTTTGCGCTGCCAATTCCAAGGCCCTGCGCCCGCATCGACTGGATCTCGTCACGCAGCTTCGCGGCCTCCTCAAACTCCAGGTCCCGAGCATGCTTGAGCATCTTCTTTTCGAGCTTGGCGGCCTGTTTGAGAAGCTGCTCGGGGCTCATCACCTCGTAGATGCCTTTCTTATCGCCCGCCTTGCGACCCGTCCTGCCAGGCACCGGGTACGCGGCCTCCATGACATCAGATACCTGCTTGATGATGGTCTTTGGCGTGATGCCATGTTCCTGGTTATAGAGCACCTGCGTGGCCCGGCGGCGATCGGTTTCATCGAGGGCCCGGCGCATTGAGCCGGTCACACGATCGGCATAGAGAATGGCGGTGCCGTGGAGATGGCGAGCCGCTCGCCCGATCGTCTGAATCAGCGACCGTTCCGAGCGCAGGAATCCCTCCTTGTCCGCATCGAGGATCGCCACGAGCGACACCTCGGGCATATCCAGGCCTTCCCGCAGCAGGTTGATGCCTACAAGGACATCGAAAGCCCCGAGCCTCAGGTCCCTGATGATCTCGGTGCGCTCGACGGTGCCGATGTCAGAATGCAGATAGCGCACAGCGATACCGTGTTCGCGCAGGTAATCGGTCAGGTCCTCAGACATGCGCTTGGTCAGTGTCGTAATCAGGACGCGCTCGCCTTCTGCCGTGCGCTTGTTGATCTCAGACAGCACGTCATCGACCTGGGTTGTGGCCGGACGCACTTCGATGGTCGGATCGACCAGACCCGTGGGTCTGACAAGCTGTTCGACGATGCTGTCCGAGTGCTCTTTCTCGTAGTCACCGGGTGTCGCCGAGACATAGATAGTCTGCGGTGACAGCCGCTCGAATTCGTCGAAGCGCAGCGGCCGGTTGTCCAATGCGGACGGCAGCCGGAAGCCAAACTCGACCAGCGTCTCCTTGCGGGAGCGATCACCCTTATACATGGCGCCCAGCTGCGGCACTGTCACATGGCTCTCATCGACGATGAGCAGCGCATTGTCGGGCACGTAATCGAACAGGCAAGGCGGTGGTTCGCCGGAGCTTCGGCCGGACAGGTAGCGCGAGTAGTTCTCGATGCCCGAGCAGTACCCGAGCTCACGGATCATCTCTAAATCAAATAAGGTTCTCTGCTCAAGTCGTTGAGCTTCCAGTAGTTTATTGTGCTTTCTCAGGTACTCGAGCCGATCCTTCAACTCCACCTTGATGTGCTCGCAGGCCTCAAGAAGCTTCTCTCTCGGCGTCACATAGTGGGTCTTCGGAAACACCGTAAAGCGCGGCACCCGGCGGACCACCTCGCCGGTGAGCGGGTCGAAATAGGCTATCGATTCAACTTCGTCATCGAACAGCTCGATGCGAACCGCATCGCGCTCCGACTCCGCCGGGAATACGTCAATAACGTCGCCCCTCACCCGGTAGGTGCCCTGCGACAGGTCCAGTTCGTTGCGTGTGTACTGCATCTCCGCCAGCCGGCGGAGAATGCTGCGCTGGTCGATACGATCACCGCGCGTTACATGCAGCACCATGCTGAAATAAGCCTCGGGATCGCCGAGCCCGTATATGGCCGAGACGGTTGCCACGATGATCGCGTCCGAGCGCTCGATTAGCGCCTTGGTGGCCGACAGCCGCATTTGCTCGATGTGCTGGTTGATCGACGCATCCTTCTCGATAAACGTGTCCGAGGCCGGCATATACGCTTCCGGCTGGTAGTAGTCGTAGTAGGAAACGAAATACTCGACCGCGTTGTTCGGAAAGAATTCCCGCATTTCTCCATAGAGTTGGGCGGCCAGCGTCTTGTTCGGTGCCAGGATCATCGCCGGACGTTGCGTGCGTTCAATCACGCTCGCGATCGTGTACGTCTTGCCGGATCCCGTTACACCCAGCAGTGTCTGCCGTGCGAGCCCGTCATCCAGGCCCTCGGCGAGTCCCGCAATAGCCGCTGGCTGGTCGCCCGCCGGCGAGAAATCGGAGGCCAGGTCAAATCGGTCACGATGTTCCATTGGGGTATTGGGGAGGTCAGTTGTTTCACGTACCATGGCGCTGCGTATCTGAGGGGCAATCGAGTGATCTTACCAGTTTCCAAACGTATGGCTTCAGTGAAGCCCTCCCCAACCGGTGCCGTCCTGGCGTTAGCGACGGAGCTACAGGCAGCAGGACGTGACGTGATCAGCCTGGGTGCCGGCGAACCGGACTTCGATACTCCGGCACACATTTGTGCAGCGGCCATCGCGGCCATTCAACGGTGGCCAAACCCGCTATACCCCGATTGACGGCACCACGGAGCTGAAGGCCGCTATCCAGGCGAAGCTGGCGCGCGAGAATCAACTGGACTACGAGCTGTCGCAGATCGTGGTGACCTGCGGGGCCAAGCAGGCGTTGTTCAATCTGTGCCTGGCTCTGCTTGAATCCGGGCGATGAGGCGATCATCCCGGCCCCTTACTGGGTGTCCTATCCCGATATGGTGCGTTTGGCAGATGCCGAGCCTGTGATCATTGAGACAGGCATCGAACAGCACTTCAAGATCACGGCCGAACAGCTGGCGAGCGACCATCACGGAGCGGACCCGGCTTCTCATACTGAACAATCCGTCCAACCCGACCGGTGCGTGTTACAGCAAGGCAGAGATGGCCGCATTGGGTGCCGTCATCGAGCAGCATCCCGACATCGTCGTAGTGTCCGACGACATCTACGAGCATATCTACTGGGCACCGGATCCGTTTGTCAGTTTCGGGACGGCCTGCCCTTCGCTGATGGGGCGGACGGTCACCGCCAATGGCGTGTCGAAAGCCTACGCCATGACGGGTTGGCGAATCGGTTATGCAGCCGGCCCGCAGGAACTGATCAATGCGATGAAGACCATACAGGGCCAAAGCACATCTAACGCCTGCAGTGTTTCCCAGGCTGCAGCGGTGGCAGCGCTCAACGGCGACCAGACGTGCGTGCGTGAGATGGCGTCCGCCTACCACAAACGTCACGACTACTTTGTCGAGGCACTCAACGCGATCGATGGCTTCGAATGTCGCCCCAGCGAGGGTGCGTTCTATGCATTTCCAAAGGTCGAAGGCATTTTGGAAGCCAGGGGGATGAAGGATGACGTCGAGTTGGTGGAGTTCCTGCTCAATGAGGCGGACTTAGCCTGTGTACCCGGATCCGCCTTCGGCGCTCGGGGTTATGTGCGTTTTTCCTTCGCCTGTTCGATGGAAATGCTGGAAGAATCCGTACGGCGCATAAAACGGGCCCTGGTGGCTTGACAAGGACCCGGGGCTAGACCAAAATCGCGGCCCGCGCCTTAGGGTGAGGGACTATTCCCCGATAGCTCAGTTGGTAGAGCGTCTGACTGTTAATCAGAATGTCCGTGGTTCGAGTCCGCGTCGGGGAGCCAAATTAAGAAAAGCCCGCTTTTTAGCGGGCTTTTTCTTTTCCGGATTGAAGCATCAACCGTCGACCCCGAGTTTGCGGTGCTCCTTCTGATGAAAAACGATATCCAGAGCGATCTTCATCAATACCAGGATAATCAGGCCGACCAATGGCTGCCCATTCTTGATAAGGAAAAAGCCGCCGAGTATCAGCGCAATGTGAGTGATGAACATGCGCTTGTAAGGCAATCCCATAGCCTGCATTGGCGAGAGCCTCTCGTACTCACTCCGGCCCATGTAGTTTTCGATGAACGACCAGCCGTGCGAAATAAACAGCGCCGCTACCGCTACCCAGTTCAGGTTATCCAGGATCAGTCGATAGTAATCTTCCGGCTCGGGTCGGGTTGCCGAACTCTTCGAAACTACCTGAGTACATGCCAAACAACACCATGAAGTGCCCGAACATGAAGCCTCCGTAGTGCACCAGGAAGAACAACGGCAGGAACAACCCTTCCTTTAGCGTGTCGTTGCTGGCCGCGACAATAAGCCTCGCAATGCCAAACAGACCGATGATGACGTTCTCGCACCAGAACAGGAGTAACAGCAAGAACACGTCCCAGTCCCACAGGAAGACGCCCGCGAGCGGCAGCAGGTTTGCGGCGACCAACAGTATCAGGGACCAGCGACCGGTCATTTGCTTGCCGATATCTCGATGACGACGTTCCACATGTATTGCACCAGGCTAATAAAGGCTTCCTCCTCGATACGTTCATTATCGCCGTGCGCACCGTAACCGCTGTTGATTTCCTCAATCGATCGCGCCGGCCCAATGCCATAGGCCTGCACTCCTTTCGCGCGCACCTGCGCCATATCCGTCGCGCCGGTTTGCATGATCGGGAGCACGGTCGCATTCGGATACATGCGTAACGCGACATCCTCAAGCACCTGGAACATCTCGTTGTCGATATCGGACGGTGGCGCTGCGGGTCTATAGATATGTTCGGGGATGATCTCTACCCGCGGATCGTCGATAACCTCTGCGAGCTTCGCGTAGAACTCCTCTACATTCTCATCAGGGAGCATACGGATATCGATGATTGCCTTTGCCTCCGACGGGATCACGTTGCGCCGAAAACCGGCATCGATAACGGTCGGTACGACCGAGGTACGCGAAATTGAATAGTGATACGGGAAGGTTTCGAGGAAGTGCCGCTGGATTGCGTCACGCTCCTCCTCATTCTCAACATTCAGATACCGCCAGGCATCTTCGGGCGCAGAGATGTCCGCCATGCGACGAAAATAGGTCCTCGTTGTGTCGTTGAGGCGCACCTCGGTCTCCCATGCCCCGGCTTTAGCGATCGCGTTCGCCAGAATCGTGACAGCGTTCTCCATTGTCGGCACCGAACCGTGCCCCGGCTTGCCGCGCGCCACCAGCGTTACACGTCGTGGCATCTTCTCGGTCGTCTCGATGCCCACCGTGCTGACTTTCTTGTCCCGAATGACCGACTGGCCACCCTCGGCCAACGCATACTCGGCGGCAATCTTGTCGTAGTGCTGCTCGACCATGAAGTTAATACCGACCTCGGGCGTTCCTTCTTCCCCGGCCTCCGCGAGAAAGATGATGTCGCGATCAAGCTCAACGCCATAGCGCTTGAGAAGTTTCACTATCATCAACCCAGCGGCGAGATTGTCCTTGTCATCGAGCGTACCGCGTCCGTAGATGTAGCCACCCTCACGATTGCCGCTAAATGGATCGGCATACCATTTCTCAGGCTGCACACCGACGACATCGGTATGACCCATAATGAGAAGGGGCCGCTTCTTACCGTTGCCCGAGATTCTGGCAACCAGGTTGCCTCGCGATTCCTCCAGGGCGAAGACTTCAGACGAAATCCCCTCTTCCGCAAGCTCTGCCTGCAGGTACTCAACAACCAGGGTCTCGTTACCCGGCGGATTCGTCGTGTTGATCTGCACAAGTTCCACCAGATGCTGGACGGCTTCTTCACCCGCTTCACCCCAATCGATCAGATAGGACTGCTGTGCATTCGCCGTAGCCACGCCACACAGAAACACCAAGCCGCTGATTATTCTCATATTTTCTTCGCCGCTAACGTGGAATATCGGGTAAGAATAGCTGGTCGGCGTTGTGGACGCGAACAAGGCGAGTCACCGTTACCGGTAACTAGTCAGTATGTCCTCGAGGTGCTTGCGAAAACGCTCGCCCGTGTCCGGATGTTCGAGGCCATAGGCGACCGTCGCCTGCAGGTACCCGAGCTTGCTGCCACAGTCGTAACGCACACCATCGAATGAGTAAGCATACACAGCCGAGTCGTTGAGCAGATCCGCAATGCCGTCGGTAAGCTGGATTTCGCCGCCGGCACCCCGCCCCGTATTCTCAAGCTTGTCGAAGATTTCCGGTGCCAGCAGGTAGCGACCGACAACAGCCGAGTTTGATGGCGCTTTTTCCGGCGCGGGTTTTTCAACGATCTGCGTTATGCGATTACGATCGGATTCATCGACGGCAACAATGCCGTAGCTCGACGTATTCTCGCGCGGCACTGTCTCCACCGCGACAACACTGCCTCCGTGGTCCTCATACTCGTGGGCCATCTGGGCAAGGCAGCCCGGGTCACCGGCGATCAAGTCGTCTGCGAGATGGATGAAAAAGGGTTCGTTACCAACAGCGGGACGCGCACAAAGAACCGCATGGCCAAGCCCGAGGGGTTCACCCTGGCGGATATAAATGCACGAGACACCTTTGGGCACGATGCCCTGGATGGACAACAGTAACTCGTGCTTACCCGATCGGGTCAGGGCCTCTTCAAGCTCGGGGTCGGTATCGAAATGGTCCTCAATTGCGCGCTTGGATGCACCCGTAACGAACACCAGCTTCGTCGCGCCCGCAGCGATCGCTTCCTCTACCGCATACTGGATAAGCGGTTTATCGACGATCGGCAACATTTCCTTCGGACTTGCCTTCGTGGCAGGGAGGAATCGGGTTCCGCGACCCGCCACAGGGAATACAGCTGTTTTGACTTTCTGGCCCACCAGGAGCTCCAACCACGAGACAGGCCCGCATCATAGCGAAATCCGGGTTGCCGAGTCATGACGCTCGTCACGAGAGTCGACGAGAGCCAGGTCCGCCTTGCGGACCCGGCCCACTAACGCCGAAACGCTCCTACTTTTTCTGTCCGGAGACCTTGATATCGGATCGATTCAGCTCGACCGTCCGTTCACCGATGCCCTTCACCAGCGAAAGGTCGTCTGCGCTTCGAAACGGGCCGTGCTTCTTGCGATACTCGACAATCGCCCTGGCCTTGGAAAGGCCCACGCCCTTCAGTTCGGCCGAGATCGTCTCCGCATCGGCATTATTGATATCGACCTGTCCGGCCAATGCTGTCAGTGGCGCCATCAGCATGAGTGCTATGGCGGCGGTGCTAAGGATTTTCATTATCAGCTCCTTCGTTGGTATGAGACCAGGGAGCTTATTGGCACCATCGCGCTGCGTCCGTCAGCGAAACCGGGCGGTTTATTTGGTAATGCTGTGCTGCAGCACCGTGTCGAATTGAACGCGCGTGGCTGGCCGCTGCGTTTCCCAGTCCCGGCAGCTCGGGCATTGCCACAGCAGCCGCTGGCTCGAAAAACCGCATTCCTGACACTGGTATCGAGGCGTGGCCGCCGCAAGTTTGGACAACGCACTCCGGACTCTCGCAAACCTGGAGTCGGCTTCGCCCTTCTCATTGGACAACTGCTGCAAATCCACAAACTCGCCCAGGGTGGGCTCGTTAAGCATGTATTGCTCCACGCATTCATCAATAACCGGTATGCCGCCGATGTCGTTGACGATTGCCGTGTAGGCGACCAGCGACGCCATTTCCGGGTTCTTGGCCAGCATGGCCTTGAGCGCACGCTCGAGCTCATCTACTTCATTTTCGCGCGTATAGATCGCGACAATCTCCGGCAGGGCCTCGGCAATCAGGTAGGTGTTCTCGTCGATAATGCGGTGATACAGCTTGAGCGCTGTCTTGCTGTCATTGGTGTCGCGCGCGATATGCGCACGCGTCAGTGCACCGCGCATGGTTCGCGGCCTGCCGGCCTGCGCGTTCTTCACATACTGGCGCGCAGACGCGTAGTCACCTGCCGCGGCTGCGGTCTCAGCCAGCTCGCAGTAATAATGTGCGATCTGCAAGGCAAGCGAGCGACCACCCAGAACCTCCAGGCGTTTGCCCGCCTCGATCGCCTTCTCCCAGTCGCGTTCCTGCTCGTAAATACCGCAAAGCGCCTCGATTGCCTGCACCTGGTAGCGGGAGCCCTGTGAGAGCCGTGAGAACAGCTTTTCGGCCCGATCCAGCAAGCCAGCCGACAGGTAGTCCTTGGCCAGCGAATACAGCGCCTGGTCGCGCTGCTCGGAGGCGAGATCCGGGCGAGCAATGATGTTCTGGTGGATTCGAATTGCCCGGTCAACTTCGCCGCGACGGCGAAACAGACTACCCAGCGCGAAGTGAGTCTCTATCGTCTTCGCATCGACCCGAACCATGCGCAGGAAATGCTCCAGTGCCTGGTCGGTCTGCTCGTTCAACAGAAAATTCAGGCCCTTGAGATAGTCGATGTTGAGTGGTGGTGGTGCGTCTTCTTCGTCGCGTTCACCAAATCGCCCGATGACCCAGCCGGCCGCCGCCAGCAGCAGGAAAAGACCTGCCAGTATCAGGGCTTTTTCAGTCGGCATCGCTGAGTGGCAGATTGCGGAGGCTGCTTACCTCACTTTCGGTCGCGCGCAGCGAACGGCGCAGAATGCGGCGCTCGTTAATCAGCTTTAAGGCAAAGAACCCGAGGCAGAGGATGCCAAACAGCCATCCCAGCGCAAAAGCGACCGTAAATGCCAGCGGAATCGACGTATGCACCTCGGTGAACGCCAGGTCAATATCGATCATGCCCGTGTTATTTGCAGTGAATGTCGCCATGACGATGACGATTAGAACGATCAGTATCGCCAGCCCGATACGTTTCAGCATGCGTTTGCTCCGCAGATCCGGTAAACCAAAAAGCTATGATGCGGCCTGATGCCGCGACGGATCAACTCTTGATCGGGAAATGCCGGCTTTCGTTTACGCGATCGCGCAGATCCTTGCCCGGCTTGAAATGCGGTACGTACTTGCCCGACAAGGCAACGGCTTCACCGGTCTTGGGATTACGCCCGATACGGGGTGGTCGGAAATGCAGGGAGAAACTCCCAAAGCCACGAATCTCGATGCGCTGACCTTTGGCCAGCGAGTCGCTCATCAGGTCAAGCAGATGCTTGACGGCCAGTTCAACATCCTTGGCCGGCAGGTGTTTCTGCTTACGAGAAATGGCTTCTATCAGTTCTGATTTTGTCATTTTACCTTATTCCGTACCGCAGAATTAGCGTAAGCCACGGATATTAAAGGCAATAGTAGCCCAGACCAGCCGGTCTGGGCTACCTTTTTTACTTATTATTTACTTCCGCCGGACATTTTTTCCTTCAGAAGGTCGCCAAGGGTAGTGCCCACAGGCGCTGCGGCGACGTCAGACTTGTAGCTGCTGACGGCTTCCTGCTCCTCGTGAACTTCCTTTGCCTTGATCGACAGCTGAATCGAACGGTTCTTGCGATCGACGTTGGTGAACTTAGCCTCAACCTCTTCACCAACCTTAATCATCGTCCGCGCATCCTCAACCCGGCCACGGGCCAGCTCGGATGCGCGCAATGAACCGAAGATGCCATCACCCAGGTCAACCGTTGCCCCACGCGCGTCCACTTCCGTGACCGTGCCCGTGACGATAGAGTTCTTGGGGTTGGCTGCGAGCCAGTTCGAGAACGGATCCTTCTCCATCTGCTTGATGCCGAGCGAGATACGTTCGCGCTCGGAATCGATAGCGAGAACCGCTGCCTCGATCTCCTGACCTTTCTTGTAGTTCCGCACGGCTTCTTCGCCCGGCAGATCCCAGGAAATGTCCGAGAGATGAACGAGACCGTCGATACCACCGTCGAGACCGATGAAGATACCGAAGTCCGTGATCGACTTGATCTGGCCGGTAACCTTGTCGTTGCGATTGAACGTTGAAGAGAACTCAGCCCATGGGTTCGACTTGCACTGCTTGATGCCCAGCGAAATACGACGACGTTCTTCGTCGATCTCGATGACCATAACTTCAACTTCTTCACCAACCGATACAACGCGAGACGGGTTAACGTTCTTGTTGGTCCAGTCCATTTCAGAAACGTGGACGAGGCCTTCAACGCCGTCTTCGATCTCAACAAAGCAACCGTAGTCCGCAATGTTCGTGACCTTGCCGAAGATACGCGTCTGCGGCGGGTAACGACGAGCGAGATCCTGCCAGGGATCGTCACCGAGTTGCTTCATACCCAGCGATACGCGCTGGCGTTCACGATCGAACTTGAGGATCTTGACGTCAATTTCCTGACCTACTTCGACCACCTCGGAAGGATGCTTGACACGCTTCCAGGCCATATCGGTGATATGCAAGAGACCGTCGATACCGCCGAGGTCGACGAATGCGCCGTAGTCGGTGAGGTTCTTGACGATACCCTTGGCCATGTTGCCTTCCTGCAACTCTTCAAGGAGTTTCTCGCGTTCGGCAGAGTATTCTGTTTCGACAACCGCACGGCGCGATACGACAACGTTGTTCCGCTGCTGGTCGAGCTTGATGACCTTGAATTCAAGGCTCTTGCCTTCGAGGTAGCCTGGGTCACGAACCGGACGAACATCAACAAGCGAGCCCGGCAGAAATGCGCGGACATTGTCGATTTCGACCGTGAAACCGCCTTTGACGCGACCATTAATCACGCCTTCGACTACTTCACCTGCCTCGAACGCTTTCTCAAGATCGATCCAGGTACGTGCGCGGATCGCTTTCTCACGGGACAGCTTGGTCTCACCGAAGCCGTCTTCCACGGCATCGAGTGCGACTTCAACTTCCATCCCAACGGTGATTCCGCCTTCGTGCTTGTCGTTCTTGAACTGTTCCAGGGGGATCACGGCCTCGGATTTGAGACCTGCACTGACGAGTACGACATCGTCATTTACCGCGACAACGGTACCGATAATTATAGAGCCCGGCTTTATTTGTTGACTGGCAAAACTTTCTTCAAATAATTCAGCAAAACTTTCAGACATGTTAGTTAACCAAGGGAGTACTTACTCCCGCCCATTTACGTCGTATCACTTCCTGTGATTGACGGTCATTACAAAAAAGGAGCGAACATCCTGTCCGTTCCTGTCCATGAAACTTTCTAAGGTGTTTAGAGGTTGGCGACCCAGTCGAGTACGGTTTGTGTCACCGCCTCGATGGACTGGCCCGAGGAATCCAGAATCCTGGCATCCTTCGCAGGCCGCAGCGGAGCAACCGATCGCTCGGAATCCCGCCGGTCACGGTCCTCTATGTCCCGTGAAAGGGCGGCAAGGCTAACATCCAAGCCCTTGTCTTTCAACTGTTTATGGCGCCTTCGGGCCCTCTCCTCGGCACTCGCCGTGAGGAAGACTTTCAGGGATGCCTCCGGGAACACATGCGTGCCCATATCACGCCCATCGGCCACCAGGCCGGGGGGCTGCTGGAACGCCCGCTGGCGCTCGAATAGTGCCTGCCGGACGGCCGAAATCTGCGCCACGGTTGAAGCACCGGCTCCCGTTTCCTCCGTCCGGATCAGCGTCGTGACGTCTTCGTCGCCCAGCCAGATTCGCTCTTCGCCATCTTCGTCAATGTCAAATCGGGCATCGAGGTCATGGGCCAATTCCGCGAGTTTGTTGGCATCCTGGAGTGAAATGCCGGAGGTCTGGGCGGACAGTGCGACGAGACGGTATAGCGCCCCGCTGTCGAGCAAATGATAGCCGAGCGCTTTGGCCACTTTGCAGGCGATCGTGCCCTTCCCTGACCCGCTTGGCCCATCGATGGCGATGACCGGTGCAGTCCGCCGCCTAGTCATGCAGGATCTCGATCGCGCCGCCTATGGCAGTCACGCGATCGCAAAAGCCCGGGAATGACGTGTCAACGTTGTCTACATCGCGAATCATGACCTCATCATCGGCGATTGTGGCTGCCATAGCCAACGCCATTGCCACGCGATGGTCGTGGAAGCTCTCAACCTCGCCACCGGTAAAACGTCCGCCATGCACGACAGCGCCGTCCGCTGACTCATCGACCTGGATGCCAAGCCGGCGCATGCCGTCGGCCATGGCCGCAATGCGATCGCTTTCTTTAACTCGCAACTCACCGATGCCAGAGAATGTGGTTTTGCCACTGGCCGCCGCTGCGGCCACGAACAGCGCCGGAAACTCGTCGATGGCAAGTGACACCAGCGCCGGGTCGACTGGACCACCATGCAGCCGCGACGCCCGCACCCGAATATCGGCGACGGGCTCTTTGCCCAGCAGCTGCGGATTCTCCAGCGAAATATCCGCCCCCATCGCCAGCAGGATGTCGATAACGCCCGTTCTCGTCGGATTCACTCCTACATTTTCTATAAGAATATCCGCATCTTGTGACAATAATGTACCGAGGATTATGAAGGTCGCGGACGACAGGTCGGCTGGCACCTGGATCGGCGTTCCGCGCAAGGACTGGCCACCCTCGAGCGCTATCCGCTTGCCCTCAGAAATAACGTCGACACCCATGGCGCCCAGCATGCGCTCCGTATGATCACGGGTCACTGCGGGCTCCGTCACGCTGGTCGTGCCTTCTGCGTAGAGTCCCGCAAGGAGCACGGCCGATTTCACCTGGGCGCTCGCCATCGGCAGGTCGTAGTGAATTCCCCGAAGCTGCAGTCCGCCTGAGATCTGCAGGGGCGGCGTGCCGTCGCAGTCGCTCTCAATGGCGGCGCCCATTTGGGTGAGCGGCTTGATTATCCGGCCCATCGGGCGACCCGTCAGCGATGCATCTCCTGTTAATACGCTGGCGAATGACTGGCCGCTCAACAGGCCCGCCATCAATCGCATGGCGGTCCCGGAGTTGCCGAGATCGATATCGGCGGCGGGTGCGCGCAGGCCATGGAGGCCCACACCTTCTATCAGGAGTTCGGTAGGACTGGGCTGTTCAATCGTGACGCCGAGCGAGCGCATGGCGGCTGCCGTAGCCAGGCAGTCGTCGCCATCCAGAAAGCCGCTGACCTCTGTTCGACCTTCCGCAATACTGCCCAGCATCAGGGCCCGATGCGAAACGGACTTGTCCCCCGGCACCGTGAGCCGGGCATCCCGCAGCGTTGAGGGTGTGACTTTAAAGTGCATGGGCGACTGCCTGCCTGTCAGCCGATGGCCTTGGGATAGGCTCCGAGCACCTTGAACAGCGAGGCAGTGCGCTCCAGATCCGCCAGGGCGTCAGAAAGAGGGGCTTGCTCAGCGTGACCTTCGACATCGATGAAGAACACGTAATCCCACTTACGGCGCCGCGACGGTCGTGACTCAATGCGCGTCATACTGACACCGTGCTTGGCCAGTGGTTGCAGCAGGCTGTGAAGCACACCGGCACCGCCAGCCGTGTCGCTGGTGGATACCAGTAACGTGGTTTTGTCCTCACCGCTCGCCGCGAGCAGCTTGCGGCCGATGACCAGGAAGCGGGTGGCGTTGTCGGGGCGATCTTCGATGTTATTGACCAGAATCTGGAGTTCGTAAACGTCGGCCGCCACTTCCGGCCCGATTGCCGCAGTACCGTCCTCATCCCTCGCCCGCCTGGCGCCGGCTGCATTGCTCGACATGCCAATCAGTTCAACGTGAGGCATGTTCTCCCGAATCCAGCCACGACACTGGGCCAGTGACTGCTCGTGAGCACAGATGCGCTCGATGTTCTCGAGACCCTTCTGGCTGCCCATCAGGTGCTGTTCAATCTTGAGCTCTATCTCGCCGGAGATCTTAAGCGGCGAGGTCAGGAACATATCAAGCGTGTTGTTGACCGAGCCTTCGGTCGAATTCTCGATGGGCACCACACCAAAATCGGCGGCGCCGCATTCCACTTCCTGGAACACTTCGTCAATCGTATGGAATGGCAGGGCACGCACCGAATGGCCAAAGTGCTTGAAAACGGCGGTCTGTGTGAACGTGCCTTCGGGTCCGAGAAAACCAATCTTGAGCGGTTCCTGCTGTGCAAGGCAGGCCGACATGATCTCGCGAAAGAGCCGCAGCATTTCCTCGTCACGCATTGGACCGTCATTGCGATCCAGAACCTTGCGCAAGACCTCCGCCTCGCGCTCCGGCCGATAGTAATCGACGGCGGACCCGAGCTCGCCTTTGGCGATGCCAACCTGCTGAGCAATTTTCGCCCGGTCGTTGATCAGGCCCTGAATGCGCTCATCAATCGCGTTGATGCGCTCTCGAATCTCGCCGAGATCCAAATCGCCTGTCTTGTCATCCCCACCTGCCATGCTCTTCCCGGTCAAAATCCCAAAGGAATCCTCAGGTTACAGGCTTGCCGAGATTTCGCAACGTCAGGACGCCCTCAATCGCGCGCAGTTCGTCCAGCAACGCGTCGGACGGATCGGCGTTAACGTCAACGATCGTGTAGGCAACTGCGCCGATCGATTTATTCAGCAGATCTTCAATATTCAGACCGGCGTTGGCGATACACGTCGAGATCTGGCCGACCATGTTCGGAACGTTCGCGTTCGAAATCGTAATGCGCCAGGCATCCAGACGCGACAACCGCGCCTGCGGGAAGTTCACGGAGTGGCGAATATTGCCATTCTCCAGGTAGTCCTTAACATTCTCCGCCACCATGATCGCGCAGTTTGCTTCGGCCTCGCCTGTCGAAGCCCCAAGATGCGGCAACGCGGTAACCTTCGGATGCGCTATAAGCTCCGGCGTTGGGAAATCCGTAACGAATGAGTGCAGCTTGCCACTATCGAGGGCAGCGATCGCTGCCGCATCGTCGACAATGCCGCCGCGCGCAAAATTAATAAGGACGCCGCCGTCGTTCATAAGTGCAATACGGTCTGCGTTGATCATATTGCGAGTCGCGTCGATCAGTGGCACATGGCAGGTAACAAAATCCGCGTGCTGGAACAGCTGGTCCAGTGTTTCTTCCTGTTCCACGCCCGATGAGAGTTGCCAGGCGTTGCGAACCGTTATGGCCGGATCGTAACCGACGACCTGCATCCCAAGATCAAGCGCCGCGTTTGCGACTTCCACACCAATCGCGCCGAGGCCGATGACACCAAGCGTCTTGCCCGGAAGCTCAAACCCAACGAACTGCTTCTTGCCGGCTTCAACCGCTTTTTTGAGGTCGTCGCCCGTTTCTTCCAGCGTCTTAACGTACTCGCTGGCGCTGGCAAGGTTACGTGCGCCCATCAGCATGCCGCCGATCACGAGTTCCTTGACCGCGTTGGCATTGGCGCCTGGCGCATTAAACACAGGTACCCCGCGAGCAGCCATCTCGTCACACGGAATGTTGTTGGTACCGGCACCTGCGCGACCGATAGCGGCGACCGTATCCGGGATATCCATATCGTGCATGTTGTGCGAACGCAGCAGAATGGCATCCGGGTGTGCGATTTCAGAGGCGACCTCGTAGCGTTCACGAGGCAGGTGCCGCAGACCTTCTACAGCAATATTATTGAGCGTCAGAATCTTGTACATGATTAACCGTTAGCCTTTTCAAAATCAGCCATAAACGCGATGAGCGCGTCAACTGCTTCCTCACTGACCGCGTTATAGATAGAAGCGCGCATGCCACCAACCGAACGATGACCTTTAAGATTCGTCAGGCTGGCTGCCGCTGACTCTTCCAGAAACTTCTTGTCCAGCGCAGCGTCTGCCAGGATGAACGGCACGTTCATCCGCGAGCGGCAGTCTTTCGCCACCGGGTTGCTGTAGAAATCAGACGCATCGATGGCTGCATAGAGCTTGCTCGACTTGCGCCCATTGATTTCCGCCATGGCCTCAACGCCGCCCTGCCGTTTCAGCCACTGGAAGACGAGATCCGCGACATACCACGCAAAGGTTGGTGGCGTATTGGTCATGGAGTCGGAATCTGCGTAGGACTTCCAGGTCATAAGGTGCGGGTTGTCCGCACGAGCCCGGTCGAGGAGTTCGTTGCGCACAATGACAAGTGTGATGCCAGCCGGACCGATGTTCTTTTGCGCGCCAGCGTAAATAGCGCCAAATCGGCCCACATCAATCGGGCGAGACAGGATGTTGCTGGACATGTCGGCGACCAGCGGCACGTCACCGCCGGGAACGAAGTGAAACTCGACGCCAGCGATTGTTTCATTGGGCGTGTAATGCAGGTAGGCGGCGTCGTCAGAGCGCTGCCATGACGCTTCATCCGGTATATAGGTGAACTTCTTGTCCGATGCATCAGCCGCAACGTTCACCTTGCAGAATTTCGTCGCCTCGCCCGCCGCTTTCTTGCCCCAGCTGCCCGTGACGATGTAGTCCGCCGTATCGCCGGGGCCTGACAGGTTCATCGGCGCCATGGCCATTTGCATTGTGGCGCCGCCCTGCGGAAACAGGACACTGTAGTCATCCGGTACATGCAGCAGCTCACGCAACGTAGCTTCTGCGCGGGCAGCGAGTTCTACAAAGTCCGCGCCGCGGTGGCTGACCTCCATGACCGACATACCCGAACCAAGCCAGTCCGGGAGATCGTTGCGAATAGTTTCGAGTACTTCAAGCGGCAGCGCGGCCGGGCCGGCGCTGAAATTGTAAACGCGTGACATTGCGTTGGGTTTCCTGAGTGAGAGGCTTAGGCGGTGATGAGTCCAGCGCGCGTATTGTTACGACTTGGCAACGAGATTGCATTACTTACGATCGTAATTATTCTTCCTCGTCCTCAATCGATTCAATACGTGCTAATCCCACGAGCCGCTGGCTACTCCCGACGCGAATCAGGCGGACGCCCTGGGTATTGCGGCCCATGACCGAAATATCGCTCACACCGGTCCGCACCAGCGTACCGTTCGAGCTGATCAGCATGATCTCGTCGTCTTCGCCGACCGGGATTGCGCCGACCGTCCTGCCGTTGCGATCGGTCGTCTGGATCGCGATGACGCCCTGGCCGCCGCGCCCCTGAACCGGGAAGTCGTCGACCGGCGTCCGTTTGCCATAGCCATTCTCGGTGGCGGTCAGGATCAGCCCGTCCGCGATAATACTCAGCCCGATGACCTCGTGGCCTTCGGGCAGCTTGATGCCGCGCACGCCCGCCGCGCCGCGCCCCATCGGACGGACATCGGACTCAGCGAAGCGAATCGCCTTGCCATGGCTTGCTACGAGCAGGATCTCGGCGTTGCCATCGGTGATAGCCACGTTGACCAGCTTATCGTCACCACGCAGATCGATGGCAATGATGCCGTTCGCACGCGGGCGGGAGAACTGGCTCAACGGCGTTTTCTTGACGGTTCCGGCCGATGTCGACATGAAGACGAAGTGGCCTTCCGCATAGTCCTTGATCGGCACGACGGCATTGATCCGCTCGTCCGCCTCAAGTGGCAGCAGGTTCACGATGGGCTTGCCTCGGGACCCGCGACTGGCCTGCGGCACCTGGTACACCTTCAACCAGTACATCTTGCCGCGGCTTGAGAAGCACAAGATCGTGTCATGCGTGTTGGCGACGAACAGGTTATCGATGAAGTCCTCATCCTTAACCTTGGTCGCCGAACGCCCCCGCCCACCGCGCTTCTGCGCCTGGTAAACATCGATAGGCTGGGCTTTGGCATAGCCGCCATGCGACAGCGTCACCACGACCTCTTCCTGTGGAATCAGGTCTTCAACGCTGAGGTCGGAGTGATCCTGGACGATCTCGGTGCGGCGCTCGTCGCCGAAGGCGTCCCGAACGTCGGCCAGTTCGGTACGGATCACATCAAGCAGCTGATCCGGATTCGCCAAGATATCAGAAAGTTCTTTAATTTTACCTAATATCTCTTTGTATTCTTTGATTATTTTTTCTTGCTCAAGACCCGTCAGTCGATGCAGTCGCAGATCGAGAATGGCCTGGGCCTGGACCGCAGATAGGCGATATTTGCCATCAATCAGGCCGCTGCCAGCATCCAGGCCGTCCGGGCGCGTATCGGTGTCACCGGCACGCTCCAGCATGCCCGTAACCTCACCGGGCTGCCACGCACGTTCAATGAGGCCGACCTTTGCCTCAGCGGGTGAAGCTGACGCCTTGATGAGCGCGATAACGTCATCGATGTTCGCCAGCGCGACGGTCTGCCCTTCCAGGACGTGAGCCCGGTCGCGTGCCTTGCGCAGGTCGAATATGGTTCGACGCGTAACGACTTCGCGGCGATGAGAAAGGAATGCTTCGAGAACCTGCTTGAGATTCAGCAGCTTTGGCTGCCCCTCGTGCAACGCCACCATGTTGATGCCGAATACGCTCTGCATCGGGGTCTGCTTGTAGAGGTTATTCAGCACGACGTCACTGACCTCGCCCTGCTTCAACTCAATTACAATGCGCATGCCGTCCTTGTCGGACTCGTCGCGCAACTCGCTAATGCCTTCGATGCGCTTCTCGCGCACAAGATCGGCGATCTTCTCAATCAGCCGCGCCTTGTTCACCTGGAACGGCAGCTCAGTGACGATAATCGCTTCCTTGCCGCGCTTGTTGATGATCTCGACTTCGCTGCGGGCTCGTATATGGACTCGCCCGCGGCCCGTACGATACGCAGAGTAGATGCCCTGGGCGCCGTTAATGATGCCGGCGGTCGGGAAGTCCGGGCCTGGAATGTGCTCCATGAGTGCCGGTACGTCGATCTCGGGGTTTTCGATCAGCGCGAGGCAGGCACTAATCACCTCATTGAGATTGTGCGGCGGAATATTCGTCGCCATGCCCACAGCGATGCCCGACGACCCGTTGACCAGCAGGTTCGGGATGCGCGTCGGCATCACCGACGGCTCGCTCTCGGAGCCATCGTAGTTCTCTACGAAATCGACCGTTTCCTTGTCGATATCGGCCAGCAGCTCGTGAGCCACCTTGGCCATGCGTACCTCGGTGTAGCGCATGGCTGCCGGCGAGTCGCCGTCAACCGAACCGAAGTTACCCTGCCCGTCGACGAGCATGTAGCGCATCGAGAACGGCTGTGCCATACGCACGATCGTGTCGTAGACAGCCGAGTCACCGTGCGGATGGTATTTACCGATGACGTCACCGACCACGCGGGCCGATTTCTTGTAGGGCTTGTTGAAGTCGTTGCCCAGCACGCGCATGGCATGGAGAACACGGCGATGGACGGGTTTAAGACCGTCCCGAACGTCGGGCAAGGCACGGCCGACGATAACGCTCATCGCATAGTCGAGATAGGACTGCTGCATCTCATCTTCGAGACTTACGGACAGCAGTTCCTGGGCTACTTCAGACATAGTTTCCTGCTTCTTATGCTCAAAATCCGAGCCCGGCCCCGCCCCGAATAAGGCGGAATCCAATGGTCAAATTTGTTCGGGTTTCGAGCGATTTATTTGGTAGGAAATAATACCACAAACGGACCCGAAACAGCAGTATTTGACGTGGCCAAAAACGCCTGAAAGGCAAGGCTGACGCTGCCCTGTACGATGCGTATACTGCGGCCACTATGCAGCACTGTGACACCCTGATCGTACCCCGCTGGTGCGTCCCTGTAGAGCCCGCCGGGGAGGTCCTCGAGGGCCATGCTGTGGCCGTCGCCGATGGTCGCATTGTGGCCGTACAGCCGGTCGAGCAGGCCAGCGCCAATTTTCAGCCCAGTGTGCTCGTCGAACGGCCCGATCATGCGCTGATTCCCGGGCTGATCAATGCTCATACCCATGCCGCGATGACGCTGTTTCGAGGTCTCGCCGACGACATGCCGCTGGAGGCATGGCTGCATGAGGGGATCTGGCCCGCCGAGCGACGCTGGGTCAGCGCGGAAATGGTTCGCGACGGCACAGAGCTCGCTATCGCCGAGATGATTCGCGGCGGCGTCACCTGCTTCAGTGACCAGTACTTCTACCCGGAAATCGTCGCTGAGGCGGCCGTGGACCTGTCCATGAGGGCTGTGGTTGCCACACCCGTTGTCGATTTCCGGACCAGCTGGGCCGAAAACGCTGCGGAGTACCTGCAGAAGGCCGCAGACCTTGTGCATGACCCCTATGCCGATCACCCGCTGGTGACGACCGCGTTTGCCCCGCATTCCACATTCGCCCTGTCCGATGAATCATTTGCGGCTTTGCGGGTGCTGGCCGATCAACTCGACGTGCGCGTCCAGATTCACCTGCATGAAACAGCGGCCGAGGTCGAGATCTCATTGCGAGAGACGGGCAAGCGTCCTTACGAGCGACTCCTTGACGCGGGGCTCGTCAATCGCTCGCTCCTGGCTGTGCACGCGGTTCACATGGACGATGAGGAAATCGCCCGCTTCGCCGCAGCCGGCGTCAGTGTGGCGCATTGCCCCAATTCGAATCTCAAACTGGCCAGTGGTATTGCACCCATCGCCAGGTACCGGAGTGCGGGCCTGAATGTGGCGATCGGCACCGACGGTGCTGCGAGCAACAATATGCTCGACATGTTTTCCGAAATGCGGACAGCCGCCCTGCTCGCCAAAGCCACGGCGAATGACGCGTCCGCCGTCACCGCCGACGAGGCACTGCACATGGCGACCCTGGGCGGCGCCATGGCACTCGGTCTCGAGCGTACAATCGGATCGATAGAGGCCGGAAAATGGGCCGATCTCGCCTGTGTGAATCTCCGCACACTTAATAGCCAACCGATCTACGATGTCGTGTCACAGCTCGTCTATGCGTCGCGCTGCGACCAGGTAACCGATGTCTGGATAGCTGGCCGCCGGCATCTGGAAAATGGCCAATTCGTCCATATTGATACGGACGGACTGCTGGCGCGCGGTAACGAATGGCGTGACCGCATGTCGGACGCGGGCGAAGTACAATAGGAACCACAATGAATACGACAGCAACGGACAATGTCGACCTTGCGGAGTTAGCGAAATTCAATTCGCTGGCATCTCGCTGGTGGGACACTGAGGGTGAATTTGGTGCGTTGCACGAGATCAACCCATTGCGACTCGACTGGATACGCCAGTACGTCAAGCTCGCCGGCAGCAAAGCTCTCGATATCGGCTGCGGCGGCGGCATCCTCGCTGAGTCCATGTCGGCGTGTGATGCAACCGTTACCGGCATTGATATGGCGGAGGCACCACTGGCCGTCGCCCGCCTGCATCAGCACGAATCGGGCATCGAGGTCGACTATCGCCAGTCAACAGCGGAATCCCTGGCCGCGGAAGAACCTGGCCAGTACGACCTTATCACCTGCCTCGAGATGCTCGAGCATGTACCTGATCCGTCGCAGGTCATTCGTTCATGCGCGGAGCTCGTGAAGCCCGGCGGTCATGTCTTTTTTTCGACGATCAATCGCAATCCGAAATCGTTCCTGTTCGCGATCGTCGGTGGCGAATACCTACTGAATCTCTTGCCGAAAGGCACGCACGAGTACGAGAAGTTCATTCGTCCCTCCGAACTGGAGCAATGGGCACGCGAAGCGGGACTGAAACTGCAAGCCAGTATCGGCATGCACTACAACCCACTGACGAAGCAGTACTCGCTCGGGTCCAATCTGGACGTTAATTACCTGATGTACTACCAGCGACCGGCGAGTGAGTGACCTTACGCAGATGCGGGACGGCTATTTTAATGCCGTGCTGTTTGACCTCGACGGAACGCTGGTAGACACCGCCCCGGACATGGTCGCCGTACTTCGGGCCATGCAGGCCTCCTACGGAATTCCGCCGGTCGACTATCACCAGGGACGCTCCCAGGTTTCAAACGGCGCGATCGGTTTGTTGAGTCTGGGATTCCCCGAGCATGAGTTTTCCTATGGCGATGACATGCATATGGAGTACCTGGAACGCTATGCCGAAATGGTCTGCCAGGACTCACTGGTGTTCGCGGGCCTCGACACCCTGCTCGATCGTCTCGATGACGCAGAATGCCCGTGGGGGGTGGTGACCAACAAGCCAGAGCATCTGACCGGCCCCCTGCTTGAAGCGCTGGGGCTCTCCGCAAGGAGTGCATGCACCGTGAGCGGCGACTCATTGCCGGTTAGAAAGCCTGATCCTGGGCCACTACTGCTCGCCTGCGACATGGCCGGTGTCGACGCCTATCGCGCCATCTATATCGGCGATGCTGCCAGGGACATTGAGGCAGGACTGCGCGCCGGAATGGCAACTATTGCCGCCGGGTACGGCTACATCACGGAGGACGACGACCCACGTGAATGGGGCGCCGACATCATCGCTTCGGACACCGAAGAACTTGCCCAAATCGTACTCAAAGCGGTTAACCTTGAGTCCTGATGATTTCTGTCTCGCTTGATTCTGTCTACGTCACCGTCGGACTGCCGGCGCTCGGCATCGGCGTGTTGCTTGGCCTGTTCGTCATGTGGCTGGTCGCTCGTCACCGCCGCAACAAGTTACTCCACGAACTCGCCGACGCTGAGGCCAGCCTGAAGAACCAGGAAGCGATCCAGTCTGAACGGGAAGCCGCGTTCGAGCTTGCCAACGCAAAACTGACCCAGGCATTTGCCGATATTTCCAATCGTTCGCTGCGCGCCAACAGCGACACGTTCCTGAAACTGGCCGAGCAAAACCTCGAGACCCGCCAGGCAAAAGTCGAGAGCGACTTCGAGAAACGGGAGAAAGCAGTCGAGGAACTGGTCAAGCCCATCCACGAAGCGCTGCACGCCTCACACAAACAAATCTCGGACCTCGAGAAAGCGCGCAGCGAGGCATACGGCGGCATCAGGAACCAGCTTGAATCCATGCAAATCGGCCAGAAGTCGCTGACCCAGGAAACACAGAATCTGGTTAAGGCGTTGCGCCGCCCGGAGGTGCGCGGCCAGTGGGGTGAGATCACGCTGCGGCGATTGGTAGAACTCGCAGGCATGGTGGAACATTGCGACTTCGTTGAGCAGGTCCACACAGTCGGCGGCGACAAGATCATCCGGCCCGACATGATTGTGAATATGCCGGACCATCGTCAGCTTGTCGTCGACGTCAAGACACCTCTGGACGCCTACCTCTCTGCAGCCGAAGCCGAAGACGATGTACAGCGCAAGCTCGGACTGGAGCGCCACGCCAAGAACGTGCGGGCTCACATCAGGATGCTGTCGTCCAAGGCTTACTGGAAACAGTTCGACGAGAGCCCTGAGTTTGTCATCCTGTTCATTCCGGGCGATCAGTTCCTGAGCGCCGCGCTTGCCGAAGAACCCGATCTCATCGAATTCGCCCTCTCGCAGCAGATTATCCTGGCGACCCCGACCAGCTTTGTGGCGCTGCTGAAAGCCGTCGCTTACGGCTGGCGGCAAACCGCCCTGGCAGACAACGCCAAGGAAATCCGTGTGCTGGCTGAAGACCTGTACGGTCGGTTGGGGACCTTTGTTACACACATGAACCGCGTCGGTCGCCAGCTCGCAAGCAGCGTCGAGCATTACAACAGGGCCGTCGGCTCACTCGAACGAAAGGTATTGCCGGGCGCGCGCAAATTTACGGAGCTTGGTGTTCACGGCAAGAAAGAAATTGAGAAACTGGAATCGCTGGAACCTGTTCCGCGAACCATGATTGAAGGAAAGGACACTTGAGCATCGCCCCCCGCTCGTACACGTACCCTGACGATATTCTGCGCGACCGTATTATCCTGATTACCGGCTCCAGTGACGGCATTGGCAAGGCGCTCGCCGTGCATGCCGCCGAGCTCGGCGCACAGGTCATTCTGCATGGCCGCAGCGTACCGAAGCTCGAAAAACTCTACGACACGATCGAAGCGATCGAGGGGGCACCGCGGCCATCCATTGCCGTGATGGATCTGGAGTCGGCTAATGCTGAGTCCTACACCACGCTGGCGCAGAGTATCGAGTCGGAATTCGGACGCCTGGACGGGCTCGTGCTGAACGCCAGCATCCTTGGCGAGCGCTACTCGATTGAGCAGTATGACGCGGTACTGTGGCAGAAGGTCATGCATGTGAATGTCACGTCTGTGTTTGCGATGACGCAGGTATTTCTGCCGCTATTGCAGAAGTCTGACGATCCCTCCGTCATTTACACCAGCAGCGGCGTGGGCCGAACCGGCCAGGCGTTCTGGGGCGCATACGCCGTATCCAAGTTTGCGACTGAGGGTTTGTCCCAGGTATTGGCAGACGAACATCGACACAGCAAGCTTCGTTCGAACTGCATCAATCCGGGGGCAACGCGCACCAACATGCGCCTGGCCGCTTACCCTGCCGAAGATCGCGATTTGCTGAAGCGCCCGGAAGATATTCTCGCGCCCTATGTTTACCTGCTGGGGCCTGACAGCAAGGGCGTAACCGGCCAGAGTTTCGACGCTCAGTAACGTTTTCTTTTTCGTTTCTTGTGGTGCGGCGTCGGACTGTCAGGAGGCTTCAGACCCCCGGCGATATACAAAGACCTCACCTGCGCTGGCGTGAGCGCTTCGTATTTGCCCCGACGCAGATTGCGAGGCAGCTGCAGCGGTCCATACGCCACGCGAATCAGGCGACTGACTTCATAGCCGACAGCTTCCCAGAGGCGCCGTACCTCGCGATTGCGCCCTTCCCGTAGCGAGACATTGAACCAGCGATTCGTCCCCTCTCCGCCGCCGTACTCGATCGTATCGAAATGCGCGGGACCATCTTCAAGCGTGACGCCCTTTTTGAGTTCGTCGAGCTCCGTCTGGCTGGGATCGCCGTGGACGCGCACAGCGTACTTGCGGGTAATTTCCGCCGATGGGTGCATCAGCGCATTGGCCAACGCCCCATCCGTAGTGAAGATCAGGAGGCCAGTCGTCGATAGATCGAGACGCCCTACCGCCACCCACCTGGAGCCTTTGAGTTTTGGCAGAGAATCGAAAACAAGCTTGCGGCCATCCGGATCTTCGCGTGACGTCACCTCATCGCTCGGTTTGTTGTACGCGATGTGACGATGCGGTTGCGCAATTCGACGCAGTCCCAGCGGACGACCGTCGAGGGTTATGCGCTCCGTGCCCTCGATGTGATCGCCCAGCACAGCCGGGCGGCCATCGACAGTAAGGCGCCCTTCCCTGATCCAGGTTTCGACTTTGCGGCGGGAGCCGTGACCAGCTGCCGCGAGAACTTTTTGAATTCGCTCAGGCAACCGGGTCCGGCCATTCGCTAACAACAAGCTCATCGTCCGGCTCTTCTGCGGCCTCTTCAACGACGGGCTGCAGTTCCGGAAGCTCTTGTACTGCTTCCACTTTGGCTAGCGCCTCGGCAACCGCATCCTCATCGGGATATTCCTCGCCATCGTCCTCCTCCGCATCTTCAGGAAAGAGTACCGGCAATTCAGAGATCGCAGCATCCGCTGTCTCGTCCACGCCCGTGTCGGCCTGATCCTCGACCTCCGGGAGGTTGAGCTGAATACGCAGGCTCTCCCAATCGGAAAGATCGGCAAGTGGCGGAAGGTCGTCGAGTTTCTTCAGGCTGAAATAATCGAGAAACCCCTTGGTGGTGCCGAACATCGCGGGACGACCCGGGACGTCGCGATGGCCCACTACCCGGACCCAGTCGCGCTCAAGAAGCTGGCGAATAATGTTCGAGCTCACGGATACGCCGCGAATCTCCTCGATATCGCCACGCGTAATCGGCTGGCGGTATGCGATAAGCGCGAGCGTCTCGAAAAGCGCTCGCGAGTAGCGCGGCGGACGATCCTCCCAGAGTTTTTGCAGCCGGTCGGCCATCGTCGACTTAACCTGCATGCGAAAACCCGACGCAACCTCGGAAATCACGATGCCGCGCTCTTCGTACTCTTCATTGAGCGTCGTAATAGCCTCGCGAATCTCGGACTTCTGCGGCGCTGTACGACCATCGAACAGACCCTTCAGCTGATCGATATTCAGCGGACGGCCGGCAGCCAGCAGGGCCGCCTCGATGAAATGCTTAATCTCTGTTGCTTCCATTGATCGTGATTCTCAATTCTCTTCCTGAGGATAGGCCTCGGCAGGCTCACCCTCATCGGTTACCAGGTGTACGGTTGACGCTGCTCGAACATGCAGCGGCGCGTAGGCGTCCGATTGCACAACCTCGATCATCGATTCGCGCAGCAGCTCAAGGATTGCAATGAACGTGACGGCGACGCCCATGCGTCCTTCTTCAGGATCGAAGAGACTGCTGAAGGCGGTAAAATTGTTCGCCTTGATGCGTGTCAGGATCTCGCTCATGCGTTGCCGCACAGAGAGCGGCTCGCGTTGCATATGCAGGTTCGAGAACATCTCAGCACGCTTCAGAACGTCATGAAATGCGAGCAACAGCTCCTTTAACGTGACGTCCGGCATTGTTACAACGACTTTGCGTTCCGGCGCATCGGCACTGGCCACGAAAACATCGCGCTCCAGTCGCGGCAGATCGGATATATCCTCCGCCGCCTTTTTATAACGCTCGTACTCCTGCAGACGACGAACAAGCTCCGCACGCGGATCCGCTTCTTCCTCTTCATGCGATTCGGGGCGTGGCAAGAGCATGCGGGATTTGATCTCGGCCAGCATCGCCGCCATCAGCAGATACTCGCCGGCGAGCTCGAGCTGGAGCTCCTCCATTACTTCGATGTACTTCACGTACTGCTTGGTGATCTCCGCGATCGGAATATCGAGGATGTCGATATTCTGACGGCGAATCAGATACAGCAGCAGATCGAGCGGTCCCTCAAATGCCTCGAGGAACACCTGCAATGCATACGGCGGAATGTACAGGTCCTGCGGCAACGTCGTTACAGGCTCGCCATCGACGACGGCAAACGGCATTTCGGACTGCGCGGGAGACTGCTTTTCGTCCTGTGGTGGCTTAGGGGCGTCTTCAGGATTCAGGACTGTAAGTTCGGGCTTCATACGGCTTCCGGCTGCGATCGGGGCATTCTATCGCATCTGTCGAGAATCAGGTGAACTGACTGACGTCGCCACGACCGGCGCGCAACACTTCGACGGTGCCGCCAGACAGGTCCAGAACGGAGGTCGGCTCGAGGCCGGTTGGCCCGCAATCCACGATCACTTCGATCTCATGACCAATGCGCTCCTCGATTTCCACGGGGTCCGTCAGAGGCAGCTCATCGCCCGGTAACAAGAGCGTTGAACTCATGATGGGCTCACCCAGTTCGGCCAGCATCGCTCTTACCAGGGTGTGGTCGGGAACCCGAATGCCGATCGTACGGCGCTTGGGATTCTGCAGCATTTTTGGGAGCTGCCGAGTGGCAGGGAGGATAAACGTATAGGGACCCGGCGTGAGCGATTTGATCAGGCGGTAAGCCCAGTTATCGACGCGGGCATAGACGCTGATCTCGGACAGGTCGGCGCACACCAGCGTGAAGTTGTGCTTCTTGTCGGTTCTGCGGATTCGGTGAATTCGGTCGATCGCTTTCTTGTCACCAATGCGGCAACCAAAGGCATAACTTGAATCCGTCGGGTACGCGATTAGACCACCGTCGCGAATTCTTTCGACGATTTTCCCGACCCGATGCGGTTGCGGGTCGGTCGGATGAACTTCAATCAGTTTAGCCACGCGCGGATTGTAGGCGAGCCGCACGCTCGCGCATAGCCCGATTATTGAGCTATTATGCGCGACCGATATGAACATGCTATTTGAATTCTTCCCGCTCGTGCTGTTCCTGGGGACCCTGATCCTCAAGGACATTTACGCGGCAGTCGTCGTCCTGATGGTCTCGATGCCCATCGGACTCGCCATCAAGTCCGTTCGCAGCGGCTCGATCGACAAGATGTACCTATGGTCGACGGTCTTCGCGCTGTTGTTCGGCGGACTGACCCTTTATTTTCGCAACCCCTACTTCACGTATTGGAAGCCAACGGCATTCTACTGGGCCGTAGGTGTCGCTTTCTTGCTGAGCACATGGCTGGGCGAGAAACCGCTCGCGCAACGGTTCTTTGGCCTGGTCGAAGGACTCAGTCTGGAGAAGGTATCGCCGTCGCAATGGAAAAGGCTGAACCTGATCTGGGTGTTGTTTTTTGCCGTGGCCGGAACACTTAACATTTATGTAGCCTACAACTACTCCGAGAATACCTGGGCCACCTTCAAAGTGTTCGGACTCATGGCGTTCACCTTTGTATTCATGCTTGCGCAGACCCTCTGGATCGCCAATATTATCGGCGACGAAGACGACGCAGCGGAGTAAGGGTATGTGGTACGCCATTATCAGCGAAGACATTGAAGACTCGATTGAGAAGCGCCTGGCGGCTCGCCCGGACCATCTCGCTCGAGTGACGGCGCTGGTCGACGAGGGTCGCCTCCTGATCGCAGGCCCTCACCCTGTGGCCGATTCTGTGGATCCCGGGCCTGCCGGATTCACGGGTAGCCTGATTGTGGCCGAGTTTGATTCGCTAGCCGATGCTGAGGCCTGGGCGGATGCGGATCCCTACGTGGCCGCGGGCGTCTACGCCAAAGTGACTGTGAAACCGTATATCAAGGTCCTGCCATGAGCGAAAGTCGCGTATCCAGGATCGAGGCGCTATTGATCGAGGCGTTCGCTCCGACCCACCTCCTGGTCAAGGATCAAAGCCACTTGCACGCCGGGCACGAGGGAGCGCGTGACGGACGCGGGCACTTCGACGTCACAATTGAGTCAAAAGCCTTCTGTGGCAAACGACCGCTTGCGTGCCACCGAATGGTCTATGACGCAATGGGATCGCTCATGAAGAGCGACATCCATGCCCTGCGAATTCACGCCAGGGCGCCTGCTGAATAATCCTGCCGAAACATTTATTCGTATATCATGCGCAAAAATCGCAATAAGGAAACACTATGACTTTTTCTAACCGCGCTGGGGCAACCCGCGCTTCGGGTATGGCAACGCTCACCGGCGCCATTGCATTAGCAGCTTCTGGCGTCTTGTGGGCGCAGGCGGACGCGGGCGTCAGCATCGATCCGAACGTCTTCAATATGTACCTGGAATCACGGATACAAAAACCCGCTGACCAAGCGACGGCCGAAGAAACGGCCGTGGTTCGTGATGAACTGACAGACATCTATCTTCTGTCGGAAGAGCCGCGTGCCCAAGTACTGAAGCAGAGCCCGCGCATACAGGCTCAGATAGAACTTCAGACTCGCGCCATGCTGGCCCAGGCTGTAGCCACGGATTTTGTTACGAGCAATCCCGCAACCGATGAGGAAATGCGGGCACTGTACGACGAGCAAATCAAACTCGCGCCTCCGATGGAATTCAAAGCCCGCCACATTCTCGTTGAGACTCAGGGCGAGGCTCAGGCTCTTGTAACCGAGCTGGAAGGCGGCGCTGACTTTGCAGAGCTTGCGACTGCCAAGTCGACGGGGCCGTCGGCATCATCAGGTGGCGACCTGGGTTGGTTCCCTCCTGACCGAATGGTTCCAGAGTTCTCCACCGCGGTACAAGCCCTGGACAATGGAGGGTTCACCAAGACACCGGTTCAGACGCAGTTTGGCTGGCACGTTATTCTTCGTGAGGATTCCCGCGAGTCCGCGCCCCCGCCGTACGACAGCGTTGCCGATGTCCTGAAACAGCAGGTAGAGAACAAGAAGTTGAGGGACTACATGTCCGGCCTGCGGAAAATCGCACCGGAGTAAGTTCGACTTAACTTAATACTCTGGATTTATTCAGTTAAGGGCGCCGAATGGCGCCCTTTTTTATTCCACCAATTGAACTGTGAAGCTGGTCACACCATGAATCGGGGTGCAGCCATAGTATTGCTCGCGAGTCGTTCCTAATCGCTCGGGGACGGCTCCTCCAACCCTCGCATCTCCCTTCACAGGTTGATACGAGAACTAAGTCGGCAGGGACGCCGACTTTTTTTCGCCCGCAGGAAACGCAGGCAAAGAAAAAGGCCACCATTGGTGGCCTTTTCTTTATGAACCGAAAGAACGAACGATGAGCGAAATCGAACTCGCTCTTTCGACTGATCGCTTAGCGTAATCCGCCTGTACGATCAGAAATCATCACACCACTTGATACGGGTCGCGTTCCGGAGAAGCTCCACATCATGTCAGACGGAGCACTTCCTGCGCCCAGACTTAAGGTGTAATCAATCGTTAGTCCGCCCATTCGAGCCGTACCAGCAGCACGGTCAACTGAGCTCAGCATTCCGGTCACAAATACTTCGGTAGCGCCTGGGACATACTGGGTGTTTGACACGGACACATCATCAGCATAGAGCCAACCCGGTCCTACCACCGATCCCTGTACGGACACGAAGTCGCCTACGTTCATCCGGGCGAGCGCATCACGAGAAGCCATAACGATCTGCCCCATGGATTCGAATACGCCGTTAATGGTGTCGATGCGGTCAACTGGGCCGGAAAGGACGCCCATAGAATCGATCCCTTGGCTTCCATTTGAGTCAATGCCCTGACTACCCATGGAATCAATACCGAGGCCGCCCATGGAATCGATACCGAGGCCACCCATGGAATCAATACCGAGGCCGCCCATGGAATCAATACCGAGGCCGCCCATGGAATCAATACCGAGGCTACCCATGGAATCAATACCGAGGCCGCCCATGGAATCAATACCGAGGCCGCCCATGGAATCAATACCGAGGCCGCCCATAGAATCAATACCCAGGCCACCCATGGAATCAATACCGAGGCCGCCCATGGAATCAATACCGAGGCCGCCCATGGAATCAATACCGAGGCTACCCATGGAATCAATACCGAGGCCGCCCATTGAATCAATACCGAGGATGCCCATGGAATCAATACCCTGGCTACCCATGGAATCAATACCGAGGATGCCCATGGAATCAATACCCTGGCTGCCCATGGAATCAATACCGAGACTGCCCATGGAATCAATACCCTGACTGCCCATGGAATCAATACCCTGACTGCCCATGGAATCAATACCGAGACTGCCCATGGAATCAATACCCTGACTGCCCATGGAATCAATACCGAGACTGCCCATGGAATCAATACCCTGACTGCCCATGGAATCAATACCCTGAATGCCGTTGGAATCGATACCCAAGCTACCCATCGAGTCAATTCCGAGTGCTTTAGCTCCGCCTTCTTCCGCGATCGCGGTGTTGGCGGTCACAATCAGCGTCGCTCCTAGAACAACAAGTGCTCCAGCGCTTCTTGCAATACGCATTTTTTCGCTCCTAGTTTTTTGCTCCAACCCTATTGATGATTTGTTTGCCTTCCGATCTCCAATTCGGTTAACAAACAGGTTTCACCAACATCTCTTTCTTACAAACTGTCTTCGCCAATTCCTCTTTCTTGCAACAGTGATTGGAGTGTCCCCAAATCACCTTGGTCTTCTACGTAATGAACCATGTACAAACCTGTTTCTTTTCTTTCTTCTCCTGGCTTGTTCAGCTCACGCCGTGAAGAAAACCAAACATCTAGCTCTTCCAAAAAACGTTGACCATGTTGCCGAATGTAGTCATGGAACAAATCAAGTACTTCGCTAGTACAACCATCGTCCGCGTAAACCATCCGGTCGAAGTGCCGATCACGTTCATCCTCTCTATCTATGTTCTTTGCCGCAGTCGAAAACACCCTATAGCCAACATCTCCTAGACGACTTATCGCCGATGGCGACAACTGCGAATGTGTGTATGCCCTATTGACCGCCTTGTATCTGCCATCGACCTCAACTACTGATCCAGACTCAACCAATTGATTCAACATCTGCCTAGGCGCCATATCGCCGCTGTATTGTCTGACAAGCTCTGTAAAGCTGACCTTGTCTTCTTCTGAACTTTCGTAGGGCAGTTCAAGCGGTATCCCGTATGGCCCCTGAAAAGCTGGGTCGGAATACCAACCGGTTAAAACCCTCGCTGGCCGTGAATAAGTTTTCTCCCTAAAGTCGTTCGTCAACGATCTGTCGATGACGTTCTTAACTTCTTTTCTTGTCAACCCCGTCAGTATCGCGATTCGCGATTTGTTTACTTTTCCGTCTGTCTCAAAATGTCTAAGCGCTGTCTCCACATACACTTCTTTGACCGTCTCCGAAAACTCCGCATGCGTAACCCCCTGCGCAATCAGAAGGCGTACAAGCGGCTTAAACATTAGCGAGAGTGCCCGCCTGAGATGGTCTTTTACTTCTTGCCCCATTAAAGGCCACTGTTCCTGCGCAATATGTAAAGTATATCGCACGTAGATTCTATGCAAGCGGTGGGGAATACCTACAGATGGGCGAATTCCACCATTTGTGACGCGGCACATGATTATGTCAAAGATTTGGAGCATAACATCTGCAGTCGCGACATAAACGTATTATGTAACTCTATGCAATATAAGGAGATTATGCGACGTGATTATGGGGCGGCTCTGACACTCAATCGGTGCACAATGCACACCGCAGAACACAAACCTGGGAAGATTATGTGTATGCCGAAAGTCTAAGCTTAAGGAGCCGCGCGTCGGAATGCGCGGAAATATTGCCCGATCGCGCAACTACACCGGTGCGGATCGCGACCGAAGATCTACTTTTCTCAAATTATAACTCTGTGGCTTGGTGTTCTTGGTCTTGTTTACCAATCGTAGTCAGCGTTTTCGTCTTTCTCTTCAAAGTAGAATACGCCCACTGCGACTGGAGAGCTCTTTTCCTCATCTTGTGATCGCGGATGTAATGACTCATAGGCAATAAAAACATCATCGATTGACTGCGCAAATTCGGTGATTCTGTCCTTCGCTATTCGCCTTAGCTGCGCCGACTCAGAGCCATCTACAGCCGTGGTGTGAGCAATGCGGCTTGCCCATCTTGGTTCCGGCGTATTCGGGTCTGTGTTATGCACAACATTACTAAGATATGCGTACGCGCCATGCACGAGCATCGTGATTAGCCGTTGATGATCGCTGTCAGGTCTCATTGCTCTAGACATCACTCTGAGATCACCATTCTCATCTTGCGCAATAACGCCCACCCGCAGCATCTCAGTTCGCATTGCGCCTGCGGGGACATCTCCTCCGTACGCTTTAACAAGACTCGCAAAAGACCCGGTATTTCCTGAAAACGGCAAACACTTAGGATTACCGTCGCTGTCTGTGAAATCAGTTTGGGCATGCCAATTGTGCAGTACGTCAGAGATAGGAGTCGTCTTTACCGATACCGACCGTTCTCCGAGGGAAACAAGGTCCCGAATACGTTTTACTTCCTTGCGCGTCAACCCCGTCATGACAGCGACGCGAGAAATGTTCGTAGGGCGCCCCCTTAGTCCGAAATCAGAGGACGCAACGTCAACAAAAGCAGTCTTGACTAGTTCCGCAAACTCTCGGTGGCTCACCCCGTATCGAAGGAGAATCCTCACTACAGGGCGGAGAATCAGAAGAAAGGCATCCAAGACTTGTTGTTTTAGTTTTTCTTGCATGGCCCGCAATATATTGATCGGATGGGAGAATCGCTAGAGAAATGTCGAACTTGGGAAAAATTGCCCAAGTCTTGACACAGCCACGAGGCGGTTGCCACATGTGTAACTGGGCGAACCACGCAAAAACGGGATCGCAAAGCGTCGAGACTTGCGAGGCGAGATGAGGTGCTTATTGCTTCAATATGGCCATCAGACCAGCCAAATCGAGCACTTCCACCTCGAGCTGTTGGGCCTTTGCCAGCTTCGATCCGGCCTTTTCTCCGGCCAGCAGGTAGCTCGTTTTCTTTGAGATGCTACCCGTCACTTTACCGCCCTTTTTTTGAATCAGCGCCTTTGCTTCATCGCGAGTCATGCCTGGAAGCGTGCCGGTAATGACGAAAGTCTTGCCTGTTAACGGCCCATCTTCGGCAACTTGCATTGGATCCGCGTCCTCCCAATGGACTCCGTGATCCTGCAGCTGCTGAATAACCTCCAGGTTGTGTTCCTCGTCCAGAAAGTCGCGAATGCGCTTCGCAACGACCGGACCAACATCCGGCACTTTCACAAGGTCCTCGACTCCTGCTATCAGGATCGCCGGCAGGTTTCCGAAGTACGACGCGAGACTTTGTGCGGTGGCTTCGCCAACTTCGCGAATGCCCAGTGCATACAAGAACCTCGAAAGCGAAGTCGACCTACTTGCATCGATCGCATTAACGAGGTTTTCCGCCGACTTCTCGCCCATGCGCTCGCGCTCGGCGAGCTCTTCTTTTGTGAGCTCATAGATATTCGACGGGTTCTGAATTCTGTCCTCTTCGACGAACTGCTCGATAAGCTTCGCACCGAGCCCTTCGATATCCATCGCTCTTCGGGACACGAAGTGTTTAAGGGCTTCCGAGCGCTGCGCTTTGCAAAAGAGACCGCCTGTGCATCGTGCGACGGCTTCACCCTCTTCGCGCATTACATGCGAGTCACAAACCGGGCAACGCTCCGGTAACTGCACACGTGTCGTCTTCCTGGGTCGTCGACTCGTAACCACTCTGACTACCTCGGGAATCACATCACCCGCTCGGCGAACAATTACAGTGTCCCCTACCCTCACATCCTTGCGATGCAGTTCATCGATGTTGTGCAAGGTCGCGTTACTGACGGTCACGCCACCGACAAACACGGGGTCAAGCCTGGCTACCGGTGTAACCGCGCCGGTTCTTCCAACCTGAAACTCAACATCAAGAACGGTCGTCAGTTCCTCCTGTGCCGGAAATTTGTGTGCCACAGCCCATCTCGGCGCGCGCGCAACAAATCCGAGTTCGCGTTGCATCGAGAGACTATCAACCTTGTACACAACACCGTCGATGTCGTACGCCAGCGAATCACGCTTCTTCCCGATAGCGTCGTAGTAAGCCAGACACCCATCAACACCAGTAACGACTCTTCGCTCCGGACACGTCTTGAGGCCCCATGCCTGCAATTGCTCGATTATCTCGCTGTGATGCTCCGGAAGCTCGCCGTCCTCTACCAGACCGACCGAGTACACATACATGTCGAGCGGGCGTTCCGCAGTCAGCTTTGGATCCAGCTGCCGCAGACTACCTGCGGCTGCATTGCGCGGATTTACAAACGTCTTTTCCCCGGCGGCCCGGGCTTTCTTGTTATAGGCCTCAAAACCAGCTCGCGGCATGAACACTTCACCACGAACCTCGAGTGTCTTCGGGTAACCGTCACCGATCAACCGCAACGGGATCGAATCAATCGTTCGCGCGTTGTGCGTAATGTCTTCCCCGGTCGTGCCATCACCGCGTGTAGCGGCACGCACCAGGACACCATCTTCATACAGCAAACTCACTGCAGCGCCATCGAGTTTAGGCTCCGCCGCATACTGCAGGTCGACAGCGCCATCTTCGAACTCCAGCTTCTCCGCTACCCGCTTATGAAACTCGCGGAGTTCGTCCTCGGCAAACACGTTATCGAGCGACAACATAGGGAGCCGATGCTGCACCGTCTGCAACGCCTCGCTCGGTTCCGCCCCGACCCGCTGCGTCGGTGAGTCCGCTGTTATGAGTTCCGGAAATTCTTTCTCGAGGCCCTGCAGCTCGCGCATAAGCCGATCGTACTCGGCATCGGGAATCTCGATGTCGTCGAGCGTGTGGTAGCGGTGGTTGTGATACCGGATCTCGTCACGCAGTGACTCGATTCTCTTTCGGGTTTCCGCCGGCGTTCCCATAATCTCTGGACGCGCCGCCTCAGGTGAGCAGATTGGAGTGCTGGTACTGAATGATCTCTTCGCGCAAATAGCGCTCACGCTGAATACTCAGCGTACTTCCCGACTCATCAAGCAGCTCTCCGTCCAGTGTCTGCGACAGCGCACGTGCCGCAGCCATCATGAGGTCGAAGCCTTCAACACTGTCGACGGGGCCCGGTAACACCAGGAATAGGCTAATGCCCGGGATTTGCTGGTCCTTGATATTCGCGAGATCAAAGCTGCCCGGCTCAACCAGGCTTGCGGCACTGAAAATCGTCCGGGATTCGTCGTTACCGTCGTAGCGATGGAAGATGCCAAACTTGCCATGACGCAGACCGATGCCGCGCATGCTGAGCACCAGCTCGTCGCCCTGGAACGGTTTCTTGTCATGGCCCACGAGGCGCAGCGTGACGATTTTCTGCGGCGCGTTCTCGAGCACAGGCTCCGATGAATCGATTTGATACTCATCGTCATCACCGAACTCATCAGAATCGTCGCGATCCAGCGTAGGCTCAACACGCGGCCCGGATGTATCTACCGGTTCTTCAGTCGGTTTATTTTTTTCACGACGGCTATAGAAATAGACACCGGCAATCACCAGCAGTCCAAAGAGCAATAACCACCAACGCAAACCTTCCATTTCCACGACTCTGAATCGTTCTTAGCTTGCTGCCATCTTCACAGCTGCATCGAGGTCAACCGACACGAGTCGAGACACACCCGGCTCCTGCATCGTGACGCCGGAAAGCTGGCGCGCGAGTTCCATCGTTACTTTGTTATGCGTGATAAAGACAAACTGAACCTTGTCTGACATCTCGCGAACGATATCGCAGAAACGGCCAACATTGGCGTCATCAAGCGGCGCATCGACCTCGTCGAGCATGCAGAACGGCGCAGGATTCAACTCGAATATGGCAAATACCAGGGCAACAGCTGTCAGCGCTTTCTCACCACCTGACAACAGGTGGATATGTGCTGTTCCGTTTGCCAGGCGGCCGCGCCATCACCGTGATACCCGTTGACAATAAGTCCTCGCCCGTCATCTCGAGGTAAGCGTGACCACCGCCGAACAGTTTCGGGAACAGTCGCTGGAAACCGACATTGATGTTGTCAAACGTCTCGCGGAAACGCGTGCGGGTCTCGCGATCAATCTTGCGTATAGCACCTTCAAGCGTCGCGAGGGCATCGTTAAGATCTGCCAGTTGCGAATCCAGATATTCTTTACGCTCAGACTGTTCTTTGAATTCATCGATAGCCGCCAGGTTGATAGGACCCAGTCGGTCGATTTTGCGACGAACCTTATCGAGCTTCTCTTCCCAGGTATCGACATCCGCCGCCTCGTCCATCTCTTCGAGCAAGGTTGCGAAATCAAAGTCCGTTTGCGCCAGCTGTTCGGCAAAACCTTCACGCCGAACACGCAGTTCCTGCACGCCCATCTCGGCCTCGCTCACCGTCTGGCGAGCGGCGTCGACAGACTGGTCGATCTGCATCCTGGTCTGGTCAAGCTCGCGCAGTTCATGCTCAACTTTCTCGACCTTTTGTCGCGCACCTGCCAACTCTTCTTCAACCTCAACACGCGTCGCAAGTTGCTTTTCAAGCATTGCCTTGTTGTCAGTCATCGGCATCTGGCTGCTGGACAGTTGTTCGCGAATCTCGTTTTCACGTGAGCGGAATTGCTGGAGTTGCCGTTCCATACGCTCTAGATTCTGTGCTGCGGATTCCTTGCTGTTACGCCGGCTCTCAAACTGAATCGTGATGTTCTGGACTGTCTGGCGATCCTCATCGGCCTGCGCACGAACGCGCTGCAGCTCACTGCGTAACTCTTCACGCTGCGCCTCGAGGCTCTTTTTCTCCGACGACAGGCGCTCGCGTGTCCCAAGCGCCTGTTCGTGCAGGCGCCGCGACTCACGCAGCTGCTCTTCGGCGGCGATCTTCTCGTTATCGAGCTCAGATACTTCTTCAGCCAACGCAGCCTTGCGTGCGTTCGCCTGATTCATTTGATACTTCGCCGACTCCAGAGCGGCCTTTATCTCGGAGTACTCGTTCAGCAACGACGACGCGTCCTGCTGCAACGTCTCGCGGCGCTCTTCAAGCTGGTTCAGCCGGATGCGGCCGTCAGCAAGGAGCTTTTTCGCACTGTCAAAGCGAGCCTGCATCTCACGAATGTCGGACTTGAGTCGGCGCATGTCGTGTTCACGAGTCAATACACCGGCCTTGCCTTCCTTGTCGCGGGACACGCGTAGCCAGTTCCGACCAAGCCAGATTCCGTCTGCCGTAACCACCGACTCATCGCCTCTGAGGCGTTCTCGCATTGCCAGGGCATTCGATATCGAATCCGCGAACTTCACACCCGCCAGCATCTCCTGAACAGCGGCGGGGGCGCCGCTGACTTTCGTTGCCAGCGTGTTTTCGGTATTTATAGAAATGTCATCTTTCGATTGCTCGCGAAGCACGGTTACCGCACCAGAACGAAGACTGGCGATCGTCTCCGTTACGGGCGTAATGTCGGTGACGCAAACTGCCTGCAGGTATTGGCCAAGGACTGTTTCAACGGCCTTGTCCCAACCGGCATCGACGTCCAGCGTCTGCGCCACTCGCTTATTGCTCTCAAGCCCGGCGCCTTTAAGCCAATCCTTGATCCCGTCATCGCCCTCGCCCAATGCTGCCTGCTGCAACGCTTCCAACGAGGCGAACTTGCCCTGCGCATCCAAAAGCGTCGACCGGCGTTCTTCCACCAGCCTTGTCAGCTTCTGATCCTGCTCGCGCAGCCTCCGCACCTTTTCACCGATATCGGTCAGGTGACGATCAAATTCGTCGCGAGCCTGGCGCTTACGCATTTCCTGCTCCGCAAGCTGGTCATGCTTGGTCCGCAGATCCTCAGGTGTGGCATCGGACTGCGACTCATCGATCTTCCTGCGCCGTTCGGCAAAACTCTGCAATCGCGACTCGATCTGCTCAGCTCGCGAGTGCTCGATATTCAGCTGCTGCATCGCTTCATTGTGCTGCAGCAAATGCGCGTCCCATTGCTTCTGCCATTCCGCCAGCGCTTCATCTGCGCGCTGCAACGATGCCGACGATGCGCGCTCGCTCTGTCGCGCCTGCTCAAGGCCCGGCACGAGCTCGCTAAGGGTCAGTTCAAGCTGCTCGATCTCTGTCTGGTCCTGATCGATATGACCCGCAATTTCCTTCGCGCCCTGCACGGCCTGCTCGAGATCGTGCTCCTGACGTTCGCGAAGTTCCCGCGCATGCTCAATCGACTGCTCAAGGCGGGCAATCTCACCGCCAACCTTGTAGTAGCGACCCTGCACCTTGTTGAACTCATCGGTGCATTCACTCTGACGTACGCGAGTGTTCTCAAGCGACGCTTCGAGACTGCGCTGCTTGGCGATGGCTGCTTCAAGGGCTGTCTTGCGCTCTGACAAACGGGACTTTGCTTCGCCACCGCGGTCGTCCAGGTCCTTGGTACGCAAGGCCAGCACTTCTGCCGAAGTGCGGCGCTCATTCGCCTTGTGCTTGCTGTAACGTCCAGCTGTCTTCGCCTGGCGGTCCAGGTGTTTGATCTGTTTCTCAACTTCGTCGAGAACGTCGAGAAGACGATCGAGGTTCTCTTTCGTGTGCTTGATGCGATTCGATGTCTCGCGCCGGCGTTCCTTGTACTTCGAAATTCCGGCTGCTTCCTCGATAAAGACACGCATCTCTTCCGGCTTTGCCTCGATGAGACGCGAAATCATGCCCTGTTCAATAATGGAGTAGCTGCGAGGACCCAGGCCGGTGCCAAGGAAGACGCCCGTAATATCCTTGCGACGGCACTTGGTGTTGTTCAGGTAATAGCTGGAAATGCCGTCGCGACTCACTTCGCGACGAATCGAGATCTCGGCATACTTGGCATACTGACCCTCGAGGGTCGTATCCGTGTTATCAAACAGCAATTCGACCGACGCAGCTCCGACGGGCTTGCGCGAGCTGGATCCGTTAAAAATCACATCCGTGATGGAGTCGCCCCGGAGGCGGCTCGCGGAACTCTCGCCCATTACCCATCGCACGGCATCAATCACGTTCGACTTGCCACATCCATTGGGCCCAACGACGCCTACGAGACTGCTGGGAAAGGTAATAGTTGTGGGGTCGACAAAGGATTTGAAGCCAGCGAGCTTGATCTTGCTTAATCGCATGCGTGGTCTACGCCATATCCCGTCTATAAAGTCCGCTATTGTAATTGAATTGGGGGCCAATTTCCCCAGAAAAATAAGGCTTCCATGCCGCCGCAGGCAATGTATAATCCCGGCCTTTTCTTTCCCCGGCAGGAGCCAAGAATGCCCGCAAAGAAAGCCGCAAGTAAGAAGCGGAAGAAGACGCCAGCCTCTCGCAAGAAGGTTGCCGTAAAAAAGTCCACGACAAAGAAGAAAGTCGTGAAAAAGAAGGCCGTGAGCAAGAAAAAGACACCCACGAGGAAAAAACCGTCCAAAAAGAAGGTTGCCAAGAAAAAAGTCTCGAAAAAGAAGACCGCCAAGAAGGCTGCCAGCAAGAAAAAGGTAGCCAGGAAGAAGGTCTCCAAGAAGGCTGCCAGCAAGAAAAAGGTCGCCAGGAAGAAGGTCGCTAAGAAGGCTGCCAGCAAGAAAAAGGTCGCCAGGAAGAAGGTCGCCAAGAAGGCTGCCAGCAAGAAGAAGGTTGCCAAGAAAAAGGTCGCCAAGAAGGCTGCAAAGAAGGTGAGCAAGAAAAAGCCCGCCGCCAAAAAGAAGGCAGTGAGCAAGAAACGGCCGCCGATGAAGAAGAAGGTCCCTGCCAGGAAGGTCAGCCGCCCGCACGGTCCCGGCGCGCCGCGCCAGGTCGAAAGGTGACATGCTTTCGGGTCCGATTCACGGTATCGCTCCGTACAAGCCTAAACGTGGCGAGGAGTACATGAGCGACGAACAGCTCGAGCACTTCCGCAACATTCTGAGTGCCTGGAAACGCGAGCTGATGAATGAAGTTGACCGTACGGTTCACCACATGCAGGACGAAGCGGCGAACTTCCCTGACCCTAACGATCGGGCCACGCAGGAATCAGAATTCGGCCTCGAGCTCCGTACCCGTGATCGTGAGCGCAAGCTGCTTCGCAAGATCGACTCAGCGCTGATTCGCATCGACGAAGGCTCCTATGGGTTCTGCGACGAAACCGGTGAAGAGATCGGTCTGAAGCGGCTGGAAGCACGTCCTGTAGCAACGCTGTGTCTTGAGGCACAGGAGCGTCGCGAACTCGCCGAGCGCCAGTTCCGCGACCGGGACGATCGTTACCGGTAGGCAATACGTTGGCCGGTTCGCGCCCTCGCCGACCGGCCCGCTGCACTTCGGCTCGCTCGTAGCCGCCGTAGCCAGCTATCTGCAAGCCAGGGTCCATGATGGACTCTGGCTTGTTCGTATTGAGGACATCGATCCACCGCGTGAGCAGCCGGGTGCCACTGATCTGATCCTCACGGCGCTGGAGGCATATGGCTTTGACTGGGACGGCGACGTCATCTATCAGAGCAGCAATGCCGGGGCACACGAAGCCGCGTTAAAGTCCTTGCTGGACAACTCACTGGCATACCATTGCGGTTGTTCACGGAAGGACCTTGCGGATGCACCCCGCAGCGCGCTGGGCACCATCTACCCGGGAACCTGCCGAAATGGTTGCAACAAGACTGAGACGGCCATCAGAATTCGAACCGACGACGCACCCATAAGCTTCGACGATGGTCTCCAGGGGCAGCAAACCCAACGCCTGGAATCCGAATCCGGCGACTTCATCATCAAACGACGCGACAGCCTCATCGCCTACCAGCTTGCTGTGGTTGTGGACGACGAACTCGAAGGTATTACCGAAGTCGTGCGCGGCATCGATATCATGGACTCGACGGCCCGGCAGATCTGGTTACAGCAGCTCCTCGGTTATCGAACGCCGGACTACATCCATATTCCAGTCGTCACGCACCCCGATGGGGACAAGCTCAGCAAGCTGACGGGCGCACCTGGCATTCCGCTCGACGAGGTCCGTCACATGCTCGTTATGGCGTTGCGAGCACTGCGACAGAAGCCGCCTGCGGATCTCGCTGATTCGAGCTTGCCGGATATCTGGCGATGGGCAATACAAAACTGGAAACTCGAACCCCTGCAAGGAGTTACGGAGATATCCGTTGACGCTATTGGCCCAAACATCTTGACAGCAACCCCATCTATGCCATAGCTTCACCCCTGCAACGGGGATACGCTCCCCCGCCCCCTGTTGCAAAGCCTGAAGGGGTAACACTCCACGGCGGGCCCCCTGCGCAAGCGGGGGGCCATTTTTTTTGCCCACTATGATTATCGACAGTGAATTCTCACCCGCACGCTGGCTAACCAACCGCCACGCTCAGACCGTTTACCCGATTTTTCCCTGGTCATGGCGAACCTGGCCGGAGCTGCGGCGGCAGGAACTGGATCTGCCCGACGGCGACATAACGGTCGTTGACTGGCTGGTGGCCGGCGATACGTTGCCAGGCACCGCCCCGCTTCTCGTCATCCTCCATGGGCTGGAGGGCTCCGCCGATTCCTCGTACGCCCGCATGCTGATGGACGCCGCGCTGGAGAAAGGCTGGCGTTCCTGCGTGCTGCATTTTCGCGACTGTGGGGACTATAGAAATCGGCTACCGAGGCGCTACCATGCGGGTGAAACCAATGACTTACGATACTTTCTTGAGACATTGCATAAGGCACCGGAAGCCGCCGAGAATTCCGGGCCAATAGTCGCCGTCGGCTACTCGCTGGGTGGCAATGTCCTGCTTAAGTACCTGGGTGAATGCGGCGACGACACGCCGCTGCGTGCTGCGACGGCTGTGTGCGTACCGCTCGACCTTCACGAGTGCGCTAAGGCATTAGATCAAGGTTTTTCAAGGCTTTACCAGCGACACCTTCTAAAAAGGATGAAGAAAGCCGTGACGCGCAAGTTCGACCAGCACACTGCCGCATTTGACTGGGACAAGGCCATGAGCGCGCGCACGTTTGCCGAATTTGACGACTGGGTAACCGCCCCGCTGCACGGTTTCAGGAACATGCAGGACTATTACGATCGCTGCAGCTCCGTGCACTTCCTGAAGGATATTGAGCGGCCAACGCTCGTCATTAACGCGCTCGACGATCCGTTCATGACACAGGATGTCATTCCGACAAACGAAAGGCTCTCCGAGAGCGTGACTCTCGAGGTTGCCGCGTCCGGCGGACATGTCGGGTTCGTAGATGGAGGAACGCCCTGGAGGCCTTCGTTTTACCTGCCAGGGCGTATCGTTGGGTTCCTGGAACCGCAGGTCGCGATTCCAGGTTTATAACTCTAGGCTGCGTCGACTTCCTTCATGGAGAGGCGCACGCGACCCTGACGGTCAACTTCCAGCACCTTGACCCTGACGACGTCGCCTTCGGCCAGCTTGTCGCTGACTTTCTCAACACGCTCGTTCGAGATCTGCGAGATGTGCACGAGGCCATCTTTGCCAGGCAGGATGGTGACGAATGCACCGAAGTCCATCAGGCGGGCCACTTTACCCTCGTAAATACGGCCAACTTCGACATCAGCGGTGATCTGTTCGATGCGGTGCAGTGCTTCCTTGCCGGAGGCGCCATCAACGGATGCAATACGGATCGTGCCGTCGTTATCGATGTCGACCGATGCGCCCGTTTCTTCGGTGATTCCACGGATAACCGCGCCACCCTTACCGATTACGTCGCGGATCTTATCGGGGTCGATCTTGATCGTCATGATCGTAGGTGCCCACTCGGACATCTCACTGCGCGATTCGCTGAGGACCTTGTTCATCTCACCAAGGATATGCAAACGACCGTCACGTGCCTGATCAAGCGCCTTGCTCATGATCTCTTTCGTGATGCCCTGGATCTTGATATCCATCTGCAAAGCGGTGATACCGTCTTCGGTACCGGCGACCTTAAAGTCCATGTCACCGAGGTGATCTTCATCACCCAGGATGTCGGTCAGAACGGCGAAGTCGTCGCCTTCCTTGACCAGACCCATGGCAACACCGGCAACCGGCGCCTTCAAAGGTACGCCTGCGTCCATCAGCGCAAGGCTCGTGCCACAAACAGATGCCATTGAGCTGGAGCCGTTCGATTCAGTGATCTCCGAAACAACGCGGATGACATATCCAAACTCGTCCATGTTCGGCATGACGGCCTCGATACCACGACGTGCCAGCTTGCCATGGCCGATTTCGCGGCGCTTTGTCGAGCCAATGAAGCCCGTCTCGCCGACGCAGAACGGTGGGAAGTTGTAATGCAGCATGAACGGATCTTTGCGCTCGCCTTCGATTGCATCGATCATCTGCGCGTCGCGGCCTGTTCCCAGCGTCGCAACAACAATCGCCTGCGTCTCACCACGCGTGAATACGGCTGAACCGTGTGCGCGCGGCAGGACACCAACTTCAACGTCGATCGGACGAACGGTGCTCTTGTCACGGCCATCGATACGGGCTTCGCCCTTGATGATGCGCTGACGAACGATGTTCTTCTCAAGCTTGTACAACTCGCCCTTAACGTCTTCGGCAGACCACTTGTCATCATCGGCAAGCGCTTCAACGGCAGCGGACTTGGCCTCGCCAACGGCTGCCTGGCGATCCTGCTTATCGGTAATCTGGTAGGCATCAGACAGTCCAGCGGTTGCGGCCGCGGCTACGGCTGCTGCCAGATCTTCGTCAGCTTCCGGTGCGACCCAATCCCAGGCTGGCTTGCCAACTTCGGCAGCTAGTTCGCTAATAGTGTCGATTGCGACCTGCATCTGCTCGTGACCGAACATGACAGCACCCAGCATGACTTCCTCGGAAAGGCCGGAGGCCTCCGATTCAACCATCAGGACGGCGTCCTTGGTGCCGGCCACGACGAGCTCGAGGTCACCCTCGGCAACAGCAGCACGACCCGGATTGAGAACATACTCGCCATCTTTGTAGCCGACCTTGGCGGCGCCAATCGGACCGGCAAAGGGCATTCCCGAAATCGCGAGAGCGGCAGACGCGCCGATGAGGGCCGGAATGTCAGGATCGACGTCCGGGTTCAGCGACATGACGGTCGCAATGATCTGAACTTCGTTCTTGAACCCCTTCGGGAACAGCGGACGAACCGGGCGATCGATGAGACGGCAGGTGAGAACTTCTTTTTCACCCGGACGACCTTCGCGCTTGAAGAAGCCACCCGGGATCTTGCCCGCAGCGTAGGTCTTTTCCTGGTAGTTAACGGTCAGTGGGAAGAAGTCTCGACCTGGATCCGCTGTTTTCCTGCCAACTGCAGTGACCAGGACGGTCGTTTCGGCCATATCCACGACAACTGCGCCGTCAGCCTGACGAGCGATCGCGCCCGTATCTATAGTTACCTTGTGTTCCCCGAATTGGAAACTCTTTCTTGTCGATTTCACGATGATTTCTCTGATTGAATATTCTTAAGACAAAAGCAACCGATCGCGTACCCCGTTTAAGGGACGACACATCGGTTACAGGTTGCCTATGGATACGCTCGCTGGATTAGCGGCGCAGACCGAGCTTCTTGATCAGCTCGCGGTAGCGGTCCTGGTCCCTCGACTTCAGGTAGTCAAGCAGCTTACGACGCTTGTTGACCATCTTCAGAAGGCCCTGACGGCTGTGGTGATCTTTTTTGTGCTCACCGAAGTGTTCGGTGAGTTCTGCGATTCTTTTCGACAGCAGTGCTACCTGAACTTCCGGCGAGCCCGTATCGGCTTCACCACGTGCGTGTTCGGCAATAACGCCCTGCTTTGCTTCACTGGAAAGTGACATTTCTAAGTTACTCCAATTTCTCTATGTATAGCCCTTTTTTGAGCGCGGTATTCTAGCGCCTAGGAGGACCCATTAACACCCCAAATTCTTAAATTTAAGGGGTTTTTTCCTGTATTTGAAACACCCTGCGTGGTGCCAGCTTACCGTCGCCGGAGAGCTCGCCCACGCCCAAAAACCTGTGGCCCGCCTGATACACCCGGACAAGCCCTTTCTTGCTCTCATCGGCCACTCGCAACGCCTGGCCGCCGCTAAACCGCTGCCCTTCGGTCGCATCGACCTCGACGGCATCCATCCCTGTCAGGGCCTCATCCGGTGGCAACAGGGCCGCGGTAAGCGCCTCCCTGTCCTCCTCCGCTCGAGCCTCAACCGTGGCCAGGTCGACCATGTCTTCTGACCTGAATCCGGCAACCGACTCCCGATGCAACCTGGCCGTGTGCGCAACCGTTCCAGCCTGCCTGGCGATATCCTCCACCAGCGTCCGGACATAGGTGCCTTTCGAGCAGGTTACGCGGAACACGAGCCGCGTTCCGGCCGCTTCCAGTAGCTGTATCTGGTCGATCCGGATCGGTCTTGGCTCACGCTCAACCGTTTGGCCTTGCCGGGCAAGCTCATATAGCCGCTTGCCGTCCTTTTTCAGCGCCGAATACATCGGCGGTATTTGCGTGGATTCGCCCAGGAATCCCTGCAGAATCTGGTTCCATTGCTCAAACGACAGGTCCGGCACGTCGGCCGTCGCTATCGTCTCACCTCCGTCCGCATCCGCGGTGCTCGTTGCCGTTCCCAGCCGCGCCGTAACGCGATAGGTCTTGTCAGCGTCCAGCAGGTACGCGCAGACTTTCGTCGCCTCGCCAAAGCACAGTGGCAGCATGCCCGTCGCTGACGGGTCCAGGCTGCCTGTATGCCCGGCCTTTTTCGCATTGAGCAGCCGGCGAACCGCCTGCAACGCCCTGTTCGAGGTCATTCCAGGTGGCTTATTCAGGAGCAACAGGCCATCCACCGTGTCGTACCGGCGTCCTCCACCGCGTGCCATGCCGTTTACTTGCCGGCGTCGGGGTGCAGGGCGCTTTCGATCAAGTCACTCATGCGCTGCCCTTCAGCGGCGCTGTCGTCGTGCTCGAAACGCAGTTCCGGCACATGGCGAACCTTGATCGCCTGCCCCAGCTTCGCCCGCAGAAATCCCGATGCCTTTTCCAGACCTGCCTGTACCGGCGCAACCTCAGCATTGGGATCGATCATGCTGTAGTACACACGCGCAACACTCAGGTCGCGAGTCAGGTCGACTGCCGTCAATGATACGCCCTGCAGCCGCGGGTCCTTCGTCTCGAAGCGCAGCAGCTCGCTGAGCGAGCGCAATACCTGGTTACCCAGGCGCTGGTTTCTTGTGAATTCACGTGGCATGGCAGATTACCGTCGCTCCTAGTCGTCGAGCGTACGTGCGACCTCAATGCGTTCGAAGCACTCGATCTGATCACCGACCCTGACGTCGGTGTAGTTCTTCACGCCGATTCCACATTCAGTACCGGAGCGAACCTCGTTTACAGCATCCTTGAACCGGCGCAGCGATTCGAGCTCACCCTCGTAAATCACAACGTTGTCGCGCAGCACACGAATCGGATTCGACCGCTTCACATAGCCTTCGCTGACGATACAGCCAGCGATATCACCCAGTTTCGGCGAGCTGAACACTTCCTTGACCTCTGCGAGACCAACATGCTGCTCTCGAATTTCTGGTGCCAGCAAGCCGGTGAGCGCCGTTTTCACGTCGTCAATCGCCTCGTAGATGATGCTGTAGTAGCGAACGTCGACGCCCGACTCCTTGATCGCCGTGCGCGCCGTCGCGTCAGCGCGAACATTGAAGCCAATGATGAATGCATCAGATGCAGCAGCCAGGTTCACATCGGTCTCGGTGATGCCACCTACGGTTGAGCCAAGAACCTTCACTTTGACTTCGTCGTTGGACAGCTTGGTCAGCGAGTCACGCAGGGCCTCGGCGCTGCCGTGGACGTCAGACTTGATGATGACCGGTACGGTCGACAGTTCACCTTCGCGCATCTGGTTGAACATGTCGTCGAGCTTCGAAGCCTGCTGCTGTGCAAGCTTGGCTTCGCGCGTCTTGGTCTGGCGGAACTCGGCAACTTCACGGGCTTTGCGCTCGTTTTTTACAGCCAGGAAGTCATCGCCGGCACTCGGGGTTTTGGATAGTCCAAGCACAACTGCCGGAGACGAAGGCCCGGCTTCATCGATGGAGTTGCCGGTCTCGTCGAACATGTTTCGAATGCGGCCATACTCTTCGCCCGCAATAACCATATCGCCCTGTTTCAAGGTACCAGCCTGAACCAGCAACGTTGCAACAGCACCGCGCCCCTTCTCGAGACTTGATTCGATAACCAGACCTCTTGCAGGACCCTCGGTCACGGCCGTGAGATCCATGACTTCGGCCTGTGTGAGAATGGAATCAAGCAGTTTGTCAATGCCGTCACCCGTGTGTGCGGATACGTTGACGAACTGCTGCTCGCCGCCCCATTCCTCAGGAATGACTTCGTGCTGCGAGAGCTCGTTCTTCACACGCTCGGGATCCGCATTTTCGCGGTCACATTTGTTGATCGCCACGACCATTGGAACGCCGGCCGCCTTCGAGTGCTGAATGGCCTCAATCGTTTGTGGCATGACGCCGTCGTCGGCGGCAACCACAAGAATGACAATGTCTGTTGCCTGTGCGCCGCGAGCGCGCATAGCCGTAAAGGCGGCGTGTCCTGGTGTATCCAGGAACGTAATCATGCCCTTATCGGTCGTGACCGAGTATGCGCCGATATGCTGAGTGATACCGCCGGCTTCGCCTGCGGCCACTTTGGTGTGGCGAATGTAGTCGAGTAGCGACGTCTTACCATGATCGACGTGCCCCATGATCGTTACGACAGGTGCACGCGACACGGCCTCACCCTCAGTCGGCGTTTCTTCGGCGAGCAGTTGCTCATCCATTTCCGCAGACTCAGCCGGCTTGGCAATATGACCCAGTTCTTCGACGACGAGCGTCGCCGTGTCCTGGTCGATGACCTGGTTAATCGTCACCATGGCGCCCATATTGAACAGCACCTTGACGACCTCGTTACCCTTGATAGCGAGTCGCTTCGCGAGCTCGGCAACCGAGATACTCTCGGGAATCTCGACCTCGTGAATGACCGGAGCCGTCGGGCGCTCGAAGCCATGCTTCGAATCTCCGCCCATTGATACCGCGCGACGGCGCGATGGCGCCTTACGCTTGCGCCGGCCACTCTTGTCACCGGCAACATGCAATTCTTTGCGGCCATAGCGCGTTTCTTGCCGCTTCGGTTTCGGCTTGGCTTTCTCTTTATCCTTGCTGCGACGAGCTCGAGCGTCTGCCTCGGCTTTCTCGAGCCGAGTCTTCTCTTCAGCTGCATCCACCTCAGCTTTCTTAGCATCCTTGCGCGCTTGTTCCTCAGCGTCTTTGAGGGCCTGTTCTTTTTTCTCTTTGGCCACTTCCTTGGCTTTTACGGCGGCTTCCTGCTCAGCCTTGGCGCGCTCCAGCGCACGCGCTTCCGCCTCTACGCGCTCTTCCGCAGCACGACGTTCAGCGTCGAGCGCTTCCTGCTCTTCCAGAGCCTGCTTCTCCAGAACATCGCGTTTAATGTACGTGCGCTTGCGTCGAACTTCGACGTTGACCGTCCGCGCTCGACCCTGCGAGCCGGACAATCTCAATTCAGACTGCGACTTGCGTTTAAGCGTGATACGGCGCGGCGCGGCGGCCGTTGCCGGCGTGTCGTCCTGGCCGTGGCTGCGACGCAGATGCGACAGCAACTCAAGCTTGGCGTCATCGCTGATCGTGTCGTCAGAACCCTTGACCTTGATGCCAGCTTCGTCGAGCTGCGAAAGCAACTTCTCGACCGGCACTTTTAGTACTTCGGCAAATTGTGTAACTGTCACATCAGCCATAACAAACTCCCTAATATTAGGCCGTTACGCCTGCTGTTCTTCTTCGAACCAGTGTGCGCGCGCTTTCATGATCAGCGCTGCCGCAACTTCTTCATCCATTTCACTGATTTCAAGGAGATCGTCCGTTGCCAATTCCGCGAGATCCTCGCGAGTGACAACGCCTTTGCTTGCAAGCGTAAATGCAAGCCCCTTCTCCATGCCTTCAAGACTCAAGAGGTCTTCGGCAGGCTCTACTTCATCGATCTTCTCTTCCTGAACGATAGCCTGCGTAAGCAGCACATCCCGAGCTCGGCTACGCAACTCGTCGACAATGCCCTCATCAAACTCCTCGATAGCAACAAGTTCAGCCGTCGGTACGTAGGCGACTTCCTCGATCGTCGAGAAACCTTCCTGAACCAGGATCAACGAGACTTCCTCGTCAACATCGAGCTGCTTCGAAAACAGGCCGATGAGTTCCTTCATCTCGGAATCGCTCTTCTCTTCAGCATCCGCGGCCGTCATGACGTTGAGCTCCCAGCCAGAGAGCTCGCTCGCGAGGCGAATGTTCTGCCCACCACGACCGATGGCCTGCGACAACTTGTCCTCTTCAACAGCAATATCCATGCTGTGCTTGTCCTCGTCGACAACGATCGAGACAACCTCTGCGGGCGACATGGCATTCACTACGAACTGCGCTGCGTTGTCATCCCAGAGGATGATGTCCACGCGCTCGCCAGCCAGTTCGTTCGACACAGCCTGTACACGAGAGCCACGCATACCGACGCAAGCGCCAACCGCATCGATACGCGAGTCATTGCTGCGTACAGCGATCTTGGCGCGCAGGCCCGGATCACGGGCAGAACCCAGGATATCGATGAGGCCCTGGCCGACTTCCGGTACTTCGATTTTGAAGAGCTCCACCAGGAACTCGGGCGATGTGCGGGTCATGAACAACTGCGGACCACGCGGCTCCGACCGGACTTCCGTCAGCAGCGCCTTGATACGATCCTGTGGGCGAACCGGCTCACGAGGAACCATCTGTTCGCGCGGCACGAAACCTTCGGCATTGCCGCCGAGATCAATGTAGACGCCGTTACGATCGACGCGTTTAACCAGGCCCGAGAGCATCTCGCCTTCGCGTTCCTTGTACTCCTCGACAACCTGCTCGCGCTCGGCCTCACGTACCTTCTGTACGATGACCTGCTTGGCGGTCTGGGCAGCGATGCGGCCGAACTCGACCGACTCCATCGGAACCTCGACATACCCGCCCGGCTCGGCGTTCTCATCGACGTCGACAGCGTCGATCATGCGCAATTCGCAGTCCGGCGTCTCAAGCTCGGTCGATTCGTCCTCGAATACCAGCCAGCGTCGCCACGTGTCGTATTCGCCCGTCTCGCGGTCGATAGCCACGCGAACGTCGATGTCCTCACCATGCTTTCTGCGGGTCGCAGACGCCAGTGCGGCTTCGATTGCCTCGAATATGATGTCCTTTTCAACGCCTTTCTCGTTAGAGACGGCGTCAACGACCATCAAGATCTCTTTACTCATTTCCTAAAACTCCACAAATCCCGGGGCTTTATGCCACCTCGGGCACTAGCCGAGCCGTATCGATCGTCTTCAGCGGTAAGCTGTGCGACTCTCCATCCACCTCAACCACAATATTCTCGTCATCCGACGACACCAGGGTGCCGCGAAAACGCCTGCGTCCCTCAATCGGGAACCGCATCTGCACCTTTACGGTCTGGCCTTCAAACCGTTGAAAATGCTCAACTTTTGTTAACTTCCTATCCAGCCCCGGCGACGACACTTCAAGGTTGTAGTTGCCAGGCACCGGATCCTCAACATCGAGAAGCGCGCTAACTGCCAGACTGACCTTTTCGCAATCCTCGAGGTCGATCCCTTCCGGTTTGTCGATGAAGACACGAACCATGCCGCCCTTGCTCCCCAACCGAACCTCGAGGTCCGCCAGTTCGTAGCCGAGTCTCTCAACCGTCGGCGCGAGCAATTTCGCCAGTTCATCTCCAGTCATCGTCTAACCATTTGTTCCAAAAACAAAAAATGGGCCAATGGCCCATTCGTACTCCGCGCTCTGACGTTGTCGTCAGACAACAAAAAACCCCTCAGCGGGGCCTTATCTACCAGGGTCCTGGTAGCGATGGGTCCAAACTTCAGCCCCACTGGTGCGCTGGCGCGGGATTATACGGTATCCGTCGCAACGAAAAAACCCCTCTATGGCCTATATTTACTCGCCCTCGGAGGACAGAACGAAGACTCAATACATTGCTGCCTCCGCAGATTCTAAATTAACTGTGATAGTTTTAACGCGCGTAACACGGGCTGATAAAAACCAATAAGAGAGGCGCCTGATGATCTATATCGCCGTCGTGACCCTATACGTTCTGATGCTGCTGGGCATCAGCGTTTACAAAAGCCGCAGCGTCAAGACTGACGAAGATTTCATGGTCGCCGGCAGAGACGTGCCGGTGTATATGCTGGTCGCAACCCTGGTTTGCACATGGATTGGATCAGGTAGCCTGTTCGGCACCGCCGGACTGACGTTTCGTACGGGCATATCCGAGCTGTGGTTCTCCGCTGGCGCGTGGGTCGGCATCCTGGTCGTTTATACGATTGCTGCGCGGGTGCGGCGTATCGCGAAGTACACGCTGACCGACCTTCTCGAGAAGCGTTACAGCCAGTTAGCCAAAGTGCTGGGAACGATTACGATTGTCGTCGCCTACATGGTCATTGCCGGCTATCAGTTCAAAGGCGGCGGGCGCTTTATCGCGATACTTTCCGATGGCTCGATTACGCCTGAGACCGGCATGATCATCGCCGCCGTACTCATCGTCGGTTTTACGGTACTCGCCGGCATGGTCTCGATTGTGTCGATCGATATCTTCAACGGCAGCATCATGCTGCTGGCGATGATTGTCACACTCCCGTTCGCCATCATGGGTCACGGCGGTGTCGACGCGGTGATTACAACAATCCAGCAACATGAACCGACCCATCTGTCCCTCATGGGCGGGCATGACTTCGTGTGGGTGGTCGGTATCGCTCTCCCCACGTTCCTGCTCCTCATGAGTGAGTCGAGCATGTACCAGAAGTTTTCGTCTGCCGACAACGCACAAAATGCCCGTCGCGCCGTTATGGGCATGTTTATCGGTGTGGTGGTTGTCGAAACGCTGATGATGCTGATTGCGCTGGTTGGTTTCGCAATCTATGCGGATGACCCTCGCTTCTTCCTTGCTGACGGAAGTGTCAACCGGGCAATGGCTGAAGAAATTATCCTGCGAATTGGCTTCGAACAGCTACCGGTCATCATCGGTTCTCTGCTACTTGCTGCCGGCGCGGCCATCGTTATTTCGACAGGCAACACGTTCCTGATGGTGACGTCGACCAATGTCACACGCGATATCTTCCAGGCGTTCTTCTACAAGAACGCCACATCGTCGCAGATCGTCTGGCTGCAACGCGGCTGCATTGTCGGCATCGGCGTACTTGCCTACCTGATGATGAGCCAGTTCGAAACAATCCTCGAGATGGCGCTGATCTCCTACACGATGATCGGTGCGTCACTTGCACCGCCACTGCTGGCTGCGTTCTTCTGGAAACGCGTGACCAGAATTGCCGGTGTGCTGTCGATAGCTTCAGGCATGCTGTCGGTCATCACCATCTCTGTGCTTAATACGATATTCAAGGGAAGTGGAACTGAAATTCTTGGGGTCGCGTTCCCAATGGACACGGACTACATCGCCATACCGGCGGTGATCGTATCCGTGACGACGCTGGTGGTTGTCAGTTTGCTGACGCCGAAGCCCCTCGAGAGTGACTGGCAGGAATTTATTGGGAACAAATCAGCCACTGCTGATTAGGGAATGAACCTGATGCAGGACAATACTATTCGTGGGCTGATAGCTCCGATCCTGACGCCTTTCAATAATGATCTGTCTGTAGCGACCGACCTGTATGTAAAGCACGCAAAATGGTTGTTTGAGCAGGGTTGCGCCGGTATCGCGCCGTTTGGGACAACCGGCGAAGCCCTGTCGGTCGGCATCGATGAGAGAATCGCAGCGATCCGCGCGCTGGTTGACGCAGGCATCGACCCTTCACTTATGATTCCCGGGACCGGCCTGTCCAATGTCGCCGACACTGCCCGTCTTTCACGCGCATGTCTGGACATGGGTTGTGCGGCAGTCATGACTCTGCCGCCTTTCTACTACAAGACCGTCACTGAGGACGCCCTGTATCGTTACTTTGTGCAGTTAATCGCTGCGATCGGCCCGGGTGCGCGCATTTACCTCTATCACATTCCGCCCATTGCGATCGTCGGTATTCCACCCACGCTTGCCGCAAGACTGCATTCCGATTTTCCGGATCAGATCGTTGGCATCAAAGACAGCTCCGGCGATTGGGACAACACGAAAGAACTGCTTACGATCGAGAGTCTGGTCGTTTATCCGGGTTCCGAGTTACCTCTTCTCGATGCCATGGCACACGGCGCGCCAGGCTGTATTAGCGCAACAGCAAACCTGAATGCGAGTGCGATCAGCAAAGTGATAAGCCTCTATCAACAAGACGACATTGGCGGTGCCGAGGCGTTGCACGAAGAGGTAAAGCGTTTTCGCCTCATCGTCCAGGACCGCGGCCCGATTCCAGCGCAGAAACGACTGCTCGCGATAGCAACTGGTGATACCCGCTGGGGCAACGTCCGACCACCACTGACCGCGATGCCCGAAGAGGCTGGCCGCGAGTTCGCCGCAGTTTTGAAGCG
>CAVROF010000009.1:0-13517 GCA_963722775.1 uncultured Gammaproteobacteria bacterium
ACCGTGCTCCTCCGACAGCCCCTCGATGAGTTTTTGAAATGGCGTCACTAGCGAGCCGCAAGCGAGCGATCGCCAGCCACAGCAGCCGCGCGCAGCAGCAACCACTTGTCGGCGAGACTCAGTTCGCCAAAACGGCGTAGTTTGTGCGGGAGACGCGCGATAGACATAGCCGGATTATGCCCTCCAGAGGCATAATCCGGCCATGCCAGCGACACTCGAAGAACATTACAGCTACCTTGCCGACCGGCTAAAGGTCCAGCGCTACAGGGCGGCTATCGAGAAAGTTGTCAAACCCGGCCAGGTAGTCCTCGATCTCGGCTGTGGCAGCGGCCTGCTTGGCATGATGGCATTGCGAGCCGGTGCCAGCAAAGTCCTGTTTGTCGAGGAAGGCTCCGCCATTGAGATCGCGCGCCGCTCCGTTGCGGAAGCCGGGTTCACCGACAGGGCTGAGTTTTTCCAGTCCAATTCCTTCAACCTAGCGCTACCTGAGCGCGTCGATGTCATCGTCTGCGACCATGTGGGCTACTTCGGATTCGACTATGGCATCCTGGCCCTGCTTGCCGACGCCAGGCAGCGTTTCCTGAAACCCGGCGGTGTCATTATCCCCGCCGAGATCACCATACAACTGGGTCTCGCCGAGGCCGAATCGGCACGCAACCTGGTCAGCCGTTGGCGCAGCGAACCTATTCCTGCCGAATTTCACTGGGTCAGCACCGCGTCGGCCAACGCCAAACACGCCGTGAACCTGAAATCAGAACATCTCGTCTCGAACGTGGTCGATGCCGATACGTTAGTCCTTGGCAACACCGCCACCGAGTTCCTGTCCTGGCAAGCCGAGTTCACCGCCAGCCGCGATGCAACGCTGGACGGACTTCTTGGGTGGTTCGACTGCCGACTGCACGGCGATACTCGCATGACCAATTCCCCTGCTGTGGACGACGCCCTCGAACGCCCGCAGGCATTCCTGCCGCTCGAGGAGCCCGTCCTCGTGAGCAAGGGAGAGTTGGTCAACGTCACAGTTATGGTCCGACCGGTCGATCACGTCATCGCCTGGGTCGTCGAAGTGCGTGGGCAGCGATACGCCCTCACGACGTTCAATGGCCTTCTTCTCGACAACGCGGCACTTGACCGGGGCCGCCCCGATCGCGTCGCGCACCTCAATTCACGTGGCCTCGCGCGCCAGATCGTCCTGAGCTACTGTGACGGCCAACGGACCGTCACCGACGTCGAATCACTGGTACTGCAGGCACATCCCGACCTGTTCCCGTCTGCCAGTGCGACTCGAACTTTTGTTCGCAACGTGCTCGCCTCAGATACAGACGGATGATCCGCTACTCGGTCGAATCTGCTCGCAGACAGGAGCCGGTCGATGCCGACCCGTTCCATCGCTACGTGTTCGACGACGGGACAGTCTGGACGGAGTTCTACCACTCCAAACATGGGTATCTCCTGCGCTTTCCCAGCCTCGCCGATTTCGAAGTATCGGTCGATGGCAAACAGGTCGTCGCCCATCCAGCCCTGGATATCGACGAGGTCACTCTCGAGCATCTCTATATCAATCAGCTGGTGCCATTGGCGCTGAGTCGCCAGGGCCTGCCCGCCTTTCACGCCAGCGTCGTTACCGTTCCGAACGGTGCCATAGCGTTTCTCGGCAAGACCGGCATGGGCAAGTCCACCCTCGCAGCATCCTTTGCCCTTGGGGGCGCGACGTTTCTGACAGATGACGCATTGCTTATAGAGGAACACGCCGATGGCTGCAGAGCGCAGCCCAGCCACGCCTCAATACGCTTGTGGGAGGACAGCCTTCAGGCACTCATCGACGATAACGTTGAAAGGGCCGGGCCCATCAGCTTTTCCAGCAAGTGCCGTCTGCTGGCGGGCGACAAACTGGCCTACACCGACGAGCCACAGCCGCTGCTGGTAGCTTTCGTTCTTGAGCGAGAGGACGTCGAGTCGGTCGCTATCCGCGAGCTCACAGGGCTGGATCGCTACATGGGCTGGCTGCAGAACTCATTCCTGCTCGACGTGAAAGACAATGACCTGTTGGCCCGGCATTTCGAGTGGACGCATAGAATTTCCGGGGTCGTGCCAACGTTTACACTGGACTATCCGCGCGATTATGGCATCCTGCCCGACGTGCGCGATGCCGTGCGCCACCACATCGCCGATATCGGAAATTGACATGCAGCTAGACACCAGACTTTCCGTTCCGCCACAGGTCATGTCGCGCATGGTCGGCGACGAGACCGTCCTGCTCGACCTGGCGAGCGGCGTGTATTTCGGACTCGACGGCGTGGGCCAAGCGAATCTGGGAATCCGTGGCAGAAGGCAACAGTCTCGAGCAGGCCGTCGCGGTCATCGTCAGTCGAATACGACGTGGATGAGGCGCAGGCTCAGGCGGACGTGCTGGAGTTCGCGAGCAACCTCGTCGAACGTGGCCTGCTTAGCCCTGTAGATCTCTGAAAAACCTCGAGATCTTCGCCAATGCGCTTGTGCGCGCGATAACGGCCCATCAACTGCGCGCAGCACATCGCTGGGCGTATCATGCAGCAAACTCGAGAAACCCAGCAGACGCGCCCAATGCAGATGCGACGTTTCTGTCGAAAGATCCTTGAGCAACCATGCGTTAAGCCAGGCACTGCGCAGGCGCCCGGGACGCAGGTTTGGAAGAAGTGTGCTCCACACCGCGTAGCGCACGAGGGTGAGCAAGGATCGCCGCCCACCGAAGTGTTGCCCAGGCAGCAGTCTGCACGCCGTCTTGCTCCAGCTTGGCGTGACCTTCGACCAGTCAAATGATTGTGTACCAGCCATTCGAGAATATCGCGACTCGATGCAGACCCATCTCCAGGCCGGACAAGTGCTTGGCAAATGCAGGGTGTACGAGCAGCACGAACAGCGCGTCTTCGGGGTTGAGCATCCAGGTATTACGTTCTCTGCGGCGACGCACCGAGCATTTCATCAGCAGGATCGTGCCTCAGCCGCCCTTCGCGTAGCAGGCCCCAGTGCAGGTCGACGTCAACAGCACCTCGGGAAAGCACCAATTCTCGGCTGATATTGTTTGCTGTTGGGCTCGCGCTGAACCCCGCCGCGACCAGCACCGACGCCGCCCGCACGCGGTCTACCGGGCACACCAGCAAGTCGAGGTCGTAACAGGCGCGTATGGCCGGGTTCTCGTACAGAATAGCCGGCTCGCGCCGCCTTTGATAAGGGCGTATTCGATTCCCGCTCCATCGAGCAAGTGATCTATTTCTTTGAGGGCATGCTCCTGGGCAAGGTATAGCGCTTCGGCCGACAGCCGACTTTCGTGAAACTCCTCTCGCTGCGTGCGCTCATGCCACAGTGGCCCGAGGCCATGGTCAATGATGAAACGACATGAAATTCGGTTCGCCTTTCTCGAGCGCGGCGGCAAGTTCTGCGTCGCTGCTCTCAGGAAAGGCGGCAAGCAATGCAGAACGGTAATCATCGAGGCGTGTCATGTGGTAATAGTAGCCGACTCATGAGCGGAATCTGCGGACTATTCAATCTCGACGACGCACCGGTAACGGAGGCAGAGCTGCGCGCGATGACTGCAATGCTCGAGAAACGCGGCCCGGACGGCACGGGCCGCTGGTATGACGGCCTTGTCGGCTTCGGCCACACCATGCTGGCGACGACGCCCGAATCGCTGCATGAGCCACAGCCCTTCAGGCACGCGGAGTCTGGTTGTGTGATCACAGCCGACGTACGACTCGATTATCGAGATGAGCTCATCAAACTATTGGCACTCGAACACCGGGAGTTCATAGGCGATGCCGAGCTGATCGTCGAGTCCTACCTGAAGTGGGGTGAGGCATGCCTCGACCGTCTCTACGGCGACTTCGCGTTTGCTGTGCGGGACCCTCGCAACAACACGCTGTTTTTGGCACGCGATCGCTTCGGGGCGCGTCCTCTCTACTACCACTATTCGCGAGAGGAGCGGTTTGTCTTCGCTTCTGACCCCCGCGCGATTCTCGTGCTGCCGCAGGTTCCCTATGCGATCAATGAAGGCCGCATCGCGGATTTCATCGTCCGGGAACTCGAGTGGATCGATTACACCAGCACTTTCTACAAAGGAATCTTGCGGTTGCCGCCCGCGCACAAGCTGACTATCTCCTCAACTGGTCTGAGAGTCGCGGAATACTGGGATCCCCAACCCGGCCCCGAACTCGGGTTTACGACCGACGACGACTACCGGGACGGCTTTCTCGAGGTGTTTTCGCGTGCCGTCGAGGAACGCGTGCGTGTCCCCGGGCTGAATGTCGGTTCGACGCTCAGCGGCGGCATGGACTCGGGTTCCATAGTCGCCGTGGCGAACGAAGTCCTGAACGAGCGCGCCCAGCAACCACTGCGCACATATTCACTGGCGAGGCCCCGCGGTAGCGACTGCCTGGAATCACACCGTATTTACGCGACGCTCGACCATCTTGGCCTGTCAGGCACGCAGATCATGACGGATGAGGCGGACAGCGTGATTGAAAAACTGGACGCCGATCTCGCCGAACCCTTTGACGGCCAAATGCTGTTTCTCAAAGCGATCTACGAGGCCGCAAGAAACGACGGGGTCAAAGTAGTACTCGATGGCGCAGTTGGAGACATCGTGTTCAACGCAGGGACCTATATCCGGAGATTGCTGCGCAGCGGGCGGATACGGCAGGCCTGGCAGGAAATCGTTGGCAGACAGGCGTACTGGGGACTGCCACCGTCAGCATCCTCACTAGTTCGCCATCTCGGGGGTGCTCTTGCGCCGGAAGTCGCCAAGGCGCTTCTTCGCGGGCCGCGGCGGCGCAACCAGGAACGCGGGTTCATCAAGGCATCACTGATCAGTCCGGAATTCGCTGAGCGGATCAACATCGAGGGGCGTCTCGAGCGTATGCGCGAAACGGATTCTGGCCTGCAGTCGAAGGATCCGGCGCTCGAGCGCATCCGCAAGATTCGGCCGTGCTTAACAGCGGGACGCGAACGATACGCGCGTATTGCAGCCTCGGCGGGTGTCGAGGGACGAGACCCTTTCACGGACCAGCGTGTTGTCAATTTTTGTTCACGCCTGCCGGATTCCCAGGTCGCGAGATACGGCTGGCCCAAGTTCCTACTGCGCAAAGCCATGCGCGGCAGACTCCCCGACGAGGTTCGCTGGGGCCGCGAGAAGCCCCATATCGGCTATTACCTGAGCGAAAACTATATCAGGCTGAAGAAACTGCGCAGTGAACTCAGTCTCGACCGTCTGCTTGCCTCACTCACGAACTACGTAGATCCAACCGCCCTGCGCGCTGCATGGTCCGAATTCGACTCCGGAGAGCATGGGGAAGACATTCTCACGGCACATATCCTTGCGCTTTGGCTGGAGAATACTGTGACTCGTCCCGTTGTTAAAGGTGAGAAGTTTGGATAGAGTAGCGCCTATTAATGAAGGATTGGGCAACTCGCATGAAATCTGAATCACGCAATCTGCGGCAAGACGAACGTATTGGGGGGACGCGCAAGACGTACTGCGCGCCAAAGCTCAGGAGTTATGGGTCAGTCGGTGCGCTGACCCAGTCGGGTTCATTTACGCACGCCGGAAAACAGCACAAATATGATGGGTGTCGAGTTCCAACGGCCATAAGAGAAACTTGACCCTGAAAGGGAGTCAATTCGAGCGCCATTTGGTGAATGAGAGTCGGCTTGACTGTCAGCCACGGAAGCTTCGGGAGATCGGTTCGATCGGTGCCCTGACACAGGCTGGTACTGGCGCGAACTCCGAATTGATGTCCGATGGAATGCTGAGTATGAGCTCGAACCAGCAGCGCCCCTGACCGACTTTAGTATTTGTACTGATAGTTGTACTTGCCAGCACCATAGCGACGCGTGCTCGTCTTTAAGTCATTAAACAGTATTCCCCGCAAGTTGACGTCCGCTTGTTGCAGCCGTTTGACGGCCTGCATCGATTTCCCGCATCGGGTGGTCACCGGCCTTCAGCACCATCAGAGTCCCGCCGACGCCCTGACCGATGATCGCGGCATCCGTTACCGCCAGGATGGGCGGCGAATCGATGATGATGTGGTCGTAATCGCGGCGCCAAGAACGCTCAGGCAATTGCTGAAGCGCTGGTGCAGGAGCAACTCCGCAGGATTCGGTGGCAGCGTCCCGGTCGGGATCAGCGTAAGACCTTCAACCTTTGTCTGATGCAGAGCCTCGCCAATCGGGATGTCACCGCTTATAAACTCGGAGAGGCCATCTTCCCTGCCGATTTCGAGGTATTCATGCAGGTGACCTCGGCGGAGGTCGCCATCGATCAGTAGTACTTTCTTGTCATTGCTTGTGAGTACCGCCGCGAGGTTGACGCTAACGAACGACTTACCAACGGTTGGGCTGGGCCCGGCGATCATGATGCAGTTGTTCTTGTACGTCCATCATGCCGAAGTGCAATGCTGTCCTCAGGTTCCTCAGGCTTTCAATCGCAGCGTCGTCCGGTGAGTCGAGCCGCGAGAATCGCCCGATTCGGCTTCTTCGATTTCATGTCCTTGTAGAGGCGATCCTGGCGATTGCTGTGCGGAATCGTCGCGTACACCGGCATATTGCAACATGATTCTCAATCAGGTTTGGATCCTCAACGCCGGCACTTGCAACGCCTTGCGTGCGAACGCCAGCGCCACTCCCACGAAGCCGCCAAGCAATAATGCCAACAACATGATTCGTGATCGGTTAGGCGCGACCGGCGATGTTGGAATGACGGCTTTATCAATGACGCGTACGTTACCGACCGTCCCGGCCCTGACCACGCGTAGTTCCTGGGCGGTGTCGAGCAATGAGGTGTAAAGGGCTGTGTTGACTTCCACTTCGCGAATCAGGCTCAGAACTTCCTGCTGCGTACCGGGCAGTTCTCGCACCTGTGCATTCAGGTTATTCAGCTGAGATGTGAGTTGCTCGATTTGGCGATCCAGGGCGATCACTGTGGGGTGGGCCGGCGTGAACGCCAGTGTAACTTTTTCGCGTTCCTGCCGAAGCTGGTTAAGCTGCGCTTCAATCGAGACAATCGTTTGCAGGACGGCCTGAGTTTCGAGCGGCAGGTCGACGGAACCCTTCTCCAGCCGATAGGCATTCAGCTTCAGCTCCGCCGCCTCCATACTCTGGCGTACGAGCGGCAGTTGCTCCTCGAGGAAACCCAGCGTTTGCTTCGCTTCCTCGGTCCGGCGATCCACGTTCTGCCGCACATAGACGGTGGCTATCTCGTTAACCTGTTCCTGGACACTTTGTGGGTTGGTCCCACGGACGCGTAGCGAGAGAATCCCGGACCACTCACCCTTCTCTTCTACGCTGAGACGCCCCTGCAGGGCCTGGATGCTCGCCAGGCGGGATCCGCGCCGTACCCGGAACGCCTGACCCGGTTCACCCTGCAACGCGGAGACAAATAGTATGAAGCGTTCTTCGCCCGGCAGCGCCATCATGGCCACCTCGCCTACAGCCCCGCTTAGCAAGAAGTGCGTCATTTGCATCGTACAAGTCGTATTGGCCTGTACCTGTCAATACCAGGCGCAGCGACTGACCACGCATGGAATCCGGCAAATCGAGTGTGTCGACCTTGATCACCGGGCGCTCACCGGCAGGCAACCTGCGTGCAATCGCAGCACCAAGTTCGGTAGAGAACTCTGGTGTCGCGCTGATATCGAGTTTCAGCTTGTCAACGACCGGACCAAGGACAGAGCGAGACTTCAGTATCTCCATCTCCGCATTGACCGGTGTGTAGTCTTCCAGCATGGCCGTGACGTCAAGATTGGACAGGCCGGATGTTTTCTCTTCGACCTGCAGAAGGCCATCTGCCTGGTAAATCGGCACAGCCGTATAGGCCTTGTACGCGCCGATCAGTACAGCCAGTAAGGTAATAGCGATAATCAGCCAGCGATTCTCGATCAGGACACCGAGCAATTCGCCCAGGTCAATTTCTTCGTCATCCATGTCGGGTGTCGGCTGGTACATTTTGATTTCTTGCGGTGCGCCCGTCACTATTTAGTTCCAATGTTGTCTGCGATGCCAATAACACTGATCGACGGCAACAACTGGCTGATCACACGATTCCATTGCGAGATGCTTGCGGTGTCGACAAAGATGACGTCCTGCGCCTGCATCTCAAATCGCTCCGCGAGCAGCATGCCTGTCGCGTAGCGCGCATCGAGGTGAAAAATTTCAGGTTGTTCCTTGTCCGATCCACGCACGACGTAGATAGCACCGGGATCTGCCGAGGTCTGTATTACGCCACCCACTTCGCCGATCGCTGCGGCCAGCGACAGCTGCCCATTCATGATTTCGACCGACTTCGGCGTCTTAACCTCACCCATCACGAACACTTTCTGCTGGCTGCGATCGAGTACGTTGACGATGTCGCCGTGCTGCAGCATCAGGTTCTGGCTGGAGTCGGCATGATCGTAGAGTGCTTTGAGGTCGATCTCGTACACCTTGCCGTTGCGGGAGATGTTGACGCCGCTCTTGTGCGCGTCTGCCGTGAGGCCCCCGGACAGGCTGATCGCATCAGCAATCGTCAGCGGCACGTCATTGAGCGGCAGCAGGCCGGGAGTATTCACTTCGCCCACCACGTAAACACGCTTGCTCCGAAAGGCGACGACGCGAACGTCGAGTTGCGGATTCTGGATATAGGTGCTGAGTTTCTCAGTCAAGATGTCGCGAAGCGCAGCAATATTCATCCCTGCGGCTTTGACCATGCCAACGTAAGGATAGTAAAGATAACCATCGTCACCGACCTGTTGGCCTGCGCTCTCGGCATCGCGGAACGACCCGGCAGGAATCGTCAGCTCGGGGTGATCCCACACCGTGATTTGCAGCACGTCGCCGACACCAATCACGTAGCCTTGCGACGGCGCGGTAAATTCCTCGGCGACCTGGCGCACCTTGAACGACTGCGCCGCTTCCATCTGGTTTAGCAGATCGAGAGTGATCGGCGTAACCCGAACAACAGTGCCACCCGCGACCTCGGCCGGTTCCGTCATCTTCATTCCGGGTGCCATCCCGCACGCGCCTTGCAACACGGCGACGAGGATGATCCCTGCTTTTGCCCAAGCCTTCATCGTTCCTGATCTATGCCTTTATTTTCTCGACCCAACTGGCGACACCGTTCTCGGATGTCGGCCAGCGCCTGCTCGTACTGTTCTTTCGGTTGCCGATAGGGATCGTCGACGTCTTTGTCCTGCCATTCACAAAGTCGATGCACCTTGCCTCGAGCTGTCGGGTCCGCGTCATCGATCGCCCGCTTGTGACCCGCCTCCATCACCAGCACGAGGTCCGCGCGCTCGAACCATGTCCGGGTGAATCTGCCGCGCACGATGCGCGGTGATATCCACGCCGAGCTCGTCCATCAACTCGATGGAAAACTCGGACGCCGGGTATCCCACCAGGGCCCCGAGCCCAGCCGACTCGACTGTAAAACCGTCTTGTTCTCTCAACTCGCGCTTCAGCAACGCTTCCGCCATCGGACTGCGGCAGATATTGCCCACGCAAACAACGAGTATGTGCCTGATCATTATCGTTTTTTCAGGCACTTAAGTTCGTGTATCTGATGTAGATTGAACATAATAATGCCTAAGTCATTGATTCCTGTCTATCGGGTCTTTGTCGGGCTCGTCCAGCGGATGAATCCGCGAGTATCGCTCGTGTCGATGCCACTCGCCATTTCCTCGCGCCGCTCGAAGCCGGCACCGATGTCGAACGTCCCGATTTTGGAAAGAAATGAATACTGAATATCGATGCTCGCCAGGTCCTGCGGGTCGATGGCAACGCTATGATTCGGGTCGGAACCCACCCGGTTCAGGTCACCAATGCGCCCGAGGACGTGCCAGGAATTCCCCTCGGCGCCAACGATGACCACGCCTGCGCTTACGACTCGTGCGTCGTTATCGAGGCCGTGGCCGATGATGCGGCGATTGTACGTGTAACCTGACTGGTAAATGCCGTTGCGGTATGAGCAGTTGTATAGGACCTCGCTCTTGACCGCATCACAGCTCGTCGCGGCCACTTCGACAAACCAGCGGTACGACGTCTGATTGCGCGTGATGCCACTGCCTTCGACACCAAACTGCGCAAGGTACCGACTCGGGAATCCCCCCGCCTCGTCCTCACCGATCATCTGCCCGTACAGCGAGACCGGCGTACCGAACCACAGGTTGGTCCAGCGCACATCGAAGCCGGCCATCTGGTTGCCTGGCTCATTTTCTTCGGTCGTTCCTGCATCACCGATATTGTCTTTGCCCAGGAGCAGGTCCCAAAATGTGTCAGCACCACAGGGACGTCCTTCGCCGCACCACTGTGCTGTCCGGGAAATGCCGATCTCGAGGCCCTTAAGCGGCCGAATATTCACGCGCATACCAAAAAACCGCGCATCCGGGACTGCGCGCTCGCTCTCGAGCTGCCCCCAGATCACGTTCAGGTCCCACGGGCCGATCCAGCTGATCCACTTGGGATTCGGTGCGTGCGTCCTGTTGCGACCAATCGTGAACGCAGGAATCGGTCGCGCATTGTTCGAAAGAATCAGGCTACCGTCCCAACCCGGGCCCCACCAGCGGTCCATGGTGCTTGCGGCGACCGACCAGTTGCCGAAGTCGACACCGAGCTGGCTACCGTCCGCGCGCACATCCTCGTTGTCCGCAGGCTTATCGAGAGCCGACACATTGAGGTCGACGCTGATGTGTTCGCTGAACCAGGAAACACCCGCCTCCAGCTCGCCGCGTGCGCGTGGCGTATCCGCGAAGCCACGAATATTCACCGGCTCTTCCGCAACCGCCAGGCTGCCACCGAAGGCGACCTGGCCGCGCCCGGTCTCGCGCTGCGCCCTTGCAAGGATCCGGTTGAACGTTGGCAGAACCTTGTTGGGCAGGACAATATCGTTCGCCTGCACAAATTCGAGATCGGCGAGAACCGCATCCCAGGAGATCGGCCAGGTCGTTACCGGGCCGCTAATGGCGCCGTAGTCGGCGAGCACCTGGATGTCATGCCGCAGGCCCACATCGCCCGGTTGGGCGGCTGGAGCGGCAATTACGGTCTGAACGAGCAGGCAGGAAATGGCTGCGATGAGCCATCGATGGGCAGGAATTCTCATGGCGCGATTGTCACCCGCGAGGCTTGCGCCGACAAGTCAGGATTTCGCGAGCTTCTTGCCGAGCTCAACGCCCCACTGATCGAACGAGTCGATACCCCAGACAACGCCTTCGACGAACACCTTGTGTTCGTACAGGGCGATGAGCTGGCCGAGCGTGTCGGGCGTCAGCTTCTTGAAGTGAATCGTATTGCTCGGGCGATTGCCCTCATGCACACGCCAGGGTTCCGTGGAGGGCCCGTAGGAGGGCCTTCAGGCCCGAACTGTTTCGCGGCTGAAGCCGCTCCTACAGGGGCTGTGCCCTCCATGAGCGCCTGCGCCTGCGCCATGCAGTTCGCGGTCGCCAGCTTCGACGACTGCGGCAACAGGAAATCGACCGGCACAAAACGCGTGCCCTGGTGCATCAGCTGCATGAACGAATGCTGCGCATTGCTGCCCGCCTCGCCCCAGATGATCATGCCCGTATCGCAGCGCACGGGTTTGCCGTCCATGCGCACGCTCTTGCCGCTGGACTCCATCTGCAGCTGCTGCAGGTAGGCCGGGAAACGATCCAGTCGATTCGTGTACGGCAGGATGGCCTGGCTTTGTGCGCCAAAGAAATTGTTGTACCAGATGCCCAGCAGCGCCAGCAGGACCGGCATGTTCTCGTCCATCGGTGCCTGCCGGAAATGCAGGTCCATACGGCGCCCGCCGGCAAGAATCTGCCGGAACACATCCATGCCAACGATCAACGCGAGCGAAAGACCCACTGCGGACCACATCGAATAGCGGCCGCCGACCCAGTCCCAGAAACCGAAGCGATAGTCCGACCGGATACCGAAGTCGTCGAGCGCCTCGTGATTGGTCGACGCCGCCACGAAGTGGTATTGCACGGCCACGGCATCCAGCTTCGCGACGATCCAGTCGCGCGCAGCCCGCGCGTTGACCATCGTCTCCTGCGTTGTAAACGTCTTCGAGCAAACGACGAACAGGGTCCGTTCCGGATCCAGTTCTTCTTTCAGGTCGTCGAGCTGCGTGCCGTCGATATTGGACACGCTGTGATAGCGAAAGCCGTCTTTCCAGTACGGCCTGAGTGCCTTGCTCGCCATGACGGGCCCGAGGTCCGAGCCACCAATACCGATATTGACGATGTCGGTGATTTTCTTGCGCGTGCTGCCGCGAATCCTGCCGCTGTGGACGCCGTCAACAAAGGCCTCCATCTTCGTCAGCACTTCCCAGATCTCGCGCACACCCGGTGTCTCAAGTGCGACCATGTCCGATATCTTCGAGCGCAATGCGACATGCAGGACTGAGCGCCCCTCCGTCTTGTTGATCTTCTCGCCCGCGAACATGGCTTCGATGGCTGCAGGCACGTCGGCCTGCTTCGCCAGTTGCGCGAAGCGCTTCAGCGTCGTCGCATTGACGTGATTCTTTGAGTAATCGAGAACCAGGTCACCCGCTTTGAGCCTGAAGCGATTGCCGCGCTTTTTGTCGCGCGCGAACAGGTCACGCAGGTGTTTGCTGCGCATGTCGTCTTTGCAGTGCTCCGCCAGCGCCTTCCAGGCAGGAAGGTCGGTTGGGTAGCGGGCAGAGAGTTTTCGCTCGGTGTAGGTCTTGGGCACGTGTCAGGCGCTTTGTTTCAGCTCGTCTTTGTAAAACTCAAGATACCATTCTACGAACTTCTTGACGCCAGTTTCTATCGGCGTGCTGGGCTGGTACCCCACATCATCCGCCAGGGCCTGCGTGTCGGCCCAGGTGTCGGGCACATCGCCCGGCTGCAACGGCAGCAGGTTCTTTTCTGCTTCTTTGCCCAGGCATTTCTCGACGGCACCGATGTAATCCATAAGCTCAATCGGCTGCTGGTTGCCGATGTTGTAAATGCGGTACGGCGCCATGCTCGTCCCAGGATCAGGTTTCGCTGCGTCCCAGTTCTCGTTCGGCGTCGCCGTGTTATCGCTGGTACGAACAACGCCCTCGACAATGTCATCGATGTAGGTGAAGTCGCGCTTGTGCTTGCCGTAGTTAAAGACGTCGATCGGCTTGCCTTCAATAATGGCGCGCGTGAACAGGAACAAAGCCATGTCCGGGCGACCCCACGGGCCGTAGACCGTAAAGAAACGCAGTCCTGTCGTCGGCAGGTTGTAGAGATTCGAGTAGGTGTGCGCCATCAGCTCGTTGGCCTTCTTGGTCGCACCATAAAGCGCCAGCGGGTGATCAACGTTCTGGTGGATCGAGAACGGCATCGTCGTGTTGGCGCCGTACACGGAACTCGACGACGCGTAGACCAGGTGCTGCACATCGTTGTACCGGCAGCCCTCCAGGATGTTCAGGAAGCCAACCAGGTTGCTGTCGATGTAGGCATGCGGATTCTCGATGCGAGTAACGCACGCCGGCCTGTGCGGCCAGGTGGACGACCTTGTCGACTTCTCTTGGCGAACAACGC
>CAVROF010000010.1:0-12401 GCA_963722775.1 uncultured Gammaproteobacteria bacterium
ACTTGTCGGCGAGGCTCAGCTCGACGAAACGGCGCAGTTTGTGTTGGAGACGCGCGATAGACATAGCCGGATTATGCCCTCCAAGGCATAATCCGGCCATGCCAGCGACACTCGAAGAACATTATAGCTACCTTGCCGACCGGCTAAAGGTCCAGCGCTACAGGGCGGCTATCGAGAAAGCCATCGAACCCGGCCAGGTAGTCCTCGATCTCGGTTGTGGCAGCGGCCTGCTTGGCATGATGGCATTGCGAGCCGGTGCCAGCAAAGTCCTGTTTGTCGAGGAAGGCTCCGCCATTGAGATCGCGCGCCGCTCGGTTGCGGAAGCCGGGTTCACCGACAGGGCTGAGTTTTTCCAGTCCAATTCCTTCAACCTCGCGCTACCTGAGCGCGTCGATGTCATCGTCTGCGACCATGTGGGCTACTTCGGATTCGACTATGGCATCCTGGCCCTGCTTGCCGACGCCAGGCAGCGTTTCCTGAAACCCGGCGGTGTCATTATCCCCGCCGAGATCACCATACAGCTGGGTCTCGCCGAGGCCGAATCGGCACGCAACCTGGTCAGCCGTTGGCGCAGCGAACCTATTCCTGCCGAATTTCACTGGGTCAGCATTGCGTCGGCTAATGCCAAACATGCTGTGAACCTGAAATCAGAGCACCTGGTCTCGAACGTGGTCGATGCCGATACATTGGTCCTTGGCAACGCCTCCGCCGAGTTCCTGTCCTGGAGCGCCGAATTCACCGCCAGCCGGGATGCAACGCTGGACGGACTTCTTGGGTGGTTCGACTGCCAACTGCACGGCGATACTCGCATGACCAATTCCCCTGCTGTGGACGACGCCCTCGAACGCCCGCAGGCATTCCTGCCGCTCGAGGAGCCTGTCCTCGTGAGTACGGGCGAGCCAGTCAACGTCACCGTCATGGTTCGGCCAGTCGATCACGTCATCGCCTGGGTCGTCGAAGTGCGCGGGCAACGACACGCCCTCACGACGTTTAATGGCCTTCTTCTCGACAACGCCGCACTGCACCGGGGGCGCCCGGATCGTGTCGCACACCTCAATTCACGTGGCCTCGCGCGCCAGATCGTTCTCAGTTATTGCGATGGTCAGCGAACGGTTGCCGAGGTCGAGTCAGTTGTGCTGCAGGCACATCCAGACCTCTTCCCCACCCCTCATGCTGCGCGGTCCTTTGTCCGCAACGTGCTCGCCTCGGATACCGACGAATGATCCGCTACTCGGTCGAATCCGCTCGAAGCCAGGAACCTGCAGAGGCGGAGCCGTTTCATTGCTACACGTTTGACGACGGCACGGTGTGGACGGAGTTCTACCACTCCAAACACGGCTATCTCCTGCGTTTTCCCGGCCTCGCCGATTTCGAGGTGTCGGTCGACGGCAGGAATGTCACCGCCTACCCGGCGGAAGGCACTGACGATGCCACGGTCGAGCACCTCTATATCAATCAGCTTGTACCGCTGGCGCTGAGCCGCCAGGGCCTGCCCTCTTTTCATGCCAGCGCCGTCACCGTGCCACGCGGTGCCGTAGCGTTTCTCGGTAAGACCGGCATGGGCAAGTCTACCCTCGCAGCATCCTTTGCCTTACAGGGCGCCACGTTCCTGACAGACGACGCATTGCTCATAGAGGAACACGCCGACGGTTGCCGGGCGCAATCCAGCCACGCCTCAATACGCCTGTGGAACGACAGCGTTGAGGCGCTCATCGGCGATAATATTCAGCGCGCCGGGCCAATCAGCTTTACAAACAAGGCGCGCCTGTTGGCAGGTGACGTACTGGCCTACACCGACGAGCCGCAGCTCCTTCTGGCGGCCTTCGTTCTCGAACAGGAGGATGTCGAGTCGGTCGTTATCCGCGAACTCACAGGGCTGGATCGCTACATGGGCTGGCTCCAGAACTCATTCCTGCTCGACGTGAAGGACAACGACCTGTTGGCGCGACATTTTGAGTGGACGCACCGTGTTTCGAGCTCCGTTCCGACCTTCGCGCTGGACTATCCGCGAGACTATGGCATGCTGCCGAGCGTACAGGCTGCAGTGCGCAATCATCTGGCCTCGCTCGGAAGTTGAAATGGATCTCGAAACCAAACCCACAATCCCACCTCAAGTCATGTCACGTGTCGTCGGTGATGACACCGTGCTGCTCGACCTGGAGAGCGGCATGTATTTCGGGGTAGACGGTGTCGCAAAACGAATCTGGGAGTCGATCTCGGAAGGACGCAGCCTCGGCGAGACGGCCGAGGTAATCGCCTCGGAATACGAAGTGGATGAGGCCCAGGCACAGGCCGACGTGCTCAAGTTCGTCACCGACCTTGCCGAACGTGGCCTACTCACGCCATAGCTTCTGAAAAACTGCCAGATCCGCTTCGCTCCTGCGGCGCGAGCGAAATCGTCCCGCGACGGCGCGCGTCGCGTCGCTTGGCGTATCGTGCAGTAATAACGAGAAAACCAGCAAGCGGCTCCAGTGGGCATTCTTGAGGCGTGCAGAAAAGTCACTGCGCAGCCACCAGTCGAGCCACTTCCGGCGCAACCGACCAGGCCGCAGAGCAGACTCCATGGTGTCCAGCAACGGAAGTGAACGGGAGTCCGCTAGCATCTGCACCCACCGTAGAGTCGCCCACGCCGCGGTCTGGACGCCGCTTTGCTCAAGGCGGTCCCGCACGACTGACCAGTCGAAGGCCTGGGTCCGCAACCACGCAATAATATCGACCACTCGATGCAGGCCCATTTCCCACCCGGCAACGTGCTTGGCGAAGGCTGGGTGCACCAGCAGTACGAATACGGCATCCTCCGCGCTCAGCATCCACGTATCAGAGACTCGACGACGGCGGTCAAGCATTCCATGAGTGCAGTCTCCTCTCATCCGCCCCTCGCGAAGCAATCGCCAGTGCAGATCGATATCGATCACTTGGCGGGAAAGCAGTAGTTCAACGCCGATTCTGTGCGCGGCGGGGTGCCCGATGAAGCCTCTATCGGCCAACACAGCCGCAGTCCGCACTCGGTCTTCCGGGCGCACGAGCAAGTCAAAGTCGTAGCATGCACGAACCGCTGGATTCTCATACAAGAGCAGTCGATTGGCAGCACCCTTGATTAAGACATACTCGATGTCGGCGTCGCCAAGCCATGAATCGATTTCGACCAGGGCGTGCTCCTGTGCCAGGAACAGCGCTTCCGCAGATACCCGGCTTTCGCGAAATACGTCTAGCTGGGTTCGCTCATGCCACAGTGGCCCGAGGCCATGATCGATGACGAATGACACAAATTTCGGTCCCGCCTCTTCCACGGTTTCGGCCAGATCTTTGTCGCTGCAATCAGGGAAGGCGGCAAGCAAAGCAGAACGGTAATTATTCAGGCGCGTCATGTGGTAATAGTAGCCGACTCATGAGTGGAATCTGCGGACTATTCAATCTCGACGGTGCCCCGGTAGCCGAAACCGAGCTCCGTGCAATGACGGCGATGCTCGAGAAACGGGGGCCTGAACGCACCGGTATGTGGCGGGATGGGTCCGCGGCACTCGGCCATACGTTGCTCGCAACGACACCCGAGCTGCAGTTTGAACGTCAACCATTCACACATCCTGAAACCGGCTGCCTGATTACTGCGGACGTACGGCTGGATAACCGCGATGAGTTGTCGGACGCGCTCGGTTTGGGCGAGAGGGTTCCATCTGTCGGCGACGCGGAGCTGATCCTGGCCGCTTATCTCAAATGGGGAGACCAATGCCCTATCCGTCTTCTCGGCGATTTCGCGTTTGCCATCTGGGACCCGCGAAAACAGCAGCTGTTCTGCGCGCGAGATCACTTTGGTCTGCGGCCGTTCTACTATCACCACGCGGCTGGCAAGCGCTTCGCGTTTGGCTCGGATGCTCGGGCAATCCTCGTGTTGCCGCAGGTGCCCTACGAGATAAACAAGGGACGCGTCGCAGACTTCCTGGTCCCGCAACTTCAGTGGATCGACTATACGAGTACGTTCTACGAGGGTGTCCATCGGCTGCCACCCGGCCATAAAGCGACTGTGTCATCGACACGGCTGGAGATTGCCGAATACTGGAGATCCGAACCCGTCTCCGATCCCGGACCCAGGTCGGATGAGGAATACGCCGAGGGCTTTCTGGAGGTGTTTACCCAGGCCATAGAGTGTCGTCTCCGAGCGCCGTCAGGAGCCGTAGGGTCGATGCTTAGCGGCGGCATGGATTCGGGATCGGTCGTTGCAGTCGGCAAAGACATTCTGAGCGCCAGCGACGGCCGACCGCTGCCTACCTATTCTGGCGTCCAGTACCGCGACTCCGATTGTGAAGAATCGCGGGGGATTTATGCTGCGCTAACCATGCCTTCGATTTCTCCTGTTCTGGTTCACCCGGACGCTCAACAGGACAGGTTCGAAGCGCTGATGTCCGATATCGAAGAGCCCTTCGACGGTGAGTTTACGATTCTGAAAGCCATCTACTTGACGGCGCGTGATCAAGGGCAATCCGTCATGCTCGACGGCGCCGGCGGTGATGTCGTTCTGGGCGAGGGGTCGTACATTGCGCGATTGATTCGCCACGGGCAATTGAAGCGCGCAGTGTCCGAGATCAAGGGCGAGATTCGGTATTGGGGAGGGTCATCCCTTGGCGCAGAGTTGCTGCGCCACGCACGAGCCGCAATGGTGCCAGAGTTCGTCAAGAAGCCACTACGGCCATTTATGGATCGTCATCGAATCGAAACTTACCTCAGGGAATCCATGATTTCCCCGGAGTTTGCCGCTGAGGTCGATATCCCCGGTCGATTCGAGAGGATGCGGCAGATTTTTGCGCGAGGCTGGACCGACGACTACGCAGCCGAGCGCTGCAACGCGATCTTGCCTAACATGACCGGCGGACGCGAACGGTATGCCCGGCTCGCAGCCGGTGCGGCGACCGAGGCACGTGACCCTTTTCTGGACAAGCGCGTGGTCGATTACTGTTCGAGGTTACCCGGGCATATGCGAATGAATGGCGGTTGGCCCAAGATACTGCTCAGGGAGCTCATGCAGGATCGGCTGCCCGAAGCGGTGTGCTGGGCGCGCCGAAAACCGCATATCGGGTGGTTGTTCAACAAGCATGTCGCCAAGCTGGCGTTCAAACGGGGCTTATTGAACGTCTCCATGCTGAAAAATGACCTCGAAGGTTATGTAGACTCAACCGCCCTGCAAAATGCCTGGCGAGAGTTTCTGGACAATCCACATCCGCAGCCCATTCATTCGGCGTTCGTCCTGTCAACCTGGCTGCGCGAATCCGAGAACCGACCGGTTGTGCCGGGCCCGAAGTTTAGATAGAGTTCGCGTAATTAAACGCGATTGGGCAATTCTCGTGACCAAAATTGATCGTATAACCAAAGAAAAGTCCCTGCAGTCAGGGTCTCGCCGCGCCTATGCGCCTCCCAACCTTAGGATATTCGGGCCCGTGGGAAACCTGACACAGTCCGGATCGGCAAACACAACCGAAGGCACCGACAGGATGAATGACGGCCCAATGTTTATGGTCTGACGAATGCCGTAATGCGCAACGATATGCTCAGCAGTAGCCTGACTCAGCAGCGCCCTTACTTCTTGTACGAATACTGGTAGTGGTATTTTCCCGCGCCATAGCGCCTGCCACTCAGTCTTACATCATTAAGCAGTATTCCACGAAGATTCACTTCCGCCTGCTGCAGGCGTTTGACAGCCTGCTCGATTTCCCGCATCGGGTGAACACCTGACTTCAACACCATTAACGCCCCGCCAACCATTTGACCGATGATCGCGGCATCCGTCACTGAGAGGATGGGCGGTGAGTCGATGATAATGTGGTCATATCTCGGCCCAAGAACGCTTAAGATATTCGCAAAGCGCTGGTGCAGGAGAAGCTCAGCCGGGTTCGGCGGCAATGTGCCGGTCGGGATAAGGGTAAGGCCCGGAACTGTGGTTTCATGAAGCACCTGCCCGATAGGAATATCGCCACTAATAAAGTCGGACAAGCCGTTTTCTCTTCCGATGCCGAGGTACTCATGCAGATGGCCTCGCCGGAGGTCACCATCTATCAGGAGGACCTTCTTTTCATTGCTCGCGAGAACGGCGGCGAGGTTCACACTGACAAACGATTTGCCAACTGTAGGACTCGGACCCGCGATCATGATGCAATTGTTCTTGACGTCCATCATGCCGAAGTGCAGTGCTGTCCTCAGGTTCCTCAGGCTTTCTATGGCGGGGTCATCCGGTACTTTGGCCGCGAGAATCGCCCGCTTTGCCTTGGTGGACTTCAGGTCCTTGTAGATGCGGTCCTGATTTTTGCTATGTGAAATCGTCGCGTACACGGGCAGATTGACGTGCCTCTCTATCAGGTCTGAATCCTCGACACCGGCGTTTAACGCCTTGCGTGCGAACGCCAGCGCCACTCCCACGAAGCCGCCAAGCAATAACGCCAACAACATGATTCGTGATCGGCTAGGCGCTACCGGTGACGTCGGAATGACGGCATTATCAATGACGCGTACGTTACCGACCGTCCCGGCCTTGACCACGCGAAGTTCCTGGGCGGTGTCGAGCAATGAGGTGTACAGGGCTGTATTGACTTCCACTTCGCGAATCAGGCTCAGAACTTCCTGCTGCGTACCGGGCAGTTCTCGCACCTGTGCATTCAGGTTATTCAGCTGAGATGTGAGTTGCTCGATTTGGCGATCCAGGGCGATCACTGTCGGGTGGGCCGGCGTGAACGCCAGTGTGACTTTTTCGCGTTCCTGCCGAAGCTGATTGAGCTGCGCTTCAATCGAGACAATCGTTTGCAGGACGGCCTGAGTTTCGAGTGGCAGGTCGACGGAACCCTTCTCCAGCCGATAGGCATTCAGCTTCAGCTCCGCCGCCTCCATACTCTGGCGTACGAGCGGCAGTTGCTCCTCGAGGAAACCCAGCGTTTGCTTCGCTTCCTCGGTCCTGCGTTCCACGTTCTGCCGGACATAGACGGTGGCTATCTCGTTAACCTGTTCCTGAACACTTTGTGGGTTGGTCCCACGGACGCGTAGCGAGAGAATCCCGGACCACTCACCCTTCTCCTCTACGCTGAGACGCCCCTGCAGGGCCTGGATGCTCGCCAGGCGGGATCCGCGCCGTACCCGGAACGCCTGACCCGGTTCACCCTGCAACGCGGAGACAAATAGTATGAAGCGTTCTTCGCCCGGCAGCGCCATCATGGCCACCTCGCCTACAGCCCCGCTTAGCAAGAAGTGCGTCATTTGCATCGTACAAGTCGTATTGGCCTGTACCTGTCAATACCAGGCGCAGCGACTGACCACGCATGGAATCCGGCAGGTCGAGTGTGTCGACCTTGATCACCGGGCGCTCACCGGCAGGCAACCTGCGTGCAATCGCAGCACCAAGTTCGGTAGAGAACTCTGGTGTCGCGCTGATATCGAGTTTCAGCTTGTCAACGACCGGACCAAGGACTGAGCGAGACTTCAGTATCTCCATCTCCGCATTGACCGGTGTGTAGTCTTCCAGCATGGCCGTGACGTCAAGATTGGACAGGCCGGATGTTTTCTCTTCGACCTGCAAAAGGCCATCTGCCTGGTAAATAGGCACAGCCGTATAGGCCTTGTACGCGCCGATTAGTACAGCCAGTAAGGTAATAGCGATAATCAGCCAGCGATTCTCGATCAGGACACCGAGCAATTCGCCCAGGTCAATCTCTTCGTCATCCATGTCGGGTGTCGGCTGGTACATTTTGATTTCCTGCGGTGCGCCCGTCACTATTTAGTTCCAATGCTGTCTGCGATGCCAATAACGCTAATCGATGGCAACAACTGGCTAATCACGCGATTCCATTGGGAGATGCTTGCGGTGTCGACAAAGATGACGTCCTGCGCCTGCATCTCAAATCGCTCCGCGAGCAGCATGCCTGTCGCGTAGCGCGCATCGAGGTGAAAAATTTCAGGTTGTTCCTTGTCCGACCCACGCACGACGTAGATAGCACCGGGATCTGCCGAGGTCTGTATTACGCCACCCACTTCGCCGATCGCTGCGGCCAGCGACAGCTGCCCATTCATGATTTCGACTGACTTCGGCGTCTTGACCTCACCCATCACGAACACTTTTTGCTGGCTGCGATCGAGCACATTGACGATGTCACCATGCTGCAGCATCAGGTTCTGGCTGGAGTCGGCATGATCGTAGAGTGCTTTGAGGTCGATTTCGTAGACCTTGCCATTGCGTGAAATGTTGACGCCGCTCTTGAAGGCATCCGGCGTAAGTCCACCGGACAGACTGATCGCGTCGGCAATCGTTAACGGCACGTCATTGAGCGGCAGCACGCCGGGAGTATTGACTTCGCCCACCACGTAGACCCGCTTGCTTCTGAAGCCCACGACGCGCAAGTCAAGTTGCGGGTTCTGAATGTAAGAACTGAGCCTGTCGGTCAGAACATCGCGCAGCGCAGCGATGTTCATGCCAGCCGCCTTCACCATGCCAACGTAAGGGTAGTAGAGGTAGCCATCCTCGCCGACCTGCTGACCAGACGTCTCGGCATCACGAAACTGACCTGCAGGAGTTGTCAGTTCCGGATGATCCCACACGATGATCTGAAGAACGTCGCCCGTTCCAATAACGTAACCTTGCGACGGCGCGGTGAATTCTTCGGCCACCTTGCGCACCTTGAACGACTGCGCCGCTTCCATCTGGTTTAGCAGATCGAGAGTGATCGGCGTAACCCGAACAACAGTGCCACCCGCAACCTCGGCCGGTTCCGTCATCTTCATTCCGGGTGCCATCCCGCACGCGCCTTGCAACACGGCGACGAGGATGATCCCTGCTTTTGCCCAAGCCTTCATTGTTCCTGATCTATACCTTTATCTTCTCTGCCCAACTGGCAACACCGTTCTGGATGTCGGCCAGCGCCTGCTCGTACTGTTCTTTCGGTCGCCGATAGGGATCGTCGACGTCTTTGTCCTGCCATTCGCAAAGTCGATGCACCTTGCCTCGAGCTGTCGGGTCCGCGTCATCGATCGCCCGCTTGTGACCCGCCTCCATCACCAGCACGAGGTCGGCAGCGTTCACCATGTCCGGGTGAATCTGCCGCGCACGATGCGCGGTGATATCCACGCCGAGCTCGTCCATCAACTCGATGGAAAACTCGGACGCCGGGTATCCCACCAGGGCCCCGAGCCCAGCCGACTCGACTGTAAAACCGTCTTGTTCTCTCAACTCGCGCTTCAGCAACGCCTCCGCCATCGGACTGCGGCAGATATTGCCCACGCAAACAACGAGTATGTGCCTGATCATTATCGTTTTTTCAGGCACTCAGTTCGTTAATCTGATGTAGATTGAACATAATAATGCCTAAGTCATTGATTCCTGTCTATCGGGTCTTTGTCGGGCTCGTCCAGCGGATGAATCCGCGAGTATCGCTCGTGTCGATGCCACTCGCCATTTCCTCGCGCCGCTCGAAGCCGGCACCGATGTCGAACGTCCCGATTTTGGAAAGAAATGAATACTGAATATCGATGCTCGCCAGGTCCTGCGGGTTGATGGCAACGCTGTGATTCGGGTCGGAACCCACCCTGTTCAGGTCACCAATGCGCCCGAGGACGTGCCAGGAATTGCCCTCGGCGCCAACGATGACCACGCCTGCGCTAACGACTCGTGCGTCGTTATCGAGGCCGTGGCCGATGATGCGGCGATTGTACGTGTAACCTGACTGGTAAATGCCGTTGCGGTATGAGCAGTTGTAGAGGACCTCGCTCTTGACCGCATCACAGCTCGTCGCGGCCCCCTCGACAAACCAGCGATACGACGTCTGATTGCGCGTTATCCCGCTTCCCTCGACACCAAACTGCGCGAGGTAGCGACTCGGGAATCCGCCCGCCTCGTCCTCACCGATCATCTGCCCGTACAGCGAGACCGGCGTACCGAACCACAGGTTGGTCCAGCGCACATCGAAGCCGGCCATCTGGTTGCCTGGCTCATTTTCTTCGGTCGTTCCTGCATCACCGATATTGTCTTTGCCCAGGAGCAGGTCCCAGAACGTATCAGCACCACAGGGACGTCCGTCACCGCACCACTGTGCTGTCCGGGAAATACCGATCTCGAGGCCCTTCAGCGGCCGAATGTTCACGCGCATGCCAAAAAACCGCGCATCCGGAACTGCGCGCTCGCTCTCGAGCTGCCCCCAGATCACGTTCAGGTCCCACGGGCCGATCCAGCTGATCCACTTGGGATTCGGCGCGTGCGTCCTGTTGCGACCAATCGTGAATGCAGGAATGGGTCGCGCATTGTTCGAAAGAATCAGGCTGCCGTCCCAACCCGGACCCCACCAGCGATCCATGGTGCTTGCGGCGACCGACCAGTTGCCAAAGTCGACACCGAGCTGGCTACCGTCCGCGCGAACGTCCTCGTTGTCCGCAGGCTTATCGAGAGCCGACACATTGAGATCGACGCTGATGTGTTCGCTGAACCAGGAAACACCCGCCTCCAGCTCGCCGCGTGCGCGTGGCGTATCCGCGAAGCCACGAATATTGACCGGCTCTTCCGCAGCCGCCAGGCTGCCACCGAAGGCGACCTGGCCGCGCCCGGTCTCGCGCTGCGCCCTTGCAAGCATCGCGGCTGAACGTTGGCAGAACCTTGTTGGGCAGGACAATATCGTTCGCCTGCACAAATTCGAGATCGGCGAGAACCGCATCCCAGGAAATCGGCCAGGTCGTTACCGGGCCGCTAATGGCGCCGTAGTCGGCGAGCACCTGGATGTCATGCCGCAGGCCCACATCGCCCGGTTGGGCGGCTGGAGCGGCAATCAGGGGCTGCATGAGCAGGCAGGAAATGGCTGCGATGAGCCATCTGATGGGCAGGAATTCTCATGGCGCGATTGTCACCCGCGAGGCTTGCGCCGACAAGTCAGGATTTCGCGAGCTTCTTGCCGAGCTCAACGCCCCACTGATCGAACGAGTCGATACCCCAGACAACGCCTTCGACGAACACCTTGTGTTCGTACAGGGCGATGAGCTGGCCGAGCGTGTCGGGTGTCAGCTTCTTGAAGTGAATCGTATTGCTCGGGCGATTGCCCTCATGCACACGCCAGGGTTCCGTAGGAGGGCCCGTAGGAGGGCCTTCAGGCCCGAACTGTTTCGCGGCTGAAGCCGCTCCTACAGGGGCTGTGCCCTCCATGAGCGCCTGCGCCTGCGCCATGCAGTTCGCGGTCGCCAGCTTCGACGACTGCGGCAACAGGAAATCGACCGGCACAAAACGCGTGCCCTGGTGCATCAGCTGCATGAACGAATGCTGCGCATTGCTGCCCGCCTCGCCCCAGATGATCATGCCCGTATCGCAGCGCACGGGTTTGCCGTCCATGCGCACGCTCTTGCCGCTGGACTCCATCTGCAGCTGCTGCAGGTAGGCCGGGAATCGATCCAGTCGATTCGTGTAGGGCAGGATGGCCTGGCTTTGTGCGCCGAAGAAGTTGTTGTACCAGATGCCGAGCAGCGCCAGCAGGACCGGCATGTTCTCGTCCATCGGTGCCTGCCGGAAATGCAGGTCCATACGGCGCCCGCCGGCAAGAATCTGCCGGAACACATCCATGCCAACGATCAACGCGAGCGAAAGACCCACTGCGGACCACATCGAATAGCGGCCGCCGACCCAGTCCCAGAAACCGAAGCGATAGTCCGACCGGATACCGAAGTCGTCGAGCGCCTCGTGATTGGTCGACGCCGCCACGAAGTGGTATTGCACGGCCACGGCATCCAGCTTCGCGACGATCCAGTCGCGCGCAGCCCGCGCGTTGACCATCGTCTCCTGCGTTGTAAACGTCTTCGAGCAGACGACGAACAGGGTCCGTTCCGGATCCAGTTCTTCTTTCAGGTCGTCGAGCTGCGTGCCGTCGATATTGGACACGCTGTGATAGCGAAAGCCGTCTTTCCAGTACGGCCTGAGCGCCTTGCTCGCCATGACGGGTCCGAGGTCCGAGCCACCAATACCGATATTGACGATGTCGGTGATTTTCTTGCGCGTGCTGCCGCGAATCCTGCCGCTGTGGACGCCATCCACGAAGGCCTCCATCTTCGTCAGCACTTCCCAGATCTCGCGCACACCCGGTGTTTCGAGTGCGACCATGTCCGATATTTTCGAACGCAATGCGACATGCAGGACTGCACGTCCCTCGGTTTTGTTGATCTTCTCGCCCGCGAACATGGCTTCGATGGCTGCAGGCACGTCCGCCTGCTTCGCCAGTTGTGCGAAGCGCTTGAGCGTCGTCGCATTGACGTGATTCTTTGAGTAATCGAGAACCAGATCACCCGCTTTGAGCCTGAAGCGATTGCCGCGCTTTTTGTCGCGCGCGAACAGGTCACGCAGGTGCTTGCTGCGCATGTCGTCTTTGCAGTGCTCCGCCAGCGCCTTCCAGGCAGGAAGGTCGGTT
>CAVROF010000011.1:0-251541 GCA_963722775.1 uncultured Gammaproteobacteria bacterium
TCATTATCATTGTGTGGCTTCTTTGTATCTGCCGATCACGTGACCGCAGCGCCGCTCCCGAGGATGGCCCCCGCAAGCAGGAGCATCACGACGACCTGGATGATCGCCGCGATCACACTGACCGCCAGCCCACGAAAAAATGTCGTGCCAAGAATTCCCGAGAGCACGAATGCACCAACGACAGCTGCAGCGACAAAAGCGACCACGTCGCTGGTTATTGTGCTATCAATTACCGCGGAAAGGCCGGCGACTATTACGACTGCCAGCAACGCGGAGCCGAAACCGGTGTTCCTGGCGCCGACAAGGCGCGCACCAATCATTATCGGTATAACAAGTACAACAGCAAGAATTGCGAAAACGAGTACAAATTCCACCTGGTTCTCCCGTAGTGATTGTAGTCCACCTTAAGAATCAGTTGCATAGGCACTGCTAGCGACGGTGTTCACTCGGCGACGGGCGGGTCAGGATGAAGCTGGCCGCCGCACTCAAGACGGCTATCTGACAAGCCAGGACCCACAGTGGCGCATCAAGCAGCCACGTGATGACCGGTGTCGCGATCATGACCATGATCGCCGTCCACTTCGCTTTGCGGTCAATGCTGCCGTCGCGGTGCCAGTTGTCGATCAAGGGCCCGAAAGCCCGATGTTCTCGCAACCAACTATTCAGCCGATCTGAGGATCGGGCGAACGCGAAAGCGGCGACCAACAGGAACGGCGTCGTCGGCAACAAAGGCAGCACCACGCCAACGGCACCTATAGCGACTGCGGCCAGGCCCGCCAACAACCAAAAAAATCGAGTATTTGCGCTCACCTTGGCAGTTCATCACACGACGATTGGCAGCCGCAAGTCCGGCAGCACCATCTGCCTCCGAGTCGAAGGTCTGCTTTGGGTCAGCAGCAGTCTTCAAGTAGTTCATCACTCGACGGGCTGCTTTCGAGCGCTTACCAGCCCCTCGCCGGTTGGCAAAATCCAACCGACTTTTGCGAACCGTCGGCGCGGTACGTCAGCCTCTCAACTTAGCCTGAGCTGCGGCCAGACGCGCCACCGGTACTCGCGGTCCTGAACACGAAACATAGTTCAGGCCAACGTCGTGGCAGAACTGTATTGAGTCGGGATGACCGCCCTGCTCGCCGCAGATTCCGATCTTCAGGTCTGCGCGCTGTTCGCGCCCACCCGCTACTGCCATCTTGATCAGCTTACCGACGCCCTTCAGGTCGAGCACCTCGAATGGGTTGTCCTGCAGGATGCCCGATTCGTTGTACATCGGCAGGAACTTGTTCTCGGCGTCTTCGCGTGAGAACGAGAAGGTTGCTTGGGTCAGGTCATTGGTACCGAACGAGAAGAACTCGGCTACATCAGCCAGGTGCCAGGCACGCGTGCAGGCGCGGACGGTTTCGATCATCGTGCCAAACTTGAATTTGAGCTTCTTGCCATGCGCTTGTTCCAGTTTCGCGACAATCTCGTCGGTCGCAGCTTTGACATGCGTGATTTCCTGAAGCGTGATGACCTGCGGCACCATGATCTCGGGCCGCACATCAACCCCGTCATCTACACACTGCATAGCGGCTTCGAGCACCGCCTGAATTTGCATCGCGTAAATTTCCGGATAGGTGATGCCAAGGCGCACGCCGCGATGTCCGAGCATCGGATTGACTTCCTCCAGCTCACGGACCTTTTTCAACATACGTTCTTTACGAGTCAGGGCATCAATTACCATTTCCTCGCTGAGTTCAGCGAAGACCTCCGGCAATTCAACCGTATGATCCAGTGTTGCCAGGGCCGTCTGCCTGCCGCGAACGACATCGCGATAGATTCGCAGCGTCTCAATCTGCTCGAGCAGCTGATGCTCGGTGGGTAGAAATTCATGCATCGGTGGATCCAGCAACCGGACCGTTACCGGGTTGGGCGCCATCTCCTTAAATAGCGCGATGAAATCTTCCCGCTGGATAGGCAGCAATCGACCTAGCGCCACCCTGCGATCGTTCTCATTGTTGGCGAGAATCATGTCGATGACGATCGGCAACCTGTCGGTCGCGTTGAACATGCGCTCGGTGCGGCAGAGGCCGATACCCATTGCGCCGAATTCGCGCGCACTGCGAGCGGCGTCCGGCGTATCGGCATTGGCCATTACCTTAAGGTCAGCCGTTTCATCAGCCCAGCCCAACAGAACAACCAGGTCCTCAGAGAAGTGCGCGGGGATCGTTGGGAGCGCGCCCATGTAGACCTCACCGGTAGCACCGTCGAGCGTGATCACATCGCCTTCGTGAAGGATGTATTCACCGACGTGCGCCTGACGTAATCCAACGTCGACCACGATACCTTCCGCGCCTGCCACACAGGGCTTGCCCATGCCGCGCGCGACGACGGCGGCGTGTGATGTCTTACCACCGCGGCTCGTCAGAATACCCTGGGCTGCGAAGAAACCATGGATATCTTCCGGACGCGTCTCCTCGCGAACAAGAATGATAGCTTCGCCTTCGTTACCCAGCTTTTCGGCGAGATCTGCATCGAACACGCACTTGCCGGACGCGGCACCTGGCGATGCCGGCAGGCCCAGTGCGATCGGCTTGGCAACACTCGACGGGTCCAGGCGCGGATGCAGCAGCTGTTCCAGCAACTCTGGCGCAACGCGCAACAGAGCTTCGTCGCGAGTAATGAGCTTTTCAGCGAACATGTCGACCGAGGTCTTCACCGTTGCTGCTGCATTCATTTTGCCGTTACGAGTTTGCAGGCAGTACAGCGTGCCTTTCTCGATTGTGAACTCGTAGTCCTGCACCTCTCTGTAATGCGATTCAAGCGTATTGCGCAACGCAATAAGCTGCCTGAATTGCTCGGGCATCTCGGTTTCCATTTCCTGCAGTGGTTTCGGCGTGCGAATGCCAGCAACAACATCTTCGCCCTGCGCATTCGTCAGGTACTCACCGAACATCTCGTTGTCACCGGTGCCCGGGTTACGCGTAAAGCCAACGCCCGTCGCACAGTCGTCGCCCTTGTTGCCGAAGACCATCGTGCAAATATTGACCGCCGTGCCGTTCGCCATAGCGGGCGTGATGTGGAACTCGCGGCGATAGTCGACGGCGCGTTTACCCATCCACGAACGGAATACCGCTTCCACGGCAAGTTGTAGCTGTTGCGCAACGTCGTGCGGAAAATCTTCGCCGGACTCACGCCTGACGACTTCGAGGAACTTGCCACTAATCTCTTTCAGATGAGATGCGTCGAGAGACACATCCGCTTTCACGCCAACGCGTTTCTTAATGTCGTCAAAATGCTTGTCGAAGTGTTCGTCATCGATGCCGAGTGCAACCTTGCCGAACAGTTGGATAAAGCGGCGATAAGCGTCGTAGGCGAAGCGTTCGTCACCCGTCTGCTTAATCAGGCCTGCCAACGTTTCCTCGTTGAGGCCGAGATTCAAAACCGTATCCATCATGCCGGGCATCGACAGGGCGGAGCCGGAACGGACCGATACGAGTAATGGATCGGAGCCCTTGCCGAACGTCTTGCCTGTGGTCTTCTCGAGATCCGTGATTTGTTCCTGGATCTCGGCCATCAGACCGTCGGGCAGCGCGTTCTCTTCGAGGTAGTCGAGGCAGGCCTCCGTTGTGATGACGAACCCGGGCGGCACGTTGATGCCGATCTGGGTCATTTCACAAAGGTTTGCGCCCTTGCCGCCGAGCAGTGTCTTGTTCTTGCCGTCGCCGTCGGCGAAGGAATATACGAGTTTCTTCATGATGGTTTCTTCTTGCCTGAATGGGTGTACCTTTTTCCTGCATACTCAAGCAATAGGCGGCCCGGCACCATAGCGGCAAACCCCTAAAAGTATGAGATATTTACACTGCAATGATCAAAAAGCTCAAAGGACAGGGATTGGCATTATCGGGGGGCGGCTACCGCGCCAGCCTGTTTCACCTCGGCGTCACGCGGCGCCTGCATGAGCTTGGCATCCTCCAGAAAATTACCCGTCTCTCGAGCGTCTCCGGGGGCAGCATTCTCTCGGGCTTCCTCGCTCATCGTATGCTCGAGCGTGGCGCCAGGCACCTGGCCTTCGACAACTGGGAGCGGGAGGTTTCGGCACCGTTTCGGCAAATGGTACGAAAGGACATCCGCACCGGGTTGTTCATGCGGCACATGGCATGGAACTGGATCTGGCCGGCACCGCGCGCCCGGGGCCTCGAGAAAGCATTCCGCAAACGCATCGGCGCAAGAACGCTGAGCGAATTGCCCGCACGGGCGGACAAGGGCATCGAGTTCATTTTCCTGGCAACGAATATCGAGAAAGGAACGCCCTGGCGATTCACGTCGGAGAAGATCGGCACCTACACCACTCCCGATGACATGACGATCGCCGAGGCGGTCGCGGCCTCCGCGTGCTTTCCGCCAATATTCGGGCCGATCAAGATCAAGAAGGACGGCAGGACGATTGGCCATCTGACGGACGGCGGCGTGTACGACAACACCGGCATGGAACCCGTGTGGAACAGTAACAAGGTCGTCCTTATTTCCGACGCCGGAACGCCGTTCGATCTTAAAGTACCCAGGTGGTTCGGTTCGCGCATCATGCGCTACGTCGATATCGGCAGGAACCAGGTTGGGGCGCTACGCCGGCGCGCGATCATTCGACGCCTGCATCGACGCTATCAGACGGTGCGAGAAGATGAAGGGACCTTCCCCTTGCGCGCTCTCAGAACAAGAAGATTGTTTCATGAGCAGTCGCCGTGTCACGGACAAACCGACAGGCGCTTTCTGGCGGCTTGCGAGTCGCAAGAGTAATTTCTGTGAGAACTGCAGCGATGAATTCGAGCGCGAGCTCACGGAACTGGAGAAAGACTGGTACGGCTATCCTGAGGACCTGCTGCAATCACGCATCGGCGAAGTTCGAACGGACATGGACTCTTTCACTAAAGCAGAATCGAAAATCCTGGAAAACCATGGCTACTTCATGGCGGACCTCGCGATCCGTCGGCACGCCCGCCACCTGGGTGACATCAGCACGGAATTTCGAGTGCCTCACCGAGACGTTCTCGAAGAGAAGTCAGTGCGCGATGCGCTGCGTGTCAGCCACAGCCGCCTGCACTTCTGGAGTCGCTGGTTCGACTAGGTACTCAGGCGTCGCCGCTGATCTTCAAGATGCAGTGTGAACCCGTGCGGTTATACGGGTCACTCCCGAAATCATCATTCTCATCAATCTCGAGTTTGATGACCTCCGGTGCCTGCGGCTTTGCTCCAGGCACGGTCCCAAAGCTCCGTACGGTTGGCAGTGCCGGCAGCTTGCTCGGGTTCCTGATTGTCGTTTTCTCGTTAGACATAATCTCGTCCGTCAAATAATCCCCACACCTTCATGCTAGGGACTTGACGGTCGATAGTGAATGTCACCCATCAGGTGAGACAGACCGTTCGTCAGGGTTCCACCGTTCGTCGGAACAACGTGACCGCTTATCGGGAAATCAGCGCGACAACAATCCGCTTGTGCCCGCGCCTGCGATGACCAGGGCGAATGCACCGACACCGAATCCAGCGATGGGTGCGCCACCAAACCCCCACATGGCCAGTAGCGCGATGCCGAGGCAGGTCATGATGGCGCCGATGACCAGCCTGGCCGCTGACGGAGTCGGTGTCTCTGGGCTTCTCGAACGACGCTCCAGTGGCGACATCAGGAGTGCGGCGGGTATCAGCAGGATGATAAGAATGCCGATCCAGATCGGGCGAGTCAGCCACCAGTCCGTTGTGCCCGGTTCAATGTGGAAACCGAAGCCGCCGGCAAGGTAAAGCACCGACCCGAACAGAACCATCACCGTGATATGCCACAGATAGATCGTCATGATCATGCTGTTGACCAGGACTGTCGCTGTCCATACACGCAGGCCCGACAGGACTCTTCGCATCGGCCCTTCGAGTGCGAGCAATAAGCCAAACTGGAAAACGCCGAGAGCCAGCAATGTGATCTTCGGTGGCAATGTATTACTCAGGCCTTGATCGGGCGAACCAACCATCGCAAGTGGATACGGACCCCAGTGGACCAATGCATACAGCGTCGCAAAACCGAGCGCGGAATAAACCAGGAGTTTCGAGACGCTACCCATACGGCCATCACGCCATGCGAAACCGAGTTGGTGCACCGCGAGCCACACCCAGACATAGTTGGTCCAACCTGGCCAGCGAATATCGGCCGCAAAAAACAGTACGTCGATGATTATGGCAACGGCGGCCAGCGCCCAGAACGACAGGAATCCGTACCGTCGCCAGAACTTGTAGGCGATGGGCGCGAGCAGCGCAAGCGTTATGTAGATGGAAAGAAACCAGGTCGGAATGAGTGCGGCCTGCGACGTAAATACGATGACTTCCGACCGAACGTCCATCATCTTCATCACACCAGCGACGACACCCCATGTGATGATTAGAGCGAGCAACGGCGTCACCAGCCGGTGCAGTCGTGCAATCAACCAGTCGGCATAGCCCTGCCCTTTGCGCTTCGCACTTTCGAGTGAAACGGCATTCGAATAACCGCCGACAATGAAGAAGACCGGCATCACCTGGAACCACCAGGTTAACCACTGAGTTTGTGGATGCGACTTAAGCAGATGTCCCGGCGTGAGCTCGCCGTCGACGTACCATGCAGTGGCAATCAGCCAGTGTCCGATGACAACAAACAGTATTGAGACGGCACGCAGAAAATCGACATAGCGATTTCTTTCGTCCGGTGTTTTTGCTGCCATTTCGCTCGCTACTGACCAAAGTTTCATTGGCACTCCTATGTCAAAAGTACGGACTTTTTCCACCATATCACTATAGGATAGACGCATGCGCGTAATCCGGAACAACCTGGCATTGCTCTCTGTGCTGTTGCTGCCGTTGAGCTTGTGGGCTGCAGAACAAGCGCCACCAGCGTGGCTTACCGAGAACTGCCCGGAGTGTGCAGAGAAAGCGGCCGAAAAAACAGGCGCCTATATTCTCGAGAAGGGAGAGGAGTCGCTTCTCGGACGGGCCTGGCTGACACAGAACGCTGTTCGAACTATCGATGTCCAGTACTTCATCTGGAGCAGCGACAACATTGGCACGCTTGCTGCGGAACAATTGCTGAGTGCAGCGGAACGTGGTGTGCGTGTTCGGGTCCTTGTCGACGACACGCTGATCGATGCACAGGACAAGACCTTGCTTCTGTTGTCCGCGCATCCAAATGCTCATATCCGCATCTACAATCCAAATCTCAGAGTTGGCGTGAATTTTTGGCAGCGTATGGGCAACGCTTTTACGAAGTTCCGTGCCGTGAACCAACGGATGCATGACAAGACTGCGATCTTTGACGGCGTTGCCGGCATCACCGGCGGACGCAATATGGCCGACGAGTATTTCGATTTCGATCACGAATACAACTTTCGGGATCGCGATGTGTTGCTGCTCGGCCCCGCCGTTACGGAAATGAGCGAGAATTTCGAGGAATTCTGGAACAGCGAGTTCGCACATCCTGTCGAGGTCCTGCTCGACCATATCAGCCGCGACCTGACAGCTGCCGAAGTGCAGGAAAAATCTCGTGCCCTGCACGCTTATGCGGCAGATCCCAAGAACTTCGAACCTCAGATACGACAGGCCATTACCGGGGCGCCCGGACAATTTCCCGCTATCGTCGATGCCATGTCCTGGGGAGACGTGTCGTTTATCAGCGATATCCCTGGCAAGAACTCTGGCGAAGAAGGGCTGGGTGGCGGCGGTGAATCCACAGAGCGGCTGATCGCTGCGGTTAAGAACGCCAAGTCCTCGATTCTTATCCAGTCACCCTACCTGATCATGCCTGAAGGCGGCATTGAGCTGTTCGAGGAGCTCGTCAACCGGGGCGTACGCATTCGCATCTCGACAAACTCACTGGCCTCAACCGATAACCTCCAGGCCTTTAGCGGCTATCACGGCCAACGCAAGGCGCTTCTCGAAGCGGGCGTCGAGCTGTATGAATTCAACCCCTACCCAGCGATCCGCGACAAACTTATCGAGCGCTACCCACGAATCGCCGTGAACAACCCGGTATTTGCCATTCATGCGAAGAGCATGGTCATTGATGACAAGACTCTATTTATAGGCACATTCAATCTCGATCCGCGCTCGGCCAACCTCAATACGGAAGTTGGGATGCTCGCCGACAATGCCGAGCTTGCGAGGCAATTGACGGAAAGTATCGAGCTGGACATCGATCCATCGAACAGTTGGCAGACCACATCCGACTTCAATCCCGATACCTCCGTTGGCAGCATGAAACGTGTCCGCCTGTGGTTCAACAGCATCCTGCCACTGGAGCCCGTGCTCTAGCTATCGCAACGAAGTTACTGATCGAGGATTAACCAATCAATGCAGCGCTCCTGGCAAACCCCGCATAACCTGTTGGTGCTGATGTCGATCGCTATGCCGATCGCATTCAGCGCCTGGGCCGCGCTGCTCAATAACTTCGTGGTTGAGCAGGCCGGATTTACGGGCGTCGAGATTGGCATTCTGCAGAGCTTGCGCGAAGTCCCCGGTTTTCTCGCCTTCACAACGGTTTTCGTTCTGCTGGTGCTCAAGGAACAAACCTTTGCGGTATTGGCGCTTGCCCTCCTCGGCGTCGGCGTCGCACTGGCGGGCTTTTTCCCATCCGCGCTTGGGCTCTATCTGACGACCGTCCTGATGTCGACGGGCTTTCATTACTTCGAAGTAGTAAAGCAGTCACTCGCGTTGCAGTGGTACGACAAGGCAGAGGCGCCGCGCGCCTTTGGCAAGTTGATTTCCGTCGGCTCGATCACCTCCCTGCTTGTGTACGCCGTGCTGTGGGTGCTGCTGGAACCGCTCCAACTCGACTATGTCTGGATATTCCTGCTCGCCGGTGGGTCCTGCTGCGCCCTGGCAGTATTTATGTGGACAGGGTTCCCGCAATTTCGCGCCGAGCATGAACAGAAACGCTCGCTCGTCCTGAGGAAGCGCTACTGGCTGTACTACGCGCTGCAGTTCTTTTCCGGGGCGAGGCGCCAGATATTTATGGTTTTCGCCGCATTCCTGATGGTGGAAAAATTCGGCTATTCCGCGGCGCAGGTTACAACGCTGTTCCTGGTCAACTACGCGTTCAACTGGCTGTTCGCGGAGCGTATCGGCGGACTGATTGGACGAATCGGTGAACGCCGCGCGTTAACGATCGAGTACACAGGACTCGTTGTGGTCTTCACTGCCTATGCGTTTGTCGAGAACCCGACCGCCGGGGCTGCACTTTACATCGTCGATCACATGTTTTTCGCGCTCTCGATCGCGATCAAGACATACTTTCAGAAGATCGCGAGCCCCGATGATATCGCCAGCACGGCCGGCGTCTCATTCACGATCAATCACATCGCCGCCGTCGTAATTCCGGCTGCTCTTGGCCTGGTGTGGGTAGTATCGAATTCCGCGGTTTTTCTGATCGGCACGGGCTTTGCCATTTGCTCGTTGCTGCTGTCGCAGAATATTCCGGCGCGACCCGTCGAGGGTAACGAAGTCAAGTGGGGCCTTGCCCGCGCGGATGCCTAGGGTGTCAGCCCGACGGTAGACGAGTTTCTCCTCCCACACTTTGTCATCATCATGTAATGCAAGGTAAGTGTGGATTTCATCGTCGCTGACGCTATAGAAACTAATTCCTGAAAAGTGCACAGCACTCGGCTCAACGTGGACAAGGCGAAAGGTGACGTAGTCTTCCTTGTCTTCCCAGGCCGTGAAGTCAGCGTGGAAGTGCTTGACCTTCAATACCAGCGAGCCCTCCTCTTCGGCGAGCAACATCAATTCGTAGAAGCGCACTTCGCCATCGCCCATGACCTTGAACATGCCAACCATGGTGCCGAGCGACGCAGGGTTCCATACTTCTTCGAAGGTTCCGCCGAACGCATCACCGGTCCACGAGCCGACCATCCATGACACGTCGTCCAGCGTGCCCGGAATGCGCGTCGCGGGATCATCGAGTCCAAATGTGTGTTCTGTTTTCGCGGTCTGTGCGAACGCGGCACCTGCGAGCATCAGAACACCGCACAATACAGCCAGCCTGCCAAACGCTTTTGTCATTTCGCTACCCCCTGGTTCAGTCTTTGTCAGCAAGCCACACGACCTCGTGCATCTTATCAAGCCCCGCCGCCAGGAATTTGGGAGGGGCATTTTCTGTGTCGTCGACCCACGCGTGGCGCCGCAATCGCGGCCAGCACGTCGTCGCCTCAGCGGGATCGATTGAATAGGGCGGCCCGTCACAGACACCCTGATCGTACTCAACAGTAATAACAAGCTGCGCGGCGTCCTTTGTCAGCAATGATGTCGTATGCTTCGCGTAGTGCGGTCTCAGGTCCGGCGGCATCGCCACGAAAGCACCGCGATCGTAGTGCGCGTCGAAAGACCCTTCCCCAAACTCAAAGTAATCCCCGCAGTACAGACTGACGGAGCGATCTATTGCTCGGTACTGCCGAAGTTGTCCGTCAATCTCTTCGTATTCAATGTCGTTCTCCTCAAAGAACGCAACGACGGCCATCTCGGACAATTCGACGCCGACAACTTCGTTACCTCGCTCCTCGAGCCAGAGCAGGTCCGGCGTCTTCCCGCACATAGGTACGAGGACCCTCTTTCCTGACCATTGCCAGTGCGCGCGCAGGTTTCGATTCCCGGATGGCTCGTGCCATCCGGTTCGGCCAATCTGCCAGCGCTCCAGCCATGGTTCGTTGTTCACGGATGAATGCCCATGAGTATGCGAATGTGTGCTTCAACGCAGCGGGCAAGGCTATTGAGTTCGTAACCCCCTTCAAGCGCCGAAACGATCCTGCCCGATGCAGACTTGTTAGCAACCTCAACAATGCGGTCAGACACCCACCGGTAATCAGCATCAGTCAGGGAAACCTGGGACATGTCGTCATCGCGATGCGCGTCAAAACCGGCGGAGACAAACACGATCTCCGGCTCAAACGTCTCGAGTGCCGGCAGCCAGTGATCGGTGACAGCGGCCCTGAATTCCTCACTTCCTGCGGTTGCATCCAGCGGCACGCTGACCCGGTTCGGCGTGTTCTCAAGAAGCTCTGTAAACGGATAAAACGGATGCTGGAACGATGAACAAAAGAGGATCCTGTCTTCCCCGTCAAAAATCTCCTCGGTCCCGTTGCCGTGATGCACATCGAAGTCGACGATAGCGACCCTCTTCAGGCCATGAACTTCCAGCGCGTGTGCCGCGCCGACCGCAATATTGTTGAACAGGCAGAATCCCATCGACTGGACACTTTCGGCGTGGTGGCCGGGCGGCCTGACGCCACAGAATGCGGAATCGACATCACCCTTCATGACGAGATCGACGCCGGCCACAACCGCACCTGCTGCGCGATATGCAGCGTTGAGTGATCTTGGGCTGACAACCGTGTCGGGATCGAGGCGCACATGCCCGGATTCCGGTATCGCTGCGCGGATACGCTCCAGGTAGACCCTGGGATGGACACGCAGCAGTTGCTCCTCGGTGGCCAGCGGAGCGTCGATATTGCGGAGGACGCCGTCGAGCCCCGAGGCAACCAAACGGTCCTCAATCGCAAATAATCGCGTGGCATTCTCCGGGTGCCCGGTCCCCGTATCATGGGTCCGGCAATCAGGATGCGTGATATACGCGGTACGCACCGTGGTTCTCCTTATTGGCTTGGTGAGCCATTCAATGTAGAAAGGTCATTGCCATTATAGATAATCTGCCGCAGGACCTGTCGTGAACTCCCACTATCTTACCTCCCTGTTTACCCCCGGGAGCATCGCCCTCTTTGGTGCCAGCGATCGAGAAGACTCGGTCGGCGGCATTGTCTTCAAGAATCTGCTGGACTCGGACTTCAAGGGTCAGATTTACGCGATAAATCCGGCGCGCGATGTCGTCCAGGGACAGCCAGCGTACAAGTCGCTGGAAGAGATCGACGGACCAATTGAGCTCGCGGTCGTTGCTACCCCGGCACCCAGCGTTCCAGGCATCGTCAAGGCCTGTGGCGAGCGCGGCATTCAAATGATGCTCATTCTGTCGGCTGGGCTTTCGCGAGACGGGAGCCGAGGGCCGGCGGCTCGAGGATCGCGTCACACAAATGGCGGGGCGCTACGGCATCCGCATCATGGGACCCAACTGCCTGGGTATCATCCGCCCGGACATCGGCCTCAATATTACGTTCGGCAACAACAACGCCCAGCCGGGTAATCTCGCACTGGTCTCGCAGTCCGGCGCTATCTGCACCGCGATCCTGGACTGGGCTGCCGTCAATGAAATCGGATTCTCGGCGGTTGTGTCGACCGGTATCGCCGCAGATCTCGACTTCGGGGACTATCTCGACTACCTCGCGACAGATCCGAAGACCAAGGCGATCCTGCTCTATATAGAAGGTGTCTACGACTCACGCCGCTTCATGAGCAGCTTGCGCGCGGCCGCGCGCGTCAAACCTGTGATCGCGCTCAAGGTTGGCCGGCATGCCGCTGGTGCCGAAGCGTCGGCGTCCCATACGGGCGCACTCGTCGGTAGCGACGATACCTTCTCCGCAGCGCTTTCCCGCTCCGGTGTGCTGCGCGTCGAAACCGTGGGCCAGTTATTCTCCGCAGCCCGGGCGCTGTCTTCGATTCAGAACCGGCAGCGAGCAGAGCGCCTGGTCATCATCACCAACGGCGGCGGCCCCGGCGTAATGGCCGCTGACCGCGCCGTCGACCAGGGAATCGAGCTGAGTTCGCTGAGTGATGACACCATCGCTCGCCTGAACGAGGTCCTGCCCTCGGTCTGGTCGCACAGCAATCCCGTGGACATCATTGGTGACGCGCCACCGGAGCGCTACAAACAAACCATCGAAATCTGTCTTGCGGACCCGAACATCGATGGTGCCGTTGTCATACTGACTCCGCAGGCGATGACCCGGCCAACGGAAGTTGCAAAAGCAGTAATCGACGCGGCCAAACACAACGACAAACCCGTCATGACAAGCTGGATGGGCGGCGCCCAGATAAACGAGGCCCGCAAGCTGTTCAACGCGGCGCGCGTGCCCAACTACACCACGCTTGAGAATGCGATAGACGCTTTCTCTTACCTTGCGCGCTACAACCGCAATCAGCGCATGTTGCTACAGACACCCGAGCGCCTGAGCAGGGGCAAGAAAGCGCCTGACGCCGACGGTGCACGACTGATCATAGAGTCAGTCCTGGACGAGCAACGCCACACGCTCACGGAACCGGAATCCATGGCCGTACTCAACGCCTTCCACATTCCGACCGTCCGCAATGGCATCGCGCGCTCCGCCAATGAAGCACTGGTTTTGGCCGGATCGATCGGTTTTCCGGTGGCCATGAAGGTCCTGTCGACCGATATAACGCACAAGTCCGACGCGGGCGGCGTGCGACTCAACATTAATTCGGCGCATGAGGTTCGCGGTGTCTTTCGGCAGCTGATCGACGAGGTACAGAGCAAGGTCCCGGATGCCACGATTTCGGGCGTCACGATCGAGAAGATGTACCGCAGCTCGAACGGGCGCGAACTCATGATCGGCATCATCCGGGATCCCGTCTTTGGCCCGGTGATCAGTTTTGGCAGCGGTGGCACGATGGTCGAGATCATCGGAGATTCCGTTATCTCCTTGCCGCCGTTGAATCGCCGTCTCGCCCGCGACCTGATCAACCAGACGCGAGTGTCGAAAATGCTCGGCGAGTTCCGCAACATGCCGGCCGTTGACCTGGAGCAGCTAATCGACGTGCTGCTGAGCGTATCCGGCATCGCGTGCGAGCTACCGTGGGTCCAGGAAATGGACATCAACCCATTGATCATCGATGACAAGGGCATCGTTGCGGTCGATGCGCGCATCATGGTCGATTTTCCAGAGCCATCGACAGACCCGTATCACCACCTGGCGATACACCCCTACCCGACACAGCTGGTGAAGACCGCCCAGTTGAACGATGGCACCGATATCGTTATTCGCCCGATTCGACCTGAGGATGCCGAGATCGAGGCGAAGTTCGTCCGCGAGTTGTCGAAGGAGTCGAAGTACTTCCGCTTCATGAATTCGATTCAGGAACTGAGCCAGGAGATGCTCATTCGCCTCACGCAGATCGATTATCACAATGAAATGGCGCTCATCGCCGTTCGGCCGCTCGAAGATGGTGAGGACCAGATCGGGGTTGCCAGGTACTCGACCAACGTCGACCGCAAGAGCTGCGAGTTCGCACTGGTTGTGTCGGACAAATGGCACGGCAAGGGTATCGCTCACCTGTTGATGCGTAACCTGATGGACGTCGCGCGTGATCGCGAACTCGAGGTCATGGAGGGCCAGGTATTGAGTGACAACAAGCGAATGCTCGAGTTGATGAAGTCACTGAAGTTCAAGATCGAGACGGATCCGGAAGACAGTGCCATCAAGCGCGTGGTTGCGCAGCTGCACACATCGGGATAGTTGCGCTTAAGTTCGGAAGGATTACTCGTAACGGAAGCGGCGTATTGCCAGCCAACCGAAAAGCACGGCAGCCAGGAGCAATACGATGATGTTTGGAATGACGGACGCCGCGCCCGCCTGAAAGCTGATCAGCTTGTGCAGCGCGTCCATCGTCCAGCCTGTGGGCATAAGCTTTTGCACGAACTGCATCCACTCGGGCGTCACCTCGATGGGCCACCAGCATCCGCCGAGTGCTGCAAGCAGGTTCGCGGCCAGCACGCCAAGCCCTCCGGCCTGCGCCGACGTCCTTGCGACTGTTCCCAACCAGAGACCCGCGGAGGCGCAGAAACCACCCCACGCCACCAGCACGAGAATCACCATGAAAGGATTTGGCCCCCAGTCCATTTTGAACAGGAACGTACCGAAAAGCAGGGCCACAGAAATCTGAATGACCGCAAGCACCATGCGCCCGTCCCATTTCCCGGCGATAATCTCAGCCTTTGAAATCGGCGCCGACGCAAGTCTCCTGAGCAAGCCGTCGGTCCGCTCCTGAACGAGCATCGTGCCGCTGCTTGTCAGTAAGACGAGGAGTGTGAACATGACGAGGATGCCCGGCACCGCCTGTTGGAAGCCTGACGGAACATCAAGACGCTCTCCCGCCGGCGATACGTCCAGCTGCCAGACGCGGGGTGCTGTGTTGAGCGTCGCCAGCGCCCCGGCATCGAGCGTGTCGGCGGTGGCATCTGCAACGACAATATCGGCCAGCGCCGTATAGAGCGCCCGGTTGATTCGAATCTCTTCAAACTCTCGAGACAGTGAGTTGGCTCGGGTGTCGTAGCTGACCCCGACCGATTCATCGGCCAGGACCTTCTCGCTCAGGCGTGCGTCGAACGTCAGTATGCGCGAAGGCGCCGCTTCTTCCGCCGCGAGATCGAGAGACTCAACCCACTCGGCGGCGAAATCATTGGCCGAGAGCCGCAGATCGATCTGTTCCCTGAGGAACCCCGGCGACTCGGCGACCACGGTTAGCGGCGTCGCCGGCCCGCCACTGATGCCGGCCGAAAATCCGCTGGTGACGGTACCAATGAAGTAAAAGAAAATCGGTGGCATCACAAACAGCCAGGTAAGCGTCGACCCCTCACGCAGCTGGTTGCGAACGTCATGCCATGCAATGAAGATGATGTTTTTCATTGCATCAATTCCGTGCAAATCCGCTGCTGAGCCGCCATGCGCTCAGAACCAGGCCGCTCGTAGTCACGGCCAGCATCGTCGCCCAGCTCCGCAGATCAATCGACCATGCATGCGACGCACCGAGTTCACCGGACAGTCGATCCGCAATGAAGCCATTGGGTGACAAACGTCCAATGCCGGCAATCCAGTCGGGTAAGGCCTCGAGCGGAAAAAAGCTTCCGCCTGCCATCATCAATGGAAAGAGCAGGATCATCATGACGAGGTTGGCGGCGCGATTGGTTGGAAACAGCATTTGTAGTGCAGAGAACCAGGCATACAGGCCGACGCCGCCCAGCGACACCCAAAGTAGCGACGACACAAATTTTGACCAGGCGACGCCATGGTAAACAAATCCAATACCCAGCGTTATCGACGCAAGCACCGCCATGACGACCAACGCCGCAAACGCTTTTCCTGCAACGAAACCCGAAAGCGCGCCAGGTGCGCACACCAGTCGGCGTAACGTCCCCTTGTCCCGCTCCTCCCAATAATCGGCAGCCAGGCTGTTCGATGAAAACAGCACCGCCATCAGGATGATGCCCGGAAGGAACAACAGGGCCATATCGGGTCGCGGCTCCTGCGGCGGCGGCTCAACGATCTCGATATCGAAAAGCAGTGGTGAGAGCTTCGGCATGATCGCGTCGATTTTGTGCTGAATATCCACCGAAATACCTGCGACAAACGCGTCGCCAGGCATCTCGGTAAGACCGGAGTCCTGGATCTTCTTTATCTCGGGCCCCAGCAGCCGCTGTGCGTAAAACCCCGCATCGAGCAGGATCTCAGTAACGTCTTCGATAATCCCGGGAAGAATGGTCTGCGCCGGATTGGTCTTCAGCGTCAGCGTAACGGGCGTCTCGTTCAGGAAGGCGTCCTGAAACCCCTCCGGTATCGTCAGCAAGCCGCTGGCGTCGCCATCATTGATACGCCCCTCGCCTTCTTCGGCTGACACCTGTTCCACGATAAGGAGGTCGCCAAGCTGGTCCTGACTGTACGCGCCGACAACGAGTCCGCTCAGCAACGAATCGTCGTGGTCGACGACGAGGAGAACGCCGGTGGGCGTGCCGTCACCACCGTCAATCAGTGAGGTGATCAGACCGCCAATAAGGAACGGTATGCCTAACCAGATCAGCATCGCCGTTTTGTCCTGCATCCAGCGTCGCAGGTCTTTCTTCACCGATGCAAAGAGGAAGTTCATAACTACTCGCGCAGTTCCTTGCCCGTGAGCAACAGGAACAACGTTTCGAGGTTCGGGCTGCGCAGGCTGGTCTCTGAAACAGAACCACCCGCCCCGCTGATTGCATCGAAGATCTTCGGCAGATGATGGGACGCCGATGACAGGGTGAGCAGCAACGAGTCATCGGCGTGGCTCAGTATCTCGAGATCTGCGATCCCCGGCACGAGTGCCATGACGGCATCCCGGATAGCGTCGCCAGGAAACTGGCCATTGAGTTGCAGTGCATCCCGTGCACCGAGCTGCGCTTTCAGTTCCGCAACCGTGCCCTTCGCAATGATCTTGCCGTGATCGATGATCGCCAGGGAATCGCACAGGCGCTCCGCCTCTTCCATGTAGTGCGTGGTATACAGCACGCATGCCCCGGCATCACGCTCCGCCTCGACGAGATCGAACAGCTTGGCCCGGGACTGAGGATCCACGCCTACGGTTGGCTCATCGAGCAGCAGGACTTTCGGTTTATGCACAACGCCGCAGCCGAAGTTGAGGCGCCGCTTCATGCCACCCGAAAATTCTTTCGGAAGATCACGAGCACGATCGGCGAGCCCGATATGCTCAAGCACATCACTCACGCGATCCTCAAGTTCCTTGCCGCGCAAGCCGTAGGCTTTGCCCCAGTAGCGCAGATTTTCGATCGCAGGCAGGTCTTCGTAGATCGCCAGCTCCTGCGGCACGATGCCAAGGGAACGGCGCGCGGCCTTGCCGTCCTTGACGACGTCGTGACCCGACACCGCAATCCGGCCAGCCGTCGGCGTGAGTAACCCGGAGATACAGTTGATTGCGGTTGATTTACCGGCACCGTTCGGGCCGAGCAGGCCAAACACCGTACGCTCTGCTGCGTCGAAGGAGATGTCATCGACGGCAACAAAATCGCCATATTGCTTGACCAGGTGGTCGACACTGAGCATTGCTGATTCCCCTTCCCGCATTGCAGTGATTATACGGGTTGGGCGAGGTCAGGGCAGAATCCAGTCGAGCCTCTTTGGTATCTGCCTTGCCGTTGACGATGGGCAGTACATACCCACCCTTGTTGACGAAGCGCTGCCGTGGACCCAGCGTCGGTCTCGGATAGTACGACAGGTAAACCACGATCGACTGGGCGTGATCCAGCGTATCGAGCGCGAAGTCCCTGATAAAGAAACGGCCGATGTGCGCAATCGCGTCCTTCATCGCGAGGCAAGCGAAGAATGCTTCCGCCTGGCGCCGGGGGGACGTGAGCTCGACACCACGAGTCTTTGCCCAGACCTTGAAACGGGCCAGGGCCGGATCGATTTGTCCGGGCAACCGGTAGGGATGAGCAACGAAGGCCGACCCCGACAGCGATTCGAACGACCCGCCAAGCAAGGTTGACGACGCATAGATTCGAGCGGAAGGATTGTCCTCGAGGATCGCGGCAATTTGCGTGGCATTAAGCCATAGCACCGCGGCTGTGTCATTTGGCGCGCTCAGCAGCCTGCCAATTTCATCTTCAGGCAACGACGTGTCGCAGTCGAACGCAATGTCCCGAACCGCAGCGGTCGACCCCTCAAGCTTGACTCGCAATCTCGCGGCCGCTTGCTCCGGCCCCGACGCACAATAAACCTGCACGACATTCGACGCTGGCTGCTCGGCCAGGTGCTTTGCTATCAGGTCGGCCTCAAGTTCCAGGCCACGGGAGTAATAGAGCGTGTAGAAATCGTCCTGCTCGGCATCGGTAACATCTGCACCCGGGAACAGGCACGGAATCTCGTTGCGTTCGCAGAAGCGCCCGACCGGTCCCCAGGACTGATGACTCATGCCACTGAGCAACGCGAACACCGGATTGTCACGGTAGCGTTGTCTCCAACTGTGCGCCCCAGGTATCTGCAGCCCCGGTGAGCTCCCACACCTCGAGCACCCAGTCCCGGTGCACAGTCGGCAGGCGACTTGCGGGCGTCGAACCTCGATCCCAGCGCTCACTTTCGAGCCGGGTATTGCGATTCTTCTCTTCGACGAAAGTATTCAGGACAGCGAGAACCGCCTCGCGTTCGGCGTCGCTGACGTCGTCAGTAATCACTGTGGCAAAGCGGATATGTGTATCGTCGACGCCCGGCGACCACTCGGAAGAGAGGCCCTTAAGAAAGGTTCCCAGCGCGGCAACCTCTTCATCGGCAAGTCGATAGCGCGGCATTAGCACGTCGTCGAGCTGCCTGCCGCCCGGTGTTATGCCCTCGCGCAGCAGCGTCGCGAGACTGTCATTGTCGTAGGCGGGACGCGCTGGCTGCGGCGACTCTGCGAACAGAAACTGGCCTGCGATTGGCGGCACGATGTACGTGCCCTCGGCGGCGCCCATACCACTCTGTCCGTGACAGCTCTGGCAACTGAACTGTGTCCCGAGGACAGGGACGTCACCGGCGACGATAGCGGTTAGCGCTTCTCCGGACGGCAGGGTGCCATCCCGATAGATACGGCGACCATCATCCGCATCGCTGGCGATGGCGGGATTGACGATGAAACTTGCAAGCAGCAGCAAGGCTGCCGCTGAATAGTGGAATCTGCCAGGCATGAGGATCAGTTCAGTAGCCGTGTCTCAACTTCGTGCGCCAGGTCAGTGCCGCTCGCCAGACCGTCGATACGGGTCCAGGATGCACTGCCGGGGCTCTTCAGCAAGGTAACGGGTTGGTGATTCATTTTGGAGCCGGTGTAGCTGTCGAAGCTCCTCAAGACCTGCACGATGTCCGCACTGTCGCCGGTGAGGAATTCCCAGCCTGATCCTGCGCGAAACTGCTCGGCGTAGGCCTGGAGCTTGTCGGGACGATCGTACTCGGGATCGATGGAGATCGACACGAGTCGCAGCCCCTCACCTGCGTCGCCCAGCTCACGACGCATCTGTGCAAAGGTGGCCGTCATCACGGGACAGATTGTCGTGCACGTCGTGAAGATGAAGTTGAGCGCCACAGGCTGATTTGTGTCGAGCAATGCCTGCAGGTCCACGGCCGTCCCGGTTTGATCGATTAGTTCGATAGCCGGTACTGCGTACGTTTCCACCGACGCCGTGTAGCGCGCCTTTTGCATGGCTGCACGATGCGCTGCGTGCGGATCGTGCGGTGTCGACTCGCCGGCCGATACGCTAATCATCGCCATGAGCAAAACGAACCCTGAGACTGCTCGTCGGAGCACGCTCACGAGGAAGCGTCCTTCACGATAGCCGGAACCGCGAAGCGTGAGTCGTCGAGTTTCGGATTGCCGTGGACGCGATCAACGGTCATGAAGTGAAATTCATCGTCACCTTCAGTCAGCGTCTCCTGCCTGCGAGGAATCAGCAGTCCATCCGTCTCCTGCCAGTCGTAGTAGTAGGTCTCGACCAGGCGTTCCCGGCCGGCACGTACACGCTTTGACTCGAGCTTGATATCAAGGCCGGTCTCTTCGTCAATGTAGATCCAGCGAACTGCGCCGCGCGGCATGGTCACCTGCAGCTTTACAGCGCTACGATCACCGACTGATTCCTCTCCCAACAAATTCGATCTCGTAGCCACGTTCGGCCGCGCTGGAAAGAAGCCCGTCGATCTCCGCGGCATCGGCCATCTCACGCAGTTCCAGCTCGGTCATCATCTCCGGCATGTTGCTGCCGCGAAACGGGAGGCGCTTCCAGCCATTTTCGCCATCGACACACTGGGTTGCTGTCTCATTGTTAAAGACAAATTCAACGCACATTTTTCCGGGCCGCTTCTGTTCCATGGTGTAGGGAACATGCATACCCTGCCCAAGATCCATTTGACCGCTGATTCGCAGTGAATTGACTGCCGCCCACGCTTCCGCGCCACCGCGCGCTTCGACGTTCCGGGCGACCAGTGAGTCGACCAGTCTGGCGTCTCGCATTGCGCCCGAATTGTAGATCAGGAGCCCCGCTGCCAATGTAGCTACCAGCGCGACGACTATGGTATTCCTTGACATCATCGTTCTCCGAATGCCGCTTACTGTACGACCAGCTTCTCAACGAGAAACTCACCGATTTCTATACTTACGTAGTCGCCCTGTTCAACCAGCTTTCCGGGGTTTGCAAAAAACATCCAGTAGGTGGTCCCCGTTTTCGGTGGATTCGAGTTACGCAACGCACCTGTTTTTGCAGGAGTTGGGACGATGAGCTTCGCTCCCGTTTCCACATGAGTCAGGACCGGCTTGGTCTGACGTTCGAACAAAGCTTGTGCTTTCTGGGCATCGAGGACCCGATACCGAAACTCAAGCATGTAGCCAGCCGATGCCTGCCGAACGTGCACAACCTCGATGCCCCAGTGCCGCTTCATAAATGAGTTTGCACGCGGGTGGTGCTCGGCCTCGACCGCGATTGCCGCTGTCGATACCGCGAACAAGGCGAGACCGCTGACGAGAATTCCCGCCAGCGGCCGCGCCATCGATCGGCTAATGCGTCTCTGCACTAGTAACTCCAGGGCGTAGCGTTAGCCGGCCATGCCGGCGTCAGCGGACCGAAGCGTACGTCGACCCAGGCAGCTCCACCTTCATCGAGCGCCGGTAGTGCCAACATTGGCCCGGGTGCTCCGATGAGCGCACGTCCACCGTTGCAGTATGGGTTGGCGAATGCCGTGCCATCACCTGTCGGCGCGTTAAGCGCTCCACCCAACTGATCATCGAGATCCCAGAACGTTGCCCCGGCCACACACTCGCCAGCCGTGCCTTGGCTAAGGAGCGGTACGAGGCCAGCATCTGCCGTGAGCGGGTCGTTGTCCGGGTTCGCGTTGTAGTGGAACGAACGGTTCTCCCAAAGCGTGTTTGAAATATCCAAATCCGGATTCGAGAACTCCCTCAGGCCGTTCGTGCTGTTATGCACTGCAATCACGTTCGTGAGCAGGGCGCTGTGATTTTCAGTTGCGATACCCGCCGGCTGGTTGTCAGACAGGTTGCTCACGATCAAGCTGCCAACGGTCGCCGTACTGTCGTTATGCGCAATCGAGTTTCTGCGCATCACAACCGGTCGCGCCGTGTCCTGCAGCGACACACCACCGCCGGACCAGCCAGCGACGTTGTTAACAATCACGTTGTCTCTCATCCGGATACGGTGCCAGCGCCCAACTCGCGGGTTCCCATTGTTCGCGAGCGCATCCACAACATCCTGGCCGTTAACGTACTGGGTACGAATACCACCGCCATGGCCTGCGCCTGCCTGGTTGCCCTGGATCAGGTTGTTGTCGATATCAACATCACCCGAACCCTGGGTTAACACACCGCCCGCGTTTGGCTCGCCGCCGACAAACAGCCCGCCACCGGATACGGTCCTGGCCTGATCATAAGACTGGTTCCAGAGGATCCGGTTGTTCGTAATATCGCCCCCATCACTCAGGCCGAGATGACCGATGCCGCCGCCGTCCGCCAAGGTGAAGTTGCCGCAGACGAAGTTGCTGTCGACGCTGTAGCTGTCGCTGCCCGTATTCAACGAGATGCCACCGCCAGCGCCGTCAAAGCCGGCGTTTTGTACAACGATGTTGTCATGAATATTGACGTTGACGTTGAACGCGTATGGACCGTTCCCAGCCATCGGCAGGAACGGTTCGCCGACACGGATGCCGCCATGGAATGAACCCCTGTTGCCGAACACGCGGTTGTTGGCGATCTCAATCCTGTGTCCATTGCTGTTGACGAGAATACCGCCACCAACAGCGGCACCGGTGATGCCGAAACCATCGATGCGTGCCGGGGTACCGCGCAGGAAACTGTTCGCCGGCGGTTGACCCATGCCCGGGTCAAAGATTCCGACGACCGTAATCGCCGCGCCTTCCGACTTGTTGAATCCGGCCGCGCCTTCGGGCTGACCAGGCAGACCATCTACCGAACCATCGGCGAACAGGCCGTCCATCTTGTTGCGCCACTCTGTCAGGCGTTCCGTCGGAACGTTGACCGCGTTGATGAGGGTAGACCCTGCACCTGCGCCCTGCAGTTGAACCGGCTTCCACATGATCACGGACTCGTTGTAAACGCCCGGTGCCACAAGGATCAGGTCGCCCGCCGTAGCAGCATCAATCGCCGCCTGGATCGTCGGGTAATCAGCCGGGACCCTGATCGGCGCCGTAGCTGACACCGTCACCGTAATTCCGGCTTCGGTCGAGTTCCCGTTGTCACCACGGGTGACGACAAGTTGGCCGGTAAGCGGCGCCTCGGCTTCGATCAGTGCCCGGATACGACCGTTGTTCCAGCTGACGATCTCAGCGGCGTACCACCGACGGTCACTGTGCCTTCGATGCCGCCAAAGCCGTGATCGCGACGAATCGTCTTCCGCCCTCGAAGTCCCGTTGCCTGCGGACCTTCGTAGGCCGGGTTAGGCACGGTTTCGGTGCGCGCACTGCGAATGTCGACAACGCGTGTTGTCGTCGCCGCGCCTACCGGTCTTGTCTGGTACCACGGTCCGTCGTAGTTGTTGTTCCAACGGACTCGCGCGATAACCGGCATACCTGCACCCGGCGCGCAATCCACGGGGTTATCCCCGGAAGCGAACGCCGACACGGGCAGAACCGGTGTATCGAGATACGTCGTCGTGCCCGGCATGTACTGGAACGTGTAGCAGAAATTGCTGTAGGCCGGGTTGTACTGCGGGTCGATGATCAATGTACCGTCCCCATTCGGGTTCGGAATCGGACCTGGATCGTTCATGCAGGACATGTGCATCGCGGGCGAGAATCCGCTCGGCGATGGCATGTTGGCCGTGAATGTCGACGGCACCAGTCCGTTCATGCGGCCATAGCGGTCTGTGTAGACTCGCGTTACTTCCTGACCCTTGAAGTCACGAATGGATACCGGTACGAACGGCGGTGCCCACTTCTCACCGAACTGCGGTGAATTCACGTCAAATTCCTGCGCGATGTCGTCAAGAACCGTCCCCGCAAAGTGACCCGCGATCGGTGCGTCGGTCAGCAGCGTGAAGTCCGCGGCTGCCTGGCCCTGGTCCGAGAGGATGACTTGCTTGCGGTTACAGAGCGGCCGCATCGATTTTGCGAACGGCGCTTCTGCACCCGATGCAGGGAACAGGCTCATGAACGCGGGTACCGTACGCATTTCGCCAACACACGGCGGTTGCGCGAGTCCCACGTCAGCCACAGCCCCCATTGCCTCTGCAACCGTTGCAGCGTCAGGCAGGATCAGCACGGCCCCACCCACCATCTGGACTTCGGAGGCGTAGCCGTCGCCAAAGCCGACGTTGACGTCTTCTTCCTTCAGGATCTCGTAGCCCGCAGGTGGTACAACTTCGACCACGTACATGCCCGCCGGTATGTCGTTGAAGGCGTAGCCGCCGTCAAATACAGCAGGCCGGGCCTGGTTGAAGTTACGCAGGCCGTCGTAGCACTTGTCGGCGGGCGTTACCGGATCGGTCGGATGACCACCCGGGCAGCCAGTCGGCAAGCTGTCGTCCCAACTATCCGTCTCGGTCTCGGCTACCAGCGCCAGACCATTGTCCGAGTAGTCCAGACGTACGTCATCGAAGAGAACCTGGATGTTTCCGGTTCCTGAGACGCTACCAACCAGGCGAATCACCAGGTTCAGACCAAGGTTCTTATCATTTGCCCTCGCCGTGTAATCCACGGTCGACGTCAGGAAACCATTGACCGGGGCAAGCGTGTTGTTGTCTTCGGCAAGCAGGATGAAGTTGGTGCCATCCGTCACGCCAAGTTGTACCTGGTAGCTGCCGAAGCTGCTATTCGTCGTGGCATTCTCACCCACCTGAACATTTAGCGTGTAGGTGCCTTCAGCCAGAACGTCACCCAGCGTTTGCTGCACACTACCGTCGCCAAGGTTATAGCCGGCGATACTGTTGAGAATCAGGTAGCTGTTGAAGCCCTCTGGTGCATTGGCATCGAGGCCCGGGTTGTAGATCTGGCCACCGCCCGTCTTGAGCCATCCGTTCGTGCCGTCAACAAGCTGGTCGCGGATGCCGTTGCCGCCCGATGGAATTTCGAAGCCGGGATTGACAATGGCAACGCTCGACGCAGACCGCACAACCTCACGGTACAGACGTACCTTGACGCGCGGGATACCCGGCTCCCAGGGCTCGACCGCAGCAAGCTGCGGGTCGCTTTCGGCACGTGTTACACCGTAAGAAACAACACCGGAGATGCCGCCGTTCGCGCCTACAGCATAGGGCCGTTTGCCCCACTCAAAGACACTGGTCTGTCCCAGGAAACCCTGGTAGCCCTGTGTCAGAACCTGACCTGTTTCAGTTCGAGAGAGGCAGGCAGGCGTCGTGCAGTCTTCCGTCTGAATCTGTGGATTCAGGATACCGGCATAAGGCCCCCCGTATCCCTGTGCAGGATCCACGTTGCCGCCATTATCGACGGTGACCGTCAGACCCGTCGCGTCGAAACGCGTGTAGTCGACTTCCGCCACGAGCCAACTGAAGAACGGGAAGACCTGGTCAAACGGTACGAAGCCCTCAAGATCGGTCGGGAATGACTGGTAGACACTACCGTCACGCCAGCGCAGATTGACTGCCTGTTCGGAAAGCGGTGCCTCATTGGCGCCGCGTATGCCATCGCCATCCGTGTCGAGGAACACGTGGTTCTCCATTCGCGTGAACCAGTTGAACACCGGTACGTTACCGATTGCGCCACCAGCGTCGAGATCTGCCTGTGTCACGGTGCGGTAGGCGATGACCTGGTCGAGATACGAATCCCATACCACCAGCTGGAACTCGCCGTCGGGAACATTATCGATCTGGAACGTAGCCGTCCCATCGTCATTGACGGTCGCCTGTACGGCAGCAATATTGTCGCCGATACCGGCATCGGAGTTAAGACCTACCCACGGCCGCGTGTGCGCGAGAGCAGCGTAGGAACCGCTGTCCCACAGTGTCTGGTCCGGCGGACGTGACATGTGGAAGTTCGTCACCGCGCCACTTACCGAATGTGGGCCACCCGGGTTCGCCGCAGCGAGTTCTTCCGGGCTGACGAAGCCAATGAATGCGTGCACGCCGACCGGGCCGAATTCCGCAAAGAACGGCGGCTCACCGGCCTTCACCCAGGCGTCAATGACCTTGGTGCCTTCGATCGTCGAAGTCTGCGTCCAACTAACCGGTCCACCTGTCGGCGGGACGCCGATTACGCCGTATTTGCCCGGGAACAGGTTCTTGATCAATACCTGGCCGACGAGTCCTGCGTCCCGATTCGCCTGCGTATCCGGACAACTGATGATGACACCAGGCTGAGGCGCCGCGCCGCCGAAGCAGTCGAGCGCGTTGGTCAGCTGATCACCGTTAGCATCCTGGCTCATCATTCCGGCCGAGATACCGTAGCGTCCACCCGCATCTTCCAGCGTGATCTGCACGCCTCCGAGACCCACTTCGCCACCATCGACGGCGCCGTTGGTCGGACTATGATCTTTGAACGTAAAGATGCTGATCTGGGCGTAAGGAATGGGTTCCTTATTCACGATCACGTTGACCGTGTTGTTGACGCGCTCCGCGAGCAGGCGGAATCTGTGCGCCACCGAGCGTATGGCCGAGGCGGTAGCCCGTTTCATTTTCGGCGACTGCATCTGCAGGCAGCACTGACACGTAGTAGTGCTTCAGCGGATCAAGCGCGAGATTCCCGAATGGCGTCGGATCCTCTCCTTCGCTACAAGCACCGATTCCTACACAACCCTGTGCAACGACCGGCATGTAGCTACTGTGGAAATTGGTCGCCAGCGATTCAGCCAGGGGATTGGCCGGGTCGGGCTTCCAGGTCGTGTCTTCTTCAACCGTGTAGCGATACTCGTTCACAGCTACCGAAGGCGTACCAGCCTCGACGACATTCAAAACGATGCCGGAGGCTGTGTTAACCGTCAGCTCGACGAGCACCGGCTCACTTGCAGAACCGGCAGGACATTCACCGGCCTCCAACGGACGATCGCAGGCAATATAGGAGAAGCTCTCGCTCGCCGCAGCGGTAAACGAGCCATCCGGATTCAGGGTTACACCACTCGTACCCGATAACACGGCAATCAGTTCGTCAGCATCGGCATCCGCGTCGTTCGCGAGTACGCCTGGTGCTTCCACGGTCAGACCCGTGCCATCATTAACGTAGTTGGCATAAGAATCGGCGGCGGCTACCGGCGTGTCGTTCTCGAATGAAACATTGAACGTCGCACGTGCGCCGTAGGAGTTGAGACCATCCGTCGCGCTATAGGTAAAGCTGTCTTTGCCCGAGAAGTCCGGGTTTGGTGTGTACGTGAAAGAGCCGTCGGCATTGAGCGCAACTGAACCGTTGACCGGTGCGCTGACAACAACCGGACTTAAGAGCCCGGGGTCATTGGCTAGCAGGCCCGGAGCCGCGACGACAAGAGCCGTATCCTCGGTGACGGCATAGGGTCCGTCATTCCCTGCCGGGCTTGCCGTGGGTGGAATGACCGGTGAGCCGGAGCCCACCTGCAAGGTTGCAAGCGATCCACCGTTCGGCAGATTCTCATTGCTGAATGTCGGCATGCGATCGAACAGCGAATACGTGATATCCGTGTTCGGCATGGCAACAATCGCGTCCAGCGTCTTGCCTGCGGCCAGCAGTGCCGCACTCTGGTTTCTCTGCAGCCCAGGATAAGCGTTGCCATCCTCGGCTATCAGGCCCAGCTCGACACCAACGATCGAAGGTGTGTGCGAGCGCAGGCCAGCATTCAGGAAGCGCAGCAGGACGTTGTCGGTCGGATCACCCGCCGGCAGTTCGGCTGTCGCACCACCATTAACCAGGAAATAGGTCGGGTTGTAGTCGACCGTGCAGGGATAGCCTGCCGTCATGTTTAGTTCGTAGTCAGCAAGCGATACACAGTCGACGCCTGGCAAGGCCGTCGCCGCGGCATCGACGCGTGCATTCTGGATCGGGTCGATTTCGCTGACGAGCAAGACCGCCTCGGCATCAAAATTACGACCGTAGGCAATACCGTTTCCTTCGCTGACAATCAAAGCGCCATACAGACCCATCGGTACTTCGATCGATGGCAGCGTGCCGCTTTGGTAGAGATAGGTTCCGGAACTCAGGTTGTTCCAGGTGTAGGTTGTCGTGCCGCCCGGCGCAGCGATTGTCCCCGCGGGAGTCTCATGCGTCTGTGACTGAACACGGGCCGGCTGACCCGGCCAGACTTCGTCTGTCGCCATCATGACGGGCACACGATTAACTTCTTCGCTCTGGCCCGGTATCGCGATGGAAACCGGTATGTCCAGCGTGTTCTGGACGTGAATGTTCACGGCGAAACCTGCAAAGGCATTGATCTGCGGACCGGGTGCGTCGGTCTCTGTCGGATCGGCACAGGTAGTGAATGTTTCGTCGCAGGCTGCGAAGCCCCACATGGAAACAGCACCGCCACTCGCGAGACATTTTCTCGAAGCGTTGTGCCCGAAGGTAAACGTCTACATCACCCGGGGCGGCCACGAAGTCGAGATTGACGTCATCGAACAGGACCTGGTTGTTGCTTCCGGCAGTGACCAAACCTTCAAGTCGAATCGCCAGATTCGCACCCAGGTTGGTGTCACCGGTTGCTGCATTATAGGAGACGGTGGATGTCTGGAAACCGTTGTTCGGTGTAAACGATGAGCTGTCTTCGGCAAGCATCGTGAATATCCCGCCACTCATCACGCCAAGCTGCACTACGTAACCGTCGCCAAACGAGCTGGTACCGGCCACGTTTTCGCCGACCTGGACAGTCAGCGTGTAGTCCCCTTCCGCGAGCACATCGTCGAGTGCCTGCACGATGTCGCCGCTACCAAGGTCGTAACCGGCAATACCTTCGAGAATCAGGTAGCTGTTCGAACCCTCTGGCGCGTTGGCGTTGTTACCCGGGTTGAAGATCTGGCCACCGCCGGATTTTGTCCATCCGACCAGCGGATCACGATCCGTCGAGGCCAGTAAACCGGACGTTATCGCCCGCCGGATACTCAAACCCGGCGTTGGTGATGGGAAGATTGGCAGCACTTGCCGCGCTCGCAAAGCCGATAATTGCAAGGGCCACCGTCGAAGTCATAGTTTTAGTCAGTTTCATTGGGTGATCCTCATTCGTTTATCTGAATGCCGGGAGCTTCGATGATCATCATCGTCATCATCCCGCCAGGGAAAACGTCGTTGTTCACGAGCTCCCTTTCGTTGTGCGAGTGCCACATGTAGGTAAAACCGGCGTTCGGATTGAGTCCGCCTTCGCCTGGCGGCAGGCTGCCAAGTGCGCCCAGGTAGGGGCTGCCACTGTAGAAGCCGCCAAAGGCCAGTGAGCTCAGGCTGGGCAACGTCACCGGAATGGGTACGCCATGGTCAGGTGCCCATTCGTTCGGTTCCAGCGCGTCACCCGGTGCATGACCGTACAAGTCCCAACCCAGGTCCTTGCCGGTCCACTCGAAGATCGCGTCGACCGTGCCACCCGGTAGCGTCGGCACCGTGAACAGCAACGGTCCCGCCAGCGCCCCGTTGGGGCTCAATCGCATTTGCCCGTCCTGGGCCAGTACGCGCACGTGATTACCGTGCGTGTGGAAGGGATGCATTTCGCGTCCCGCGCCAACCAGCCGGAGCAGAACTCTCTCACCGGGATGCATGCGGGGAATAATGTTGTAGGGCTGGTGCGGCAGCAGTGCGCTACCGGCTTCCGCCAGCGTATCGGGCGCTGCACGCCCGTTAATCATCCAGTACTCGGAGTGATAGGCGCCGGCTGGCAACACGATCGGGCCGGTTCCGCCGACCTGCAGTTCCGCCGCCTGGTGAATATCGATATCCACTTCGCTCAGCAGGAACAGGTATTCACGATCGAAGCAGGCGTCTGCATGGTCAAATGCCTTGCTGCCCGTGGCAATCGTAGGCGTCGTGCAAGTCGTGCTCGCCGTCGATGGCCTCACAATGAGCGCACCGTAGAGGCCCATTTCAACCTGCAGGTCAGGCTGCGTGCCGCTGTGGTACTGGTAGGTCCCTGCGTTAGGTGCCGTCACAGTGTAAGTAACCGTGCCACCCGGTCTGGCTTCCTGGGTCAGTTCACCCTGGACGCCGCCGCTGGTTGCTGTGATCTCGACATCATTGCCCGGGAAAACGATGGACACATTGCCTGCCGCTGCGGGCAGGCTGTTCGAGAGCGTTACCGTGAACGTCTGCCCTTCGGTGACGATCAACGTCGGGCCCGGCAGCTGCATCGGTGACCCAGCGTAGCTGTAGCCCCATGAGTAGACAGAGCCGCCGTCCGCGATGGAGATATAGCCTTCGCTTGCGGTCAGGCTGACATTACCAGTGACCGGAATGCCGTCGATGGCCGCGTTAGCGCTGAATGAGAACATCAACATCGCGGCGGAAATAATTAGCCGTTGAATTCCGGCAGCGAACAATTTTTCTTTGAATCTGGTCATTGCCGGTCTCCTATTGGACTCGTATTTCGGTCATCATTCCGCCGAAGTTCTCGGTGTTGTTCGATAGCCGGTCGAGGTTTTGCGAATACAGGAACCAAGTGCCGGTCGTTGACGGCGCGACAATAATTACGTCCGCCGACTGGCCGCCACCGAGCGTCAGTGAGTTGGTCTTGTAATAGAGGTTGTTGCCTTCGTCATCGCGCAACAGCCGGGCATCGAGTCCGACCACTTCCATCGGCAAGCCGTTGGTGCCAATGGTGTAGAACTCGGTGATGTTCAGATTGGAAATGCGCAGCAGGATGCGCTGGTTGGGCGCTGCTGTAACGAGGCTCGAAACAGGCTGTGACTCGTGCATTCCACCTATTGGGTCTTCCGTATCGGGCAAGGATCCGGCTGCAGCCGTGTCGGGGTAGCCGCGTCCATTCAACAGGAAGTAGCGATCGTTCATGTCGGCAAAGGGCAGCGGCTGTACGTTCAGGCTGGCGTCATGGAAATCCGGGTCGAACGAACCGAGCTGGATCGGCACATCCACGTCATAGCGCGTCGTGCCGTCGCCATCGTTGTAGGCGTATGTATTGCCGTCAGCGTGTGAAACCGCATTTAGTGCCGGAGCAGGAGTCGTGCCACCGTTAGCAACGTTTGCGGGATTGGTGGCAAATGCATCGAACAGCGAAGCACCATTCGTCAGCCTGTTCTGCCGGGGCCGTACAAACAGGTTGCCGAGCATGCCCATCTGCATGTGCTCGGTTGCCTCAACGTGACAGTGGTACATGTAGGTACCAGCATCTTTCGCGTTGTAGTAGTAGCTCAGCGTGGCACCCATGTTGACGGAAACCGACGAGTCGGGAACGCCATCGAAAATCGCTGATGCCTGCGGGAAGCCATGCCAGTGGACTGTGTGGGGGTCAAACAGGTCCGGGCGCATGGTCATACCGACGTTAGTGAGTGACAGGAAGAGCTCGTCGTCCTCATCCACGACGATTGTCGGTGCCGGGGCATTGGCAGCCAGGATGCCCTCCTGCATCACCCAACTCGCGTAATCGTTAGGATCTGATGGAGAGCCACCAGCGCCAGGCAGCGGCGCTCGCGCAAAGCTGAATATGTACTGTGGGTAGCCATCGGCCATCGTCACCATGCCGTCGCCGGCCATCAGGTGATCGCATTCGATCCCTTCTTCACGCGTCGTTGGATCGCCATCAGTATCTGGATGGAGCACAGTCTCCGTCGGACACTGCACATAGATGCTGCTGTCCTGTGCGCTCGCCGGTAGCGATGCGATCAACATCAGGACCGCGGCTGCGACCACTCCATTCTCATAAATATTCATGCTTTTACCCCACACTTCTCGAATGTGATTTTCCAAGTCGTAACAAACTAGGGGTTTCGGGCGAGTTGGTGGAGTCGGCTTAGGGGGGTAATTAACGGCAGGAAGCACCCTATAAGATGGTAGGGTTTTACCTACGTAGAGGAAGGGTGTCATCAGGCGCTAACTACCGGTCGCCGATGCTGTAGAATTCCTTCAACCATTCCAATCCCTGATGATTAGCGGCGGATGAACAGATTTTGACCAGCAAGAAAGTGCACACTATTTTGATCGTTGACGACCATGCCTTGATGCGAAATGGCCTGGAGGCGATGCTCGCATCCGATCCCGGCTTTGAAGTCGTCGGCGTCGCGGCGGATGGGATGACCGCAATACGATCGGTCGCAGAACTACAGCCGGATATCGTATTGATGGACCTGACCATGCCGAGAACCAGCGGCATGGACGCTATCGTTCAGATCAAGCGCCAGTATCCGCAGATCAAGATTGTTGCGCTGACATTCCACAAGGAAGAGAAGTACATTCACGCGACGCTTGAGGCGGGTGCCGATGCCTATGTGCTTAAGGACGACAGTCGTACAGAGCTATTCAACGCCCTGAACAATGTTGCTACCGGCAATAACTACCTGAGCCCGAGCATCGTCGACAAAGTCGTGGCCGGGTATCTGTCGGGCGGTGACGCCTCAGCTGCCAAGCCTTCCTGGGAAGTGCTGACGCGGCGAGAGCGCGAGGTCATCAAGCTTATAGCCGAGGGCAAGCGCACCAAGGAAATCGCCGAGTACCTGTCGCTGAGCCCAAAGACCATCGAGAAGCATCGTACGAACCTGATGAGAAAGCTGGACCTTCACAATGTGTCGGAAGTGACGGTCTACGCGATCAAGAACGGCTTCGTTACCGATTAGGGTCCAGGTCTTCCGCGGCCCAGAACGCCCGTACCTCAACGCCCTTCTTCGGCGCCGCTTTTAGCGCGAACTCGCCGCCGGTCGCGTCCACGCGTTCGCGCATGCTCCGAAGTCCCAGGCCGCTGTTGCCGTCAAAACCACGCTGTCCATCATCAGGATCGAATCCCGCTCCGTTGTCGGCAATGACGAGTTTGACGCCCCCATCAGCAGATTCGAGAAGTGTCCGGACGCGAGTCGCGGCTGAGTGCTTGGTGATGTTCTGCAGCGCCTCCTGCGCGACCCTGTAGATGGCGACCTTCACATGTTCCGGAGTTTCTGCCTCATCGATACTCACCGAGCAGGACACCTCGAGATCCCGATTTTGGGCCTTGAACTCCTTGCACAACCACTCCAGCGCGACGTGGATACCAAAATCCTCCAGCATCGATGGCGACAGATTGCTCGAAATGCGGCGCACCTCGTCAACGAGTCTCTTCATATCCGCAACGGTCCCTTCAAGAACCGTCAGGTCGAGATCCGGGTTCTCGTTCGCGAAACTCGCCACCGCATCTTCGATGCGGTACTTCACCACACCAATCGACTGGGCGATGCCATCGTGTAATTCCGACGCTATACGTTTGCGCTCTCGTTCCTGCGCCTGGATTAGTTGGCGACTTAACGACCGCTCTGTCTTGACATAGCCCGCCATCAGGCGGTTGCCTGTATCGCCTCTGTCATCGAAGGGCTGCTCGCCCGTTTTCAGTCGTTGCGCCATCAATAGTCGGATGAGTGCCTGTTGCTGCTCGACGAGCGACTCATACTCCCGGCGGTACTTCGTAATGTCGGTGATAGTCAGCAACACCTGGCGCTCGCGACGTTCATTCCCGACGCCGCCGAGTTCCGGTGTACGTGAGAGATTCAACCGGAAGAGCTTGTCGAGCTCCGAGTCATCGAGCTCCCATTCGATGGTGTCCCTGCTATCCAGGCCCGACCACGCCTTACTCCACATCTCATTGAAGCGGCAGTTGCCGGCACAGCCCGGGTGAAACTGCGCGTGAATGGGTTGCAGTCTGGCTTCCGATACCGATTCGAAATTCGGGCCTGCCAGACTGCGGTTCACGCTAAGCACACGTGTCTCATCGTCGAGCAGCACAACAATCTGGGGTGCCCACTTGGGGCCGGAAGCCTGGGAAATTATTTCAGCCACGGTTGTCTACTGTTCGGTCAGTTCCCTGACCGCCTTTATCAGTTCCTGCCGGTTAAAGGGTTTGGTAATCGTCAGGTCAGCGCCAACCGCTTCGGCAGATGCCAGATACGCATTGGTTGCTATCGCGGATGGTTCGTACTCCAGCGGTCCTGTATTGCCACCACCCGACATGACGATGATCTTGGTTTTCGGAAACTCCATGCGGATATCGTAGGCCGTCTCGACCCCGTCACTACCCGGCATGATGATGTCTGTGATGACAAGATCCGCCCCTGTCTCCCGGACGAGGTTGAGGCCTTCTGCGCCATCACTTGCAACCCCGACGTCAAAACCCTCCCGAACAAAGATCTCCTTCAGTACGATGCGGATGTCTTCCTCATCGTCAATGATGATCACTCTTGTCATTTACTTGGCCTTCCTCTATCAAGCTTTGCATGCGGAAAATAGACATCGATCGTGGTCCCCGCTCCGACTTCGCTGGCGACCACGATCTCGCCTTCGTGTTTCGTAACGATCCCGTGTACGACCGACAATCCCAGGCCGGTTCCCTGCCCGACTTCTCGCGTCGAGAAGAACGGGTCGAACATTCTTTCCATTGTAGCCGAGTCCATTCCTTCACCGTCATCAGCCACCGTCAAGCGCACGTAGTCCCCGGTCTCGAGCCTCGGATGTTGTGCGGCGAATTCCGGGCAACCTCGAAATTTTCGGCGCCACTCTTATGCTGCCGTCCCCTTTCAACAACGCTTTGTAGGCATTGCTACATAGATTTACCACAAGTTGCTGCACCTCATTGGTATCGCATTCGATGGGACCGAGCGGGCGTTGGATTTCTATCTTAATCTCAATGCTGGCCGGGATCAGCGCCCGGACCATCGACATCGCCTCGTCCAGTATGGGAGCGACATCCGCGTGCACCGTCATGACTTCGCCTGACGGTCTGCCGAAAGTGAGGATCTGTTCACTGAGGCCCTTCGCACGATTCGCGAGTCGCAGCACGCGCTCCAGGTTTGGCCGGATCGGGCTGTCGTCGGGCAGGTCTTCAAGCGCGAGGTCGGTGTACAGCAGGATCGGCAGGAGCACGTTGTTGAATTCGTGCGCAACACCGCCAGCCATCGTGCCGATGGACTGGAGGCGATGCATATGGCGCAGGTGTGTTTCTGCCTTGCGTCGTTCCTCCTCGGCCGCTTCGCGACTGGCAATCTCCCCTTCCAGCCTGGCATTGATACCGACCAGCGTGCTCCGCATGTGCTCGAGATCGCTTGTTAGTTCTTTGATTTCAACGATCTCGCTGTCAACCGACATATGGCGTGTGTAGTCACCGGACGCGATCTTGTGGCTGTCACGCCGTAGCCGCTGCAGGGGGCTGGACACAAGTGTACTGAGGAACATGGCGAGGAAGACCGTGACCAGCAGGTAGATGAAGACAATCGTCAGGATATTGCTGCGAACGCTATCCATGTCCAACATCGTTGGCACTTCGTCAAATCCCAGCTCCAGCACGGCCATCGCATTGCCAACGACCAGCGGCGTGGACAAGTAGTAAACGTTGTCGCCATGCTCCCCGAAGCTAAAGTCCTCCTCAAACTTATCGCCGTCTTCGTTATCCATCATGGAACTGAGCAGGCGCCTGCCATCCAGTTCGAACGCGGCGTGGACACAGCGGCCGCCAAGAATTGAGCTGTCCAGCGCTTCTACAATCCTCTCTTCGTTCGCAAGCTGCCCATCGGACTGCATTTGATCGGCGAACACCCTGGAATAGATCCGAACGTGATCGATAAACATCTCTTCCTGGACATTTTGGACCAGGGCCAGCACTCCGTAGGACAGGAGCGGCAGCAGCACTGCGTGGCTCAGAAGCACCGCCAGCACCATTCTTGCGGATATAGATTTCAGTGCTCTTGCCATAGCACCTTGACCTTGCGCACTCGACGGTCTGACTCGGCATCAGACTCCCACATATATCCTATCGCATGCGGATTGCGTTCAAGCATCCTTATAAGCGCTTCCCGATCATCAACTTCCGTGGGTCGTGGCGTGCCGTACTTGAGCATCATCGACAGCAATCGTCGCTCGTACGACCTCTGGGACATGGCGATAACTGACTGCAGGAATATCAGGTTAAGCCGGCTATCGTCTTGCTGTCTCACGGGTCGAACGGTACTCCCTGCGATCGTGACGGATATGCCCAGGTAGGTTTTTCGAATGTCCAGAGAGCTGATATCGGCGATCGGGCTATCGCTGGAGGTCACAAGCACAACGGCGTCATCCGCCCATGCTGCCGTCATCGACAGCATCAGGGCCGGGACAAGCAGGATTTGTGAGCTGAGCTGTCTCACCGAAATACCGTACTCCACTGAATACGCGCTTCTTTGAAGCTGTCATGGCGCACGGAATCGGCCTGCTGGCTGGTATCGGCAATCTCCAGCGTAAGGCCATGCCTTTTTGCGAAGTCCCAGCGGACGCCGAGCATTTGCCGGTGCGCGACGACGGCCGGCAACAGACTGAGGTAAATGGAGTCATCCTCACTGTCGCCAAACTCGGTGCGGCCGAAAACTGTCCAGTCTTCCGACGCTTCGTACTCCGCCTGGACATAGCCGAGGAAGAACTCGTCGTTCACGGCGCCGCTGACGTATTGCATGTCGATATCGAAATACACCCAGTTTGACGACACGCGCCACTTGTCCCACTGCCAGTGGGTAAAGAGCCCAAGCGTCACCTGGCGAATGGCGTTGAGGTCAGCGAGTGCCGGGTTCGAATCGGGAACAACGGCGATGTCGTTGTGTGAGACCGTCATGCCGACCTGGTTCAGGGACAGGACGTCCGGTCGATAGACCAGCCGGCCCGTGACCGCCATGTCATGGCCAGAGGCCGGATCCAGCACATCGAAAGGCATCAGCTGCCGGCCCTCGAACTTTGGCGCAAGCCCGGCTGAAAAACCGAGCTCAAAAGCAGATTCGTTTTCCATGACAAACTCGTGCTCCAGCCATGCCCCCGTCACGTGTGACGGCATCGGTCCGCTCTCATCCTCCCATTCTTCGAGCCCTGGACGGCTGATACTGGTTTGCATGTACTGACCGTGATGGTATTCGGTCGTCCAGTAGTTTGAGATCGCGTGGAAACGCCCAAACCAGAGTGTGGTCTGGTCGTCTATTACCCAGGCTGCCTGCAGCCGCTCAATTTCGGCCTCCGAATTTGACCAGATGTACTCAGCCAGGAACCGGAAGCGATCGCTGTTGTAGGTATATAGAAAGTCTGCCGTGGCGTGGACATGGCTTCCTTCAAGCGTGGGGTCGGATGCGGAGAACATCTCGAGGTTTTCGACGCTCAGGAACGCCACGATGTCGTGCGGTGATTCGGCACGAGCAAAGTGGCTCGACGCCAACGTGGCCAACAACAGGATTTTGGCCGATATGGCTGCTCGCCATCGATACCTGCGTGCCATTTTTCGTCTGCTTGTCATGAAGTCTCTCCCCGGCACTAATTTCCCGAGAATGGCGCAATAATGATATGGGGTATTCACCCTACCTGAACTACCTGAAACACCCTATGACTTCGGCCGGGACGAATGGTTTTTTCGGCGAATCCTTCACGGATTGGGGGCGTACGCCCTATTTCGCCACGGCGGCGAAATGAAATAGATTCATCGTTGGAACAATTTCAGTCCGACTAACGTGTAACAGGGAACCTATTCCGGAACTGGACATGACGACCGACTTGCCAAAAAACGATGCATCCATTGCCGGCCAATCGGCCGAGCATTATATAGTCATGGACGACTCGCTCGCAGCGCTGCTCCTGAACCACGGGATAAAGGTACGCGACTTCATCCTGTTATCGTTTCTCTCGGATCAGGGGCCGATGACTGTTTCGCGGCTGTCTCGTGCGGTGAACATTGACCCGAACGTTGCGTTGCGCGGCCTGAGACGTCTCAGCTCCGCCAAGCTCGTGCTCCGCGATCCCGCTGCGAAAGCTGACAAGTATGAAGCGGTTGCAAGGCTGACCATGCGCGGCGAAGCGATCGCGCAGAAGATTGTCTCCCAACTCGAGTAGTCACCTCGCCGTAGTGACACGGCTAGTCTAAACAGGGATACTGCGCCGCCTTGTCAGCCGCAGAAAGCCCCCCATGTTTCGTAACGTACGATTTTACTCACTGGACGGTGAATGGCCTGAATCCGAAGAGGCCCTGTCAGCCAATCTGGAGAAGGCGGGATTCGAGCCCTGCGGCCCGTTCACGGAGCGCAGCTCCGGCTGGATCGCGGTAGATGCGGATAGCAGTGACTCACTGGCTCGCCGCGTCAATGGTGCAGATCTCTTCCGCCTTCGCAGCCAGTCGCGAGTGCTGCCGCATGCGGCCGTTAACGAAGAACTGGAAGCACGCATCGAGGAGTATCGCGAGCGCATGCAGGAACCACCGCCTCCCAGGGAAAAGCGTCGACTCAAGGCCGAGGCTCGCGATGAACTGCTACCCAAGGCCATGCTCAAGTCAGACAGGATCTGGGGCTACTGCGACCTGAAGGAGAAGGTCGTCGGTATCGATGCGGCACTGGAGTCCGGCGCCGAGCGATTCCTGCGACGGCTGCAGGCATCCAACGATCGCATGAACCTGCAACCGCTCCAATACCAGAAGCCCTTCGACGAGCTGTTGACCAAGGTCTTTCTGGGCGGTGCACCGGGCCGTTTTCTGTAGGCCGCGAGTGCCGCATGCGGGACGCAGGTGATACCGCGTCGGTCGTGCGCTGGACTAACTTCGACCTGAGCGACCGCTCTATCCGCGATCATGTCGCACACGGCATGCACCTGACTCACCTGGAAATTGTGTATGACAACGTCATGAGTTTCGTTTTGAACGAGAACGGCGTGATCACGAAGCTGAAGTTTCTCGGCATGGATGATGACGGCGAAGACCACAACGATCCGCTCGCGCGGCTCGACGCGGAGTTTGTGGTGATCACTGGTACACTTCGCAGGTTACTTGGCGATCTCAAGAAGCTGCTGGGCGGATCGCCACGCCGATGAGGTAGCCGAACCACCGAGATCAGACGATATGACCAGCGAGTCCGTTCATTACAGTGTGCAGGACCAGGTTGCCACCATCCGAATCGACGACGGTAAACGTAATGCACTGTCGCCGCAGGTTCTTCGAGAGATCTACCTGGCGCTCGATCAGGCTGAAGCAGATGGCGCGACAGTAATACTGACGGGCCGTGAGTCCGTCTTCTCGGCGGGTTTTGATCTGAAGGTTATGAAACGCGGCGGGATGAATGCCTTGCGCATGCTCCGGCTTGGCTACGCCCTCACCGCTCGCGTCTTGTCCTATCCTTTCCCTGTCATCGTCGCCTGCAACGGCCACTCGATGGCGATGGGTGTCTTTCTGATGTTGTCGGCTGACTACGTCATTGGGAGTCGTGGCGATTTCAAGATCGCGGCGAACGAAGTCGCAATCGGCCTGACGATGCCTCGCGTCGCTGCAGCCATGCTGCAACATCGCCTCAATCCTGCTGCGTATCAACGTGCGGTGACTTTGTCGGAGTTTTTCGACGTCGATTCCGCTCTAGGCGCCGGTTTTTTCGATGAGCTGGTTAGTCCCGACGAGTTATTACCGCGCGCCGCGGCGCAGGCAGAAGAATACAAAGGGCTGGACCAGAAGGCACACGCGGCGTCAAAACGTCGGATTCGCGCTCGCCTGGTTCGGAGAATTCGCTTCAGCATTCCCTTGGACTTGCTGGACGCGGCGCTGCTTGGCCTTCGGCGCTAAGGCACGGATCAGGAGCTGATTACCAGATGCAGTTCAACTCGCTGACGTTCGTAGTATTTTTCGCAGTCGTCGTCACACTCTATTATTCACTGACTTCATGGACCGCTCGCAAGGCGCTTCTGGTCGCTGCGAGCTACCTGTTCTACGCGGCATGGAACCCGCTGTTCATCGTCCTGCTCTGGATATCGACGATCGCCGACTGGACGATCGCACGCCGAATCGGAGCTACTGGGGATCGTCGCCGAAAACGCTTGCTCGTCACGCTGAGCCTGTCGATCAATCTCGGCCTGCTTGGCTACTTCAAGTATGGCGGTTTCCTGCTGGACAATTTCGTGTCCCTGATGGGTGGGCTCGGGATAGAATTCGTACCCCCTGCGGCAAGCATTGTCTTGCCGATCGGTATCTCCTTTTATACGTTTCAGACCTTGTCCTACACGCTCGACGTGTATCGCGGCCAAATGAAGCCCCGCTACAGCTTGCTGGACTTTTCGCTGTTTGTATCGTTCTTCCCGCAGCTGGTTGCGGGGCCCATTGTGCGCGCCAGTCAATTCCTGCCGCAGTGCGTTGATTCGCGTCGAGCGACCGCCGATTCGATGGGATGGGGTCTGACGCTGCTGGCATTCGGTCTTTTCGCCAAGGTTGTACTCGCGGACTCCGTGCTGGCGCCGGTCGCCGACGCAGTCTTCGGTGCACCCGATAAGGTTGGCACGTTCGAGGCATGGCTTGGCGTATTCGCATTCTCGGGCCAGATCTTCTTCGACTTCTCTGGCTACAGCACCTGTGCGATAGGCGCAGCGATGTGTTTCGGATTCGCTTTGCCAGATAACTTCCGGTCGCCCTACGCTGCGATTGGTTTCTCCGATTTCTGGCGTCGCTGGCACATCTCGCTGTCGCAATGGCTGCGCGACTACCTGTATGTGTCGCTGGGCGGCAATCGCAGGGGAGAAGTGCGGACGTTGGTGAATCTCATCGTCACCATGTTTCTTGGCGGCCTTTGGCACGGCGCATCATGGATGTTCGTGATCTGGGGTTTGCTGCACGGTTTCTATCTCGTGGTGGAACATGGGGCCAGGACATTGTTCAGTGGCATCGCCGCATTTGGCTCGCGCCCCGCGCGCGCCGTACTTGGGCTCCTTACGTTTATCATCGTCAGCGTGACCTGGGTGTTCTTCCGTGCCGCCGACATGGATTCAGTAACGACGCTCCTGACGACAATGACGGTCCCAACCGGCATGGGCAGCCTTGTCTTCGCTGAGCAACTGCCGGTCATCGTCTTCGTCCTCCTGGGACTGGTTGGCTGGCACTGGGTGAGCCGTAACTCCAGTCTCGAGCTTATGTTCGAGCGCCTGCCGCTTTGGGCACGAACGCTCGTTATCAGCACGGTAGTGGTGAGCATCATTTACAGCGGTGGAGGTGTGCAGCATGCATTTATCTACTTCCAGTTCTAGCGAACGCGTTCCGCAGGGAGGCTGGCTGCGGACGTGGATCGTTACACTCGTGATCGTTGCTGTAGTGGTGACTGGCTGGGAGTGGTTTGTCCGCGCGCGTGGTCTTGGTGATGTTGCCGTTGGGAACACCGCAGAACTCTGGATACGTGAACGCGAACGGGCGGCAACGCTCGGCGACGAAGCCCTCATACTGGTCGGCGCCTCACGTATGCAAGGCGGCATTGACCTTGAAACGCTACGGACTCTTACCGACGCAGAGCCGGTGCAGCTGGCCATCACGGCTTCGCCACTTATGCCGGTCCTTCGACATCTGGCCGACGACCCGGCCATAACCGGCACGGTGGTTGTCTCGCTCGACATGTCGTCCTTGCGAATTCTCGACAAGGAGTCCGATGCCCAGCGGTGGATCGCTGCCTACGACGATTTCAAAGCAGGTCGGACCGCCGTGTTTTACCAGCCCGCCGAGGACTGGCTGCACCAGGGGGTCGATAGCGTGCTGGTGTCTTTCTCACGCAACGCCCGGCCCCATCAACTCGTCCTTGCCAGCACGACTGCCTCCTATGTCCGAACCCTTCCCGATCGTTCGCAGCAGTTCCACTACAGCAAAATCGACCGTGAGAAGGCTTATGAACAGCGGGTTCAAATTATACGTGGCTACACCGACCCCAGGTTTATGGAAATTCGGGACATCGACGAGAAGTTTGCCGAGATCGAGCAGCTGGTAGAGAAACTGCAGGCCCGGGGCGCCGAAGTGATATTCGTGCGCTTCCCGTCAAGCAAACAAATTCGCGAAATCGAGGATATCCAGTTCCCTCGCGACATCTATTGGGACAAATTCGCGGCTGGCACCAGCGCACGCACGATTCATTTCGCAGATTATCCGGAGCTCGGCAATGCGGACCTGCCTGATGGCATACACCTCGATGCCTCGGAACAAAAGACGTTTACCGCGGCGCTGGCGCGGGTTCTTTTTGGCGATGTTCAGTAAGGTAAGCGTGCGTAACTTTTTGTATCCGTGCGGCCATCTTGCACACCAGTGCGTTAGTCTTTGAACCTCATATGAAAAGCGAAAGAAATAATTCGGCGAGCGGCTCTACGAAAGCGCTCAAAGTGGCTGGCAATCCGGAAGGCAAAGGGACCAATGGTGTCTTGCTTGACTGGCGGCGGACAGAGCCGCGTGGCGTCGTTGCGAAGCCGCAGCGCCAGGTCCTGGCCGAGCTGTTTACATCGATGCTGGCCCTGTCCGCGTCATTCAAATACCGGCCTGCCCCGGGACGTTCGAACTTCCTGTACTGGATCGACGGGCAGTGGTCCTTAAGCCTGATTGGACCTGACGAATGGTCTGATGAGCGTCAAGCCGGCTTTGCGGGCACCGTCGTACTGCAGGGAGATATGACCTGGACGATCGCACTCTCGGATCGCCTGGCTGAGAACCGGCAAATGGCAGAGGCTGTTGGCCAGTTTTATGACGCGTTTACCGAGTCTCTCGATACAGATCGTACGCTCGAAGAAATACTGCCTTTTCACGTCGACCGTCTGCCGTATTTTCAACGGCTACACGCGAGTGCGTTAAGCCGATCGCTGCGTGCATCCTGCAAACTGGGCAATAAGGAGTCAATCAGCTGCAGGGACTGGCGGCTATTGCTGCCACGACAGCACCTCGCACTTGTAGGCGCTAGAGGTTAGAAGGCTAACCCGACAGCATTGATTTACTTCGGCGCCGCGAACAGGTCCGCGCGGGCTGCGTCGGTGATTAACACGACTGATGGATGCTTGAGGCGTCGCTCAGGTGAGATTGCGTAGAAACGCTCCTTGAGCTCATCCGTTCGTCCAATTGCCGCTAAGCGGTACATTCGGCATATCTCCTTCTCGATGACCGTCGGAGCAGCAAACACACCTGCTCCCGCTTCCCCAAACGCCTTAAGGAGCGCGCTGTCGTCGAATTCTCCGGCAATACGAGGAGAGAGCCCGTGGCTTTCAAACCAGTCATCCAGGCGACGCCGCAGTGCTGAGTGCTGTGACGGGAGCAGCATCGGAGCATCGTTCAGACTGCTGGGAAACTTCGTTCGATAGCGTCTGGCCCGAGTGCGCTGCGAGAAAAAAGACATGCCGCTTTCACCCAGCCGGTGATTGTAGGCCTTTATTCCGAGACCGTCCGGCACCGGCTGATCCGAAAGGACCAGGTCGAGCTTGTGCAAAGCGAGTTCAGACAGCAGCTGCTCAAGCGACGATTCCTGGCAACGCACACGGACGGGATTTTCAGCCATCATCGCAGGCGCAACAATTCTCTCTGCGATAAGCTTGGGCATTGAGCTAACGATCCCCAGACTCATCGTCGTAGGGCCACTCATATGATTGCCGCGCACCACACTTGCGAGCTCGGCGCCGGTCGAAAAGATCTCGTCGGCGTACTCGAACACGACACGCCCCATGTCCGAGAGAACAAGTCGCCGTCCTGCGCGGTTGAAGAGCGGGTGCCCTACTGCCTCATCCAGCAGCTTCAACTGACCACTAATGGTCTGCGGCGTTACATGTAAGGACTGCGATGCCTTGGCAATGCTGCCCTCACGAGCAACAGCCCAGAAATACTGTAGATGACTGTAATTTAGATGGCGCATGTAAACATCATAGCAGGCCGAACATTTGGCCTCGACACCTCGATATACTCGAAGTGAATTCTTGCCGCTTTACTTTGCGATACATGGATAGTGGCGACGCAAGGAGGAATAGACGACCGACTGCGCCTGGATGCCCTCAAGGTCTTCGTAACGATCCAATTCCTCGATGACGTGCAGCACAACGTCGACGATCGGGTCCGGCTGTCCAACGCAGAACTCCGCGTAGACCGACGGTCCGTAGTCCCTGAGGCGATTGCCGATGCGGGTCCTTATCGCTCGCTCGGTGAACGTCTCCTCTTTGATTTCCGCGACGATGTTTTGCGCCACACGACCGTCGGTTGCCACGGCGCCATCGAGGAAACCTTTGACATAGTAGACGCACAACTGCGCTCCGAGACTGTCGGATTGCTCGCGAGAATCAACGCAGACTTCCCGAAGCTGCGTTGCTGTCAGAGGCTCGATGGCCGATGCTCGTGTCGTAGCAAGCGCGCAGATCATCGCTATGAAGTAAATCAACAGGTTCTTCATGGGTTCATACTCTCCTTTGCGCCCGTTGGCACATTCTCGGAATGGGGTTGAATTGCACGACGCAAGATTAGATAGCCTGCGGTCGCTGACAGGACCGAGCCCGCCAAAACACCGACACGCGTTGCGGCAAGTTCGTCGAAAGCGCCGCGCTCGAACGCAAGCGAGCCAACGAACAAGCTCATTGTGAAGCCGATGCCGGTCAGCAGCGCCACACCATAAACCGACCACCAGTTGGCACCCTTCGGCAAATCGGCCAGTTTCAGTTTCACGGCTAGCCAAACGATGCCGAAAACGCCAGCCTGCTTGCCGAAGAACAGCCCTGCGGCGATACCTATCGACACCGAACCGAACAGTGCGTCCGTGCCGATACCAGCAAAAGACACGCCCGCATTTGCGAACGCAAATAGCGGCAGGATGAGGTACGCGACCCATGGATGAAGTGAGTGTTCAAGGTGGCGCAGCGGCGACGCTGCCGTCGAATTTGTTCGGAGCGGCACCGTGCAGGCTACAGTGAATCCGGCGAGGGTGGCGTGCACGCCACTTTTCAGTACACAGAGCCAAACGACCACACCGATGGTCGCGTACACAGCGATTCGGGTCACCCCAAGCCGATTCAGTACCGTGAGGCTGGCGATACCGATCACACCTGCAACCAGAGCGAACAGCGACAGGTCCTGCGTATAGAAGACAGCGATGACGACGATGGCTGCAATGTCATCGAAAATCGCGATCGATGTCAGGAACATTTTGAGGCCGATTGGCACTCGGCTGCCAAGGAGCATCAGCACGCCGAGCGCAAATGCAATGTCGGTCGCAGCCGGTATCGCCCAGCCGTTCATAGTCTCCGGGTTGCCCCAGTTGAAAGCAGCATAAATACCCGCGGGCAAGAGGAAGCCACCGAGTGCGCCAGCCGCGGGTAGCAATAGCTGGTCCCTGGACGAAAGCTGGCCCTCGAGAATCTCCCGCTTGACCTCGAGGCCAATCAGGAAAAAGAACAGCGCCATCAGGCCGTCATTAATCCACAGCAGCAGGGGCTTATCCACGACCAGGTCGCCAAGCGCGATCACAAGGGGAACGTCAAGCAGGTTGCCGTAAAGCCCAGCCAAGGGCGAGTTCGATACGAGTAGCGCCGCAACGGTCGCCATGACCAGCAGGACGCCGGCAGACGATTCGAGACGCAGAAAATTTCTTAAAGCCGCGACGGGCATACCCTCTCCATTTCACGTTGTGCACCTGATTCACCCATCAGGCATTCGTTGATGATGAACTTAGCAACCTCGGTAATCTCGAGTAAGTCGAAATTAGTGACTAGTTACATCGCTTTTTTCGATGTATTGAATTACTTCGGCTTTTCCGAACCAAGTAATCGATTACTTCGACTGGACCAGGTGAGCAGCCGCGGTAATCTCGAGCATCAATGAGTAGAGGGAGTGTCCGATGAATATCACGACAAGCGCGCAGGACTTCGAGATGAGCAACGCCATCGATCAGTTTGTGCGCGAGCAATTATCAACAGCTCTGAAGCGACTTAGCGAGGATGTTGTCGCAGTCGATGTGTTCGTGAAAGACACCAACGGCCCCAAGGGCGGTGTCGACAAGCACGCATTGATTCGCGTTCAGCTGCGCAATCGGCAGGTGATCGCGCTGGAAACAAAGCATGAAGATCTCTACGCGGCTATCAGGATAGGATCAAAGCGGACCAAGCGCGCCGTGCGCCGGCAACTGCGAAAGTCGCAACGCATCCAGAAGCTGCGAATGCGTGATCATCTCAGAGATTCAGGGATTTCAACGGCGAGTTAATGCACATGGACATCCCGCACCAGGGACCGCCCCACCGGGTGATGAAGCTCTCGAGCATTGTCGAATCACGCACCTTCAATTCATTGATCACGATAGTAATTGTGATCAATGCGATTGTGCTTGGGCTCGAGACCTCACCCCGGGTGATGAACGCGGCCGGCCCTTTGCTGCTTGCAATCGACGCGGCGGCGCTATGGATTTTTACGTTGGAGATCGGCCTGAAGTTATGGCTGTATCGCTCACGCTTCCTGCGCGATGGCTGGAATATCTTCGACTTTGCGATAGTGGCCATTGCCTGGCTACCGGCAGCGGGGCCGCTGGCTGTACTTCGCGCCCTGAGAATCCTGCGTGTATTGCGGCTGATGTCGATTGTCCCGCAGATGCGCACCGTTGTCGGCGCACTGTTCCGGGCTCTGCCGGGAATGGGATCGATATTCGCCGTGCTGGTGCTGGTCTTCTATGTGGCAGCGGTCATGGCGACCAAGCTTTTTGGGACGGCTTTCCCGGAGTGGTTTGGCAGTATCGGCGCGTCGATGTTCAGCCTGTTTCAAATCATGACGCTGGAGAGCTGGTCGATGGGAATTGTTCGACCGGTTATGGAGGTGCACTCCGCGGCATGGCTCTTCTTCGTGCCGTTCATTGTCGTTACGACGTTTACCGTGCTGAATCTGTTTATAGCGCTGATCGTCAATTCGATGCAGTCCCTGCAGGCTGAGACTAGTGAAAGCCTGCGCGTCGAGGCGAACATCGCCCACGATGAGCGCGCCCTGTTGTTGCAGCGAATCGATTCACTCGCCGAGGAAATGCGAAAACTGCGCGAGAAGATCTAACCCAAGGACTCGCGCTTATGCCAAGTGCAGAAGGCTCTTTGGGTAGGCCCCGTAGCTTTGGTCTATACTGATTTCGCACATGTGCTGCCTGAGAAGCAAACAGGGATTATCGACTGGAGGCTCGGAAACGATTCGACCATCCGCGAGGGGTTCTATGAGACGGACTCCGACCGGACCAATCGGTTCTTCGCACAGGGCGACGGCTCTCTCATGGACCCCGAGATTTACCGAGAGCTGATCCTCACCGGGCACGGTGCGCTAAACGAGGCATATCCAAGACGTTACAAGCGTTTCATCGTCAGTGGCGATGACACGCATGGTGCCGTGCAGGTAACTGCTCCAACGCCTAATTTCCCGTATCCGCAGCCCTTCTCCTTCTATGAGCGAGAAGCCAACGGCACGCCTCTGACCCGGTGGGCATCCGAACTTGTCCGTATCGGGCAACGCCAGTCAAAGTTTGGCCGGAAGGACCTTGTTGAGGATTACGTTCCGGTTTCGACTCCGTAAAGTTGTGCCAAGAGACACACAGGCCCCTCACCGAGGGGCCTGTTCTGTTTCTGGCGACCCGAATCGTCGGTCGGTCGAGTGCGGACATCGTGCTTAAGGGAGACGTTTCATTGACGAAATGAAACTCTGTTCTCAGAACACGTAGGCAATCGCGGCGAATCCCTTAAGCACTGTGTCGTCATCGACGATCGGGCTGGCGACGATCTCGTCCGGTAGAAACTCGGCAGACAGACTCAGGACAATGCGCCAGTCCTCCGTCAGTTCTATGAAGCTGCCGAATCCGGCTTCGTAGCTGATTGAACTGCCGGTGCGATAAGCCGGGCGAGTCGGCGTGGCCGCGCCCTGTGGCACACCAAAATCGTAGTTGGTCAGGTCGGCACCGAGCCAGTTGACCTGGAATTGCGGCGCGATCCGCAACCGGCCGGCCTGGAAGCCCTTCGATACCCGCGCCGTCGCTGAACCGCCCCCTATCCTGTCGAGAACATCGTGTTGATAGCGTAGCGACAGATTGACGCCGCCCGGGATCTCCACGCGAAAACCCAACCCCGCCATCAGGGTGCCATCGCGATCTCCAAGACCCGCAAGCGTCGCGCTGTCGTCTTCTTCGTAGACGCCGATTCGATACGACGCGGAGCCGCGAGGCGCCACCGACCCGTGCCAAGAAGTCCGTATTGCACCTCTGGACCCAGCCATTGCAGTCGCTCGCCGTTGTACGTAATGGCGGGAATAGGCTGTAACACGCTGGAGTCTGAGCCAACGTACGGGCTGCTGCGCCCGATTACCCCGGCACCAACACCCAGGCGGCCACGTTCACCCAGGACCTTGTAGATCTCGATCTCGATCGCCGTCGACTCGTTTTCGACGACGGAGAATTTCGCACGCTCGAAGGCAGGAGGACCTTTTGGTCGATAGTTGTTCGAGATACCCAGTGGTTCTTTGGGAATGCCGATGAAGTTCTTATCGATGGAGTTGTTACCGTTCTCATCGAGATAGACCAGCACTGCAACTTCACCTGCCGGCACATCATCTATTTGGTACGTGTCCCCCGGTTTGACAGGTGCACTCATTTCTCTGATAGGGTCGCGAAAGTCGCCGAAGGCATTCGGTGAGTCGTACACCTGGAAGACCAGTACGCCGTCGGCCGGCGCACCCTCCACACGTACCGAGATATCTGCCGCGTGAGTCAACGAAGCAAACGCCGCGAAGACGAATAGCGCGACGCCCCTCATTGGACGCTGTCCGTTGACGGCGCGACTTCAGATTGGTCGTGGGACAAAGAAGACTGTGCGCTGTCTTTCCGGGTACGCGTCAGCGCTCTCAGGTCCTCCGTGATGACCGCCACCGCCGGTGTCACGAACAACACCATGAATCCGGAGATCACAATACCGAAGCCGAGGCTTACTGCCATCGGAATCAGGAACTGAGCTTGCGGGCTGGTTTCCAGCAAAAGCGGGGCGAGACCGAGCGCCGTCGTCAGTGTGGTCAAAACGATTGGACGAAAACGGCGTGCGGCCGAGGTCGCTGCTGCTTCCACAGGTTCGACGCCGGCTTCGCGATGCTTATTGTAAAGATCGACGAGCACGACGGATGCGTTAACCGCCACGCCTGCTAAAGCAACGATGCCGAAGATGGAGATGAAGGACAGCGAGAAACCGAGGACAAGATGGCCAAGTACGGCGCCCGCCACACCAAGCGGGATCGACACGATAATGGCTAGCGGTTGCAGGTACGAACGCAGCTGCGTCGCGATCAGGGCGAAAATGACAAGTAGCACTATGACAAAGGCGCTGCCAATGGCGGCCAGGTCCTCATTCTGCTCGCGAGTCGTGCCAGCGGCTACCCAGCGGAGGTCCGGATATTCCTGTTCGAGGGCAGGCATCACCCGCTCCAGTACCGCCTGATTCGCCAGGTTCGGCGTCGATGCTGCTTCGTCGACATCGGCGGTTACGGATACGACGCGACGGCCGTCGACTCGCCTGATCGAAGAGTACGCGCGGCTTTCTTCGACGCTCGCAACGGTAAACAGCGGAGCGCGCTCACCGCTCGGCAACTGCACGCGGAAGCTATTGAGCGCGTCGAGGCTCGTACGGCTCGATTCCGGGTAGCGCACGTAAACGCGAATTTCTTCGCGCCCGCGCTGGATGCGCTGCACCTCTTCTCCGAAGAACGCCTGCCGGACCTGCACTGCAACGTCGGCAGGCCGCAACCCTGCAGCCTGACCAGCGGCCGTGATATCGAATACCAGCTGCCGCTTACCGAGGTCGAAGCTGTCCTCTATCTGGCTGACACCGGTTACTCCGGCAAGGCTCGACTTCATCATGTTCGCCGCAGCGATTAGTTGCGCTTCGTCCTGGTGGGCAAGTTCATACTCAATGTCGGAACCGAAACGCACGAAACTGGAGGCGAAGCCAACGCGCTCTGCGCCTTCGATATTGCCAACCGCCTGCCGCCAGCGACGCTCGATCTCTACAGCGGGAGTCTGCCGTTCACCGTAGGGCGTGAGTTCGATACGAATCTGCCCGATGTTCTCCGACGAGGAGAAACTGCTTTGCGCCCCCGGGCCGTTGCCGTTTGATGCCCGTCCACCACTCGTCGCCGTGATCGACACGAACAGCTCTTCGCCAGTTTCTTCACGAGCTTCGGCTGCTACCTTGTTGGCCGCCGTGGCCATTTGCCGTATGGCCGCATCGGTGCGATCGAAAGGGGTCCCTTCGGGCATCGTCAGCGTCGCCGATATGGAATTGCCCTCAATCTGAGGGAAGAAGATAAAGCGGACCTGACCGTTCGCAAGCAGACTCATGCACAGAACAAAGAAAGCCGCAGCAAGACCAACCGTCGCGTAGCGCCAGCGGGCCGCGAACGCCACGCCCGGCTTGATACCGTAGTCACGCACGTAGGCAAGCCAGCCAGCAATACGTGTCTGGATACGCTTGAGCGGGCCGCGCGACCATGAGCCACCATGACTGAGATGTGACGGCAGGATGCAGAACGCTTCGAGCAACGACACGAGCAACACGCAGATAACAACGATCGGAATCGCCCGCGTGACATCGCCAAACGTGCCACCGGTGACAAGCAACGGTGCAAATGCAGCAACGGTCGTCATCACACCTACAACAACCGGTGCCAGCACACCATGCGCGCCTCGGCGGGCCGCGACGTTCCCCTCGAGACCATTTTCACGTTCGGCGTCGATGTTTTCGCCGATGACTATGGCGTCGTCGACCACCAGGCCGAGCACGATGATCAGTCCGAACAGGGAGATCATTGTGATTGAGACACCGAGCGCACCGAAGAGCAGGAAGCCACCCATGAAGGCCGTTGAAATTCCCATGCTCACCCAAACCGCCAGTCTGAGGTCAAGCATCAGGACCAGGAACAGAAATACGAGCGCGAAGCCAAAGGCACCGTTGCGCAGCAACAGGTTGACGCGTTCGCGTAAGAGTTGCGTCTCGTCGCTTAGTTCGACGAGTGTGATGCCGGCGGGTACCGCATAGTCCGCGAGGTACTCATCAACTGCCTCTTTGACGCTAAGAACATCCTCCGCATCGGCGCGAGACACCTTGACGAAGACGGCGGGACGTCCGTTGTATTGATTGGATAGTTGTTCACGTACGAAACCGTCGCGAACGGTGGCGACGTCGGACAACCTGATCGTCGAACCGTCTGCCAGTGTTCGCACTACGATCGACTCGAACGCCTCACCGTCCTGGCGCTTCTGGTTTGTGCGCAGAAGAATCTCGCCCGAGCCGGAGACTATCGATCCTCCGGCAAGATCGACCGACGATTTACGCACGGCCTCCGCCACCTCGCTGAAACTGAGGCCATAGCGACGCAGTGTCGATTCGCTGATTTCGATCGATATTTCGTAATCGCGAGCGCCTTCCAGGGACACCAGGGAAATGCCAGGCTGGCTCAGAAGATCGCGTTCGATCTGCTCGGCCGTTCGCCGGAGCGTTGCCTCACCAACGTCACCAACAACAGCGAGCGTGACAACACCCCCTGTGGGTTTCGGTGCGAAGACAACTGGCTTTTCGGCATTCTCGGGCGGGAAGTCGCTGAGCCGGTCAACAGCCGACTCGATGTCATCCTTGACGAGCTGCCGATCGACAAAATCAGCCGTCTCGATCGTGACGATGCCAACATTTTCGGACGCGGACGACGTTACACGCTTCACGCCGTCGATTCCCAGAACGGCTTCTTCGACGCGACGCGTGATGCCTTCCTCAACCTCGGCAGGCGTGGCGCCTGGAAACGGTGTGGTGACCACGACGGTCCCCGGGGAGATGGTCGGAAATACCTGGGAGCGCAGGTTCATGGCAGACAACGCACCGCCGACCAGCAGCAGGACCATCAGCAGGTTTGCCGCTACGGGGTTAGCGATGAACCACGCGATCAGGCCGCGGCGTTGATCCGCGTCGAGCACCGGCGGCACTGTTGAGCTATTTTCCGGCAACGGCAGTACCGCTGCCGACTGATGCGAGGCCGCGCTCCAAGGTTGCGTTAACCTCGAGACCAACGCGAACGTCGGCCGGAGGTATTGCTACGATACCGTCGGCTATCTCGAATGTTCTAACGACCGCGACGCGGTCCTCGGTACCGAGCACTTCGACGCGGCGCTCCTCCAGCCGCCCCTCATTGACAACCCAGACCTGGTCTCGCGACGTCAGTGAGGCTGCCGGCACCCGGTAGGTCCGAGGCGCGTCCTGCCCGACAATCGCCACGTTGACGAACTCACCAAGAATCAGTGACCCGGTTTCATCAGCGCTAACATAGAGTGTGCCGAGGCGCGTTTGCTCATTCAGTGCCGCCGCCTGTCGCACCACCAGTCCGCTGAGTTCGTTGTCGCTTCCGCCTTTCCGGACGATCGAGGCTACCTGACCGATCGCGTCGCCGATCAGTGCCAGCTCTTCCAGGGAGACCGGCACGGCTATCTCGAGGCTGTCGACCGAAAACACAGAACCGACCCTGGAACCTGTGCTCACAACCTGGCCAACCGCCAAGCGCGTGTCCAGCACACGAGCGTTGAATGGTGAGCGAATGACTGTCCTTTGTAATGACAGTTCAGCAGTTTCGCGCGCCGCCTCTGCGCTGTGAATGCGAGCTTTGGTCGCTGCGATTTGTGGAACACGTGCAATGAGATCCGGGATCTTGCGCTCTGGAAACTGCTGGTTCCAGACCTGCTTTTCTGCCGTGGCCTGGGCCTCAAGCAGTGCAAGCTCACTACGAGCAGCCTCGATTTCTGCCAGCGTGCGCTCGACCGCCAACCTGTAGTCCGCCGGATCGATCCTGAATAATACGTCACCCTTCGCGACGCGCGATCCCGGTCGGAATGCTGACGACACTTCGATGACGCGCCCGGATACCTGCGGAATGACCTCCGTGGTGGTGCGCGATTCAACCACGCCATTCAGACGGACGGTCGGCTGATAGCTGCTCTCAACCGGCTCTACCACGGACACGACCGGGCGCTGTACCGCCGGTGCGGGGTACGAGGCAGATTGGTCAGGCTTGAGGGCAACCGACAACAGTATGGCCGCACCGACGACGGATACGACAAACACCAGCTGGAAGGTTCCAGCAAAACGACTGATCAACTGGTTCATAGGCATGCAATTCCGGATTCCTGTGTCGGAATGATGCGGGTTCCAGTCGCCCATGTCTGTTTCGAGTTGTAACGATAGGGTGCGAGCCGCTTACCTCGTTAGCGCCGGGCCCCCCAGGCTGTCGGCATGATCGAGCTCGTCCTTGAGGCGGCTCGTCTCTGCAGCCCGCGCCCTGGATAGGGGTGCCAGCAGGGAATACAGGACCGGCGTGAGATACAGGGTGAACACCGCCGCCAGTGCCAGGCCGCCAAATACCACCCAACCGATCGACGAACGCGCTTCCGCACCGGCCCCGGTGCTAAGTACCAGCGGCAGCGCGCCCAGCATTGTCGAGGTCAGCGTCATCATGACCGGCCGGAAGCGCCGTGCCGCACCCTGCTCGATCGCGTCCCGAACTTCGTAACCCTTGTCGCGCAGCTGGTCGGCGAACTCGACAACGAGCACACTGTTCTTGGCCATGAGCCCGATCAGCAGGACCAGGCCGATCTGTGAGTAGATATTCAGGGATGCCCCGGTCAAATACAGTGCGAGGATCGCGGCAGCAACACCAAACGGTACGATCAGGGTAACGACAACTGCGCTGGTGAATCCCTCGAACTGGGCGCACAGCACGAGGAAGATCACGGCAAGCGCGACGATGTAAGTCAGCGCCACGGCACTCGACGACTCTTCAAGCTGCGCTGCTTCGCCGAGCATCATGAGCGAAACATTGTCGGGCAGCACGTCTGCGCCAAGCGCGCGCAAGTCGTCGACAGCACTTTGCAGCGGGAAAGAATCCGGGCGCTCAATATCGATCTCGATCGCACGACGCTGTGCCTGCCGATTGAGTTCTGTGGCAACACCCTCTTCTTTTAGCGTCACCACACTGGACAGGGGGACAAGCCCGCCATCTTTTGTGTTCACATACAGGTTGACGAGATCCGACGGGTCGTTGATGTCGCCGCTCCCAGATTCGAGCAGGATAGGCACCGCCTGGTCGTCGATATTCAGGTCGATCAGTTCATCGCCATCGATCATCGCTCTCAGGGTTGCCGCCAGCCCCTGGAAATCAACGCCGAGGTCGGCCGCACGGCGTCGATCGATTTCGACGGAGAGCTGCGGCTGCGTCGGATCGAAGTTGATGCGTGGTCGGCTCAGCTCAGGGATGCGCTCTTCAATTGCAGCGGCATACGCCTTGGCCGCTTCGAAGATCTCGTCGTAGTCGTTTCCGAGCAAGGCCACGCGGAGACCGCTTCCCCAGGTTCGCAGGTTGAGACTGTTGCCGCCCCAGATGCCGACGCGGGCGCCCGGGATACCAGCCAGCTTGCCGCGCAACTCGTCCGCAATCTCCTGCTGACTACGCTCGCGGTCGCCCCAGTCAGCGAGCGGGATGGACAGGAAGCTGCGGTTCGGATCCCAGTTACCGACCGTCGTGTAGACCCCCTGCGCCTCTCCACTATCGAGCAGCGGTTGCAGGTACTGCTCGATCTGCCGTGTCTGTCGGTCCATGTAGCCGATACCGACACCGTCCGGCCCGGTGGCCAGAATGCGCAAGGTGCCGCGATCCTCGGAAGGCACCAGCTGCTTGTCGAGTGCCTGGTACGCGAAACCCGCGACGGTAGCAAACACGAGTGCGCCGGCTACGCTCAGCCAGGGTCGGTTGAGGACCGCGCCAAGTGATCGCTGGTAAGCCGACGCAATTCTATTGCCAATACGCGCTGCAGGGCCCGACGTCGCATACGAACCGCTTCCCTTGACCAGCCGGGCGGCAGCAGCCGGCACCAGCGACAGCGCCACCAGACTCGAAATAATTACCGCGCACGCCAGCACGATGCCGAACTCACGGAACAACAGACCCGTCGTGCCGCCGAGGAACGAAATCGGCACGAATACAGAGACCAGCACGGCCGTCGTCGCAACGACCGCGAAGAAAACCTGCCGAGTTCCGATAACGGCCGCAGCTCGTGCCCGCAGGCCCTCGCTCCGCTGGCGCTGGATGTTTTCCAGAACGACAATTGCATCGTCGACAACGAGCCCCGTCGCCAGCACCAGCGCGAGCAAGGTCAGAATGTTAATGGAGAAACCGAACAACCAGATTGCTGCGATGGTGCCGATGAGCGATACCGGAATGGCCATAACCGGGATCAGTGTTGCACGCAGGCTGCCCATAAACAGCCAGATCGTTGCAACGACAACCGCCATCGACAGCGCCAGGGTGAGAAGCACCTGCGCCACCGAGTTGCGAATGAATAGCGCCTGGTCGTCGGTAACAATGATCTCGAGCTCGTCAAAGCGCGCGTTGATACGGTCAACGGCGGCCATGATGCCATCCGAAATCTCGATCGTATTCGAGTTCGCCTGGCGCAGGACATTGAGCCCCAGGACCGGCGATCCGTTCAGACGCGACAGGGAGTCAGCATCCTCGGGCCCGAAGTAAACATTGGCGACGTCACCCACTCTCACCGAATCACGAATGATGATATCGGCCACCTCTGACGCATCGACTGCTGTGGCATCGGCGCGGACAATCAGCTGCTGCTCGGCCGAGCGGAAACTGCCAGCCGGCACGTCAAATGGCGCTTGTCGCAAAGCGGCTGCGACATCGCCGATAGACAGGCCATAGCTGGTCAGCCGCATTGGATCGAGCGCGACACGCAACACCCGCTTGCGATTCCCGGACAGCTGCACGTCGGCGACACCGTCGATGGAAATCAGCATCGGTACGATGTCTTTTTCGACGAGGCGCGTCAGGCGCTCCTCGGTGAGGCTGTCACTCATCACGGCGAGGCTGACAACAGCCTGGGCGTCATCGTCGGCTTTGACGACCACGACCTGTTCCACGCGGTCGGGCAACCGGCGCGTCACTCGGCTAACGGCTTCGCGCACGTCGGCGGCGGCACTGTCGATGTTTACGCCGGGACGAAACTCGATGTAAATGCGGCCATTGTTCTCTTCGGATGCCGAGCGGATCGTGTCTATACCGGATACGCGCGCGACAGCACCCTCGAGCAGGGACACGACTTCGGTGTCCATGGTTTCTGGCGAAGCACCGGGGAAGTCGACCCGCACAGTGACGACCGGGCGATCCACGTTCGGCAGCTCGCGGACCTCCACGGCAAAGAGCGCTGCAAGGCCAGCCAGAACCACCAGCAGGTTGAAAACCAGCACGAGTACCGGTCTGCGGATGCTCAGGCTGGGCAGGTCATTGCGTTGCGTCTCGTTCATCGAATCATGGCCGGAGACGATCAGTCGCTCTCGGAGTAGCGAGTGCTGTCGCCGGAGCCGGCGAGGCGTTTCTCGTCGTAGGCGACACTAATGCCGTCACGCATACGTTGCGTACCCTCAACAACCACGACGTCTCCTGCGGTGAGGTCACCATCGAGAAGGATGCGACCATCGCGACGCTGGACAACCTCGACGGGTGTACGGGTGGCCACCCCGGCAACAACAGTCCAGATGTAAGCACCTTCCGCGCCCCACAGTACCGCGGTCTCCGGCGCGGCAGCATAGCGCTCGCCCTCAATGCTCGCGCTAATGCGGAAGCTCATCCCGGGCCGCAACAGGTCGTCCTCGTTTTCAACTCTTGCGCGCGCGACAAAGGTGCGGTTGCGAGGATCGATACGGCTGCCGATATCAACAACTTCGCCCTGGACCGACGGCATGGCTGCGCCCCAGGTTTCGAGCTTGATAGTCTCGCCGGCTGCAAACTCGCCAATGTAGGCCTCGGGAACCTCGAAGCTGACCAACAGGAATCTGCGGTCGTCCAATGTCGTGATCATGGTGTCGGGACCGACGCGATCACCTGGATCGACTTCGCTGGCACCAACATGTCCGTCGAAAACAGCCACGATATTGCGATCAGCGAGTGAGATTCGTGCCTGCTCAAGTTCAAGACGGGCCGTTTCGACGGCCATGCGAGCGGCGTCGAGAGTGGTCGGTAATACGGCACCACTATTGGCCGAGCGTGAGTAGCGATCGTACAGGCGGCTGGCATCCTCCAGCTTCAGCGCGGCAAGCTCGACTGCCAGCTTCTCCTCACGGCTGTCGAGTTGTACGAGGATGTCGCCCTTTTGCACCAACTGTCCCGGATTAAAGTTGACGGCGACGACTTCGCCCGAGGCGGCCGGATGGAGTTCAGCCGAGAGCACGGCGCGCGATGTGCCGATGGCCTCGACGCGTGTATTCGCATGCTCATATTGCAGCGGTTCCGCAATTACGGCTACAGCCTGCGAGCCCGCTGGACGCGACGGCGCAGGTGCTTCGGAGCAGGCGCTGATCAGCAGTGCGGCCGATGCCGCAAAGAGCACACTTGTCTTCGTTCGGTACATGGGACACTCCCGTGGAATGCGGCGATTATAGGGATATCCCACGCCTCAGGCTGCTTAAAAGCAGCGAAAATGCCCGATTGTGACAATTTGTTACGAAGTGACCACATCGGCGGACTTTTACCCTCAATTATCGTAGCCGTTCTTAAGCTACTCTTCCGCGACCTGTCCCCGGTTCATCCACTGCTGCATGAACTGCCGCATCGCAGCATCCTGCTCTTCGTTATCCCAGGATTTCTCACCACTGACGAATGGCCACATCGCGTCTATCAACTCAACGAGTTCGTCACGCGTGTAGCTGTGCTCATGCCCAATGTTAAAGATCAGTAGTTCTTCAACGCTTCTGCTGATTGTCCAGCCGGCCTCGACCTGACGTGGAACAACGAGATAGCGGTCTCGTGGGTTTTCCTCAAACAGGGCCTGCTCGATCGTCTTTGCAACCGCTAGTGGTGACGTGCCTTCCTCTTCAACGCCTGCGTCCAGTCGTTCCTTGCAGTCGTTGATCATGCCCTGGCGGCGATCTTCAAAAAGGCCCCAGTCGTCTGCATCTTTGTCTGCCAGCAGGCGCTTGCAACGCGTCAACCCGATTTCCGACGCGAAGTTGCCAGGATTTACGGCAGTCACAAACACGCCAAACTCTTCCAGCTCTCCTGCCAGGGCGTCGGTCATTGCCTCAACCGCATGCTTGCTCGCCGCGTACATGCCGTAACCACCTCCGGACAGTACGCCGGATATCGAGCTGATGTTTACGATGCGGCCCTTCGACTCAAGGATGAGCGGCGCGAATGCTTTGGTGACCCGGAACACACCGTAGACGTTGACGTCGAATAAAAAGTCGAAGTCCGATTCATCAGCCTCGATCAAGGGTGCAACCACGTTGACGCCGGCATTGTTGACCAGGCCCCAAAGGCCGCGACCTTCTTTCTCGATCAGTTTCACCGCCGCATCAATTTGCTCCTGCTTTGTCACATCAATGCGCACTGCCTTGACGTTTTCGATCTTGTTCAGTTCGGCCATGTCGGCGTCTTTGCGCGCACCGGCGTAAACGAAATAGCCTGCTGCTGCCAGACGCTCGGCCGCTGCTCGGCCAATCCCGGTGCTCGCCCCCGTGATCAGCACAGCCTTTTGCTCGTCATCACTCGCAAGCGCACTGGGCGAGAGTGGGAACAGGATGGTCATGCCGATGAGTACTGCGAATAGTGCGATTCGATTCACGTTGAGATTCCCCTGTGTAGATGATGGGCAATATTGTTGCACAACTTCTTGACCCACGGGGCACGGAGGGATGAGACTAGGCGCGACGATTGAAGGAATCCTCGCTGCAATGACTGGCCTCATCGAAAACCTGGCACGTTTTGTCCCGCTACTCGGCACGATTGCAGCGGTCATCCTCCTGCTCGCCGCGATCAACTGGTTCCTCCGCCGACGCTGGCAAGGTGACCCGGACGCACAGTTCCGCTTTCAGCTGATCATGCTCGCTCTCAGTTTTGCCGGGCTGCTCACCATCATCGTCGCGCTGCCTATCAATGACGCGGTCCGTGGCCAGTTGCTAAGCCTGATCGGCATACTGCTGAGTGCGGCGATCGCCCTGTCGTCCACCACATTCATCGGCAATATCATGGCCGGCATCATGCTCAAGGCGGTGCGGAACGCTCGGCCGGGTGACTTCATCACGGTTGCCGATCTCACCGGGCGCATCACCGAGATGGACCTCCTGCACACAGAGATTCAGACGGAGTTTCGGGACCTGGTGACGGTGCCGAACCTCTACATGATCACTCAGCCGCTCCAGGTGGTTCGCGCCTCGGGAACGATTATCCAGGCGGAGGTCTCATTGGGTTACGACGTTCCGCAAACGCATGCGGCCGAGATCCTGTGCGCCGCTGCTGCCACCGCCGGCCTCGAAGACGGATTTGTGCAGGTACGCGAACTCGGCGATTTCTCTGTGGTCTACCGCGTTGCCGGGCTCCTGGAGGACGTCACCAGCCTGATTTCTGCACGCTCGAAGCTCCGCGCAGCCATGCTCGACGCGCTACATGCTGCGAATGTCGAAATCGTCTCCCCGAATTTCATGAATACCCGTGCGATTAGCGAAAATCACAAGTTCATCCCAACACCGTCCAGGAAGAAAGCGGCGAAGGTCCAGCCACAGGCGGAACAGCTCGCGTTCGACAAGGCTGAAGAGGCGGCAAGCGTTGAGAAGATTCGCATTGCCATAGAGCAGACGGATGCCGAGCTTAAGGCATTCGACGAAGTTGAGGGCGAGGTTGATTCTGCCGAGCGTACGGCGCTCGAGGAGAAAAAGACGCGCCTCATCGAGCAGCTGAAGGCCGGGCAGGGAGAAATCAAGGCAAAGGAAATCGCCGAGAAAAGCGGCAGCGACACGCCGAGCTGAAGATCGGAGATCGGACATCGATTTGGCTGATACCGTTTGTGCTTTAGCCGCCCGGGCGATTCGCGGCACCCGTAATCGGTACCAGCTTCAACGCTTCACTCGTGCAGAGCACGTCCATTCTGAGCTCGCTGTTTTCATGCAGCCCGATGTGAGCATAGCGCTCTGAGAGTTCCGCTCGGTGCGCGGCGACAAACAGATCCGGCTTTTCCCAGAACGCATCGCACATTGCGAGGAGCTGACGGCGCACGTAGATGCTCGGCAGTAACGTGTACTGGTTCGGATTCAGTGCTTCGTCCCAGAATTCATTCACGTGGTCTACCCAATCGAACTCGCGCTGTACAACCCAGCGGTCGTCACCCCACCGGAGTATCGCTGGTTTGCCCGGAATGAAATTGTCTTCGAACAGGCTGCGATAGAAACGATAGCCCTCAAAATTGGCGACAAGATCGGCGTTGGAGAAAGACCCGGTCGTGGCCTGACCGAAAATGGCCTTCTCGGTCAACACAGATCGCTTTGCGGCCTCTTCTTCTGATCCCAGTTGCAGATAGCGCTTGTAGAACTTGCGGCCCTGGGAAATAAAGTGCCCGATTTTGTCTGTACCCACGAGTTGATCGTTCAGACGAATCGTCTTGCCAATACCGAACAGGGTCGACACACGCAGCGACCACAGTGGGTACCCGGAATAGATGGAAGTACGCCGTTCGGTGTCGAGTCTTTCCACATCCGATGAGGTCATAGCCCAGCGCTCGAGCTTGTCGACGTAATGGATGCCGCCGATCTTCCTGTAGATTTCGTCGACAAACTCCATGTCGTCGCGCCCTGTCGACCACGAGTCCACAATTTCACCGATGGTCTCGTTGATCTTTTCGTTCAGAACTGCAGTGGAATCGGCGACCTCCTGGTCGCGATTATGGTGCTGGTCTGTTTCGTAAGCCGCAAGCTCTCAATACTCGCAGATCACGGCAACTTTGCGTGAGGCGACTTCAATTTCCTGCTCGGTAGTTGCGACCAACAACTGGTCTTTCGCGGCATGACACTGCTCCGCATCGCGAACGTGGCTGCGATCAACTGCGGCTGACGGGCCACCCTCGCACAGGACACTGGCGACGCGTCGGATATTTGCGTATTCGCCGCGCTCGACCGACACACAGTCACCGCGTTGCAAATAGCCTTTTTCGGTGATGAATTGAGAGACACTGTTATCCGCGAACCGGAGCCGGTAGCTGTATCCGAGACGGTCACCTTCGAGCGCGCGGGTTGCCAGTCCACCGAGCGCTGCGCCGCCAATACCGCTGGCAACCTGACGGCCGGTCGATTTATCGCGAGACAGGATGAGCCCGGTGAATCCGCCGACCACGGCACCTGCTGGTGCTGCTGACGGCAATTTCACCCGTTCGATTTCCTCGACTTGTGCGTATCGAATTCGTACCTCATAGCCTCTGGCAGACGGTGCTGTAGAACTCGCGCAGGCGGCGAACAGCAAAATTATCGCGCTGGCAGCGAGCCACCCGAAACCTCTCGTCAAGCTGGTTTGCAAACCAAACACAGAATTGCTCATTTTGAATAACCTCATTTAGATGTTCGAGACACTTATCCCGCCGATAGCACGACCGGACGGTCAATAGTCTTGCCGAGTTTACGCAGGAGTTTTTCCGCCTGAACCAACGGCTTGTCGCTGTACGCATCTGCCGCGAGCTCTTCGTCCTGCAGTCGATCGGCAAGGTCACGCAGATTTTCCAGGGCCTTATGAGTGTCGCGACTGATCCTGGAGTTACTCCACAAGACGGCCCGCTCAAGGTGATGTGTTGTCGCGAGAAGGTAAAGTCCTGCATTGCGATTGCGGCGGCTGTCGCGCGAGCGCCTGGCCATGTCGAGATAGTGTTGTGCCAGTAACCAGTGTGCTCGACTGAAAAGGGCATCCAGGTCCGCTGTCGTTACGCTAAGGTCATCGGTGTTCTCCGATATCCACATCATCCTGTCTGCGACTTCGTTCAGGCGCGCCGCGATAGCGGGAACGGCCCGCTCCGCTTCGACAGCCAGGTAGACCGCACTTGTGTCGAGGTCTGCCGACGCCTTGCCGAACTCTCTTCTTACGAACGCGCCTCGAATGTCCCGAAAACGGCGCGATGGCACGTCGTAGAACGCGATCCACAGATTTTCCTGCATCGTGACAATGGGTTGATCCGAATTGTTTGCCGACAATGCTGGCGTTGTCGCCAGCAGCGCCGCGATGAGAATAATTGATTTCTTACTCATTGAAGTCCCCTGCCGGTTCTCTGGCAAAGCCAACGCCTTGCCGAGATACGCGTGATGACCCGTTCATTTTTCGGAAGTAGAACCCATACTGTTGATAATTGGCAAGAGCTCATCTCCGCGACGCATCCGCTCGCTGTTACGCATGAGGACGCTGCCAGATTCAATCAGGACTCTGCCATCACGAATCTCGCCTTGAGCGATTCCAATGTTCTTGTTGCCCTTCTCAACAAGCTTGTTCCCTGCCTTGATCTTGTCGAGCGCATCTTCCCAGCGTTTACCAATCGCCTTCAGTCGTTTTGCCTCATCCGAAACGACATTGGGTGCGGTCGCGGCACCTGTTTTCCTCGCCGCTACCTCATAATCCCGGCGACTCTTAAGCACACCTTCGTTACCCTCACGAATCATGGCCTCGCCCTTGCGGACCTGCGCTCTCGCTTCAGCCATGCGCTTTTCGCCTTTTTTGAGCAGCTTCTCGCCTTTCCTGGACCGCTCCTGGCCCTCCGCCCACATGGCGTCCGGGTCGGCGGAAGACACGTAGTCGCCTGACAGGGATGTCCCGGTTGCAGCACACCCGGTGGCAACGAAGACGCAGAGTAGTGCACCCACAATGGGAGCGGCGATTCTGGCCGGATTGAGATGATTCATAGTGTCGTTCTCCAGGTGGTCGTGCAGAGTTGTCCGGAGGCGGCCCGTGGTGCCTGTCCATACCTTCCGGAAGACCTTACTCTAATGAGGCAAGGTTAATAAATCCAACTAAATAAACTAGTTAGTCTGATAAATATTATTTATTAACAGGCTAGAGAGCCTGAGTTTGGTGGACAGGCGACAAATAGCCGCTACGGCGGCGACGCTGCTGGCTGAAGTTCGACGTCCGCTTTGATGTCCGAACTTCGTAAGTGAAGATCGCGTTGCGGGTACGGAATTTCGATGCCGTGCTCGTGGAATTTGTCCCAGATGTTGAGCAGCAGTGGACTGACCACGTTGGCCCGACCATTCATAGGATCGTTGATCCAGAAGCGAATTTCGAGGTTGACCGAACTATCGCCAAACTCCTGCATGTGACAGACCGCTGGAGGGTCTTTCAGTATTCGAGGCGTCTCATCGGCGGCTTGCAGGCATAGCTCGATCGCCTTGCGCACATCCGAATTGTAGTGGATACCGACGGTCTTGCGGACGCGAAGAAGACTTTGCGAGTACGACCAGTTTTCTACTCTGTTTGTGATTAGCTCTTCATTGGGTATCAGGTGTTCGATTCCATCACGCGTCAGGACTGAAACGTATCGTGCCCCAAGCGAATCGACACGCCCGTAGTAGTCAGTGACGGCAATAACATCCCCGGGCTTGATTGACTTGTCCATGAGTAATATGAACCCGCTAACGAGATTCGCGAATATTTTCTGCAGGCCGAAACCAAGGCCCACACCGACGGCACCTCCGAGCACGGCAAGCGCGGTAATGTCGATACCAACGATATTTAAGGCAAACAGGAATGCTATTGCAGCCAGGCTGATGCGCAGCAGCTTGGTCGATAGAACCTGGATCGACGGTGTGAGGTTGGGTGAAGCCTTGATGCGACTTTCGGCCAGCTGCCCAATAACTGAGGTTATCCACAGCAGAAGACCGAGCGCTATAGATCCCTGTATCACGGTGAGGACGGAGATATTTACCTGACCAATTGTGATGGCCGCGCCGTCCAGCACCGCAATTGTCTCTTCGAGCGCCCCCAGAATATTGAGAGCGGCAACGATCCACGCAAAGATTGCTATCGTCTTCGACCACAGGGAGTTCTCGACGAATACGGTTGCAATGCTGATCACGATCCAGGCAGTCAACAGGCTTGATGTCACGACGAGCGCGGCGTGCCTGTAGCCGAGATAGGCCATCGTGAAAACGATAGACCACTGAATGATTAGCCAGACAATCGGAAACGAGATTGCACCAAGCGACTTCCAGAGCCTGCGTAGCAGCGCGTATTGCGCATGCGTTTCGCCAAGCGTCTCAATGCGCTTTCGCAAATAGATCGAAAGTGGCCACGCGATCGTCGCTGCGATCACGATCAAGCTTAGCTCGATTGCGGTTTCATACGAAAACAGGTTTTCGTTGGCCCATACCGGATTTGCTCTGACCACTGCGACAGCAGGTTCCCGGAGTTTACCGTGTCAACGATTGGCAGTTCGTCGTTCACTATACCCACCGCTTCCTACGAAAGTAGATTAGCTGTGTGACCGCAATTACAAACATAACGGCAATGACTACGAAGTAGCCCGAACGAGACGAAAGTTCCGGCATGTTCTCGAAGTTCATTCCATAAATGCCCGCGAGAAATGTCAACGGGACGAATATCACCGTAATGATGGTGAGTATCTGCATGACCCGGTTGAGCTGATGCGAAGACATACCGAGATAGCCTTCGGTAAGGTCACTAGCTATCTGATAATGCAGGTTTGCCAGACTCTGGGTACGCTCAACCTGCTCGTAAAGATCGATGATGTCGTGTTCCAGGAATTCCGGGATCAACGTGTCCTTTTCGCTACGCAAGCGAGCAGCTATTTGTTCGTGATACTTTGCGATTCGATTGATGTTTCTCAAACGTGACTTGTAACGAGTGAGCTCCGACAGAAGCGAATCATCCGGCTTCCGAAACATTTCTTCCTCGATTTCATCCAGGCGGGGCTCAAGCCCCAAAAGAATCTCTACATATCGCCGGGCCAGACGATTGCTCAGACGAATGGCCAGTGCCCCTGTGCCCTCGGCTACGAGTTGCGGCTCATTCGTGAGCCGCTCGAAGAGCCAGTTTGCGGACAATGAACTGCCGATATGTCGTGAGACCAAAAACCGCTCACCGACGAACAGTGACAGTTGGATAACGCCAAACTCTATGTCGTTTGTGTCAGCATCCAGACCGCGAAACAAGATAAACAGGAAATTCTCGAATCGCTCAATCTTGGGCGGATGTCGGGATCGCAGGGCATCCTGAATAGCAAGAGGGTGTATATCAAACTGAAGTAGCAGTTCTTCATCGTCGCTATTCGACGTACTTTCGATATCGAGCCAGATAATCTGATCGTCAGACTCTTTCCAGACGTCAAACAGCTCAATGCCTCCGCGCTGGACCTTTGTGAGCTTTGGATCGTATAGAGTTACCCTGATCATGACTAAATCCTCCGGTATTTGTTACGGGACTGTGGTTCCCAAACCGCTGTGACTTGCCTCTATTCTATCTGTCGCCTCGGGGTTAGTTTTTAGCGGCGGCTTCCAGGCTTTGGAGCTTCGGGCGTCTTCGCCTCAGGATCTTTGCCGGGACCAGGTGTCGCATCGCCTCGAGTTTTCCAAAACACAGCAACTTGTCTTCTGATTCCAATATCCGCGATGTGCGAGGGTTGGGGATCGCACGCCCGCCTCGGTACAGCGTAAGTACGTTGACGTCCTGCTCAGCGAGCTTGGTTTCCTCGATAGTGAGGCCATGAAACTTGGAACCCTCGCGAATTAGAATTTCGCTAACGCCATAGCCCTGACTTACCGTCAGCCGTTGTCGAATATCTATTTCCGGAAAATCTACTCGTGCAGCAATGTACTCGACAATGGCGCCGGCGATATCGAGTTGAGTGCACTTCTCGATGCCCTCGAGCCCCGGTGACGAGTTGACCTCCATTATCTGCGGCCCTTCTGCCCCTTCGAGCATGTCGACGCCGGCAACCCTCAGTCCCAGTATCTGCGCGGACCGCACTGCAGTTTCGCGGTACTCATCCGAAAGATCAACGGGCTGTGCGACGCCTCCGCGATGCACATTGCTGCGGAATTCCTGCCCCTGCGCCACACGCCTCATTGCCGCCACAACGCGATCACCGACAACAAATGCCCGAATGTCCTTGCCTTTGCTTTCGGCAACAAACTTTTGAATTAGTACGTTTTGTTTTTGGCTATGGAGCATTTCGATGATCGACTCCGCGGCCTTGGTTGATTCCGCAAGCAATACACCGATGCCTTGCGTGCCCTCGATGAGTTTGATGATCACCGGCGCACCACCTACTCGCTCTATCGCGGGGAGGATATCTTTCTTGTCGGCAACAAATGTTGTTCGAGGAATCCCGATGTTGTGTCGACTGAGAATTTGCAGGCTGCGTAATTTGTCGCGAGAGTTGGCGATGCCGTTGGCCGTGTTCGCGCAGAACACTCCCATTTCCTCAAACTGCCTGACCACGGAGTTGCCGAAGTAGGTTATCGACGCACCAATGCGTGGCAGAACCGCGTCATAATTACTTAGATGCTTTTGCCGAAAGTACAGATCCGGCACGCCTTGTTGGAGGTCGATGGCGAATTTCAACGTGTTCAGGACCTTGACGTCGTAGTCACGTTGTAAGGCGGCCTCTTTCAAGCGCCTGGTACTGTATGAGTTCGGCCCGCAAGACAATATGGCAAGTTTCATTTCTAATTCTCCAGGTCGGTCGGGGCTTTGCGCCTCAAGGACGGAAATGGCCGCGGACTGTCGCACGGGCAGACTGAATTCTGCTTGGTCCGTAAACGCTGAGGCAAATCAGCCCGAACAGCCAAAAGGCGGTCACGCCGACTGTTGCTGCAACGGCTCACAATGATCCAGAAGGCACGGTAGGGGCCGATGTTTAATAAATCTAACTAAATATAATTGTCATTTCGACAAATATTTTTTATAAGATCTAACAATACACGGACCCTCAGTCCGCTGTCTGATCCAATCCGTAGGCGCTCTTTAATGCCTTTGACTGAAAGACGAGCGCCGAACAGGCCGTTACGGCCGCGACGGAACCAAGAATGATGAGCATGCGCCCATAAGGTTCACCGAGCGCGGTTCGTATCTGCACCAACCCATAGAGCGTGTGGAGCCACTCAAGCGCGCCGAGGACGAGTACAACCTGCATCAGCCTGGCCACCCACGGCTGGCGAACAAAGAGCAGCGCAATCAGTACCACCGTTGCCGCTACGAAAATCGTGTCGCCGTAACGCATGAAGTGTGCGCCAAGAACGACGAGGCTGAGGACGACCGGAACGTAGAGTACTGCTTTGATCATCAAACGCGTTGCTTATAAACCCAGCGTAACTGCAGGCTGACCCCGACCAGGAAAAGGAACAGCAAGGCCGCGTAACACATCTTCAGAACAGGGTCTTCGATGGAGGTAAGAACGGGGTCACCAACAGGCAGACGCATCAGGCTGTCGGTCACAGCAGGAATGCTGTGGAACAGCAGCGTCGCCGAGTAACTCACCGCTCGCACATATCTGGACAGTTTTCCGAACAGATTCGTGGTTGACGCTACCGTGCCAACCGCCAACGCCGCCAGCGTCATCACCGCAAGGCCATGAGCGGGGCCGAACGCGCCGTGCTGAAAGATGGCAAGGGCGGTGCCTGCAGTAATCAACGTAGTCACCAGGTAGATCTGCCCCGACCGGGTCTGCAGCGTTATTTCCTTGTACCTGGCCAGGGCAAAAACGCCGCTGATCAGGGCAATGATGCCCATCGCGGTGTGAAACCAGCCTAGCGGGATAATCTCAGGCATGCAGGATCTCTCACGTCGAGTGTTGGATCGATCCTATCACGGTGTCTGCGGTTCCATTTCGGCCGACGATATCGAAACCGCCGAATCGATACCACGCAGCAAACGACCGAGCAGGTCTGCGCCTGTAATGACCTGCTTATGCTCGGGCGTCCAGAGCAACACGATGTCGTGGTCGATGGCGGTATCGTCTTCCGCTTCGATACCGTCCTTCAATGCGAGAATAATATGCCCGAGTGGTTTTTGCGGATCCTTAATAACGATCGGTCGATGACAGTGCGCGTAGCCGTCGACCGGTGCATCGTCATACATAATTGCCCGCAGATAGGAGTCTGCATCGAGCAAGAGCTGCGGCTCACCGGACTCGTCGGTCAGGATGGCCCACTTTCGGCCGGACGCATTTACCTTGCGCGCGAAATCGTCTGTCGTGCTCTCAGTCTCCGGTATTACCGGGAGATCGACTTTTGTCGGCAGCGCGATGAGGCTTAGCGGATCAATCGTCTCACCCTCGTCTGCAATGGGTACGTCATCTATGTCCAGGAAGTTCAGCGCACCGCGACCTTCGATGAAGTCGATTTCTGCATGCTCCGAATCGATGTGCTGCTCGATGACGCCCTTTAGCTGTCGTTCCTTGAGAAACTCCACTGCTTCCTTACCGAGCAGTTTGTCCAGCATCAGGGCGCTGGGTTTTGCCACCGGGTACAAAACAAACTGGTAGAAACGCATGACGGGACTAAGCAGCGACGCCATTCGCATGGCGTGCCTGGAGAAGTACGCCTGCGGAATAATCTCTCCCAGGAACGTAATCACGATGGTGGAAAACAGGAACGCGAAAACACCGAGCATTACGGAGTTGGACAACAGGGTCAGGAGCACGTTGATACCGACGTTACCCCACAAAATTGTCGTAAGCAGAAAGTTGGAATCCCGCCTGAGCACCAGGATCGTGGCCGCTCTTTCGCTGCCGGTGCTTGCCTCGGCCTCCAGCCGTAAGCGGCTCAGGCTGAAAAACGCGAGATTCAGACCGGAAAACATTGCGGAATGGCAAATGCAGATCAGGATGCCGATCCAAATGAGATTGTCCATGAAACCTTCCAATTACGTTGCGGAGCCGAACTGTACGCCTAAAACGGACAGCGAAAACAGCGATTTCGACATCAAAGGGGTACCGTAGACCCGACTGTGCGGTATGCCGCGTAGCCCAGGTAAGCCATCAGAAACAGTGCGCCTTCCAGCCTGCCGAGCCTGGCTTTTCCCAGCAAGAAGACTGGAATAAGCAGGATGGCGAGAACCCACGATACCGCCAGGTCGGTGATGCCGCCGTCGGGGACCGGGATCGTCGCGATCAGGCCGCTTGTCGGCAACGCGACGAGTGAATTAAACAGGTTCGAGCCGATGACATTGCCTATCGCCAGGTCTGACTCCCCCCGCAGCGCGGCGATTATCGACGTGACCAGCTCGGGAAGACTCGTACCAATAGCGACCACAAATAGCCCGACTGTCGCAGCGGGCACGCCGAACCGTGCAGACATCCCAACGGCGCTCCTGACGGTGAGATCTCCTCCGAAATACAGCAACGCGCAACCTCCGAGGATAAACGCCCACTGCCAGTTACTCGCAGGTGGGGTAACTGTCTTGGGATGATCGCTGACTTCCAGCAACAAATGCTCAGTTTCGTCGGTATGCAAGAGATCGAGCACCAGGCTGTAAACAAAAATGCTAAACAGCAACAACAGAATCATCGAATCGCTGCGACCGATGATTTTATCGTGTCCTTCAAGAAGGTCGTCGAGGCCCATTACCGCGATTATGGTCGTTACCAGGATCAGCAACGGCAGTTCGCGACGCACCAGGGACCCTTGCAGCGCCAGCGGCGAAATCAGGGCCGCGACCCCCAGGACGAGCGCAAGATTCGCGATGTTTGAACCCACAACATTGCCGAATGCCAGCTCTGTTTGATTGTTTAACGCACTGACGGCATTAACCACCAGTTCCGGCATGCTGGTACCAAAGCCAACAACCACAAGCCCGACCATCATGGGTGAAATACCAAAGCTGTCCGCCGCTTGCGATGCGCCGCGCACCAGCAACACGCCCCCTGCGATGAGGAGCAACATGCCTCCGGCGATACCCATAAACTCGGACACGATCGAGTACCTGTTTGACTAGGATTTCGGCTGTTCGGCGTTAAACTCGATACTGGTCCTCTCGCCCGGCGGACGCAAGGCTACATTATCGACGGCAGCACCATGCTCGCTAAGCCCAACAGCAGGAAGAACCCACACATGTCGGTGACCGTAGTCAGCAAGGGTCCCGATGCCACTGCAGGATCCAGCTTGAAGCGCTTCAGAACCAGCGGCACGGTACCGCCAATCGAAACAGCAACGACGGTGTTGACGGCCAGGGCCGCGCCAACGACAAGGCCGAGAATCGCATTACCCTTCCACAAGAATGCGGCAAAGCCAAGCAACGTGCCCAGCGCCATGCCATTGATCAGGCCGACGATGACTTCCTTACGCCATACTCGCAAGACATCGCGCGGCAGCGCGGCGCCGAGCGTCAGCTCACGCATGCTGACGGCGACCGCCTGGTTACCCGAGCAGCCGCTCATATCCGAGACGATCGGAAGGAACACGGCGAGGGCGATGACCGCGGTCAAGGTATCTTCATAGAACGCGATGACGCTCGCGGCGATGATATTGAGAACGATGTTGATACTCAGCCACGACAGCCGGCGCCACGACCTGGTCAAAACCGGCATGCTGCGCAATTCGTCGCCGCCTATAATACCGGCGACTTTCAGGCTGTCTGATTCCGCCCGATCGGCGAGAGCCTGAAGCAGGGAACGTCGACGAACGAGCCCGAGCATCAAGCCGCGGTGATCAACCACGGGTACCGCTGCAATATCATGCTCGTCGAAGAAGCTTTCCATATCTTCAAGCGTGGCATCCGGTGCAATGGTCAATGGCGCCTTTACGAGCTCACCAATCTTGCGCTCCGGGTCAGCAAATACCAGGTCACGAATACGAATGATGCCGGCCAGCTTGCGTTTCGTTACGACCACGTAGACGTAGTGAACGGTCAGGAGGTGATAGTCGATATCGTCGCGCGTCAGGTCTTCGATGACGGCTCGAACCGACATTGCCTTGGGATACGACGCAAACTCCGTCATCATCAGGCCGCCCGCCTGGTCCGGCGGGTAGTTGATCAGCTCGCGAATCTCATCCGCGTCTTCTTCATCAAGCTCCGCGATAATGGCTTCGGCACTATCGCTACCCAGTTCGGCGAGAACATCGACGCGGTGATCACTTGCCAGTTCTTCTACGATGGTTGCCGCGTCCTGCGCGGGCATTTCCTCGATCAGGTCGGCGGCGTGCGCGTCTGACAGGATCTCGAGAAGGGCTGCCGATCGCTCGGGCGGCAACATGGAGAGAAGTGCCCTTTGATCATCAGGAGTCAGCAGATAAACCGCGTGCAGCAGTTCATCGGGCTCCATTGAATCGAGCAGTGTTTCGACGTCTTCAGGACTCGCATCGCGGCGCATGAGCTCCGTAATGTGGTCCCAGGGTTTGGCTACGGCAGATGACATGTTGATCGTTCCAGGCACGCCTCAGGAACGACTATGATACGACGACACGGCCAGCAGATATTATTTTTCCAGCTCTTCACGAATCAGGTTCGCCAGTTGCTGCGCGCCGAAGCTCGGCAGCGGTCGGCCATTGACGTAGTAGTCCGGCGTCTTGCTGACCTGCAGGAAGATTGCGTCCTTCTTGTCCTGCTCGATGCGCAGCATGACATCCATTGAATTCATGTCTTCCATGAGCTGATCGGTATCCAGACCCACACTCGCGATCGCCGGCATGATTTTGTCGGGCAGGACGGTGTGATGCTGTGTCCACTGACTTTGCGACGCGAGTAGCGCTTCCAGGGTCTCCCAGTACTTATCCTGTTTGCGGCTGGCCTCCAGCACCTTAACCGCGTGCTCGGAGCCGGTATGGAACGCAACATGACGGACCGACAGGCGGATCTCGCCGGGGACTTCGGACATCCATTTCTTGACCATGGGAAAGAAAATCGCGCAGGTTTCGCACGCGGGATCGAGGAACTCGACGATGTGCACCCTGGCATTGGCGTCGCCAAGCGTTGGCGAGTGTTCGCTCGCGAGTGCCGCTTCGCGCGTTGCAGCTCCACCTTGCGAGGATTGCGGCTCGGCGGGCTTGTTCTGGTAGGTCGCAGCCACGACCGCGATCACTAACACCGCGACGGCGGCCGCGATAAGACTGTTTCGTAGATTCTTGCTCATGACGGCTGCGTTCCTTCTTTCGAGAATGACGATGTTCTGGTCAATCGCCAATTCTGTCAGATATCGAGCCGTCTTTACATGGAACCATTGATGTTGAGGAACAAGCCCTGGTTGTCGAAGCTAAGATCCGTCAGATCGTCCGAGAAGTCCGTGAAGTTGTAGCCCAGACCGATCTTGAAGTGATCGCCAAGGTAGTACGACACGGCCGCGAGCGCACCGGTACGGCGCTCGCCCAGATCCGGCATTTCGAGCATGCGCGTTTCCAGCAGAACCTCCCAGTTCTCGCGGAAGCGATAGTCGCCACGCAGGACGTAGAGATTCGCATTGTTGTCAAAGTACACCGGGTCCTCGCGGTCGAGGCTGACCTGGCCGAGTCGATAGGCGTACTTCGCGCCCAGCGTCAGCGCCTGGCGTCACATCGTAAGTGACATCGACGGCTGCGACATGGCTCTTCTGGATGAATTCAGACGCCAGGTTCTGGCCACCGACCTGGCCGGTTGTCGGTACGTTATAGAAGTACGTGTATTTCACCATCGTATTCAGACGATCGTGACTGACCGGACGGAGCGCATAGCCGAGCACGGCCTCCGTGAACCCACCGTTGAAGAATGCGCCCATCGAACTCTCACTCTCCGAGTGATTCAACTTGCCGAACAGGCGGGATGACGGACTCAGCTGGAAGCGGAGGTTATTGCGGAACAGCCAGGTCTTAAGTTCATTACGCGTCAGGTCGGGTTGCTCAACGTCGTCGTTGCGATACTCGACACCACTCGAGAACTGCCAGCCTTCATTGTGCAGCGAGACCTGTACACCCGTCGCAAGGCGATCTGTCTCGGCGCCCGTGCGGGTATCCTGCAGCGTACCAATGTCGGTATTGAACCCAAGCGTCCATTTCTCATTGGGCGCAAAGTTAATGCCGGCCGAATGCGTCAACCCGGCAGAGTTATCGCCGTGCTGGTAGCGCTCCTCGAGGAACACGCTGGCACTGTCGGCGAAGCCGTGTCTTGAGGCCTGCGACGAGATTGCCTTCGCTGCCCTGCGCGTTGCGCCAGCCGAGGTCCGTTCGCTCGTTCTCGAGCGTATAACCGAGGTACATGCTGGTGCGATCGGAGTACAGGTAGTTAGAGCCAAGCCGGCCGCCGGTACCCAGGTCGCCATTCGATATCTCGGCGTCCACCTGAAGTTTTTCGCTAAGCTGGTAGGTACCACCGACGCCGGCACGTGCATTCTCGGGTCGTGTGCCTGTCGCCGATAACGTGTCCTGCACGAAGCCGTAAACATTCCAGTCCGCCTTCGAGTCGTAGCCAACCTGGAGCACGGCATCGGCGCGCTCACCTTCGTTCTGTGTCAACGGCACGAGAACTGAGTTGTCGGTACGTTCATCCTTGCGGTAGCCAACATTGATATCCCAGCTCTCGCTGACCTGGTAACCGACGTTGTACTCCTGGGCCTGCGTTTCGATGCCCATATCCAGTGTGCGAGTGTCGACCTTGGCACCAAACGAGAAGCTGTCTCCCACCGGTATGCTGAGCGTACCGCCGTAGTTCTTCGTGTCCGTGAGCGCCGTAAGTCCCGGTCCGGAGTAGCCGGCATCGACTTCCTGAACGTACATGGTCAGGCGCGTATCAAACACGCCGATAAAGTCACGCAGGCGGAAACTCAGGTCCGCTCGACTCGCCTCTGCCTCGGCATTGACGAATGCAGACCCGTCGAGGGAATTGAACTGGAAACCACCATCATCGGAACGAACCGGCAGCGACACGAGGCCTTCACTGCGGGCCTGCTGCAGTTTGATCCAGGTGTCCGGCGCCAGCTTCACCGTTGCATCGACGGCATGCATGCTGCTGTCGGTACCGTATTGTTCGTTGACGTTGGATGTCACTCCGAGTTTCACGACATCCGCGATCCAGTAATGCGCCTGACCGCCTACCGACATGGCCTCGATGTCGTCGAAGCCCGGCGTGAATTCGTAATGCGCAACCAGATACGCTTCGTCGCCCGACAGTCCGCCACTGCGGACGAGCAGATTGTCGTCGGACGTTGAGGCCAGTGGTTCTGTCAACAGAATACGGCCCTGCAGGTAATCGAGGTCATAGTCGATACCCGGTGTCAGGTTGACCACGCCGGTTACGATGCCTGATGCCTTGTCACGCACTTCTATCCGCAGTCGTTCGGAACCCGCGAGCAGATCCTGGTGCTGCAGGAAGTACAGGGATCCGCCTGTCCCACGGAACTCCTCGCGACTCGATACCGTTCCCGGTTCTGCGGCGAATGCATCAACGGCAAAGCGTTTCTCGCCGAACGCGGTAGCCGCATCGGCTTCGTAGTGGAGATTGGCGCCGTATAGCCCGCGATCAACGCGCGCGAGTTCATTGTTCATGTAGGCAATCTTGAAGTTGCCCCATTGTCCGTAATTTTCGTCCTGACTGAGGCGCACGAAGAACTTGCCCATCGTCGGAGCCATCTCCTGGACTGTGCTGTCGTCGCCGAAGGTCGGATAGTAGTAATCACTATCGATGCGGCGGAACAGCGAATCCGGGCGACTTGTTCAGGAAGTTGCTGAAGATGTCGTCGAGCGGGCCCTCGCGCGTGTCGGCACTGGCTGTCAGTCGCCAATGGTCGCCGAACTTGCCGTCCACGAAGAACGCGAGGCGACCATCCACGGTCGAGTCGTAGTCGTACGGGGAATTCTCGCCCTGCAGGAGGTCGATCGGACCGCTCGCACTCACTGGTCGACACGGTCAGGTCGGCCATGCCGACATAGAACCAGTCGTTATCTTCGAATTCCAGGTCACGCAGATACAGTTCACCGGCGCCCTCTTCGTCGAGCAATGCAACTTCGACCGTGTGCGCGCCTTGCGGCAGGATTTCTTCGGCGACGAAGCTGCCGTTCTCGTCAACCGGGATCGGACGACCTGCGACCCAGACGGCATGGCCGTCCGGCACATTCGTGCCGCGTACGTTAACCGTTCCGCTGCTCAGGCCAATGTTGTGCAGCCCGAGCGTGTTCTCGCCATAGGCGGTCAGCAATGCGGGTTCTTCTTTCTCTTCGTCGATCGAGTCGTCCGCAGGGACCGTGTCACTGTAAACGACCCACAGTGGCTGCGGCTGGGTTTCATCGAAGTTGTCATCTCCTCCGTAAACACGCAGTACGTAGGCCAGTTCGTCACCCGGCGCGCGGAAGTCCATCGCCTGCGGGCTCCACTCGGCAGACCCTTCGATATCGAGGTCAATAGTATCAAGAGGGACTGATTCCAGTGACTGGCCGGTGCGGAAGACGCGAATCTCAGCTCGGTCAACGAAGTGAGAGTAATTGGTGTACATGCGGAAACGCACCGACGACGCCCGTGCCGCGCCCGTGTCGTCATCTGCAACATCGATGCGCGCCGGCTGAGCCGTGACACTCAGTCGCGGACTCGATCGCAGGTTGTCGAAACCGAACTGGATGTCGGCACTCTCGAGCGCCACGTCGGTACAGCGCTGAATATCCGACGAACTGCGATTGGGATCATCAATCGGCTTGCCATCAACCGTGATTCGCATCAGGTTCAAACCAAGCGGATTCTGCGGACTCAGCTCGCGCGTCATGCGCGTGATGTCCACACCGTCGTAGTCATCCAGGATTGCGAGCTCATCGTAGACGACCTGTACCGCAACGTGTGAGGTGTCACCCTGCACGAAGCCGGCATTGACAACGTCATCCGAGTGCACGAAACCGCGACCTTCGAACTCGGTCTGTTCCGTTGCGAGACTCATCTCCTCGGCCACTTGTTCCATCGCGCGACGGGCGCGTGACGCCGACAGGCCGATGTCGTCACCGTAGACGGAAGCCGTACGACGTTCGAGTCGTTCGTTGCGCGTGTAGCCAACAAAGCGCAGGCGCGGCCGCGTCTTGTCAGCAACATCGGACAGAGCGCGCGATAGCTGCCCGGCATAACCGTCCGGTATCACTGGCCGGCCATTCGCGAATGTGATTTGTGGAATCGTGCCCCACGTTGGATCGTAAATACGCGTCACCATCTCAGCGCCGGCATCGCCTGGGCAGAGCTGTGGCTCATCCGGCAGATCCTGCAATGGATCGTCGTACCAGAATTCGACCTCGACACGTCGGTTCAGAGCGCGGCCTTGTGCCGTGCCATTCGCGCCCAGCGGTCTCTCTGCGCCGCGGCCGTCGCTCAACAGGATATCCGTCGGCAACTCGAGCTCGTCCTGCACCGCGAGCGCCACGCGGCGCGCCCTGGCTTTCGACAGGCCGACATGATCACCATAGATCCGCTCGGTGCGCCCGGACAGCGGCAGCGCGTCGGTATAGCCGACGAACTTGACGACGACGTTCTGCTTGTTGGACAGGTTCTGCAAACCTTCGCGAACCTGTTCCACGAACTTCTGCTGGCACGTCGATGGCTTCAGCATCGAAGTACAGTGGCGCGATCAGGTTCTGGACCCGCGCGCGACGCGCGTGGCCTTCGACATAGCGCAGCTTACACACGGTTTCCATGCGGCAGACCTTGATGGTCTGGACTTCGTGCTCGACCAGGACTTCTTCCAACGTCGCTTTCTGGCGCACTTCGTCGTACCAGACCTCAACCTCGACGCGGCGATTGAGCGTGCGCCCGGCGGCCGTGTCGTTCGATGCGGCAGGCTGGGTATCACCCTGCCACGAATAGGAGACGCCTTCGGCCGGCAGCGATAGTGCTGTCTGCATGTGTTCGGCAACTTCACCTGCTCGCTCGCGCGAGAGGCCCATGTTATCGCCGTAGATTTCAACGAGCCTTGGCGACAGCCGCTGGTCGTCAGCGTGGCCGACGAGGTGCAGGCGCAGGTTCATGCGATCGCGCATGCTCCCGAGAATCTCACCGAGTGACTCGACGGTGTCGCCGGGGATCTTGGCGACGCCGGATTCAAAGTAAATCGCGGGTACGAGACCGGTCAGCTTGATGGTCTCGAGACCGTCCGTAAGACCTTCGCGCATTTCAATCGTATCGCTGGCCTCGGTATCGACGCGGTCAGGATCCTGTACCCACTGCATGAACGGCGTGTCGAGGGACAGGTGCCGCTCGACGGCCTTACCCATGGAGGCTTCGTCGACCTCGCTGGCCGTGGCGGCTGTCGTGACGGCCAGGCCGAGACCGAGGATCAGCAGGCGGAAGGCGCTCATTGGGCACCTCCCTTCGGTTGCTTCACCGGCCCGCCAAGGCGCCAGTAAATCTCCGGTTCGACGATGAGTTCGTAGGCTGCGTCCGACGTGCTCCACTCCGTCATGATGCGGTTCTTCAGTGCATCGAGACGGCGTTGAACCAGTGCTTCGGGCTCGAGGTCGGCCACATAGGACAGGCGCAGCACGGCCGGTGCCTTCTGCAGCTCATCGAGCAACAGGCCGAAACGCGGCTCCCACTGCTCACGGATTTCAATCGAGTCCGGCTCGAACACGGCGTCGGCGATGTCGAGGCCGACCACGCGGTGAATCGATGCGCCGAAGTTGATGCGCAGGGCTTTACCGCGTGTCGCACGCTGCACCTGTACGGGCCGCGTCGATGCCCGGAAACCACTCGGTAGCGATCGGTCATCCAGCTTCAGCACGAAGTTCGACCCGCGGCTTTCATTTGGCACGATCGCGCAGGTGATGTGATAGCGGCCATGCGTGTCTGTGGTCGCCGCAAGACCTCTTGCCGTAACCACGCGGACGCCCGGCAGACCGCCTTCGTCACCGTCCTGGTAGCCGTTGCGGTTGCTGTCGTCGAACACCTTGCCTGTCACGTCGGTGCAGTCGAAGGTCGGGTCAGGAATGATACGAACCTTGGCCATCGCCTCGGCAGACATGACCGAGCCGGTCAGCCCGTTCATCGCGAACGCGCGGTTGACGAACTCGCCCTCAGTGACGCCGGCGCCAACTGCGAGAAGCAACTTGATCTCGTGGCGACCGTCGGTCTGCAACAACAAGTCCGACCAGCTCAGTTGGCGACCAGCGATTGCCGGTTCGGTCGGGACGTCATCGAAGCGCGCCGAACCCTCAACATACTTAAACCCGGCCGGGAACTGGTCGACGATGTTGACGTCGCGCAGGTCCGCACCGAATGAGTTGCTCACCGTGATGACGTATGGCACGAGCTGACCGCGCGTCACGTGCAGCATCGGCGTCGTCTTTGTAACGGCAACGGCACCGTCGAGGCGCGGGTCCAGCGGGATATGGTTGTTGAACAGCTGGCTCGTCTCGGGAACCGGCTCACTGTCGAGCCTCAGGAACAGGTGATAGTTCGTCTCGGCACTGCGCGCCGGTACCGTTACGGCAGGCGCGATCTCCGACACCTGCGCCTCGCAGTGCTGTGCCGTCGCAATGACAGCGTCGTCGATCCCACCCGCGCATGACGGCACATCAAACGGCAGTGTCGAGAGATCCGACGTCGGCGGGATCATCTCCGATACTCCGGCGGTGTACGCCGTGCTCGGCGCGACGACCTCGAGCAGGTAGTTGCCTGGGCCGGGGCACGATGGATCGGAGAAGTTGATGTCGAACTTGTAGTAGCCGTTGCCGATCGTGACCTGGCCCTGCTGGTTCGGGTCATCGAAACAGGTGTTCGGCAGCGCGACACTGTTGCGTGCATCGAGCAGGCGCACGACGGCATTGGGGACTGGCGTCCTGGCGATCGAGTCGTACACGACACCATTGGGGTCGACCGGCATGTTGAGATCCAGGAGGTTGCTGCCCTCCTGCACGTCGATCTCGTCGATGCGCTGCTGCCCGTCCGTAAAGTCGGAATCGGTCTGGCCGAGCAGCGCCGTCGTTGCCGTCGCACCCGGCGCCGAGAAACGAAGCGAATAGGTCTCGCCCGCCGCGTAGTTCGGCATGACGTTGGCGAACAGGTAGTAGCCGCCCACGTCGGTCTGCATCGACCGCACGACCTGGCCGTTGAGAATCAGGTCGACGGTCCAGAGTCCCAGCGTATACTCGTTGTTGTCCAGCGTGTTGTCATGGTCGGCATCGTGCCAGACGTAACCGCTCAGCATTCCGGCATTGGGCATTGCGCCAACATCAATGGACACGGTTGCCTCGGCCTGCTGCTGTGGATCGTCCCAGTAGACGCGCGCCGTGTTGGTGATGGTCGTGCCTTCGAGCAGCGTCGGCTCGATTACCGCCTGGAAGCGCAACGTCACGATCTCGCCCGGGTTCAGCGGACCGTAGTCCGTGAAATAGTCAGCCGTGATGATCTGCCCTGCCACGCTGACACCCGTGGTCAGCCCGTTCATCGTTGCGGACTGGTCGACGTAGGTGATGTAGCCCGGTGTGACCTCGTCGAGGTCGTCGCGGAGCAGCACGTACAGCGCGGGTACGTTGCTGACGTTCTGCACGGTCACCGTGTACTCGAGCGTCGCGCCCGCAATGGCCGCGCCGCCGCCGACAACCGCTACATCCTTGACGATTGACAGGACCTGCGCATCGCCGACGACCACAACGGTCGGCTGCGCGCCGTTCGACGGATCGCTGTCGGCGTCGGTAAGGGTGTTCGCGACTTCCGTGCTGTACACGGTCGCCTGGTTCGTGATCAGCGTGCCACGAGGTACGTTGTCCACCAGGACGTCGAATTCGACGGTCGTCGATGCACCCGGGTCGAGCACGCCGTTATTGCCGATCAATACGCGAGACTCGAGCGGGAAGACACCGCCGTCCGGTTGTCCGACGGCCAAGCCATCGAGCGTCGTGGTGTCGGCAACGTAGGTCGAGTTGACCGGGACGTTGTCGAACAGTTCGACGACGGTCGCCGGTACGTTGCCGTTGTTGTAGACCGTAATCGTGTAGCGCAGCGTATCGCCCGGATCGACGATTCCCGGCGTACCCAGATCGTTCTGGAGCGCCGCCGTCTTCACGGCATAGATCAAGGGGTAGTTGCCAACAACATCCCGCGTCGGATCGTCCGGGATATCGGTGCGCGGGTCGTCGGACGGCAGGTCGGCCAGCCCTGGTCAACAGCGCTGACGAAGGCCTGGTTCGAGATGATCGTGCCGTCGGGCAAGTCCGGATATACCGCGACATCGAAGTCGACGGTCGCGATCGGGCCATCGTTGGGCAGGTCGCCGAGATCAGAGCCACCGGCAAGCGGCGAACCGTTCGCGTCGTCAGCAACGGATGCGCCGTTCAGCGTCGTGCTGCCGGCGACATAGGTCGTGTTGGCCGGCACCATGTCGGTCATCGACACGTTGGTGACGTTTTCTGTACCCGTGTTCTGCACCGTGATCGTGTAGCGCAGCGTCTCGCCCGCGAGCAGGACGGTCGGGTCACCATCGAGGTAGGTCGAGTCTTGTCGATGTCCAGGTACGGCGCCGACTGAATCAGTATCTCGGTCGGATCCTCGTCACCTCCGACAAACGGGTCCGCCGGTCCATTGACATTCGGATCGTCACTGACCGCAACAGTATTGCCAGCATAGATCGCCTCTGACTGGTTCAATACCGTCGAATTGTTCGCGATCGCACCAGCCAGCTGCACTTCGAATACGATCTGGAAGCTCTCACCTGACGCCGTTGAGGCTCAGTCCACGAACGTCCAGCAGGCCGGTGCCTGCGGCGCCGCCATTGGCATCCGTGTTGCTGTCGTCTGCACCTGCCGGAATCGAAATGACGTTAAGCGACCCAGGCACGAAATAGGGTGTTGCGTTCAGACGATCAAGCTCATCGACAATGCTGAAGTCGTCGACGGGTACGTCATTCACATGCTCGACATTCAGCGTGTAGCGAATCACATCGCCCGGCGTTGCCGTTACCGCCGGATCGTCACCCGTCGTCACATTGACGGCGTATTTCTCGAACACAAACGCCGGTGCGAAGACCGTCGTCGTGTGTGCATCTTCGTGGTCGAGCGTCCCGACCGTGCCGTCGGTGACGTTGCGCGTGTACGTTCGACCTACTAGCGCCGGCCGGATCTCTACTGAACCATTCGGTCGCGCCGGCAAGGTTTGTGAGTACCGCATTATCGAGGGTGCCGACGTCGACCTGGGCCTCAAAGGTCACGATCAGGCGCTGGTCCACGCCGATGGTCGTGTCGGACGACTGCATGGAGAGCGTCAGTGAGCAGGTCGGATCGCCGGCAAAGCTTGTCGTGAAGTCTGTTCCTTCCGCGAGCACCGGCGATACCGGCGTCGTGCCGTCGGCCTCAAAGACCTGCGCCGTGATGTTCTGTGGCGGCACATCACACATGCCGCCGTCTGCGTCGTTGGGCAGAAGGTCGGTCAGGGTAACGGCGTAGGCCGGAGACCCACCGGTATTGTGCACATCAAGTGTGAACGTCTCCGGAACACCGATGTTCGCGCTCAACGGACCGGTCTTTGCCATTACCAGGTCCGGCTCGACGATAGTCATCGGCGCCGACGTTCCCGGATCGCCGATCTGTTGCGTGGCAGGATCGCCATCGATCTCGTTGTAGGTGTAATACGCTGTATTGGTAAATGTCAGGCCGGCTACATTGGTCGGCGTGTTCACTCAGGCGCACCCTTAGTCTGAGGACCAGCTGTTCACCCGCCGGAATGTCGAAGCCGTTATTGAGGTCTTCCAGGACAAGACTCGTCCTGTCTCCTGTATTTTCCGCTGTCCCGCTTACCGTTCTCGAGATGTTGGCGCTGTTCGATATAAAGGAGGTCGGCGGCCGACGCAGACAGGTCATCGAAAATACGAACGTCGTAGAGCGGTTCGGTGTGCGGTACCGACGGTACCGTGATCTCGTAATTGAAACTCTCGCCAATCGTCACCGTGTCCTGAGGTATTCGCTTTTGCGAGCGCCGCCGGCGGTCCGCTCTCGACCAGGATCCGCGTCGGGTCTTCGTCACCAGGGAGGTTTGGATCGTCACTGAGGGCAGCCGTGTAGTCACCAAACATGAGGTCCGACTGGTTGTACACGTAGGTGCCGCTCGCGATGGTCAGAGCAAGCTGGACCTCAAACTCGACAATAACGGTGTCGCCCAGACCGCCGATACTCAGGTTGTCTATGTCCAGCAGGCCGGTACCGGCGGCGCCACCATTCGGATTCGAATTGTCGACCGCACCGGCTGGCAGAGAAACGACGTTAAGCGTGCCTGGCACAAACGACGGGTCCGCATTGAGCGCGTCGAGTTCGTCGACGATCGAGAAATCATCGACCGAGACGTTGCTCAGGTTCTCGACATACAGTCGGTACCGCAGCGTGTCGCCCTGCCTGGCGATGGTCCCGGGGTCCTCTCCCGTGGTCACATTCATGACCGTCTTTTCGAATCGCAAAACCGGCAGTTCCACCGCAACGGTGTGTGCGTCCTCGTGGTCGCCTGTGCCCACGGTGCCGTCGGTCAGCGTGCGTCTGTAGAGGGTCGAACCGTCTTCAGTCTCCCACGCCGTCGCACCGGCCACGTTCGTCAGCAGCGGCTCCATCCTGGGTATCGGTGTCGAGCTGCGTGCGATAGTCGATTATCAGGCGCTCGTCGACGCCGATCACCGCGGCGGCAGACATCGTGTTGAACGTCAGCTCGCACGCGACGCCGTTCCAGGCGAGCGAGTAGTCCGCACCCTGCGACCAGCGGACCTTTGCCCGGTATCGGCGTGACGCCGTCCGACTCGAATACCTGCGCGCTCAGAATTTCCGGCGTCGTGTCGCACATGCCGCCGGTCGCACCGTCGGGCAGCACGTCGAGAATCGTCGCGTTGTGCGCGTCGGCCTCGCTCTGCGTTCTGCACGGCGACGACGAACGTGCCCCACTCGCCGATGTGCATCATCGCCGGGCCCGTCTTCGTAGCGGTGAGTCCCGGCGGCAGCGTGAATTCGCCGACCAGGCCCGTGCTGTTGACCGTGTTGCCTTCGCGCGTGATGAACTCGTCGACGGCACTACCGTTGTTGAGGAAGCTCATCTCCAGCGTGTAGTCGACACCATCGACGTTGAATGTCGTGGGATCCGGCGACGCGACAATCGTCACCCGGTCGGTACAGCCCTCTCCGGGTGGTGTCGGATAGGGACAGGGATCCAGGTTGTTCGGCGTTTCTTCGTGGTTGATCGTGTACGTGAATGTCAGCGGTGCGATAGGTACGCCGTCCACGGCTATTACGAGCACGACATCCAGTTGCGACCGACACCAGAGACGGCGGGCTAACCGAGAAGTTTCGATGCTGGAAACGCTCCCATAGGAAAAGAACGGGATGGGTCCTGGCAGATCGAATGGCGGCGGGAATCGACGCGATAAAGTCGTAGCCACTCTGTGTTCCCGACGTCGTGCCCCAACTGATGCTCGATATCGGGTCGCCGTTGGTAATGGCCGGATCGCCAGGCTGGGATCCCGGCATATTGTCTACCGGGTCGTACCAGACGCCGTTGACCGAAAGAATCGTGATTTCAGCCGCCGCTGCGCTGCCGGTCGGCACCATGGCGAGCGATGCGGCCATGCCCAACAGGCAGACGAGCGTAAGCAAACGGGTAAACCAAGTACCGGCTCGTGTCATTCCTTTGCGCGCTGTAACTAGATCCATCTAGTACCTACTTTTGCTCTCTGCTCTTTCTGCCTGCGAACAGGCGCGCCGCGAACGCGTGTTCGCGGATCAACCGGCTGGCAGGAAGTCGATTGGGTAAATAATCGTTACGGCGCCGATATCGTCCTTGGCACCGAAGTTAAAGTTTCCAATGCGGCCGACGACCTGGTCCACCAGCACAGGTGCTTTCATGTCTGTCGACTGCAGCTGGCACATCGACACCGTACCGTCAGGTTCGATGGTCAGTCGGATGACCATCTGGCCACGCAAGGTTGGGTCTTTACGCAATTCGCGGTTGTACAGGCGATACAACGCCGCCTTGTAACGGTCGAATACGATCTGGATTTCTTCGTCAGTGCGACCCGCCATCACGCCGCCGCCGCCTGCTGTCGGCCGGTCAGCGGTACCGCCGCCGCCGATCGAACTGGCAACACGGCTGACCGCGACGCCTTCCATGCCACCGCCACCGCCGCCGACGTCGCGACTGATGCTTGCGAGGTTAATACCACCACTCGAACCCGGTGCCGACGTCGTTACCATCGAACGCGTCGATCGGCCGACCATATTCTCGCCGGCGTTGCTAAAGCGCGCCTGCGAGCCGAGGTTCGCGGTGGGGCGAATCGAAGCACGATCGGCGAAGCTGTCGCGGAATGCCAGGATGCCCTTCGACTTGACCTCTTCCCTGGTGTCCGGTTTGTCCGCAGCAGCCATGGCGGGATCTTCTGCTAGCTCGGGCACAATCTTGTCCGGCAGTTCTTCTGCGAGTTTTTCTTCAGGTTCCGGCAGGGGCAGCTCTTCCTCGAGTGGAGGTTGCTCGATAACCGGTTTCTTTTGTTTCGGGATTTTCTGAACGAGTTTGGCAACGCGCTCCGGAACAACAATCTCTCTGCTCTTATCGATGATCGGCAGCGCGATGGTGCTGAACAGGAAAGCGACTGCGAACGACGCGGCCATCGACATGCCGAGCGATTTCTTGAATCGCCAGTCTTCCTCGTAGCCCCGCGACCAGGGCATGACCTGCTCGTACTGCGGCAAGTCCGACTCTTCGCGCTCGACTTCCCACTCATTCCGGCGCTCTTCTTCGCGCTCCATGGCATCGGTCAGGTCGTAATGCAGGCAATCCAGCACGAGGTTCTGATCGTCGATCTTCTCTATCAGCTTGTAGCGCTGCGTCTCGATCTTAACGATGGCTTCGCAGTGTGCGTCAATTTTGCTACGGGCGGTCTGCACACGATCGGCGGAAACGCCTGCGTCAGCCGTCCCGTCCCAGAAAAGATCGGTCGCACCGAGTTTGTCGAGTTCTTCGAGCGAACGGCAGGCTTCGCCCAGCAGCACGTACTGCCGGTCGAGTGTCGCCAGCTCATTAAGCTGATCGTTAGTGCTGTCGAGCTCGCGATAAAGCGCATCGAGATCCTTTTCGGACGTCCCGACCTGCTCGCGTAGCGCTAGTCCTTCTGCAGAACTCTCTGGACTCACTGTCTTACCTTCATCCATGCGGTACTGGCTAGTTAGCCGCCATCTGTGGCGCTTTCTGAATGACTGCCAGAGACACGTTTTCGAACCCCTCGCTCGTACATGTCGACATGATCTTCTTGATCACGGCGAACGGCACGGAGCGGTCAGCCAGGATAGTCACCTCCTGGCTGCCAGCCACGACTCGCGTCGAGGGACCGACAATATTGTTCTTAAGTTGCGACAAGCGGGCCATGACCGGTTCAACGGCTTCCGGCCTCCCTGACATCACGTCATCCACCATGGCAACGAGTTGACCCTGTACGAGAATCTCTTCGGGACTTACCAAAATGACGACTGTCTCGCGTGGTTTCGACTCAACCTTGGATTCAGGCAACAAGACGTTCTTCGGTGCCTCGAGGATCTGGACTGAGCCGGAATTGATGAGCAGGAAGAATACGAGAATCGTGAACACGTCCATCAGCGACGTCAGATTCATCTTCGTGATCTTCATCCGGTTGCGAGACATGCGTTTAACTCGGCGAGAACTTCTCACGGCGCATCTCCCACGGATATTTCGGAAAAGAGGGCGTACAACTGAAGCTCTTCCTGGCCTTCGACCGGCAGTTCGACGTTCCTGACCACGTCCATGACCTGGATCAGGTAGTCATACGGAATCTGCGCTTCCATCAGCACAGACGCCGCCTCGTGGCCCGGGTATTGCTGCTTCAGCATCACCATGAACTCGGAAAGCGTCTCAAGATCAAATTCGTCGTCTTCTTTCGGAATCGATGCGATGGTCGACGTACCGTTGCTGATCTCGATGCCCTCGTCCCTGACGATTACCTCAACACGAAACGTATCGGGGTTGTAGTCCGAACCGGATGACGAGCTTGGCAGGTCCAACTCAACAATCGTCAGGCGCGAGAACACGGCCGTGATCAACAGGAATGGAACGAGCACCACCATCAGGTTGAGAAAGGTGGTTACGTCGATCTCATGCGGGGTGCCCTTGGTGCGGCGCTTGTAGTGGTGTCTTCTGGCCATGTCGCCTAGGCCTCAACTACACGCTTCGCCCTTCTGGAAAAGACGTTCAGGGCTTTCACCGTCGCCATCTCGAGGCTGTCCACGATATCGCCAGTCTTGCTGGTCAGAATCGCGTGAACCACGAGCAGCGGGATTGCCACCATCAGACCGAACGCTGTCGTGTTCATTGCCACCGAAATACTGGCAGACAGAAGGTCTGCTTTCTCTGCGGGGTTGGCATTGGCCACGGCGGTAAACGCCTGGATGAGACCCATAATCGTGCCAAGCAGGCCGAGCAGGGTTGCGATGCTCGACGCCAGCGCAACGTACGGTGTTCTCTTCTCGAGACGCGGCACGATGTCCATCATGCTCTCTTCCATCGCGATCTCGATGTCTTCACGACGTCGAACGGTACCCTGAAGAGACAAACCCATATTGAGCACTTGCGAAATCGTCGATTCGTCTTTGCTCGTCATCGTACGAGCTTCATCGAATTCGCCGTTACTCAGCAGCGGTTGCACTTTGTCCCAGACAACCTGGTTCTTGTTCGTCACCATCGTCAACGTGATGTAGCGTTCGACTGAAATTGCGACGCCGAATGCGAACACGATCAGTATCGGATACATGAACGGGCCGCCCGTTGAGAAGAATCCTACGATTGAATAGAAAAAATCCATTTCCAAATCCTCAATTAACTTAATATCTCGGACGCATCCGTGAATACGAATCACAATAGACGGGCATAGCCAGAATAAGTGTGACGCGGCGCACGTTAGCAACTAGTGGATTAAGTTGGATTGCAGGTTTTAGAGCTACTTCACAGGATCGCTCAATGAGCGACTCTATTCCCGTTTGAATCGCCCTGAGATTCAGGCCAGGCATTGCCTTGAAGCTTATTCTCGCGAGCGAATCTCGTAGAAATTAAGCTCCCGCATGAAGACTTCCTTGTCGACGGGACGCGCACGATCGTCCAGCGTGTCAGAAAGGCTTATGTCGTCACCCAGCTCGGACGACTTCCACGGAATGATGACCAGCGACTTCGGGGCTTCCTCGTTACCGAGGACCGACATTCCGGACATCTTCCGCGGTCCGGACGTATCGGTGTCTGCACGGTCGGCGGACTCCGCCTCGGTCGTGTCTTCGGCCTGCGCCCTGGCGGTCTCATCGGCCTCTTCCGCAAGGACGGGCTGCACGAAGAGCACAATGACGGTCGCTAATATCGAAAAGTATTTGAACATCATGCCTCCTACTGGCCCAACCGAGCGCGAATGTCGTTGATCCACATTGCGGCCTCGTCGTCACCAGGAACCGTCGCCATGTAGGCCTCGTAGTTTTCCAGCGCGCAGTCGAGGTCCGCGAGATACAGGTCGCACAGGATGCCCAGATTGCGTCTCGCGTGGTGGTAACCCGGATACACAGCCAGCGCGGCCTCGTAGCTTTTGCGTGCCTCGGCAAAGCGCCCTGTTTTTCGGTAGACGATACCCAGTTCGTTATGCGCGATCGGATGATCGGGATTCAATTCGATGGCCATCAAGAGATTTTCTTCGGCGGCCTCAAGATTGCCGATCGCATGGTAAGCGATGCCCAGTTCTATTCGCGGCGCACTAAATTCCGGCGCGGAGCTGGCGACGTCTTCGAGCTTGGCGACGCCCTCTTCATGCTGCGCACGATCCAGATGACTGATCGCCTCGCTGTAGTCTGCCCTGAGGTTGTTGTCGACGTGGGCGGCCTCGGTGATCGTAAAACCCACCGCATCCTGGACTTCTATCATCGCCGAGGGCTTCGATGCGGAATTGGTCGTCGCGCAGGCACCGAGCGTCGCACTCAGAAGCACTAGCGATAGCCGCATAAGCCATTGTTTTAACTTGTAAAAAGAGATCATCACAGCGACTCCTGGCTCGTTCTGAAGCCATCGGGTGACTCAACCGACTCGTCGGGCAGGACAGCGATTTCGGGAACGATTGGCATGCGATAGGCGTAGAAATCAATCGATCCCAGGCGACCTTCGCTGCTTTCGTTCTTCGCATACCTGCCGGGCATGAGAACAGCCAGTTCGTCTAGGCTCTGCTGCACCCAGTCGTTGTAAATACCCGATGCGAGCAACTCGAAATTCTGTTCGTGGATTTCGATGGCCCGCTCTTCGAACGGAAACGCCTCTTCTTCGAGGACCATTTCGTAATCGATCTTCTCAGCCTCGCTGAGTCCCTCCGGTCGCTCCGACTCGAGCAACGCTACGCTGAAATCAAGATAGACCTGCGCAATATAATACGTCGCCGCGGAGGTGACGTCGGCAACCTGGTAAGCAACGAGTTCTTCGAACGCCGTAGTAGCTGTATCCATGCGACTTTGTTTTTCGTTGAGACTTTCTTCAAACGGTTGCGTGAGCTTCAGCTCAGCAAAGCGCTTGTAAGTGCGCTCCGCGAGCACCAGGGCCGCTTTAGAAGCCAGGTAACGACTGCGATCGGTTCGCTCGACGCCAGCTTCGCGGTCCACTGCAACGATCTCACCGAGTGCCTCGTAGTAACGCTGATAGTCCGTCCGTGACAGGAATATCTCTGCAAGTCTCGATCGTGTTTGCATCGCGATATCCATCGGCAGCGGATACGCCGCGACATAGATCTGATACACACGCACCGCGTCGTCGATCACGTCCACCTTGTCGAAGAGTTCGCCAGCAGTAAGCAACGATTCACGCTTCAACTCGGGGTCTGTCGCTTCAATCGAGATTCTCTCGTGTTCTCGGGCCGCGCGTTCAACCTGGCCATCTTCGTGATAGATGTACGCAAGTTGCTTCGTCGCATCGTCGTTGAGTTCATGTTCAGGATGACTGGAACGGAACTCTTCGAGAACACTCGCAGACTGTTCCCAATCCTCGAGTTTAATCAGCGCGGCAGCCGCATCGTACTCGGCCGCACTACGAATATTCGATGTCGGCGCGACGTCTTTTATTCTCAGGAAATGATTCGCCGCGGCTCGATAATCTTCGAGAATGTTGGCCTGCTCAGCCTGTTTGTAGATGGATGCGGCCAGGCCGTCGATGACACCCGGCCTCGATTCATCATCGCCAGGTGTCAACGCCAGCAGGTTCGTGTAAGCATGCTCGGCGTCCGGGTATGCCGCTATATCGATAGACGAATGAGCAACCACGGCCCATGCGGAACGCCGCAACTCGGTTTCTGTACCCGGGTAACGCTCAATCAGCTTGTGTGCCGATTCGATAGCCAGCGGGAAGTCCTTCATCTCGTAGAGGTCATCCGCCGCCGCGCCCAGAACCTTGGGCGCCTCTTCATGCCCGATAAACATGTCTGCGAAACGCAGGGAGCTTGCCACGGTAAGATGCTTGACCTCGCGCTGCCGCGCACCGGTGGCAACCTCAAGGCTCTTGCGATACGCGTAAACAGCCGCGTAGCCGGCGGCCGACGCCTTCTCATGCTCAGCGTATTCGTAGGCCGTCCGCTCGTACTCCATGGCTGCCTCGTCGAAATCTTCGTTCTCCAGAAGCAGGTCGGCGAGTTGGTAATTGACCTGTGGTGTTTCGGGATCAGTCGGGAACGACGCCAGGAGCTGCCTGTACCAGCGCTGCGCCTCGTTGAAATTCGTTACGCGCTCGCCTGCGACGCTGTTGTTCTGATAGAGCGCGTGATAATGGCCTGCAAGATCGTCCAGATTGGTTTTGAGAAATGCCACGACATCCGCTTGCTCTTCGGTCTGGAAGTACTGCCAGTACTCGGCGCCCAGTGCGTACCGGGTAGCGAAGTCCTTCTTCGACTCGACCACGAGCAGCGGGAATCCGGCCTCGCCGTAAATCTCGACCACACGCATACCAAAATGTGGTGAGACCTTGTGGAACGGGTTCAGATTGATAAACGACTTGTAGACCGACGTCGCATCGTCGTAGCGAAGCTTGTCGAAATAGAATTCGCCAAGGTTGCCATAGATCTTGTCGCCATAACTGCGATGGCCGTTCATCGAGAAGAACTCGTCGATGACTTCGGCACCGCCCAGGTTCGAGAAGCTCAGGCTGATCACGCGAAATGTGTCGGCAACCCGGTGTTCGTCGTTTGCTTCAAAGTCCTGGTCGAAGTCGTAGCCGTTGGAGTCCCGGTAGTCGAGCAGCGCAACGTAGTTGTGCAGCGCTTCCTCGTAGAACTCCTGCTTGTAAAGCGTCCAGCCACGCTTGTACAAGGCAAGCTCGTAGTACGACGACGTTGAACCCATAGTAATGATCGATCCGTACGCGTCTTCCGCATCCAGGTAGCTCTTGCGAATGAAGAAATATTCACCCCGACGGAACTGCACTTCGTCGACATATTTGGAATGGGGATACTCGGCAACCAGTCGATTCATGACTGTCATCGCTTCGTCTGGCTGCCCTATCTCGTCGTAGGCGCGCGACATCTGGTACAGGACCTTGTCGTTGCGCTCGTAGTTGGGATAGGTATCGAGGATCTTCTGGTAGGTCTTGATGGCCTCTCGCGGACCAGCTGGAATCGGCTCACCCTGCTCGCCGAACAGTTCCGAATCCGGATCACGCGTCGTCGCCAGCAACTCCTCGCGCTGCGTTGCGCGTTGTTCAAACTCTCTTTCGGACTCTGTTGGCTCGGCGCGTTTGGCCGAAGGCTTGTCTGCGACAACTGTTGCCGCGACATCGGCCGCTTCTGGCACCGCCATTTCCACTATGTCACCGCTGCCAAGCACACCGTAGGCTTGCTCGATCTGCAGATCGGCCAGGCGACGCATGGCTTCAGGCGTGCGTGCACTCTCCGTGGTTTCCTCAAGGTAGCGTTGATAGCTCTGTGCCGCTCGCTCCAGACTATCTTCGAGGTAGATGTCCTCGACGTCAGGCTGGACCTGGTGCAACTCGGAAAGCGTTCCGCTGCGATCACTGCTGGTCGCACATGCGATCAGTCCCGAGGACGCGAATACGGCCAACAATACGTGTCGCTTCATCATTCGCCACCCACACTTGCTTGCGCCTGCGTTGCCCGGTCGTAGCTGTCAGCCAGTGCAAACCGCGCCTTGTCACCGTAATTCTCAAGGTGCGAGCGACGCGCCGTGAGCTCTTCAACAGCGAGTACTTCGAGCTGCCGCCCTTGCCGAGCCATTAGTGATTCGACCCTGGATACTGAATCGCGAGCCTTGGCACGCAGTCGGGATATTGGGGTGTCGTAGCCGACGAAGCTGTGGGTCGCAGCCTGGCGCGAACGAACGTATTGATCGTATTGGTTCTGAGCGACCAACATGGCTTCATCGAGCGTGCCCAGGTTCTTGTCGAACTCGGTCAGTCGAGCGTGATACTCGGTTTCGAGTGTAAAAGACAGCAAGCCCTTGAGCCTCTTCACGCGGGCTGCGAAATTCTCGCTAAACGCTGTGCCCCCTCCTGCCATTTGCGTCTCGAGGTACTCAACGCGTTCGAGTATTGCCTGCTCCTCCGGGGTGGCCAGAAACTCAGGCCTGGGCGTCGTGAGCAGGTCATCGCGGCGCTTTACGAGCATCTTGTGCTGTTCGGTGCGCAGGCGAAGCTTTGAATCCAGTTCCCGAAAATGCGTATCGACGTCCGGGAGTAACGGCTCGTAGTGGTCCGAGCGAATCGCCACCATTTCATCGAAGGAGTCGAAACTCGCCTCCCAGGTAAGCAACTTGCGATGCAGGTCGGCAAGATCGAGGTAGTTCTGCAAGCCGGTCTGGAAGTCGTGAGACGCCAGCAGCTCCATCATGTAATAGGTTTCGGGCGAGTTCGGCAGCGACCGCAGGCGAATGACCCAGTCCTTGTCTTTGCGGATTTCCTCGCGGACCAGCGCTTCGAGAAACTTGCCTTCGCGAATGCTGTCGATCGACTCATTGAGCTTGTTGACCTCCGCACCGAACAAGTCGAGGGCCCTGCCATAATAGACAGCGGCACGACCATGAATTTCGAGTTTGCCGTAGGCATAAGGTAAAGCCAGCATCGCTTCCTGAGCGGAGCGGTCTGTCACTTCCCGATCGGCAAGGATACTCCACGGCACAACGGCACGATCGAAATCGTCGATGGCCATGCTCGCCCAACCGGCGCTCAGCAGCGCCTGGTTTGAGAACGGACCGTCAAGCCGTACTCGATTCAGATACGGAAGCGCCAGCTGGTGCTCACCATCCTCCAGGTGAATCGTGCCAAGTACGAGATTGGACTTGTCCCTGATAGCCAGTTCGCCGGGATCGTTCGACTCGATCTGTCCTGCGCGATTCAGTTGCTCAAGCGCAAGTGAACGTTGCCCACCCTGCAGGTAGGCGATACCGAGATTGTAGGCCGCGAAACCACCATAATCGTCGGAGCCCTGGAGTTTTTCAAAGACCTCAAGGGATCCCTCGGGCGTGCCCTCGGCAAGATAGATGTTGCCCCGCAGGAATTCGATATCGTCACGAATACCTTTCGGCACTTCACCATCAATGCGATCGAGTGCTCGCAGCGCATCATCTATTTGGTTCTTCTGGAAGTGAATCCGTGCCAGGCGATACGCCGCATCGTTGCGCACGGTCTCATCGACTGCGCCCTCCAGGACGGCCCGGATCGCCCTCCCCGCCCTGTGGTGCATTCGATAGCGAAGTTCAAAGTCACCGAGTGAGAACTCGGCATCGTTAATGTGATGGAACAGTGCCCCGAGTTCGGGCTCGTCCAACTCACCGTGCTGTTTGACTTCGGAGTCCAGGCGCTCCAGCGCAGAGAAGAAGTCAGACTGGTGGGCATAGTAGAGCGCCTCACCGAAGTACAGGTCCTTCAACTCGTCACTTCGAGCGGGGCCTGCGAGCAAACAAGTGCTCAGCAGGAAACCAATCGTGAGAAATGCTGCCCTGTGCATTTCTTACCAGGCTCCGACCTGAATATCGTTGCCTGACAACGTAAGACCGAGCGCTTTGGGCTTAACGCCCTTGGAAAACGCGAAGCTGTCAGCGTTACTGAAATCGTCGCCGTTCTTGAGTTTGCCAATGACGGTAACGTTGAGCTGATGTTCTCCCGTCATGACATTGCCCGTATAGACGCGCTGGACACCGCCTTTTTGCAACGCCTCCAGCTCCTTAAAGCTATAGATATGGTGCGTCGCGAGCTCGCCGTTGATCTCGATTTGTACCGCGTCAAGGCGAAACTCCTCGCCCTCCGGCACAGATACAAAGACCGAAACCTGAGTATTCGAGGGGTACAGCAGCCGTTCTTCCAGGTTGCTCAATTCAGAAGCAATCCCGAGGACATCAGATTTGATCTCCTGGACCTGTCCGTCAAGGCTACGAATGTTCGCTGAAGCCACCTCCTGTGCCGAAACACCACCTAGTGACATCGACAACAGGAACAGAACCAGAGTTGTGCGGACGAGATGGTTCATCCCTGAATCCCTCCATTGTTTACATAATCCATGCGCTCCACAGCATCAAAGCTGACGCGGTGGCAACGCGGCTGTTCGTAAGTGTTGAGGAAATTCACTGATCAATCTGTGATCCAACGCCCAGATCCACTGAGCCCGACTCAAGGGTGAATTTCGGGGTTGGCTGGAAAAATCGATCGATTTCAGGGCCAGGCGCATGTGATAGATTGCTGCAAATGGGTCGTCCTGATTCAAGATTCCTGATTCTCTCAACGCTGGCGGTTGGCCTCGCAGGAACGTTGCGCGTCAGCGCGGAACCCGCAGCGCAGCTACCCGACACCACCTCGCTCGAGGCACAAAATGCCTTCATTGGCGAGATTATTTTCGAGCCAGAAAACGTCTTCGACCTCTCGGACCCCAAGGAAGACAACTGGGTCTTCCGACTGGCCAACCGCATCCATATCGTTACGCGAGAGGGCACGATTCGAAAGCAATTGCTCCTGGCAAGCGGTGACCGTTACTCCAAACGACTCGCGGATGAGACCGAGCGCATCCTGCGCCAGAACAAGTACATTCACGACGCTGATATACAACCGGAGAAGTTTGAAAACGGTGTCGTCGATCTCAAGGTAACAACGCGAGATCTGTGGTCACTCGCCCCGGAGATTTCGTTTGCCCGCGGAGGTGGAGAGAATCGCACCCAATTCGGACTCGAAGAATCGAACCTGCTTGGACGTGGCCAGTTGCTGAGTTTCCTGCACGCCGACGACGTCGACCGCAAGTCGACGCGCATCGGATTCGCGGATCATCACATCGGTCGCAGCTGGGTCTCTACAACCCTCCGCTACTCCGACAACTCGGATGGCAACTCGCACCTGTCTTTCTGTCGTGCGACCTTTCTACGCGCTGGATGCTCGTTGGTCCGCAGGAGGCTGGACATTCGGCGATGACCGGGAGGAGTCGCTCTATGTGCTGGGTGACCGGGCCGCTGAGTACCGGAAAAAGCGCGACTACGCGTCTCTGTTCGGCGGGTGGTCGAAAGGTCTGCATGGCGGCAGCGTGCGCCGCTGGACGGTCGGTGTAGTGCACGATGACTATCGCTTCTCTGCCGCCGCGAATCCGTCCTTGCCATCGGTCATTCCTGCTGATCGCAAACTCGTCTATCCATTCGTCGGTCTCGAGATTGTTGAGGATGAGTTCGCGACCTCGCGCAACCATGACCAGATTGGCATGACCGAGGACTTCTTGATAGGCACGCGCTTTTCCGCTTCGCTTGGCTGGTCTGACACGTCGTTTGGTGCCAATCAGGACGAGTTGATATACAACGCCAGCGCGAGCCGGGGATTTGGCAAGCTCGAGGAAAAGGCCTGGCTTGTTTCAGCGCGCGCAAGCGGTCGAATCGAATCCGGTGATTCGAAAAACGCAGCATTTACGCTGAGTGCCCGCTACTACCGGACTCAATCCGAGAAGCGGCTGTTCTACGTGTCGGTCAGCGGTACGGCTGGCCACGCGCCTGACCTGGACAACCTCGTGAAACTCGGTGGTGATACCGGACTGCGTGGCTATCCGCTGCGCTACCAAAATGGCGATTCGAAAATGCTCGTGACAGTCGAGCAACGCTATTTCACGGACTGGTATCCCTGGCGTATCGCCCGTGTTGGTGCTGCGGTCTTCGCAGATGCCGGTCGGGTCTGGGGCGAAAACCCGCTGGGTGAGCCCAATCTCGGTTGGTTAAAGGACGTCGGGGTTGGCCTGCGCCTCGCTTTGACGCGCAGCGCATCGCACAAAGTCATTCATATTGATCTCGCCTTCCCGCTGGACGGCGATCCGACGATTGACAATGTCCAGATCCTGCTGGAGTCGCGGAGCAGTTTTTAGAGCGTGATTTCGATCTTCCAGCTGTCCTCACCCATCTCGCGATCGGCTGAATACCTGGCATCGGCCTGGCCCACTTGCCAGGCGGTGGCCAACGTCTCATTCATGACGTATTCGCGATGGACTTCCAGCGCCTTCTCAACCGCATCAGAACCTGAGACACCGAGAGTGATGCGATCCGAAACTTCGAGGCCGGCCTGCTTGCGAGCATCCTGCACCGAACGCACGATTTCGCGGGCCACGCCTTCACGAACGAGCTCTTCGGTGAGTGTCGTGTCGAGTGCCGCCAGGAAACCGGAATCTGCCTCGCAGGAATAGCCTTCGGCTGAGTGGGTCTCGATCAGGACGTCGTCGCCTTCCAGTGGAATCGTCTGACCGGCAACCTCGATTTCGAACGCTTCACCACGCGCAGCGGCGCTGGCAATAGCGGCACCATCCGCTTCAAGCAGGGCAGTACGAATCTGAGGCACGAGCTTGCCGTACAACTTGCCGAGCTTCGGCAGGTTCGGCTTGATGTTGTAGCTCACCAAACCGGCATCGCGAGCGATGAACTCGATGGCCTTGACGTTGAGCTCCTCCAGGATTTGCTCCTTGTGACTCTCAAGGGCTTTGGCGACCGCATCATTCGGCGCGCGCACAAGCACGCGAGATATCGGCTGTCGTGTGCGTACTCCCGAATGGCTGCGCGCAGCACGGCCCAGGCCAACGACCTTCTGTACGACACCGATGTCGTGAAGAAGATTCTCATTTTCCCACGCAGGCTCGGCGACGGGCCAGTTGCCCATGTGCACGGACGGCAAGGCGTTCGGGTCTACCGAGCGCACGAGGTTCTGGTACACGTTCTCCGCGAGGAACGGCACGAACGGCGCCATCAGTTCATGAGCACCCTTGAGGCACTCATACAAAGTCAGGTAGGCCGCCTGCTTGTCCTCGGGATCCGTCGACTTCCAGAAGCGGCGGCGATTGCGGCGTACGTACCAGTTACTCAGTTGGTCAACAAAGGACTCGAGCGCCTCGCCCGCCGTCTTGGCATCGAAGTGATCCAGCGACTCCGTGACCGTTGTAATTGTCTTGTGCAGCAGAGCCAGGGCCCAACGGTCGATCTCTGGACGCTCGTTGACCGGGATGTCCCGCGTCAGGTCGATTTTATCTAATCGTGCGTACAACACGAAGAAGCTATAGGTGTTCCAGAACGTGTTGATAAACGAGCTGGCCACGTCGGCGACGATCTCGACCGATACGCGTTTGGGCGCGTCAGGCGCGAGGCGCGCAAGGAAATACCAGCGCAGTGCATCAGCACCGACCGTATCGAAGACATCGTATGGATTGATGATGTTGCCAACCGACTTCGACATCTTCTTGCCGTCCTTGTCGACGATAAGGTTCAGGCAAATACAATTCTTGTAGGCAACGCTGTCGGAAACAAGCGTGGAGATCGCGTGCAGCGTGTAGAACCAACCGCGTGTCTGGTCGATCGCCTCGCAGATAAAGTCGGCGGGAAAGTGCTTTTCGAACTTGTCCTCGTTCTCGAACGGGTAGTGCCACTGGGCGTAAGACATTGCACCGGAGTCAAACCAGCAATCGATAACCTCGGGTACTCGACGCCAGGTCTTGCCATCAAGCTCGAACGTCACATCGTCCACGGCTGGACGATGCAGATCGAGTTCGCTGAGTTCCCTGCCTGTCAGTTCCTCGAGCTCTGCGACCGAACCAAGGCACCTGAAACCGTCTTCGCCATCCGTCCATATCGGCAGCGGTGTGCCCCAAAAGCGCTCGCGAGATAGTGCCCAGTCAACATTGTTCTCGAGCCAGTTACCGAAGCGCCCGTCCTTGATGTGGTCGGGAACCCAGTTAATGCTCTGGTTCAGCTCGGCCATGCGTTCACGGAATTTCGACGTACGAATGTACCACGCGTTTTTCGCGTAGTAGAGGATCGGGTCTTTTGTGCGCCAGCCGAACGGATAACTGTGCGTGATGCGCTCGGAGCGAAACATCAGGCCGCGTTCCTTGAGAATCCGGATCAGCGGCTTATCGGCGTCCTTGAAGAACATGCCCGCAACCGGCTCGACCTCCGCGACGAAGTTGCCGTCGAGACCCACCCCATGTACGACGGGTAACCCGTGTGCCTGGCCGAAAGCAAGATCATCTACGCCGTACGCCGGGGCTGTGTGAACGATGCCGGTGCCGCTTTCCGTGCTGACGAAGTCGGCAGCGTAGACCTGAAATGCAGCGTCGGTGTCGACCTCGAGATAATCGAACAGGCGCTCGTAACGAGTGCCAACCAGCTCTGCACCTTTGACGGTCCGGGTCACTGTGTGTTCAAGGTCGCGCATGACGGATCCGCGCAAAGCTTCGGCGACGATCAGTGTCTCTCCGTCGGCCTCGCAGTAGCTGTAGTCGATGTCTGCGCCGACAGCGAGCGCCAGGTTTGAAGGCAGCGTCCAGGGTGTCGTTGTCCAAACAAGAATGGACGTGTTCTGCTCACCTGCTACGCGAAAACGAACCGTAATAGAGGGGTCCTCCGTATCCTGGTAACCCTGTGCGAGTTCGTGCGACGAGAGCGTCGCACCAATACGGGGATCGTAGGGAACGACCTTGTAGCCTTTATAGATTAGGTCTTTGTCCCAGATCCTGGAGAGCAGGTTCCAGACCGACTCGATGTAGGTGTTGTTGAGCGTGTAGTAGGCCTCGTCAAGATTGACCCAGAAACCCATGCGCTCCGTCATCTTCTCCCAGTCGCCGATGTAGGTCATGACCGACTCGCGGCAAAGGCGGGTGAACTCGGCTACACCGACAGTCGCTTCGATTTCTGCCTTGTCGTAGCTTTCGATCTTCCCCTCTTTCTTCAGGAGCTTTTCGACCTCGTGCTCAACCGGAAGGCCGTGCGTGTCCCAACCCGCTTTGCGCGGCACATGGTAGCCACGCATCGTTTTGTAGCGCGGGAAGATGTCCTTGAACGAACGCGCCAGCACATGGTGAATACCTGGCTTGCCGTTGGCCGTGGGAGGGCCTTCATTGAAGCTGAACTGCGGACCGTCTTTGGTCTGCTCAAGCGTCTTCTCGAATACGTCGTGCTCACGCCAGAATTCCAGCACCTCTTCCTCGAGGGCTGGACCGTTGTAGCGACCCTGAACTTCTTTAAATGACAAAACTGCTTACTCCAAAATCAAAAAAGCCCCGGAGTTCGGGGTCAGTTTCCTATCTTGCTATTGAGATAGGAAACTGACCCCGAACTCCGGGGCGATGTGTTCTATCGCGGTACCACCCGGCTTCGCGGCATAGCCGCCTCATAGGCTTTACAGGCCCGACATCCGTATCGTGGACCAATCGGCCAGGCCTACTCTGCATGCATTTCGGGTGGCGACTCCGGGGTGATATTCGGCAGGTTCGGGCCCGGAGCTCTCACTGTCCTCCGGTCGCTTTGGCCTGAATGGACTGCGTACTCGTCCCCATCAGCGTCTTGCGGGGCAAATTAGCCGCCCGGCGCCTAAAAAACAAGCGAAATTGTGCGATAGTGCTGCCCATCATGGGCAGAGCACTCATTACAGGCGCATCGGCGGGTCTCGGCAGCGAATTTGCGCGCCAGCTGGCGGCCGGCGGCAAGGACCTGATCCTCGTGGCACGAAGGGCCGAGCCGATGCAGGAACTTGCCAGCAAGCTGAGTGACGAGTTCGGCGTCGATGTGGATTTGATCACCGCAGATCTGTCCGACCCGGGCGCCCCGCAGGTGCTCTACGACGAGACTGTCGCTCGCGGCATCGAGATCGATACGCTAATCAACAATGCCGGCTCTGCCGGACCCGACCTGCTCAAAGTACGTGACTGGCAGGTTCAAAAAGCACACTTCGACCTGATGATTACGTCGTACGCGGCGCTCTGCCATTTCTTCATCCCGGCGATGCAGGAACGTGGTTACGGGCGCGTCCTGAACGTCGCGTCCGTCGCCGGGCAAGTCACTGTGCCTGGCGACATGAACTACGGTCCGACCAAGACCTACCTGATCGCCCTGTCCAAAGCGCTGTCTGCAACAGTCAAACAAGACGGTGTGCACGTATTGGCACTCTGTCCCGGCTTTACGCACACGGACTTTCACCAGTCGGAGCGGTTAACCGTTATGAAGGCGAGTTCGCCGGGCTTCATTTGGTACGACGCCGACGTCGTTGTACGCGAAGGCCTCGCGGCGCTGGAAAAAGGCAAAGCCGTGTACACATCCGGCCGCCTGTACCGCTTCCTGATGCCCGTCCTCCGCCAGCCCTGGACTCGCGGCCTGCTCAAAGCGTTCCGAATAAAAGTGTAGTCGACAAAAGGAAGGAGAACGATATGGGACACAAAAACTACTGCGTCGTATCCGGCGTGCTTTTTTCTCTGGTCGCTCTGGCTCACTTGCTCAGAATCGTTTACGGCATGTCGGTCCAGGTTGATGACTATGTGGTCCCGATGTCTGTGTCGTGGGTTGGCTTTGTTGTTCCAGCGGGGCTGGCATTCTGGGCTGTTCGGATCAACCGGGCATCGAGCGCTACCTAGTCCTGCTCTGCCGCACTCGCACAATCAATACACAGATCCGCAGTCGGATCGAACTCAAGCCGCTTCGGGTTAATCGGCTCGTCGCACTCCTTGCAGTATCCGTATTCGTCGTTATCGATTCGTTTTAGAGCCGCCTCGATTCTACGTAGCATTAGCTCACGGCGTTGACCGGACGCCTTCGCCATCGCCTGCGCCTGCATCGCGTCCATGCGCGAAAGCCGCCCGACTTTTGACTGATCCAGTTCGACAATTGCGGCTGATTCATCGCCTGATTCAGCAATGGCCTGCAATTCAGCCCGCAGCTTAAGCAGCTTCTCCCGCATCGCTCACCTTGCCTCCGTCCACCCGACCCAGCCTGGCCCGCGTACAACTCGGCCCGGCGTCGCACCCGTGTGTTCACCGTCTTTCAGTACCTGCTCACCGTTGATGAAAACGTGCTGAACACCGGTCGCATATTGCAGTGGCTTTTCAAACGTTGCGTGATCGCGCACGGTGGCAGGATCGAAGACCACAACGTCGGCATAGAAACCCTCGGTCAGGCTCCCGCGGTCGCGGATACCGATGTTCGCCGCTGGCAACGACGTCATCTTTCGAATCGCTTCCTGCAGGGATATCACACCATCGTCGCGTGAGAATTTTCCAAGGACCCTTACGAATGTTCCGTAGGCCCGTGGATGCGTGCTTGAGTTCAAAAACACACCCTCTGGCGCCGATGCTTCAGCATCGGAGCCGAAGCTCACCCAGGGCTTGGCCAACTTCTTCGCAACGTTCTCCTCTGACATCAGGAAGTACACCGTGTCGACACGGCTGCGATCCTTAATAACCAGGTCAATCGCAGCGTCGGCCGGAGTGGTTTCCCACAGGGTGGCCACTTCCGAGAGAGTCTTGCCGATCAGGTGCCGCAGCTCCGGGTTACGAAACCCGATGAACATGACGCCATGGGGACCTGCGTGGTAGAACAGGTTCTCCCACTCCGATTGATCCTCGGTCATTTCGGCCAGCACTTTTTCCCTTATCGCCGGATCTTCCAGGCGAGCAAACCACGCTTCGTCACCGCCCTCTTGCACCCAAAGCGGCATCGCCGCATCCAGCCCTGTTGCACCTGCCGTGTAGGTATACATGTCTGCCGTGATGGCAAGTCCATCGGCGCGCGCCTGCTCGATCATTGCAAACACGTTCTCCAGTTTCTGCCAGTTGTCACGGCCGGCGGCTTTCAAATGATAGATTTCTGCTGGCGCACCGGTCGCCTCGGATATCTCGATGAGCTCATCGATGCTCTCCTCAAGCCTGTTACCTTCAGAACGGACATGGGAGATGTACCGGCCACCAAATTCGGCGGCGGCACTGACCAGCGCGATGAGCTCTTCAGTACTGGCATAATTGGCAGGCGCATAGATCAGCGATGATCCAACGCCGATCGCACCCTCGCGCATCGCAACGCGCACGTGCTCTTGCATACGTGCCAGCTGCTCGTCAGTAGCCTGAATGTTGTCGAAGCCGACCTCGAGAATTCGGAGCGTTGTCGCACCCACATAGGAAGCAACGTTGGGAGAGATGCCGCGATTTTGCAGGAACTCCAGGTACTCGCCGAGCGTTGTCCATTCAAGCTCGTACTTGAACTCGCGTTGTTGGGCTGCAGCCAATGCTCTGAGTTCGTCGTTCACCGGACCCATGGACCAGCCCTCCCCCATGACTTCCAGCGTTACGCCCTGCTTGATGTCACTCATGCCGCGGCCGTCAACAATCAGAGACTCGGTTGCCCACGAGAGCATGTTGATGAAACCGGGTGACACCGCCATTCCGGACGCATCAATATCCTGTGCGGCCGTCGCGGCAGACAAGTCGCCTATCTTTGCAATGCGATCGCCGTTGAGCGCCACGTCCGTCTGCACCGGCGCGCCGCCAAGCCCGTCATAGACATCGCCGCCGCGAATGATGACATCGAAGCTCTCCGGAGCCGGAGCTTGAGAGCAGCCGAAGGCCAAAACTGCAGCAAGAAAAATCAGCGTACGTGCCATTATTTTTTTCATGAAGCGAAATCCTCGTCTGTAAAAATCCGCGGCGCCGTTGGGTCGAGCCACTTTGCGGTTTACAGGCTTTTGCTGTCAAATGACCCCATGTTCCCGGAACCCCGAAATATCGCGACCAACGGCCTTGATATGGCTGTTTATGAGCAGGGTGATGGGCCGCCAATCGTTTTTCTGCACGGCTTTCCTGAGCTCGCGTATTCATGGCGGCACCAATTGCCGGCGCTGGCCAAGGCGGGATTCAGGGCGATTGCGCCGGACCAGCGAGGCTATGGCCGCACAACAGTGCCGCCCAACGTCTCCGACTATCGAATGGCTGAATTGATCGCCGATGTCCATGGGATGCTCGACGCACTCGAACTCGAATCCGCGGTGTTTGTCGGCCACGACTGGGGTGCGCTCGTCCTCTGGCACATGGCCATGCTCTCGCCCGAGCGAATCGAGAAACTGATCATCCTGAACATCCCACACTACCCGCGATTACCGGTCGACCCAATCGGGTACATCCGCGAGACGTTTGGCGACGATTTCTACATCGTGAACTTCCAGGATTCAGACGAAGCCGATCGCGTTTTCGCGGCTGACACGCGACACTTCATCAACCGCATGATGCGAAAGAACCAGATCACGCGCGAACAGTTCGAGAAGCTCCCTCCGGAGCACCAGGTTGTCAGCCTGCTGAGGGCCGTCAAGAGCGAGCACACGAGCGGTGAGGCTTTGCTGAACGACGCGGAGCTCGACTACTACGCTGACGCCTTCTCAAAGTCTGGACTGACCGGGCCTATCAACTGGTATCGCAACTGGACGCACAACTGGGAACAGCTGCAGGGAGTGAATCAGCAGATCGATATTCCGACACTTTTCATCGGCGCCATGAACGACGTCCTGATCGGCATGCATCACATCGAGGGCATGAAGCCGCTTGTCAGCGACCTGACCATTCACGTGCTGGACGACTGCGGGCACTGGACCCAGCAGGAAAAACCCGACGAAGTGAATCGCCTTATTGTCGACTGGTTGTCGACCGGTTAATTAGGCGCCGGTGACACGAGCAGGTCGTTGCCTTCACCGAACATCGCCCGATCGAATGCATTCACGATGTTGTCGGTGGACTGGGCTCCGACGACCAGCAAACGCCGGTTGATCAGGAACCCGGGCGCGCCGGACAGGCCGCTGGAACGAACCTGCGCCTCACGCGAAACCACCCGTTGCCGGAGCCGATCACTTCCGATTGCTTTGCGTGTTTCCTTGGCGGAAATACCATGAGGTTTTGCGATGTCGATGAGCACGCTGCGCTCGCCGATATTGCGGCCCTCCTCGAAGAACGCTGACATGAGGTCTTCCGCCAGCGCCGGCTGATTCACGCCGAGCGTTTCCGCGAGCTGCATCAGCTGGTGGACAGGCAGCGTGTTCGGCACATGGCGAATCCTGTCGAAGCGGAACTGAATGCCCACTTCCCCGCCTTCTTCGGCCAGGTGTTCGAGCACGGGCTCGACGTTGGCCGGGCTGCCGAAACGACTGGTGAGGTACGCATCAAACGGCAGGCCCTCGAGTGGAATCTCGGGATTGATCTGGAAGGGATACCAGCTGACGTCAGATGGGCCCTGCACGGCCTCCAGAGCCTCGTCGAGCCGGCGTTTGCCGATAAAACAGAACGGGCACACGAAATCAGCGATCACCTCGACATGCAGCGCGGCCGTCGGGGTGAACCGTTCATTGCCTCGAATGATGTTGGATAGCATTTCGCTCATGTACCTGATCCTCCTCGCTATGCCCCTTAATTGGGTCCGATTGCCTGATATCAACCGTAGCCAGCCTGCCTTGAACCCGGCCTGAACAGGACCTACCGGCCCCTCAGTTGTTGCAGGCCCTTTACCCAGGAGAAATAGGCCACACTGCCGGAGATGACGAAATTGATGATTTCCTGATAGCTCACGAACGCTGCATTTTCCTCGAAGATCGCATCATTTGGGATCATTACGCGCACTGCCATGCTGAAAATCAACGCAATCAGCGTGACCAGCGACTCGAATGTGCCGATCAGCGTGGTCCAGCTCGGTCGCCACAACATGAGCGCCAGGCAGGTGAAACAGATGCCGTAGTACGCGACACGTGCGGTCGGCAATCCCTCAAGAAATGCCAGGCGCACGTTGACGCCCAGTCCGTAGTCGAGCAACAGGAACAGGGCCGTCGCGGCGTAGTACCAGGGCAGAATGCGAGTAACGCTCATCATCGTGCAATATTGTAGTCCAGTTGCGGGTCTATGTAGGCTAGGCAAAACAGGAGAGAGTCTTTGTTGATCAAGAAGCCGTCGGACATTCGACCGTCCGAGATTACGAGCCATGATAATTACCTTAACCGCCGCGACTTCATCCGGGCGGGCGCGATAGCGGGCGGGTCCCTGCTCGCCCCATCCGCATTGAGCGCAGTGATCCCTGATGAGCAGCTGGCAAAATTGGCAGACGTGCGTAAAAGCCCGTTCAGCACCGACGAGCCACCGAACAGTTACGACGACATAACGACGTACAACAACTACTACGAGTTTGGAACCGGCAAGGACGACCCGGTCGTCTACGCTCGCGATTTCGAACCGCGGCCATGGACAATCACAGTTGAAGGTCACGCTGAGAAAACCGGCACCTTCGACTTCGAGGATTTCATCAAGCCATTCGACCTCGAAGAACGTATCTACCGCATGCGTTGCGTCGAGGCCTGGTCTATGGTGATTCCGTGGGTTGGAATTTCCCTGGCCGATGTGGTGAAACATCTGCAACCGACATCGAAAGCGAAGTACGTGGCGTTCGAAACGCTCAACGACCCTGGCCGGATGCCCGGCGTCCGGCGCCGCGTTCTCGAATGGCCGTATCGAGAGGGACTGACCATCGCAGAGGCTACGAATCCGTTGCCCATTCTCGCGGTCGGCCTGTATGGCGAGGCATTGCCTAACCAGAACGGCGCACCGATCCGCCTCGTGGTCCCCTGGAAGTATGGTTTCAAGGGCATCAAGAGCATCGTGACGATTCGTTTCACCGACCGGAAGCCAGAGACGAGCTGGAACATGTCGCAAGCGCGCGAATACGGTTTCTACGCGAATGTGAATCCGGAGGTCGATCACCCACGCTGGAGCCAGGCGCGCGAACGCCGTATCGGCGCGAGCGTGTTTGCGAGTAAACAGCCGACACAGATGTTCAACGGCTATGGCGAACAAGTAGCTCATCTTTATGACGGCCTGGACCTCAGGCGCAACTACTAGCTGCGCGTGGACACGCTGAAACAAGTTCGGTTTATCTGGAAACCGTTGGTCTTCCTGGTGTGCCTGATACCGTTCTCACTGGTCCTGACCGACGCGTTCGAGATCACCGGCCGGCTGGGTGCGAACCCGATCGAAGAGATCATGGACCGCTTTGGCAACTGGTCCCTGCGCTTCATCCTGATCACGCTTGCCGTCACGCCGCTACGCCGGCTGACAGGCCGGAACTGGCTTACCCGGTTTCGCCGGATGTTCGGGCTGTTCACGTTCTTCTATGTACTCATGCACTTCCTGACCTGGCTGGCACTCGACCAGGGTTTTCTGATGTCGGCCATTCTCGAGGACCTCGCGGAGCGCCCGTTCATCACCATCGGTTTCACGGCGCTGCTACTCCTCACGGCGCTGGCACTCACATCAACAAACGGAATCCGCCGCCGCATGGGAAGCCGCTGGCAAACACTGCATAACGCGGTCTATGTCGTTGGCATCCTGGGAGTCTGGCACTACTGGTGGCAAGTAAAGAAAGACATAACAGAACCGCTGATCTACGCGGCGATACTGGCAATTCTATTGGCTTCAAGGGTCTGGTGGAGCCGGCGCGCCAATACCAGTTCGGGGTCAGTTACCTAACTCTTGGTGGAGTTAGGTAACTGACCCCGAACTGGTAATAAAAAACCGGGGCGGCCATGGTAGCCGTCCCGGTTGTCACTACACAGCTACTTCGTCAGGCAACTTTCACTGTGTGTCTTTCCGCCACCCGGATCTTCGGAAGCATGACTGTCAGGATTCCTTCCTTCAATTCGACGTGGATCTTTTCCGAATCCACTTCAACTGGCAAGGCAACCGTTCTCATAAGTTTGCCGTAGCCCAGCTCATGCCGATAGAAGTCTTCCTTTTCGTCTTCTTCCTCGAACTCCCTTTGCAGGGTAATTCCGCACGGAGCATGAACTCCTTCTCGCGATCGACGATATCCAAACGGAATGCCCGTTCATACTCGATACCAGCCGGCCGCTTCCATCCGAAGGGCTCAAACGTCTCCATCCAGCGGCGTTGTGGGAAGTCCTCAAAGAACTTCTCCATGCTGTAGGTGAGAGGCATAGTCCGTCTTACATCAATCGCCCTTTTGCGGGGCTCAACTTTGCGCAGGATTGACAGGTGGACCGCCTCTTTCCCGTACAACACTGGCGAACTTCCGCCAGCGAATCACTTATACGCCTGCGGGAAAATCAGGCAATTCGGGCATTTGCGCATTGACAGGTTATACGTAAAACAGCGATTCGCTTGAAATCGGGAAACCCGGGACCAGATCACATGGCTATAATTACGGTTTTCGCGGAGCGCACCAGATGTTCAAACGTATCGCCCTGTTTTTGGCTACCAACCTGGCAGTCATCCTTGTACTCAGCGTTGTCCTGCGCCTTCTTGGCGTGGACCAGATTCTGGACGAGTCAGGCTCAGACCTTAACTACGAGTCCCTTCTCGTACTGTCCCTGGTCATCGGCTTTGGCGGTGCGTTTATTTCGCTCGCCATATCCAAATGGATGGCCAAGCGCTCTACGGGCGCCCAGGTCATTACCCAGCCACGCAACGAGACTGAGTCCTGGTTGTTGAATGTCGTCGAGCGACAAGCGCGCCAGGCCGGTATCGAAATGCCGGAAGTCGCCATCTACCCGGCACCGGACATGAATGCGTTTGCAACAGGCGCGAGACGCAATGCTGCGCTCGTAGCGGTTAGTAGCGGCCTGCTGCAGAGCATGCCGCGCGATGAAATCGAAGCCGTGCTCGCCCACGAGATCTCACACGTGGCAAATGGTGACATGGTGACATTGACGCTCGTACAAGGCGTCGTGAATACGTTCGTCATTTTCCTGTCCCGCGTCGTCGGACACTTCGTCGATCGAGTTATCCTGCGCAACGAGTCAGGGCATGGCATTGGCTATTTCGTATCTGTGATCGCGGCGCAGATCGTCCTCGGCATACTCGCCAGTACGATTGTTATGTGGGTATCCCGGAAGCGTGAATTCCGGGCAGATGCCGGTTCCGCCAGCCTCAATGGCAATCAGCCGATGATCAGGGCGCTCGAGCGCCTCGGACGTGGCCGCCCGGCCGAACTTCCGGAGTCGATCGCAGCATTTGGAATTTCAGGCAGCCGGGCAAAAGGCATCAAGAAGCTGTTCATGAGTCACCCGCCTATTGCTGAGCGTATCGCAGCGCTGCAGAACGGCTAGCCGTCCTTCGAGATCGAAATGAGGTCGGCACCGCGGTCACCGGCGGACAGCACCTCAAAACGATAGCCGCGCCATTTCAGCGCGTCACTTTGTTCCGGGAGGCGGCCCAGCTGTTCTGACAGCAGGCCGCCAACCGTCGCAACCTCCGTATCCTCAGGCATTTCCACTTTCAGCATCCGGCATACGCGATGCAGTTCTGCCGTCCCGAACGCCCTCACCGTTCCGTCCGAACCTTGCCACAGGTCTTCACGGGGCAAATCGGACTCGTCGAAAATATCGCCTACGATTTCCTCGATAACATCCTCGAGCGTGACAATCCCCTGGAAATCCCCGTACTCGTCCACGATCAGCGCCATATGCCGGTGCGTCTGGCGAAATGTCCGCAGCAATGAGTCGAGTGGGACGCTTTCCGGCACGACGACGGGTTCATGAACCAGGTCCTGCCACTCGATTGTATCCACCTGCGACTCGACGAGTTGCGACAGGATTTCTTTGGCATATACGACTCCCACAACCTGGTCCAGATCGCCGGTGGGTGAATACGGAAAGCGACTGTAGCCCGACTTGCCAATGGTCTGCATGACGTCAGCCCCGCTGTTGTCATGAGAAAGGAAGACAACTTCCTGCCGGGGCACCATCACGTTCGTTGCTGCCAGTTTGCGCAGGTCCGACGCGCCGACAATCATCCGGGCCGTCTGCGTGCCGACGACGCCTTCGCTATGCCCGATTGTTGCCAACAGGCGAATCTCGTCGAGTGATGTGACCGGACCCGACTTGTCGCGGCGCAACGATCTGGAAATCGCCTCACTCGCGAGCACCAGCGGGCGCAGCAGAATTGCGAGCGCGCGAATTCCAAATGCAACCGGCTTGGCCAGTTGCTTCGCGTAGGCGACACCGAGCGTCTTGGGGATAATTTCGGTGAACAACAGCACGACAAACGTGAAGACGACCGTGAAAATCCACAGTGTCTCGGGATTAAATACATCTGCATAGCTGGCGCCCGCTACTGCCGTGCCAATGGTGTGTGCTGCCGTATTCGTGATCAGGATGGCCGAGATCGGAATGTCGATACGCTCTTTGAACGCCTTGAGGATCCGGCCCGATGGCGTCCCTTTCCGGGCCAGCACTTCAACCTGGGCATGATTCAAGGACAAGAGCACCGACTCGAAAATAGAGCACATGAATGACACAACGAGTGCGACCGAAACCGCGACGACGAAGACCTGCATAACATCCTCCTTTGCAGGTCATTGTAGCGATTCGCAGCCAAAAAAAAGCCCGGCCAAGGCCGGGCTTCTCTGTTTTGCCTGGAACGCAGGGCTTACATCATGCCGCCCATGCCTCCCATTCCGCCCATGTCCGGCATCGGCGGACCACCAGCATCGTCCTGCGGTGCATCAGCGACCATTGCTTCGGTCGTGAGCAACAGGCCCGATACCGAGGCAGCGTTCTGCAGCGCATAGCGCGTAACCTTGGTCGGATCCAGGATGCCGGCTTCGATCATGTCGCCGTACTCGCCCGTGGCAGCGTTGTAACCGTAGTTACCCTTGCCTTCGGCAACCGCGTTGAGCACGACGCTTGCGTCGCCACCAGCGTTGCGAACGATCTGGCGAAGCGGCTCTTCGACAGCACGCTTCAGAATGCCGATACCAACGTTCTGGTCGTCGTTGTCGCCCGTGAGCTTCGCAATGCTGCTAACCGCGCGAATAAAGGCAACACCACCACCCGGCTACGACGCCTTCTTCAACGGCGGCGCGGGTAGCGTGCAGCGCGTCTTCGACGCGTGCTTTCTTTTCTTTCATCTCAACTTCGGTCGCAGCTCCAACCTTGATGACGGCAACACCGCCAGACAGCTTGGCAACGCGTTCCTGCAGCTTCTCTTTGTCGTAGTCCGACGTAGACTCTGCGATCTCTGCGTTGATCTGATCAACACGACCCTTGATATCAGCGCCTTACCGGCGCCGTCGATGATCGTCGTAGCGTCCTTCGTGATCTGGATCTTCTTCGCTTCACCAAGATCGTCGAGCGTTGCCTTCTCAAGCGACAGACCAACCTCCTCAGAGATAACCTGGCCACCCGTCAGGATCGCGATGTCCTGCAGCATAGCCTTGCGACGATCGCCAAAACCCGGAGCCTTAACCGCTGAAACCTTGACGATTCCGCGGATGTTGTTAACAACCAACGTCGCGAGTGCCTCGCCTTCAACGTCTTCTGCAATGATCATCAGCGGACGGCCAGCTTTGGCAACGCCCTCGAGGATCGGCAGCAGATCGCGAATGTTCGAGACCTTCTTGTCGTACAGGAGAATCAGCGGGTTCTCGTGCTCAACCTGCTGGCTGTTTGCGTCGTTGATGAAGTACGGCGACAGGTAACCGCGATCGAACTGCATACCTTCGACAACGTCCAACTCGTTGGCAAGACCCGATCCTTCTTCGACCGTAATAACGCCTTCCTTGCCGACCTTCTGCATCGCATCGGAGATGATCTCGCCGATTTCCGGGTCAGCGTTGGCGGAGATGCTGCCAACCTGGGCGATCGCGTTGTGATCTTCGCAAGGCTTCGACAGTTTCTCCAGCTCGGCAACGATGGCAGCAGATGCCTTGTCGATGCCGCGCTTCAGGTCCATCGGGTTCATGCCGGCAGCAACCGACTTCAGGCCTTCGCGCAGGATCGCCTGGGCGAGAACCGTTGCTGTCGTGGTGCCGTCACCGGCGACGTCAGACGTCTGGGAAGCAACTTCCTTGACCATCTGCGCACCCATGTTTTCAAACTTGTCTTCGAGTTCGATTTCCTTGGCAACCGATACACCGTCTTTCGTGACAGTCGGAGCACCAAAGCTCTTGTCGAGAACAACATTGCGGCCTTTGGGACCCAGGGTCACCTTAACCGCATTGGCGAGAACGGTGACACCAGCCATCATCTTCTGGCGAGCGTCGTCGCCAAAACGTACTTCTTTAGCAGCCATTTCTATATTTCCTTTTTAGCTTTCGATGACTGCCATGATGTCGTCTTCCTTCATCACGAGCAGTTCTTCGCCTTCAACTTTGACTTCGGTGCCGGCGTACTTGCCGAACAACACCTGGTCACCAACTTTCACATCGAGAGCGCGAAGTTCGCCGTTCTCGAGTAGCTTGCCGTTGCCGGCAGCGACGATTTCGCCTTTGATCGGCTTTTCGGCCGCGGCGTCTGGAATTACGATTCCGCCAGGTGACGTGCGCTCTTCTTCAGTGCGCTTAACGATTACCCGGTCATGAAGCGGACGCATCTTCATGGTGCATTTCTCCTATAAACTGTTGATTTAAAACCGTATTTGGTCGGCATTCGGGCCACGTGCTGTTAGCACTCGGCCGCGAGGAGTGCTAATGATAGGCATGAAGCGCCAAATTTCAAGCGCCAGAGCGAGGGAATTTTGCAGAAACTGGACTCAGACCGATGACATATCGCCCCATTGGGGTAACAATCGGCAACCCGTTGGGGTCCAAATACCTGAGCCACCCTATGAGCAATATCCTAAAAGCACTTTTCGTCTTCACGCTGGCACTCGCGCTGGGGACGCCCGCGGACGCGTCGGATGAGCTGTTGCCAGCCACAGAGGCCTACCAATATGTCGTGACCGACACGGGCGACGCATTCGAGATCGACTGGGCGATTTACAAACACGCGTATCTCTATAAGAACAAGCTGTCCTTCGAGAGCGGCACCGCTGCTATCGTGCTTGGCGAACCTCAATTGCCGGAGGGGCTCGCTCATGAGGACGAGTTCTTTGGCAAACAGGATATCTATCGCGACTTCTTCTTTGTAACGATCCCCTACACGGTAGACGGTGATCGGCCCGCCACGGCGGACCTGGTCATCAAAAGCCAGGGCTGTGATGACAACATCGGTATCTGCTATCCGCCACAGACCTGGACTGAGACCGTCACACTCAAGGTGGTCCAGGCTGACAAACCGAAGTTGCAGCTGGGCGACCTGGGCAGCGCCGGATCGGATAGCGAATTTCCCCCTGTCGATGACGTGTTCTTCCCCGAGATTTTCGCCATCGACGGTAATGCCGTTGAAGTCGGCATGCGCATCGTCCCCGGTTTCTACATCTACAAAGACAAGCTGTCGGTTCGCTCGCTGAGCGAGAATGCGCAGGCCGGTCGCTGGGACCTGCCCCAGGGCAAACTGAAGAACGATGAGTACTTTGGCGAGATGGAGGTGTATATCGACAGCTTCCTCGCGCCGCTCGCCATAGCCCGTGCGACACCCGACGCCATGGAACTCGAACTCGAATTCGGCTACCAGGGCTGCGCTGAGGGCGGCCTTTGTTATATGCCGCAAACGCGCGTGCTCAAGATCAGCCTGCCCGAAGCAACAACCGTTAGTGCACTTTCGGCGACTCCGGATGCACCGGTCGAGCCCGAGGCCCCGCAGAGTGAGCAGGCACGCCTCGCAAACATCATCACCGGCTCCAGCATCTGGGTTGCCGCCGGCCTGTTCTTCCTTGCCGGTCTCGGCCTCGCTTTCACACCCTGCGTGTTGCCGATGGTTCCGATCCTGTCGGGAATCATCGCCGGCGAAGGCGATGACGTAACACCAATGCGCGGTTTCACGCTGGCACTAAGCTATGTCATGGGCATGGCACTCGTGTACACAGGCGCCGGTATCGCGGCGGCGGCCGCCGGCATGCAGTTACAAGCCACGTTTAACCAACCGTGGATCCTGATCCTGTTCTCCGGCCTGTTTGTCGCGCTGGCGCTCGGCATGTTCGGCGTTTACGAACTGCAGATGCCAAGCGGCCTCCAGAACAAGCTCGCTGGCGCGAGCGGTAACCAGAAGAGCGGCACAATGGTCGGCGCGTTCATCATGGGCGCACTGTCAGCACTCATCGTCACGGCCTGCGTCGCGCCCGCGCTGATTGCGGCGCTGACGGTCATGGCGCAGACCGGCGACATGCTGCGCAGTGGCAGCGCGTTGTTCGCAATGAGCCTCGGCATGGGCGCCCCGCTGCTACTTGTGGGCGCAGCGCAGGGTAAGTTCCTGCCGAAGGCCGGACCCTGGATGGTGGCCGTGAGAAACAGCTTTGGCTTCATGATGCTGGGCCTCGCGATCTGGATGCTGTCGCGTATTCTGCCCGGCAACGTCACGATGCTGCTTTGGGCCGTGCTGATCTTCATGGCCGGTGTATTCATGGGCGGCCTGACGACGCTGACGAGTGAATCAACCGGCGTACAGAAGCTCGGCAAGGGTTTTGGCTTCCTCGCGATCATTTACGGCATTGTCCTGCTGCTTGGCGGACTCACGGGCGGCAGCAATCCGCTGAAGCCGCTCGCAAGCGTGAACCTCGGTGGCGGCACCATCGTTGCCGAGGCCGAGCACGAGCTGCCATTCAAACGCGTCAAGACCGTAGCCGATCTTGATCGTGAGATCGCCGCAGCGTCGAGTCAGGGCAAGAGTGCGTTCCTCGACTTCTATGCCGACTGGTGTGTCTCCTGCAAGGAAATGGAGGCGTATACGTTCACCGATGGTGACGTGCAGGCAACGTTATCAAATACCGTCTGGCTGCAGGCTGACGTCACAGACAACGACGAAGCCGACCAGGAGCTTCTGAACCGATTCGGCGTATTCGGGCCGCCCACGATCATTTTCTTTGACACCCACGGCCAGCAACGCGCCGGTTACGAAGTCGTCGGTTATATGAAAGCCGAAGATTTTGTCGAACACTTGCGTCAGGCCCTCGGTACAGCTCAGACTGTCGCCCAACACAACTGATAGGGTCCCACCGTGTCACGAGTCATGCTGATTTTCGCGACGGCGCTGATTGCCTTGATGGCGGGCGCATTGTTCTATGCCGCACGAATTCCCGTCCAGGTCGCGGCACCACCTCCACCTCAACCGGCACAGCTCGAAGTTGTCACGCATCCGGCATTCACGCTTGCCGGACGTCGAAGGCATCGATCGAGAGTTTTCGGAGTGGGATGGCAAGGCACGACTGCTCAATTTCTGGGCGACCTGGTGCGCACCCTGCCGCCGGGAAATTCCGCTGCTCAAGGCGTTCCAGGAGCAGCACGGCGAGAATGGCTTCCAGATACTCGGCATCGCAGTCGATTACCCGGAGCAGGTTGCCAGCTACGCAGAAGAGGCGCAGTTCAACTACCCGATACTCATTGGCCAGCAGGACGCAATGGCGGTCGCTGAGTCTTCCGGCATTGAGTTCATCGGCATGCCGTTCACGATGTTTGTAGCAAAAGACGGTGAGTATGTCGGCGCGTACATCGGCGAGCTTCACCAGTCCCATCTGGACGATGTGGTCACCATCCTCACGCGCCTCGATAACGGCGAGATCACGAAAGACGAAGCCCGCGGAGCATTCGACCTCCTCTAAAATAGTGACAGTTACCCTGACTCGGGAACTGTCACCTTATTAAGATTGCGCAAAAATCGGAAAAAAGGGTTAGAATTGCCGCCATCTTCGGCTAACTAGCCAAAATAATAAGAAAATGTCCGATTTCCTCCTTATCAACGGCCCCAACCTGAACCTATTGGGATCACGTGAACCCGATGTCTACGGTGCCGATCGCCTCGAAGACATCGAGAAGCGGTGTGTTGGTATGGCGAATGAACTCGGTCATTCACTGGTGTGTTTTCAGAGCAACGCCGAGCACGAGCTCATCGACCGCGTGCAGCAAGCCGCGGCGGATGGGGTCGCCTTTATTATCCTGAATCCTGGCGCGTTCACGCACACGAGCATTGCTCTGCGCGATGCGTTTCTCGCGGTTCAGATTCCGTTTATCGAGATTCACCTGAGCAACACGTTTGCACGGGAAGAATTTCGGCACAACAGCTACTTCAGCGATATCGCAAATAGCTGCCTGTTTGGGTTTGGGGCATACGGCTACGAACTGGCGTTGCAGGCCGCCAGTCAATACGTCGTAAGTGCCGAGGACTAGAGATGGACATTAGAAAAGTAAAGAAACTGATCGAATTGCTGGATGAATCCGGCATCGCAGAAATCGAGATTACCGAGGGAGAGGAATCGGTAAGAATCAGCCGTTACTCAGCACACGCCCCGGTGGCCGCAGCACCTGCTGTTGCCGCGGTGGCACCCGTCGCTGCACCGGCCGCAGTACCCGCTCCGGTCGAGGTGGTGGAAGATGACGGTTTCGAAGTCACAGCGCCGATGGTCGGCACGTTTTACTCCTCGTCGTCACCGGGCGCTGCTCCGTACTTGCAGGTCGGCGATCGCGTCAATGAAGGCGACACGCTTTGCATCATCGAGGCCATGAAGATGATGAACCAGATCGAAGCGGACGTTTCCGGCGTCGTGAAGTCGATCCGTATCCAGAATGGCGAACCTGTCGAATTCGGGCAGGTGTTGTTCGTCATCGACCAGCGCCAGGGTGATTAAGCGAGACCGCCAACATGTTGGATAAAATCGTAATAGCCAACCGCGGCGAGATCGCATTACGCATTCTGCGAGCCTGCCGCGAGATGGGTATCAAGACCGTCGCCGTGCACTCGACCGCGGACAACAACCTGAAGCATGTACTGCTGGCAGACGAAACCGTCTGCATCGGCCCGCCGCAGTCGAGTGAGAGTTACCTCAACATGCCTGCAATCATCAGCGCGGCAGAGGTGACAGACGCAACCGGCATTCACCCGGGATACGGGTTCCTTTCCGAGAACGCAGATTTTGCGGAGCGGTGTGAGTCGAGTGGCTTCACGTTTATCGGACCGAAGGCCGATTCGATTCGACTTATGGGCGACAAGGTTTCGGCCATTCGAGCGATGAAAAAAGCCGGCGTGCCTTGCGTACCCGGTTCCGACGGACCGCTCGGCGAAGACCCCGACGAGAACATGCGTATTGCACGCGAAATCGGTTACCCGATCATTATCAAAGCCTCGGGCGGCGGCGGCGGCCGCGGGATGCGCGTCGTGCATGCAGAGGCATCCCTGATCGCAGCAATCACGGTGACCCAGGCCGAGGCGCGAGCCGCGTTCGGCAACGACGTCGTGTACATGGAAAAATTCCTCGAGAAGCCACGCCACGTCGAGTTCCAGGTTCTGGCCGATACGCACGGCAATGCCGTTCATCTCGGCGAACGTGACTGCTCAATGCAGCGCCGACACCAGAAAGTCATCGAGGAAGCGCCGGCACCGGGCATCACCGAGGAGCAGCGCAACCGAATCGGTGAACGCTGCGTCAACGCCTGTCTTGAAATCGGGTATCGCAGCGCCGGCACATTCGAGTTCCTGTACCAGGATGACGAGTTCTATTTTATCGAGATGAACACGCGCCTGCAGGTGGAGCACCCGGTAACCGAAATGATCACGGGTGTGGATATCGTGCGCGAACAACTGCGCATCGCCAGCGGCGAGCCAATGGTGATCAGGCAGGAAAACGTCAAGATCCAGGGTCACGCAATCGAATGCCGTATTAACGCCGAGGATCCGAAGAACTTCATGCCGTCACCGGGTCTCGTCACGTTGTGGCATTCGCCCGGCGGACCGGGCATCCGGATGGAAAGCCACGTCTACAGTGGTTACAAAGTACCGCCGTATTACGATTCGATGATCGGCAAGCTCATCGCACACGGTGAGGATCGCGATGCTGCCTTTGCGCGCATGAAGAACGCGCTCTCCGAAATCGTCATTGAGGGCATCAAGACCAACATTCCGCTGCACCAGGAGATATTCCAGCATGCGGCATTCCAGGCGGGCGGAACGGATATCCATTACCTCGAAAAGCGCCTCGGCTTGACCTGATCAGGAGCGGTACAACGGTGGACTGGTGCCAGTTCGTCATGGACCTCGACTCACTGGACCCGGGCATCGTTGAGGAGACATTCTCCCGGCTCGGCGCGAATTCTGTGACTCTGTCTGACGCGGGCGACGATCCTGTGCTTGAGCCTGGACCCGGTGAAACGCCCCTCTGGTCAAGCACCCGTATCACGGGGCTATTCCCCGGTGACGCCGATATGGACACGTTTCGTTCCGCGCTGCTGTCGGAACTCGGCCTCGCCGAACTTCCAGCCCATCACATCGAGAAACTCGCTGATCGCGCATGGGAGCGTGAGTGGCTCAAGGACTTCGGCGCCATGCGCTTCGGAGAACGTCTGTGGATCTGCCCGACGGGCAGTGAAGTCGATAACAAGAGTGCGGTCGTCGTCCACCTCGATCCAGGACTCGCGTTCGGCACGGGAACGCACCCCACTACGGCTCTCTGCCTCGAGTGGCTGGACGGGATCGATCTCGTGGGCAAGACACTGCTTGATTACGGTTGTGGCTCGGGCGTGCTGGCGATCGCGGGCCTCAAGCTCGGATGCCGTTCAGCCACAGGCATGGACATCGACCCGCAGGCCATCATTGCTACCCGTCAGAACGCCACAGACAACGACGTGGCCGACAATCTGCTCGTCGCGGGCAGCCCGGACGGTATTGAGGGTCAATTCGACGTAGTTGTGGCAAATATTCTCGCAAGACCGCTTGCCCAGTTTGCCGATTCCATCACATCAACACTTGCCAGCCGCGGTATGCTTGCGTTGTCGGGCGTATTATGTGAACAAGCCGACAAAGTAATGACAGCATACAAGGCCTGGATCGAGTTCGAGGAACCCGTTTTCAGGGAGCAGGATGGCCAGATATGGTCACGATTGACGGGTTTGAGACGATAGGTTTGTACGACTGATGTATACGCAATGTCCTGATTGCAGCACAGCATTTCGCGTCACGGCGGATGTTTTGAAGCAGGCCGCCGGCAAAGTCCGCTGCGGCGGCTGCGGTAATGCGTTCAACGCGCTCGCGTACCTGTCTGAATCGATGCCCGAACAGCCCGCCCCCAAAGACCCGAACGAGGCCCTTCCAGAGCTTACGCCGGAACCGATGCAAAAGAGCAACGGACTGCCGGCCTCGATTTCGGCCGAGCAGAGCGCCGCACTGCTGAAGACACTCGATGAGCTCGCCGGCTCAAATATCCGTATCGAGGACACCGGCGTCGAGTGGCGCGTGCTCGATGACGACGAAGTCGGCGAAGCAGCTGATGACCCTTTCGCAGATGAAAACGATATTCAGTCAGACGAATTCGTCGCGCCTCGAACCGAGGTCGACGAGTTTCTTGAGGAATCCCCAACGCCGGTCGACCAGTTCCTGACTGAAACGCCAGCCCAAATCGACTCACCCGAGATCTTCGAAGAGGCCATTGGCGGGCCCGCAAGAACAACGGTCGATGAGCTGCGTTTCGATGACAACACGCCGTTGCCCGACGATTTCGATCTGGACGACGAGTCATTGTTTGCCCCGGCAGAGAGCGACGAGCCGGACGACGACGCCGACGAACCTCTGGACGTCGATGAAGAGGAACCACAGGCAGACTTCGACCTGAGCGAGCCCGACGAATGGACCGATATTCTCGGCGAATTCGAGGACCTGGCTGTCGCCGCCGCGGCGCCGCTCGATGCGGAGCTCGACGCACTCGAAGTCAGTAATGAGGACGAGGACGCGGTAGAAGACGCCGAGCCGGAAGCTGATTTCGACGATGACAGCAGCGACGAGCTTCTCGATATGGATTCGCAATTCGCTCTGCAGGCCGAGGCCATGGGTATCGACCTGAGCGGCATGCACGAGTCTCTGGATGAGCCCGAGATCGAAGATGACCTTGACCTCGAACTATTACTTGAGGACAGCAATGAAGAACCTCAGGACATCGAGGATCTTCTTGAGGAGGACCTCGTGGCGGAGGTCACGGACGACGACGAAACGGCCGAAGATGGAGAGGTCGTCGAGGACGAGGACGAGGTAGACGATGACTACGAGCCAGATGAGGACACCCAGCTCGACCTGATCGAAGACCACGAAGAAGACGAGGAAGACGAGGACCTGTTCGAAGAGGAAGAAGAGGATGCGATCTACATACCGCCGCTGAGCGCAGAGGAACAGACGATCAACATGCAGATCGATCAGGACCTCCTCGCGTTGGCCATCGAAGATGAGGATGGATTCGCCTCCACGATCGTCATCCCCGATGGAGGGGCCGAAGAAAAAGCCCGTAAAGGTAAAGGTAAAGGCGACGACAAAGACATAAAAGTCGAACCGATACTCAGGGACACAAACGCCGGCTTCGAGACCATCATCATGGAAGGCGAGTGCATCCGAACTGAAATCGACTCGGACAAACTCGCGGCAGATTCCGCGGCGGCAGCGAGCCTTGCTGGCGCAGCGGCGGCCGAGCGCGAAACCGAACAGACGGCTCGCGTGGGCAAGCGGCGCTGGGGCATGATCGGCGGTGTCGTGGTGCTGGTGTTAGTGCTTACTGTTCAGGTTCTGCACCAATCCCGTGAAGCACTGGCGACTATTCCTGCCTTCAATAGCATCGCTGGTCCGCTCTATCGTTCTATCGGAATGCCGTTGTCTCCCGAATGGGATATCACCGGCTGGCGATTCGAAGCCACGAAAGGTAGCACCGATGAGAACGACGAACACCTGACCATCTACTCGCGAATCGGTAACAAATCCGAGAAGCCACTGCCCTACCCGATCGTCGCCATTTCACTGACCGACCGCTTCGAAGAGACTGTCGGCAGCCGAATACTGGATCCCGCTGAATATTTGTCGAACGACCTCGACCCACGCAAGCTTGTCGAACCCGGCAACACATTCAACGCTGCCATCACGATCCGGTCTCCAGCTGAGGAGGCCACGGGCTTCAAGCTGAATGTCTGCTATCGCGAATCCGGCGGAGATCTTCGCTGCGCGATTGATGATTTCAAATAAGCCACTTCGGATAGGCCCTTACGACCCTCCCCAGCCCGTTCGTGCTGGCACCCATGGCTGGCATCACCGACGCACCATTTCGGCGCATTTGCCGAACCTACGGTGCCGGTATGACCACCTCCGAGATGACCACAGCCGATACGAGCCTGTGGCAAACACCCAAGTCCCGGCATCGCCTCGACCTTGACCTCGACGCCGAGCCTGTTGCCGTCCAGATCGCGGGTTCCGAACCCGAGCAGCTGGCGATAGCCGCACAGGCATGTGTCGATCGGGGCGCACAGATCATTGATATCAATATGGGCTGCCCGGCCAAGAAAGTCTGCAGAAAGCTCGCCGGATCGGCGCTACTCCGGGATGAAAAACTCGTCGCCGAGATTCTCTCCACGGTCGTCGCTGCCGTCGATGTGCCAGTCACACTGAAATTTCGCACGGGCTGGGACCGGGAACACCGGAACGCAGTCCAGATTGGAAAAATTGCGGAGGACGCAGGTATTCAATCGCTCGCCATTCATGGCAGAACTCGTGAGGATCGTTACAAAGGCGACGCTGAGTACGAAACAATTGCGCGCGTGAAGGAATCCGTGGGTATTCCCGTCATCGCAAACGGGGATATCACCACAGTGAAGAAGTCGCTTGAAGTTCTGCGCCTAACTCATGCAGATGGCTTGATGATTGGCCGCGGCGCACAGGGACGTCCGTGGATCTTTCGCGAACTCCGCGCAGCGCTCAATACGACTGCGGAAACTACGTCTCTGGATAAAAACGAATTGCGTGATATTATGCTCGGCCACTTGAGTGAACTGCACCGGTTTTATGGGGAAACCACCGGTGTTCGAGTGGCCCGCAAGCATCTGACCTGGTACTGCGAAAACCTGGATAACGCCGACGAGTTTCGGCATCAGGTGGTGCGTGTTGACAGCGCTTCGGAACAACTACGTTTGACGAAGCAGTACTTCTTGGGGATCGACCAAAGTGGCACAGAAGAAAAAAAGAAAAAAAGAACTCACGTTCAAGACCAACAAGAAGCCGCTCTGTAAGCACACTGAAGACGCACTCGACCAGTATTTCGACGCGCTGAATGGCGACCGACCTGGCGATTTGTACGACCTCGTTATCGGCGAGGTTGAACGGCCCCTGTTCAAGGCCGTCATGGATTTCACGCAAGGTAACCAAAGCCAGGCTGCCGGCATTCTCGGCATCAATCGCGGGACCCTGCGCAAGAAACTCAGAACCTATTCAATTATCCAGTAACCCTCCCCCCAGGATTAAACATGTTCAAGGTACGACGCGCGCTCGTCAGTGTTTCTGACAAGAGCGGACTTATTCCTTTTGTACAAGGCCTCGCCGAACTCGGCGTCGAAGTGCTCTCAACCGGCGGCACCTGCCGCCAGCTGCGTAAAGCCGGCCTCGACGTCATCGAGGTGTCGGAAAAGACAGGATTCCCGGAGATCATGGACGGCCGCGTCAAGACGCTGCACCCCGTGATCCATGGTGGTCTGCTCGGCCGCCGCGGCACCGACGAAGCGGTTATGGACGAACATGGTATCGAGCCGATCGACCTGCTGGTTGTGAATCTCTACCCGTTCGAGCAAACGATCGCGCGCGAGGATGCAACGATCGATGATGCCATCGAGAACATCGACATCGGCGGCCCTGCCATGATCCGCGCAGCCAGCAAGAATCACGATGGCGTCGCCGTTTGCGTCAGTCCCGACGACTACGAATCGGTACTCGAAAAACTTGAAGGTGATGGTCTCGCACTTGCAGATCGACGCCGGCTTGCTGCCAAAGCCTATGCGCACACGGCGAGCTACGACACGGCGATTACCAAGTACCTGTCGGCCTCACTCAACGATGACCTACTGGGTGAACGCTTCCTCTACGCGGGAAGCCTGTCCGAGAGGCTGCGTTACGGAGAGAACCCGCATCAGGGCGCGGCATTCTATGTCGACCAGCAGGCACCGGCCGGCTCGCTTGCCGCCGCTAGACAGCTGCAAGGTAAAGCGCTTTCATACAACAACATCGCCGATAGCGATGCGGCGCTCGAATGCGTGAAGCAGTTCGAAAACCCGGCGTGCGTCATCGTCAAACACGCGAACCCCTGTGGAGTCGCTGTTGCCGGCGATATTGGGGACGCCTATGACAAGGCCTTCAAGACAGACCCGACGTCCGCGTTCGGCGGCATTATCGCGTTCAACCGCCCGCTCGATGCCGATACGGCCAAAGCGATCATCGACCGCCAGTTCGTCGAAGTGATCATCGCACCCGAAATCGCCGCCGACGCAGCAGAAGTAACGGCAGCGAAGAAAAATGTCAGGGTGCTGGAGACCGGTGACTGGAACGAATCGCCAGCAAAGCTGCCTCCCACAGGTTTTGACTTCAAGAAGGTCTCCGGTGGCCTGCTCGTTCAGACGAGCGATCTCGGTGTGATTACGGCGGACGACCTCAGGGTTGTCACCGAGAAAGCGCCAACGCCAGAGCAAATCCAGGACATGCTGTTTGCCTGGACCGTCGTCAAGTACGTGAAGTCCAACGCGATCATATTCTGCAAGGACAACATGACCATCGGCGTCGGTGCCGGCCAGATGAGCCGCGTCTACTCAACAAAGATCGCAGCGATCAAGGCGGCCGACGAGGGGCTCGACGTCAACGGATCCGTAATGGCGTCCGATGCGTTCTTCCCGTTCCGCGATGGCATTGATGCGGCCGCCAGGACCGGTATCTCGGCGATCATCCAGCCCGGCGGTTCGATGCGTGATGAAGAGGTTATCCAGGCCGCCAATGAACACGGTCTGGCCATGGTCTTCACGGGCATGCGACACTTCCGCCATTAGTTCGCCAGCAAGCTGCCTCCTACAGTAGGAATTATATGAAAGTACTGGTAATTGGATCGGGTGGAAGGGAGCACGCGCTAGCCTGGAAATGCGCCCAATCGCCTCGTGTTGACGAGATTCTCGTCGCCCCCGGCAATGCCGGCACGGCCCGCGAAGACAAGGTGCGCAACGTCGCCGTCTCTTCCGATGATATCGAAGCACTCGCAAAGCTCGCACAGGATGAAAACGCCGCCCTGACCATCGTCGGCCCTGAAGCCCCGCTGGTAGCAGGTATTGTCGATCGCTTTAACGAGCTCCGCCTGCCCTGTTTCGGTCCGACTGCCGCTGCCGCGCAACTCGAGGGCTCAAAAGCGTTCACGAAGGACTTCCTCGCACGTCACAACATTCCAACTGCTGACTATCAGAACTTCACGGAGCTTGCGCCCGCGCTCGATTACATCCGCGAACAAGGCGCACCGATCGTGATCAAGGCCGATGGCCTGGCTGCGGGCAAGGGCGTCATCGTCGCGATGACGCTCGAGGAAGCCGAAGCCGCTGCGACGGATATGCTCGCTGGCGGAAGTTTTGGCGAGGCAGGCGCCAGAATCGTCGTTGAGGAGTTCCTGGACGGCGAGGAAGCGAGTTTTATCGTTATCACGGACGGTGACACTGTCTTGCCGATGGCGACGTCACAGGACCACAAGGCGCGCGACGAGGGCGACGTGGGCCCGAACACAGGTGGCATGGGCGCCTACTCTCCAGCCCCCGTCGTTACACCAGAGATCGAAGCACGCATCATGGACGAGGTCATTCGTCCGACGCTCGACGGTATGAAGGCTGACGGTAACCCGTACCTGGGTTTCCTCTACGCGGGCCTCATGGTTATGGCGGACGGCACGCCAAAAGTGATCGAGTTCAACTGCCGGATGGGCGACCCTGAGACGCAACCTATTATGGCGCGCCTCAAATCAGACCTCGTCGATATCTGCCTCTCGACCCTGGAAGGCAATCTCAGCGAGCGCACTGCGGTCTGGGATACGCGCGCGGCGCTCGGCGTTGTTCTGGCCGCCGGTGGTTACCCCGCGAGCTATGCCAGGGGCAAAGTCATTTCGGGCCTGGAACACGCGGACAGCAATACGCAGAAGGTGTTCCACGCTGGAACCGCAATTGATGGCGACAATGTCACCACGAGCGGTGGTCGGGTTCTGTGCGTAGTGGGACTCGGCGAGTCGGTCGCAGAAGCTGCCGCGGACGCTTACGCTGCCGTCGACAAAATCAGCTGGGAAGACGTCTACTACCGACGTGACATCGGCCACCGCGCGATCGCGCGGGAGAATGCATAAGCCGTGCTAACGACGGCCGAGGCGCAAGAAGCGGTTCTGGCAGCGATGCCGGATTTCCCTGCTGAGCCTGTCGACGTTGGCTGCGTGACCGGGCGTGTTCTTCGACAGCGGGTCGTTGCCGAACGCGACCAACCCCCGTTCGATCGCGTGATGATGGACGGCATTGCTATCTGTCATGCCGATTATGCGAACGGCACCCGTTCCTTCCTGATCCAGGCTACACAAGCCGCAGGCGATGCGGCGCTGACACTTGAGCCGGGCAAGACTATCGAGATCATGACCGGTGCATCGTTGCCCGCGAATGCCGATTGCATCATCCCGGTGGAACGCATCAACGTAGCGGAAGGTACCGCTACGCTCGAAGATGGCTACGTCGCCGAGCACAGGCAGTTCATTCATCCGCGCGCCTCCGACTATGCCGTTGGCGCCGAGCTATTGAGATCCGGCAAGCGAGTTTCGCCGATGGATATTGCGGTGATCGCCTCCTGCGGACTGACCAGGATCGATGTCAGTCGCGCGCCCGTGATTCGGGTTATCTCGACCGGCAACGAACTCGTCCCGGCGGGCGAACCGATCGAGCCACACCAGATCCGGATGTCGAACGGTCCTGCTATACAGGCGATGCTGGGCAGTCACGGCTATGCCAATTGCGCGCACGATCACATCGCCGATGAACCCGAGTTGCTGCGCGACAGGATCGGCGCGCATCTGGACGCCGCGGATATTCTCATACTCAGCGGCGGCGTCTCGATGGGTAAAGCCGACTTTGTGCCAGAGGTTCTTGCTGACCTCGGCGTCAGCGTCGTATTCCACAAGATCAGCCAGCGTCCCGGCAAGCCGATGTGGTTTGGTACCGGACCCAATGGCCAGGCGGTTTTCGCGCTGCCCGGCAACCCGGTTTCGGCGCTCGTATGCTGCCGCCAGTACGTCATTCCTGCCCTCGAGAAGGCGTCGGCCGCCGTGGCAGCGCCGCCCGAGTTCGCGTCATTGGCCGGCGACGTCACGTTCAAACCGGACCTGACCTGTTTCCAGCCCGTGAAGCTCATCTCCAACGCCGCGGGCCAGGTACTCGCCATGCCTGTAAAGACGAATACGTCGGGCGACTTCGCCGCGCTGTCGGCCACTGACGGCTATGTCGAACTTGCCCGGGAACAATCACAATTTTCTGCAGGAACTCCTGTCTTCCTTCATCGGTGGTAATGTTCGAGGATGATTTCATCAGCTGAAGCACTGGAGCGCCTTGCTGCAGGTAATCGTCGCTTTGTAGCGGGCGAGAGCACGATCGACGACGCACTAACCAGCGTGCGACGTGCAGAGCTCGCGGCCGGGCAAAAACCTATCGCGATCATCCTTGCCTGCTCGGACTCGCGAGTACCCGTCGAGATGGTCTTCGACCAGGGTCTGGGTGACCTGTTTGTCATTCGCGTTGCGGGCAACGTCGTCGCACCGTCGCAAGTGGGCAGCGTTGAGTTTGCGGCCGCACAACTCGGTACGAAGCTCGTTGTCGTACTCGGTCACAGCAACTGCGGCGCAGTTGACGCGACGCTGAAGGAACTTGAGCAAGAGCAGGAACTTCGTTCACCGAACCTGCGCGCCATCGTTGACCGCATCCGGCCTGCGATCGAGTCCCTGACCGCTCCGGACATTACTCTGCAAGATGCCGTCATCGCCAACGTTCACCAATCAGTCAGTCGCCTGCAGCACGGCTCGCTCATCCTCGAGCAGCTCGTCGAATCCGGGGAATTGACGATCGTGGGCGCCGAGTATTCGATCGAGAGTGGCGAAGTCAATATTCTCGACGACTGACGAAGCCACAGGTCCGACCGATTTTCCAAGCGAACTCCGTCTTATGGGTTAACCACCAGGACGGAGGAGTCGCGTGTTTATCGGCCATATCAATCTTTTGAAATCGCTCAATGGCACGGGAGAGCACTTCGTAAGCCTGGTTGAATCACTGCAACACGAAGGCGTCGAACAGCATGTCCTCGTGAGGAATACGACGCTGGCCAGGCGATTGGACGCAGTCGAAAAAGTGGTCGTCGGTCCGGTGGTCAGATCACCGATTTCAGCGTACTGCCTGATGCCACGCCTCGACCTCGTGCACATTCACGATAGCAACGCCGGACAGGCGGGCTTGTTGCTCGCGCTGACGCGATCCATTCCGTTTGTGTTAACGCACCGGGGTTCCGTCCCGTCCCACAACAATCCACTGACGCAAGCTGTGTATCGCCGTGCGACCAGCATCATCTGTATGGACGAAAGCGACGTGGCGTTGCTCCGCCACTACGATCCGTCGCTCGACGTTCGTGTTGTTCCCGACATCGGCCGAGACGGAAACGCCAGCGAGCACCTTCGCTTGTATCAGAACTCCCAGAGAATGCCGATGGCAGGAAGCAATGGCATCCAGTAGTCGAGACTGTGTTCCAGAATCGGGTTGCCGTCAGCGTCTTCCTCTACGTCCCAGTCGATGCAGCACACATTGCGGCGATTGGTCGCGTTGGACACTTCGACGAACGCCAACAACGAGCCTCTTCTCACATCGAATTTTCGGCTCAGCCGCATGTCAAGACTGGCGAAAGTCGGCAATTTCTCGGCATTCCGGGGACCCGGCAATCCGTCCCCGGCAGCATCCAGCCCCAGGCTGGTCGCCGGCCATCCGGAATGCACGCTCGCCGCGGCGGAAAAATCCCAGCTCTCGTTGTGCCAGCCGAAACCGCCCTGAAAGGCGTGCCTCTGATCCCAACTGCGTGGCACGTCACGCCCATCGATCTGGTCCGTGACCCTTGACCACGTGTAGGTCGCCCACCAGTTCCAGGCTCCGTTAAATCGATCTGCCGACAGCTCGACGCCTCGCGCCTGAGCGAGCGATGGATCAAGGCGAACACGATCCGCCTGTAATTCGGGCATAACGCCAAGGGGATCAAAGAGATTCTCGAATCGAGGGCGCACGTCCCGAATCTCCTTGATGAATGCTTCTGCCCGGAGGGCGATGTCATTCTGCGTCAGGTGCCTGACGCCGGCTATGATGTGATCAGCGCGTTGTGCCGGCCAGAAATTCGTGACCCCGTCTTCGATTTGCAGGGACTGGATCGGCTGCGACTGATGGTACCTCCCGACACTGAAGCGCAGCTCCGTCTTATCCCGGGGCCTGTACATGACACTGACGCGCGGACTCAGCTGTGAGTCGGAACTCAAATCCGTGTAAGTCTGGTCATCCCATCGCAAGCCCCATTCGAGTACCGCACGATCGGACAAACTCCAGCGATCCGAAACATAAATAGCATAACTACCGCCCTCGGGACTTGCCGTTAGTGTGCGGTCAATATCAGGTGGTCCGTAAGACTCGTGAAGCCCGAAGTACTCTGCCGAACCGTTGTAGAAGTAGTCCGCTTCGTTGTACAGCGCGTGAATGCCCCACTGCGTGTAATGCCGGGGAGACGCGCTCAAAACCCAGTCCTGACGCAGGCCGACCTGGTTGACCGTGCGATAGTCCTGCACAACTGCAATCATTTTTTCCAGATCGTCGGATTGCCCGTCGCGTCGATTCGAATAGCCGACGTACGATAAAACCGTGGTACTCGCGAGTTCGGACGACCAGTTGCTATCAAGGCGCAGCCAGAACTGGGAATTGCGCGTAACGCTATTGATCTGCTCGAGTTCAGCTGGGTCCGTCTCGAGTATCAGCTCAACCTGGTCGTCGGCGTACAACGCGTTGACCGACAGGCGAGCATTCGGCGATATCTCGAATCCGTATTCACCGAATACATCAAAATACGAAGGACTTCCAAATTTCGGGTCGATAACCAGGTCGAGGTTCCCTCTTCGGGCCGAGAACAGCCAGGTGCTGCCTCCTTCACTACCGGCAGTTAGCAACGAGGTATTGAAAACGCTGAAGCCTACTTCGTGGTGCCGTGCCTGTTCAACGTCAAGAGAGTCCATCAGAATAAGTCCACTCATACGATCGCCATAGAGAACCGGGAATCCGCCTGTGTAGACCTCGACCCCATCGATAGCGCGCGCGTCGATAGCGCTGAACATGTTCTGGTAGTCACGAATATGGAATGGATCGAACAGCCACTGGCCGTTTAGCATGATGCCGATTTCGTTTTGTTCACCGCCGCGAAAATGCGCTCTGGCCGATGCACCACTCGCAGCAGTACCTGGAAGCCTCTGCGTCACCCGAATTGGGTCCTCACCAATGTCCGGCATGCTCTGGATGGTTCGCTGGTCAAGTGAGAACCGGGATGTCGAAATATCACGCGAGATCTCGTAGCGACTTGCGGCGACAACAACTGTTTCGATCGCTGCACGTTCAGACTGTATGGCAGCAATTTCGTCGCGATCCCGTGACGCTTCGCGCAACTCATCCCTGACGATGACATAGACACCGGACTCGTTCCGCACGGTGAGACCATGAGGCCTCAGAATCTGCCGCATGATATCGAGAGGCGTGCCCGGTTCCGGCTCGAACGCGACGTGGAGATCATCTGTAACAACATTGGTGCTATACGCGAATTCGACGCCCTCTGCTCGAAACTCGTCGATTACGCTCGCAACCTGTCGCCCGGCATAAGGCAAGACCTGCCCGTCGTCGGCCGCAGCGGTCAACGGTGCGAAGAGCATCGCGGCAATCAGGCCGCGAATGACCTGCCTAACGATTTTCAGAGATATAGATCACTCCTTCGTCAATCCGCCAATCCAATGCCGCCGTAGCCAGTCGCAATCGCAATGCTTCGGCAGGCACTGTATCAATCGTACCTCTGAGAATTGCCTCTCGTGCCACGATTTCAGCACGGCCCTCGAACTCCAGTTCAAGACCCATCTCGCGACATACCCACCTCAGGAATTCATGCACCGATTTTCCATCAACTTCAGCAGGCGGGGTCGTGAGGTTGATCCAGCCCCAACTGCCCCCCGCCCTGTCTATGCTAAGCACGCTCGGTCGTTGTTGGCCGCTCAGCGTGACCTGTTGGCCAGGCGCAGCAGTATGATCGTAGAAAGTACCATCGATCGTAACTTCGCCTTCGCGCACGCTTACAACAAGTAAGTCGAGCCCGATTTCAGTCATGAATTGCGTGCCAAGATGTTCTACATCACCGTACTCGGTGCGCAATGTGAACTCAGGAGTTTCGACATCGTCGCTATCAGCAACCAGCGGCGAGGGCTTCGAGTCAAAATACACCTTGCCGGACTCCAGGAAGACCGATTTGCTGTCGGTGAACCTGATTCTTGTATTTGCGTCGACACGTATAAACCCGCCGTTGTCCCAGGCCAGTGCCAGGCCGGCACCGTTACCGGTGACAATCGTCTGTCCTGACATCACGTTGGACAGGTCACCCGTCTCCCGAAGCTCTGCCTGCTCACCCATCAAATAAACAGAGCCGATGCTCTTTTGAATCGTCGCGACCTGCTCAATCTCAAGCGTAGGCCCACGGAATGAATTCAACGCTGCAAATGCACTGATCAACACGGTGGCCGCTATCGCGTATTGCGCAACGCGTCTGCGCATCCGGCGTTTGTGGGTAATGTCGCTCCAATCCGCCCGTACCGCATCCCGCGCGGCGGCTTCGTCTTCCTTCGACGGTGAAAGTCGCGGAGATGCATGCCTAAGCAATTCCTCCAACGCTTCGTGATCAACATTTGTCATGATTTCACCAACTCGCTCTCATGTCGTTCGAGCCCTTCGGCCAACGACGAATAGACATCGGCGAACGCTCTTTTCGCGCGCGCCAGTAGTGACTGCGTAGCCTCGTTCCCAATTTTCAGGCGATCCGAGATTTCCCTGGTTGAATGCCCTTCAATGTATTTCCACTCGAGGACATCACCGTATTTCGGGGGCAGCCTGTCGAGCGCCACCTGGATCAGCCGTAGTAATTCAACGCGGCGGTAGTGCTGCTCCGGGGTCATTTGCTCCGGCATCTGCAGGGAATCAACCGCGGCCTTCACCTCCGGAAGGTCTTCTGTCAGAACAATGTGTTCTCGATATCGCGCCTGCTTTGCAAGCCAATCGCTCGTTTCATTACGGCAAATTGCACATAGCCACGTAAATAGTGCCGCCTCGGCCTTATAGGTATGAAGATTGCGGAGCGCCTTTGTGAGCGTGATCTGCGCAATGTCCCTGGCGGCGTCCGAATCATCAAAGAGGCGCGTCAGTGCAAATCGATACAGACGAGCGAAGTTCTCGTCAAAGAACCGCTCGAAGGCCTGCTCGTTACCAGCAAGTAACTGTTTTACAAACCTTTTGTCTTCGAAATATACCGCCACGCCTTATCCTCTTGGGCACTCGGTTGTTAGACAGTCAAAGCCGCATGAATCGGTCGCGAACACCCGGATTGTACGCCGGAATCTGTCTTGGCCGGCATCAACCAGACGTAAGCATGCGTCTGAAACGACCGATTCTGTGCGGCTATTCGGTCAAAAAAGCATGAAGATCAAAGTTATCAGTCTTAAAAGTTCGTCAGAGCGGCGGAACAACATTAGCCGTCAGTTTGATCAGCTTGATACGCCGTTTGATTTCTTCAACGCAGTGACGCCACTTGAGGCGAGCGAGCACGTGGACAACTACGATCGCCGGGAGTTCTTACGCAACTGCGGGCGTTACGCAACCGCTACCGAAATCGCCTGTTATGCGAGTCATCGGGCATTGTGGCGGCAGTGTGCAGCCGCCGATACCCCGTTCCTGATTCTGGAAGATGATGCTCAACTGGACGACTCGTTCCTAACGGGCCTGCTTGTCGCTGCGAGCCAAATCAATAAGCTGGGCCTCATTCGCGTATCCCTGCCGAGGTTGACGAGTTCGCTCCCCGTTGATCATCTAGGGCCATTCGACGTTCGCTACTGCCAGCGCGTACCGTTGCTTGCTCTCGGTTATGCCATGTCACCGCTGGCGGCAGCGCGACTCGCGGACGCCGCAGCAACTGTCGAGGAGCCCGTCGACAAATTTATGCAGCGATTCTGGCGCCACGGGCAACCGGTTTTCGCCATCACGCCGCCGTTCGTAACACTGGCGTCCGTCGCCAGTGAATCTGATATTGGCGAACGCACGTGTCAGCGGCCCGGATTATCGGTGTGGATGCAACGGGCGTTCCGCAAGATGCAGAACTCGGTTCTGCGCACCGTCTACAACTTCAACTTCGTCCAGCGCGCCTTGCGAGGGAACGCGAGTATTTAGACGGGCGACACGCAGGAATCCGTATGAAAATCCACAGGCGCATCGCCGGACTGTTCGGCTATACACTCATCAAGAAGCACAAAATCAACGACACGCTGGACCAACATCTTACGAATGTCTTAAGTCTCGAGAACATCAATCTCGTTGTAGACGTTGGCGCCAACGTCGGCCAGTATGCGAAATTGATACGACTGCATGGCTATGCTGGAAGAATTACATCGTTCGAGCCTCTTTCTCAGGCGTTCAAATCACTACGGGAGGAAAGCAACTTCGACCCCAACTGGTTTGCCTATAACGTTGCGCTCGGTGCGGATTCCAGGGACGTTGTCATGCAACGCTATGCCGCCACTGAATTTTCTTCAGTACATTCATTGAACGAATTTGCACGTACGCGCTTCAAGTGGCGTACCGAGATAGATGGTCACGAGGAAGTCCAGATGGCCACACTCTCAGAATACTGGGACCAGGTGACGGAGAATATGGACTCTCCCCGTGCACTCCTCAAGCTGGACACGCAGGGTTACGACCTGGAGGTGCTGGCAGGAGCCGCCGACGTACTTGGCGACGTCTACGCGATACAAGCTGAGCTCTCATTGAAGTCTATCTATGATGGCGCTCCGCGTTACCTTGATGCTCTCGCCGAGTTCGAAAGATGCGGGTTTGAGATAACAGGCATGTATCCCGTATCCCGCGACAAACCCTCTCTGGCAGTCGTGGAATACGACTGCGTCATGACCCGTCGCAAATCGACCCTCCAATAAAGAAGGGGCCCCTTTCGGGGCCCCGGATAACGTGCAACAACCTAGTCGTCGTCGCTACAAAACACGCCGGGGGACAGCGCGCATAGTTCTTCTAGCAGCAGTTCCGGATCTGCGATTCCACAATACGGATCATCGGACAGGACATCCAGCGAGTCACCCAAGCACATTAGTTCCTCGCGCTCACCAGTAAGCTCGCCATCCTCCATCGCCACGGCCAGAACGAAGCCAATGTCCGGCAGGTAGTATTTGTACTCGGTCGACTCCGGATCGACAGGTGCGAAATCGAAGGTCTGCAGGCACTGGTCAGTGCCGCAGGAGTACTTCTCATTCTCGACATTCCCACCTTCTTCCTCCGATGGCGCTGTGCCAATGCCAACGTACTGGACAATGTCTTCAGCCTCGCCGAGCGAGAACTCCTGCCTGTGAGCCTCGCCCCAAATTGGTGTCTGATGCACAAGGAACCCCGACTTCGCGAAGTCGAGACCTGCTTCGAAAGAACCATCCAGATCGCGCAAAACGCCATCTTCGAAGTTTCTTGCGACTTCACCACAATAGACGACGTCGCCATCTACGCTTTGAGCAAACCAGTCATCGGTGACCTCAACCGCTTCGTACTCGACTTCACCTTCTTCGATCGACTCCTCGACAACGATATCGATAACTACCCGACACGGTACGCCCAGGATGTCGCGCGTATCCTCGGTGACGTGGACGATTACCGTCTCTTCCCCTTCCTCGCCGGCACGCAGCACATACGTGTGTCCTGCAACGACTGAGACGAAGGGATTTGGCGCGTAGATGCCATCATCACCGACGACGTTTGGGTCAACGAATTCGTTGACGAGCAGCGGATCCGGGTCATATCGGTCCTCATTCAAAATCTCACAGGCCTCCGTCCGTGCTTCCTTTACTTCTCCACAGAACTCGCTTTCCTCGTGTCTGACCGCGCGAGCCTCCTGGAAACACGACCTGCGCTCACTCCGGGAACCGATGTTCTGGCAGTTAGCCAGCGTCTCATAGTAATTATCTCGGACGTCGTACCGGCAGGCCTGCAACATCGTATCTGCGGTTCGCTCGCATGTAGAAGCCTTGTCGTGCCCCCATCCGGACGCGGACACGGGCGCAAGCGGTGCCAGTGAAAAAGCACCCAGTAGGATCAAGGCAAGCACGTTCTTATTGGTCATGATGAATCCCCTATCGTGAATCAGGCATTGTTGCACTGACCCAATAGACCTCTCTGGATGAAAAAACCGGTCGCAGGGACTAGACTCAGTCTATGTCTGCTAAATACACGATCGATTATGTGAACTCGATTATTGAGGTCCGGGTCGGTGGCGTGCCTGACAGGGCATCAATTTCACAAATGTGGCGAGACATCGTGGCAGCCTGCACCGACAACCAGTGCTACTCGATACTTGGGCTGTCCAACATGGACCAGCCGATGAAACTGGCCGATGCCATTGATCACCAGGCGATCTTCCTCGAGGCTGGCGTGACAATCGATCACCGCATTGCGTGGACGCAACTCAACCCCGAGGCGTACGCGATGACCGAAGTGGCAGAAACGGTGCTGCTCAACCGACGGCCTGCTCAACGGCCGCTTGTTAACCGACGAGTTTGAGGCGCGCCGCTGGCTGGCTGATGGGTAATTAAAAACGGGGCCAAATGGCCCCGTTTCATTCGATATAGGGTCGCCGGCAGAGCCGCCTCCCACAATCTGTTCTAACGCTTCATTGCGTCGAAGAACTTCGCGTTCGTCTTCGTGTCCTGCAGTTTGTTCAGCAGGAACTCGATCGCTGCGAGCTCGTCCATCGGATGCAGTACTTTTCTCAAAATCCACATCTTCTGCAACTCGGCGTCTTCGGTCAGCAATTCTTCCTTACGCGTTCCCGAACGGTTGATGTTGATCGCGGGGAACACACGTTTCTCAGCAATACGGCGATCCAGGTGGATCTCCATGTTGCCCGTGCCTTTGAATTCCTCGTAGATCACTTCGTCCATCTTGGAACCCGTGTCGACAAGTGCCGTCGCGAGAATCGTCAGGCTGCCGCCTTCCTCGATGTTGCGTGCCGCACCGAAGAAACGCTTCGGACGATGCAGTGCGTTCGCATCGACACCACCGGTCAGGACCTTGCCTGAACTCGGTACTACAGTGTTGTAGGCGCGTGCGAGTCGTGTGATCGAGTCGAGCAAAATGACGACGTCTCGCTTGTGCTCGACGAGGCGCTTCGCCTTCTCGATGACCATGTCCGCAACCTGCACGTGGCGACTGGCTGGCTCGTCGAACGTCGACGAAACAACTTCTCCACGTACCGTGCGTGTCATCTCGGTGACTTCCTCCGGGCGCTCATCAATGAGCAACACCATAAGGTCGACCTCGGGATTATTCGCACATATCGCAGACGCGATGTTCTGCAGCAGCATCGTCTTACCGGCTTTCGGCGGCGATACGATCAGGCCACGCTGGCCCTTACCGATCGGCGCAACCATGTCGATGATGCGTGCCGTCAGGTCTTCGGTACTTCCGTTGCCCTGCTCGAGAACCAGGCGATCGTTCGGGAACAGCGGCGTCAGGTTCTCAAACAGAACCTTCGTGCGGGCATTCTCCGGCGCATCGTGGTTGATCTGGCCAACCTTGAGCAACGCGAAATACCGCTCGCCTTCCTTCGGCGGACGAATCAGGCCCGATACGGTGTCGCCCGTGCGCAGGTTGAAGCGCCGGATCTGGCTGGGGCTGACATAGATATCGTCAGGACCGGCCAGGTACGAGCTGTCTGAAGAACGCAGGAAACCGAAACCGTCCTGCAGTATCTCGAGGACGCCATCACCATAGATGTCTTCACCCTGAGCAGCGTGTGCCTTAAGGACCGAGAATATGATGTCTTGCTTGCGCGAACGCGCAATATTCTCGACGCCGAGCGACTCACCAAGCTCCACAAGCGCGGCGGCCGGACGGGATTTGAGCTCCGTCAGGTTCATCACGTTCTTGCTCGCCTCGAGCTGCTCGGGCGGTATTACTTCAAGGCTACCCTCATCGTCGTCCGGGTATTCATGTTGCGGTGGACGCCGGCGACGACGACGGTTTGGATTTCCCTTTCCCTTGTTGCCCGTTTTGTTCGGGCGATTTTTTGTTGAAGTACCCAAGTACCCTCTCACAGATTAGTGTCCAGAAACTCTTCGAGCTGCGACTTTGGCATCGCGCCCATGATTTGCGCCTCAACGGCGCCATCCTTAAACAGGATCAGTGTCGGAATGCTGCGAATACCGAACTTCTGAGCAGTGTTCGGATTCTCGTCAACATTCAGTTTTACGACAGCAAGCTTGTCTTCGTACTTGTCTGCCATCTCATCAAGCAGGGGCCCGATCATCTTGCATGGGCCACACCATTCAGCCCAGAAGTCGAGCAATACTGCTTTGCTGTTCTGTAATACATCGGCGTCAAACGTGCCGTCCGAGGTGTGCACAATCTTGTCGCTCACCGGCTAACTCCTCCAAATGAATCAATTGGGTTGATAATGGAATTGCCCGCCGCCAACGAGTGACGAACGAACATTTCAAAAATGGGTGACGCTGCCTTAACTATCAGGCAATATGTCGCAGCTTTATTGCCGACGAATTCCGGTGTCTTTTCCGGCTTCTATCTGGGTCGTTGAAAAGCGAAACTGGCGGGTGCGGACGGGTGTCGCGTCGAATTAGGGCCAATTTGACCGTTTCGCGAGCCATTTTGCAAGCTTTTAACGCATATTTTCCGGTTCTATTTTTATGTCTGAAAATCATCTGACCGACCTCAGATTCGACTCCTTGCCGCTGGATGAACGCATTCAGATGGGTATTCGTGACGCAGGCTTCGAATTCTGCACGCCTATCCAGGCGAGCACTCTGCCCATCGCCCTCAAAGGGCACGATGTCGCCGGGCAGGCGCAAACCGGCACCGGCAAGACCGCCGCGTTCCTGATTGCCGCTTTTCAGCGCCTGCTATCCAGGGAGCCTGATCCCGAACGGAAGAAGCAGCCCCGTTTGTTCGCACTGGCGCCGACTCGAGAGCTGGCGGTTCAGATTGCCAACGATGCCGAAGAGCTGGGCAAGCACACCGGCCTCAAAATCGCACTCGCATATGGCGGCACTGACTACGAGAAGCAGCGCAAGATACTCGAAGGCGGAGTCGACCTGTTGATCGGCACGCCTGGACGCATCATCGATTACTTCAAGCAGGGTGTGTTCAAACTCGACCAGGTTGAAGTCGCAATTCTCGACGAAGCGGACCGGATGTTCGATCTCGGCTTCATCAAGGACATTCGTTATTTGCTGCGCCGCCTGCCGGATCCCGATAAGCGCCTGAACATGCTGTTCTCTGCGACATTGTCGCAACGCGTCATGGAGCTCGCCTACGAGCACATGAACGAGCCGGAGCTCATTCGCATTGAGCCTGACAAGGTCACGGCAGATCGCGTTCGCCAGGCTATCTTCTATCCGTCGAACGAAGACAAGATGCCATTGCTCATCGGCCTTATTCGCGAAATGGGTGAAGGACGCATCATGATCTTTGTGAACATGAAGCGTGAGGCCGAACGCGTGCAAGACTACCTTGCTGCAAACGGTATCCAGTCGGCGGCAATTTCGGGCGATGTACCGCAGAAGAAGCGCCTGCGCATGCTCATGGACTTCCAGGCCGGCACTCTGCCGGTGTTGATCGGTACTGACGTTGCTTCACGTGGACTGCATATTCCTGACGTGCATTACGTCATTAACTATGACCTGCCACAGGATGCAGAGGACTACGTTCATCGTATCGGCCGTACGGCACGCGCCGGGGCCTCCGGAGATGCGATCAGCCTGGGTTGTGAAACCTATGTGATCACGATGCCAGAGATCGAGAAGTTCATTGGTCACAAGATTCCGGTTTCGAATTACAATCCGGACGACCTGCCCGAGATCATCAAGCCGAAGCCGCGCCCTCGTAAGCCGAGGAGTGGCGGTCCGCGTGGCAGGTCTGGTGGCGGCGGTGGAAGACCGCGGTCCGGCAATCGTGGCGGGCCACCCAGGAACCGCTAGCTCAAGGGGTCGCCAGCAAGCTGCCTCCTACAGCATATCCCCCACGCCCTCTACACCACGGAATTCTGAGCCGCTTTTGACGGGCTCTGACGTGTCCGGTCGGGTCACGGTAACCAGCATATTCACACCGTACTCCCGGGCGCTCTGCAGCACGGGCTGGCTGTCGTCAACGAACAGCGTCGTCCCGACATCGAAATCGACATCTTCCTGGAGCGCCCTCCAGAACAACTGCGACTCCTTCGCGTGGCCATAGGTGTGTGAGCTGTGGACGCCGTCGAAATAGTCGGCCAGTCCCGTGACCGCATCTTTGAGATCCAGCGTATCCGGGTGTGAATTGGTCACAAGCAACACACGCACATCCTGTCTATGCACCGCTCGCAGGAAGTCGAGCGCGCCTGGCAAGTACCCGATTCGATGCGTCACGTCGTGGTGAATCTTGACCACATCAATACCGAGGCGATCATTCCAATGATCGAGGCAATACCACTCGAGATCGCCGTGCACGGCCGAGTACTGCGCGAACAGATGATCCCGTGCCGCCTCAAGAGTGATGCCATTCGCGGCCGCGTAACGGCGAGGCACCAGGTCTTTCCAGATGTAGTTATCGAACGCGAGATCCAGAATCGTCCCGTCCATGTCGAGCATCAGTGTGTCGCATCGCCTGAGCGCCGTTTGCGGATCAATTTTCATTGGTATACTTCGCGCCCGGTTTAAGTGAAGGAAATGAACGTGGATCTGAAGTCACTCATCGACCCTATTGTAGCGCTGGCCGAGGATGCCGGCCGCGCAATCCTCGAAGTCTACTCGACCGATTTTGAGGTGCACAACAAGGACGACGATTCGCCCCTGACGCAAGCCGATCTCGCGTCGCACCGCTGGATCGAAGCAGGCCTCCTGTCGCTGACACCGGATATCCCGATCATTTCCGAAGAATCCGGCCTCCCCGGCTTCGAAGAACGCAGCCAGTGGACGCGTTACTGGTTAATCGACCCCCTCGACGGGACGAAGGAATTCGTGAATCGCAACGACGAGTTCACGGTCAATATTGCGCTTATCGACAACAATCGGCCGGTGCTCGGTGTCGTGCACGTACCGGTGCTGGACAAGACGTATGTGGGCTGCGAGGGCGTCGGCGCACAACGCCGCGATGGTGGCGGTGAGCCTGTACCGATAGAGGTGGCTGCAACCGCCGGCAAGCCACCGCGAATCGTTGGCAGCCGTTCTCACCGCGGTGCGAGCCTCGACGCCTACCTCGAAAACCTGGGCGACTATGACATGGTGCCAATGGGAAGCTCGCTGAAGTTCTGCGTTATCGCCGAAGGCGGCGCGGATCTATATCCCCGCCTCGGCCTGACCTCCGAGTGGGACACGGCCGCCGCCCAGGCAGTTGTCGAGCAGGCCGGCGGAAGCGTTGTGACACTGGATGGTAAGCCCATGAAATACAACGCGAAAGAAGACATCCTGAACCCGCACTTTTTCGTGATTGGCGCGAGTGATCGAGAGTGGTTGGCACTGCTGCCTGTCAGCGAGTAGCATCACCCTATGGCCGAGAAGATCGACACAGAATCGTTTGAAGAGCTTAAGCAGCTGCGTGAGCTTCGGGTCAGCCACAGGGACCTCGATTACCTGATCGACCGCTTGCAGGACGACCCCATGGTCGACCAACTGCGCATCCGCAGGCTCAAGAAACGCAAGTTGCTGCTGAAGGATATGATCGCCAATCTCGAGAGCGAGCTTATTCCGGATCTGGACGCGTAGCACCCACGCCAGGGTACCCGGATTACAATCTCACCTGCCGCAATCGAAGCGCGTTACCGATTACCGAAACAGAGCTCAGGCTCATTGCCGCCGCCGCAATCATCGGGCTTAGTAATATCCCGAAAAACGGATACAGGATACCCGCCGCAACCGGCACGCCGACCGAGTTGTAAGCAAACGCGAAAAACAAATTCTGCCGAATATTGCGCATTGTCGCGCGACTGAGTGCGCGCGCCTTCGCGACACCGAGCAGATCACCCCGAACCAGCGTGACGCCTGCGCTTTCCATTGCGACGTCGGTACCCGTACCCATCGCAATGCCAACGTCAGCTTGCGCAAGTGCCGGCGCGTCGTTGATGCCATCACCTGCCATCGCAACCACCGAGCCACCCGCCTGCAGGTCTTTTATCACCCTGCTCTTATCTTCGGGCGACACATCCGCATGAACTTCATCGATGCCAATCTGGCGAGCGACGGCTTTCGCGGTGAGGATGTTGTCGCCAGTCAGCATGACGACCTTCAGACCCGCGCGATGCAGTTGCTCGATTGCCTGGGCGGTGGTTTCCTTGACCCGATCGGCAACGCCAATCAGTCCCGCCGCTTTGCCGTCCACGGCCACAAAAATGACCGTCTGCCCTGCGCGCCGAAAATCGTCCACTCTGTTTGCGAGCGACTCATCGAATGCGCCGATCTCCTGCATCAGCCTGGTATTGCCGACGGAGACTCGACGACCGGACACCTTTGCATGCGCGCCCTGCCCCGTGATGGAACTGAAATTCTCATGCCCCAACAGCTCGATCGAGCGAGACTCAGCGCCTCTGACGATCGCCGCTGCCAGAGGATGCTCACTTGCTTTCTCTGTCGAAGCGGCCAGTGAAAGCAGCTCGTCTTCGGTGAATCCATTGACGGGTGTAATCATCACGAGCTCAGGCCGGCCTTCTGTCAGCGTCCCTGTCTTATCGACGACGACCGTATCGACCTTCTCGAAAGTCTCCAGAGCCTCGGCGTTCTTGATGAGAATACCGTTCTGTGCGCCTTTGCCGGTGCCAACCATGATCGACATCGGTGTGGCGAGACCGAGTGCACATGGACACGCAATGATCAGCACGGCGACCGCATTGACAATCGCATAAGCCATCGCCGGCTGTGGTCCGAGCCACGCCCAGATCACGAAAGTCACGATCGCAACGGTAACCACTGCTGGAACAAACCAGGCGGCGACAACGTCCGCAAGCCTCTGGATCGGCGCACGTGTTCGCTGTGCCTCGGCAACCATCGTTACGATTTGCGATAACAGGGTGTCACTGCCGACCTTCGTAACATTCATGACGAAACCACCCGTGCCATTGACGGTGCCGCCAATGACAGCGTCGCCCGCGGACTTCTCGACAGGAATCGATTCACCGCTGATCATCGATTCGTCAACGCTACTGTGGCCCTCATCCACTGACCCGTCGACGGGTATTTTCTCTCCGGGTTTCACGCGCAGGCGATCGCCTTCATGCAGTGCACAAAGTGTGACGTCGTCTTCACTACCATCGTCATTGATTCGATGCGCTCGTGGCGGCTTCAGCTCGAGCAATGCGCGAATAGCACCGGACGTCGCGCTTCGGGCCTTGAGTTCAAGTACCTGGCCGAGCAGGACCAGCGTCGTGATGACGGCTGCCGCTTCGAAATAGACGGCTACGTCGCCAGCGGCGCTTCGAAATGTGTCAGGAAAGAGGCCGGGCGACACCGTCGCGACCAGTGAATAGACAAAAGCGACCGCAACGCCGAGCCCGATCAGTGTGAACATATTCAGGTTCATGGTGCGAACCGACTGCACCGCACGCACAAAGAACGGCCACCCTCCCCAGATAACAACGGGTGTGGCGAGGCCCAATTGCAGCCACTGTGACCAAACGCCTGGAACAAGACCCTCAAACAGCTCGCCGGGAATGACTTCACTCATCGCGAAAACGAATAGTGGCAAAGTAAATGCCGCGCTGACCCAGAAGCGGCGAGTCATATCGTCGAGTTCGCTGGTGTCTTCCTCGCCGGTCGCTGCGCCTTCAGGCTCCAATGCCATCCCACAAATCGGGCAGCCCGAGTTCCGAATGTCACGAACCTCCGTGTGCATCGGGCAGGTATAGATCACACCATCAAAGTCCGGTGGCACCCGGTCGTATTTACCGCTCGGCTCGACGTCTGCTGATTCATGGCAGGCGTGGCAATGTTCGTGATCAGACATTCGTCAAATCTCCTAGCTTCCAATTCATTTTCTACTCCTCCTTTTTCACCGGCCGCGACGAGCTGTGGCTATGCACGACTTTCCAGTCCTGTCCCGGCGCTGCGCCATAACAGGAACAGGGCGGGAATCACGATCAGCGTCAGAATCGTTGCACTCACCATACCGCCGACCATGGGCGCGGCAATGCGTCGCATGACTTCTGACCCCGTTCCACCACCGAGCATGATGGGCAGCAGTCCGGCGATGATGGCGGCAACCGTCATCATGATTGGCCTGACGCGAAGCAGGGCGCCATCGATCACGGCCGCGCGTACGTCGTCGAGCGTCAGCGCTCGTCCTTGGGCCTGCGCGGTCGCAATATGCTCGCGGATTGCCTGGTTCAGGTACACGAGCATCACGACGCCGATTTCGACCGCGACGCCAGCCAGGGCAATGAAGCCGACGCCGACCGCGACTGACAAGTCGTAATCCAGCAGGTACAACAGCCACAGCCCACCGATCAACGCCATCGGCAGCGTGCCAATGATAATCGCAACTTCGGCGAAGCGGCGGAAATTCAAGAACAACAGCAACACGATGATCGCAAGCGTCACCGGGCCGACGATGGTCAGCCTTTCCTTCGCGCGCACCATGTATTCGTACTGACCTGACCAGGCCAGCGAGTAGCCTGCCGGCAGGTCCAAATTGTCCACGACCGTCCGCTGCGCTTCCGCAACATAAGAGCCGAGGTCGCGTCCCGTGATATCAACGTAGGTCCAGCCGTTCAGGCGCGCATTTTCACTCTTGATCGCAGGCGGACCGTCGGCAACATAGACATCGGCTACATCGGCCAACGCAATCCTCGCTCCCTGCGGTGTTACGATCGGCAACAAACGTAGCTGCGTGACCGAATCACGTACGCGTTGCGGATACCGGATGTTAACCGGGTAGCGCTCCAGGCCCTCGACGGTCTGCGTAACATTCATGCCACCGACAGCAGAACGTACGACGTCCTGCACATCGTCGATATTCAGGCCGAGACGCGAGGCACGATTACGGTCAATATCGACATTTACATAGCGCCCTCCTGCAACCCGCTCCGAATACACCGAGGCGGTGCCCGGGACATCGGCCAGCACACGTTCGAGATCCTGGCCAATGCGCTCTATGACTTTGAGATCGGGACCGGCCACCTTGATACCGACCGGTGTCTTGATTCCCGTTGCCAACATGTCGATGCGCGTCTTGATCGGCATCACCCAGGCGTTGGTCAGGCCCGTGTACCTGACGACGCGATCCAGTTCTGCGCGCAGTTTCTCGGGCGTCATACCCGCGCGCCATTCCTCTCTTGGCTTGAATTGAATGATGGTCTCGATCATTGTCAGTGGCGCAGGGTCCGTTGCGGTCTCCGCTCTTCCTATTTTGCCAAATACGCGCCGCACTTCAGGCACCGTCATGATCAGTTTGTCGGTGCTCTGCAATAACTCGCGCGCTTTGTCGATTGACACACCCGGGTAAGTCGTCGGCATATACATGAGGTCGCCTTCGTCGAGTGGCGGCATGAACTCGGAACCGAGCTTCGTTGCGGGCCACATGCCGATGACAAGGATGACACCCGCCAGCACCAGCGTTCCCCGCGGGAAGCGAATCACGGCATTGATGACGGGGCGGTACGCGGCAATCAATACCCGGTTTATCGGGTTCTTGTGCTCGGGTGTGACCTTGCCGCGAATGAAGTAGCCCATCAGTACGGGTACCAGCGTGATCGATAGCCCGGCCGCAGCGGCCATCGCATAGGTCTTGGTAAACGCCAACGGCGCGAACAGACGGCCTTCCTGTGCCTCGAGCGTGAACACCGGCAGGAAACTGAGCGTGATAATCACCAGTGAGAAAAACAGCGGTGGGCCGACCTCGGTCGCAGCATCGCCCATGATACGCCAGCGATTCTCGTCCGTGAGTGGCTCTTTCTCAATGTGCTTATGCACGTTCTCAATCATGACGATTGCTGCATCCACCATCGCACCGATCGCGATCGCTATGCCGCCTAGAGACATGATGTTGGCGTTGATTCCCTGTTGGTGCATGACGATGAACGCCGCAAGAATGCCGACGGGCAGGCTCAGGATGATGACAGCGGATGAGCGCAGGTGAAACAGAAACACGGCGCACACAAGGGCCACGATTAGAAATTCTTCGATGAGCTTGCCCTTGAGCGTCTCGACCGCACGTTCGATCAGGGCGGAACGGTCGTAGGTTGTTACAATTTCCACGCCCTCCGGCAGACTGCGTTGTAACTCCGCAAGGCGTTCCTTCACGCCATTGATAGTCGCGAGCGCGTTCTCGCCCCAGCGCATAACAACGACGCCACCGACAACTTCGCCTTCACCATTGAGCTCCGCAATACCGCGGCGCATTTGCGGACCCAGGTGAATATCGGCCACATCCGACAGCAACAACGGTGTTCCCTGTGCATTGACGCCAAGCGGAATCGCATTGAGGTCCTCGATGCCCTGCAGGTAGCCGCTGGCACGAACCATGTACTCAGCCTCGCCCATCTCGATCACGGAACCACCGGTTTCCTGGTTGCCAGCCTGAATCGCCATCTTGAGCTTTCTGAGCGGTATGCCGAAGGCCCGCAGCTTGTCCGGATCAACAACCACCTGGTACTGGCGCACCATGCCGCCGATAGTCGCCACCTCGGCAACCCCCGGCACTGTTTGCAGTTCGTATTTCAGGAACCAGTCCTGCAGGCTACGAAGCTCCGCGAGGTCGTGCTTGCCGCTGCGATCAACAAGCGCATATTCGTACACCCAGCCGACGCCGGTAGCGTCTGGCCCCAGGGCCGGCTTGGCATTGTCAGGCAACTGCCCGGCTACCTGGCTCAGGTATTCGAGGACGCGTGAACGTGCCCAATACAGGTCCGTTCCGTCCTCGAAAATGATGTACACGAAGGAATCACCAAAGAACGAGTAACCACGCACCGTTACAGCTTTCGGTACCGACAGCATTGCCGTCGTTAACGGATACGTCACCTGGTCTTCGACCACCTGCGGCGCCTGGCCCGGGAACGATGTCTTGATGATGACCTGCACATCGGACAGATCGGGCAGTGCATCAACTGGCATCTGCTTGACTGAGTACAAGCCTCCAGCCACGAGCAATAGCGTCATGATCAGGACCAGCGCACGATTGCGGATCGACCAGCGAATCAATCCGGCGATCATGGAGATGACTCCATGCGTGACAGCGCGGCTTCGATATTCGACTCGGAATCGATCAGGAACTGTGCCGACACGACGACCATATCGCCGGCGGCCAGCCCTTTTCTGATTGCCACGCGATCGCCTGACTCAATACCAACTTGTACGGGTTGTGCTTTGAACCGACCTCCGCCCAGGTCCAGCACGACACGGTTAACGGTGCCACCTCGAATCAGCGCTTCGCGTGGTATGTGCACAACCTCGCCGAAGCCTTCGGTACGAATCGTCACACGCGCAAACATATTCGGACGCAGCGCCCCTGACTCGTTGTCGAAACGCAGGCGCACGCTCAGAGTACGTGTTTTCGCATCAAGTTCCGGGTAGACGTAATCTACAATGCCCTGCCAGGTCTTGCCCGGGACGTAATCCAGCGCGACCGTTGCCTCCTGGCCCGGCTTGACCCATGCGGCTTGCCGCTCGAACACCTCGGCCAGGACCCAGACCTTGTCGAGCTGGGCCACCGACATGATGTCGGTGCTGGGAGTGACAAATTGCCCCTCCCGCACGCCCAGATGCGTAATCACACCGTCCACTTCCGCGTAGAATTTGACGCGCTGCCTCACCGTGCGCGTCTTCTCAAGCCTTGCGATGTTGCCTGCCTGGACGCCGAGCGCCGCCAGCCTTTCTCGTGACGCCTGGCGCAGCAATGTGTTTGAGCTCCGCAGGGCCGTGAGAAACTCCTCCTGTGCATTTACCAGGGTTGGCGAGTACAGCTCGAACAACAGCTGGCCCTTCTTCACGGGATCGCCCGTTGCTTTGGTCAGCAGTTTTTCTACCCAGCCATCGACGCGCGTGTGCACATGTTGCACTGTATCTTCGTCATAGCCGACGTAACCCACTGTGTCGATTTGGCGTGTCAGCTCGCCGTGTTCTGCAGCCGCGGTCCGTACGCCCAGGTTATTGATAATGGTCGGGTCGATCTTTACTGCGCCAGGTTGCTCATCGACCTCGTCGACATAGACGGCCACGAGATCCATACCCATCGGCGACTTGCCGGGCTCATCGCGACGATAGTTCGCGTCCATCGGTGCAACCCAGTAAAGCACCTCGCGCTCGCCACTATCCGCGGCGACGCCAGTCCTGCCAGCGTCCGGCGCGAGTGTCCGACCGATAATGATGCCCACAACAATCGCCGCAACGATCGCAATGACGGTAATTACATGTTTCTTCATCGTGGAAGCCCTCCAAGATTGGCAAGCGCGGCGTAGCTTTTGGCGCGCTCCACCTGCAGGCGAACGTGATCAATCCGAGTATTCAGGTCATCGACATAGGCGCGCATCACGTCGGCAAAGTCACCTGTGTCATGTTGATAGGCAAGCATCGAGGCCTCGGCGTTTTCTCGTGACTGGTCCAGAATGCGGCTGTCATATAAAGCGACGCGCCGGCTCAGGTCCTCCCAGCGCGCGTACAGGGCCGCGAGTCTGCTGCTTAGCGACCGCAGCGTCTTTTCGCGTGAGAACTCTGCTGCGCTGCGTTCATGCAAAGCCGCAGACAGCGTGCTGTCGACGGACTTCTTGCTGAAAAAGGGCAGCCCGACGGTAACCGCCACGCTGATGAAATCCGAGCGCGGCTGGCCTGAGGGCAAGAACCCCTCGCGATAGCCGTAGCCGACATCCAGCGCCCAGGCCGGCTTCGACCGTTGTTCGGCAAGACCGACGCCCGCCTCACGTGCCTCGATTCCGGCATCCGCAGCCCGCAACAACGGGTGCTCCGGCAGTGTTTCCTGCAGCGACTCGAGCGACGGCACCTGCGACCAGCCTGGCAGCTTGTTGGCCACCGGCCGTGCCGCTTGCAGGCCAATCCACTCGCCGAGCGCGGCACGCGCCGCCGAGCGCTGTCGTTCGATCTCGATCAGGCGGTCGTCGAGCCGGCTCAGTTCGAGTTCCGCACGCAGCACGTCTTGCTGGCTTTTGCGACCGACGGCATACAACGAGCGAGTAATCGTCGCGAGATCGGCGAAGAACGGCCGTGATTCGACGAGCCGCTGATGTGCCTGCTCCCAGTAATACAGGTCGAGCCAGGTATTGCGAACGGCGGTCAACACGTCACGGCTACGCAGCTCGGCATTCTCCCCCATCTGGGTCGCGAGCGAGCTGAATCTTGCCGCGCTGAGCACGCGAGTATCGCCCGCCGGAAAGGCCTGGCGGAAACCGAGTTGCGCCTGCGTCATTCCTTCTGTCGAGAAGCTGCCGCCACTGATCGGATAGTTCGCGAGACCGACACGCATCGTCGGATCCGGTAATTGTTCCGCCGCGACAGCGTGTTCCTGCATGGCCTCAGCCTGCGCCAGCAACGACTCGTAGCCGGGCTCCCTGGCAACCGCCAGGTCCTCTGCCTCCGCAATAGTGAGCGGCACGCGTTGCTGTGCAATAGCGGATGACGTCCATGAAAGGAAAGCCATGGACATGAATACGGTGATGAAAACGGGCACGCGCCCGCGAAAAACAAACATAGGACCAACTCCTGCGAGAAAAACCGAACGGGTTTACGGCGCAGGTTTGGCTATTTCAGATAGACGCAGAAGATTTTGTGGCGCGTTTCAACGTGGCTGGATGGGCTGGGTGGATCCACCGCCGCAAGACCACGCACAGATGTCTTGAATTCGAGATTGCGCAGCGAAACCGTCGCAACATCATCGTAGTCGGGAGAATCCCGGAGCTCGAGCCTGCCGTCACGCTTGTCGGCGTTGGCATCATCGAGTTCGCAGCATTGGGATGATTCTGCCTCCAGCTCTGGTGGGCAGCAATCATGCCCCTCCTCGATAACTTCGAGGGCCATCGTGCAGGGCGCAATGGCCAGGTTCAGGAGGATCGCAAGCAGCACCACGGGAACCCGACGCGATGTCGAGAAGTTGAGGCCCTTTGTAATCCACTGAATCATGGTGTGTTTTTAGTCTTTTTCCGGTGTTCTGGCAAGGAATTGCGTCTTTTTCGACGAATTTCGCGGTCAACGCTGACTGTGATCAAGGAGCCGTCAGCCAAGTTGGCGCAAGTGATCCCAGTCCACGGTCTGGTTTAGCGACAGGATGCTGTGGCGAATCTCCTCACCCAGCACGAGTCGGGCATCCGCGCCGATCGACTCGATATCGTCGTCGAACTCTATTGCCCCATCAGCATTGCGCCGGAGCACGTCCTGTTCCTGCAGACGCTTGATGAAGTCGTGGAACAGCGATTTGTTGAAGAAATCGGGTGAATGCAGGCCGTAGATCATCGACAGGCGCTCGGCGCTCTGCTGGCACGTCGTTTCAAGACGGCCGCGCGACATGTTGCCCGAGCCATTGCTGACCAGGATGGCGATGACGAGGTAGAAGCGCTGCAACATGGGCACCATGGACTGGCCGAGCATCAGTAGCTGGAACGCCTTTTCTGAACCTGCCGGTGGACGAACGAGCGTCTTCTTGCGCCTGCCGTAGCTCAGGATGCCGAGATCATTCAGGGACCTGATCGCCTCGGTCGTGACGTCGTCAATGTCCTCGAAGTCCCACTTGAGACACAGCTCTTTCTTCATGAACGGGTAGATCAGTCGGATAAGACGCTGCAGCTCTGTGTGAGCGAGTTCCTGACCCTGAATAAAGCAGCATGCCACCGATGCAGGGACAGCCAGCAGGTGGGTGATGTTGTTGCGGAAGTAGGTCATGAGCACGGCCGTGCGCTCTTCCATGTGGATAACCTCACCCATCGGATGCATGCTGCGGCTGATCACGTTGAGCTTCTCACCGTGCTCGATGATCTCGTCGGGGCTCGAATCAGGCATGGTGACAAGGTCCGAGTACTTGAAGCGCTGCAACAGGTCGAGAGTCATCTGTAACTGGCGCCGCAATTCACCGATACCTATCTTCTGCTTCGGCGTGGCCAGCAACACGTACGCCAGCAGGCTGATCGGCGTTACCGCCGCCGCGGAGTTAATGTGCTCCATGATCTGCCCGCCGAGTTCATCGACGATGCTGGCCAACCATGCAGGTCGATCTCCGTTTTCGGATTTGTAGTCGCGCCAGTCCGGCTGTGCTCGATCGAGCATCGGCTCCAGTTCGATAGGTTCGGCGATGTTGACGTGGACCTTACCGAACTGATCACGCAGCGATTTGATCGAGCGGATTAGCCCACCAAGCGATTCTTTCTTCTTCTCCGCACCGCCCATCTCGCTGATGAAGGAGTCGCCTTCGATCAGCTTCTCGTAACCGAAGTACACCGGAACAAAGACGATCGGCCGTTGCGGGTTCTTGACGTAGGAATTGACGGTCATCACGAGCATGCCGCCTTTCGGCGACAGCAATCGCCCGGTTCTACTCCGTCCACCTTCGACGAAGTACTCCATCGAGTGACCTTTCACCAGAATCTGGTGAATGTAGGAATCGAACACGGCCGCATACAGGCGATTACCTTTGAACGTGCGCCGTAGGAAAAACGCACCACCGCGGCGCAGAATACGACCAACGACTGGCAGGTTGAGATTTATGCCAGCAGCCACGTGCGGCATATGCAGCCCTGCGTCGTACGTGACGTAGCCGAGTAGCAGGTAGTCAAAATGGCTGCGATGACAAGGGACATAAATAATCTCCTTGTCCTTGGCGACTTCATGCACCTGTTCTATGTGATTGAGTTCGATACCGTCGTAGATTCGGTGCCAAAGCCATTTGAGTACGCGTGCGATGACGCGAATAGTCGGGTAGGAAATATCTGCTGCGATTTCGAGTGCGTACTTTTCGGCCTTGCGCCTGGCAACCTCCTGCTTGCGAAAATCATCACCAGCTTCGGCATTGATCACGCGCCGCACAGCCGGCGCCCTGAGGACCTCTTTAATTAGCGTACGGCGGTGAGAAAGGTCTGGTCCGACAGTCGCAACTCGCCGCTTGCGATAATGCACACGCAGAATCCGCGATACCTTGCGGAAAGCTATCTCGGGACTCCGTTGTTCCTGGTCGATCGAGCGCAGTGGCAACGCGTGACTGAATCGCAGCAACGTATTGCGGCCCTGAAAAATAGTCGTGAAGAACTTGCGTGTCCGGCCGATGACATCCCAGTCTTCTGAAAACAGAAGCTTGAGTAGAGAACGTTCTTTTTCTGGAGCGCGGCCCCAGTAGATGGCGACAGGAATCAGCAACAATTCCTGCGTGCCATTCTCCGCCGCTTCGACCAGGCGCCGCAGGCGTGTCGAACCGGTCTTGCGAAGACGCCGGTAGAGAAATCCCTCGAAACTGCGCAAGACGACAAAGCGCCTGTATTCGCGAATACCGCAGAATTCAAATGGTTCGGTCGGTGAAGGCAAGCCATGCGTGGCGCACGCACGCTCCAGCGCAAGCAGGTCGGCCAGTCCACCTCTTTCCAGGACGTAACAGACAGCAGCATCGGTATCCGTAATCAGCTCGGCCGGCAGCTCTGGCTGAATCGCGGGACGTGCCCAAATGGAGAACACCTTCCCTGCCAGCCAATAGAGCGGCCGAAAAATGACGCCTGCGATGTTCATGGCGCACAAGTCTACCCAAAAGATCGTCCCAACAGGTCGTTGACATTCAAGTATTTTGCGCGCTGCAGATGGTGGGTGTCGCTATAATCAGGGGATGTATACAAGACTGATAACAGTCCTTGCCCTGTGGCTGCTTTCAGCCGCAGCGACGGCCGACGATACCTACATTCAAGTGCTGGGTATCGCCCAGGATGCAGGTTACCCGCAGACCAACTGCTATCAGCCACACTGTTTGCGCGCATGGGAGGATAGCGGTGTGCGGCGCCTGGCCAGTTCGATCGCTGTTGTCGACGAAACGAGCAGGACGAAGTACCTGTTCGACGCGACGCCGGACATGCGCGAGCAGTTGTACGAGCTGCATCGCATCGCGCCGGACGGAGAATTTGCGCTCGACGGAGTATTCCTGACTCACGCTCACATGGGTCACTACACCGGTCTGATGCATTTCGGTCGCGAAGCTGCGGGAACGAGCGGCATTCCCGTCTACGCAATGCCGCGCATGCATGACTTCCTGTCAGCGAACGGCCCCTGGGATCAGCTCGTGCGGCTGAACAATATCGAGTTGTCCAAAATGACGGGTGGGGTGGCGATCGAAGTCAGCTCGAACGTCACCATTACACCCATCGTCGTGCCGCATCGTGACGAGTACTCGGAGACCGTCGGCTTTCGCATCGAAGGACCGAACAAGTCGGCCGTATTTATTCCCGATATCGACAAATGGGAGATGTGGTCTACCGATATCCGCGAGGTTCTGCGATCGGTTGACTACGCGCTGCTCGACGCAACGTTTTTCAGGGATGGGGAACTGGGCGATCGTGACATGAGCAGGATCAGGCACCCTTTCGTGTCCGAGAGCATGGATCTATTCGACTCACTCAGTGACGACGAAAAGGCGCGCGTGATTTTCATTCACATGAATCACACGAATCCGTTGTTATTTGAAGGCAGCCCGGAACAGGCGGAAGTGGAACGGCGTGGCTTTCGATACGCGCACGAAGGTATGCGCCTGGAGCTATAAACCAAAGAGGTACCAGTTACCTTAGAATGGATCTATGGTAACTGGTACCAAATCTGGCACTGGTCAATCAGTCTTTCGCGGCCTCTTCAGCTTCTTCAACAGCTTCGTCGACATCTTGCTTCGCGTCTTTAAGCATGTCGCCAACACCTGCGGCGGCATCCTGCGCCTCGTTCATCATGTCTGACGCAGCCTCACCGGCGCTTTCAGCGCCATCTTCCATAGCGTCAACCGCGTCGCCGGCAACATCTTTGGTTGCGTCAACCGCTGCACCGGCAGCTTCCTGTGCTTCTTCTACCGCACTTTCAGCTGCTGATTCGTCTGATCCGCCCGACTCGCCGCCGCTGCAGCCCAGTACGAACAGGCTCATAGCTAAAACCCAATATTTCATGTCTATCCCTCTCAGTGGTGAAAATTACCCGGATACCTTTTCTATGAAATATCTCAGGTACTCGTTGATCTCTTCGATATTCGCCGTCAACCGATGATCGCCGTCCACGATGTGTAAGGTTGCACTACAGTTGCTTGCATATCGAATACTGTTCTCAACAGCAATAATACCATCATGCCAGCCATGCACGATGCAAATCGGCATTGACGGTGGCACGGGAGTCAGGTCCTCGTAGCCTTCCATAAAGTATGCCGGCGCCAGCACGAATAGCCCTGCCGCGCCCAGTTTCGCGGCTGCCGCCGTTGCAACATGCCCTCCCATGCTCGAGCCGACGAGCACCAGTGGGTCGCTTATGTCCGCGCATTCGCGCACGCATTTCTCGACACGCTCCGTCGGGTCAGCAATTCCCTGGTAATCGATGCTGTCCGCCGCGCACCCCATGCCCTTGACCAGTTCGGCCATGGCACGGATTTTTGTGCCCCACGGCCCGCTCTCCTGGCCGTGCGAAAAAATCACTGTTGTCATACGAGTATTCCGTCTCCGGTGTCACACAATTCTTCAATATGCCTTACGAGCAGCCAGTCCCTGTCCTGCCCCCAAAACACGTCATCGCCAAGACGAATGGTCGGAACGCCCCAGGATCCCGAGTTCATCATCGATTCTCTGTTTCCCTCGATTTCGCCGCGCCAGTTATCTGACTGCATCGCAGCCACAACGTCTGGCCAGAACAGGCCCGTGCGGCCGGTGACTTTGCGCATGCCCTTATCCGTCGAGACATCAATAGCCTCACTCCAGATAGCGACGCCAGCATTCGCCAGAAAGTCACGACCCTTGTGCTCCGACTCGGCATATTGAAACACCGCAAGACAGCGCTCGGCTCCCGCACCGACCGGGTCGGCTATCTTGCCGAACGGTACTCCATTGCGTTCCGCTTCCCGTGTCGCGTCTTTCGCGATGTACAGGAGCTTGGTCCGCGGCACTTGCATGCCACGCATGACCATTGGCAATACCGGGCGCAACTTCAGCTCCAGTCCAAAGGCATCGGCGATTTCGTACACACGCTGCAACGAAAGATAGGAATACGGGCTGCGAATGGAGTGGAACAACTCAAGCGGCGGCAGCTCTTTGGCCGCCGCAGGCGGTGTAATGGGCAAAGACACCTGCATCGATTGCCGTATTGAAGCGAGACGCGCGCTCTTGCCACCGTTTCGGGCCAGTCCCATGTCCTCCAGCCTGTCAGCAAGGTAGTGCAAACGATCCACGCCCCAATACCATTCACCACCGTAATGCAGCATTCCACTGTTGTAGTGCCCGAGCCGTGCCTGCAACGCCTGCGACGTCGCGATCACCGCATCCGCCTGACCGGATTCGCCCGTGTCCGAGCGCCGTGCAGCTGCCTCCGTATCGCCCCTCCAGTAGATCTCAAGGACCTGGCACAGTTCCTCGGTGAAGTCGTCTCGATCGGCGCACGCGGCAAGCACATCGAGTAAGCCGCGCCGATGCTCGACAGGTGGGGCCGCTCCTTTATCGAGGAACGGTATCCCGAGTTCGCACGCAACGCGCTGCGCGTCCATCGCGGCATACTCTGCGAGCATATCCGGCGCCGGCTGGTATTCGTCGCCGCGCGCTTGCGACAGGTAGACTTTCAATTCAATGTCGTACTTCGATGCGAGTTCCGGCAAGTACTGCGCGAGCAGGTACGAGTAAGGATCGTCGAGTTGCAGGAATGCGGAGACAACATGTGCCTTACCTCCAAGCTTGCGTCGCAACTCGCAGTACGAGCGCTGCATCCGTCGGGAGCGCTTGCTCAAAAGCGCGCTCAGGAACACCGATCGCATTCTGTTCTTGAGTTTCAATCTTCGTCCCACGTCGATGACGGTTTCCACAATAGCTCATCAAGATCGGGTTGCCAGCGGTATTTCTGCAAATCGACTTTGCCATTCAGCATGACAACGCCTTCATCAGCCAGGCGGTCGCGCTGCAATTTGAACGCACGACTGTTCGGATCGAACGCGCTTTTTCCCGATGACTGGATTACCCGATGCCATGGCAACTCCAGCCCTTTGGGCGTGTGGCGCAACGCATACCCGACTTGTCGGGCACCGCGCGGTACCCCGGCGATTTCGGCGATCTGCCCGTAGTTGGCCACGCGACCTTGCGGGATGTCCTGGATTGTTTCCCAGATACGGCGCATGCGCGTCTCGCGATCCATGTCAGCTGGCTCCTCAGCTCAGTCCGAGTCGAGCCTGGATCTCGCGTTTTGCGTCGCGAAGCACCGTGTCGCGATCAAGCGAATCAAGAATCTCTTTGACGACCTTCTTCGGACCACCCTCGCCCCAGGATTTGCCCTCAGCGAGATACTTGCCTGCCGCCTCACCGACGAGGTACGTGCTGTAGTACGCGATAGCACCCTGCGCACCAGCCGTCAGTATCGTCGACAGGCCCAATGTGCCAACTTTGAGTGCGCTTGATACCAGGTGCAATGCCCACACAGTCGTCATGAGCGCCGCCGACTCGGCGATAATCACCCTGACGATCGAGCCCGCCTCTTTTCGGGTGAGTGGCAGATCGTAGACTCGGGACAGATGTACGACCATGCCGATGTCTATGAACGCAGCCGCGAACAGGTCCGCGACCGGTACCGGATTTAGTGCCACGGCGATGCCTTTGCCGACGCAGTAGGTGCGCACCATTTTGTCGCCGAGTTCCTTGCGCGCTGCGAATATGCGCCGACCGACCTGGTCCGACAGGTCAGCGGCAAACAGGCTCGCGTTGAGTGCTGCCAACGTCTTGCCTTCAGCTTCGAGAATCTCCCAGAGTTTGAGCCGAAGTTCTGCGACGTCGGGCTCGCGGACCCTTTCTGTCGTAACTTCCCTGCCCCCCGCATCGACCTCGACAACGACCTGAGCGCGCGGTTGAGCTGCAGCAACGATGATGTGGCCGGGATCGATCAGGCCCGCTGTCTTATCGCGGATCGAGTTCAACAGCGCATCCGCTTCGCTACTGGTGTAAAGGTCCGACTTATTGAGTGCGACTATGACGGGCCGCCCCTGCGCCAGCACCGCTCTAAGCGCGTCGAGTTCTGTCTCCGTGATGTCGCCGTCCAGCACGAAGATGACGAGGTCCGATCGACCCGCCACCTCTTTCGCCAGCCCTTCTCGATCCTCACCGCCGGCTTCGTCGAGACCCGGCGTGTCGATCAGGAAAACACCACCTGTGTCGACCTCGTTCCAGGCCTGCATTGACGAATAGCGGGTCTCACCGTGTATCGGGCTAACCGAAAAGCGCTCTTCGCCGATCAACGCGTTGAGCAACGAGGACTTGCCGGTACTTACGCGACCAAAAACCGACAGGTGCAGATGCCCATGCTCGATTTTGTCGAGCATGCCCTGCACCGCCTCGTAATCGTGGATCAGCGAATCGCGAACCCCGGCGGGCAGGCGCGTATCGTGGACGAGCTCGCGCAGGCTCTCACGCGCGAGACCGAGATGGTCGGCCCTGTCGGCACGACCATCCTCAGCTTTCTTTTTCGTCCAGCGCCATTTTGGCAATGCGGCGAACGCCCGCTTCCAAATGTCCACTGATTCCTTCCTCAAATTCTTTCGCCGCTACGTCGGGTAGCAACTCTCCGTGGCGCGACAGAGTCAGCACAAGGCTGCGGCCCAACGCGTCGAAGATCAGTCCATAAGCGACCGCGTGCACGGCGCCTCCCACTACGGTCCCCAGTCCCGGAAATGCTTTAAGCCCGTTGCCCGCGACGGCCAGTGAAAGCGGCAACGCCCGTCCAACGCGACTTTGGCTCAGGTTCAGGAATTCTTCTATGTCGAGATCGCGCGGCGTTGCGCCATAGAGCTTACAAAGCTCCTGTGTCATCGCAGTCCCAATGTAGCCCTGGATGAAAATGTCCGTGCCCGGACTGATAGCGGCTAACGCACCAATTATCGCCTTCCTGGTTGAACTACGAATGATCTGTTCGGAACGCTGCAGGCGATACTCGCCTTCGGCTTCTGCAAGGCGGGTCGCGGCCATGCGAAACACAGCTCGTTCGCGACGTACATCGAGCGATTCCCCCTCTTCTGCCAGCATGCGATTGATAGCAACGACCAGCACACCGATTTCGGCGGGACGCGTACGCCGCACGCTTTCCTCATTTCCGCCGGCAACACGCTCGATAACATCGACTTCGCCACCGGCGCTGACCGCAACAACATGATCGCGATCGAGCTGGCCACCAATCTTGTCGATGCGCTCAAGCAGCTTCTCCATGAGAGCCGCCTGCTCCTCAGCAGTGAAACGATCGGCCTTGTTAAGCACGATCACGAGGGGTTTATCGAATGCGAGCAGAGACGTAATCGACACAATCTCGGATCGCGTGAGATCACTGTCACAGACGAACAGCACCACGTTGGCGCGTTTTGCCTCTTCGGTAGCGAGTTCGGTAAGCCCGTCTTCCCCACCACCGATACCCGGAACGTCCGTCAGCAGGATCTCTGCCCCGCTATCGTCGCGCCAGCGATAGTGGCGGACATCGTCGGTCGATCCGCCGACCACGTCCACGACCACGTTCGCGTCAGGCACCAGGGCCTTGATCAACGAACTTTTTCCCGAGCTGATTTCGCCGAAGAAACACAAGTGCACCGCATCCTTGCGCGCGGCGAGTTCCTTGAGCTCAGCCTGCGCCTCGCTAACGTCGACACCCGCTGCCTCGGCCTCGCGCAAACGCGATTCGATATCGGACTTTGAGAGCGGCGCCGCGGTGACGGCTCGCGCAGGTGAGATCTTGCGGCGAATGACGAGACGCCAGATCAGCCACAGGGCCGTGACGGCCAGCAGCAACATGATGCTGACGTAGACGTAGAGCAACGCCGGAGGACCGGCCTTTAGTCGGTCCCAGACGTTGAGCGCCGATTCAGAAATGAACAGCAGTGCGCCCGTCGCAACGATGAATACGAGCAGTATGACAACCGCAATCGCGACGCGAATAAACCGATCGAGTTTCATGCCGACAGGTTACACGAATGCCGCGCGCTGGGGCGCGCTCCTACAGCTGCGCGTCTATCCAGCGGTCCACCTTTGCGTCCAGCATCGAGAGCGGCATGGCCCCATCCCTGAGTACTTCGGTATGGAAGGCCTTGACGTCGAAACGATCGCCGAGCCGCGCTTCTGCGTTGTCGCGAATCTCGCGGATTTTCAGCTGACCGACTTTGTATGCGAGCGCCTGACCGGGAATTGCCATGAAGCGCTCCGCCTCCGAGATAGCGCGTGCCTCAGCGACGGCCGAGTTGGCGTACATGTAGTCGAGCACTTGCTGGCGTGACCAGCCCTTGGCGTGAATTCCCGTGTCGACAACGAGTCGAATCGAGCGCCAGAGTTCGGCATTGAGGCCACCGAAATACTGGTAGGGATCGGTGTAAACACCCAATTCCTTACCCAGCGATTCTGCGTACAAACCCCAGCCTTCCGAGAAGGCCGTGAATCCACCAAAGCGGCGAAAGCTCGGTAGCGCCTCGCTCTCGCGCTGGATCATGATCTGGAAGTGATGCCCTGGAATCGCTTCATGCAGGAACAGCGACTCCATCGCCCAGTTCGGCCGCGCGGTCAGATCGTAGGCATTGGCATAGAAGATCCCGGCGCGTGCGCCATCTGGCGTTCCTGCCTGGTACGAACCTCCGGACGCCGACTTTTCACGAAATGGCTCGACCGCACGAACCTCAAACCCGGTCTTCGGAAAAATTTCGAACAGGTTCTTGGACAATTCAGCAATGTGGTCGGACATGTCCCGATAGCCCTGGATGAGCTGCTCCCGCTCTTCAAAGAAGAACTGCGGGTCGGAATTCATGTACTCGAAGAACTCTTTCAGGTCGCCATCGAAACCAACCTCTTCCATGACGCTGTGCATCTCGCCATGTATGCGCGCGACTTCACCGAGGCCGATCTCGTGAATCTGCTCAGGCGTCATGTCCGTCGTCGTGCGCAGACGAACCATAAATTCGTACCAGGAAACGCCGTTCGGCTGTGCGTAGAGCCCAACCGTCTCGCGTGCGGCGCCAAGATAGTCGTCGCCCACGAAATTGCTGATGCGCTGATACGAGGGAATGATCGTGTTCATGATCTTGTCTTCGTAAGCAACGGTCAGGCGTTCACGATCTTCTGCGCTGAACTCCTCGGGCATATTCTTCACCGGCGCATAGAAGTTGCTGTCTTCGACATTCTCGACAATGTGCGCGTCTATTTGCGGTTGCAGCTTCTCCATCAGAATGCGCGGCTGTACCACTCCTGCGCGCATGCCCTCTTTCATGTTGGTAATGAGCTGATCGACGATGACCGAGAAATCATCAGCACGTGACAGGAAGTCGTCGTAGTCCTTAACGGTCTTGAACGGATGCGCGCTTGCGCCACTGCCCAGCTGTACGAAGAAATTCGTAATTGAGCGAAACTGGTTGACCGGCTGCAGGTGGAACGGGTACTGGTTACTTTCCAGCGACACTTCGCGGTTGATGCGGAAAATGTCGTAGCTCAGCTGATCCTGGTAGTCGAGCTGCTCACGGTCGATCTCGAGCAGGCGCTGCAGAAACGCCTCATCCATTGCTTCGGCTGCAGCCATGTACTCCGGACTGCCGCTGTTCGCCATGCGATCGTTGTAGCGGTCGTCACCAATAAACGTCGCGCGCAGCGGGTTCATCTCAAGATTGCGTTCGAAATGCTCGTCAAACAGCGCATGCATCGCAATGCCAGCATCGATGGGATCTGTGACTGCCGGCTCTTCGCTGCCGCCACACGCGGCTACAAGAAGGACGGCAGCCAGAACGGCTGTGCCTGGTAGTTTCATCTGAATTCCCCGGATTAACCTGAAAATGGAGTTCGGGGTCAGTTACCTATCTCTTCAACTCGGGAGATAGGTAACTGACCCCGAACTTGATGTTCAGATCATAAACCCAAGGTCACGCTGTGCAAAATTGCGGAGGTTCGGTGCCACGGCGTTCAGGTCCGTTTCGGGTATTCCAAACCACCTCGCAAGCGTCGCCGCGTACTGGTCTGCCGATGTTGACGGGATCATGCGGCCACCACCAACATCCTCCGGTCCACCAATCTGGAGCAACGGATAATTGCCGTAAAGATCGCCACCATTGACGGCGCCGCCCACAACCAGCTGATTGCCACCCCAGGCGTGATCCGTGCCATCGCCATTCGATGTCAACGTGCGACCGAAGTCCGACTGCGTGAATGTCGTGACGCTGTCCGAGATATTCAGCTCAACCGTCGCCGCATGAAATGCTGCGATAGCGTCACTGATTCCACCCAGCAGTCCGGGCTGATTCAGGTTCTGGTTGTCATGTGAATCAAAGCCGCCTGTCGCAACGAAGAACACCTGGCGCTGCATTTGCAGTTGATCACGCACGGCGATGAGCCGCGCGACCGTTCGTAATTGCGTACCAAGTTGCGATTGCGGGAACACGGTATTCAGCGTCTGGGCACCGGCAATGGCTGTCGACACCGTATCTGCCGCGTCGATCGCACGACGTTGCACTTCGGCAAAACCGCGTTCGTAGACGGTGTCGTACTGCGCATCGACGACTCGCGAAAATGCGAGGCGCTGCTCATTGAGAATACTGCCCGGTGTTGTCGAAAAGCCGCTGTACTGAATCGGGCCGTTTGGTCCCATGACGTACGCAACGGTCTCATCCGCCGACTGGAACAGGTTCGATCCGGATAGCGATGCATTGGTTGCCATCTGCTGACCCGCAACTCCGTCCCTGATGAGGTCCGCCATGCGCCCGGCCCAGCCGGTCTTGCTCGTCACGTTGCCGCGCAGCGAGGTCCACTGGTCTTGCTGGTCGTTATGCGAGAACAACTGTGGCGGCAGTGTTACCGATTGATTGTAGTACTGGTCCTTGGTCGTCGGCTCCACAAGCGGCCCGACATTTGTCACAAAGGCCGCACTACCCGAGTTAAACAAGCCCTGGATCCCGCCCATGGCGGGGTGCAGGCCGAAATCGGGCCCTGGCGACGAAGCGGGCATGATCGGCAGCAGGTCAGTTTGCAGCAACGCCAGGTTTTGCCTTGCCGTCGCGTAAGCCAGGTACTCGGAAGCCGTGTTGGGCACGAGCATGTTGTAGGAGTCATTCCCGCCAAACAGGAACACGCAGACAAGCGCACGATAGTCCGTGAACGGCGCACCGCCGCCCACGACCTGTGAATAGGCAAGACCTGGCGTCGCAGCCATCAGTGCGGCAGCGCCGCTGGTCCTCAGGAAATCACGTCTGTTTAATGTTTTCATGTCTTCTCCGCCTATCGCTGGTACGCGTATTCGGGCGATGTGACAACGAAGTAGATCGTCTCCGCAGCGCGTATAGCCGTGTCGGTCTCGGGCACGCGTTCGAGCATGCCTGTGATTTCGGCTCTCAGTGTGTCCGAGATCTCGCCACCGAGCAGCTTTCCAGCCACCATGTCGATCAATTGATCGATATTCGCCGCGACGTCCATTTCCTCCTGGAAGTTGATATAGATATCGTCTTCCTGCAGGTCTTCGTTCGTGTGGTTCAGGCCGAATACCTGGCCGAACATGTAATTCGTCAATAGCGTGTTCGAGTACTCGGTCGCGATTTCCAGTTCGGGTGCCACGAGGCTGCTGTCTCGAATTTCGCCTGGTGGTGCATAGAATGGACTGAAGAAGTTGAACACCGACGGCGACTGCAAGGGCCCCTGTCCGAACAGGATGTACGCTGCAACGAGCGGGTACTTGCCGCTTTGGGAGGTCGCGTTGTATGCCTTGAACAACTGCGTCAATCGCAACAATGGCTCTTTGAGCTTGCCGTCGATTTCCATCGCCATCGAAGGACGCGCTTCAGGATCGAGCAGGATCGCCTTGACGACCGCGCCGAGGTCGCCGCGAACACCGGAACCGTTGTTGTTGAAGACCTGGGCGACACGCTGCACGTAGCCCGGTGAAGGATTGCTCGTCGTCAGTCGCTGAATCAACCGGATCGCCACGAACGGGCCGACGTTGGGGTGATTGAATATATTATCGAGCGCATCGGCCAGATCCTGCTCACCGGTCTGACCAGCCGGCAAGACCGTGCCATTGAGAAGGGTCTTGGGTCCGGTGTCGTGGAAGTCAGGCCACAACTCCATCGGGAAGTACTGGCTGGCCGTCGGGACTCGTCCGCTGCCGAAGCTGGGCGACCCGAGCCAGGTCCAGCCCGTAAAGACGTGTGCGAACGCTTCGATGACCGCCTGGTCATACGTTGGGATCGGTTGGCTATTGCCGTCGAGTCTCTCAGTTCCATCCAGATTAAGCTCAACCAGCCCGATCGAGAACAATTGCATCAGTTCGCGAGCGTAGTTTTCGTCGGGACGGATATTCAGCGCCAGGTTCGGCTTCCTGTTACCGAGCATGCTGAGGTAGACACCCATGGCCGGGTGCAGAGTGACTTCCTCGATGAGGTCGCGGTAATTCCCGAACGCATTCTCGACAAGTACGTCGTAGTAGTCGGCAACCGCAAACGGACGAGCCTGCAATGCACCGAGCTGTGAAACGACCATGATCTCCGACAATGCGAACGCCACACGCTGACGCAGTTGGTCTTCACCCAGGAGTGAATTACGGAACCAGATGTCGACTCGATCGATATGCAACTGACCCATGAACTGTGGCGGCGGCAACGTCAGCATGTGCGGAAGTTGCAGTGATGCCGGCTTCAGCATCTGGTTGTCGATCCATTGCTCCTGCCGCGTCGCAATAACGCTACTGGCGTCCATCTCCGTCGCGCCAAAACTCGACTGGTTCAGGAACTGGAATGCTTCGGCCTTGGTAACGGGCGGTGGTGGCGGTGGTGGTGGTGGCTCGGTCGAGCCGCCACCGCCGCCGCAACCGGCCACGCCGAGCAGCGTCGATGCGAATATTGAAACGAGTCGTTTCCTGATCATAATCTCATCCCGTTCTCTCACACGTCCGGCGTCTTACTTCCGGTACGTGGACTCCAGGTAAGCAATCTGTTCGGCAGTCAGCAGGTTCTTTAGTCGAACGAGCATCGCCATCTGTTTCTTTTTTACCTGATTTTCGGCCAGCAATGCCACGCTGGCATGTTCCAGAACCTTGTTCTCACTGACAGGCGACTTGTCGAGTTCGAGCATGAGCGCCTGGTAGGCTTCCCGCATGTCCCACTCATGTTCCGCGACGCCGGCCTGTACTTCGACAACCGCGGCACGGATCGCCGTGAATTGCTCTTTACTCAGTCGCAGCTCGTCCCGATTTTCCAGGATGATGTTCGGGGCAAATAGCTTGCCTTTGAATACATCCTTGGGTTCTTCCGCCATCGCCGAGCCCATTCCCAGGCAGGCGATGACCAGCAGGCACAGAATTCCCTTCTTCATAGTAACGCTCCTTCTTCAGTCTTGGTTGACTCGATGAGCACTGGAATTTCGCTATATATGTCAAATCGATGTTCTGGTAGCAGCACGTCGCTTGGCGCAACCCAGCTCGTACTGCTCTCGAATTCGGCGGGATTGACGTACTGCCAGTCATGCTCGACAGGACGCAACAGCGCGACGGTAATCACAGCGACAACAGCGGCGGCTACAGCGCCACCGGCCACCCAGCCATGTTTCCTGCGCACAGAGGCGCGCGCTTTTGCCGCAGCCCAGACAGTCTCGAAGCCAGGGTCGCGCCCACGTTCAGCTTCACCCTGCCCCTGTCTCAGCAGATTTCGCAATGTCATGTCGGTGTCACTCATTTTTGAAGTCATTTCCCAGTCTTTCCTTCAACGCTTTCTTGGCGCGGTCGTAGTGCACACGACCGGTTCCTATGGAGACGCCCATAACACGTGAGGCCTCCTCTATCGTCATGTCCCGGCAAAACACGAGCTCCACGATGTCGCGTTGCCGTTGTGGAAGTGTTTGCACCGCCTTCCAGACATCCTGTTGCTCGCCTGGCTCGACCGGATGTACGACATCTGCACCATCCAGAGGTGCTGCCTGCTGAACGAGCCGCAGACGGGACGCGATGCGGCGGAAACGGTTGCGCGCGAGGTTGTGTACGACCGAAAACACGAATGTCTTCAGCGACGACTCACCGTCGAAGCGCGCTTTTCCCGTCAGAAGTTCTACGTACGCCTGTTGCACCAAATCCTCCGCTACGACCTGCTCGTAGTTACAGCGGGAGAGGGCCCAGCCGAATACCTGGCCGTGCATGGCTTCCAGTGCCGATCGAGATACTTGCGGATTGTTTTCCAGGACATCGCTGTCTCTCATACCCTCTCCCGATATCTTGGTGGCACAGGATTGATGCTCATATGACAAGCAGCGGATACGAGTGTTGCGGCGTTATGTTAACCACCGCGGCGCTGATTCAGGCGCAGTTTTCTATGGTTGGCGCGAACGCCGTGCTACCAACGCGGCATCCGGCCGCAGTCAGGTGCAATGTCAACGAAATCGGTTCGTCACAGGACAACGGATGGAAGACGAGCAATATTGTCACGCCATGTCCATCGCTGTCGTCCCGATTGCTGACTCCCGCGTCGCATTCGACGACGAATCGATCATCGGCGAAGGCGCCGAGATCAGTAAGGCAATGGAAATAGGTCAAAACCTGCGCGCGAACGCGTCTGGCCAGTTCCCGATCGCCGGGTTCGAACACAGCCCACTTGGCAGCTTCGGCAATTGTGTTGACGATCTGCAAACAGAATCGGCGCACGGGCAGTTGCGCGAATTTACGATGAGCTTCACTGCCCCGCCCCATCGTGACGGAACCCACCAGGCGAGCGCGACCGGCTGGGCCGTCTGCGATTACGTTGAGTCCGGCGCGACCTAGCAGGAGCGCATCTTCCTCGCCAATTTCTACCGCGGGCAGCAAGTGGCGCTGCAGGCCCATGCCCTGTTGATTTATGTCCTGCCACGGACCGTACGTACGGTCTTGCTTACACAACAGGCCCGCAATAGCACCACCAACCGGGCGCGCTATATCGTCGCTGCGGCGCTCTTGCATTCGCGGGTAGTAGCCGAGCATGTTCGGACTGGCGTAGCCGAGATCTCGCACACTCCGGACAGCCGCCTCGGCTGTCGTCCATTCCGCACGCGGGTCGACGAGCAGCATTGCCCGTCGTTCCCGGCAATAGAGTTCCGCTGCGAGTATGGCCGCGGGGCCAGTATCAATTCCCTTGCCCGGTGGCGGCAGGTAGAGGACATCGAATGATTCGATCTGTTCAAGCGCAAACAGTCCGGTTCGCTGTCGGCGCGACCCGATCAGGTCGTAGTCTGAGAGTTCCGTGCCATCTGTCCCGGCCTGTACGTGATTGACGTACGCTGAGCTCCGGCCGCCGTTCTTGTTCATCGTGCTTTCCGGGCGATGGGATGGATACGGGTACTCGACGCGCGCCAGCATCGAAGTCAAAAGTGCCTCACCAACAAAGTGATCAGATTCTTCGACATATGACAGGCGCGGAAAAAGCTCCTGATCAGCCACGAGCTCGGTCGCCGGATTCACGCGCTGCAGCGTGAGATTAAACAGCCCGTCGTCCTCTTCATCGATGCCGTCGTAGTCAACAGCCGCGCGAATAAATTCCGTTGAGCCGGGTTCGACGGCGCGCAAGACCAGCGCCGACCCACTCGCCGGCAGGCAGATCATCGCGCCCCGCGCATGGTTTGCAACACGCACAATGTAAAGGCGTAATCCACCGTGTTCAAAAAACTGCCGGACGGCCGGACCGAGACTCGAACGTGTCCAGACGTCACCGAAGCGACGGCGGTATTCACCAAAGCTCTTCACGAGTACGGGAGTATTGAGGGGACCACGAAGTGCACGGCCAACAAAAGCTGCCGTGGTTTCTGGCGACACATCGATGGGCTGATCCATCGCTGCGATCTCTGTGACCGTAATACCGTGGTCAACTGCTTCTGACAAACCTGTCTCCGTACCTGGTCAGATAAGCGTGTCCCGATTCTAAAGCAATAGCGATCGACAATGCACTTCGATAGTCTCAGTAAATGACCAATGCCCTGGCCAATGCGTACCCGTTACTTGGCGAACGCCTGCGTAAAGTGAAGCTCGCCGAGTTGCCAACTCCGGTTATGCTGAAGGAAGTGACGACGCCGACCGGCGAGCGCACGGTCAGCGTAAAGCGGGACGATGTGAGCAGTCCGCTGTACGGCGGCAATAAGATCCGAAAGCTGGAGTACATCTTCCGGCGCGCGCTGGATCGCGGCGCAAAACGCGTCGCAACGTTTGGTGCGGCGGGGTCCAATCATGCACTTGCTACGGCCATTCTCGCGAATGATATAGGGCTCGAATGCACCTGTTTCCTCGGGCACCAGAAGCGCACGCCGAAAGTTCCTTACACACTTAACATGCATCGCCACCTGGGTACGGAGATCGTGCGCTACGGCGGCTCGATAGAACAGCTCCCACTGTTCCGCGAACACCTGCAGCACCGTCAGGCCTGGGTCGTGCCGCTTGGGGGTTCATGCTGGCTCGGCGCAACCGGTTTTGTCGGTGCGGGACTCGAACTGGCCGAGCAGGTAGCACACGGCGAGATCCCCTGCCCGGCTCGTATTTACATTGCCAACGGCACGATGGGGAGTGCCGCTGGCCTCCTGCTGGGCCTCGCTGCCGCCGAATTGCCGACGGAAGTCCATGCTGTGCGCGTGGCCGACAATGAATTCACGAACCCGGCAATACTCGACCGACTAATGCGCAAGACGGCGCTAATGCTGAACCGTTTCGATCCATCCTTTGACGCGGGCCTGGCTGACCGCGTTCGGCTAAGGTGGCGCGACGACTTTTTTGCCGGAGGCTATGCGGTATTCGACGACCCAACGGCTGACGCAGTGTCATTTGCGTCAGGCGAACTTAACCTGAGTATCGAAACGACGTATACGGGCAAGGCAATGGCCGCAATGCTGCATGACCTGCAGCAACCGGACTACGAAGGTGACAGTTACCTCTTCTGGAACACGCATAACTCGAGCAAGCTGCCTGTTGGCGGCGACAAGCCGGATACACTCGAGAATATTCCCGAAGATTTCCTGCGCTACTACGAGTAATTGTGAATTATCAAAGAATCAGGCTGCAGCACGTAACTGCTCCTTCGGCCTTTTGCAGCTCAGTCAGATCGACCGGCACGACGTCAATTCCGCGATTCACAAGCCTGCTCTGTCGTGCGTGGAAAAGACGATGGATAGATCACACTCGACCCAATCAACAGCGCGTTTGCTGCGTGTGCCTCGTCGGCGTCTACGTCGACAAGCTCATAGTCTTTGAAAGCGGAACTGCTAACCCAGTCCGAGTTGATCAGCAGTGTCCCGGGGGCAATAACAGAAACGGCAGACTTCAGGTGCAGGCACTTTGAATTCTCTACCGTTCTCACGGTGTAACCGTAGTCGCTGACGATGTCGCGTAACTGTTCAATCCCACTTGGGTTCGATCGTGACGAGAGCCCGGCATAAATAACCGTATCGACGCGCAGTAAGTCACCCCCGTCCAGTGTGCCGGGTGCCTTGATCGATTCAAGCTGGCGGTATTGCTTCAGTACCGGTTCAACGCCCGCCAATTCCGAGCGTCTCGAGAGAGGGCCAGGACGCAACATGATGGCAATCTCGTCAAGGACGATCGCCGTGTCTTCGATAAATACCGAATCCGCGAGACCCCGCTCGGTCGGTACGACGACGACCTCACAGCCGAGGGACGACAGCGCTGCCTGATATTGTTCGTGTTGTTGCTGAGCGAGCGCGGTATCAATTTCAACTCTCGGCAAGAAGGTCAGCTCGCAATTGCCTATTTCCTGGTTCAGTTCGCGCGTAATGGCTGTCCGTCTGATCAGAGTGACTCTTCTTCTACCGTGGCCTCGGCTGCGGCTTCTTCGATCATTTCGCGTACTTTTGAAAGTGTCGGCGCATTAGGATCGACTTCGACGGTATTGTGCACTACCCGGGCACGAGCCATGAATTCGGATGGATCGTATTGCACGACGCCAACGGCTATGCCGCGCGGGTCCGACGCCAGTGTCTTGACGTGATTGCGCAGGTGATCGTTTAGAGGCCGGCCAACCGCATCCACCTGCTTATCAAGAAGCACCGTCAGACGCTCGTCGGCCGGCACCGTGTCATCCTCGAGTGGTTGGTGTGCTTCGAAAAAGAGCGTGTCATCACGCCATCCAAACTGATACGGCTCGTTGATGATCATGACAACCTCGCCCACGGCGACGAGTTCATACAGGAGCTCGATGTTCTCGGGATACAGGCGTACGCAGCCGTGGCTGACTCGCATGCCAACGCCGTACGGCGTATTGGTTCCGTGGATCAGGTAACCCGGCATGTTGAGTTTCAGCACCCGGTGCCCCAGGGGATTGTCCGGGCCGGGCGGAACCACAGACGGTAACGGATCACCGATTTCGGCGTGCTCGCGGCGAACCGAGGCCGGCACCCACCAGGAAGGGTCTTTCGCTTTGGATACGACCGTCGTTGCGCCGAGCGGCGTTTCCCAACCAACTCGTCCGATACCGATCGGGTATGTCAGTACCTGCTGCCACTCGCCCTCCGCGGCAGCCGGGAAATAGAACAGTCGTTTGGTGGCGATATTGAGAATAACGCCGCGCTGATCGACATCGGGCAGGACATATTGCGTCGGCAACACGATCGGCGTGCCCGCACCCGGCAGCCAGGGGTCGATCCCCGGGTTAGCCGAAATTATCTCGTCGTAGCCAAGGCCATAGGCGCGCGCCAGGTCCGACAGGGTATCCGCTTCTGTGGCAAAGACGACTTGTGGCTCACCCACTACGGACTGGCCCGGGGAATCGATCACAAAGCTGTTCGGATCGAGTGGCTCCTGAACCGGGCGGTCTTCGAGCGAGAAGGTATCGGCAGCGCCGCCCTTGCCCATCGACGACCACAGGTCATCAAGGGTCGCGCACCCACCAAGCGCCAGCAGTACTACGATGATTAGTGCGCGTTTGGCTATCAATTGGTCTCTTCTGGTTCTTCTGGTTCTTCTGGCTCTTCTGGCTCTTCTGGCGCGACAAAGCGTGGACTGGAATTACCGCAATCCGGTGCAAAACCGTTGGCCTGCGCCTCGTTATACAGAGGCAGCGTTTTCTGCCATTCGGATACAAGATTCTCGATACGAGTGTCACTGGCCGGGTGAGTCGAAAGGAACTCGGCCGGCGCCTTTTCTGAGGACGCGCCCATGCGCTGCCACAACGGCACCGACTCGCGCGGATCAAAGCCAGCGCGCGCCATGTACTCGAGGCCAATGACGTCGGCCTCACTCTCCTGGCTACGTGTGTGCGGCAGCGTGATACCGAATGCGGCACCTGCCGCCAGGGCTTGCTGCGCCGTGTAGGTTGCACCGGTGTATCCGCCGCCAAGAAGAATCGCGGCGACGTTAATACCAATATTCGTTATTTCCGATTTTGAGGCCCGGTTGGCCGAATGCCGCGCCGTCACATGCGCAATTTCGTGGCCGATTACCGTTGCCAGCTGATGCTGGTTCTCAGTGATCGTGAGAATGCCACTGAAGACGCCGATCTTGCCACCAGGCATGGCGAACGCGTTCACAGCCTCGGCCTCGAAAATTGCCAATTCCCATTCAATATCGTTATAGGGAGGTTCGAGTTGCGCCACGACCGCCTCAGCCACACAGGCGACGAAATCGATCGTCTTGCGGTCTGTGACGAGCGGCATGCTCGCCCGCATTTGGTTGAACGCTCGCGCGGCCTCAGCTTTCATTTGCGCGTCTTGCTGGCTGGTTGTCTGCGATGATGCACAGGACATCAGCAAGAATGCGACGAAACCTAAGGGGGCCAACAGCTTGAGTCGAAGCGTGCTCATGGGAACTCCTTGGAACCTGGCAGGATTATAGCGTCTAGGCAGGCAGCTAGCCTGCACAAAGTTCGACCACCCCGCCCTGCGCCAGTTCCGCCCTAGCGCGGTAGGCGGGATTCGAACTTGCGGCGCCAACCTGCAGCATCGGCTTTTTCGAATGCACTTTCGACGTTACTCATCAGGCGTTTTTGCAGCGGTTGCTTGATCTTGTAAGACACGAGATACAGGTCCCGATCTTTTGCTTTCGAACCAAGTAACTCGTCGCTCGTGAGCAGCTCGTCGGCCAGCCCGAGCTCAAGTGCACGTGTGCCGTACCAGTGTTCGCCAGTCGCGATCTTCTCCAGATCGAGTTCCGGGCGGTATTTCGCGACGGCATCCTTGAATAACACGTGCACGTCTTCGAGCTCTTCTTTGAGTTTGGCGCGGTCTTCATCGGTGTTCTTGCCGAACATCGTGACCGTGCGTTTGTGCTTGCCGGCCGTTATTTGCTCGAAATCCACGCCGTGGCTATCGAGCATGCGGTTAAAGTTGGGGATTTGGGCCAGTACACCGATCGAACCCAGAATCGCAAACGGTGCCGCGTATACGGTTGATGCGACACAGGCCATCAGGTAACCACCACTCGCGGCGACCTTGTCGACACACACGACGAGCGGGATATCGCGATCGCGAATACGCGCCAGTTGCGATGCCGCCAGGCCATGCTCATGCACCAGACCGCCGTGATTCTCCAGACAAACGATGACCTCGTCGTCATTCGTTGCGACGTCGAGAATGGCGCTGACCTCTTCGCGCAATGACGACACAGCGCTTGCCTTGAGATCACCTTTGAAGTCGACAACAAAACTGCGTGATCGCTCGGAAGGCTTTTTGCGCTCGGCCTTGTCTTCCTTCTTGCGTACTTTCGTCGCCTTCTTCCGTTCATCCTTCGTCGACACTGCATTCAACAGGGCGTCGCCGAGTGCGCGGTATTTCTTGTTGAGGTTCTCAACCTCCAGTCCTTCATGCCCTGCTTTGCGACCGGCCGCTGCGGCCACCAAAATAATGGCGATGATCGCGATGACGATCGTGATGACTTTCAGGAGGAACAGGCCGTAATCGGCAAAGAATTCGATCATGATCGGATAGCAATCCCAACGTTATTTTTCTGAAGTACCTGCTCAGCACGGTAGCTTGAACGGACCATCGGTCCCGCAACGACTTCGATGAAGCCCTTCTCGAGGCCTTCCTGACGATATGTCTCGAACTCCTCGGGTGAAACATAGCGTTCCACGGGCAGGTGATTCGGGGTCGGCCGCAAGTACTGGCCCAGCGTGAGGATATCGACGTTCGCTTCGCGCAAGTCGTCCATCGTCTTGAGAATTTCGTTGTCGCGCTCGCCAAGGCCAAGCATCAGACTGGTCTTCGTGAGAACACCGGGTCGATGCAGCTTGGCGTGCCTCAGGACGGCAATAGTCTGCTCATAACTGGCGCGAGGGTCGCGTACCGGGTGCGTCAGCCTCCGCACCGTTTCGACATTCTGGGCGAACACCTCGAGACCCGAATCAACAACCAGTTCGACATGCTCCAGGACGCCGTTGAAGTCGGGCGTCAGCGCCTCGACAGCGGTGTTCGGATTGAGCTTCTTGATCTCGCTAACGCACTCCGCGTAATGCGACGCACCACCGTCTTCGAGGTCGTCGCGATCGACCGAGGTGATGACGACATATTCGAGCCCCATGAGATGAACCGCCTGGGCCGAGTTCTTTGGCTCATCGGGATCCAGCCACCCCTTCGGGTTACCCGTGTCGACAGCGCAGAAGCGACAGGCACGTGTGCAGACTGAGCCGAGAACCATGATCGTTGCCGTGCCCGCATTCCAGCATTCGCCGATGTTCGGACACATCGATTCCTCGCACACGGTACTCAGTCGATGTTCGTGAACGATCTGGCGCGTTCCCGAGTAGCCTTTGCCCGACGGCATCTGTGCGCGAAGCCATTTCGGCTTGTCGCCTCGTACCAAAGGCGCGGCTTCACGTCCCTGCTTCTGGCCATTCTTGATGGCCGAAAAGCCGGCATCGGTCTTGTATTTGCTGCCGCTTTGGACAACCGGGATACCGCGGAGCTTTTGGTCTGCGTTACTCATCTAGTAGACGGGGGGGCGATTAAAGGGCAGGCATTGTCGCACAAAAGGACAAAAAAAATCCCGGCCGAAGCCGGGAAAGTCAGGGGGAAATCTAAGCGACGCCAGAAGTGTTCAGTGCAATCTCGACCAGCTGACCAACCTGACTGCGCTCTGCTGCAAGTCGAAGTTACGGGCAAGAATTGCTTCAATGTCGTGCCGGTCGGACCTCTGCTCCATCGGATGGTTCAGCTCTACGATCCCGCAGAATTCATTACCGTCGCGATATTCAGCATCGGTAAGAATGAACTGCGTGTAGTACTTGGCGGACATGGGTTCAGACTACCCCTGCCCCGGCGCTGTGACTGTGAGCCAGAGCACAAAAAGCCTTGTAAAGGGCCAAAATGGCCAAAAATCGGACACGCGTCACCAAATCGCCCCGTTTTGGATGCCGGGTAGAGTAAAATCCGTGACCTACAGGGACTCGGCGCACAGAAAAAGTCGCCGGGCATATGTAATATCGGACCTCATCCGCCTTCGCTTGGGCGAATTTCGGACCAGAAAGACCTGAGGATTATGTACATGGTTGCGAAAACCAATTTCGTCAAACTCGCTTTCGTCGCTTTGGCCCTGCTTGCAGCAGGCCAGGGCTATGCGCAGAACGAGCTACGCAAGACTTTTTTCAAGGACGCCGACGCTGCGCTCGCTGCGGCTGATGCCGCCGAGGCTGAACTTCTGGCTCCGCGCAGCTACGAGCGCGGCAAGAAGGAATACAGCGACGCGGAATTTGCGCTTGAGCGCGGACGCAACATCGAGACAGTGCGCTCGAACGCCGCGGATGCAACCAGGTATCTCAAAGAGGCGGCCAACAAAGCCGCACTCGCTAGAACCAAGTTCGCGCAGGTATTGAAGAGCCGCCAGGACGCAGCCAACGCACGATCACCTGAACTCTCGACTGAAATCTGGCAACAGGCGCAGCGAAAATTCGGCGAGGCGATTCGTCTGCTGGAGCGCGGTGATCTCAAGAACGCGAGCCGCCGCGAAATCGAGGCCACCAGCCTGTATCGAGACGCTGAGCTGATCGCGATCAAGGCACAGTACCTTACCGAGACGCGCCGTCTGCTCGCTGATGCAGACCGTGCACGCGTCGGTCGATACGCTCCAATCACGCTGGGTCGCGCCAAGCGATTGCTCGCCGACGCCGAACGTGAACTCAACGAGAATCGCTACGACACCGACCTGCCCCGCAGCCTCGCGCGCGCAGCCAACTACGAGGCCAAGCACGCAATCTACCTGTCGGAAGTTGTTCGCCAGGTGCGAGACAAAAAAATAACCGCCGAGCAGCTCGTGCTGCAGTGGGAAGATCCGCTGCGCCAGGTTTCGGGCGTCGCCGACATCGTTCCCAATATGGAAGCAGGCCATGCGAACCTGACCGCGGAGTTGGTTGCCTTCTTCGAGGAGCAGCGCAACACGTTGCAGGCACTCGAGCAGGAGAACGCTGACGACGATATTCGTATTGCTGATATGGAAGAAGAAATGCGTGCGCTCGATGAGCGCCTCGGTGGCGCAACGGTCGAGCGCGCGGCGCTGATCCAACGACTCGAGGCACAGGCTCGCGTCAAGCAGCAGTTCGAACAGGTTGAGAAGATGTTTACGTCGGACGAGTCCCGCGTCTTCCGCCAGGGCAACAGCATCATTCTGCGACTCGTCGGCCTGAGCTTCGACAGCGGCGCCTCACAGATCAGGCCAGAGAACTTCGATCTTCTGGCCAAAGTGGAGAAGGCCATTGATGTCTTCCCGCGCAGCGAACTGATCATCGAGGGTCACACCGATTCACATGGTGGTGACGACATGAATCAGAAACTGTCCCAGCAACGTGCGGAGTCGGTTCAGCAGTACATGATCAACGCAATGCGCATTCCGACGTATCGCCTGATCGCAACGGGTTACGGTGAAACACGACCTGTTGCCAGCAACGAGACCGAAGCCGGTCGCGCCCGCAACCGGCGCATCGATATCGTGATCAAGCCGAGTACGAACGCCAACTAGTTACCGGACGACGAGTACTGGCCGCGCCACCATTCAACGATGGTGCGCGCGGTCTTTTCGTTTACGAAGTAGCCATATTCTGAGTGCACATTCAGTTCGCCGTTGAGGCGAAAGTGCGTGTACAGCGCCTCATCGTCAAAACGGTCAACAAGACCCAGCTCGAGCATCTCGCCAAAGTCGTTCACAAGATACGGGTCGAGCGCTGTCAGGTCGCCGACGGCAGCGAGGTTCGTCCAGCGGCGCACATTATTCGGGTAGCGCTCGAATCCCGTCTTGTCCGCCCCCTTGACGCGTTTTTGCATATAGCGTTGCCCAAGCGGGCTTCCCATCGTCAACAGCGTGTCGACGTCAACATGGTCGCGACCACTGTGGCTCAGTTCCCAGAGGCTGTCGTACGCGATCACCGACCCCATACTGTGCGCGACCAGGAGCACCGGATGCCGCCCTTCGGTTGCCGCCCGCAGGGCCACCTTAAGCATGCGGCGCGTATGTGCAGCGATCCCGTTCTCATCGAGCAGGTAGCGCCTCAGGTCCTTCAGATGCACAGCCATGCGTTCGCTTGCCACGTGCGGAATCAGAAACGGAATAATGTCGCCAAGCGTGTAGATGCCGCGCGTTAGTCGGCGTTTCCAGGAGGTTGCTTCAGCAATGTCCTGCTTGCTTGCGCCGCCTTGTTCGATAACAGTCTCGATTGCCGCTGCATCCAGCGTAATGTCACGATATTCACGGTAAAAATCGTACGTCCACGACACCACATCAAACGCAGCAGGTTGCGATTCGATTTCGCGGGCAACGTCGACATCGACACGACGCACGCCGGTTAGCATGCAGCGCAGCAATGCGTCGCGATGTTGCTCGTGTTCGGGTTTGGGCAATAAGCCGGGAATGTAAATGATGAGCGGATGCGGGCGTTCGCTCATGACCGGGCACCGCCTACGATTGCTGCGATTTCGCCAATATGCTGCACTTCAACATCAGGTGCTGCGTACTCGCCCGGCCACTCGTCGCCATTGCGATTGACCCAGACAGTACGCAGGCCGGCTTCGCGCGCACCATGCACATCGTAGAACGGGTGGTCGCCGACATGCAGCGTTTCGTTGGCACTGGCCCCACCCACATCGACCGCGGCATCAAATATCAGTCGCTCGGGTTTTGCAGCACCCACCATCGCAGCGTTCACATGCCCGTCAAAGAGGTCACTAATCCCGATCTTGTCCAGGTCGGCGTTGCCGTTCGTGACTGCGATCAACGTGAAACGCTGACGCAGCGCCAGCAACGCGGGGCGCGCCTCTGGAAACATGTCGACATCGTTGCGAACTTCGTCGAATACGGCGAACGCCTCGTCCACCAGGAAGTCGCTATAACCAGCGGCGGTCGCGACCTCCATAAGTACCGTGTGGCGCAGGAATATCAGGTCGTGCGTCTTGTTCGCGTGTTGTTGCACCACGCGCGAGCGAATCTCGCGCATGTCAGCCGGCTCAAACTGCTCAGTGATACGCGGGTAGTTTTCGCCGAGCCAGGCATACAGGCGCTCTTCCGCACGCCGTATGACGGGGTGGATTTCCCAGAGCGTGTCGTCGAGGTCGAGCGTTATCGTTCGTATACCGTTCACAGCTTTCGCTACATTTGCCCGCGGGTCGATGATCGACCACTATTGTGGGGTCAACAAGGGAGCGGAGCAAGGCAATGAAATACCTCCATACAATGGTTCGCGTGACGGACGTCGATGCGTCCCTGGACTTTTACTGCAAAAATCTGGGACTCGTAGAGCAGAGACGCCATGACAGTGAGCAAGGGCGCTTCACGCTGATTTTTCTGGCGGCGCCCGGCGACGAGGAAGCGCAGGTAGAGCTGACGCATAACTGGGATCCGGAGGAATATGACGAGGGCCGCAACTTCGGGCACCTCGCGTACGAGGTCGACGACATCTACGCCCTGTGCCAGTCACTTATGGACGCCGGCGTCACGATCAACCGGCCACCACGAGATGGTCGCATGGCGTTCGTGCGTTCACCGGACAACATCTCGATAGAACTCCTGCAAAAAGGCGATGCCTTGCCGTCTGCCGAACCGTGGGCGTCAATGGAGAGCACCGGAAACTGGTAGAATCGCTGGACGCACGTGCCTTGGGGAGGGCGAGACGATGCGACTTTGGAGATTCGTTGCCTTGAGTTTGGCGCTGGCGTCAGCGGCTGCTGCAGATGAACCAGCGGATGAAACTGAAAAGGCATACGCCTCGGTAGCCGAGTCGGCACGAATATATGTGCCTGCAAAACCTGTTGAGAAAGAGAAGCCGAAATATCCCAGGTTAGAGCTGTCGAAGGGATACGAGGCATGGATCTACATGTCCTATTGCATCGACGAGACAGGTGTTCCGCAGAACATATCCATTGAGGATTCCGTTGGCGACAAGAGTTTCGAACGTCAGGCTATGGAGATGGTAGAAGACTGGCGCTTTGAACCGGCACGGGTAGACGGACAGCCCTCTTGGCAATCGAACAATCAAACGTACGTCTATTTCGCGATCGATCAGGAAGAACGTGGCGCGGACCCGAGCTTCATCTGGAATTTCAAGAAAGTCAGCAGGCTAATTGATGCTGACAAACTCGACGAAGCGGACGCCCTGTTTGAGAAACTCTTCTCGAGCAAGAAATTATCTCTTTATGAATACTCCAAGTTGTGGGCGCAACGGGCAAAATATGAGCTAAAGAAAGGCGACCTCTACAAACTCGATCTGGCACTGCACCGTGCGTCAGCCTCAAAAGGAAAGTGGATAGACGCGGCGAGCTATCAGGAGTTGCTCGCTCTGCGAGTTAGAGTCGAGGTAAAGCTCGAAAAATATGCTGAGGCGATCAGTACGTACAAGCGTTTGAGAAAAGTGGCTGGAGGGGAGTCTCCCGCCGTCATCCAGCTTCGGCCCTTTGTTGAGCGGGTTCATGCCGCGGTAGACGGCGATGCCATCCTTAAGACAAGCGCTGAAATCCGCAGGAAAGGTGAGTGCTTCAGTTGTAACGACAGCTATGTTTTTAGACCAGCTCGCCGACTTATCAGCTTCTCGGACATCGACGGTGAACTCACATCGATCGAAATGCGCTGCAAGCACAAGTACTTTGAGTCAGACATCTCCGACCTGGTGCAGTGGCAAATTCCAGGATCATGGGGTAGTTGCAGGGTCGAAATTCGTGGCGAGCCTGGCACGACGTTCAACATACTGACGCATCCGGACGCGTAGGACCCTGGCTTCAGCTCGCTGGCGGCATTAGTGGCGGCAGGGGGTCCCCTGCTACAACGCGGTTTTCGCTCGCAGCGACGGAGATTGACCGCAGCGCATTCGCGAGCTCAGCGCCATCCCAGCTGCCGCCGTTCGCACCGTAGCTCGCTGACGAGAGTTTGCGCAGCTCCTCTGCGAGCGGCGAGGCAACCCGATTTGACAGTTCACCAAGGCTGCGCGGCGCACCGTCCGTCCACTGCAGCCTCGCCCACCCGAGCAACGCCGCCCGTACACCGGCGCCGTCCTCAGCCGTCGCGGCCTTGCGTGCGGCCTTTAGCAATTCCTTCTGTTGCTTATGGACCGGTGGTTCCTCGGGCACGCGCGGTTCGCGACGTTCTCGCGTTGTTGTGCGCGACGACCACCACCACGCGGCCAGCGTGAGTATCCAGAGGACGGCGAGTACTTCGGCCATGCGTTGCCAGAAACTTGTTACGGCAAGAACGTCGGCCGGGTCGGCACTTATTGCCTCGGCGGTCGGCGCCTCTTCGACACTCGCTTCGACGGCAGGCTCTTCCATGGCCGGTGGCGGCTCTGCACCAGCAACTGTCAGCGTCCGAGCCGGCAACGTGGCGACACGCCATTCGCCGGCTTCGATATCCCACCAGGGGACCTCGAGTCCCGGCAGCTCCAATTCGCCGCCAACCAGGCCGATGATCGCGTATTGGTCCTTGCGTACGCCACGAATACCACCTGCCTCAAGCGTGCGGCTGAACTCCGGCATGTCAGCGTAAATATTCAGTCCGTCGGCTTCAGGTGCTTCGATCGCCGGCAGCTGTGTCTCGATCTGCCCGAGTGCACTCAGCGTCACGTTCCGCGTTACGGGTTCGCCCGCTTCCATTTCGCCGGGTGGCCTCGACCACTCCTCAGTCAGCTGCACATCACGAGCCGGAAGCCAGGCAGCGTCGGGATAGTCAGCAGGTGGCGCAGGAATCGGCAAGACGTTGATCGTATGTGATCCGGACTCGAACACCTTGCGGCCGGTTATGCGGCCATCCCGAAGCACGCGAGCCTCGAAACGCGCAGGCGATATCTCGATCTGGCCACTCTCCTGCGGGTATATCGCGATCACCCGTTCGATAACGTTGTACGCACGGCCATTGAGCACGGATTCGTACTGACGCTCGTCCCCCGCGAGCTCGACCAGGGCTTCAGCACCTGTGATGGCGGGCTCTCGCAGTGCCGGCTGGCGCGTCGCAACAGCACGATAGATGCGTATGCGATAGATAATCTGTGCCTGTACGTAGGCTTCCTCTGTATCGACTTCGCTCGTCACGAACACGTCGGCTTCGCCGGGCGGTGCGTTCGTCGGTTCACTCACAACAATGCGTACCGGGTTGCTCTGTTCGTCACCCAGCGTGATCGCAGGGATATGCTGAACGCCCGTGCTCTTCGGCATCAACGCGACCGACCAGGTCAGGCTGCGCCGGATATCGCCATTGAAGATCGACGTGTTGCTCAACTTGCTGACTTGTCCGACGAAGAAATTCTCGTGAAGGACAGTGAGGTCCGGCTCGAGATCGGTATTCGAGTCGACGACAACCTCGAGCGTAAATGACTCATTAAGATCGACTGTCGGCCGATCGACGCGTGCTGTGACCGCTGCCGACGCTGCTGCAACCCACAGCAGACCTGCCACGATCACCATCATGTTTCGAATTCCTACCACGGCTGTACCTCATCGTCGGGCCACACGTCATTTCCTTCCTGATCCTTGCCGTACCGCTGGTACTGGTACCGGAACTTACGCCTGAGCAGACCCCCCGGATCGTCCGGGATCCGCCGCAGCCATTGCTCCATCGCCTGTTGCTGTTCCTGTTGCTGGCGCAACTGTGCCAGCTCGGCTTCCGAAAGCTGCTGCGGCTGTTCACCTTTCTCTGCTTCCTCAGCCGCACGCTGCAGCTCTTCCTGCAGCGCCTCCATGTCTTCTTCGCTCATCTCATCTTCGCCGCGCTGCCCCGAATCACTCTCGTCCGATTGTTGCTGTGATTCGGACGAGCCTTCCGAGCCTTCCTGGTCCTGCTCGCTCTCTGCATCAGACTCCTGCCCTTCGCCGCCCGGATTCTCGGTCGACTGTTGGTCATCACCTGCCTGCTGCTGTTCCTGTTCCTGCTGGTCCTTGAGTTGTTTCACGAGATCGAGGTTATAGCTCGCATCCTCATTATCGGGCTCAAGCTCGAGCACCTGCTCATACGCGTCGATCGCAGAATCAAACTCGCCCTGCTGCGCAAGCGCGTTGCCCAGGTTGTAGAGATTGTGCGTATCGCCGTATTCGGCAAATTCAGCCGCGCTGCCAGGGTAGTCGCCCGCCTCGTAGCGAGCCACTGCGCGCCACTGCGCGTCATCGAACAGCACTGCGGCATCCGCCGGACTGCCGTCTTCCCGCGCCCGCTGCGCCTGCTGGTTCTTGTTGAGCCAGAGGTCTTCCCAGAGCGCCGCCTCGGCCGGTTGCGGCAAAGGCGCAATGAAAATCACAAGCAACAACACCCAGCCTTTGCGGAAGGCGAGCGCCGCCAGTGGCAGCAACAACAACACGAGCCACGGTCCTTCTTCGCGCCATTGGTCGGTCACCAGTGAGTCGTCGTCGGCCGCAGCCGCGCCGGCAATCTCGCCGGACAGCAGCAAATCGAGGTCGCTGTCGTCAGAGGACAGGACCGCGAAGCGACCGCCACCTGCGATCGCGAGATCGCGTAGTCCACGTTCCTCGAGTCGGGCGACCGCGATCTTGCCGCGATTATCGGTAACGAAGCCGCCCGCCATGCGTGGGATCGGTGCGCCTTCGCGCGTGCCCACGCCGAGGATCGACAGCGTGTAGCCGGCCGATTTCAGATCCCGCGCTGCTTTCTTGGCTGCCGGCGACGAACCTCCATCCGTGATCAGCAGCACTTCGCCGAACCCAACGCCAGCCTGCTCCAGTAGTGACAGACCTTTTCGTATGCCCACCTCGGGGTAGCTGCCGCGGCTCGGCATGATGTCCGTGCTCAGGCTGTTGACCAACGCCGCGATCGTATCGGTGTCGTCGGTCAGCGGCGTGACCGTAAACGCGTTCGCCGTATACACGAGCAATGCCGTCTGCCCGCTTTGGCGTCGTTCGAGCATGCCGAGAATCTTGAGTCGGGCGCGCGCCAGCCTGCTCGGCGCGATGTCCTGTGCGTCCATCGAGCGCGACAGGTCGAGCGCCACGACAATAGCCTGCTCGGCGCGGAACACGGGCTGGTCTATGCGCTGCCATGCCGGGCCAGCCATGGCGACGGCCGCGACGATACCGGTGAGACCGAGCAGCCACCAGCGATGATCTGTGCCTCGACCCGGCGTGCGTGACAGTACGTGCGGCATCAGGATCGGGTCGATGACATCGCGCCAGTGGCCGGCACCAAGTTGCCGCCTTGCCAGCAATACAGCAAGTGCCACGATCACCGGGACTACGAGCAACCAGGCAGGGCGTATCCAGTGGAAGTCAGCCAGCATGTGCCTGCACCTCCGCCCTGCGCCGTAACACGGCACGCTGTAATAGTGCCGCGAGGCACAACAGGCCGACCAGGCCGAGAGCGCCACCCAGTGGCCAGAAATAGTAGGACTTGACCGGCCGAAAACCGGATTCCGGTTCTTCGACCGGCTCGAGTTCGTCAACGAGTGCGTAGATGTCCTGCAGACTCGCCGTGTCGGTTGCACGGAAATAGCGGCCACCGGTCAGCTGTGCGATTTGCGTCAGCGTTTCCTCGTCGAGGTCGGCCGAAGGATTGATCGCGCGTCGCCCGCCAACCAGTGACGAGACATCCATCGTCTCGGCGCCTATGCCGATCGTGTAAATACGCAAGCCAACCTGTTGTGCGAGCTCTGCCGCCTTGAGCGGTTGTACTTCACCTGCCGTGTTTGCGCCGTCCGTAAGTAACACGAGAACCTGCTCGCCCACATCTACCTTTTTCTCATGCACACGACGCACCGCGAGAGTAATCGCATCACCGATAGCTGTCTTTTCGCCGGCGAGCCCGATCTCGGCTTCGAGCAGCAGAATTTTCACCGTGTCACGGTCGAGTGTCAGCGGCACTTGCAGGTAAGCGCGTTCGCCAAACAGGATCAGGCCGATGCGGTCGCCTTCGCGCCGCTCAATGAAATCACTTGCCACTGCCTTCGTCGCCGTAAGCCGGTCGACGCGTCGGCCCGCCAGTTCGAAATCCTTTTGGTCCATGCTGCCGGACAGGTCGACGGCAAGCATGAGATTGCGGCCTGCGACCGGTACGTCGAGTTCGTCACCGATACGCTCGGGCCGGGCGGCGGCGAGCACCAGCAGGCACCATGCGAGCACGGCGACCCAGACTCGCCAGTTCAGCAACTGCTCCGCGTCAGAACGGTCCTTTAGCGTTTCGAAACTGCTCAGGTTGGGCACGCGCAAGCCGGCCTCGGACAACCCGCGCGCCTCCGGCAGCAGGCGGCGAACGAGCAGGGGCAATGGCAACGCCAGCAATGCCCATGGCCAGGCAAGCGACCACATCAGGCGGCACCTCGCAGCGGCACTGAAAGGCGCATGCGCACGGCAGCGAGCAGCGCATTGATATCAACGTCCGAGAAGTCACCTTCGGGATCACGGTACGGCAGGTTCAGCAGGCTCTTGCCGCCTTCGGTATGGAAATACGGCAGCGGCATGCCGTCATCCAGCCAGGCCAGCCAGGCTTCGCCCGTCAGGCCTGCAACTTCGTCACGCGGCGCATACGCCAGCATGCCGCGGCGCAATAGCTCCGACAACTGCTTGCCAAGTGTGGCCGGGTTGCGATGCTCGAGGTATTCCGCCTCGAAACGCGCAAGTTCTCGCAAGGCGTAGCGACGCGGAGCGAGGAACTGCCAACGCCTGTACAGGCGTAAGGACAGGTAAGCGAGTGCCGCAGCCGCGATAGCGAACACGATCCACCATCCGGGCGCGAGCGGCCACCAGCCGATCGCCTCGGGCAGGTGCAGGTCTCGCAATGGCAGAGCGTTCTCGTCCATGTCTAATGAGTCCGGCGGCCGAGCGCAGCTTGCAGGGTGCTCACCGGGTCGTCGTCAGTGGACATCGGCATCAGGTGAATGCCGTATCGCTGGCAGAACTTCTCCAGTTCCTGCAGGCGGTCGTCGAATGCCTGCTCGTAGTCGTGCCGGGCAGGAGCCGCGTAGGTATCGATCGCGAGCTCATCCTCTGGCGACACGAGACGGTAGCGCCCCGGCGGCGGCAATTGACGCTCGATGGGATCATTGAGAAACACGGCCAGGACTTCATTGTGGCGCGCGACACTCGAAAGGTAGGACTGGGCTGCGCGCGAAAACCCGACGAAATCACTGATGACGACGACGAGGCTGCCCGGCCGTGTTACGCGTCGCAACGCTGACATGGCTTGCGCCAGCGGGTCGATGCCCCTGGGATCCATGCCCGATCCTTCGATGTCACGACGTTGCCAGTCCGGATGCTCGGCGAGTTCGTGTACGAATCGCAGCGCAGCGCGCCGACCGAGTCGCGGCTTGAGTTCCCGGTGCGTCGTGTCACCAAATATGAGCCCGCCAAGTCGGTCGCCGCGATGATGCGCTGCCCATGACAACAAGGCTGCCGCGCGACTGGCATTGACAGACTTGAAGCAACCCTGTGTTGCGAAATGCATATTGGACCGCAGATCAACCGCAACCAGCACCGGACGCTCGCGCTCTTCGCGGAACAGTTTCGTGTAAGCGGTCGTGCTGCGCGCCGTCACGCGCCAGTCGATGCTGCGCGGGTCATCACCCGGCTGGTACGGCCGGGACTCATCGAACTCCATGCCACGCCCGCGGAATCGCGATACATACGCGCCCGTCTGCAATGAATTCACACGCAGCGCATCGAGCGCGATCGCTCGCGCGGGGCCGCTGAGCCGGATCAGGCCAGGCTGACTGACACTGACCGGGGATGCGCCTTCATAAATGTGCTCGAGACGCACTACGGCACCCCGACACCATCCAGGATGCCCTTGATCACGGACCCGGCATCAACGCCGTCCGCTTCGGCTTCAAAACTGAGTACGAGGCGATGGCGCAGGACATCGGGCGCAATGGCCTGGATATCCTCAGGTCCAACGTAATCACGTCCCTGCAACCACGCATGTGCGCGTGCCGCGCGATCGATGCCCATACTTGCACGGGGACTCGCGCCGTACAGGACCTGGCCATCCAGCGCCGGGTCAATGGAGCCCGGATCGCGCGTCGCAACGACGACGTTCACGATGTATTCCTCGAGCTCCTTGGCCAGGTGCAGATTCAGAATATCCTGACGTGCACCCATAATTGACTCGAGCGACAACAACTCGGGTGGCCGGAACGCATCACGTACGCCCTTCTTCGCCTCGTCGCGATTCAGTACGAGGATACGGCGCTCGTCCTCGACGCTCGGGTAACCAACCTCGACGTGCAGCAGGAAGCGATCGAGCTGCGCTTCAGGCAGTGGGTAGGTACCTTCCTGCTCGATCGGGTTCTGCGTCGCCATCACCATGAACAGGTCCTCGAGCGGATAACTCTTGTCACCGACCGAAATCTGGCGCTCTTCCATCGCTTCGAGCAGCGCCGACTGGACCTTGGCGGGCGCGCGATTGATCTCGTCGGCCAGGATGAGGTTGTGGAACAAGGGGCCCTTACGGAACTCAAACGTGCCTTCCTGCGGCCGATAGATATCGGTACCTGTCAGGTCAGCCGGCAGCAGGTCGGGCGTGAACTGCAGACGGTGGAAGTCACCCTCGATGCTCTCGGCCAACACCTTGATGGCACGCGTCTTTGCAAGGCCCGGCGCACCCTCGACGAGCAAGTGCCCATCGCACAGCAACGCGATCAACATCCGGTTGATCAGATGTGCCTGGCCGATGATCAGCCCGCTCGCATGAGCCTCGAGTTTTTGAAAATGTTCTGCGACGCTCATTGGTTACTCCGGAGAAAAAGCGGCGTGCCATTCTATTCTTGATGCCTGTGCAGGCCAACAGGTCGCGGCATTTTTTCCTCACAATCCGGCCTGTTTCAGTACTATTAGCCTCAAATCCGACCACATAGACCGAAATACATTGCATCTGATTCAAAAAAAGACCGGCAACCCGAATTTTGTAGCAATCTTGCTGGCCCTCATCGGACCCCTGGCCGCGTGCGAGGATCTACCGCCTGAGCCGCCCGCTGATACATCCCCCGAGGTCCAGCCGAAGGCCGAATCCACCTGCGGAAACACGGGCCGGCTAACCGGCTCACTAACCGGCGCTATCAATATCGCGCTCGACTGGTCGGACGACGAGTTGCGCTGCGAGAGTATGCCGCGGCCGGGCTCGGAGGGCATCAGGCTGCGTTTTTCGAGTGAGGTCAGCGGCGCGCGCCTGGCGATCATCATCGCCCTGCCAGCGCTTGAGGCCGCGGGCACAGGAGACGGATTCGACAGCAACGTGACGGTCACGGTTGAAGACAGCGGGCGGTTTTTCAGCACACCAGATCTCGACACCTGCTGGACGGACATTGCGACGAATGAGCCGCTTGTCGACCAGGCCGACGTCTACAACGTCGTCGGCGAGCTGTCCTGCGTCAGCCCGTTGGGCGAGATCAACGGTGACGCGTTTGTCGACATACGCGATTTGCGCTTCAGCGGCGTGGCCGACTGGAGCGGCAATTGAGGGGTCTCATTGTCCTCGTATGCCTGTCACTGGCAGCCTGCAGCCCCCAGCCGGCGACTCAGCAGGGAACCGTCCCGGAACTCGACGGCGCATTTGAATTCGCCCTGCTGGAAATCGTTAATGACAATGGCGAGAGTCTGGAGTTTGACGTCTATCTCGCACAGAAGTTTGAGCAACAGCGCCGGGGGCTGATGTTCGTGCGCAATATGCCCGAACGAACGGGCATGCTGTTTATCTACGATGAGGACGAGATCCGTTCGATGTGGATGAAGAACACCTACATCCCGCTCGATATCGTATTCGCGCGCAGCGACGGCAGCGTGTCGTCAATCAACCATGACACGGTGCCTTTGACCCTGAATTCGCAAGCATCCACCGAGCCTGTTCGCTATGTGCTCGAACTGAATGGCGGCACCGCTCGGCGTCTGGGAATTGGCCGGAACAGCCGACTGATCTGGGGGAATGAATGACAACGAGTAGCCTGAGAAACTGGCAGGTACTCCTGGTGTCACTGCTGCGAATCCGGACTACAGCGTGGCTGCGATCGCGTCAGCGAGATAGTTGACGTTGCGTGCCGTGATTCCGGCCGTGTTGATGCGGCTGGAACCGACCATGTAAACACCGTAGTCCTTCTTCAGGCGACTAACCTGATCCTCGCTGATTCCGAGGAAGCAGAACATGCCCTTCGCACGGACAAGGTGCGAGAAATCGTGTTCCGGCGCTTTCTCAAGCAGCGCGTCGTTGAGCAGCACGCGCATCTCGCGAAGGCGCCCGCGCATCTCGGCCAGTTCCACGCGCCAGGCCGCTTTGAGCTCCGTGTCGCGAAGAATTGTGCTCACGACCACTGCGCCATGATCAGGCGGGACTGAATAGATTGTGCGCACGATACTGTTGACCTGGCTGTGGACGATATCTCGAGAGGCCATGTCAGCCGCCAGCACAGACAAGCTCCCAACGCGGTCCCGATACAGCCCGAAGTTCTTGGAACAGGAGCTCGAGACGATCATCTCGGCGACGCGACCGGCCAGGTGCCGAATAACGAACGCGTCCTCGTTGAGGCTGCGCGAAAAACCCTGGTACGCCATATCCACGAATGGCACGAGGTCTCGCTCGACAATGACGTCGGCGATCGCTCGCCATTCGTCTTCGCTCGGGTCGAGGCCGCAGGGGTTGTGACAACAGGCGTGCAAGAGCACGAGATCACCAGCCGGCAACTTGCTCAGGGCGTCGAGCATCTGATCGATCCGGATGACGTGCTTGTCGGTGTCGTAGTAGGGATACGATTCAAGTTGCACGCCGGCGCCGGCGAGCAGCGGGATATGATTCGCCCACGTTGGATCGCTTACCCAGAGCTTCGCATTCGGGCGAGCACGCAAGATCAGGCTCGCAGCAACGCGCAAACTGCCGGACCCGCCTGGTGCCTGAATCGTTGATATCCGCTCGGCGTCGACCGAGTCGGCGAACATCAGTTCCTGCATCGCGGCATTGAAGTTCGGGTCACCCGCCGTGCCGATGTAAGCCTTGCTCTCCTGCGTATCGACGAGACGCTGTTCGGCCGTCTTGACCACATTGAGCACAGGCGTCTCGCCTTCCGCTGTTCGAAATACGCCGACGCCGAGATCGACTTTCTGCGGGCGTGGATCGTTCTTGTGCTCCATGATGAGGCCGAGGATGGCATCGGCCTGTGCGGCTTGCAGGGATTCAAACAACGTACATCTCCAGATGTGAGATCGCATTGTACAAATGTATGAGGGACAGAGGAACAAATGAAAACGCCGGCATTGTAGCCGGCGTTCTCAGTACAGCTTGTGCGTGTCGATCAGGCTTTGGGCGCCCAGACCGAACACCAACCCGCAGCGTTGACCGCCTTGCCCGGGAAGATCTGGCACGGACGCCAGTCGCCCTCACCCTGAACCAGGGCGCAGTTTGCGCAGGTCTGGTCAGCAGCCGGGTTGTTGCGCGTCGCAGGATCAACCGTTGCTGCATCGGGCGTGTATTTCATGGCCTTTGCCATCGGGTCGTCTACCGACAGCTGCGGCAGGTCGGCAGCATGTGCTTCACGACCGGGTTGTACGAAGCAGCCAGCAGCCGCGACGGCTGAGAGCTGGAGGAATTTACGGCGTGCGATTTTGCTCAACGGAGTCTCCTTGGTGCAGGTCTAGTGCTGGTTCAAGGCGCGCATATTACCTAAGTTTCCTGAACGCCCGCATAACGAGTTGTGCGCATGATTTTGCCGGATTTTGAGAACGATTCTCATTTCGTGCTGCAGACCGCATCGCTGCGATATACTGCCACTGGGTATTATCGGAATAACACGCAATGACAGGCCGCAGCCAGGCAATCAACGTCACGAAGATGCGCGGTAATTTGCGCGAGATCTTCGATGACAGGATCGCAGTCGAGGAACCGCTGGAGATCCGGCTGGGCTTCGATGTCGACGGCCAGCGACAGACCAGCAGCGTTTCGATCACAATGCGGACACCCGGCGACGACGACGATCTCGCCACCGGGTTCCTGGTCAGCGAATCCATCATTCGCTCGCCCGACGATGTGGCCATCATCAAACCCTGCCGCGGAGACAATGCGATTCGTGTCGAACTGGAAGACGGAGTCGATGTCGATCTCAATCGCCTGCAGCGCCACTTCTACACGACGTCGAGTTGCGGCGTCTGCGGCAAGGCGTCGCTTGATGCGTTGCGCGTCCAGGGTGTCCTGGCGTTAGCGAACGACGCTCGCTTCCCGCGTGACGTCCTTGTCCGTATGCCCGAACGACTACGCGAGGTTCAGGCAACATTTGACGAAACCGGTGGCCTGCATGCAGCCGCCGCTTTTGACCCATGTGGTGAACTACTTATCGTGCGCGAGGATGTCGGTCGTCACAATGCCGTTGACAAGGTGATTGGCGCCCTGTTTGCCGATGGCCGGCTGCCGGCCAGTCAGCTGGGGCTCATGGTATCGGGTCGCGCGAGCTTCGAATTAATGCAAAAGGCGCTCGTCGCGGGTATGCCTCTGCTTGCCGCGGTCAGCGCCCCGTCGAGCCTTGCGGTCGAGCTTGCGCGGGAGTTCAATGTCTCGCTCGTCGGTTTTTTGCGCGGCGACACTTTCAATATTTATGCGGGTGAGGAACGGATAGCAACATGACACCACGAACCATCGACAGCGTATCGGTCTCTACGATCGTCAACCAACACGACGCTCGCCCCGAGATGCTGGTGCAAATACTGCAGGGGATCGTTCAGCAGCATGGCTGGGTATCACCGGACGTCATTCGCCAGCTCGCCAATGAGCTGAACCTGTCGCGCGCCGACGTCCACGGTGTCGTCGAGTACTACCACGACTTTCGCACCGAGGCGCCCGGCAAACACATCGTAAAGATTTGTCAGGCAGAAGCCTGCCAGGCCATGGGTAGTCGCGAGCTAACGCAACACGCCAACGGCGTGATCGAATCTGACACGACGCTCGAACCGGTTTATTGCCTTGGCAACTGCGCCTGCGCACCGGCCGTAATGATCGACGGTACGACCTTGGGACGTGTAAGCGTTGAGCGTTTTGATTCCGCCCTCTCGACAATGCGGGAGACAGACTCATGAGTACTGTTAAGGTCTACGTACCGCGCGAAACGTCATCGGTCTCTGTTGGCGCCAACGAGGTCGCGGTCGCCATTGCCCGTGAGGCCGGCAACGCCGGCGCCAGCATCGAACTCGTGCGCAACGGGTCGTGGGGAGCCAGCTGGCTCGAACCACTGGTCGAAGTACAGATCGGCGAGCAGCGCATCGCGTACGGCAACGTGGAACCTGACGACGTACCGGGCATGTTCGCGGCAGGTTTCCTCGAGGGCGGTGAGCATGACAGACGCCTCGGCCCGATCAACGAAATTCCCTACCTTATTTCGCAAGACCGGTGGACGTTCTGGCGCGTCGGTCTCGTAGAGTCCTTGTCTCTCGACGACTTCCTCCTGCACCAGGGCTTCACGGCTTTGCAGAAAGCCTGGGGGATGGGTGCCGATGCCGTCATCGACGCAGTCACCGAAGCCGGTCTGCGCGGCCGCGGCGGTGCGGGTTTCCCGGCCGGTATCAAGTGGCGAACCGTTGCCGATGCCCAGGGCGAACAGAAGTACGTCGCCTGCAATGCTGACGAGGGTGACAGCGGCACGTTCTCCGACCGCATGCTCATGGAAGGCGACCCATTCGGCCTTATCGAATCCATGGCGATTGCGGGATTCGCAGTTGGCGCCAACAAGGGCTACATCTACCTGCGCTCTGAGTATCCGCTGACACACGCGATTTTGTCGCGCGCAATCGAGACCGCTCGCGGAACGGGGTGGCTGGGCGAGAACCTTCAGGGAAGCGGTTTCGATTTCGACATCGAACTGCACCTCGGTGCGGGCTCCTATGTCTGCGGTGAGGAAACGGCCATGCTCGAAAGTCTCGAGGGCAAGAAGGGAATCGTGCGCTACAAGCCACCCCTGCCAGCCATCGCAGGACTGTTCGGTGCCCCGACAGTCGTCAACAACGTCGTGACGCTGGCCTCCGTGCCGAACATCGTCAATCTCGGCGGCAAACGCTACGCCGGGATGGGCGTAAACCGTTCGAAAGGGACGCTCGCATTCCAGCTAGCCGGCAATATCAAGCGCGGCGGCCTCGTCGAAAAGTCGTTCGGCATTACGCCGCGCGAACTTATCGAGGAATACGGTGGCGGCACGGCGAGCGGCCGGCCCGTCAAAGCCGTGCAGATCGGCGGGCCCCTGGGTGCCTACCTGCCAGCTGAGCAACTCGACACTCCGCTCGACTACGAGGCGTTCATCGAAATTGGCGCAATGATCGGACACGGCGGCATCGTCGTTTTCGACGATACAGCCGATATGGCGCAGCAGGCGCGATTTGCGATGGAGTTCTGCGCGATCGAATCCTGCGGCAAGTGCACACCGTGCCGCATTGGCTCCACACGTGGCGTCGAGGTGATCGACCGCATCATCAACAATGAGAAACGTGACGAGAATTACGATTTGCTGGTCGAACTCTGCGATACGATGGAGGACGCATCACTCTGTGCCATGGGCGGCATGACGCCCTACCCGGTACGCAGTGTCCTGAAACACTTCGCAGACGATCTTGCACCTGAGGGTGAAGCATGAACAAGACACGCCAGGTAGACCTCGGAACACCCGCCAGCAACGCTGGCGAGATGGTCAGGGTCGAGATCGACGGACTGCCCGCCACGGTCAGGGCCGGGACGAGCATCCTGCGCGCAGCTCGCGAATCTGGCGTCGACATTCCGAAGCTCTGCGCGACTGATATCCTCAAGCCGTTTGGCTCCTGCCGTCTTTGCCTCGTCGAAATCGAGGGGCGCAAAGGCTATCCCGCTTCCTGCACGACACCCATCGAAGCAGGGATGAAGATCCGCACCCAGACGGATGCGCTGTCGCGACTGCGGCGCAACGTGATGGAACTCTACATCTCGGACCACCCGCTCGATTGCCTGACCTGTTCGGCAAACGGTGACTGCGAGTTGCAGGACATGGCCGGTGCAGTCGGCCTGCGCGACGTGCGCTACGGCGTCGAGGGTGAGAATCACCTTGACGCGCCTGTCGATGCCAGCAATCCCTACTTCCAGTTCGACGCGTCCAAATGCATCGTGTGCTCACGATGCGTGCGAGCCTGCGACGAGGTTCAGGGCACATTTGCGCTGACGATCGAAGGCCGCGGCTTCAACTCCAAGGTCTCGGCCGGCATCAGCGAGGATTTCCTCGACTCCGAGTGCGTCTCCTGTGGCGCCTGCGTTCAGGCTTGCCCCACCGCGACGCTCATGGAAAAGAGCATCGTTGATAATGGCCAGCCCGATCATGCGGTCGTCACGACCTGCGCCTACTGTGGCGTTGGCTGTTCGTTCCAGGCCGAAATGAAGGGCGATCAGGTTGTCCGCATGACACCGTACAAGGACGGCCAGGCCAATCACGGGCACAGCTGCGTCAAAGGCCGCTTCGCCTGGGGCTACGCCTCGCATCGCGACCGCGTGTTGAAACCCATGATTCGGGACAATACAACGGACCCATGGCGTGAAGTCGAATGGGATGAGGCCATCCAGTACACCGCCAGGCGTTTCAAGGAGATTCAGGAGGAGCATGGCCGCAAGTCGATCGGTGGCATCACGTCGTCTCGTTGCACGAACGAAGAAGTGTTCGTGGTACAGAAACTCGTGCGCGCCGCGATGGGCAACAACAATGTCGACACCTGCGCACGCGTATGCCACTCGCCAACAGGGTATGGCCTGAAGACGACGCTTGGCACTTCCGCGGGTACGCAGCCGTTCGACAGCGTCATGGATGCCGATGTCATCATGGTTATCGGTGCCAACCCGACAGTGGGTCACCCGGTATTCGCATCGCAAATGAAACGGCGCCTGCGCGAGGGCGCGCAGCTGATTGTGGTCGACCCGCGTGAGATCGGCCTGGTTCGTTCACCGCATATCAAAGCGGCGCATCACCTGAACCTGCTACCCGGCACTAACGTCCCGATTGTCAATGCCCTCGCCCACGTGATCGTCAGCGACGGCCTGGCTGACGAAGACTACGTACGCGATCGCTGCGAACTCGATTCCTGGGAGTCGTGGAAAGCAATGATCCTGAAGCCCGAAAATTCACCCGAGGAAGTGGCAAAAGTTTCGGGTGTCGATGCCGAGACGATTCGCGCAGCCGCGCGACTGTTTGGCGGTGCCGGGAACGGCGCTATCTACTACGGCCTCGGAGTCACTGAGCACAGCCAGGGCTCGACGATGGTTATGGGCATGGCCAACCTCGCGATGGCCACGGGCAATATCGGTCGCAGCGGTGTTGGCGTGAATCCACTGCGCGGCCAGAACAACGTACAAGGCGCCTGCGATATGGGCTCATTCCCGCACGAGCTCGCTGGCTACCGGCATATCTCGGGCGAGGAGGTTCGCACGCAGTTCGAACAGCACTGGAACGTTACCATCGATCCCGAACCCGGCTTTCGCATTCCGAACATGTTTGACGCGGCCTGCGCCGGCACCTTTAAAGGCATGTACATCCAGGGCGAGGACGTCGCCCAGTCCGACCCTGACACACACCATGTCGAGGCCGCACTCAGCGCGATGGAGTGCATCGTTGTCCAGGACCTGTTCCTGAATGAGACGTCCAAGTTTGCTCACGTGTTCCTGCCTGGCACGTCATTCCTGGAGAAAGACGGTACCTTCATCAATGCAGAGAGACGCATCAACCGCGTTCGTCCGGTTATGGAGGCACAGCAGGGCAAAGACGAATGGCGCATCACGCAAGACCTTGCTCAGGCGCTCGGCTACCCGATGAACTACAACAATGCCGCCGAGATCATGGACGAGATCGCTGAGCTTACGCCGACGTTCAACAACGTGAGTTTCAAGTTCCTGGACGAGGTTGGCAGTGTGCAATGGCCGTGCAACGACAGTGCGCCGATGGGCACACCGATCATGCATGTCGGTGCGTTCGTGCGCGGCAAGGGCCTGTTCGTTGAAACCGACTACGTACCGACTGAGGAACGCACAAATCGCAAGTTCCCGCTACTGCTGACCACGGGCCGTATTCTGTCGCAGTACAACGTTGGCGCGCAGACACGTCGCACCGAGAATAATATCTGGTATGGCGAAGATGTTCTCGAGGTCCATCCATCGGACGCCGAGATGCGGGGTATCAGGGACAGCGAACTCGTTTCGCTGACCAGCCGCAAGGGTGACATTACGCTGCGCGCGAAGATTACGACGCGTGTAAAACCAGGTGTCGTATATACGACATTCCACAATCCCGAAACCGGCGCAAACGTCGTTACGACCGAGTACGGCGACTGGGCAACCGATTGTCCTGAGTACAAGGTAACGGCTGTGCAAATCGCACCAGCATCGCATCGTTCAAAATGGCAGAATGAATTTGCCGCTCGCGCGAAGGAGCAGGGTCGCATCGCAAAAATCGATTAGTAAACTGGGGACCTGATAATGAAACGTTCGATCATAACTATTTTTGCAGTAGCTGCAGTATTCATTGGCGTCGACGCGCTGGCGCGAGATTCGCTGCAACAACACCCGGTTGCCGATGTATTGGATGCATCCGAATTCGCGTCACAGATCGCTGGGGTCAGCTTCTATTTCGGTGACACAGCACATCCGGGCGTCACAAAACAGCTTGGTGAGTACCGGACCAACAAGAAAACCAATGCTTTCAACAAGTCGGACAAGGAAGCGTGTGACTGGGCGTTCAGGTCGGCAATCCTGTCTCTGCACCAGCGCGCGATCAGCCTTGGCGCCAATGCGGTAATCAATATACGTTCGAACTACAAAGGCAACGTAACGAAGAGTGATACGGAATATGCCTGCGGTGCCGGCAAGTTTGTCGCTGGCGTCGCACTAATCGGCGATTTCGTGAAAACCGAATAACGCTAGAGCGTCAGTCGTGGCGTTTGAAGATCAGTGACGTGTTGATTCCGCCGAACGCGAAATTGTTGTTCATGACGTACTCGACATCGAGCTCTCGCCCTGCGCCCGTAATATAGTCCAGGGGTGCACAGCGCTCATCAATCTTGTTGAGGTTGACCGTCGGCATGAACCAGCCGTGGTTCATCATCTCAATTGCCACCCAGGACTCGAGTGCGCCACAAGCCCCGAGCGTGTGCCCGGTGTAACTTTTCAGGGCACTGATCGGCATGCGCTCACCGAATACGCCATACGTTGCCTGCGATTCCGCAATGTCACCCCTGTCGGTTGCCGTTCCGTGTGCACAGACATAGCCGATCGCATCAGGACTAAGATCGGCATTCTTAAGAGACAATTCCATCACTCGCTGCATCGTCGCAGCTGTCGGCTGAGTGACGTGCGCACCATCCGAGTTTGTTTCGTACCCCACGACTTCCGCGTATATCTTCGCACCGCGCGCGAGTGCATGGTCACGCCGTTCAAGAACAAATGTACAAGCACCTTCACCGATAACAAGGCCGTCACGATTAGCATCGAACGGCTGCGGTGTCGTTGCAGGCGCATCATTACGCGTGCTTGTCGCAAACAGCGTATCGAATACGGCCGCCTGCGTCGGGCAAAGCTCTTCGCCACCGCCGGCAAGCATGACGTCTTGCTTACCATCTCTAATAAATTCGTAGGCATAGCCGATGCCCTGGCTACCCGACGCACAGGCCACCGATGTATTGACAATACGACCCGTCAGGCCGAAGAACACGCCGATGTTTACGGCGGCCGTGTGACCCATCTGGCGGATATAGGTCGTGGCGGTTATTCCGTCCAGGGACTTGTTCAGCAACATATTGCCGAAGTCTGAAATCGCGTCTGTACTACCTGACGACGACCCATATGCGACGCCGACACGGCCCGATGTCAGGATATCGTCGCCAAGCAATCCGGCTTTCTCGAGGGCATTCTCGCTGGCCGACGTTGCCATGAGGGATACACGGCCCATGCTACGAATCTTCTTGCGCGTGTAGTGCTCCGGAGTTTCGAAATGCGAAACCGGCGCACCCAGGCGTGTATTGAGGTCTTCGTACACGTCCCACGCATCCATATACTGAATACGGTTTTTGCCGGAACGCAGTGACGTCTCGACTTCCTCCCAGGTACTGCCAACCGGTGAGTGGGCGCCCACGCCTGTAACAACTACGCGATGCATCAGCACATCCCGCCGTTAACCGCCAATACCTGGCGTGTGATGTAGCCCGCCTCTTCTGAACAGAGGAACGAGACCAGCGCCGCCACTTCTTCCGGCTTACCGATACGATTTGCAGGGATCATTTCCAGAATCTTTTCCATCGGCAACGCATCTGTCATGTCTGATTCAATCAGCCCCGGGGCGACACAGTTGACCGTAATCTTGCGCTTCGCCAGCTCCACCGCAAGCGCCTTGGTAGCGCCAATAATACCCGCCTTGGACGCGCTGTAGTTAGTTTGCCCACGATTGCCAACCAAACCCGACACCGACGATATCGTGACAATTCGACCGGGCTTGCGGCGCCTGATCATCGGCATCACGACAGGATGCAGTACGTTGTAAAGACCGTTGAGGTTGACGTCGATGACCTGTCGCCAGTCATCCTGCGACAACATCGGAAACGCACCATCGCGTGTGATGCCCGCGTTGCAGACTACCCCATAGTACGCGCCATGTTCTTCAATATCGGCCTCGAGAGAGGCTCGCGTGGCATCAGCATCCGTTACGTCAAATCCGAGCAGGCGCGCGCTGCCACCTGCTTCCTCGACGTCAGCCACAGTCTGCTCACCGCCTGCCCGGTTGCCCGAATAGTGGGCGACGATGCTAAATCCGTCTTTTGCCAGGCGCACAGCTATGGACCGGCCGATCCCGGAACTCGATCCGGTCACCAGGATAGTGTCTTGCGTATCAGTCACTCGATCTTGCTTCCCCGTTCCTTCTCAAGCACGGCGAGGCGGGCTGTCGCGACGATTGTTTCACCGTGAAGAACACTGCAATCGTAGGACCCCATACCGCTGTCGTCCCGAATCAGTTCTTCGCAGATTGCACGATAAGTCTCACCTACCTCGAAATGTGTCACTGAGGCAGTGAAATGCCGCGTACCAAGGAGGAACCCGAGCGGCGGTCCCAGACCGACGACTCGAGCGCGCGCCCCCGCATGCACTGCCACGCATTGTGCCATGAATTCGACACCCACGTGGGCTGGAACGCCCTGGCCGACCTCGACAAACGAATCGCCGGATTTGACGCGCCACTCGCAGACAGTGCGCTCACCTTTGCATTCGACCAGCGTATCCAGCAGCAGCATCGGCTCGCGGTGTTTGACGAATTCCGCGGCCGACATGCCGACACAATCCTGCAGCTGGCTGACTTTAGTCGCCACGTCTTTACGCTCCTGCGGCAAGCCGTTTTTCGATGCGGTTAAGAAACTCGGCGGGTGTACCTATGCAAAGCTCCAGGGTCTTTGCATCGACGGGCACTTGCACGGTTTGGCCCTTGGTAAACAAAGTACCATCGAGATCGTGTATTTGGTAAGCGATAACCAAGCGCAGTTCCCACTCCTTGAGTGCGGCAGTCACCGTAAAGCGCTGATCCAGCCGGAGTGGGCGTACATAGCGAATATTCGCGTCGACAACGGGCCAGATATATCCCGAGTCCATCATCGTCAAGTAGCTGTAGTCGAGTTCCTCCAGAAGCGTGCGACGTGCTTCCTCGAAATACTTGAAGTAGCGTCCATGCCAGACAACACTCGCCGGATCGACGTCGTGAAACGGCACGCGCATCGTCTCGGTCGCCGTCAGGCAACCTGCGAAATCAGTCTTTGGCATTGCTTCCCCAAAAATCGTAGAAGTTGAACCACTGTAAGGGTGATCGGATGACCTGCCGTTCGAGGGCCGTCGCGAATTTCTGCGCGTATGCCTCATAAGTGGCGAATCGCTCTTTGCGGTCAGGTGCAATACCGTCAGCGAATGCCTCGACGCTGATATTGTAGTCCCCGTCGAGCCGGAAGCAGTGTAGCAGGTATACCGGGCACTGCAGGAGCGAGGCCAGCACGTACGGACCGATAGGGAATCGCGCGGGATCACCGAAGAATGTTGGCTCACACACGCGGGAGCTATCGCCGACAGGAATCCGGTCTCCGGCCATGACCACCCACTCACCGGCCTGCACTTTTTCCCGCAGAGTAAGGGCTAGCGCAAAGTCGATATCCGTAACCTGAATCAGGTTCATCTGGCCCCTGGACTCCTTGCCCTCGACCAATGCCGTGAAATTCCGCGCGTGCTGATCGTGCATCAGTACATTAATGATCACCTCGGGATGACGGTCCGCGATAATCTGCGAGTACTCGATATTGCCGAAGTGCGCACCGATCAGCAGGCTGCCGATTTCCTTCGGTGCCATTTCAAAGAGCAGTTCGTCGGCCCCCGAATCCATGTTGATCGGCGCCGACATACCAACCCACGCCAGGTACTTGTCCAGCGTGGCCTGGCCAAAGGCGAAGAACTGGCGGAAAGACAGCCACCATATCGGAGCGCGCCCGAGTGCGTCCGGATATTGCCGACGCACATGCCGAAGATAGTCTTGCGACGCTCGCCTCGAATCGCCCCGGCGCAGATAGAAGTAGGCAATCGTAAAGAACAACATGAAATTGAAGAACCGCCGTCCGGCGAACTTGTATGCCCAAAGCATGAAGCGCATGCCACGCAACGCGCCGGCTTCGGCGGTCCTTGCCCAGTGACCTTCCACTAGCGAGCGCTCGCTCGAGCCAGTTTGCGGCGAAGCAGCATCGGCAATCGAATCACCATGCCGAATAGCAGCCGTGTATGCATCCACGAGATATCAATATTGTCGCGGACATAATGAAAGTGCGATTTTCCGCCTGCCGGGTACGAAACGCCGACCGGGACGTTGCAGAGTGGAATGCCGGCCCAGACGGCCCGCACCAATACCTCACAGTCGAACGCCATGTTTCGACCGAACCGAGCCTTATCGAAGATCGGAATGACCCCTCCCAGCGGATACACCCGGAAGCCACACATGGCATCGCGAATGCTGCGGCTCAGCGACTCGAGCTGCACGAACCACAGTGAGATATAGCGCGCGTAGAATCGAGTCCTGGAAATACTCGCGTCGAAAACCGGAATGCCGCATACCAGGGCCTCCGGTCGCTGCGTCGCTGCCTCGATGAACTCCGGGACCGCGGCACTATCATGCTGCCCGTCTGCATCCACCTGCAGTGCGTGTGTATAGCCGGCAGCCTGCGCCGCACGCAGCGCAGTGATTACCGCCCCGCCTTTACCCTGGTTCTCGTCATGCTGAATAAGCGTCACGTCCGGATACTGCTGCCGCAGCAACGCGGCCAGTGCCTGAACGGAATCCGATGGACTGGCGTCGTCAACAACGATGACAGGCAAGCCCGTGGCCACAAGATCGGGCAGGTAACGCTTGAATTGCTCGAAGTGGTCGTAGTGCGGGACCACGATGCATGTGTTCATTCCACCGGTCCTGAAAACGCCAGGCGACCCTGCGAGATCGTGGCGTCGGCATTGAAAAAGACAAAGCGCGCTTCATCCTCACCTGTACGGACCAGCTCGAGCGTCACTACCGCTGGTGGAATCACGATATTCTTGAACTTCAGTCGACGTATGTCGCACACCGCTTGCGTAAAACCGAAATACTCGCGCGCAAATTCTACCGCCCAATGCAGTTGAACGACGCCGGGCAATACCGGAAACCCGGGAAAATGCCCGCGAAGACAGTCGTGGTCCTCAGCGATCTCCATGCGCACGACGAAGCCGTCATCGCGAACTTCACGAGAGATTTCCGGTGGTGTCTTCAAGAGCCTTCCAGTTGCTTACGGCGGCGATAATAGCCCCGAAAAAGATATTCCGCGCCGAACAACAGCGCCACGAGACAGTACGAGAGGAAGCCGTTGTACAAGGTCCAGACTTCCAGTGTCAACGTCGTTGTCCAGATGGAGATCAGCCCGTTGACGATGAAAAAGCCGGCCCATACTGCTGTCAGGCGATATAGATAGACCGGTGCGTGCTCATCCAACGGGTAACCGCGCGCTTTGACGATCCGGAGCAACAATGGAGGGCCCTGGCGCAGCGAATTCAGGAAAACCCCGCACAGGGTGAAGTTGACGATGGCAGGATAGTACAGCAACAACATCTCGCTGCCGGTCACGGTGGCAGCCAAGGCGTAGGCGACGTAGATCAGCAGCACAGGTATCAGGACAGGCCGCTCTTCAGGCAGAAGCACCCCGAAGCGCAAACCGAGGATAAGCAACAGGACAATGCCAAAGAAGCTCGCCGGCAGGTGCCGAAGCCCAAACAGGATAATGAACGGATACGCGGCCACACAGATTGCGAACAACGCGCGGATAAGCGTCGAGCGGGTCACAGAGTCGCGAGCGCGTCCAGTACGTCCCGGATAGTACGAACTTCCTTGAAGGATTCCGGGGGTATTTTCTTCCCGGTTACTTCCTTGAGCTGAACGAGAAGGTCGACCGCATCGATGCTGTCGATTTCCAGTTCTTCGTACAGGTTAGCGTCCATGGAGACAGCCGCTTCCTCAACGTCGAATTGCTCGACGAGGATGTCGCTGATCTTCAAATACAGGTCGTCCTTATTCATGCGCGCATTCTAGATCGGCTGCCGTGAAAACGCCATGTCGTCCAGCTCGTTCCTGATCAGGTTCAGCAAGGCGTCGTTCAGGTCATGCCTGTAATGACGTTCGTCACCGTCGCTGGCCACCATGTCCCTGATCGCCCGGGGGGGCAGGATCCGGATTGTGTACATCGGTTTGCGGCGAGGGACGCTGTGCCATGGCATTTGCTTCGACAGGACCAGCGGTTCGCACTCAATCGCGATCGGAAGTATGTCTGCCCCGCTCCTGGCAGCCACCGTAGCGGCGCCTGGTTTGAATACGAGAGGCTCGTCGTGCCGGGTACGGGTTCCTTCAGGAAATAGCAACAGGCTCTTGCCATTCTCAAGGTATGCGGCACAGGTCTCGAGCAAGTCCTCAGGCTCACGATTCGATATGTAGTCGGCGGCCTTTACGGTAAAACCCATCAGCGGATTCTTCATTACCGCCTCCTTGATGACGCAGTTCGCCTGTGGGAACAGGGAAATCAGGATTACGACATCGATCAGCGTCGGGTGGTTGGCAATGATAAGTTGCCGGCGCCCGTCATCAATATTCTCACTGCCCTCCACGCGGTAGTCCATGAGCCCGAGGAATTTCATAAGACCGACAAAGGCGCCAAAGCCTTTGCCAATCACTCGCCGCGCCGCATAGCGGCGAGCCTCACGATCACGAACGAAAATGAACATGGCTGGGAAAACGAGCAGCCCGAAAATTAGTCCGCCGATACCAAATGCGGCAAAACTAAAAGCCGTGCCAGCCAGTCGTATCAGATATTCGATATACCAGCGCATTCGCGTATTGTAGCCCAATGATCCACAAGCTAATCGAACTGCGCTCAACCAAACTGGCCATCGCCCGGGTCGACGATGCAACCCGCGCTGTAGCACGTGCGGGTTGTGCGCAACTGATCGAGTTGCTGTCGCCTGGCGGGCCCGACCCAAAAGCGCACATTAGCAAGGCACACAGCGGCCGTTGGATCGCCGTCGGGATTTCGACCCAATCCGACATCGGTGTCGATATTGAAGTTGCCCGCCCGCGAGCCAGGATGCCGCAAATCGCCGAGTGGCTGGATATGAAGAATGCCGATGATGAAATTTTCTTCTCTCACTGGACGTTGCGCGAGTCCATAGCCAAGTGCGTCGGTGGCAGCGTCCTGAAAAGAGAGGCACAAGAGTCGGCGCTGCTCGATGCTGTGCAGAAGCCCGATGAACTGATTCACTCCGGTGGACTCTCGGCGCTGTGCGGACAGCTTGAAGGCGGCATATACTATTCGCTTGTCCTGAAGAACCCTGCACCTCACGAATCGATCCGTTGCGCCTGAGCATTACCCACTATTCAGCTACCTCTGCCGCCGGCACAGGCCTGGTCGCGCTGCGTGAGTCGCTCGCAAGCGGGCAATCCGGACTTCGCCGCAATGACCTCGAAGGTTGCGATCTCGACACCTGGATCGGTCGTGTACCCGGCGTTGAAGGTACTGAATTGCCTGAGGGCCTCGACCATCTCCAAAGCCGTAACAACCAACTTGCGTGGCTTGGCCTGCAGCAGGACGGCATGCTCGACGCCGTAGCAGCGCTTGCCGAACAACTTGGTCCGCACCGAATCGGTGTCATCATGGGCACAAGTACCTCGAGCATCGGACGAACCGAGGAAGCTTATGCACAGCTCGAGGAATCCGGACGCATGCGGCCGCAGTACCGGCAACCGGAAATCCATAACCTGCATTCGCCCGGCATCTTCGTATCCACGGCGACTGGTCTCAAAGGGCCTGCGCTCACAATCAGCACCGCCTGTTCGTCGAGTGCAAAAGTATTTGCGACAGCGACGCGCTGGATCAAGCACGGGCTCGTCGATGCGGCGCTCGTCGGCGGCATCGATAGCCTCTGCCTGAGTGTGCTTTACGGTTTTAACTCGCTCGAACTTGTGTCGAGCGAACAGTGCCGGCCGTTCGACCGTGACCGCAATGGCATCAATATTGGCGAAGCTGCCGGCTATGCCTTGCTGACGCGCCAGGAGTTATCGCCTGACACCGAAATCCTGCTCGCCGGGTACGGCGAAAGCTCCGATGCCTATCATATGTCCAGTCCGCATCCCGAAGGTAAAGGCGCGATCTATTCGATGGGCCGCGCACTCGAACGGGCAGCCACCGCACCGGGGGAGGTCGGCTACGTCAACCTGCATGGCACGGCCACCCAGGCCAATGACAAGATTGAGTCGTATGCTTTGGCCGAGCGGTTCACGGAGTCGACGCTGGTCAGCTCGACCAAGGGCTGGACCGGTCATACGCTGGGTGCCGCCGGTATCCTCGAATCAGTCGTTGCGATCGATACGCTTGAGACCGGGCTGCTGCCTGGCACCCTGAATTGTAAGGTAATTGACCCCGAACTCCGGTTTCCCATCTTGACCGACAATGTCGAGAAGACGATCAACTGTTCGATGACAAATTCGTTCGGCTTTGGCGGCAACAACGCTTCGCTCGTTTTCAGGAGGCGCGATGACTGAGCTGCAATTAGTCGGCGTTGGCACCTGGAGCCCGAAACACGGCAACTGGGCCGAGTTCTGTTCCGGGATGCAGTCGGGGACCTGGGCGGAAGACGTCAAACTGCAACCAGGCCTGATCCCGGCCCGTGAACGTCGGCGGGCGCCGCAACTGGTGAAGATGGCGATCGAGGTCATGGACCAGGCTTGCCGAATGGCGACGGTGGATCCGAATGATGCTGCCGTGATCTTCTCTTCCGCCATGGGTGACATGCAGATCACCGACTACATGTGCGTTGCACTCGCCCAAACGCCCAAGCTGATTTCGCCGACGAAGTTTCACAACTCCGTCCACAATGCCGCGCCCGGATACTGGTCGATAACGACGGGCGCCTTCTGTCCCGCGAGCGCGATTTCGGCGTTTGAATACACACCGACGATGGCGTTTCTCGAGGCCTGCATTCAGGCCACTGAAGAACAAACGCCGGTGCTGTGTGTGACACAGGAAGTTGCCGCCCCGCTGGCGCTCAAGGACACCTGCCCGTCCGAGATGCCCTTCTCGGCCGCGTTCCTGCTTGCACCGGCCGGTTTCAGCGAGTCACCGCTCGCCACACTGGCGTTCGAAGTCGATCAGGCGACCGCGGACTGGCCTGATATCGACGCCAGGCTGAGCGACTTCGAGAACAATATGGGCGCGAGGCTGTTGCCACTGCTGACATCACTGGCCGCAGGACAAGACGGCGAACTGCGCTTTCCGCTATCGGTTGAAATGAGTATCGGGGTCCGGCTGGAGCGACACGCACCGCTTACTTGAGACGGCAGCCCACCCTGAACGAAGGGAAATCCTGCATATAGGCATGCGTGACAGATGCGGCGCGGCCAATGTTGCCGTTGTCTTTGGCCCCTTCAGGTTGCAGGCGCAACCACTCACCGTTTTTCCTGACGCCATCCACGTGGTAGGTCGGTCGCACGGTCCATCGATAAACTCCGCAGGCCTCAAGTGGCAAGTCCACGGTGTGGCTGGAGCCGCTGAACTGTTTGGCGGTATAAACCGGGCGCTGAGAGTCGTAAATCTCCAGATCCCAGGTAATGCTCGACGGGTCAATGTTGTTGGCCCACTCGCCGTACTCGCCGCCGCCCAGCAATTCAAGATCCCATGCCAATGTCGGACGCAGCGTTTTGCTCTCTGCCTGCCAGGCTTTCTTCTTTGCGGGCTTCATCGACGTCGACTCGGCGGGAACGAGTTCGTGGCTTAGATCAATGCGTTCGTAAAGTTCCGCGGATATCTCCCGACCCAGGTAATAGCGCGCAAAATTTCGGTACTCACGCCACAATGCCGCGTCATTCTCTATCCAGTTACTCAACCTGTCCCTGTCCTCGTAGCTAACCTCTTTCCTGTACAAATTCACGCCGTCACCCTGGCGTTGCAAGCGCGCAGTTGCGGTGGTCGTAATAATTGCTTCGTCTCCCTGGACGTTGATCGAGAGGTCCGTCAGGGCCACAAACAGGACAGCCTCGGTGTCCTCTGGAACCGGGGTCGTCAATGCGAGGATCTTTGGCTGCACTGTCGATACATTCCGGATGCCCCAGAACACATCGTTGGCGAGCGAGTCATTGCTCAGCGGTTGGTCGACCGCGTCTTTCAAGTCCTCGGTAAGGGCGTCGCGGAAGTCCTGGATCTCTCGTTTAGCTGACCCGGATATTGCGCCCGCGATCATACCGATCTCGCGCAGGATAGGAATCGGGATACCGATCGGGATACCGCCAACCTCAACCGGAATCGTGCCGATTTTGGAACCCTCGGCCATGCCGCCCAGCAGACCCGGCGTCTTCTTGTCGTAGCTGCCAGTAACGGCCTCGCCGCTTGCCCCCTCGGACGCAAGAATGACTATTTTCGAGACTGATGCCCGAACGTCTTCGGGCATATGCGTCGCCGACTGCTGGATCGCCGCTTCGGGCTGGATGCCGATATCGTTCGCCGCTGCCCATGCGGGCAACAGTAGCATCGCAGCTGTTGCCACGATAACCGTCGCTCTCATTCGTGTTTTCGATTCGTTCATGTCACCCCTCTCGGCGACCGGACCCACATCCTTACACCCGTGCCCGGGTACCCGCAAGCGCGACCAGGTAGTTACTGGCCGACCCCGCGGCGACCGTCAGCCCGAGGAATTTGAGAACCGGAATCGACGAGCCCGCCAGAATAGCGAATGCGATCGTCGTCGATACAGCACACGCCAGTACAGCCTTGTTCGTCGCGTAGCGTTCTTCGTCGGATTCCGTTCGACTCAGGAACAACGCGTAGTCGAGCCCCAGACCAGTGACCAGCAGCAACGCCACAAGATGAATGACGGTCAACTGCCCGTGCACTGCCGTGACCACAGCAATCGTCATTACCAGCCCAGCAGCAACTGACAGCGCGATCCACAACACCTGCGCCGGCTGTCTGCGCTGATACCACAGCAAGGCAATGATGAGCAGTGCCGCAAACGATACGGTCGTGATGGCACGATTGCGGTAGTCGCTCATCAAGGCGGCCGAGGCCTCGTGCAGATCCAGCAAAGACACGTCATCGCCCCACTCGCCTACCTCGTTCGACAGGACATCAGCATCCGGGTTCCGCAATGAAACGAGCGAAACCCATTCTCCGTCGATCTCGACGAGGTGGGCGTCGCGCCACGATCTCAGCGGCGAGCCATCGAAGTCACCTGCGGTGAGCGCCTCCAGTGAGCTGCTGCTTGCCGCGGCCGCGAGAAAAGCGTCGAACGCGTCGGTGCGAAATGGTGTGCCCGCAAGCGCAGCTTGCAACCGGCCGCTTAGTTCATCCGGTGGCGGAATGTTCGCTTGCCGCCTCGTGAATGTCTCTTTGCCCGGCAGAATGCTCGTCACCGACTGCGCACCGTCAAGCAACCCCTCTGCCTGCGCGGTGGCGAGGAGCATATCGACGTCTTCGCCCCTCTGGAGCAGCCTGTCGAGTGACGGGTTGTGCACGAAAAGCTGGTACCGCATGTCCGGCGTCCCGGCCGCCGACCGCAAGCGAATGTCGTCCGCGATACGCTCGGTGGGCACCGGGCTCAGGCTCGCCAGGCGATCGTTCCACAAGCCGTCTGTAACGACCTGGCTAGTTGCGACCAGCGCGATTCCCGCGAGACCAATAGCCGGCAGGAAGCGCAGCGCAGCGGGTGTTGCGGCGCCAACGCGCTTCTCGCCCCCATCAGAGTTCGGGGTCAGGTACGGAACCCAGGTCCGCGTCACGAGGACCGCGATACCGATTCCAGCTGCGGTGAACACACCGAGCTGTGCCAGGCCGTCGGAACCCGAAAATGCCAACGCGAGGTAGGCAACGCCGGTACTAATCGCCCCAAGTCGCATTGTCGGCCAGATGCGCCCGATGGCGATTGGACCACTGGACTTCTCGACGTGACTGAATAAGTGCAGCGGATAGTCGATCGCGACGCCCATCAGCGTAAAGCCGAACGCCAGCGTGATGCCATGGACGCTATCGAACAGCAGGCTAACGACAGCGAGGCCGGCCAAAAACCCCATACCGATCGGCACCGTGGCCAGGAGCAGGTAGGTCGGCTTGCGATAGAACGCAAACAACACGAGTAACAGGGCCAGCGTTGCGAGCAAACTGCGCTTTTGCGCTTCGGCCCGGATCGTCTGTTGCAACTCGACGCCAAACGCGCCCGCACCGGTTATCTCGAGTACCAGCGCATCCGTTCCTTCGATGGACGCGAACGTCTCGCGGATAGCCTCAACGGCCGCAGACTGGCCTGCGAGATCGACGGCGGTGGCTTCGCTTTCTGCCATGAGGACCGCGCTACCATCAGCCGCGAACCATAGTTCCCCGCTGGCCTCTACAGGGGCCAAACGCTTGAGGATATCGAGAGTCACGAGCCAGGGGTCACGCGCGATCAGTTCGAGCATTGCTGTGCCGCCGCCGAATGCCAGGTCCTGCAGACGATCCTGGATCGCGCGCGCCAGCGCCTCTTCACTGAAGTCCACGTCTTCCATCAGCAGGAAGTAGCTGGCGACAGGCTCGGGAATGGCGGCCGATTCGCCCTCGGCTTCACCGTTCATGACTGTCGTGAATGCCGCGATTTGCGACAAGGCCATGCGCAGTTCGTCACTGATATCCGCCAACGCATCTTCGTCGGCGCCGTTGATACCTATGACCAGCAGGCGGGAACCCGGCCCACTCTGGAACTGCTGCAACAGGACTTTTTGTTGCAGGTCCGGCGTCTGCGGGAAGAACGCGCTGATATCGAAATTCAGCGTCAGGCGCGTAGCAAGAACGATTGCAGCAAGTAGCCCGAAAAGCAGCCACGGCCACGATTTTCGCAGGACCGGATTACCGCTCACTGGCTGGCCGGTTGGTGCTGGATTTCCATCCTGTGCCACTCGCCGCCCTGGAGTTCAAAGCGAATACTCGTAACGTCATCCTGGTCACCCTTGACCGTGAGTCCTTTGAGCTGCCTCGCTATGCGTCGCGAGCGTGGCGTCAGCTGCAGCGACCAATCCGATTCGGTACCGGTCAATTCGCACCGGAACGCTTTTTCCAGGCGATCGGATTCGCCCGCGAGTATTGCCTCGATGCCACCGAGCATCGTCTTCAACGAACGGCTCTGCCTGATCGGCAAAACCTCGATTTCGCCATGACGTTCGATCTCGATGTGATCGCTGCGGACATAGAATGATTCTTCGAATGGCGTTTCGATCACTTTGCGCAACTGCCCGCCTTCCAGATACTCGAGATAGCCCGTCAGCCACAACGGCTCGGCGAACATCTGGTTAAAGCGCTCCTCCTGAAATTCCACCCGCGCCGGCGGCGCGACCATCGTTCGTTCGAGAATGGACTGCAGCTCAAGTGCCGCCACATTTCCTGACAGCAGCAGAATCGAACACGCGATAAGAGGCAGTCTCTTCATGGAGTCAGTTCGTTTTCGTTGCACGAATGCGATTGAACTTGTCCTGCACAACCTTGACGGCGATCTTGCCGGTCTCCTGCCGTGGCAGCATGTCAATCTTGTACATGGGACGTGGCAGGAATACCGGTTCAATACGTTCCTTAAGGTCTTTGAGAATATCAGACACCTCCATGCCGGGAGCAACTACAAGAGCCGCCAGGCGATCGGGTCGATCCTCGCGAGCAAATACGACGCCGTCGACGACACCGGGCACTTCGCGCAATCGATGATTGATATCCGCCAGGGACCCGCGCTTGCCCGCAATGTTGACCATGTCGGCTTGCCGTCCGAGCCAACGATACTGCCCCTCGCCGACAAGCTCGATGATGTCGGGCATAAGAACATCCTCTGACAGATGGTCGGCCCGAATCGTCACACCTTCCCGAGAGACATCGAAGTCGAAAATATCTGCGTAGCTCCAGAGCTCCTCGGTCGAGGTATTGCGCTTCGCCAGAATACCCGACTCGCTGCAGCCGAAAACGTCCTGCACGCTTGTTGAGAATGCGTTCTCCAGGCTCACCGCCAGCTCCCTGGACAATGGTGCAGTTGCCGTAAATATCCGCTCGAGCCCGACTGGTTTGACACCGGATCTCAGCAGGGTCTCCAGGTGAATCGGCGACGATACGAGCATCACCGGCGGTGGCAACTCAGATATGGCATCCGCGATGTCTTGCGGGTAGAACGGCGTTTTGTCGCTAATCGCGATATCCGCAATCATCGGTAGCATGATCGACATTTCCATACCCCACATGTGCTGAGGTGGGACCGTCGCGACGGCGTTCATGTGCTCCGGTGCATCGCCCAGCAACAGTCGCACGTTGCTCTCGGTACCTTCGCGCAACGTTCGCCAGAACTTGCGGTTCGGTTTCGGCGTACCGGTACTACCGGATGTGAACGCAATTGCGCACAACTGCTCGTCGGCAATGTCGGGAATTCGGGTGTCAGTCGCTTTCGCGAATGTCGGTTCAACACACTCTTCACCAACCAGGTAGCTGTCCGGGTAAATCTCCTGGAGTTGCCTGAGCGTATTCGGCTGCCGGTTCGGTGGCATCAGCGTGCACTGCCCCGCGATGATCGCAGCACAGAACGCTCGCAAGTAGCGATAACGATCGCTGTGCAAGTTAATGACGTACCGGTGATCCGGAAGCTCTGTGGCGAGCGCCTTCGCCTCTGCCACAAATGTCGCCACGCTGACCGGACCATCGCCGGTGTTCGCGATGATCCCGTCGGCCGGTCTTTGAATAAGCAGGCTCAGCCGGAATATTCCTCGATATAGGCGTTCAGCGTGCGCAAGGTGCCGAAGGCCTTGTGCATGTTCGCGTCTTCCGACTTGATCTGGATGGCATATTTTTGAGTAATCGCGAGCGCGAGTTCGAGCGCGTCGATCGAATCAAGACCAAGCCCATCTCCGAACAGGGGTTCCTCAGGCTCAATATCGCCTGGCGCCACGTCCTCGAGGTTGAGTGCCTCGATGATGAGTGCCGCCAGCACCTGCTCGTTTTCGGTTTGTGTCGCCATATGCCTCTCAATTGATGTGGTGTATTTACCACCCGGGAAGGTATGATAGTTTTTTCGCCTGATAGTGCAAGAAAAGCCACCTCCAAAGCCGCATGACTCTCAATAAAACGGACGCATCAGATGTCGAGGTCAACAGGCGAAATCACTCCCGCTTGCGGGTTTCTCTTGCCAACGATCTGACGCCGCCCTCGGCGGCACACAATCTCCTGATTGCCTTTCATTTCGGCCCGGTACCGGCCCGGCTCGAACACCCCGCCATGGTTAGTCCGACGCTGCACGCTATCGATCAGGATGAGCTCTATGAAACATGGTGGATCGATGACGAAGTCGAGTACTCCACTCATGGGTCAATGCGCATCGCCGAATGCGCTGACTATGCCGTCGTTATCTATGAGAACGACGAGCGCAATAACGACAACCATGAGTCATTCGTGCACCAGGCCTACGCCGAGTTGCTGGAGGCGGTTGCTGCAACGCAGCACCCGCGGCTCGTCAAGGTCTGGAACTACCTCGGTGGAATCAATGATGGTGAAGGCGACCTCGAGCGTTATCGACAATTTTCGGCCGGTCGTGCTATCGCATTCAGCGAATCCGGCGTCGACAACGAGGATGCACCAACGGGAACGGGCGTCGGCACAATAGGCGATCGCGGTCTGTCAATCATCGCCTTGTGTTCCAATCGGGATTTCGCACTGGCTGAGAATCCTCGGCAGGTCAGTGCTTTTCACTACCCTCGCGAATACGGTCCAAAGAGCCCAAAATTTGGTCGCGGTGGCGCCGTCGCCGCAAGCGACCATCACCTGCACCTTATCTCCGGGACGGCATCCATTGTCGGGCATGAGTCCATGCACCCGGGCGACACAGTACAGCAACTCGACGAGACGCTTCGCAACCTGGATTCTTTATGCGCCGCGATTTCGAAGGTCACGCCGGAAGATCCGAAACTCATCCTCGATGACCAGAGTGTGTTACGCGTGTACCTGCGCAATCCTGGTGACTACCTGCAAATTGCCACGAGGCTCAAGGACTATCTCGGACTTGGCGCAGACCAGATCGCTTTCTTGCACGGCAACATTTGCCGCCGCGAACTGCTGGTCGAGATCGACGGCATTCGAGTGCAATAGCACCGTCCGCTAGAAACGAATCCCGACGCTCAGCACTACCGGCAGGTCGATGCCGTCATTCTCGCTAAACAGGTTGGCATTGGAGAAGTGTTTCCATGCAAACGCGACAGTCGCATGCCTGTCTTCCCTGAAGAACATATTCACACCGATTCCGATTTGGGCCTGGAACGCGAAGTTGTTTGCCTGCTGGCGAGAACCCAGGCGATTCGCGCTGATATAGCTTGGCCCAAGCGCCCGTACGAAGAAAAACGGCTCGCTATCCCCAGGCAATATTGATCGCACCCATGATGTTGGTGTCGGGTATAGCGACAACTGAGGATAAATCGACACGGCATGAATGCGGTCAAATTCCGTCGAGTTGGCACCCATATAAGTGTAGCTCATGCCGATAAGCAGGCTCGATCGTGCGGAGCGGTCGTGCCGATAGAAACTGTAATCGATGCCCGCCGTGTGATTGACCTGCCCGGACTCATCGGAGTTTTGGTCAGAACCCAGCTGGGGCCCACCACCGAAATTGAAGAAAAGCTCGTCGGCCAGCGCGGGCCCGCACAGCAAGGTAACGATGATCAGGACCCCCAGCCTAAGCATCCGGCTGCTCTTGCTCTGCAGCTTCGCCGTCGGCCGGCTCGCCATCAAACAACCAGCCCTCAATGGGCTTCTTGAGAACCGAAGCAAATCCGAAAAATGCCAGGCCAAGCCCGATCGCACCCCAGGGCGGCGCCAGCTGCACGATATACACGGGCCACATGAACGAGTACATCGTGTTCATTAACGAATCGAGGAAGAAGTCGATGACAAAGTCGATCGCCTGGCCACTGAAGAGCGCGCCGATCCCGAGCACATCGTCAGCCAGCGACTGTACCTCGAGAATGAGGAACGTAATCGCGAAGCCGCACGCGTAGAGTCCACCTCCACGCAGCTTCCACACTTTCCTGAACCAGCTCCTGAACCAGCCATGCGATTTTTCGACCAACGCTGGCGGCATAGCCCTGCTACTTGCTGAGCTGCGTGAACTTGGTGCCTTCCAGGGTCAGGTTGTACATGAGTCCCTTGGACCCATAGATAAAGCCAACCACCGGATCACGAATATTGTCGCTGTCGATCGTCTTGCCTGCGCCGATATCGATGAGGGCGACCGATCCGTCGACACCGACTTTCCAGCCCTGCGATCGCCGGAACCGATCCAGCGACTCGCGCGTCATGAATGCGATGAGAATCGACTTCGCCTGCGCACCAAACTGGAAACCAATCGATCCGCTGGTCGTGCGGTAGTAGTCGACTGTTGAGCCACCAATACGCAGTACGCCTTCACCCGTCTCACCGCCGATGCCAGCACCGGCCTTGATGACGCGTGGAAAGACGAGATAGCCGGCAGCCTGATCGAGAAACACCTGTGAGCCATTGACCTGCTGCCGGAACACCTGCAACGCCTGGTCCACATCGTGATCGAGTCTGGGCGCCGTCGCAACGCAGCCAGTGGACAGTATGAGCGCTGCAAGAATAAGGAGCGCAGAACGAAACTGGTTAATTTTCATAGTATTGACAGGTCTCTTGCTGTTTGGAGAAATGCGTCCAACATGGGGCGCAGGGTACCACGAAGCTGCACTGCCTCTTGCGCGTCGTAGAGCCCGGTAGATTCGTTCATATACGCACGCTGTGCGATCTCGAGTTGTACCGCGTGGATGCGCTGGTCTGGATCACCATAGTGACGCGTGATGTACCCGCCCTGGAAGCGTCCGTTCAAGACACTACTGTAGTAACCAGTCTGTGCGGCTTCGGCAACGGCCCGCTCGATCCCCTGTGCGCAGCTAAGTCCGGCGTGAGTGCCAATATTCAATGCCGGCAGCTCGCCATCGAACAACCTCGGCACGATGCTCGCGATTGAGTGTGCATCCCACAGAAGTGCATATCCGTGCTTGTCTCGCAGTGCGCGAAGTACTTCCTGGAGCTTTTCATGATACGGCTTCCAGAACGTCGCAATTCGTTGCGTCGTTTCTTCCTTGCCCACGGCTCCAGAGGCGTAGATTTCGTCACCCGAGAACGTCTGCACAGGGCAAAGTCCGGTAGCGATTTGGCCCTCGTACAACGCGTCGTCAGTCGCCGGGCGGTTGAGATCGACGACATAGCGTGAGTAGTTGGCCACGAGCATACTCGCCCCCATCTCACGGGCGAACTCATACAATTCGGCCACATGCCAGTCCGTATCGGGCAGCGCTATTCCTTCTGGCGTCATGCGCTCGCGCATTGCATCCGGCAGATGACAGCCGTCGTGCGGCACGCTGATCAGCAGCGGCGAATCGCCCTCATGAAAACCGAATACGTCGATCATTGGCTCAAGCTTGGCAACACCGACGCCGCGTAATGACAGTACTCACCATCGTCAATAGTCGCCGAGATGCGCCGGATATCTGCGGACAGCGAGCGATCTTCTTTGTACGGTGGTGACAACTCCCGAATTCCCGTCATGACGCCTTCAATCGCGGGAGAGCTCTTTTGTGGATGATGGAAATCGATCCCTTGTGCCGCGGCCAGCAGTTCGATCGCAACGATGTCGACAACGTTGTCGAGCATCGTGTGTAGACGCCGCGCGGCAAAGGTCGCCATGCTGACATGGTCTTCCTGGTTCGCGGATGTCGGAATACTGTCGACGCTGGCCGGATGGGCGTGCGATTTGTTCTCGGACGCCAGCGCGGCTGCAGTGACCTGCGCCATCATGAACCCACTGTTAAGGCCGCCTTCTTCGACGAGAAACGCTGGCAGCCCGCTCAGGTTGGTGTCGATCAACAGCGCGATGCGGCGCTCTGATAGTGCACCGATCTCTGCGATCGCCAACGCCAGGTAGTCGGCCGCCATCGCAACCGGCTCTGCGTGAAAATTGCCGCCCGATAGAACGGACTTCGTATCCGTGAACACGAGTGGATTGTCCGTCACCGCATTGGCCTCGGTCTCAAGCACCGAACAGACATGCCGCACCACATCCAGACAGGCGCCAACGACCTGCGGCTGACAGCGAATGGAGTACGGATCCTGCACGCGGTCACAGCCTATGTGCGAGGCGCGGATATCGCTGCCGGTCATGAGATCGCGCAATACCGCCGCCACCGCGATCTGTCCGCCATGCCCACGAACGCTCTGGATACGGCGGTCGAAAGGCGTGTCGCTGCCTTTGATCGCGTCGGATGACATCGCCCCGGCCATGAGTGCGGCCGACAGGACATTCTCAGTACGGAACACAGCTGCCAGGGCCAATGCCGTCGAGACCTGTGTGCCGTTCAACAGCGCAAGGCCTTCTTTGGGCGCCAGGCGCAGAGGCTCAATACCCGCTTCCTTTAGCGCGATGGCTGCCGGGACCAGGCTACCCTGCACCCGAACCTCGCCAATACCGATCAACGCGCCCGCCATGTGCGCAAGCGGCGCAAGGTCGCCTGACGCACCAACTGATCCGCGAGACGGAATTCTTGGATAGATGTTGTTGTTGATCAGGTCGCACAGTTTCTCGACGAGCTCGAGTCGTACGCCAGAGAACCCTTCGGCCAACGCGATGACTTTCATGAGCATGATGAGACGAACAATGTCGTCGTCGAGGTCTTCGCCGACGCCGACAGCATGAGAACGCACGAGGTTCTCCTGCAAGTGGGCGAGCTCGTCATCGCTAATGCGCACTGACGCGAGCTTACCGAAGCCGGTGTTCACGCCGTACACCTGGTCCCCGTGAGCAACGACATCCTGAATCAACTCGTTCGACTCGGCGACCCTGCGACGCGCATCGCCGCCAAGACCCACCACGACCGGCTCGAGCCAGGCGTGCCGCAGTTCAGCCAGCGTGATCAGTTGGTTGTTAATCGTCAGGTTCATGATGCGCTCCCAAAATCGACCATTGGCAGGTTCAGTCCATGCTCTTGTGCGCAGTCGATCGCTGTGTCGTAGCCCGCATCGGCGTGGCGCATGACGCCGCTGGCCGGATCATTCCAGAGCACACGGCCTATACGCTTGTCGGCCGCTTCAGTGCCGTCGCAAACGATGACCAGGCCAGCATGCTGCGAGTACCCCATGCCGACACCACCGCCATGATGCAGCGACACCCAAGTAGCGCCACCGGCCGTGCTGAGTAACGCGTTAAGCATCGCCCAGTCGGACACAGCGTCACTACCGTCCTTCATCGACTCTGTTTCCCGATTCGGACTCGCGACGGATCCGCTGTCGAGATGATCGCGCCCGATAACGACGGGCGCCTTCAGTTCACCGTTGCGAACCATTTCATTGAACGCGAGGCCGAGTTTGTCGCGCAGCCCGAGGCCTACCCAGCAGATGCGCGCCGGCAGCCCCTGGAAATGAATACGTTCACGGGCCGCATCAAGCCACTGGTGCAGGTGCGGATCATCGGGAATCAATTCCTTCACCTTGGCGTCAGTCTTGTAGATGTCCTCGGGGTCACCTGACAGTGCCACCCAGCGAAATGGCCCAACGCCGCGACAGAACAACGGACGCACGTAGGCCGGAACAAAACCCGGGAAGTCGAACGCATTCTCGACACCCTGATCCAGGGCGACCTGACGAATATTGTTGCCGTAGTCGAAGGTCGGTATACCCTGCTTCTGGAATTCGAGCATCGCCTGCACGTGCACCGCCATCGACTTCACTGCAGCAGCAACGACGGCATCCGGATCGGATTCGCGCTTCTCGACCCACTCTTCGACACTCCAGCCGATGGGCAGGTAACCGTTCGCCGGGTCATGTGCAGAGGTCTGGTCGGTGACCGCATCCGGACGAATCCCGCGTTCCACGAGCTCCGGCAGGATCTCAGCCGCGTTGCCCAGCAAGCCGACGGAAACAGCCTTCTTGTCGGCAACAGCCTTGTCGATAATCGCTAGCGCGTCATCCAGCGTATCCGCACGCGTATCCAGGTAGCCGGTCTCGAGGCGCATATCGATGCGATCGGACTGGCACTCGATCGCCAGCATGGATGCGCCGGCCATCGTAGCCGCCAGTGGCTGCGCGCCACCCATACCACCGAGGCCCGCGGTCAGGATCCAACGCCCGGAGAGATCGCCGTCGTAGTGCTGGCGCCCCATCTCGACAAAGGTCTCGTAGGTGCCCTGGACGATGCCCTGGCTCCCGATGTAGATCCATGAACCAGCCGTCATCTGCCCGTACATCATCAGGCCTTTGCGGTCGAGTTCACGGAAGTGCTCCCAGTTGGCCCACGCGGGCACGAGGTTGGAGTTGGCGATCAACACGCGTGGCGCATCGGCATGCGTTTTGAATACACCAACAGGCTTGCCGGACTGAATGAGCAACGTCTCGTCGTCCTCAAGTTTTTTTAGAGTCTCGACGATCATGTCGAAGCACTCCCAGTTACGTGCAGCTTTCCCGATGCCTCCGTAAACGACGAGATCCTGTGGCCGTTCCGCGACCTGCGGGTCCAGATTGTTCATCAGCATGCGCAGCGGTGCTTCGGTCAGCCAGCTCTTGGCCTGCAGTTCAGTGCCTGTCGGCGCCTTTATTGTTCTGCTCATTTTCTCAATTTCTCCAGCTGTACGACGTCGGCCGACGTCGATCGCGGTGTTCCCGTTGGCGTGTAATGGCCCGTCAGCTCGTAGCAACTGCCCGGGTGATGTAAGCGTGCGAATGTGACCGGCCGGCCCTTCGACCACGTGCGACGGATGACGACGAGCGTTGGCTCACCGTCTGGAATAGTCAGATGCTGTCGCACTGCGCCGTTCGGCATTGCTGCGCGCACAACCTGTTCGGCTTCCTGTAGAGGAGCGATAGAAGTCAGGTAGGCGCTCGGAGTGACACTCTCAAAATCCTGGTCGAGACATTCCGGCGCAAAACTCGCGAGAACGTGCCGGTCTTCGACCTGGATCGGTGAGCCATTTTCATAATGCACAAGCAAGAGATGGAACACGTCCGTTCCCTGCTCGACGTTCAAGGCCCTCGCGACCTCACCGCGTGCGTGCTGACGCGACTGGCGAACAACAATGCTCGAGTGGCTGTGGCCACGACTGTCAATCTCGTCAGCAATATTCTGTACTTCGAACAAATGCGATTGCGAACGAAAATCGGACACGAATGTCCCACGGCCGGCGATCCGCTCGACATAGCCTTCATCGTTGAGCTCGCGCAATGCGCGGTTGGCTGTCATGCGAGAGACGCTCATGGCCTCGACGAGCTCGTTTTCAGACGGCACCCGGTCGCTGGGCCGCAAGTCGCCTGCCGAAATTCGATCGATAATGATGTCTTTGAGTTGCTGGTAGCGGGGCTTGCTTACGTTCATGACAACGTTCCGAGTTTCTCGAGCGTCGCTACGAATTCGCTACGTGCCCTGTCGCGGTCGACGTGCATCGCGTCGACGACGCACCACTTGCCATCGACCATCACGCGCTCGACCGGCAGGGGATAGCCGGAGAAGACCAGCGCATCAAGCCTCGAGTCGTCGTTGTGTCCGGCGAGCATGGGATCATCGTCGCTGAGTGCGACGATATCCGCCGCCGCGCCTTCAGAAATTCCAACGGTCGGCCTGACCTGCTGCCAGGGCCCCTCCCTCCAACGCGCGCGCGAACAACTCGCTGCCAACATGACCGTCTCGCAGTGAGACGACATTGCGCGACTGCGACGCCAGGCGCTGCCCGTATTCCAGCCAGCGCAGTTCCTCGAATGGATTGATCGAGATATGGCTATCCGATCCGATCGCGATTCGCCCACCGCCGGCCAGGAAATCATGCAGTGGGAAGAGACCGTCACCCAGGTTTGCTTCTGTGCTTGGGCACAGCACGACGATGGCGCCGGACTGCGCAAGCGACGCGGTCTCCTCGGTATCCATGTGCGTTGCGTGCACGAGACTCCACTTCTCATCCACATCGAAATTCTCTAGCAGCCAACGCACCGGGCGGCGGCCATAGGACGAAAAGCACTGCTCGACTTCTCGCTGTTGCTCGGCGATATGTATGTGCATCGGTATGGCGGAGTCGCCGGCAGCTGCCACGATGCGCGCCAGCGATTCCTGGCTGACCGCACGCAAACTGTGTGCGCCGACGCCAATACTGAGCGCGCCCGTACACAGTGGCGCGACGCGATCGACATGCTGCAGGAATTCATTGACCGGCATCGCGAACGTCGCTTGCCTCGAGGTCGGCTCCGGGTCTTCGAATCCGGCCCGTTCGTAATGCACGGGAACATAGGTCAGACGAATTCCGCTTTCGCTTGCAGCCGTCGCAATTGCTGTGAACATGGTGTCGACAGACCCGGGGTCTGTCGGGTCGCGATGCAGGTAGTGAAATTCAGCAACCGATGTATAACCCGCACGCAGCATCTCGCAATAAGCCTGCCGTGCAATGGCTGTCAGCGCGTCTGCACTGACGCGTCCGGCCAGCTCGTACATGCGCTCTCGCCAGGACCAGAAGTTATCCCGCCCAGCTGGCGATCGCTGTTCCGTGTGACCAGCCAGCGCACGCTGGAACGCGTGGCTGTGAGCATTGCAGAGACCCGGAATGACACAACCAAGTTCCTCATCGCCACGGGTCGGGGCTGTGCCTGGATGCACGCCAGTGATTCGCCCGGCATCGAGCGTGAGCCGGACATTATCGGTCCAGCCCCCGGGCAGCAGGGCTTTGCGGGCGAAAAGTGTGGTCATCGGGGCCTCTCCAGGTTGTATATACAGGTTAGTACATGGTAACTTGCGATGCAATGGATCTGCTGCTGAGAGACGCGCGCATTGCGACAATGTCCGGCGACGACTACGGCGTCATCGACGACGGGGCCATCGCTATCTCGGATGGAAAAATCATCTGGATTGGCCCGCAAGTCGACCTGCCCGACCAGGCCGCTACGACGACGCGCTCGCTCGGCGGCCGCTGGATCACGCCGGCCCTGATCGACTGCCACACGCACCTCGTCTTCGCAGGTGATCGCTCGGGTGAGTTCGAGGAACGGCTCCGGGGCGCAAGCTATGAAGACATCGCGCGAGCCGGCGGCGGCATCATGTCGACTGTCCAGGCAACACGCGACGCATCAGCCGACGAACTCTACGCGGCTGCCCTGCCTCGGGTTCAGGCACTGGCCGCCGAAGGCGTGGGCACGATCGAAATCAAATCCGGCTACGGTCTCAGCATCGAGAGCGAACTCAAAATGCTCTCGGTCGCACGGCAAATCGGCGAGGCGACTGATGTAACGATTCGAACGACGTTGCTCGCCGCGCACACCGTTCCTCCCGAATTCAAAGGCAAAGCTGGCGAATATATCGACCTGATCTGCGACGAGTTGCTGCCAGAGGTTGTGGCGGGACAACTTGCCGACGCGGTAGATGCTTACTGCGAGTCGATTGCGTTCAACAGCGAACAGGTAGCCAGGCTATTCGAGCGAGCAACGGAACTCGGCCTGCCCGTCAAACTGCATGCTGACCAGCTGAGCGACGGTGGCGGTGCGGCATTGGCTGCACAGTTCGACGCGTTGTCGGCAGATCACCTGGAGTACACGTCCGCAAAGGGCGTGAAAGCAATGAGTGAAGCCGGCGCAGTTGCCGTCTTATTGCCCGGCGCTTTCCTGACACTTGGCGAAACACAGTTGCCGCCGATCGATGCAATGCGGAAGCACGACGTACCGATCGCCATCGCATCTGACTGCAATCCCGGCACGTCGCCGATCTGCAGCTTACGCATCGCGATGATGCTGGCCGCACGTGAGTTCAGGCTAACGCCCGAAGAGTGCCTGGCCGGGACGACTCGCGAGGCTGCTCGTGCGCTCGGGCTCGATGATCGGGGCACCCTGGAAACAGGCAAACGCGCCGACATAGCGGTTTGGGATGTCTCCCATCCGCGTGAACTGGCGTACTGGATCGGCACACCACAACTCGACAGTTTGTTGCTGGCAGATTCATTGTAGGACGAGCACACTACACGCCCTTGAACGCCAACCCCCTCGACCGCAAGAGCTTCATCATTACGCTCGGCCTGCTAACGGCTGTGGCGGCATTGACTGTGGACCTCAGTCTGCCGGCAATCCCGGCGATGGTAGAGGCACTGGACACAACGCTTTCTCGCGGCCAGCAGATCGTCGGCATTTTCATGATTGGCATGGCATGCGGTCAGATTCCCGCGGGACTGTTCGCGGACCGCCTGGGCCGGCTTCCCACCCTGTATGCCGGCATGACCGTTTTTGCGCTCGCCGCAACCGTTGCCGCAACGGCTAGTGACATGGATGTGCTTCTGGCGTCTCGGTTCGTCCAGGGCTTCGGCGCCGCGTCGGCCATCGTTTTGTCGCGAGCCATCGTCCGCGATGTGTCATCGGGAAAAGACTCGGCGCGCCTGATGTCACTCATGACGATGATCTTTACTGCAGCACCTGTCATTGCACCCAGTATCGGTGCGTTGCTGGTCGCGCAATGGGACTGGCGCGCACCGTTCATTGCCATTGCAGCCTGTGGCTACCTGATGATCTTCGGCATCCGTGCCAATCTCGTTGAAACACATGTACCGGATGTCAACGAACATCCAGTGCGTCAGTTGATCTCGAGTTTCCGCGAGTTTTTCTCTCACCGGCAGTCAATCTTCGGCCTGTTGCTGATCATCGTGCCGCCAGCCGGGTTCATGTCGGTCATCGCAGTCTCCGCGGCGCTGACCGTTGAGATCTATGGCTTCTCGCTGGAGGCCTACGGCCTGATTTTTGCTTGCGCCGGGTTGTCGATCCTCATTGGCTCGGCGTTCAATCGATGGCTCGTCACGCGCTTCGACCAGTTACAACTCATCGGACTCGGCGTGGGCCTCATCTTTGCGGCCAGCGCACAGCTCATGGTGATCGCCTGGCTTGATGCGGCGCCGTTCTGGTGGGTGTGGTTCTGCGTATGCCAGTTCATGTTTACCATCGCGATCCTGATGTCGAACTCGATGGTCGTCGCGCTCGATCCATTGCCCCGGATCGCCGGCGTAGCGTCCTCGATTATTGGAACACTGCAGAACCTGTCAGCCGCAACCGGTGCGTTGGTGGCCGCGGTCATCTACGACGGCTCGGTCAGGAATTCAATCATCATCATGGCGACCGTCGGCATGATCGTGACCTGCGTATTCCTGCTACGCCCATGGATCGCCCCGGGTGATCTCGTACACCACCCCGACGAACTCGCCCGCGACTAGTCGACCTAGGGTAATTGGGTCAACACATCGTTCAGTGGCGCTCGCGATTGTGTGGGAGTCACTTTCGGATAGCCGAACCAGAGCATGCCGACGACAGAGGCATCATTTTCGTCAACGCCAATAATCTCGAAGAATCGGGAGTCGCGAGTGATCGGGCCGGTCGTCCACTTTGACCCGACGCCTGCTTTCCACATGTACAGCATGAAATTCTGCACGGCGGCACAACACGCGGCGTAGTCTTCTTTCTCACGCAAGTCGTCTTCGTTGCGCGGGCACGTCACGATCAGCCAGCCAGGTTTCTCACCCCAGGTCTTTCGTTTATGCTCGCCAAGCTCCGGGCCCTTGTTAGCCGATACCATCTCCTCGCACAGATCGACGATGCGACCAACCGTCTCCTTGCCGGGCAGAATGAAACGCCACGGCTCGGAGACATAGTGATTCGGCGCCCAGGTCGCCGCTTCGAGTGCCCCGCGGACGAGTTCCTCAGGGACGGGAGTATGCAGATATTGGTCGATCGTGCGACGCCCACGCAGAACTTCAGCGAATTCGCGAAGCGCTTGCGTCTCGTAGCTGGGCACGTTTTTCATCAAACCTCTACTTCGCTCCGTGCGTCATGCGACGCAAGACATCGTTCCTGGCGATGAAATGATTGTAGAGCGCACCCAGTATATGAAGAACGATCAGCGCCGCTACCGGCTTCCACGCAAACTCGTGTACCTCTTCCCAGAACTCATGCGCATCATGATTTTCTGCAATAGGCAGCGGGATAGAGAAGATCCCAAAGAACGGCAACCCGTTACCGCCAGTGCCTGCTATGAGCGCACCAACACTCAGTTGCACGAACACGGCCAGGTAAAGACCCCAATGCACGACATCGGAAATAATGCACTGAATGCGTGAGTTGCCCTCCGGGTGCGCAGGGACGTCGTTCATGAAGCGCCAGATAATCCTGATCGTCATCAAGACCAGCAACGACGTCGCAATCGAAGCATGAATGAAGCGAATCCTCGACTTCTCATCGCCGCGTTCCATGCCGGCCTGCTCGAGACCGAGGTAAATTAACGCAAATAGGCCAATTGCGATCAGCCAGTGCAGTGTTTTCGCCAGCGAACCCCATTTTGTTGTTGTGTTTCTCAGACCCACTTATTCATCCCTCTTCGATCTAATCGGTTGTTGAATTGTCGTCGCTGCGATCATACGCGCGACCCAGAAATATGCCCGCTCCCGCCCACACTGCCGCAATGACGGCGGAGATTGCCGCGACGCCCGCCAAACCAAGGCCCAGGGTGGCGGTAAGCCCCGTGTATAGCCACGCAGTCAGTACATCACCACCGCGATAGACGACGATATCGATCACGGGCTTGGCCTTGAACCTCGTGTCGGCATCGACAGCCGTGAACAGCATTTCCCGACCTGGTCTTGTAATAGCATAGTTGCCCGCGCGCCTCACAATCTGCAGGCCGGCAAGTACGGCCAGCACCGGGCTCAATGCGACAACCACCCATCCACCAACCATGAGCGCCGGAATCAACGCCAACGTCGACGGCATGCCGACCCGGGTTGCAAGTCGGCCTGTCGCAAACAAGGCGGTCAACAGTGCGAGCGAATTCACCGCCAGGTCGATACCACCCCAGATCTGGGTACGAACATCACGATCGAAGTCTCCCAGCATTTTCCGAAGTTCGAAATAAATAAATGTGTTCATCACCACGTACAGCAGGATGAACAGGCCGATCGCGAGCAAGTAGGGGTTGCTTGCAAAGGTCTTGAACCCCGAAAACGGATTGCCACCCAGCCTCTGGTCTTTGGAAAGATCCGCCTGCACGTTCTCGTTGCCTAGATGGCTGATTCGCAAGCCTTCAAGTTTGAGGATGATCGGGATCGGTACCATTAACAACACTGCGGCGATCAACAGGAGGTTCAGCGTGCCGATATTGTCTGCGAAAAACGTCGGGATTGTTGGGCCAACAATAGCGCCGGCGCTCGCGCCCATCGCGATAATGCTGAATAGGCGTTTCGCCTGCTCCTTGTTGTACAGCCCGGACATGAACGTCCAGAAGACCGAGAGGTGATACAAGCTGAAAACACTGAGCCAGACATAGAAGGCGCGGTTGACGAGATCGTTGTCGCCGAACGTCGTGCCGAGAACATAAAATCCAACGAACGTCGCCGCGAAGAACGCATAAACGCTCGGAACGATGGTTTTGAATCGCACCCGCGAAATCACGGCACCGTATATCGTGACCGCAATAAGGCTGAAGAAGAATGTCGACGTCCAGAGCCAGCTTAGCTGTTCATCAGTCCAGTCAGACGACAGCGCGTCACGCACCGGCCGCAAGATGAAGTAAGCCGTCATCAGGACAAACACGAAGGTGAAAGACAGCAATGTCGCCGTCAACTCATTCGACTCGACCTTCGTCGCCGCCTTTATGAATCGTGCGATCGCTTTAGCCATGGGTGACCCCGTGCTTGACAACAAGCACGAAGCCTATCATTTGCAGCCGTCAGTCTGCAGCCGCTATCGCTCTCGCAGCAGCCAGCAGGTCGTCGGCCGGCAACCGGACCTTGTAGTCCGCATTTACGTAGGCGTAGGCAATGACACCGTCCTTGCCGATGGCAAAAACCGCGGGCACCGGCAGAACACCACGACGCTCCATCGACGATGCTGAGTACCCGTCGCCTTTGTTCTTGACGTAGTTGACCGTCCGATCCGCAACGCGGAACGCTATGCCTAGCGCAATTGCCGCCTGCGCGTCCGCGTCAGAGAGAATCGTGTAGTCCAGTCCGACGATATCTGCCTGGGCCTGGTCTTCCAGGCTCTCGTACAACAACTCCGATCGATCACCACTCAGAAACAGGACGTCGATGTCCATTTCGCGAATCTCGGGAATGACGTGCCGCACTTCAGACAGGTGCAGATTGCAGTACGGACACCAGCCGCCTCGAAACGCGAGCAGCATGACGGGTCTTTCGAGGTTCTCGGGATCGAAATCAAATGGCTCCGAATCGACGGTTTCGACAATGAACCGCGGTGCCCGATCGCCCGTTTGCAGCGGCTGAACCTGGTCTGCAGATGCGGCAATCGGAACATCGGCATGGCCATAGCGAATGGCCGAGCTGTAAATCAGGCTAAGAATGAGTGTTGCGGCCAGCGAGGCCGGAATCAGGGAACGCATCATGTGGAAACTCCGGTATTTCGGGAGATGACCGCAGTCAGGCGCCATTTATTACTCATGCAAAAGCGCGCCGACGCCGTCCGTCGCTACTGTACAGTTTCCTTCGCGATTAGATGCGTGATTACATCGCTTTTTCGAGCAAGTCGTCGCCGCGGATATTGGCAACGCCCCGGCAACGCGCCTTGGCGCGGTACATAGCCTGGTCTGCTTCTCGAAGCAGCCCTGTCAGGGTACTGGCGTTCTTGGGGTAGAGAGCGAGACCAATACTGGAGGCGCAGACGAGATTCTGCCGGCTAATGTTGTACGGCTCCTCCAGCGCCCTGGTCAGACGCTTCGCCAATTTTTCGGCAATATCCGCGTCAACGTCAGGAACCAGGGCGACGAACTCGTCACCGCCCGGGCGGCCGATAATGTCACAGGACCGCAGGCTCTTCTTCAGGCGCTCGGCGACGATCGTGAGCAACTGATCGCCGACCTCGTGCCCAAACTCGTCATTAATGCCTTTGAATTCATTGAGGTCGATGTACAGCAACGCTCCCGTTGCATCGTCGGCACTATCGGTTAGTCGCTGAGCGGCGTCGCGTTCGAAACCACGGCGATTCAGTACGCCAGTGAGCGGATCCGATGTCGCGATCGATTCCATCTTGCGCTCATTGAGCTTACGGTCGGTGACGTCCTCGAATGTCACTGCAATATCGTCACCTACCGGCTCACAGATCACGCGCAGCCAGCGCACCGCACCATTCCTTTGTTGCCGAACCTCGATATCGAGGCTCTTGCCCGTTTCCGCAGATTTGACGAACCGATCCATGATGTCCTCGATGTCGGTGTCGTCCATACCAGTGACCGCATGACGAATGATCTGCGTCGCCGAACAATCGACAAGATCATCTGCCTCGGATGCGAGGAAACGACCGGCCGCAGAGTTCGCAAAAATGCTGCGCAGTTTCTTCCTGCCGTCTTCTTCATCAACCCAGCGTAAGCGAATAATGCCATTCACGGAGTGATCGATCAGCGTACGCAGCAGCTTCTCGCTCGCGCGCACTTCACTCTGTGCTTTTTCGACATCACTCACATCGCGGAACATGAGCACCTGCCCTCCACGCGGGGATGCACGAGTGCTCTCTATCGGGGATACCTGGATGTGCAGAAATCGACCTGTTGCCGTCATCATGTTCTGCGGCTCGCCCGTATCGAGCGCTTCGAATACTTCAGGCGCGTCGCGGCCAAAGAGTGCCTCGAGCGGCGTACGCAATGCATGAGCCTCGTCGACCGAGAGCATTTTCTCAGCCGTATGATTCAATCCGATTATGCGGCACTGTTCGTCAATGACGACAACCGGGTCCTGCATGTTCTGGAATACCGTTTCGTAGGCTAGCGGCGTGAACTCGATAATCTGCTCGCCGATGATCAGCCACGCATAAATCGGGAGCATTGCTGCGAATACGAACGGTACATAGGAGATCGTGTCTGGCCCGACGCCCATGTCGTACGCCGCAGTAGCGATGAGCGGACCTACGCAGGCTGCGGTCAGCAGGAACAAGGCGCGACGATGCGCCGGTGCAACAGCCGAACTGTGGGCGAGCAATGTGAACATTGCGGCACCGATAACGATGTAGCTAAAAGGCAGGTGTACGAAGAGAAACCACGGGCCCCACTGCAATGGATGAGTCAAGAACTCACCAGAAGCATTTGCGAACGGGCCGTACCACATGAACTCGTGGTACGAGTTCGTCGCCGCAAGCGCAATAGAAGTCAGCGGTATGATGACCAGCACCGCCAGCCGGCTCCCGGTCGTTTCTGCGCCTGTGTACTCACGGAAGCATACGTACGCGACGATAGGGACAAGTGCCGTACCGACGAAGTGACCAGTCCGGCCGAGTGAAAACATGAAGAACGTACTGGACAGCAACTCGATCGCGCCGCCCATGACCCAGAAACTGATGACGATGAACAGCACGCCGATTGGAACGCTGCCAACCTCGCGCTTGGATGCAATAAGCCGCACTCCCAGCAGCGCGTAACACACGGCGCTGAAGATCAGCAGTACGGACAGTGCAACATGCAGGTTCATCGATCCTGGCTCGATTTAACGAAATCTGGAGTTTGATAGTACGGCGCGTAGCCGCTTGATTGCCGGAACTGTTTCTCAGGTCTGGACCGCGAGTCGCGCTACGAATGGTCGGTTTTTCACACAAACGGCGAGCTCCGTCGCCCGACTGCCGCGAGGGCGCAGATTAAGTTACTGAATATATGAGAGTTTTTGTCGAAACTCAGCTCGACCCATGCGATCGAGCAATTTGAGAAACTGAGACGCGCCGCCTTCGAGTTCGAGTGTCTTCTGACGATATCGATCGTCTTCGTCCCTGGCCTCGAGACGCCAGTAAAGCAACGTGATTGTCGTAGCCAAACGACCCCGAACCAGGTCGAACAACAAATCGGCCTCTGGAGATTCGATCCGCAACTCCGAATGATAGCCAGCTACAAATGACTCGATGAGTGCGGTCGGACTGTCATCGAGGCGGCGCAGGTACGAGGATGCGATCGCCACGTCGAATATTCGCGGCGCTCTAATGATGTCACCGAAATCGATGAATCCGAATTCACGATCTTTGACCAGCGTATTCTCGGGATTGGCGTCGCTGTGTATGACCTGGCGTTGCAGGTCCGACATCGCCGGTAGCACGTTCTGCTCGAAGTCGTACATTGCACGCTCGACCGCCTTTCGGATAGACAAATCATCAATACAATCAAGGAGTTTTCTGAGTTCTACCACGCGCTGCAAATCCCATAGCAGCACCGGATTCTCACCAGGATGCGAGTAACCGTGAAGCGCCCGATCGAGGCGGGCAAGCGCTTTGCCAAACTCTGTGGCCAGGCGTTCGTCGACACCAATCGTCTCAAGCTGCACGCCTTCGACCCAGGTCACGACGCGCAAGCGGTAAGACGCTTCCTCATCATCAATCTGGCCTGACGCCTTGCCGCCCACGGTCCGCACAACAGAGGGCGTGCGAATGTCGATGGCGCTTTCCAGGTGCAACAGCGCCCCGACCTGGAAATCGGTCGACGCAGCGTCCTCAGTACGGCTGGTCACCTTGACGACAAATTGCATGCCGTCCGACGTTCTCAACTGGAAGTTCTGGTCGCGTTCGCTCACGAGCAGGGCGTAGTCACCAGACAGGCCAAACTGTGCCTCGACGGCGGCAGCCACGGCAGCCTGAGTGAAAGCTCGGCGCATCAGTTGAAATAGCTGTCAGGGCGGGTGATTCGGGCTTCATGGCGGCAGTGTCACCAATGCGGGTTGGTCTGTAAACCGGCTGGAAATATGAACTGGTTCCCAGAAGTGTCGATTGGGTCGCGTTCTGTTGAACATAATTGGGCAAAAATTACCGGACCCATGGACCGTCTGTTGAAAATAGCCCGATCTGCGACTCCGGAATCTGGAATCCAGTTTCGAACACAAGCATACGGGAACGACGGGATACGTTCGTTCCTGCGCGATGTGCTTGCGCTCGCGAATGCCTCGGTAGAAGGCAATCGCTATATCGTCGTGGGCGTCGACTTTGACGACAAGGGACGAAAGCGAACGCACGCTGTTGATTCGGAGGATTTTTCAGGCAAGCCGTCGTATCAGTCGCTGGCCAACCAGTTCATCGAACCGCCGATTCGTATTCGCTACAAGCCGGTGTCATTCGACGGTGTACGCGTCGGTGTGTTCGAGATCGGCGACTGCCAGGATCGACCGTACATGATTCGCGCCGATTTCTCGGAGCAGCTGCGCCGTGGTGATGCCTACAAGCGCGTCAAGAACGCCGCCGTGAAAATGGGTCGTCGACAATTGATGGAACTCTTCGAACACAAATTCCGCGACTCGGTGTCTGCCGGCGATGTCGAAGTCGGTTTCCCGGGCGAGATAATTCACAAGGAACTCGCGCTACCAACGTGTGACCTTTCGACGATGCCATCGGCGCTCGCGTCGGCCAAACTCGAAGAGATGCTGACCATCCGTAACATCTCGACGAACTCCGGATCAACGACAATGGTCGCTCGACTTACGCATGCGCGTCTGTACGGCACCGACGATCCGTATGTGGATCGGTCGCTCGAGGACATCATGGTCGAATTGAAAAATATTCGAACGCGTTATTGCGGCCCGGATAATCACTTTCTGTTCGGCGAACACGCACAGAACATACAGCTCGTCGTTTACAACCAGGGTGAGGAGCCGATCGTCGATGCTTCGCTGTCGATCGTCTTGCCCAACCACAACGCATTCTACGTGGCCGACAGCCTACCGAAGCGCCCGATAGACGATCGCTTCGTTAACCGGACGCCGGATGAAATCGCGAGCTACCCGGCCGTAACGCTCAAAGACGATTCCGTTCATATCACGGCGAAGGTTGGCGACATTCCGACGGGTGAGCCAATCGAGATATTCACGACACCATTACTCGTGTGCATCGGCGATGAGTTGCGAGGACGCCGCTTTGGCATCCGCTACGAATTGCACGGCCAGAACCTGCGTGCCCCGGCCAAGGGGCAACTCAAACTGACATTTCGCTAGGCCGTCCACTTCTCGACGTGGGGTGCCGTGTACCGCTCGAATTGCTGGATGAGTCCGGCCGGATCCGAGTCGATAAGCAACATGTCACGGTTTTCGCGACGCAGGAAGCCTTCCTTGTTTGCGTGATCGAGGTAGGCAAGGAGGTGATCGAAGTAGCCATCAATATTCAACAAGCCGCAGGGCTTGTCGTGAAAACGTAACTGTCCCCACGTGATGATCTCGATAATTTCCTCGAGCGTGCCGTAGCCGCCCGGCATCGCAACAAACCCATCGGACATTGCGGCCATCATCGTCTTACGCGCATGCATGGACGCGACAACATGTAACTGGGTCAGGCCCTGGTGCGCAATTTCCTTATCCGTAAGCAACTGCGGGATGACGCCATGAACCTTGCCGCCCTTCTCCAACACCGCGTCGGCAATAATTCCCATTATTCCCTTGTCGGCGCCGCCATAAACGAGTTCCAGTTCATGGCGGACGAGAACGTCGGCCAGCTCTTTCGCAGCTGCGGCGTACTCGGGCCGCCTACCCGAGTTCGAACCGCAATAAACACAGACTCTGCGCATGATTCAGGCAGAGAGCGCCGGTGACTTGACGCGATGCACGATTTCCGCGATTTCGGGACGGTATTTCTCGAGTTCCTCCGGGGTCAGTGCGTCGAGTTCGTGCGGGAATACGAGCCACGCGTCCGTCTCCCGCAGGAAATAGTCCGGCGTCATCTCGGTCTCGTTGCGGCTCGGCTTGAACCAGGGCACGGCCACCCGAATATCCTCGGGGGTGTTGCCGCGCGCGCGCGCGGCAAGTTCCTCGACCACGGCCTTGATCGTGTTACCCGTATCGAAAACATCGTCGACGATCAGCACTCGGTCGTCGTGGCAAATCTTCTTGATGATGTAGTTCAGCCCATGCACGGCCACGTGGCCCCGCTGGTCTACCCCGGTGTACGACGAGGTCCGAATCGCGATGTGATCCGACGCAATCCCGCAGTACGACAGGGTTTCCTGCAATGCCAGGCCAACGGGCGTACCACCGCGCCAGATGGCGATGATCATCGTCGGTTGGAAACCGCTTTCAAGGATCTTGATACCAAGCTCGATCGAATCCTCGAGCAGATCCTGGGCGGAGAGTACGGTCTTGTCCATTGTTATTCTCTTGAATGTGGACCAGGGAGGAGCCTTATAATGGCTGGCGACCATTTTAGCTCAGCACACGCCGGGTACAACAATAATGAACGAGCGATTTATCGCCGCGGATGACCTCCTCCGGGATTCATTCCAGCTGGCAGCCAATATCTTCGAAGCAGGATTCAAGCCTGATTTCCTGGTCGGCCTGTGGCGAGGCGGCAGTGGCGTCGGTATCGCGGTACAGGAAGGCCTCGACTACTTCGGCGTCAAGACTGACCATATCGCCATTCGCACGTCCTATACGGGCGCACGCAACTACTCGCAGATGGTCAGCAAGGCGGATTCCATTCGTGTTCATGGCCTGCAGTATTTGCTTGAGAACCTGTGCGCGCATCATTCGATGCTGATCGTCGATGACGTCTACAGCACCGGATCCAGCGTTAGCGCTGTCATCAATCAGCTCACCCGCAAGACACGCCGCAACCTGCCGCATGACATTCGCGTTGCCTCTGTCTGGTATCGACCCAGCGAGAAGACGCTGCGTGTACCTGAGTACTTCGTTCACGAAACCAGCGACTGGCTGGTCCTGCCATACGAGTTGTCTGGCTTCTCGATTGATGAGCTCCAGCAGAACCGGCCTGAGCTCACAGGGTTACTCAAGCGGCTTGCGCCCCACATCAAGGCGAAAGACGACCTGCCGGTCGGATGACCGACGAGCGGGCTTTTCTTCGCATGTTGTTTGAGGCGGCCGTTGTCGCATCAAAGCCCGCCGCATGTATGCCGCTCTGGCTCGAGGACAGGCCAAAGGGCAACGTCATCATCGTCGGCGCCGGAAAAGCCGCGGCGAGTATGGCCGCCATCGTCGAACAACAATGGGCAGAACCACTGACCGGCCTGGTCATCGTGCCCTACGGCCACACGGTGGAATGCGATCACATTGAAGTCGTCGAAGCCGCACATCCGGTGCCGGATGAGAACGGCGTTGCCGCAACTCGCCGAATTCTCGACATCGTCTCCGGCCTCACGGCTGACGACACGGTGGTCTGTCTTCTATCTGGCGGCGGATCGTCGCTCCTCTGTGCTCCGGTGCCGGGCGTAACGCTAGAGGAAAAAAAGGCAGCGACTGCCGAACTACTTCGAAGCGGCGCCGCAATTCACGACATCAACCAGGCCCGCAGAGAACTGTCGGCGGTCAAGGGCGGCAAGCTGGCCGAAGCATGCGCACCGGCGCATGTGATTACACTAATCATCTCCGACGTGCCGGGTAACGATCCATCGGTGGTTGCGTCGGGCCCAACCGTTACCGATGCAGCAAGCGCGCTTGAATGTGATGTCCGCATCCTCGCAACCAGCGATGATGCCCTTCAGGCTGCGGCGCTGCGCGCACTGGAATCGGACGTCTCTCCATACCTGCTCGGCGACCTCGCGGGTGACGCACGCGAGGTCGCGCGAGAACATGCGCAGCTGGCGATCGACATCGCAGCTGGCAAAGGCCCGGTTGAGACACCTTGTGTAATCCTGTCCGGCGGCGAAACCACGGTGCACGTCACGGGCACCGGCCGCGGTGGCCGCAATGGTGAATACGGACTCGCCCTGGCGATCGCACTCGACGGACACGAGAACATCTCAGCCATCGCGGCCGATACTGACGGCATCGACGGCGCTGGTGATAATGCGGGTTGCTACGTAATGCCGGATTCGCTCAAGCGTTCGGCGCACGATGCCATAACGATGCAGGCCAACAACGACACCTACGGTTTTTTTCAGGAACTGGACGACCTGGTGATGACAGGGCCCACGCGTACGAACGTCAACGATTTTCGGGCGATCCTGATTCGCTGACACTGTCTCGGTTATCCGAAACACCAAATCATTGCATCCGCCCAGCATAGTCACGACTATTAGCCGATACACTTTCTGACGAGAGCAATCATGCAAGACCTACCCCATCATTATCACGTCACCGCGTCCGCCGAAGGTGTCGCCAATGTCACTTTGTCCGCCGATGGATTACCCGACCTCGAGACAGCTGGCCCTCCCGAGTTTGGCGGCCCTGGCGATGTATGGTCGCCAGAAACAATGCTCGTCGGCGCAGTGGCCAATTGTTTCATTTTGAGCTTTCGCGCCATTGCCAGAACCGCAAAGCTGGACTGGCTCACACTTGAATGCGACGCGGAAGGCACACTGGAGAAAATTGAGAAGTTCAACCAGTTCACCGGTTTTACGGTAACAGCGAGGCTAACGGTGCCGCCGGGAACGAACGAAAAGAAAGCCCGGACCATTCTCGAGAAAGCTGAGAAATACTGCCTGATCACGAACTCGATGAAAGCCGAGTCACACCTCGAGGCTGAAGTCATAATCGGATAATTCGGTAGTTGTTAGCATCCAGGCGTAACTACCAGATCTGCCGAACCCCATGCACCCATGTTGATGAGACATTGCGCTCATCGGCAAGGGTCATCAGTGCAAAGAGCTTCTCTTCGATTGTTGTCGCTGCAGCCGTACGACGAGCGGTGAGACTCGACCCGTCGAAATCGAGCACAACAAAATCCGCCTCCTTGCCCTTCTCGAAATTTCCGATTTTGTCATCAAGATACAGAGCCTGGGCCGCGCCCAACGTCGCAAGATACAACGCACGAGTCGCCGGTAAAGCGTGCTCTTGCAGATGCAGCACTTTGTAGGCTTCGCTGGCTGTGGTCAGCAACGAAAGACTCGTGCCGCCACCAACGTCGGTGCCCAACCCGCAACGCACGCCGGCGGCACGCATTGCGGATAGATCGAACAGCCCGCTGCCGAGAAAGAGGTTCGAGGTCGGGCAAAACGCTGCCGCCCCGCCCTTGTCTCCCATACAGTTGCGGTCCTCCTCATCCGTGTGGAGGCAGTGCGCGAACACGGCGCGCTCGCGCACGAGTCCATGCTGGTCGTACACATCGAGGTAGCTGCGACTCTCGGGAAACAGCTTCGCGATCTCATCGACTTCGTCCATGTTCTCGGCGAGATGCGTGTGGATCCAGACGTCGGGATACTCTCGGGCCAGCCTGCCCGCTGCTGCCAGTTGTTCCGGGGATGAGGTCAGGGCAAAGCGAGGCGTGATCGCATAGCCGAGCCTGCCCTTGCCGTGCCAGCGCTCGATAAGGGCCTTGCTCTCGGCATAGCCTGAGTCGGGTCCGTCGCGCAGGGCCTCGGGACAATTACTGTCCATCAGCACCTTGCCCGCGATGAGCCGCATATCACGTGCTTCGGCAGCCTCGAAAATTGCGTCGGCAGAGTGCGGGTGGACTGTGCCGAACACCAACGCTGTTGTTGTGCCATTGCGCATGAGCTGATCTACGAATGCCCTTGCGACTTCCCGCGCATAATCCGGATCTGCGAACTTCTCTTCGACCGGATAGGCATATTGGTTCAACCAGTCGAGTAGCTGCGCCCCGAATGAGCCGATGATGTCGAGTTGCGGGAAGTGCACATGGCAATCGATAAGACCGGGAACGATCAAATGGCCGGTGTAATCGGTAACGGGCGTATCGCCTGGTAGCTCTTTCAGAAGTGTTGGTGCATCGCCGGCATCCATGACGATACCGTCGTCAATGACAAGCAAGCCATCGTCGAAGTACTCATAGGCAGCCGGGTTTGACTCCTCACCGGGATCGGCGAGGCAATGCAATATGGACGCCCTTAGCGCTTCCACTACGCAACTTCCAGCATAACGACCGTATCGAGCGTGTGCTGCTCACAGTTCGGCTCTTCTCCACCGCGATCTACGATCAGAAATTCCTGTCCCGCATCGAATGCGATCAACGGCATGTGCCAGGTACCGCGGTGATAGTTAATACCTTGCCGGCCATTGGTCACGAACGCCCGCAAATCGGACGCCTCGACGCCTTCGCCTGGCGGGGCGACAACGATGACCATGCGGCACGGTGTCAGTGGTACAAATGCCTGGCTGCCAAGCGGATGTCGCTCGACCATATCGAGGCGCAATGGCAAAGACGTTGGTGTACGGCAACGCGCTACGCTAACGGCAACGTCACCATCCCCCAGGTCAACATCGCAGAGATCGTCGAAGCGTTCGAAGCGCGCCTCATTCATCGCGTTGGTCTTGTCGAGCGACGTCTCAACCACGTCGCCATACGGTGCAAACCGCTCACTCGTGAGCGGTTCCGGTCGCAGCGAGATGACCCCGGAATCAACCATGAACCTGGCCGAACAGCCGAAGGCGACTTACACCGCCATCGGGATAAATTGACATGCGCACATGACTGACGGGGCCAATATCATTGAGCGCGTCGTCGAAATAGTGCTGCTGATCCATCTTGAGCTTTGCCTCAGGTAACAACGTTTGCCACTTTGGCGACTCGTTGCTGGCATCGCTATCACTATCGAACATCGCGGCTTCCAGTGACACACGATCCGGATAGTTGCCCTTGAAAAACGCGGTGTCGATCTCGGCCCGCTCGATCACACCGGGCACACCCAGCGCGATGATGACCCAGTCATTACCGGGGCCGCGACGTCGCGCGGTTTCCCAGCCATCGCCCATATTCACGCCACGCCCCGGCGCTGTCAGATTGTGCACGCTGCCGTAGTGTTCGTCGCTGCATGCAACAGGTCGGCCACCGTGTTCGACTGCGGCCAGGTCAACGTAACCGTCGACATCAGTGAAGTCCGCTTTGACTTCACCGAAGATCCGCAAGCGTGCCACGCCGCCGTCAGGATAGATGTGCAAACGGACGTGCGTAAACACCGTATCGCCTCGCGCATCGAGATAGTGGTGCGAGTTGCCCGCAAGATCGGTCTTCGGAATCAGCTCGACCCAGCCTTCCTTCGGCGCCTCTTCGTCGCTGACGCAGGCCTCTATTGAGGCTTGCGGCGGGAAATTGCCCGTGAAGTGACTGGTGTCGATGTCGAACCCATGGATGACACCGGGCACACCCAACCGAATGACGCAGAAGTCGTGGCCCGGCTCGCGCTTGCGGCGACTCTCCCAGCCATCCATCCATTTGCCATGATCGTCGTACTTGTCATCGATGAACACGGGTTCAGCGGAATCGATGATGCGCTCCTTCGCAGCGAAGAAGTCGTCGGTAGCAAAGACGACGCGGGTACCGAGACGCGGCCGCTCGAGCTGTACCCACTTGTGCACCCTGTGTGTCATTCGGCAGCCTCCAGTGCACTCAGACGCAGACGCGCGATCTCGTGAATTTCGGTGAGCGCGGTTTCAAACTCGAGATCGTGGTCGTTCTGCAGTCGTCTGCTGAACGAGTCCAGTATTTCCTCACGGGTGCTGTCCCGCACGGCCATGACGAACGGAAAACCGAATTTCTCCTTGTACGCATCGTTCAGTGCCTGGAAGCGCTCGTACTCCACCTTTGTGCACTGATCGAGTCCGGCGCTGGCCTGCTCCGCTGTTGAGTCAGCCGTCAGTTCGCCGGCAACCTGGGCCTTGCCGGCCAGGTCGGGGTGCGCACGGATCAACGCGAGCTGTTGTTGGGTGCCTGCATTGTCGACACAGTCAGCCATGATTTCGGCGAGACGATCCATTTCCGCCACTTCTGCGGCGATCGGTGCCACAAGCTCGGCTACCCAGGGTGAGTGCTCGTATATTTCTGCGTAGCGCGCAATAAAGTCATGTGTATCCACTAGCTGGCTCCCTCTGGCGGATGCTGCTCGCGCCAGTGTTTCGCGATATCCAGGCGCGTGGCTACCCAGACATCGTCTTTTTTAGACACGTACTTGAGGAATTTACGTACGGCCGCCGCGCGGCCCGGCCGTCCAGCCAACCTGCAGTGCAGGCCAACCGACATCATCCGCCCGCCTTCGGCGTGCAGTATCTTGAACGTGTCTTTGAGATAACGGTAGAACTGCTGGCCCGAGTTGAATCCCTGTGCCATCGCGAAGCGCATGTCATTCGCGTCCAGCGTGTACGGGACCATGAGTTGGGGTGCCCCGCAGGCGTGGTCCCAGTACGGCAGGTCGTCGGCGTACGAATCCGCGTTATAGACAAAGCCGCCATCCTCGGCCGCCAGCCTGTGGCTATTAGGGCTGCAGCGCCCAAGGTACCAACCCGCCGGGCGTTCACCGGTCACGCGCTCATGAGTCTCGATCGCTTTCTTCAGATGCGCGCGCTCGGTGTCTTCGTCGACATGTTGATAGTCGATCCACCGATAACCATGGCTGGCTATTTCCCAATCCGCAGCCTGCATGGCCGCGACGACAGCCGGATTGCGTTCCAGCGCCATCGCAACGCCGAAGACCGTGACGGGCATGTTGTATTCCGTGAACAAGCGATGCAGTCGCCAGAATCCGGCACGCGAACCGTACTCGTAGAGCGACTCCATGTTCATATGGCGCTCGCCTTCGATCGGTTGTGCACCAACGATCTCGGACAGGAAGGCTTCGGACGCAGAGTCACCATGCAATACACAGTTCTCACCGCCTTCCTCGAAGTTGATGACGAACTGCACTGCTGTCCGGGCGCCACCGGGCCAGTTCGCGTCGGGAGGCTGCTGTCCGTAGCCGCGCATATCTCTTGGGTAATTCATTCCGGCGCGTCTCGCAGGCCCTGGTACCAGGCGTCGAGAATCTGTCGCTCCTCGTTCGTCATCGCAGTCAGGTTACCAATTGGCATGACTCGCGTAACAACGGTCTGCTGGTAGATGCGATCGGCCTCGGCCATGATTTGCTCATCGGAGTCGAACTTCACGCCGAGCGGTGCAGCAGCGAATGCCGGGTGTACGGGCGCCGCCGAATGGCAGCTGGTGCAGCGCGCATTGATGACATTGCGGACCTGGTCGAAAGATGCGACTTCACCGCTACTCTCCTGAGCGCGCGGTGTAATCGCCAGCGCGATGGCCGCCAGGATCACAACCGCCAGCACGACGGGCAGCAATGACGCGCTACCTTTGTGGCGCTCGACGAAGTAGATACGAATCAGTGCACCTGCGAGCGATATGCCAATCAGGATAAGCCAGTTGTACTCATGGCCATACGCCATTGCATAGTGATTGCTGGTCATGACGAACAGCACCGGCAACGTGAAGTAGGTGTTGTGCACCGAGCGCTGCTTCGCGCGAATACCGGGGGCCGGATCCGGCGCTTCGCCTCTCTCCGCCGCGGCCACCATCTTCTTTTGCCCCGGGATGATCACGAAGAAGACATTCGCCACCATGATCGTGCCGAGCACCGCACCGAAGTGAATGTAAGCGCCGCGGCCACCGAACAATTCGCAGAGCCCCCAGGCGAGCACGCCAGACAAGACAAGCAGGATGCCCCCGAATACGCGTGTGTCTCGCGCCAGCGGCGACTTGCACAACAGGTCGTAGACAAACCAGCCGCCGACAATGAAGGCGATTGCGATGCTGACGGCAGTCGGTGCCGAGAAATCGGCAACTGACCGGTCGATCAGGTAAACATCGGCACCGTACCAGTAGACGAGCGCGGTCATGAAAATACCCGACATCCAGGTCGTATACGCCTCCCACTTGAACCAATGCAGCTGCTCGGGAAGCTGCGCCGGCGCCACTTTGTACTTTTGCGCGTGGTAGAAACCGCCACCGTGCACAGACCAGACCTCGCCGCCGACGCCCTTGTCAGAGTCCGCAGGATCCTTCGGTGCCTTGAGATGATCGTCGAGCCAAATGAAATAGAACGATGCGCCTATCCAGGCGACGCCGGTAATGACATGCACCCAACGAACGAGGAGGTTGAGCCAATCTGCAATATAGCCTTCCATGCTAACGACCTATCGGGTGAACATTGTCAGGGTACTCCGCCACAGCAACATCTGCTGCAAGCTCCCTGACTTTCAGTATTTCCGCCGCGGCGGAAACTGCAATCTCGGCCGGCTTCTTGCCGCTGATGCCGTCGACACCGATCGGGCACACCAGTGTGTCAATCACCCCCTGTCGCATGCCCTGCTGACGATAGCGCTTCTCGAAACGACGTCGTTTGGACAACGAACCGATCAACCCGCAATACCGGGCATCCTCGCGCCGCAGGATGCGGTCGCAGACGTCGAAATCGATCGCGTGACTGTGGGTCATGACCAGGTAGTAGCTGCCAGGCGGCATGGCGGCGACCTCGAGTGCCGGTTCCGGCGTTTCGATCGCGCGCACGTTGCCAGGCACGTTGCGAAAAACGTTGCGGCGACTATCAATCCACCGGATATTGCTGTCGAGCCCCGACAAAGCGGCCACAACGGCCGATCCAACGTGGCCGGCGCCGAAAACAGCGATGTTCAGGTCCGGCATGACAACAGGTTCGTAAAGTTCCTGCACCTTGCGCAGCGCGTCAGGCTTGTCTCCAGCCAACATGTCGCGGGCGACTGCCACCATGTTGGCGTCACCCTCCTCGTCCCCGAATACGTTGTCAGCCGTGGCAACGAACTTTGCCGGAGTCGTTTGCGAGATACGGGTCACGACGATCGCCGGCTCGCGCTGCCCGTACAGCGCGCGCAGGTCACGCAGCCACGCCGGGATTCCGCCCGATACCGGCTCAAACAGGATTTCCACGACACCACCGCAGCACTGACCCATCGAGGACCCCAGTGGAAAGCTGCGCAGGGAATGCCGATCATCTTCGAGCAATCCGGCGGCAATACGGGTGCTCTGGTATTCCAGTTGCCCACCACCGATCGTGCCAATTGTCTCGCTCGCGGTCACGATCATCTTCGCGCCAATCTCGCGCGGGGCTGAACCACGTATTCCCGCAACCGTCACGAGTACCGCCGATTCACCGGCGGCGGCAAGGTCGCAGAGTTCCTCGATCCACTCATTCACCGGTCGCACCTCGCAACGCATACAGAATCGACTCAGGCGTGGCGGGCGCCTGCAACGCGGGCGACGCCGTGGCACTGTCGGCAATAGCGTCGCGAATCGCCAGGAAGGCCGACAGGCCGAGCATCAACGGCGGCTCGCCAACGGCTTTCGAGCGGTAGATCGTCTTCTCACGATTCGCCATGTTCCGGGCCAACTCAGCGCGAAAATCCGGTGCGAGATCGGAACAGGTCGGAATTTTATAGGTCGACGGCGCGTGTGTTCCAAGCTCACCCTTGTCGTTCCACCACAATTCTTCTGATGTCAGCCAGCCAACACCCTGAATGTAACCACCTTCAATCTGGCCAAGGTCGATGGCCGGGTTCAGTGAATCGCCACAATCATGGAGAATGTCGGTGCGCAATACCCGGTTCTCGCCGGTCAGTGTGTCCACAACGACTTCGGTCACTGCCGCGCCGTACGCAAAGTAGTAAAACGGCCTGCCGCTGAATGTTGTGCGGTCGTAGTTAATCTTGGGCGTGCGGTAGTAGCCCGTGGCCGACAACGAAATGCGATTAAGCCACGCGAGTTTCGTGAGTTCCGGGAACTCGATGATGCGATCGGCGATATAGACCCTGTCGTCGCGAAAGTCGATCTCGGCCTCGGTGACGCCATATTCGCGTGCGGCAAATGCTGTGATGCGTTTGCGAATCTTTGCCGCTGCTTTTTGTGCGGCCTTGCCGTTCATGTCCGAGCCACTCGATGCCGCGGTTGCCGACGCATTAGGAACCTTGCTCGTATCTGTTGCGGTCGTTCGAACCCGGCCCATACTAATACCCAGCTCGTCGGCTACGACTTGGGCGACCTTGACGTACAGGCCCTGCCCCATTTCGGTGCCACCGTGGTTCAATTGCACAGTGCCGTCCTTGTAGACGTGCACGAGTGCGCCGGCCTGGTTCAGGATTGTCGAAGTAAACGATATTCCAAATTTGACGGGCGTGATCGCGATACCGCGTTTGAGTACCTTGCTTCCTGCATTGAAGTCACGCACACCCGCACGACGCTGCTCATAGTCACTACTTGCCAGCAATGTATCGAACAGTTCGTCGATGATGTTGTCCTCGACGACCTGCTGGTAATGCGTGACGTTGCGCTCGTGCATGCCGTAGAAATTGCGACGACGGATTTCGAGCGGATCCTTGCCCAGCGCTCGCGCAATGTCGTCAATCGCGTACTCAATGGCGAACATACCCTGCGGACCGCCAAACCCCCGAAACGCTGTATTGGATACGGTGTTCGTTTTGCAGCGATGCGATAGGATTCGCACATTCTCCAGAAAGTAGGCGTTGTCGCAGTGGAACATCGCACGATCGTTGACCGGCCCCGAGAGATCGGCCGACATTCCGCAACGTGAGGCGAATTCGAAATCGATACCGAGGATACGGCCCGTGTCGTCGAAACCTACATCGTAGTCGATGACAAAGTCATGCCGTTTGCCCGTCATGATCATGTCGTCGTCGCGATCAAGCCGCAGCTTGCAGGGCTTACCCGTCTTGTCCGCAGCGAGCGCGGCAATACAACCGATCAGGGCAGCCTGGCTTTCCTTGCCGCCAAACGCGCCGCCCATACGCCGGCAAATGACAACAACATCCTTCGCTTCTCGCCGTGTTGCATGCGAGACGATGGACTGCACCTCGTCCGGATGTTGTGTCGAGCTGTAGATCAGGATGCCGCCATCTTCTTGTGGAATAGCCATCGCAATATGACTTTCCAGGTAGAACTGGTCCTGCCCGCCCAGCTCCACACGACGCTGCAAGCGATGCGGTGACTCTGCGAGCGCCGCATCGGGATCACCGCGAACAAGCGTCTCGCTGGGAATCACGAAGGACTGTTTCTCAACGGCCGTCAGCGGATCCAGAATCGCCTCGAGTTCGTCGTAGTCGACGTTGGCCTTGCGCGCCGCTTTGCGCGCCGCGTCAACGGTTCTCGCTGCAACGGCAAACATCGGCTGCCCAACGTACTGGACGAGGCCATCGGCAAACAACGGGTCATCCTTGACGATCGATCCGTAATTATTCTCGCCGCTGATGTCTGCAGCCGTGCAGACATCGACAACGCCTTTTGAAGCCAGAACGGACGACAGGTCCATATCCCTGACGTTCGCGTGCGCGATCGAACTCATGCCGACAGCAACATGTAACAGGCCTTGCGGCTCGGGCAGATCGTCCGTATACGTAGCCCCGCCAGATACGTGAAGATGCGCGCTGTCGTGCGGCAGCGCTTTGCCGACTGCTCTAGCGACCATAGGTGTACACCGTCTCGTCGAGCTCGCCACTGGACTCCAGCCAGAAACGACGCAAAAGGTTTTGAACAGCTACGAGGCGAATATCTGCCGAGGCCCGCATATCGCTGATCGGTGCAAAGTCTTTCGTCAGTGCCTCACAAGCCTTGTCGATGGTTGCCTCGCCCCACGCTGCGCCGTTGATCGCTGTCTCGCAGTTTGTCGCACGCCTGATCGTCGCGGCGACACCACCACAGGCCATGCGAAACTCCGTGACTTTTTCGCCATCGAGTCGCAGGCGATAGGCGGTGCATACGGCCGAGATGTCCTGGTCGAACCGCTTTGACCACTTCTGGCTGCTCACGAGCACGCCGTCCTCGCTCAGCGGGATTCGAATCCGCGCAACGAACTCGCCGGGCTGCAGGTCGTTGACCTGGTAGTCGTGGTAGAAGTTGTCGAGTGCCAGTTCACGCTCGCTGCCGCCCTGCCGCAGCACCAGGCTCGCGCCGACAACCATCAGCGCGGGCATGGAATCGCCGATTGGTGATCCATTCGCGATGTTTCCACCCAGTGTGCCCGCGTTTCGTATTGGCGGTGATGCGAAGCGACGGAAGAGTTCGGTCAGACCCGGATACTGCTCTACGATCGCTGGAATCGCGTGCGTCAACGTCACGGCCCCACCAATTTCGAGGTGCGTTTTCGTCGCCCGCACATCCAGCATTTGGGCAACGCGCCCCGTGTAGATAATCGTCTCGAGCTCACGATACTGTTTCGTCACCCAAAGGCCTATGTCGGTGCCGCCCGCCAGTATCGTCGCATCGGGGTAATCGCCGTAAAGCTCGGCCAGCGAAGCAATGTCGCGTGGCGCAAAAAACCGGCGACCACCTTGTTCAACCATAAATTCGTCGCGGCGCTCGACCGATCTAAGCGCATCGAGATGTTCGCCCGGATCCCAGTCATCGGACGTAGCCTGCATGGACTGCGCCGCCGCGATGATCGGCCGATAACCTGTACACCGGCAGAGGTTTCCCGCCAACGCATCATCGATTTCCTGCCGCGATGGCTCGGGATTTGTTCGGTAAAGCGCATAAAGCGACATGACAAAGCCCGGCGTGCAGAAGCCGCACTGCGACCCGTGGTGGTCGACCATCGCCTGCTGCACCGGATGCAGACCACCGCTTTTACCCTGCAGTCCGTCGACCGTTATCAGTTCCTTACCGTCGATCGTCGGCAAGAACTGTATGCAGGCATTAACCGTCTTGAGCTCAACATCGTCACCACTGTGATCAATCTCGACAACGACAATGGTGCAGGCGCCGCAATCACCTTCGGCGCAACCTTCCTTCGTGCCTTTGAGTGCCAGGTCTTCGCGCAGGAACTGCAACACGGTGCGCGTTGGGTCGACGACTTCAGTCTCGACAATCTCGCCGTTGAGCACAAAACGGATAGTTGACGCAGACATACCTGCTAACTACCCCTGTAGGTAGAGTAAGACCAAGGTGATGCGAGTAACGGCACATGGTAGTCATCGTTACCATTGACGGCGAAGCGGATCACAACGGTATCGAGAAACGCCGGGTAGGCCAGTGTTGCCCCGTGCGCCCTGAAGTAGTCACCGATATCGAATTCGAGCTCGTAGGTACCTGTCACCATGACCTCGCCTTCGAGCAACGGATTGGGGGTTCGCCCATCGTCATTCGTTGTCGCACTCGCGATGAGCTCTCGCGCGTCACCGACGGATTCGCCGATAGAAAATAGACGAATGCCCACTCCCGGCGCAGGACCGCCGTGCGCGGTATCGAGAATATGTGTTGTCAGGCGTCCCATCCTGCCCCCTTGCATAGTGAAGTTGTTGTGCCGTGATTATACGACGCGAATGGCACTGCGCGGGGGTTCTGCGTGTGGTAGTTTGACCGGCAGAAAAATAAAAAGGCGCTCAGGATGAAGAATAATAACGATATCTCGAGGCGCCGATTCCTGAAATCAACAGGCGCGCTCACGGGCGCGTCACTTTTCAGAATCGGAGCCCCATCGCTTGCCGCGATCACCCAGGCCGCCTGTACGGCCAGAGATGAAGAGGCGGCGTTCAAGATACTGAGCGACGCAGAAGCTGCCGATTTTGCCGCTATCGCAGCCCGCATCATTCCGACGACTGAAACACCGGGCGCGACAGAGGCTGGTGTCGTCTGGTTCTGGGACAATGCCCTTGGCCACTATTTTGACTGGATCCAGGGCGACGTCCGCGCCTTGCGCGAGCAGATGGTTGCGAATCTTGATCGCCCGTTTGCCGATCTGTCCGACGCAGAACAGGATGCTGCACTCAAGACCGTCGAAACGGACCCACGATTCGAGTTCTGGCGCTACCTGACGATCTTCGGGTTTTTCGCCATGGCCAAACACGGTGGCAACAAGGATCACTTAGGTTGGGATCTCATCGGATTCAAGGGGCACCACGGTGCCTGGGCACCACCATTCGGCCACTATGACGGCGAAGCCATGAAGGAGCCGGCCAGTGGCGAGTAATGTGACCTTCGATCAGCGCAAGCCGGTCGATTTCGCGATTATCGGCTCGGGTTCTGCGGGCGGCATCATCGCAAAAGAATTGTCGACGGCTGGCTTCGACGTCGTCGTATTCGAGCAAGGCCCTTACCGTAAGGCAGAAGACTTCACGCATGACGAGTACGACGTCATTATTCGTGACGAATTGCTCGGTGGCGGTCCCCGGATAAGCGGCCAGACGTTTCGGCACGACGAGAACGAAGTCGCGACCAGCCCATTCGTGCAACCGATTCGCTACGCGCAAACCGTCGGCGGCAGCAGCGTCCATTTCTCGGCCAATTTCTGGCGCTTTCGTGAAAGCGATTTCGCCGAGCGCAGCATGCTGGGCCCTATCAAAGGTACGAATTTTGCTGACTGGCCGATGACCTACGACGAAATCGAGCCTTACTACGCACGAGTGGATTGGGAGATTGGCGTTTCCGGTGCACCCGGGCCTTTCGACTCACACAGGTCCAGGCCGTTTCCGATGCCGCCGTTGCCAGTCAAGTCATCGGGCGTGCTCATGGAAAAAGCGGCAAAGAAGCTCGGCTTGCACGCGCAAAACCAGCCGCACGCTGTCCTGTCGCAGCCTTTTAACGGTCGCAACGGCTGTATTCACTGCGGACATTGCATGTTGTTTGGCTGCGAAGCCGGCGCCAAGTCATCGACACTCGCCGCCATGATTCCGTTGGCTGAAGCCAGTGGTCACTGTGAGATTCGCGACCGCTCAGCCGTGTTTCGTATCGAGACCGATGCGAATGGCCGCGCAAGTGAAGTGCTCTACTACGACAAGGACGGCAATGAACAGGCGCAGATGGCGAAGGCCGTCATCGTATCCGCCAACGGTGCCGAGACTTCACGCTTGTTGTTGTTATCGGCGAATGAGCAACATCCTGATGGCCTCGCCAATTCGTCAGGATTTGTCGGCCGTAACCTGATGTTCAATGCGCACGCCGCGGTCGACGGTGTGTTCGAGCACCCGCTCAATGACTACAAGAGCGTGCAGGTGTCTCGAGTCATTCATGATTTTTATGAGACAGACGAAGCTCGCGGCTTCTACGGCGGTGGTGGTATCGACGCCCGACCGCTCTGGTCGATGACGCCCATTTTCCACGCGCTGGAGGGCATGCCACACGATGTGCCGAAGTGGGGTGCAGAATGGAAAGATGCGATCGCTCACAACTTCACGCGCCAGATGACTTCATGCTCAGCACCGCGTTCAGCTGCACAATGGTGATGTCGTCGCCGTTGACCCCGGCGGCCACGTCGAAGGCCAGGATGTACTCCTCGTCTCCGACCTCGATGGCCGCGAACTGCTGCGTGCCGAGGAGCTGCTCCAGACCCCGGTCGATGTGGGGATCGTCGGCGTCCATGAACACGGCGCCCTGGTCGAGAACGAGCTGGATGGGGCGGTAGGAGAGCGGCACCACCGAGCCCGCTCGGTACCTCCTTGGCGTCGCCGAACACGCCCTGGAGGACGTAATGGTCCCCCCGCCTCACGTAGACCCGCCCGCCGTAGATCCCGAACTCGTCGTGGAACTTGACGATGATGGTCTCGACGACCGTGTGGACCGTGTGTCCGCGACTCGTCGCCGCGCTCCATGGCGGCAACCACCTGCTCCACCTTCTTCATCAGGCCACGGTAGTTGACCGGGCGGGCTTCGGTGATCAAGGCACAGTTCTCCTCTTGAGACCCGGGAAGCATAACAGGCGGGCGGTCCCTATCCGTTGTCGATCAGTGCGCGAACGATCGCATCCTGCGCGCCGCGGGCGTCCCCGCCGATCCGGTTGAGCAGGATCGAGAAGGCGTAGGCCTTGCCCGAGACCGCCTTGACGTAGCCGGACAGCGCCGAGACGCCGTCCAGGGTCCCGGTCTTGGCGAGACGTTGCCGCGTAGGGCGGCGCGGCCAGGCGCTTGTTCCAGGAGCCCGGTCCTCGCCCAGTAGGGGAGCGACTGCGCGAACTCGGCGCCCGGACGGGTGGAAGTACATGTGGCGCAGCAGCAGGGTCAACGCCGGGGGCGAAGCGGTTCTGCCGGCTCATGCCGGAGCCGTCGGCGAGCTCGAACGAGCCGCGCGGAATGCCGAGAGCGGTGGCAGGAACTCGCCGACCGCGCGCACGCCGTCTCCCAGCTGCCGCGGCCGCAGCGCACGGCGCCGAGGTGCCTGATCAGGCTCTCGGCGTAGAAGTTCTGACTGCGCTTGTTGGTCACCCGGAGGGCCGACAGCAGGTCGCTGCGGAACGCCGCCACCCGCTCCCAGACCAGGCTCCGGGCAGCTGCTCGACGGGGCGCAGCTCGCCGTCGATCGGATGCCCTCCTCGGCCAGCGCCGCGATCAGCCCCTGCGCCGAAGTAGCGCACCGGGTCGGGGACGGTCACCCAGATCTCCACCGGGCCGGAATTCGCGCGGATGTCGCCTTGACACAGCAGCTCGTCCCCGGAGCGGTCAATGACGACGGTCTGGGCCCGCGGCTCGGCGACGGTGACGGGCGGTGTTGCGCAGCGTCAGGATCGGCACCGTCGGCACCAGCTCGACCTGCGCCGGCCCGCCGACCCGGCCCGGCCCGACCCGCACCAGAATGCAGTTGTCGTTGAACGAGAGGGCCTCGACCGGCGCCTCGTACCAGCGGGTGAGCTGGTCGCGCGGCCAGTCGGGATGGACGAGCGGCGCGGTCGAACAGGCCGTGGCCAGGTAGAGATCGCCGGCGACCCGCCGGACGCCGCGGTCACGCAACGCCCGCGCCCAGTCGCGGAACGGCGCGAACGAGTCGCCGTCGTAGTCGCGCCGGAGATCTGGGGTCGCCGCCGCCGACCACCCCAGCTCGCCGCGGAGCACGCCGTCGCGAACCGGCGCCGCATCAGCGAAGCCGGGTCTCGAAGGCAGTAGCCGGACCGAGCGCGTCGAGGATCGCCGCAGTCGTGAACAGCTTGGTATTGGAGGCGATGACGCGCGGCTCGTCCGGATCGTAGCCGTAGACCGTGTCGCCGCTGTCGATCTCGACGACATGGACGCCGAGCGCCGCGGTCACCCGCAGGGCGGCCTGCACCCGAGGGTGAGAGCGGTCGCAGCAGAGGGCCGGCGGCGCGGATAGGGCCCGCGGCGGGCCCCTGCGGAGCGTCCAGGCCGGCGTCGGGCCGGCTGCCGATGGACCGGCAGCCGGCCAGTCGGCGGGCCCCTGGACGCGGCCGCGGCCGGAGCCGCGGAGCGCAGAGCGGAGATCCGCCGCGTCGCGGGCGACGGCGAGCGCCCGGGCGGCGGCGGAGCTGTCGGGAGAAGGCGGCGGGATCGAGCCCGAGGCAGATTCAGGCGAGGGTGAGGAGGACGCCGCGCAGCAGCGCCGGCCATGCTGCCGCGCAGCGTCAACCGTGCGACCTCGCCAGTGCGTCGTCGCGAGTAGCACGACCCACTGCTCGGCGAGCAGGGCGTCATCGTCCATCCGGGAAAGCGAGCAGATCTCGACTCCACGGCGGCCGGGCACCCGGTCAGTATACTTCGAGAAACGTCGACGGCGCTTGACTGGAGCTCTCGAGCCCTGGCCCAGGCGCGCCGTTGCGGCCGCCGACGTGGCCCGATCAGAGCAGCATGCCGGCGATCGTCGCGGTCATGGAAGCAGGCGAGCGCGCCGCCGACCATGGCGCGCAGGCCGAGGCGCGCGAGGTCGCCGCTTGCGCTCCGGCGCGATGCCGCCGATGCCGCCGATCTGGATCGCGATCGAGCGCGAAGTTGGCGAAGCCGCACAGCGCGTAGGTGGCGATCACCGTCGGCGCGCGGCGAGCAGCGTGCCCGCTCTGGACCATCCGCTGCCGAGCTCGACGTAGGCGACGAACTCGTTGAGCAGCGATCTTCTTGCCGAGCAGCGCGCCGACGCTGCTGGCACTCGTCCCAGCGGCACGCCCATCACCCAGGCCAGCGGCGCGCAGGACGACAGCCGAAGCAGTCGCTGCAGCGACAGGCCGCCGTCGAGGCCGACGCAGCCCGCCGGCCCAGCCGAGCACGGCCGTTGACCAGCGCGATCAGGGCGATGAAGGCGATCAGCATGGCGCCCACGTTGAGCGCCAGCTTCAGGCCGTCGCCGGCGCCCGTCGGCCGCCGCGTCGATCACGTTGACCGCCGGTGCGCTCGACGTCGACCTCGACCGCGCCGGCGGTCGGCTCGTGCCTCGGTCTCGGGCAGCATGATCTTGGCGATCACCAGGGCCGCCGGCGCCGACATGACGCTCGCCGCGAGCAGGTGCCCGGCGATGTCGGCGACGCCCGCAGCATGCCGACGTAGACCGCCAGCACGCCGCCGGCGACGGTGGCGAAGCCGCCGGTCATCACCGCCATCAGCTCGGACTGCGTCATCGTCGGCGATGTAGGGCCGGATCAGCAGCGGCGCCTCGGTCTGGCCGACGAAGATGTTGGCCGCCGCGGAGAGCGACTCGGCGCCGCGAGGTGCCCATGAGCGTCGCATCATCACCCAGGCCATGCCCGCGACGACCCACTGCATGACGCCCAGGTGGTAGAGCACCGCCATCAGCGCCGAGAAGAAGATGATCGTCGGCAGCACCTTGAAGGCGAAGAAGTGCTCCGCGAACCCGTCGCCGAAGACGAAGCGGGCGCCGGCGTCCCGAAGTCCAGGAAGCCGGTCACCAGGTTGCTCGCGCTCTGGAAGAAGCCCTTCCACCCGGCGTCTTGAGAATCAGCACGGCGAACGTGACCTGCGGCGGGTCCCCATGATCACCGTGCGCCAGGGAATCTTACGCCGGTTGTTCGACAGCGCCCGGCGATGCCGAGCAGGACGAGGAGCCCCAAGCCAGAGACCAGTTGCACGTGCATCCTCCCCGTCGCGGTAGCCGCCACTTGCGGGTACGGCGGCGGGCTCTCAAACGTCGACTCCACCGCCAGGCTGACGTCCCGGCCCGGCAGCGGCACCCGGTCCTTGAGGAAGGAGACGTGGTTGCGCGCCTCCTCGCCGGTCAGGTTGGTGCCGCGCAGCAGCAGGTCGTAGACCATGCCGCCGGCGAAGAAGCGGTAGCCCACGCTGGCGTTGAGCAGGGTGTGGCCGGCGGTCGGCCGCTTCCAAGGGGGCCACCCGGTCCTGCCCGCCGGCCCGGATGCCCTCGATCCGGCCCTGCAGCCGGTCGCTCCGGTAGTGCCGCCAGCCGGAAGCGCCGCGGCGGTCGGGCAGGACTGCCCGGTCTGCCCTTGAGTTCGGCACGCACGAAGTCGGCCCCGACCTCCAGGTCGAGGTGGTGGGGCTCGCTCGTGGACGAGGTTGGCAGACCCCGGGCAGTGACCTCGGCACCGCGCGAAGCGCGGCGTCCCTCTGCACGAACGGACGACGTCGAGGCCGTCCTCCTCCTCACCGGTCGCTCGCTCGAAGATGTAGTCGTCGGAACCGGTTGGCGAACAGCGTCGATCTCGCCGCGTCAGCCGGCCGGATGCGCTTGCCGGAGCGACGAGGTCCGCCTCCAGGCTCGTCTCCTTCTCGAGGTCGGGGTCGCCGATCTCGAAGGTCGCGGGTCGCCATGTCGGAGCCGTTCGAATACAGCTCCTCGGCGTTCGGCAGCTTGACCGAGCGAGCCAGCGTCAGGGCCAGTCCGAGTAGCCCTCGCCGGGCTGCCAGATGCAGCCCGAGGAGCCTGCCGACGGCGCTGACGAGCGTCGTCGGTGCGGCTTTGACGGCACGTCCGCCGTCACGTCGGCTGTCTGGCGCTCGTAGCGGCCTCCGGACAGGCCGTCCAGGCGCGCCGCTGCCGGCCTCTCGTACGCGAAGAGCGCGAGCGCGGGTCTCCGGTCGGCGGCGCGAATGACCTCCTCGCCGATCGCCTCGAAGTCGCGGCTCGCAGGATCTGGACACCGAGCGAGCCCGGCAGCGGCTCCGGCCTGGCTTGCTGCAGCAGCTCCGAGGCGGCCCTCCCAGGCCTTCATTGCCAGAAGGCGCGTCCCGATCTCGTCGCCCTCCAGCTCGACGTGCTCGTAGTCGGCGGCGCCAATCCGTAGCTTGGCGCCGCGGAACCGCCCGAAGGGCCCGGTGAAGCCGCCACGCAGGTCGTATCGGCGCTGCGCGAGGTCGACGCGGACGGCGCCCTCCTCCTCTTCCCCTTCGCCTCCCTCCTCGGCATGGCCATGGCCGCCGGGGATGCCGTAAAGGCTGTCGAGACGATTGGTCGAGATACCGAGGAAGCCGGCGTCCCGGATGTAGGAAACGCCGAGGCTGCCGCCCTGCGAGCTCGGTGGCGCTGTTGGGCAGCACACCGAACACATCCTCCTCCTCGCCCTCCACGCCCTCACCCCCCGTTGCCCTTCCTCGCCAGCGCGCAGGCCCGGGACTCGGCGAAGCCGGCAATGATGTAGTCGCCGGTCCGGCGGTTCAGGTACTCGGCGTGCCAGGCAAATCTGCCAGCGCCGAGAAGGCCGCATTGCCGCTGCGCTCCTCGGCGGCGCTGCCGCCGCGCAGCTCGACTGTGCCGGTGAGCGCCGCCGGCAGGTAGCTCGGAATCCGCTCGTCGATCATATTCACCACACCGCCGATCGCCGAGCTGCCGTACAGCAGGGTCGAGGGACCGCGCGATGATCTCGACCTGTCCGGCGAGCATCGGCTCGAGCGCCACGGCGTGGTCCGGGCCGCTGGCGGACACGTCTCCGCTGCTGACGCCGGACTCCAGGATGCGCACCCGGTCGCTCTGCAGGCCCCGGATCACGGGACGGCTCGAGCCCGGACCGTAGTAGGTCGAGTTCACGCCGGGCTGCTCGGCCAGCGTCTCGCCGAGGGTGGGGGCGAGGCGCAGGTCCACCTGCTGCCGGTGAGGACCGAGGTCGGCTGCGCGACCTTGCGCTCTGGCCGCGGGCGTCGGGGCTGGCGGTGACCAGGACCTCCTCGCGGTGCACGGCGAGGTCCAGGGTCAGGGTCACTTCCGCGGTGGCGCCGGGGGTCACCCGCACGCGCTGGACCGCGGTGCCGACCTGCTCGCTGTCGGCCTCCAGCAGGTAGTCGCCGGCGGGGATCCCCTCGAAGCGGAAGCTGCCGTCCGCGGCCACCGCGGTGCGGCGGCGCGGCTCGACCAGGCGGACGGTCACGTCGGCGACCGGCGCGCGTCAAGCGACAGGACCTTGCCGGCGAGGGCACCGGCGGCCCGGCCCGGCGCGGCAGCGGGCGGGAGGAGCCAGAGGACAGGCTGGAGCGGGCTCCTGGGCACCGAGGGCGCCGGGGAGCAGCGCGGCCAGCGGCAGGAACAGCAACAGCAACAGGCACGAGGCGGCACGCCGCGCGGGCGGCGCCTCCGAAACGACGAAGCGAGGCATCTCTCGATCTCCAGATCTTCCGGCCCGGAGGAGCCGGGTCAGTGTCACGTTCCAGGTCTCCCGGGCCGCCCAGTCAGGTCGTCGGGCGGGCCGGGCGAACGGCGGCCTGAAAAGGGCCGCGGCTCGGCGCTGAGGCGTGGTACCGGGATCAGGAGAGAGGCGGGGCGCGGCCGGCGGCGACCGCGCTCCAGCGCCGGACCGGGTCGCCGCGCGGGGCAACGGCAGTGGGCGCTCGGGCGCCGGTGGCGCGGCGACCACCGTCCGGCCGGGAGAGGCGGCCCGCAGCTGCAGTTCGGCGGGCGGCACGGGCGGACCTCGCCCTCCGCCGCGCCCTCCAGGTGGAGGGGCAGATCGAAGTCGATGCCGCGGGGAAATAGGCCCCGGCGAGCGGGGCGGCGCCCTCGGCGTGGTGGCCCTCGAAGGCACCGTGCCACTCGCTCAGGCCCGGCAGAAGAAGGGCCAGGGCGAGCACCGCCAGGGCGGTCCGCAAATGGCGGGGTGGGGAGTGCCGGGGCGGCTGGCATCCCTGCCATGGTAGCAGAGCGGGAAGCGGGGCGCTGGCAACCCCCTTGCAATGGTCTCGGGGTGTCGACAACGTCGACAGACAACCCGAGGAACCGACTACAAGGAGATCGACATGGACGACAATGGAAAACCACCACCGGCACCACCGGCACCACCACTCTGGAAGCCGAGCGGGCGGACCTGCACGACGCCAACCGCGATCCCCTGACCGGCGAGCCGGGCTCGCACCCGGTCGGCACCGGCGTCGGCGCGGCGACCGGCGCGGCCACCGGGGCGGCGATCGGCGGCGTGGTGGGCGGCCCTCCGGGAGCGCTGCTCGGCGCGGCGCTCGGCGGCATCGCCGGCGGGCACCGCCAACGGCGTGGCCGAGGCGGTCAACCCGACCGAGGAAAACGCCTTCTGGAGCAACGCCTACGCCAACCGTCCGTACGCCCAGGGCCGCACCTATCAGGACCTGCAGCCGGCCTACCGCTACAGCTGGGAGACCCGCGGCCAGCACGCCGGCCGCAACTGGAACGACGCCGAGAACGACCTCGAGCGTGGCTGGGAGAACGTCAAGGGTGAGTCCCGCCTGAAGTGGAACGAGGCCAAGGCCGCCACCCGCGACGCCTGGGACCGCCTGGACCGCCGCCACGAGAACGACACCTACTGGCGCAACAACTTTCCGCCCAGCCCCACGCCACCATGGGCTTCGGCTACGACGAGTTCGAGCCGGCCTACCGCTACGGCTGGGAGTCGCGCGAGCGCCACGGCAACCGCCGCTTTGACGAGGTCGAGAACGACCTCCAGCACGGGCTGGGAGCAGGCCAAGGGCAAGTCCAAGCTGGCCTGGTCCGACGCCAAGCACGCCGTGAAGGAGGCCTGGCACCGCACCGAGCGCGCCATGCAGGGCGACTTCGACCGCGACGGCCGCTAGGCCGTCCGACTGCAAGGCCGCTCTGACCCGGAGGCGGGGGCTCGCTCCCCGCCTCTCGCTTTTCCCGCCGCTCCGCGCCCCGCGACCGGCAGCAGCCAGCGCTTGAGACCGCCTAGCCTTGCGCCGGGCCGGGCTCGGGCCCCAACTTGGCGAGTCGGCGTAGAGGTGGGCCAGGGCCTGTTCGAGCGCGGCGCGGCGGACCTCCGAGCGAGCGGCCGCGATCTCCTGCAGCACCCGCCGCCGCGACAGCTCGAGCCCGTGACGCTTCTGGCGCAGCGCGCTCCCCCGGCGGTGACGAGTCGCGGTCCGCCCGCGCGTCGGCGGCCTCGATCTGGGACTCCCGCGGACTTGCTTTCCCATCCCCCGTGCCATGGAGAGATCCTGACGCATCCGAAGTTTCGAGGCAAAGCGCCGTGGCGGTCAGGCCGGCGGCCCGGGCCGTGTGGCGTTGCCGACAGCCCGAGCGCGGCGCCCATCTGGCCCCCCGTCTCCCGGACGAGATATGTTTGCAGGCGAGGAGGAGCGCCCATGTCCTTTGTCTCCGAGCTGGAACCCACGGCCTCTCTGGAAGCACTTCGACGCCATCCTCGCCATCCCCCGCCCCTCGACGCAGGAGGAGGCGATGCGCCGCTACGTGCTCGGACTGGCCGGGCGCAAGGGCCTCTCGCCACCGGCAGGACGCCGCCGGCAACCTGGTGGTCGAGAAAGCCCGCCTCGCCCGGCCGCGAGGGCGCGCCGACCGTGGTCCTCCAGGCCCACCTCGACATGGTGCTGCGAGAAGAACGCCGGGCGTCGAGCACGACTTCGACCGCGACCCGATCGCGGCCGCGGCTCGACGGCGAGCTGGGTCACGGCCGCACGGCACCACCCTGGGCGCGGACAACGGCATCGGCGTCGCCGCGATGCTCGCCGTCGCGCGGCCGACGACGTCGTCCACGGCCCGCTCGAGCTGCTCTTCACCGTCGACGAGGAGACCGGCCTGACCGGCGCCGTGGCGCTCGACGCCGGCGCATCGCTCTCACGGCCGGCTGCTCCTGAACCTCGACTCCGAGGAGGACGACGCCCTCTACATCGGCTGCGCCGGCGGCGCGGCTCACCTGGAGCGTGCTGCCGGCCCGGGACGGCCGTGCCGGCAGGGGCGAGCGTGCTGAAGCTGCCGGCTCGCGGGCTGCGCGGCGGCCACTCCGGCATCGACATCCACCTGCAGCGCGGCAACGCGGTCCAGCTTGCTGGCCCGCGCGCTCTGACGCCGCCGGTCCGCTTCACCTCGGCTCCACTTCCAGGGCGGCAACAAGCACAACGCCACTGGCCCGCGAGGCCTCGGCGCGGGTGATCCTGCCACCCGGCCGGCGCGCCGCCTTATCGCGGCCCTCGAAAAGGAGATCGCCGGCATCCGGGAGGAGTACCGCGCAGTCGAGCCGGAGGTGCAGTTCGAGATCAGGCGGCGGTGCCGGACCGCCGCCCAGCGCAGCGAAGCCGGTCTGGAGCGCGGCTCTGAGGACGGCCAGCCTCCTGCTCCTGCTCAACATCCTGCCGCACGGCGTCCTGGCGATGAGCCACGACATCCCGGGCCTGGTCGAGACGAGCGTCAACCTCGCCGCCGTGGCCGAGGACGGAAGCGGGTCGAGCGTGCTCTCTGAGTCACGCAGCTCCGTCGGCTCGGCCCTGCGGCCACCGCGCGCCGCCTGCGGGCCTGCGCCGAGCTGGTCGGGGCCGAGGTGGAGGAGAACGAGGGCTACCCGGCCTGGAAGCCGGAACCCGAGTCGCCGCTGCTCGCCGGTTCCGCGAGGTCCACCGGCGGGTCCAGGGGAGCGAGCCGGAGCTCAAGGCGATCCACGCCGGCCTCGAGTGCGGTGTCCTCGGCGAGAAGTTCCCCGGCATGGACATGATCTCGTTCGGCCCGATCATCGAGGGCGCCCACTCCCCGGACGAGCGCGTGCATGTCGATTCCGTCGGCCGGTTCTACAAGCTGCTCGGCGACGCTCGCGGACCTGGCGCAGGAGAGGTGAAGCAGCCATTCCGGCGCGGTCCTGCTGCACAGCGGCCGGCGGAGAGGCGTGCGGCCGTCGCCACCGGTTTCCGGATCGATCCGGCCTGAGCCCGTTTTCCCGGAGCGCCGGCGAGGCCATGCGCGTCTTGATCAGCCATTCGTCGAAGACAAACCCGCGGTCGAGCGCCTGGCGCTCGCCCTGGCGGCCGCCGGCTTCGAGCCCTGGTACGACGCCTGGGAGATCGCCGCCGGGGACAGCATGGTCGACCGCATCAACCAGGGCCTGAAGGAAGCCGAGGCCGGCATCATCGTCTTCTCGGCCGGCTCGCGAGCCAGCCGCTGGGTGGAGGCGGAGGCCGGCTACCTCACCTATGCGCGCATCCAGGAGGGCAAGCTGCTCGTTCCGGTGATGGCCGGCGACGACGCCTGGGTGCCGCCGCTGCTGCGCCCGCTCGCCCGCCGGGGCATCGCAGAGGTCGAGGCGATCGCCGGCGCGCTGCGCAGCCGGCGGCCGCGGCGGGAAAGCGCTGGCCCGACAGAGGGCGAGGGGGGACGGGTCGAGTCCGTGCTGGTGAGCCTGCGGCGCAACGGCGGGGAGCCGGTGGGGGTCACGGTCACGATCGGCGGCGACGTCCACGCCGCCCCGGCGCCGGCCGGGCTGCCGGCGCGAGCTGCTCGCCCTGCGCGACTCCTTTCTCCGCGGCTTCCGCGCCGGGCCCTACCGCAGCCCGGAGCAGGGGGCCCGGGCGGCGCTCGAAAAGGATCTGCGCCGACTTGGGCCGCGCGCTCGGCCGCTTGTCCTCCCCGAGGGCGCGGGAGAGGCGCTGGCCGGGCTCGCCGACGGCTGCGGCGTGGGGACCACGGTCGAGGTGCTGTTCGAGGCCGACGCCCCCGACCTCCTCGGCCTGCCCTTCGAGGCCCTGCGCCTGCCGGACAGCCGGCTGCTGGCGCTCCACCTCTCCGTCGTGGTCCTGCGCCGGCCGTCGGCCCTCGCACCCAAGCCCTTCGCGCCGCCCGCCGGGCCGCTCAAGCTCCTGGTCGCCGTGGGGGCGCCGGACGAGGGGCAGACCGCCGCCGCGGTGCTCGACCAGGAGCGGGAGCTGCAGAACATCCTCGACGGCGTGGAGGAGGCAAGGCAGCGAGGAAAACATCAAGGTGCGTATCCTCGAGACCGGCCATCCGGACGAGATCGCCAAAGCCCTCCGGCGCGACACCTGCCGCGTGCTCCACCTCTCCTGCCACGGCCTGCCCGGCGAAGCGCTCGAGGACGAGGGCGGGCCGTCCGATCACTCCGGCGGCCTCCCTGGACCCGGTCCGCGCGCCGGGCCGGCCGCTGCCGCTGGTCTTTCTCAACTGCTGCCACGGCGGGGTGGAGGTCGGAGCGGGCAGACCGGCGAGCTCGCCGAGGCGCTGCTCGCGGCCGGCGTCTCGCCGTGGTGGCGATGCAGGCCGCGGTCTCCGACGCCTACGCCACCCGGCTGGCGCACTCCTTCTACGACCACCTGGCCGGCCGTCAGCCGGTGCTGGCCAGCGTCGCCCTCGCCGCGGCGCGCAAGGAGGAGACCGAGGCCGAGCGCCAGCGGCAGCTGACCGCGGGGGCGCCGCTCGCCGAGACCCTGCCCGAGCAGGCCGCCGCGACCCTTTCGTGGCCGGCGAGTACGTGTGCGCCGACTTCGGGGCCGAAAAGGCGCCGCTGCGCGAGCGGCCGGTGCACGACCTCTCCGGCCCGGTGCCGCAGCTCCGGCTCGACGAGCTGATCGGCCGGCGCAAGGAGTTGCGCGCGGCGCTGCGCATTTTGCGGGACCCGCAGCGCGGTTTCGCCGGCGTGCTGCTGACCGGCCTCGGCGGAGTGGGCAAAAGCGCCGTGGCCGGCCGGGCGATGCGCCGGCTGGTCGAGAGCGGCTACGTGGTGGCCCCGCATGTCGGCCGCTTCGACCTCGCGGCGGTGGCCGCGAGCGTGGGCGCCGCCCTGCTGGCCGGTGGACGCCAGGAGGCCCGCGAGCGCGCCTCGCTGCTCGTCGACCGGGAGCTGGACGAAGGGGCTTCGCCTGCAGCTCCTCGCGCGGGCGTTGGCCGAGGAGCCAGTGGTCCTGATGCTCGACGACGACAAGAACCTCGCCCCGGGAGGCGGGGCCTTCCGCGATCCCGGCACCGCCGCCCTCCTCGGCCTGCTCGCCCGGAACACCCGCCGCGGCCGGCTCCTCCTCACCTGCCGCCATCCGGTGCCCGGCATTGAAACCTTTCTCCACCGCATCCCCCTCGGCCCCCTGAGCCTGGCCGAGAGCCGCAAGCTCCTGCTGCGCCTGCCCGCCTGGCCGGGCGCGCGCCGCCGAGTTGGCCCGGGTGCTGCGGGTGATCGGCGGGCACCCGCGCGCTGCTCGAGTTCCTCGACGGCCTGCTGCGGGGCGGGCTGGGCCGGCTGGGCCTGGTGACGGCGAAGCTCCAGGAGACGCTGGCGGCTGCTCGCCTGGAGCTGGAAGGGGCCGATAGCCGGCCTCGACAAGGCGGTCCAGCAGGCGATCCTGCTCGGTGCGCGGGACGTGCTGCTGGAACATCTGCTCGACCTTGCCAGGGGCGAGGGAA